>CANLEQ010000001.1 GCA_947489705.1 uncultured Paracoccaceae bacterium
TGATCTCCTTGTTCTTGGAGACCAGCAGACGTCAGACCGTAGCTTCCGTCACTGTCCGATTTTCCGGGAGCAGCTCAGGTTTCGTGCTCAATGCGACCAAGGTCGCACCAGTGAGCTATGCACTGATCTTTCCAACCCGTCATGCGAGCCGCGAATGCGTTGTACCATCGACTTCTCAAAGGCGTCCGTGCCCTCGCGGCTGTTTTGGGAGGCATTCCGGACGCGGATAGGTACCGACCTGCCGCGATCTTTCGTGGCGTCGCCAGGTCAGCGAAACCAGACGATGCCATTGCGATCGAAGGCTCGCCGCCGATGCCGATCGCCTCGTTTCCAGGTCCGTTCCACCTGGCGCGGCTTCTCGAAACGGTTACTTCGGCACTTCTCGAGGCGACAGTGATCAATATCAACCCGCCGGACGGTGTGCCTGCGGAACGCTGGCATCATTCGATGGCACGAATCGCGAAGAAGAGGCCATACCTCTTGACTAACCATCTTGCCGCAATCAGGGCAGGCTATCTCGAACCGGGTACATCCTGTGCTGTTGGCTTTCCGACAGGCGCAGGTAAATCGATCACCTCTCAACTGAAGATCCACGTAGCTCTCCTGCGAAACCTGAAGGTGGTTTTCCTCGCGCCGACCCATGCGCTGGTCGATCAGACGGCCCGGGATCTGCGGGCCGCCTTTCCGAATGATTATGCCCTTAACCTTCGCAGATCTCTTTAGGAAGACCTATGGCGACCTGGCATCGGATGAAGAGAAAGCGAGGTACGCGGTCCCCAAAGGTGAGGCGACTCTGCGACAATGGATGGACGGCGCGCCACTGAAAGAAATCCAGCAGACAATATCGCCGGCTTCGGCGGAGTTCTCGCCTGACGCACGCAAGTTTGTCATTCGCATGATCCCCGACCTAGCGCACGTAATGGGTTTGCCTTCTCGTATGATGCAGCTATTCACGCTAGGAGGATCTGAGCCGAATACGGTTGAAGATGCTGGCCCCCTCCTCCTCGCTCATGCCTGCGTTCGACGAGGGCTTCGAGATGCAGAGATGGCAGCATTTTCGATGTCGGTGGGAGGTTTACCTCGGAGCGCGACCCATCGCGCGTTCGAGGAGGTGCGCCCGCATGTGGCTGCATCGGAAAGCGGCGAGACGCTCGAAAAGCTCAAGGAAGGGGTGCGCGCGGGGAAGAACCTTAAAGAAGCTGTCGAGGCGTTCTCAAATATTGACTTGGGTCGGTTCGGCAACCCTCACTTGTGACAACGGAGCTGAGAGAGCGTCGAGCAGGTGCAGCGAACGACCCCGCCCAAACTTCGTCCATAGGATCACTGATGGGCAGTGGGCTTGCCGATGCACGACATCGGTCGACAGCGATGTGCGGTCGAGGCTCTATTGCGGAGAAAACAATAACGAGGTCCGCGGAGCTACTCTCGCAACCTAGGATCTAAATATCTGAAAATAAACTATTCTTGTTAGTGGCGGGTGCCCACGATACGAAAAACAATGCGCGCGGCGAAAAACTATCCGCGCGCCTACACGGCGTCAGGTGTCGAGATTCTCCACCGAAAGAGCGTTGGAACGGATGAAATCGCGCCGGGGCTCGACGACGTCGCCCATGAGCTTGGTGAAGATATCGTCGGCTTCGGCCACGTCCTCGATCCGCACTTGGAGGAGGGTGCGGGCCTCGGGGTCCAGCGTCGTCTCCCAGAGCTGGTCGGGGTTCATCTCGCCCAGGCCCTTGTAGCGCTGCAGCGTGAGGCCGCGCTCGCCCTCGTCGGTGATCGCATCGAGAAGATCGAGCGGGCCGTGGATGACGATCCCGCGCTCCTTGCGCACAAGCTGTGCGGGATCGTTGTAGACGCCCCTGAGTGCGGCGCTCTGTTCGCCCAGGCGACGGCCTTCGGAACTGCGCAGAACGGCCCCGTCGAGCGTGCGGATCTCCTCGACGCCGCGCAGGATCCGCGCGAGCCGGACCCCGTGATCCTGGGTGATGCGCCCCTGCCACCCCGTCTCGTATTCCAGGGCGACCTGATCGAGGCGCTGGGCCACAGCATCCGCGGCGGCTTGCAGATTGTCCTGCACGCCCGGATCGAAGGCCCCGGCGATCGCCGCCTGCTCGAGAATCTTGACCGGGTAGTGGTTCGGAAATGTCTGAAGGATGCGGCGCACCTGGCGCGCTTCCTCGACGACGCGCAGAAGGTCGTTCCCGGCGATCTCGCTGCCATCCTTGAGGCGCAGCACCGCGCCTTCGACGCCCTGCTGGATGAGGTAATCCTCGAGGCCCATCTCGTCCTTGAGATAGACTTCGGACTTGCCCCGCATCACTTTGTAGAGCGGCGGCTGCGCGATGTAGAGATAGCCGCCCTCGATGATCTCGGGCATCTGCCGGAAGAAGAACGTGAGCAGCAGCGTGCGGATATGCGCGCCGTCCACGTCAGCATCCGTCATGATGATGATCTTGTGGTAGCGCAGCTTCGCGATGTCGAACTCGTCGCGCCCGATGCCGGTGCCGAAGGCGGTGATGAGCGTTCCGATCTCGTTGGAGCCCAGCATCCGGTCGAAGCGCGCGCGTTCCACGTTGAGGATCTTGCCGCGGATGGGCAGGACCGCCTGGTTGAACCGCGCGCGCCCCTGCTTTGCCGATCCGCCGGCACTGTCGCCCTCGACGATGAAGACCTCGCGCTGGGCCGGATCCTTTGTCTGGCAATCGGCCAGCTTGCCGGGCAGGTTCGCGACGTCGAAGGTGGATTTCTTGCGCGTCAGATCGCGCGCCTTGCGGGCCGCTTCGCGGGCGAGCGCGGCCTCGACGATCTTGGTGACGATCTGGCGCGCATCGGCGGGATTTTCCTCGAACCACTCGGCGAGCTTCTCGTTCAACAGGCCCTCGACCGCCGGACGGACCTCGGAACTGACCAGCTTGTCCTTGGTCTGGGACGAGAACTTCGGATCGGGCACCTTGACCGACAGCACGCAGGTCAGGCCCTCGCGGGCGTCGTCGCCGGTGAAGTTGATCTTCTCCTTGCGGGCGATGCCGCTGGAGCCCGCGTAGAGGTTGATGGTCCGCGTCAGCGCGCCGCGGAAGCCGGCCAGATGGGTGCCCCCGTCGCGCTGCGGGATGTTGTTGGTGAAGGGCAGGACCATCTCGTTGTAGCTGTCGTTCCACCACATCGCGACCTCGACATTGATGCCGTCGCGCTCGCCCGCGATGAAGATCGGCTCCGACAGGACGGGCGATTTCGAGCGGTCGAGGTACTTCACGAATTCCCGCACGCCGCCTTCGTAGAAGAGTACGGTCTCGCGCGGCTCGGACGGACGTTCGTCGCGCAGGATGATCCGGACGCCGGAATTGAGGAAGGCAAGCTCGCGCAGGCGACGTTCCAGCGTCTCGAAGCTGTAGTCTAGATTGCTGAACGTGTCGGTCGAGGCCAGGAACCGCACCTCGGTGCCCTTGCGGCCTTCGGCCTCGCCCACGACCTCGAGATGCCGGGCCGTCTCGCCGCGCTCGAACCGCGCGACATGCTCCGAGCCGTCGCGCCAGATCCGAAGCTCCAGCCAGTCGCTCAGCGCATTGACGACGCTGACGCCCACGCCGTGCAGTCCGCCCGAGACCTTGTAGGAATTCTGGTCGAACTTGCCGCCCGCATGGAGCTGGGTCATGATGACCTCGGCGGCGCTGACGCCCTCCTCCTCGTGGATGCCCACGGGAATGCCCCGGCCGTTATCGCTGACCGAGACGCTGTTGTCGGCATGCAGCGTCACGGTCACGGCATCGGCATGGCCCGCCAGCGCCTCGTCGATGCCGTTATCCACAACCTCGTAGACCATGTGGTGCAGGCCGGACCCGTCATCGGTGTCGCCGATATACATGCCCGGACGCTTGCGCACGGCATCGAGGCCCCTGAGAACCTTGATGGAATCCGCGCCGTAATCTTCGGGTTGAAGCGTTTGTTCGGTCATGTCTGCCTGCTTTTCCTACGCTGACATGTCCTAGTGTTTTTTCACGGCAATGTCACGCGATACGCACAATATTTGGTGTCGCGACGCCACGATTGCGAGGGGCGGCGCGAAGCCTGCGCCTCAGTGGGGCACCACGCGGCTCTCGCCGTCCTCCTCGAGCACCTCGAAACGCTGCGCCCTGTCTCCCATCGGCGCGAAAAGCTCGGCCCCGGTGCCGGTCATCCAGGCCTGCACCCCGAGCGCGCAGATCTCGTCATAGAGCGCGGCCCGCCGTCCCGCATCGAGATGCGCGGCGACCTCGTCGAGCAGAACGACAGGCACGCGGCCCTCCGCGACCTCCAGGGCCCGCGCATTGGCGAGGATCAGCGAGATCAGCAGCGCCTTCTGCTCGCCGGTCGAGCATTGCGCCGCGGGCACATTCTTGTCGCGATAGGTCGCGGCGAGATCCGCCCGGTGCGGCCCCACGAGCGTGCGCCCCGCCGCCATGTCGCGCGCGCGTCCGCGGGCGAGCGCCGTGTCGGAGAAGTCCGGCTCGTCGGGCGGGTCCGCGATGCGGAGATCCGAGATCGGGAACGCCGTCGCCGCCCCTTCCTGAGCGGCCTGAACCCGCGCCAGCGCGGCCGCGCGTCCCGCGACGATCTCCGCGCCCGCGCTCGCCATGCGCGCCTCGAGGGCGCCGTACCACGCGGCGTCGCGGATCTGATCCCTGAGCAGCCTGTTGCGCTCGCGCATGGCCTTCTCGTAGGCCATCACGGCCTCGCCATGGCCCGGCAGGAAGCTCATCGTCATGCGGTCGAGGAACCTGCGGCGCCCCTCCGCCCCCTCGATCCAGAGGCGGTCCATCGACGGCACCAGCCACAGCATCGGCAGATGGCGGCCGAGCACGATCTGCGGCTGGGCCTTGCCGTCGATCCGGACCGCCCTGCCCTGGCCGCCCTCGGCCCGGATATCGATCTCGTGCGTCTCGCCCTCCGAGACGAGCTCGGCACCGACCCGCCACCCCAGCGATTGCGGGCGGCGCATCATCTCGTCCACGGTCGCACGACGCAGCCCGCGACCAGGCGAGAGCATCGACACCGCCTCGATGAGGTTGGTCTTGCCCGCCCCGTTCGGCCCGAACACCGCCACGGGACGCCCGTCGAGCGCCAGCGCCGCCTGCCGGTGCGACCGGAAATGCGAAAGTTCGAGGCGCGTCAGATACATCCGCGCGACCTTTCCCCTTCATCTATCAAGAAATACTCCGGGGGGGCCGAGCGTAGCGAGGCGGGGGCTGGCCCCCCGGAGCGCTCCGCTTCATACCCGCATCGGCATGACCACATAGACTGCGGACATATCGCCGCCTTCGCGCATCAGCGTCGGGTCGCTGGAGGAGTTGAACAGAAAGACCGCGTTCTCCCGGTCCACCTGGTTCGCGATCTCCAGCAGGTATTTCGCGTTGAAGCCGATCTCCAGGGGCTCGTCCGAATAGGCCACGACGAGTTCCTCCTCGGCGTTGCCGGCATCGGGCGCGTTGACCGACAGGACCAGCTTGTCGTCCTCGATCTGCATCTTCACCGCGCGCGAGCGTTCCGAACTGACCGTCGCGACCCGGTCGACGGCCCGCGCGAAATCGGCGGCGTCGACCTCGAGCTTGCGGGTATTTCCCTGCGGGATGACGCGGGTGTAATCTGGAAACGTCCCGTCGATGACCTTCGAGGTCAACGTGATCTCGGGCGTCGCGAAGCGGATCTTCGTCTCGGAGACCGACACGGCGATCTCCGTCTCGTCGTCGTCGAGCAGCTTGCGCAGCTCGCCCACCGCCTTGCGGGGCACGATGACGCCGGGCATGCCCTCGGCCTGCGCCGGCAGGTCCGTGTCGATCCGGGCAAGACGGTGCCCGTCCGTCGCCACGCAGCGCAGAACCTGGCCCTCCTCGCCCTCGGCCACGTGCATGTAGACCCCGTTGAGGTAATAGCGCGTCTCCTCGGTCGAGATCGCGAATTTCGACTTGTCGAAGAGCCGGCGCAATACCGGCGCGGACGCGCTGAACTCGGCCGCGTATTCGCTCGTGGCCATGACCGGGAAATCCTGGCGCGGCAGCGTCGCGAGCGCGAAATGCGACCGTCCGGCCTCGACGCTGAGCCGCCCCGAGGCGCCGTCGTCGGTAAGGCTGACCAGTGCGCCGTCGGGCAGCTTGCGCACGATCTCGTGGAAGGTGACGGCATTGACGGTGGTCGCACCCGCGCGCTCCACCTTGGCCGGCGCGCGGTCGACCACCTCGATATCGAGGTCCGTCGCCCGGAACATGGCCTCGTCGCCCTCGGCCTCGATCAGGACGTTCGCCAGGATCGGGATGGTGTTGCGACGCTCGACCACCGATTGCGCCCGGGCCACGGCCCTGAGAAGCGCGCCACGCTCGATGCTGATTTTCATGTCACACTCCAACATATCTCGGGGCGGCAACGCTATCCGGTTCCGCCGGCGATGCAACTGGCATCATCCGCGAAATGCAGTCATGTTGCGATTAGGTCAAGCCGGCGCCTCGTGCCCGCCCAGCGCGCGGCGAAGCATCGAGATGTCCTCCTCGATCTGGCGGTCGTCGACGCGAAGCTGGTCGATCTTGCGGATGCCGTGCATGATCGTGGTGTGGTCGCGCCCGCCGAACCGCCGCGCGATGTCGGGCAGCGACCGGTCGGTCATGTTCTTAGACAGGTACATCGCGATCTGACGCGGCCGCGCATAGATTCGGTTGCGCTTGGGGCCCAGCAGGTCCGACAGCTTGATGTTGAAGTGATCGGCCACCTTGCGCTGGATCTCGTCCACGGTGATGCGCGTGTCGCTGGCCCGCAGAAGGTCGCGCAGGCATTCCTGCGCGAGATCCACGTCGATCTCGCGATGCATGAACGATCCGTGCGCGAAGAGCCGCGTCAGCGCCCCTTCGAGCACGCGGACATTGCCGGTGATGCGATGCGCCAGAAGCTCCAGCACGCCGTCGCCGATCACCACGCCCGAGAATTGCTGCGCGAAATACTGGCATTTGGATTGCAGGATGCCGAGCCGCAGCTCGTAGGAGGTCGGATGCAAATCCACCACCAGCCCCGATTGCAGGCGGCTGACGATGCGGTGCTCCATCCCCTCGATGTCGCCGGGCGCGCAATCGGCCGACAGGATCACCTGCTTGCGCAGATCGACCAGCGCGTTGAACGTGTGGAAGAATTCCTCCTGCGTGCTGTCCTTGCCAGCGATGAACTGGATGTCGTCGACGATCAGCACGTCGACCGAGCGGAAGAGTTCCTTGAAGCCCATCATGTCGCGATCGCGCAGGGCCTGCACGAAGCGGTACATGAACTTCTCGGCCGAGAGATAGAGGACGCGCTTCTCGGGGCTGCGCTCCTTCAACTCCCAGGCGATCGCGTGCATCAGGTGCGTCTTGCCGAGGCCCACCCCGCCATAGAGGAAGAGCGGGTTGAACGAGACGGCCCCCCCTTCGGCCACGCGCCGCGCGGCGGCATGGGCGAGCTCGTTCGGCTTGCCGACCACGAAGCTCGAGAAGGTGAACTTCTCGTCGAGCTTGGCGCCGGTCTGGGCGAAGCTCGGCAGCGAGACGGCCGCCTCGCGCGGCGCGGGCTCGGGCGCCGCCTCCCGTGCGGGCTGCGGATCATGCGCGTCGTTGGCGCTGTCGCGCACCCGGAACGCGAGGCGCCGGACGGATTCGCCGCCGGCATTCACTTCGGTCAGGATCGACTCGCGAAAGTAGCGGTCGACCCAGTTGCCCATGAACACGGACGGCACCAGGAACGTCAGCACGCCGTCGGAGAGATCGGAAAATTCCAGGGGCTCGATCCAGGCCGAAAAGTTGTTCTGTCCGACACTGGCCCGCAACTGCTCCCGAACCTTGCCCCACGTTTCGCGCGTCATTTTCAAGTACCCTGTCCTATCTCACTGCCCCTCCAGCGGAGGGGCGCCCATATGCGCGATCGTGATCCGGACGGGCACAGGATACCCTGCAACCGAATCCGGTGGATCGGTCGAGGACACCCTCGGGCATCGATTGCGCAATAGGACACCTGCCCCGAACGGAGACGTCGGGCATCGGTGAACCGGCGCTAAATGTCTTGGACATGCCTGTCGACTGGCGAGAACCGAAACCGAGACGGTTCCGGTCACGCCTGCGACAGAAGGTTTTCCGGAGTGGAGTTTATCGCTCTTGTTCCTTGCTCCGGACGGCTTTCGCCACCCCATGCCCCCCCAGATCGTGAATCGCATGGTCAAGGTAGCAAGGTGCTTCAGGCCCCCGCAACTGATCAATCGGGATTGACTCACAGATAGTCGATCCCGAATCCTTTACCCCTTTGAAACGGCGTAAATTCTACCTGAGAGCGAATCTTGAGCAGGGATCTCGCGCATATTTGACGCCAAGAACAAAAAAGGCACGCCGAAGCGTGCCCCTTTCGAAATGCCCTCAAAGCGAGCGTTCGGGATCAGCCGAGCGCCTTAACGCGGGACGACAACCGCGACATTTTGCGCGACGCGGTGTTCTGGTGATAGACCCCCTTGGTGACGCCGCGCATCAGCTCGGGCTGGGCCTGGCGCAGGGCCGTCGTGGCCGCATCCTTGTCGCCGGAGGCGATCGCCTCCTCGACGCGACGCAGGAACGTGCGGATGCGCGACCGGCGTGCCTTGTTGATCTCGTAGCGGGTCTGGTTCTGGCGCGCGCGCTTCTTGGATTGGATCGTATTGGCCATGGATGTGTCCTTCGGGTCGTAAGCAATGTTGGCGCGCGCAACGACCCGAACCCGGGTTTGAAGCTACCGGGCAATCCGACCTAGAGCGGGTCTCACACGCATGTAGCGATGCCCCTTAAGGCATCGAGGCGGCGTCGTAAAGGGCCGGCCGCGCCTAGCGGTCGCGAAACTGCGCCTCGCGCTTGTCGAGAAAGGCCTGCATGCCCTCGCTCTGGTCTTCCGTCGCGAAGAGCGCCTGGAAGAGCCGCCGCTCGTGCAGGAGGCCCTCCTCCAGCGTCGTCTCATAGCTGCGGTTGACCGATTCCTTGACCGCCATCGTGGCGATCATCGATTTCTCGGTGATCTTCTGGGCCGCGGCCATCGCTTCGTCCATGAGCTTCTTGGCGGGCACCACGCGGCTCACCAGGCCCGACCGCTCGGCCTCCTCGGCATCCATGAACCGGCCGGTCAGGTTCATCTCCATCGCCTTGGACTTGCCGACGAACCGCGTGAGCCGCTGCGTCCCGCCGATCCCCGCGACGATGCCGAGGTTGATCTCGGGCTGGCCGAACTTGGCGGTGTCGGCCGCGATGATGAAGTCGCACATCATGGCGAGTTCGCACCCGCCGCCCAGCGCGTATCCCGCGACGGCCGCGATGATCGGCTTGCGGCAATTCTTGATCCTGGCGATTTCGGGCCCGAAGAGGTCCGAGCCGAAGACGTCGACGAAGCTCTTCTCCGACATCTCCTTGATGTCGGCCCCGGCGGCGAAGGCCTTCTCCGATCCGGTGATGACGACGCAGCGGACCTTCTCGTTGGCCTCCGCCTCGCCCAGCGCCTGTCCGAGTTCGCCGAGCAGGGTCGCGTTCAACGCATTCATCGCGTCCGGTCTGTTCAGGCGGATCAGCGCCACGTGGTCGTCGATCTCGACGATGATGCTCTTGAAGGCCATTTGAGAATGCTTTCGCTGTTGCGTCAGAGCCGAAGCCTTACCAGCCGCACAGCACCTTTCAAGCTATCTTTGGCAGGCCGCGCAATGAAAGGTCGACCGCCCCGATTGCGCGAAACGCCGCACGATTCCCCCGCATCCCTCGGTCGGACAAGGCGCGCCCTCGCGGTCGTAGACGCGGAAGCCGTGCTGGAAATATCCCAGCGCCCCATCGGCTTGCCGGTAATCGCGCAGGGACGAACCACCCGCCGCGATGGCGTCGTGCAGGACGTCTTGGATTACCGGAACGAGGCGCCGCACCCGCTCGGACGCGATGCGCCCCGCCTTGCGCCGGGGCGAAATTCCCGCGCGGTGCAGCGCTTCGCAGACATAGATATTGCCGAGCCCCGCGACGATTCTCTGGTCGAGCAGCGCCGATTTGACCGAAATGTTTCGCGCGCGAAACGCTGCGACGAGGTGATCCTCGTCGAAGCCGTTGCCCAGGGGCTCGGGTCCGAGGCGCGCCAGCAGCCAGTGCGCGTCGAGCCGCTCCGTCGCGACGAGGTCCATCGCCCCGAACCGCCGCGGGTCGTTGAACACGATCCGCGCGCCCGTCTCCATGTGGAAGACGACGTGGTCGTGCCTGGCAAGCGGCGCCGTCTCGTGGTGGAAGACGCCCAGTTGCGTCTCCTCGACGGTCATGCGACCGGACATGCCGAGATGCACGATCAGCGTCTCGCCCCGGTCGAGATGCAGCAGGAGGTATTTCGAGCGGCGACCCAGCGTCTCGATCCGCGCGCCGGCAAGGCGGGCCCCCATGTCCGGGGGGAACGGCCAGCGCAGGTCGGGACGGCGGATCTCGGCCCGCACGATCACCCGGCCCGCCATCGCGGGTTCCAGTCCGCGGCGGACTGTCTCAACTTCGGGCAATTCGGGCATGATTGCTTTCTCTGGCCGGGCGCTCGTTATATCGAGGCACCGGCGCTATATGACAAGACGCGCGACAGGAAGGACCAAGCCCATGGACGAGCCCGGCGACACGACCACGCATTTCGGCTATCAGACGGTGCGCGAAACGGAAAAGGCCGGCCGGGTCCACGGGGTGTTCTCGTCGGTGGCCTCGCGCTACGACGTGATGAACGACGTGATGTCGATGGGCATCCACCGCCTCTGGAAGGATGCGATGATGGACTGGCTCGCGCCGCGTCCGGGCCAGCGCCTTCTCGACGTGGCGGGCGGGACCGGCGATGTCGCGTTCCGGTTCCTGTCGCGCGCGCCGCAGGCCTCGGCCGTGGTGCTCGACCTGACCGAGCCCATGCTGATCGAGGGCCGCAAGCGGGCCGAGGCCGAGCGGATGGGCGGACGGCTCGACTGGATCGTCGGCGACGCGATGGCGCTGCCCTTCGCGGATCGATCGTTCGACACCTACACGATCAGTTTCGGCATCCGCAACGTCACGCGGATCGCCGATGCCCTGTCGGAGGCCTACCGCGTGCTCAGGCCCGGCGGGCGGCTGATGGTGCTGGAATTCTCGCAGATTCCCAACGACATGATGCAGCGGGCCTACGATCTCTATTCGTTCAACGTCATTCCGCGCATGGGCCAGATGATCGCGGGCGACCGCGACAGCTATCAGTACCTCGTGGAATCGATCCGCCGCTTTCCGGATCAGGAAACCTTCGCCGGGATGATCCGCGGCGCCGGTTTCGATCAGGTCCGGTACCGAAACCTGTCGATGGGCATCGCGGCACTTCATTCCGGCTGGAAGATCTGATTTGCGCGGACCGCACAACATCTGGCGGCTCGTCCGCACCGGCGCGACATTGGAGCGGACCGGGGCAATGACCGTGGTGCTCGACGCGTTCCAGGCGCCGGCCTCGCTGAGGCTGACGGCGCGGGTGCTCGGCTGGCCCTTCAAATGGCTCGGCCATAGCGGCGACGAACGGCAGCCGCCGGCAACGCGCGCGCTGACCGCGCTGGGGCCCGCCTATATCAAGTTCGGCCAGGTCCTTTCGACGCGTCCGGATGTGGTCGGCGACGAAGTCGCGGGCCAGCTGCGCGTGCTTCAGGACAAACTGCCGCCCTTCAGTCGCGAGGAAGCGTTGCAAACCATCGCGGCCGAGCTCGAGGTCGACCCCGACATCCTGTTCTCCGACTTCTCCGAACCCGTCGCCGCCGCCTCGATCGCGCAGGTCCACAAGGCGACGCTGCGCGGCACCGGCGAGGATGTCGCGGTCAAGGTCCTGCGCCCCGGGATCGAGCGCGCTTTCCGCAAGGATGTCGAAGCCTTCTACCTCGCCGCACGGGTGGTCGATCTTCTGGCGCCGCAGGCACGCCGCCTGAAACCGATGGACGTCATCGAACATTTCGCGGGCGTCGTGCGCGGCGAGCTCGATCTGCGGATGGAAAGCTCCTCGGCGGCCGAATTCGCGGCCAATACCGCGACTGACGAGGGATTCCGCGTCCCGCGGATCGAATGGGGCGCCTCGTCGCGCCGCGTCATGACCCTCGGATGGGTGGAGGGGATATCGGCCAACGACATCGCCGCGATCGAGGCGGCGGGCCACGACCGGCGGGTGCTGGGCGAACGGGTGCTGCAGCTCTTTCTCAAGCACGCGCTGCGCGACGGGTTCTTCCACGCTGACATGCATCAGGGCAACCTCAAGATCGGCGCCAACGGCGATATCATCGCGCTCGATTTCGGCATCATGGGGCGGCTCGACGAATATACCCGCAGGGTCTATGCCGAGATCCTCTACGGCTTCATCCGCAAGGATTACCGTCGCGTCGCCGAAGTGCATTTCGAGGCGGGCTACGTGCCCGCGGACCGCGATGTCGACGATTTCGCCCGGGCGCTGCGCTCCGTGGGCGAGCCGATCTTCGGCATGGACGCCTCGCGCATCTCGATGGGGCGGCTGCTGAGCTATCTCTTCGAAGTGACCGAGCGATTCGGGATGGAAACGCGGACCGAGCTCATCCTGCTGCAGCGCACCATGGTCGTCGTGGAGGGCGTCTCGCGGTCCCTCAACCCGCAGATCAACATCTGGGAAGTCGCGCAGCCGATCGTCGAGGATTACATCCGCGACAATGTGGGGCCGAAGGCCATGCTGCGCGATCTGAGCCGCACGGCGATCATCCTGTCCCGGTTCGGCCCGAAGCTTCCGGCGATGGCCGAGACGATGCTGATGGCGCAATCGCAGCCCAGCACCGTCTACCAGCCCAAGAAATGGCCGTGGATCCTGCTCGGCTCCGGGGTCGGCGCCTTCGTCGTCGCCTTCCTCGTGCTACTGGCCGAGATCCTCTAGCAGCGACAGCTCCGCCGCGAGCCCGGCCGCGTAATCGCCGGATCCGTCGGCGATCCGCCACGCGGCATAGCACGCGAAACGCCATGTGAGCCACGGGCGCCACAGCCGATAGGCCTCCGCGATCCCGGGACGTCCGTAGGCGGCCAGCGCGTCTGCGAGATGCGCCTCGTCCAGCGGCGGTGCACCGCAACTCAGGCGCATGGAGGGCGAGAGGGCGCAGGCGATGTCGAAGACCGGATCGCCATGGGCGGGGCATTGCCAGTCGACGAATGACACGCACCCCGCATGGACGAGCGCATTGGCCGGAACGGGGTCGCCGTGGAGAAAGACGCTTTCGGCCGCGCGCGCCGGCGGCCGGTGCGCCGGGCGACCGCGCGCCAGACGGCGTACCAAGTCGCCGGGGGCGGCGCGCATCATGTCATGCCCCTCTTGCGCGAACCTGCCCGCGTCGAGGCACAGCGCGCGAAGACCCTCGGGGGCGGGGATGTCATGCAGGACGCGCAGGGCCCGGAGCACCTCGGCCGGGTCCGTCGCCGGCTCTCCCGGCAGGGCCTCGAGGATCAGGACCGTTCCCCAGGGGCTCGACACATGGGCAAGGAGCGCCGGGGCGAGGGACCGCCCGGAAAGATGGCGCAGCGCCGCGATCTCGGCCGCGGCATCGTTGGGATAGAGCGGCGTGGCGCCCGCGGGGCGGTGAAGTTTCACGATGCGGGATGGCGCACCCGGTCCGGAGACGCGCCAGACGTGATTGCTGCGCCCTCCGGCGAGCCTGCTCCATGCCGCCCCCGGCGACAGGTGCCCCTCGCGCACGAGCCAGTCGTTCAACGCCGCTTGGTCCTCGATCACCCCGTGCCCCGCTCGCCCCGGATCGCGCAAGGGCTATCGCGGCGGGCGCGGCGTGCCTAGAGGTCGCGCGCTCAGCCGGCCTCGCGCACGGCCGAAACCGACATTGCCGGGATCTCGATCCCGCCCCCGAAAACGAGCGACGGTCCGTCGGCCCCCGCGCGGACTTCGGTCACGCGCGCATAGGCCGATGTCTCCTGCGTGGCGACGAGGTCCTGGCCCTCGAAGCTCTCGACCGAGAAGGAATAGACCCCGAGCGGTGCGGCGCCGCCCCGTGTCCGCGTCCCCGCCCATTGGGTCGGCGAGCCGATCGCGTCGATCTGGCGGCGGTCGATCTCGATGCCCTGCGCATCGCGTACGACGAGTTCGTGACGCGACCCCGCGATCGGCGCCTGCGGGTCGAGCGTGATCGGCTGTCCGGTATAGCGCACGTCCATGGGGGCGCGGACCTCGCGGCCGATCCAGTTCGACATCGCCGTGAACTCGTCGCTGCCATTGCCGCTCACCATCGCCTGGAGCAGCTCGTTGGTCTTAACGGATTGCTCGACATTGGAGAATGTCGCAAGCTGGACCGCGAATTCCTCGGATTTCATCGGGTTGAGCGGGTCCTGATTCTGGATCTGCGCCGTCATCATCTTGAGAAACGTGTCGAAATCCGACGAAATGCCGGGCTTGTCCTGCGCCGCCGAGGCCGGAGAGGCATTCTCGCGCGCGATCGTCATGGGGGCTTGGGAAATGTCCATTTCTCGCCGTCTCCTAAATCTTCATGTCGAGGCGATCGAGACCCGTCCGGGTCCGGATCGGTTCGGTCGTGGCGGTCTCGATCGCGGCGGGTCCGGCAATCGGTTCGGCCTCGCCGGGGCCCGCATTCTCCACCGCGCGCGACTGCCCGCGATCGTTCCGGCCGAACGAGATGTCGACCTCGCCCATATCGAGCTCGCGGAACGCGGTTTCCAGCATGTCGCCGTTGCGCCGCAGCAGGCTCATCGTGTCGTCGCGGTCGGCCATCACGACGATCTGGATGCCCGAATCCGTGCGGTGGAGGGCGATCTTGACGCGCCCGAGCTCTTCGGGCGACAGCGAAACCTCGACGAGGCCGTTCTGGCGTCCGCGCACGGCTTCGGCGATCTGGCTGATCTGCGGGGTCGGGCGCTCCATCGCGATGCCGGCCGGGGCGATCTGCACGGCGGGGCCCGTCGCCCGCGAGGATCCCGCATCGCCTCCGAAGGCCGGCTCCGCCGACGCGGGCCCATCGACGCCGGACGTCGCGGCCGCATCGAGCGTGGCGGCGAACGGTGCCGAAGCGGCGGCCTGCGGCATGGCGGCGGCAGCGGGCATCGGCGGCGCGTTCTGCCCGGACGCGGGCGCACCGGCCACGTTCCTGTCGCCGAGGAACCGGGTCTGCGATCCGTCGATCGGCGCTTGATCGCCCGGCGCGATCGCGACCGTGTCGCCCGCGGCGCGGCCGGAGGCGGGCGCGCCGCCGCCGTCCTGAACCGCGAGGCGCGCGGCGATCGCGGGGCCGATCGCACTCGGGGCCGAGGCGATCTGCGCGATCTGCGCAGTCTCGGGCGCGCGGCGGACCACGATCTCGGCCTGGCCGGCCTCGGGTGATGCCGGGCGCGCCGACATGTCGCTGGCGCGAGCCTCGGACACCGGCGCGAGCGGCGGGGCCGCGTCGCCACGCCCGGCTTCGCCGGTCGCACGCGCAGCACCTGCCACGATATCCTGTGTCGGTCCGGACATTGCGGCGGCCATCGCCAGCGGCGATGCGGACGCCCTATCGGACCCACGCGCGATCGGCTCCGCCGATTGGTCCGCCGATGCCGGGCCTTTCGCCGGATCCGTCGCGCGCGAGGCAAATCCGGACAATTCACCCTCGGCTCCGGCGGCGCGTTCACCCTCCGCGACATGGGCATTCGCCGTCGCGGCGGCCAGGACATCGTCGGCCGCCGTCAGCGCGGCGAGGATTTGCGCGATCGCGTCGTCCTCGAATTCGGACGAATCGTGATCCGCCGCGTCGGAATCGACCGATTGAGCGGTCTCGGACGACGCGTCGTCTTCGGCCGCCCCGTCGCCCGTCTCGGCATCATCGGCCGGCCTTGCGCCTGGATCCGGTTCCGCATCGGGCTTTTTCGTCTCGGCCGGATCAGGCGCGGCCGCTTCCGTCTCGGCGGGCCGCCCGGCCGGAGCCTCCCTCGATTCGGCGCGGTTCAGATCCTCGACCAGCGCCGCGAACCGGCCGTCTGCCTGCGATTTCGTCGCGGGCACGGCCGCGCGATGCGGAATGTCGGACAGGGGTATCGAATATCCGATCTGTGTCATGGGGTCGCCTTCTCCGAGTCGCCCCGCAGAATTCCGCAATTTGATTACCGTTTCTTTACCGGGGCCGCGTTTTCTGCACTGCGAGACGCAAAGGATTCGCCGATGATAGACCCGATTGCCCCATCCGCCCGGCCGCAGGGCCTCAGCGTCGAGCGCCGCGACGAACTGCGCGCAGCGGCCGAACGGCTGGAGGCGTCCTTCCTGACCGAGATGCTGAAAGAGGCGGGGCTCGGGGCGCGCGAGGGCGCGTTCGGCGGTGGTATCGGAGAGGACCAGTTCATGTCGCTCATGCGGGCGGAGCATGCGGACCTTATCGTCGAACAGGGCGGTATCGGACTGGCCGAGACCTTGTTCAAGAGCCTGGTGCAACGCGAGGAACGAAATGCTTGATTGGCATCTGACGAAGTTGATGAAGCTTCTGGAGCGCGAGCGGGCGCATCTTCTGCGCGGTGATCTCGCCGCCGCGGCGGAGCTCTCGGACGGGAAGGAACGGCTTCTGGAGAAGCTGGACATATCGGGGCTCGACGCGCCGCGGCTGCGGCGGCTGACGACCTCGGCCTCGCGCAACGAGCGGCTGATCGCCGCCGCCCGCGAGGGCGTCTCGGCCGCACGCCAGCGCCTCCAGCAGATCCGGCAGGGCCCCGGGGTCAGGACCTACATGGCCAACGGAACGCGGGAGACGATCCGTCCGCCGCAGACGAGCCTGCACAAACGCGCATAGCCCTGACCTCACATTTGCGGCAAACCGATTGCGTAGGCCCGCCCCTTCCGGCTTTATCGCGCCGAAGGGAGGGCGCGATTTGCTGGACGCTCGCATCAGGCCGTGGATCGACCCGCCGCTGAACCGGATCGGCCGGCAGGTCGCGCGGATCGGCATCGGCGCGAACACGATCACCCTGCTGGGTCTCGTCCTCGGCCTCGCGGGCGCGTTCTGCATCACCCGGGGCCTCTTTGCCGCGGCGCTCGGTCTGGTCCTGCTGTCGCGTCTCGCCGATGGGCTCGACGGTGCGGTCGCGCGCGCGACACGGCGGACGGATTTCGGCGGGTATCTCGACATCACGGCGGATTTCGTATTCTACGCGTCGATCCCGCTCGCCTTCGCGCTCCACGCGCCGGAGGCCAACGCGCTGGCCGCCGCCTTCCTCCTTGCCAGCTTCTACGTCAACGGCACCAGCTTTCTGGGATTCGCGATCCTGGCCGAAAAACACGGGCTCAGCACCGATGCCCAGGGACAGAAATCGCTCTATTTCTCGAACGGGTTGCTGGAAGGAACCGAGACGATCGTCTTTTTCGTTCTTCTCTGCCTGGTCCCGACCCAGTTCCCGGCCATGTCGTGGATCTTCGGCGGTCTGTGCTTTGCCACCGCATTCCTGCGGATCGCCGCCGCGCGGCGGGTATTCCCGTTCTGATGACAAGAAAGGTTTCGATGTGAAATCCCCCCTGATCGCTCTCTCCCTCTGCCTGCCGCTCGCGGCCGCGGCGCAACCCGCGCCCTCGGATTGGCAGGCCGTGCTGGCCGAGGCCGACGGACAGACCGTCTACTGGTACGCTTGGGGCGGATCGACGGCGACGAACGACTACATCGCCTGGATCGGCGAGCAGGTCGCCGCGCACGGCGTCACGCTCGAACACGTCAAGCTGACCGACACCGCCGATGCCGTGACCCGCGTCCTGAGCGAGCGCGAGGCGGGCGAGACCGAGGACGGGGCCGTCGATCTCATCTGGATCAACGGCGAGAACTTCGTGGCCATGAAGGAGGCGGACCTGCTCTTCGGGCCCTTCGCGACCGATCTGCCGAACTACGATCTGGTGGCCGACGATCCGGTCGTCACGACGGATTTCGCGACGCCGGTCGAGGGCATGGAAAGCCCCTGGGCCAAGGCGCAGTTCGTCTTCATGTACGACAGCGCCGATACCGAGGCACCCTCGGACATGGATGCCCTGCTGGACTGGACGGCCGACAATCCGGGCCGGTTCACCTATCCCCAGCCGCCCGACTTTCTTGGAACGACCTTCCTCAAGCAGGTGCTGCTAAGCCAGGTCGAGGATCCTTCGGTCCTGTCGCAACCGGTGGAAGACGTCGATTTCGAGGCGGTGACAGCCCCGCTCTGGGAGTATCTCGACGCGCTGCAGCCGAACCTCTGGCGCGGCGGCGATGCCTATCCCGACAGCGGACCGGCGCAGTTCCAGCTTCTGACCGACGAGGAGATCGACATCGCGCCGAGCCTCTCGCCCGGCGAGGCCTCCACCGCGATCGCCAATCTGCAATTGCCGGACACGATCCGCACCTTCGTGCCGGCGGGCGGCACGATCGGCAATGCGAGCTTTCTGGCGATCCCGTTCAACTCGGGCTCCAAGGCCGGCGCGATGGTCGTGGCCAACACGATCCTGTCCCCCGAGGCGCAGCTTCGGGGCCAGGATCCGGACGTTCTGGGCTACGGGACCGTGCTCGACCTCGACGCGCTGAGCCCAGACACGCGCCAGGCATTCGAGGATCTCGACCAGGGCATCGCCACCCTCTCGCCCGACGCGCTGGGTCAGGCCCTGCCCGAGCCGCATACGAGCTGGTCGGATGCGATCGAGGCCGAGTGGATCGAGCGTTACGGCGCGCAGTGACGCCAGGGCCCGCGCGCGCGTCGTGCCGATCATCCTGCGGCTTCTTCCGTCGCTGACGCTGCTCGCGATGCTCGGCCCCGTGGCGGCGGGGCTCGCGGGCGCGGTGCTCCCGGCCTTCGGACATCTTCCCGCGGCGGGCTTTGACGGTCCGTCGCTCGTCGCGTGGGAACGTCTCTTCGGGTGGGCGGGCATCGGCGAGGCCACGCGGCTGTCGCTGACGACCGGATTTCTCGCGACGCTGGGATCGCTCGCGATCGTGACGCTGATCACGGCGGGCTGGTGGAACACGCGCGTCTTCGGCTGGCTCGAACGGGCGCTGTCGCCGCTTCTGTCGGTGCCGCACGCGGCGGCGGCCTTCGGGATCGCGTTCCTCATCGCGCCGTCGGGCTGGATCATGCGCCTGGTCTCGCCGGAACTGACGGGCCTCTCGCGGCCGCCCGACATTCTCGTCGTGGGCGATCCCTGGGGCCTGTCGATGACCGCGGGGCTCATCGCCAAGGAGGTGCCGTTCCTCTTGCTGATGACATTGGCGGCGCTGGGCCAGGTCCGCGCGCGGGCCGCGCTCGAGTTGGCGCGGAGCATGGGATACGGGCGCGTCGCGGCCTGGCTCAAGGCGGTCTTTCCGCAGGTCTACGCGCAGATCCGGCTGCCGGTCTATGTCGTGCTCGCCTATTCGATGTCGGTGGTCGACGTGGCGCTGATCCTCGGGCCGTCGACGCCGGCCACGCTGTCGGTGCAGATCGTGCGGTGGATGTCCGATCCCGACCTCGCGATGCGCCTGGTGGCGAGCGCGGGCGCGATCCTGCAGCTCGGGCTGGTCGTGGGGGCGCTGGCGCTCTGGCGGCTGGCCGAATGGCTCGTCGGGTTATGGGGCACGGGCTGGGCCGGCGGCGGCGGGCGCGGCCGCCCGCTCGATGCGTCGCGGCCGGTCGCGCTGGGGCTCGCGGGTCTCTCGGCCTGCGCCACGCTGGCGGGGCTCGCGGCACTCGGCATCTGGTCCGTCGCCGGGCTCTGGCGCTTTCCCGACGCCCTGCCCGACGCGCTGAGCCTGCGCAGCTGGACGCGGCATGCCGCGGGTCTGGGCGATGCGATCGGCGACACCGCTCTGGTCGCGCTGAGCGCCACGGCGATGGCGCTCCTGCTGACGATCGGGTGCCTCGAGGCAGAGTTCCGGCGCGGCCGGACAATCGGGCGATTCGCGCTCTGGCTGCTCTACCTGCCCTTGATCGTGCCGCAGACGGCGTTTCTTCCGGGGCTCCAGACCTTCCTGCTGCGGCTCGGGGCGGATCGGGGAACATTGCCCGTCATCGCAGCCCACCTGGTGTTCGTCCTGCCCTACGTGTTCCTGTCGCTCGGCGATCCGTGGCGCGCCTGGGACCGGCGTCAGGCGGTGGCGGCCGCGGCGCTCGGGGCGTCGCCGGGACGCGTGCTTCTGGCCGTCCGTCTGCCCATGTTGCTGCGTCCGCTGCTGGTGGCCGGCGCCATCGGCATCGCGGTCAGCGTGGGGCAATATCTGCCCACGCTGCTGATCGGCGGCGGCCGGGTCGCCACGCTCACGACCGAGGCCGTGGCGCTTTCCTCGGGCGGCGACCGACGGGCGATCGGTGTCTTCGGCCTGGCACAGACGCTCGCCGCCCTCCTGCCCTTCACCCTCGCGGCGCTGCTTCCCGCACTTCTGTGGCGCAACCGGCGGGGCCTCCATGGCTGAGGGCCTGACACTGGAGGAGGTGGCGATTCGCCTCGACGGCCGGCGTCTCGTCTCGGTCGACCGGCACGTCCCGCCGGGCGAGGTCCTGTCGATCATGGGGCCGTCCGGGGTCGGCAAGTCGACGCTGCTGGCGTTCCTCACGGGGACGCTCGCGCCTGCATTCGAGGCGACGGGGCGCGTCCTGCTCGACGGTCGCGACCTGACCCCGCTGCCCCCCGATCGACGGCAGCTCGGGATTCTCTTTCAGGACGACCTCCTGTTCCCGCATCTGAGCGTCGCGGGAAATCTCGGCTTCGGGCTTCGGGGCGGCACAAGGGCCGAACGGCGCGCGACCATCGCCCGTGCGCTCGGCGAGGTCGGGCTGGCCGGGCTCGGACCGCGCGATCCCGCGACGCTTTCGGGCGGCCAGCGCGCGCGCGTGGCGCTCATGCGCACCCTTTTGGCCCGCCCGCGCGCGCTGCTGCTCGACGAGGCGTTCTCGCGGCTCGATGCGCAGCGTCGGGCGCGCACGCGCGAGATGGTGTTCGGGACGGCCCGCGCCCGCGCCCTGCCGGTCGTGATGGTCACGCATGACCACGCCGACGCCGAGGCCGCGGGCGGGCCGATCGTCCGGCTAACCCCGGACAATTAGGCTAAAATCCTCCGAAAGTCGAAAACCGGCCTTAGGACTTCGTTAGCCCATCGGCGCGATAAGGAACGTGTTCAGAAGAACAGACACCTCGAACGTGTCGCTTGTCAGAATGACATTCCTGGATGGCCGCGAAGGTCTCCGTACATATGGGCGCAAAAGCGCCGACACACGACAAGGAATACACTTATGACCAGCATTCTGACCAACAACGGCGCGATGGTCGCCCTGCAGACCCTCAAGTCGATCAACAACGACCTCGGCACCGTTCAGGAGCAGATCTCCACCGGCAAGAAGGTCGGCACTGCTTCCGACAACGCCGCCGTCTGGGCGATCTCCAAGACCATGGAAGCCGACGTCACGGGCTTCAAGAAGATCTCCGAAGGCCTGGCCGTCGGCAAATCGACCGTCGCCGTCGCCCGCGACGCTTCGGAAACCGTCACCGACCTGCTGACGCAGATGAAGGACAAGATCGTTCAGGCGCAAGGCGAAGGCGTCGACATCAGCTCGAAGGAGAAGATCCAGGCAGACATCACCGCCCTCACCAAGCAGATCGGCTCGGTCGTCAGCGCGGCCCAGTTCAACGGCCGCAACCTCGTCGACGGCAGCACCAACAGCCCGATGAATGTCCTGTCCTCGCTGGACCGCGACATCGACGGCAACGTCAAAGCTGCCAATATCGGCGTCAACACCGCAGACCTCACCACGACCCAGCAAGCCATGGGTACGGATGCTGCGACCCTGGCCAGCTACGGCGCAGTTGCGGGTACGCCGATTGCCGGTGGCGCGGCCGCCACGGGTACCGTGTCCTTCGTGGCCGATTCGGCGGCAGAGGGCGTCTCCTACAAGCTTACGCTGCAAGGTGGCGCTGCCAACGACTTCGGAACGACGGCGGTGGACTTCGAGTACGTCGCTGCGAAGGGAGAAACTGAAGCTGACGTAGGAAAGGCGCTGCAGGAAAAGATCTCTGCATACCTGACCGAGAACAACGTCACCGACGTTGCCGTTGCCGCTAATGCGACGACCGGCGAGCTCACCTTCACCAACACCGGGGCCGCTGCCGCCGACAACCTGACGGTCGCACTCGCCGTCACCACGGGCGGTACCGCCGCCGGTGGACTGGCTGCTCTCGGAGAGATCGACGTCACCGCAGCTGCCGCCGACCCGCTCGACCCCACGAGCAAGACCGGCGCCGAAAAGGCGATGGCTGCCATCGAAGGTCTGATCCAGAAGTCGATCGACGCCGCGTCGTCGTTCGGTACGTCGGAGAACCAGATCGAGACGCAGGCCAACTTCGTCAGCAAGCTCAGCGACACGCTGACCGCCGGCATCGGCTCGATGGTCGACGCCGACATGGAAGAGGCCTCCGCTCGCCTCAAGGCGCTGCAGACGCAGCAGCAGCTGGGCATCCAGTCGCTGTCGATCGCCAACCAGGCGCCCGGCGCGATCATGTCGCTCTTCCGCTAATAGCTCCCGGCCCGGGCGCACCGCATGACGCGGTGCGCCCGGGCCCCCCTCGTCTCCCATCACGTGGCCCCGACCACGCCCGTCTAAAAAAGGACAAGACGTGAACACATCCCTGATGGCAAAAAATGCCTATGCTTCCAGTGCAGCCCCCGTCCGCACGGCGTCCGCTCAGGAATACGATGCCTTCGCCAAGATCACGGCCATGCTCAAATCCGCGGGCTCCTTCGCCGAACGCGTCACAGCACTTCACAAGAACCGCCAATTGTGGGGCATCCTGGCCGACGACGTTTCGGGTGACGCGAATGCGCTTCCCGACGAACTGCGAGCCCAGATCCTGTCGCTCGCCCGCTTCACCGACCAGCACACCAACAAGGTCCTGAAGGACAAGGGTCCGGTCGACATCCTGATCGAGATCAACACCTCCATCATGCGCGGCCTGCGCCAGCAGGGCACTGCGAGATGAGCGGCCTGGTCCTCAAGCTCGGCCCCAACGAACGCGTCCTGATCAACGGCGCGGTCATCGAGAACGGGAACCGGCGCAGCCGCCTCAACATCAAGACGCCGGGCGCCAACATCCTGCGCCTTCGCGACGCCATCCACCCCGCCCAGGCCCGCACGCCGGTTCGCCGGTTGTGCTATATCGCGCAGCTCATCCTGTCGGGAGACAAGACCCTTTCGGATGCGCGCGACGAACTGATGGCTGGCATCGATCAGCTCGTCGATGTCCTCAAGGACAGCGACAGCCGGATCGCGCTCGCCGACGCCAAGGCCGCGATCCAGCAGGGTCAGGCGTATTACATCATGAAATCCCTGCGCAAGCTCCTCCCCCTGGAAGAGCGCCTTCTGGGAGTGGCCGCAGAATGAGCTTCCAGCCCGTTGTTCCCTTTTCCGGTCCGGCGGGCTGGGCTTTCCTGCAAAGGACGCGGGAAAGCCAGCAGGAGACGTTCCAGCAAAGCGCGGTGCTGCAGCGCAACACCGACGCGTTCCGCGAACGGATCGCCGGCATTTCCTCGGCCGAGGAACTGGTCGCCGACCGGCAGCTCCTGCAGGTGGCGCTCGGGGCGTTCGGCCTCGACGAGGATCTCGACAGCCGCGCGCTGATCGAGAAGATCCTGACCTCGGATACGACCTCCAAGACCTCGCTCGCCTCGCGTTTCGCCGACAGCCGATACGAGGCGATGTCGAAGGCCTTCGGCTTCGGCGACCCGTTCGGCCCGAAGGTCGCCGAGAGCGGCTTCGCCGACAGGATCATCGCCGCCTACAACGAGCGTCAGTTCGAGATCGCGGTGGGCGAGGAATCGACCGACATGCGCCTCGCGATGGGGTTCGCGCGCGATCTCGCGCAGATCACCGACAAGCCGCAGACCGACGATTCCGCCTGGTATTCGGTCATGGCGAACAAGCCGCTCAGGACGGTCTTCGAGAAGGCGATGGGGCTGCCCTCGTCGATCGGCACGCTGGATCTCGATCAGCAGCTCAAGAATTTCAGGGATCGCGCCGAGAGCGTCTTCGGCGTGTCCGAAGTCGCCGACTTCAACGAACCCGAGGTTCAGGACAAGGTGCGCCGCCTCTTTCTGATCCGCGCGCAGATGGAAAGCGATTCCTTCGGCAATTCCTCGGCCGCCACCGCCCTCACATTGCTGTCGGCGGGTCCGCGCTTCTGATCGCGTGGACCCTCCGGGCCCGCTCACCGCTGCTCGGACTTGCGCGACAGGCACTTGGCCAACGCCACGAAACTCTGGCGGACATCCTTGGTCTCGGATTGCGAGATGAACTTGTCGAGCAGCGGCCAGGCCTGGATGGCCGCGTCGATCGTCTTGTCGCTGCCCTTTGCATAGAGGCCCGCCTGGATCATCATCTCGGCCCGTTCGTAGGCGCCGATCAGGCGCCGCCCCTCCGCGATCAAGGTATTCTCCTGATCGTTCGCCGCCTGCGGCAGCGCCCGGCTCACCGATCGCAGAAGGTCGATCGCGGGGAACCTGCCCCGTTCGGCGATCTCGCGGGCGAGCACCACGTGACCGTCGAGCACACCGCGCAACGTATCGGCGACCGGCCCCTCCATGTCGGATCCCGCGACCAGCACGGTGAAGATCGCCGTGATGTCGCCGGCCTCGCCCACGCCGGGCCCGGCCCGTTCGCAAAGGCCGGTGATCAGCGGCACCAGCGATGGCGGATGCCCCTGGAGCGACGGCTGCTCGCCCTGGGTCAGGGCGATCTCGCGATGGGCGTCGGCGTAGCGCGTGACCGAATCGGTCAGCAGCAGCACCTGCTTGCCCTGGTCGCGGAAATGTTCCGCGATGCTCATGGCCGCAGGCGCGCATCGGCGGCGCAGCGAGGCGGACTGATCCGACGTCGCGGCGACGACGACGCAGCGTGCCATCCCCTCGGGGCCCAGCACGTGATCGGTGAATTCGCGCAGCTCCCGCCCCCGCTCGCCGACGAGGGCGATGACGATGATGTCGGCCTGCACGTTCTGCGCCAGCCCGGCCATCAGGGTCGACTTGCCGACGCCCGATCCGGCGAAAAGGCCGATGCGCTGACCGCGGACGAGCGGCAGGAAGGTGTTGAAGACGCAAAACCCGGTCGACAACCGCGCGCCCAGCGACCGCCGGGCCGCGGCATCGGGTGCCGCGCCGTCGATCGTTCGGGCCGCGACGCCGGGCAGGAGCGGCCGGCCGTCGAGCGGCCGACCGAGCGGATCGACGACCCGGCCCACCCACGAATCGTCGGGGCTGAGCGTGGCGGGCCCCAGATGCACGACCCGGTCGCCGATTCCCAGGCCGCGCGAGGTCGCGTCGGTCAGGACCGTGATTCCCTGCTCGTCGATGCCGATGACCTCGCCGCCGATGGGCCCCGATGCACTGTCGAGCCGCACCAGATCGCCGATCGTCACCGATTTCGCGAGGTCGGCCACGCGCACCGCGCCGCCGACGATGGCCGAAACCCGGCCCATCGCCCGCGACATCCTCACGCGTTCGACGCCCGCCGCGACATTCTCGAAACCGCCCTGTGCCATCGTTCGATCCCTTCTGAACTCCGAAACCGTTTATAAAGGAATCGCCGTTAAACCTTCGTTGCAGATGAACGGAGGATCCGGGACCTTGATACAAACTGGCCTGATGCAGATGGTACACGACGCCGCCAGCCACGCGGCCACCCGCCAATCTCATATCGCCCGCAACATAGCCAACGCCGACACGCCTGGCTACCGCGCCACGGATCTCAAGAGCTTTGCCGAAAGCCTCGACGAGATGAACACGACCTTCAAGGCGACCCGTGAGACGCATCTGGACCCGGCATCCGGAGGCTCCGGCCGGTTCGACGTGATCGAGCGGGCGTTCGAAACCTCGCCCAATGGCAACAACGTCTCCCTGGAACACGAGATGATGCAGTCGACCCAGGCCCAGCAGCAGCACGAGATGGCGCTGTCGATCTATTCCAGCGCGCGCGACATCCTGCGCTCGGCCCTCGGCCGCAACAACTGAGGGAGGCCCGGCTCATGACGGACATACTCGGATCGCTCGCGATCTCCTCCTCGGGAATGCAGGCGCAGGCCGAAAGGCTGCGCCACACGTCCGAGAACATCGCCAATGCCGACACGCCCGGCTACCGCCGCAAGACCGTGTCGTTCGACACGATCATGAACTCGGGCGGCGTCGAGACCGGACGCGTCAACCTCTCCCAGGCCGAGCTTCCGAAGATCTACGATCCCACCCACCCGATGGCCGACGATACCGGCAATTACGACGGCTCGAACGTCGACCTGATCGTGGAGATCGCGGATGCCCGCGAGGCCCAACGCTCCTACGAGGCCAATCTCAAGATGTTCGACCAGGCCCGGAAGATGAACCAGGGCCTGCTCGACCTGCTCCGCCGCTAAAGACACGACGACCCTACATTCCAGGAGGTCCAGAATGGACATCAATGCTGCTCTCGCCGCCCAGCGATATACGGCCTCGCGCCCTGCCACCGCCCCCGATCCCACGGTCGAGGCCGCCGCCTCCACCGCCTCGGATTTCCTGACGACGTTGCAGAACGCCGAGGAAACCGCGAAATCGGCCCTCGCCGGCGAAGCCGACACCCATGCCCTCGTTCAGGCCATGGCCGAGACCAAGTTCGCCGTCGATACCGCCGTCGTGGTGCGCAACAAGGTCGTCGAGGCGTATCAGGAAATCCTGCGCATGCCGGTCTGACCGGCGATGAACGAAACAATCTTCTACGACACGCTTCGTCAGGGCCTGTGGGTATCGGTCACCATCTCGACCCCGATCCTCGCCGTCGCGCTGGTCGCGGGCCTCACCATCGGCCTCTTCCAGGCGCTGACATCCGTACAGGAGATGACGCTGACCTTCGTGCCGAAGCTTCTGGCGATCGTCGGCGTCTTCTGGATCACCATGGGCTTCATGACGAAGACCCTCGTGTCTTTCTTCGACGGCACGATCGTGCCGCTCATCGCCGGAGGCTGAGCCATGGAAAACGCAGGCTACACGTCCCTGACCCGCCAGTCGGGCCTGATGCGCGAGATGCAGATGATCGCGCACAACATCGCCAACAGCTCCACCCAGGGCTACCGCTCGGAAAACCTCGTCTTCTCCGAGCACGTCAGACGGCTCGAGGGCGGCGACGCGCCGTCCCTGTCGATGGCCAAGGGCGACACGCGCTTCAGCTCGAACCTGCAGGGCGCGATCGAGGCCACCGGCGGGCAGTTCGACTTCGCGATCGAGGGCGAGGGATATTTCCTCGTCGAGACCCCCGACGGAGAGGCGCTGACGCGCGCCGGCAACTTCACCCCCTCGGCCGAGGGCGAGCTGGTGACGCCCGACGGGCTGCGCGTGCTTGATGCCGGCGGCGCCCCGATCTTCGTGCCGCCCGATGCCCGGATCGCGGTCGCGTCCGACGGCACGATCAGCGCGGATGACCGCCCCGTGGCCCAGATGGGCCTCTGGCGGCCCGGCGACCCCGCGGATCTGCAGCGGCGCGAAGGCGTGCTCTTCGACCTCACGGCCCCGCCCGAACCGGTCGAGAACGGCGTCATCCTGCAAGGCCATCTCGAAGGGTCGAACGTCGATGCCGTCAGCCAGATCGCGCGCATGATCGAAGTGCAGCGCGCCTACGAAATGGGCCAGTCCCTCCTCGAAAAGGAGGACGGCCGCATCCGCAACGTCCTCACCACACTCGGACGCTAAAGGAGCTATTCCATGCGTGCCCTTTCCATCGCCGCCACCGGCATGTCCGCACAGCAGACGCGGGTCGAGGTGATCTCCAACAACCTCGCCAACATGAACACCACCGCCTACAACGCCCGCCGCGCGGAATTCGCCGACCTGCACTACCAGCAGGTCAGCCGCCCCGGCACGATCTCGTCGACCACCGGGACGCAGCTTCCCACAGGCGTCCAGCTGGGGCTTGGGGTCCGCTCCTCCGCGGTCAGCATGAACGTCGCCCAGGGCGCGCTGACCGAGACCGGCGGCGATCTCGACGTGGCGATCGAAGGCGACGGCTTTCTCGAGGTGACGCTGCCGAGCGGCGATCCGGCCTATACCCGCGACGGCGCCCTCAAGCGCACGGCCGACGGCCTGATCGTGACCTCGGACGGCCATCCGGTCGCGCCCGACATCGCGATTCCCGCCGATGCGCAGTCGATCTCGATCAATGCCGAGGGCGAGGTCTACGCCTATTTCCGCGACCAGGTGCAGCCGCAGCTTCTGGGCCAGTTCAGCATGGCGACCTTCACCAACGTGAAGGGCCTCGAGGCGATCGGCTCGAACCTCTTCACCGAAAGCGCGGCCTCGGGGCCCGCGCTCATCGGCGATCCCGGAACCGACGGGCTCGGCACGTTCCGCCAGGGCTATCTCGAGAACAGTTCCGTGGATGCCGTGCGCCAGATCACCCAGCTGATCGAGGCGCAGCGGGGCTACGAGCTCAATTCCAAGGTGATCACGGCGGCCGACCAGATGCTCGGCGCGACGACGCAGATCCGATGATCCGCCTCATCGCAGTCTCCCTCCTCCTCGCGGGACCCGCCGCGGCGGACATGCTCGTGGCCGCGCATACGATCCGCGCCAAGACCGTCCTCGGCCCCGAGGATCTGGCCCTTACGACGGGCGAGATGCCGGGAACGCTGGACGATCCCGACTCCCTCATCGGCCAGGAAGCGCGCGTCACGCTCTATGCGGGACGTCCGATCCGCGCGGGCGATGTCGGCCCTCCGGCCATCGTCGAGCGCAACCAGGTCGTCACGATGATCTTCGAGACCGCGGGCATCACGATCAGCACCGAGGCCCGCGTCCTCGACCGCGCGGGCATCGGCGACCGCGTGCGCGCAATGAACCTCGCCTCACGCAACACCGTCTTCGGCACAGTCATGGAAGACGGCAGCATCTACGTCAACGGAGAACAGCCATGATCCGATACGCCCTGATTACGCTTTGCGTGGGTGCGATGACCCTTCCCGCCTGCGGCCGGCTCAAGGATGTCGGCCAGGCGCCCGAGCTGACCCCGGTCGAGAGCAGCGCCGAAGTCACCGCCATGCGCAGCCCCGGCCTGCCGCGGTTCCTTGAGCCCGAGCGCACGGTGGACCAGGCCTCGCTCTGGACCGGCCAGCGCGGCTCGCTGCTCGGCAATCGCCGGGCCGAGACGCGGGGCGACATCGTCACCGTGGTCATCGAGATCGACGACAGCGCCGAGTTCCAGAACACGTCCGAGCGGTCGCGGTCCGGCTCGGAGAACATGGGCGTGCCGCAATTCTTCGGCATCCCGCAGCGCATCGACAAGTCCCTGCCCGAAGGCGCGAGCATGGCCGACGCCGTCTCCGCCAATTCCAGCAGCGCCAGCGCCGGCGACGGGTCTGTCCGCCGCAACGAGCAGCTGACCCTGCGCGTCGCGGCCACCGTGACCGACGTGCTCAGCAACGGTGCGCTCGCCATCGAGGGTCGCCAGGAAGTGCGCGTGAACTTCGAGGTCCGCGAACTCATCGTCACCGGCTTCGTCCGTCCCGAGGACATTTCGCGCCAGAACCAGGTCAATTACGACAAGATCGCCGCGGCACGGATCTCCTATGGCGGCCGTGGCCAGATCACCGACGTCCAGCAGCCGCGCTACGGCCAGCAGGTCGCCGACATCCTGCTGCCGTTCTGAGGAGGTCCTGACATGCTGATGAAGCTCATTCCCCTCGCCCTCGCCCTCGCGGGTCTCGGCGCCGGCGTCGGCGCGGGCATCGCGCTCAAGCCCGACGCGGAGCCCGCCCTCGCATCGGCCGAGCCCGGCCCCTGCGGCGAGGATCCCAACGCCGCGCACGAATCCGCGGATGCCGGTCACGACACGGGATCCGACCACGGTTCGAGCTCGGATTCGGAATTCATCACGCTCGACGATCAGTTCGTGATCCCGGTCGTCGAGGGCGACAAGGTCAAGTCGCTCGTGGTGATGAGCCTCACGCTCGAAGTGGGCGAAGGTCTGCGCAAGAGCGTCAGCGACCGGATGCCCAAGCTGCGCGACGGGTTCCTGCGCGTCATGCTCGATCACGCCAATGTCGGCGGGTTCGACGGCGCCTTCACCGCCAACGGCTCGATGGAATCGCTGCGCCGCGGCTTCGTCGAGACCGCACGGGCGCAATTCCCGACCGGGATCCGCGATGTCCTCGTGCTCGACATCAACCGGCAGGACATGGGCTGACCCCCTTCCCCGGGGCACCCGAGATCAAAAAGAAGGCCCGCCTCTTTGCGCGAGAGGCGGGCCTTTTCGCATCCTGGCCGCGTGCCGAGCGCCGCCCGGCGCGGGCTTCAGCGGCCCCTGGCAGGGGCCTTCGACAGCTTGTCGAGCACGTCTGAGCGTCCGAACGCCTTGCGGGCCAGCCGCAGCGCCTCCTCGTGGGTCACCCGCAGGGCGGCCAGCTGGGCGAGCTTGCGGCGCAGCTGATCCTCGGTCCAGCCCATCCAGGCGACATCCGCCCCGCTCAGCCGCGCCGCGTCGAGCGCTCCGTCGGCCACGCGGCCGTCGCGCGCCGTGCGCAGACGCGCGATGTCGGCTTCGAGCCGCCCCATATGGGCCATGATCTTCTCGACCTTGGCAAGCTCGCGGTCCCGGACCAGACCGGCCAGCCCCACCATCTCGTTCAATCGATCGTTCTTCATCGCTCGGCCGCCTTTCTGCGCATCTCTTCGGCGAACCGGATCGCCACCGCCACCGGGCCGAAATGCTCGGCTCGGATCTCCTCGCCGATCTCGACGGTCGCGTGCATCGCCCGCGTGGTGGGCGGATCGCTGTGGATCGGAACGCCCGCCGCCTCGGCCGCCTCGCGGATCCGCCGCGCGACCTCGTCGACGCCCTTGGCCACGCAGACCGGCGCCCCCGGCGCGTCGCGCGACCATTTGAGCGCGACGGCGTAATGCGTGGGGTTGACCAGCACGACGGAAGCTTCGGGAACCGCGGCCAGCATCGAGTTCATCGCGATCTCGTAGCCGCGCTGGCGGCGTTGCTGCTTGGCATGGGGGTCGCCCTCGCTCTGCTTGTGCTCGTCCTTCATGTCCTGGTGGGACATGCGGTTCTTGCGCATATGCTCGGCGCGCTGCCAGAAGAAGTCGATGCCGCCGATGCAGATCGAGATCAGCAGGACGAGCCCCATGAACGAGACCGCGAGCTCCAGGAGCAATCCCACGACCGGCCCCGGCGACAGCGCCACAGAGGCCAGGATCACCGGCATCCTCGCACTCAGGAACCAGATCAGGATGACGGCATAGATCAGCAGCTTGACGGTCGATTTGCCGAATTCGAACAGGCCGTTGCGCCCGAACTTGTTCTTGAAGTTCGACAGGATCGAGATGCGGTTGAGCTTGGGCTGCAGCTTGCTGCCCGTGACCGTCAGCGCCTGCTGCGCCACCACCGACACGAGCGCCATGACCAGCGGCAGGAACGCCCAGGGCGCCATCGACCCGCCCACGTCGAGCAGCAGTGTCCCGAGCAACGTCGCGCCGCCGCCGCGGTCGATTTCGGCGGCGAGCGGCACGGATTGCACCAGCATGGTCGACAAGGTGGCCCCCATCGAGCTGAGCGAATACGCCCCCGCGCCGAAGGCCGCCAGCAGCAGGCCCGCATAGCTTCCGGTCGTGATGAGATCCGCCGATCGCGGGACCTCGCCCTTCTTGCGGGCATCGTCGAGCTTCTTCTGGCTGGCCTCGTGCTGCTTGTCGTCGTCGTCCTGCTCGTCGCTCATCGGGCGGCCCCCGTCGGATCGGCAAGGAACGCGTCCATCACCGAAAGCCAGACCTGCAGGACGAACGGCGTGGAGAGCGCGAGGACGATCAGACCGCCGGCGGTGATCGCCGGCGCCCCGACGAACGACACCATGAGCTGCGGCATCGCCCGGTTGATGACGCCGAGCGCCAGGTTGTAGATGAGGGACATGATCACGAACGGCGCCGCGAGCGTGAACCCCAGCGCAAACGCCTTGGCCGTCCGCTCGACCCCCCAGGACAGGAAATCCGAAGCCTCCGGCCAGCGCCCCGGCGGCAGCAGCTCGTAGGAATAGATGATGAGCTGCGCGACCTTGACGTGCAGCCCCGACATCACGGCGAGCGTCAGCCCGGCCAGGACCATCACATGGCCGATCGCCGGTTGCGGATCGATGGCCTGCCCGCCGAGGATCTGCGCCAGCGACACGCTCTGCGCCGCGATCGAACCCGCGATCGACAGCGCCATCACGAAGAGCCGCAGCGTCGCGCCGAGGGCGAGCCCGATCACCACCTCGGTCCCCCCTTCGGCAAAGAGGTTGTCGAGCGGCACATCAGGCAGGATCGGCACGATCGCCGGCGCGGTGACGAGGGTGAAGGCCAGCGCAAGGACCAGCTTGACCCGTGTCGGCACCATCCGCTCTCCGAACCCCGGCAGCAGCGCCATCACCGCGCCCACCCGTAGAAAGACGTAGAATCCGGCCGTGAAATTCACCCCGACGAGTTCCGTCAGCGCGGTCAGGCCCTGGATCATGCGGCCACGACGCCGACGAGCGCCGGCTGCGAATCGGTTCCGAGCTCCTCGAAGCTCAGGACGGGGTTGGCGATGCCGCGCGCCGACAGGACCATCCGGAGGAACCGGCGCCGGCGCGACGACGTGACGACAGCCGCGAAGACGCCCTCGCTCGACACCTCGCCCAGCCGCTCGGCCGCGTTCCTCGCAAGCCGGTTGAAATCGTCGGGCGGCAGCGCGACGTTCATGCCGGTCTCGTCGCCGTCGAGGTGATGCGCCGCGAAGACCTGCTCCCATTCGGGCGCGAGCTGCACGAGCGGGATGGTGCCGTCGTCGCGCTTGAGTTCGGCCACCATCTGGAAGCCCAGCCTCTGGCGCACGGCCTCGCAGATGCCTTCGGTGGTCGCGTTGCCCCCCCGGCTGGCCGCGATCGTCTCGAGGATCAGCGGCAGGTTGCGGATCGACACGCGCTCTTCGAGCAGAAGACGCAGCACCGCCAGCAGAAGCTCCATCGGCACCTTGTCGGGGATCAGGCTGTCGACCAGCTTGCGGTTGGCCTGCGCGCGGTTGGCGTCGCTCAGTTCCACGAATTCGTCCAGCAGCCGGCGCAGCGCCTTCAGCGTCAGCAGCCGCGGGAAATCCCGCTTGATGACTTCGAGCAGATGCGTCGCGAGAACCTCGGGCGCCGTCACGATGGTCACGCCGGACATGGCGAGGTCGTCCTGGTTGCCCGCGTCGAGCCACCGGGCCGGGGCCCCGTAGACCGGTTCGCTCACGTCGCTGCCGGCGGGCAGATCCGGGATACCGTCCGAAAGCAGCGCCAGGACCTGATTGGGGCGCAGGCGGTCGCGCACCCGCTCCACGCCCTGGATGCGGATGATGTAGGTTCCGTCGGACAGCGACGCGTCGTCGGTCAGCCGGATCTCGGGCAGGATCAGGCCGTAGCGTGCGGCGACATGCTGGCGCATGTTGCCGATCCGCGCGTCGAGCCCGCTCGCCGGGTCGAGCACCATCGGCACGAGGTCGGCCGCGAATTCGAGGTGAATATCGTCGAGATCGAGGATGTCGCCCATGCGCGGCTTCGCGGGGCCGGCCTCGTCGGAGGGCGTGGCGAGGGCCGTCTCCTCGGCGGGGGGCCGCTTCGACGCGCGCCAGCCCGCATAGCCGAGCGCCATCGCGCCCAGCATGAAGGGCACGAACGGCAAACCCGGCACCAGCGCGAAGAGCCCCATCAGGACCGCGACCGTGATCAGCGCCGAGGGATGCTTGCTGAGCTGGCTGAACATGGCCAGATCGGTCGATCCCGTCGACCCGCCGCGTGCGAGCAGCAGCGCCGAGGCGATCGAGATGATGACCGCGGGGATCTGCGTGACCAGCCCGTCGCCCACGGTCAGGATCGCGTAGGTCTCGAACGCGGTGCCGATCGGCATGCCGTGGATGGTGATCCCGATGATCAGCCCCATGACGAGGTTCAGCATCGTGATCATCAGGCCGGCGACGGCATCGCCCTTGACGAATTTCGACGCCCCGTCGAGCGATCCGAAGAACGTGGTCTCCTGCTGCTCGGTCTCGCGGCGGTGCTTGGCCTCGGCATGGTCGATGGCCCCCGCGCTCATGTCGGCGTCGATGGCGAGCTGCTTGCCGGGCATCGCGTCGAGCGCGAACCGCGCGCCCACCTCGGCCATCCGCGCGGCGCCCTTGGTGATGACGATGAAGTTGACGATCAGCAGCACGCCGAAGACCACAAGCCCGATGAGAAGGCTGCCGCCCATCACGAAGAGCGCGAAGCCCTCGATCACCTGCCCCGCGGCCCCGATGCCGGTATGGCCCTCGCCGATGATGAGCTTGGTCGACGACACGTTGAGCGACAGCCGCAGCATCAGCGAGGCCAGCAGGATCGTCGGGAACGCCGAGAAGTCGAGCGGCCGCTCGATGAAGAGCGTGGTGGTGAACATCAGGATGGCGATGCCGAACGATGCGGCAAGGCCCACGTCCAGCACCCAGGACGGCACGGGCAGGATCATCATGACGATGACCGCCATCAGTGCCAGCGCGAGCAGGATCGTGGGCTGGAACAGGGTCTGCAGCGAGATTTTCATGCCCGCGCCCCCGGAGCGGATCCGGCCGGCGCGGACAGCACCTCTCCAAAGCCCGGGGCGGCCGACCGGCACCGCCGGTCGCGGCCCGCAGCGGGGCCTGCCGCAACGGCCAGGGGCTTCGCGTTCACGCGCATGGACAGCTCCTTCTGAAGCTCGGGATTTCGTCCGTTTGCTACGCCCAAGCCCTTACCAAAGCGTTGCCGAATCAGGGCTCATTCGGACAAAAGTTGATCGAGCTCGGCGCGCAGATCCGCCGTGCCCGAGATCAGGTCCATCGCCCTCGACACTTCGGGGCTCGGCCCCGGCAACAGCGCCGGCGGCGCATCGTCGGAGCCGGTTTCGTCCTGCGGGGCCGGCTCCTCGGCGACCAGGCGCGACCGCACGGCCTCGACCTCGTCGCCCTCGAGCCCCGCAAGATAGGACCTCGCGACATCGGCCTTGCCGGCATCCGAGGCGATCTCGGCGCGCAGGATCCGCTCGGGGGGCGTGGGAATGTCGCGCGACGCGTCGATCACCGTCTCGGCCTGTTTCCACAGGCTCTGCTCCCGCAATCTGCGCGCGATGCCGAGCCGGATCTCCGGATCCTCGATGGGCCGCTCGACGAGCGGCACGGCCAGCCGCAGGAACTCCGCGTCGCCCTCGCTCTCGAGGACCTGCGCGAAGAGCTCGCGCTCGACCTCCTCGAACGGCCCGCGCGAGACGCGGCGCAGCCGGTCGAGCTCGGCGAAGGCCGCGGGGATGGCCGGCCGCGCGGCGATCGCCCGCAGCGTCGCGCGTTCGAGCTCGGCTCGCGCGGGATCCGCCGTCTCGAAGCTGAGCGCCAAGGCCTGATCGGTGGTCTCGACCGGCACCGCCTCGCCGCGCTCCAGCATCGAGGAGATGAGGAACGTCATCGCCTCGGCCGCGCGCGGCAACCGCTCCTCGACCACCGCCTCGAGACCGGCCTGGGAGGCCGCATTGCCCTCGCCCTCCCCGATCTTGGCCGCGACGAACGCGTCCTCGGACGACGAGACCGCGGGCTCGCGGCTGTAATCGTTGCGGACGGTGCGGGCTTCCTCGTCGAGGCCCGCATCGACGAACCGCTCGGCCAGATGCGGCCCCACATACCCGCGCAGCGGCATCGGAAGATCGAGGAAGCGGCGGATCGCGATGCGCGGATCCTCCATCACCGGGCCATCCTCGGCCAGAAAGGCGAGCAGCGCCGCGTTGCTGTCGCAATCGATCTGCGAGGCGAACGCCGCGCTGCCGAGGCCCGCATCCATCGCCCGGGCGATCTCGATCAGGACCTGCCGGTCGGGCGTGTCCGACGGGCTGTCGGCCAGAACGGCGCGCGCTTCCGCCCCGAAGGTCAGGAACAGATACGCCCGCGCGACGTCGGCATAGGTCTCGCCGCTCTTGCGGTCGACCTCGCTCATCAGCTCGGGCATGAGGCCGCGCAGCCGCGCGAACGGATCGGCCTCGTCCCCCCATGCCGCAAAGTCGAACTTCGACGCGGGAAGGCAGCCGTCATGCTCGTCGGGCAGCGCGGCGCCAGGCCAGTCGCGGTCGATCTGCGTCTCCACGCGCATGTTGGGATAGGGCGAATCGCCCAGATCGGGCACGAGCGGCGCCTCCTCCTCCCGCGCGACCGGTGCCGGCGGCGTCTCCGGCGCCCGTCCCGGCCGCACCGGCACGTCGACGAGCCCCTGCGACGCGCCCCGGGCGAGCTGTTCGGTCATGGTCTTTCTGGCGGCCGTCAGGATCTCCGTGTTCTGGCGGCTCGCCTCGGCCGGATCGAGCGCCCGGCTGAGCGGTCCCGGCAAAAGCGCCGGCGGCTCCGGGAGCCGCAACGGATTGTCGGGGAAGAGCGCCGCACGCTCGGGCGCCGGGGCCGGGGCGCCGTCCGCCTCGCTGACGTCGATCACCACGCTGCCCGCGGCATTCTGGAAGGTGTCGATGTCGCACGCACAGCCGAGGGTCACGACCAGATCGCCGTTCCCGCCCGCCTCGATCCGGGCGACCCGCTCGCGCGAGATCCGGGTGAAGGCCTGGCTAAGGTCGTAGCCCGCCGCACCAGGCGCGGAGAGACGGACGGTCGCCGCCTCCCTGTCGACGCTCCAGTCGGCACCCCGCGGAAGATCGACGGCGATGCGCGTGAAATCGCCATGTTCGCCGGTGCGCACCAGCGTCGATTGGGCATGTGCGGTCCCGAGCGGCAGACCGAGCGCCAGAAGGCTTGCGGCAAGCAGTTTCATGCGGCTCTTGCCTCCTTCAGCGCCTCTTCGAGCTCGTTGAAGCGGGGGCGGACATGGCCGGGGGCGTTCTGCCGCCCGACCTCGATACAGATGTTGGGGCTGTGATTGTGCATGTTCGCGACGAGGACCTCGCGGATCAGCTGGTAGAAATGCCCGTCCTCCTCGGCCACCGTCTTGAGCTTGGCCGCGATGGGTCCGACGAACCCGTAGGCGAGGAACACCCCGAGGAACGTCCCCACCAACGCGCCGCCGATCAGCTGGCCCAGCACTTCGGGGGGCTGATCGATCGAGCCCATCGTCTTGATGATGCCCAGCACGGCCGCCACGATCCCGAGGGCGGGCAGACCGTCCGCGACCGTCTGAAGCGCGTGGCTCGGGCCCAGCGAGTGATGGAAATGCGCGTCGAGCCGCTTTTCCAGCACTTCCTCGACCTGGTGCGGATCGTCGTAGTTCATCGAGGCGGACCGCAACGTGTCGCAGATGATCTCGACCGCCTCGTGATCGCCCTGGATCCGCGGATAGCGGCTGAAGATCTCCGACGTGTCCGGCGCCTCGATATGTACCTCAAGATCGAGCGGTCCGGATTTGGCCATGCGGATCAACTCGAAGAGCAGGCACAGAAGGTCGCGGTAATCGTCGCCGTGCCATTTCGGCCCCTTGAAGACGCGCCCCATATCCTTGAGCGTGTGCTTCATCGCGCTGGCGTCGTTCGACAGGATGAACGCGCCCGCCGCCGCCCCCAGGATCATCATCATCTCGAAGGGAAGCGCCTTGAGGATGATGCCCATCTTGCCGCCTGCCGCGAGATAGCCTCCGAAGACCATTCCCAGCACGACGATGATTCCAACGATTCCGATCATGTTCTTTTTTCCGATATACTGTTACGCGGCTCAGCCGTCGTTGCCCGGCTTCGCATTGCGGCCGGCGATCATCACACTGATGGAATAGGCGGTTTGCGGGTCGAGCCCGGCCATGACCTCGGCCGCGGCCTCCGGGCGCATGCGGCTTAGGAAACCCGCGGCGAAGGCCGGCGCCATCTCGGAAAAGAGGCGCGCGGCCTCCGCGGGCTTCATGCTCTCGTAGACCGAGGTGAGCCGCGCGAGGTCGCTCTCGGAGGCCTCCTCGGCCAGCTTGAGCATCTTCGCCAGATCGTCCTCCGCCGCCGCGAGGTCGTCCATCTGCGCGCGGATGCGCGTCTCGACTTCGCCCAGACGGGTCTCGCGGTCGGCCAGGCGGTCCTCCCTCTCGTCGAGTTGCGCCTCGCGTTCCTTGAGCGCCTCGAGAATCACGGCGACCTCGTCCTGCCCGGCGGGTTCGGTCTCGGACGTCGCGGTCGAGGCGGTGGCCGCGATCGCCCCGAGCTCGCGGACGATGGCATTGCCGGTGCCGTCGCCGAGCCGGACGAGGCCCGACGCGGTCAGAAGCCCCGCGAGAAGCGGCAGGGCCCCGATACCGGCACGGCGGAGGCGACGGGTCATCTTGCGGCGTGCCATCACACGGCTTCCTTCGCGGCTTGATCGAGGGAGAAGAACGACTGCACCTGCGGGGCGGCCTGCCGCGCGGGGGCCGGGAGCGGCGCCGCGGCGGGGGTCGCCGGTGCGGGCGCGGCTTCGGCCTGCGGCTCCGGCGCGGGTTCCGATTCGGGCTCGGCAGCGTCCACAGGCTCGGGCGCGGAGTCCGCCCCGGGGGCGGCGGGCATTTCGGGCGCGGCGGGGGCGGGTTCCGGCAGATCGTGAAGCGATGCCAGATGCAGCTCGAGCTTGCGCGAGACCGCATCTGCCCGCGCCGTCAGGTCGCGCAGCTCGGCACCCGAGTTGGTCGACGCCTTGCGCGCCCGTTCCAGCGCCTTCGAAAGATCGTCGACCTGGGCCGACAGGACGGCCACGGCGCCGCCCACGCCCTTTTCGAGGTCGGTGAACCGGGTCAGCCGCCGCGACAGGACGAAACAGTAGAACGCAACGCCCAGGGCGCCCGAGATCAGCAAGATATCGGCGATTACATCCATTTTAGATTTCCTCAGCTCAATACGAATTCCATGACCAGCAGGTCGCGCACGCGTCCCTCGCCCACGACGAGCTGGATCCGCCGCAGCATCTGCGATCGAAGTTGCAAAAGCGCCTGGGGCTGCTCGAGAAGGGAGGGCTCGACCGCACGTAGGTAGGAGTTCAGCACATCCACGACCCGCGGCTTCACCGCCTCGACCGAGGATTGCTGTCCATCCGCCACCTCGAGTTCGCCGCGAAAGCGAAGATGCTTCGATCCCGATCCCGGCGACAGAGACACGGTGATCGGGTCGAGCGGCAGGAACGCCACGTGCGGAAGCGCCTCCGGCGTCGCATGCTCGGATTCCTCCGCCGTGTCGTGCGACGCGTCCCCGCCAAGAATCATTCCGGACTGTACGGCGTAGAAGCCTCCGCCGGCCGCGGCGGCGGCAAGCACCACCCCGATGATCAGGCCCTTCTTTCCGGATTTCCCCGAGACTTCCGTCTCCGGGCTCTGTTCTGCTTCTGCCATCGAACGACCTTCCCCGTGCATTCTTTCTGGTCGGGTGCAGATAACCTCACTTTGACTAACCGATTGTTAAGTCCGACCGATCAGATTGTGCCTCGAGACAGGGCAGAAGCCCGAGGATGACAGGAGGTCGGTCTTGCAACAGGTTATTTCGGTCTGGTCGAACCTGACGATGCAAAAGAGAATCGTCGCAGGATTGGCCGCCGTGGCGATGATCCTGGCCGTTATCGGCATAACGCGGCTGGCGACGCAGCCGGGAATGTCGCTGCTCTATGCGGATCTTGAAAGCGGGACCGCCGGCGAGATCGTCTCCTCGCTCGAGGCGCGCGGCGTCGCGTATTCGATTCGCGGCAACTCGATCTTCGTCGAGACGACCGAGCGCGATCAGCTGCGCATGATGCTCGCCAGCGAAGGATTGCCCGCCAATGCGACGCAGGGCTACGAACTTCTCGACAACATGAGCGGGTTCGGCACCACCAGCCAGATGTTCGACGCGGCATATTGGCGCGCCAAGGAAGGCGAGCTTGCGCGCACGATCGTCGCCAGCCCCCAGATCCAGAGCGCCCGCGTCCATATCGCCAATCCCGTCTCCAAGCCGTTCCAGCGCGACACCACGCCCACCGCCTCGGTCACGATCACGCCTGCCCAGGGCAGCCTCGGAACCGCGCAGGCGCGCGCGCTGCGCTATCTCGTGGCCTCCGCGGTCAGCGGCCTCGCCCCCGACGACGTCTCGGTGATCGACGCCAATGACGGCGTCATTCTCGCAGGCTCCGAGGCCGCCCCGACGAACGGCGACGCGGCCAACCGGGCCGCCGCGCTCAAGCGCAACGTCCAGCGTCTGCTCGAGGCGCGGGTGGGCTACGGAAACGCCATCGTCGAGGTCAACGTCGAGACCGTGACCGAACGCGAGCAGATCACCGAGCGTCGCATCGACCCCGAGAGCCGTGTCGCCATCAGCCAGGAGACGACCGAAAGCAGCAACAGCGAAAGCGGCACCTCCGGCGACGTGACCGTGGCCAGCAACCTGCCCGACGGCGATGCCGAGGCCGGGCCGAACGAATCGCGAGCGAACCAGTCCGAGACGCGCGAGCGGGTGAATTTCGAAGTGTCCGAGATCCAGCGCGAGGTATTGCGCAGCCCCGGCGCCATCGACCGCATCACGACCGCCGTCCTGGTCGACGGCATGTCGGTGCCCGGCGACGACGGCACGCCCGTCTGGCAGCCCCGCCCCGCCGAGGAGATGGCCGCCCTGCGCGAGCTGGTCGCGGCCGCCGTCGGCTTCAACGACGAACGTGGCGACACCCTGTCGCTCCAGACAATGCAGTTCGAGGCGCTTCCGCTCGAAGGGTCCGAGCCCGGCAGCGGCTTCAATCCCGGCATGAACCTCGATGCCATGCGCCTCGCGCAGCTCGGCATCCTCGCGGTCATCACGCTGCTGATCGGGGTGTTCGTGCTGCGCCCCATCCTGATGCAGAAGTCCGTCGCCGCCCGCGATGCACTGCCGCCGATGGCCGACGACGAGCGCGTCCTGTCGGGAGAGATCGACCCCGACGATCCGCTCGACGGCTTCGAGCCGCTGCCGGTGCTCGAAGGGCCCAGCGACATGGATATGGGCATGGACCTCGAGCCCGCCGGCGACAGCGCGGTCGAGCGGCTGCGCAACCTGATCGATGAACGCAAGGACGAATCCCTCCAGATCCTGCGCAGCTGGATGGAAGAAGACGAAGAGGAGAAAGCCTGATGCTGGGTCGCGCCGTACAACTCGAGGATTTCGACACCGCCCTGTCCTTCGAGCCCGCAATCGTCGAGGGCGAAGCCCCCGATATCGACCGCGTCGCCGTGTTCGACGAAGGCTACGCGGCGGGATGGGAGGCCGCCCGCAAGGCGCAGGACGAAGAGGCCGAGGCCGTCCGGATCGCCGCCCATTCGCACCTTCAGGACCTGTCCTTCACCTTCCAGGAGGCCCGCGCCCACGTGATGCGCGCGCTGCACCCGATGCTGCGCGCCGTCATGGAAACCGCGGTCCCCGAGGCCATGCGCGCCACGCTCGGCCACCGGCTCGCCGCCGAGATCGGGTCATTGGCTGAAGAGGTCGGCGAAGCGCCGGTCGCGCTCGCCGTCGCCCCCGCCGATGCCCCCCATCTCGCGGGGATCCTCGACGAGGTGACCGCCCTCCCGGTCACGCTGCGCGAGGATCCCGGGCTCGCGGCGGGACAGATGCACCTGCATCTCGGCCGGGCCGCACGCGAGATCGACCTGACCGAGCTGAAACGGGTCGTCAACAACGCCCTCTCCGCACTCGATACCATCAACGAGGAACATATCGCCCATGGATGACCAGATGCAGCCGACCGAAATGGTGGCGCCGACTTCGGATACGGCCCAGCACCCCTTCGCCCAGGTCCCGGTCGAGATCACGATCTCGGTCGGCAAGGCCCGCACGCGGCTCAGCGACCTTCTGCGGATGGGCCGGGACGCGATCCTGCCGCTCGACACGCAGGTCAACGACCCCGTCGAGCTCTACATGGGCGACCGTCTCATCGCGCGCGGCGAGTTGCAGGAGCTCGAGGGCAGCCAGACCGGCCAGCTCGCGGTCCGCCTGACCGAAGTCGCCGACCTCAAGACCGGGCTCTGACCCATGCGCCACATCGTGGCCCTGCTGTGCCTTGCCGTCTTAACCATGATCGTCGCCTCCGCGCCCGCCCTGGCGCAGGAGGTGTCGATCGACATGGGCGACGGCTCTCTAGCGGGACGGTCGGTCCAGCTCCTGGTCCTGATCACGTTGCTGAGCCTCGTGCCCGGCCTCGCGATCATGATCACGTGCTTTCCGTTCATCGTGACGGTCCTGTCGATCCTGCGGCAGGGGATCGGCCTGCAGCAATCGCCGCCCAACATGCTGATCATCACGCTGGCGCTCTTCCTGACCTACTTCGTGATGGAGCCGGTCTTTCTCACGGCCTGGAGCGAGGGCGTGACCCCTTTGGTAGAGGGCACGCTCACGGTCGAAGAGGCTCTGCCCCGCGCTCTCGATCCGTTCCGCGATTTCATGGCGGCGCGCATCGATCCGCGCACCTACGAGGCGCTGAGCACGCTGCGCCCCGAGGACGCGGCCGATCTCAGCCCGCAATCGCCGCTCTCGATGATGGTGCCGTCGTTCCTGCTGAGCGAGATCGAACGCGCATTCCAGATCGGCTTCCTGATCTTCCTGCCGTTCCTGATCATCGACCTCGTCGTCGCGGCCGTGCTGATGTCGATGGGGATGATGATGGTGCCGCCGGCCATCGTGTCGCTGCCGTTCAAGCTGGCGTTCTTCGCCGTGGCCGACGGCTGGACCCTGATCTCCACTGCCCTCGTCACGAGCTACTTCTAGAAAGGCCAAGGCCGCGCGGGAAACGCGCGGCCTCGCGCGACGGGTGTCAGCTTCCGCCGGAGCCTTCGGCGTCGGGCCCGATATCCGCGAGGAAGGCCGCGAGGTTCAGGGCATCCTCCTCGCTCCGCACGCGATAGGTCATCTTGCCGCGCGCCCGGTCGTTGTCGAGATATTCCTGCAGGAAGCCCGTCGGGTCCTGAACATAGGCCACGAAGCTCTCCTCGTCCCAGACGAGGCCCTGCTCGCCCGCTTCGACAATGCTCTCGCCGTAGCGGAAATCCTCCGTTCCGGCTTGCCGTCCGATCACACCGTAGAGGTTCGGCCCCTGCCGTCCGTTCCGACCGGCCAGCGTCTCGCCTTCCTCGTTGGTGACGACGTGGCACGTGGCGCATTGCCGGAACGCGTCTTCGCCTGCGGCGGCATCGCCGGACATTTCGTGCTCGGCCGCGAAAGCCGGCAGGGCGACAACCGCGAAGGCCGCAAGGATGAAATTGATAGGCTTCATTTTTTCTCTCCCAGAGATCGTGGAATCGTTCGCACAACCCGACATTATGACAATAGTCCCTCCGCGCCCCCTGACAAGCGTCGAACCCGTCACGCCACCTGCCGCGACAGGGCGCACTGGCTCCAGAGGCCGTTCAGCGCAGCGACCAGATGGTCGATATCCGCATCGCTATGGAGCGGCCCCGGCGTGAAGCGCAGCCGCTCCGTGCCCTTCGGGACGGTGGGATAGTTGATCGGCTGCACGTAGATGCCCCAGTCGTTCATCAGGACGTCGCTGATCATCCGGCACTTGACCGGATCGCCGATCATCACGGGAATGATGTGGCTGGGATTGGGAAGATGCGGGATCCCGAGCGCGTCGAGCTTGCCGCGCAGCTTCTCGACCTGGCGCTTCTGCGCCTCGCGTTCCGTCCGGCTCTGTTTCAGATGCGCGATCGACGTCCGCGCGGCCGCGGCCACGGCGGGCGGCAGGGCGGTCGTGAAGATGAACCCGCTCGAGAACGACCGGATGAAATCGCACAGCGCCTTCGTGCCCGTGATGTACCCCCCGAAACAGCCGAATGCCTTGCCGAGCGTGCCTTCGATGATGTCGATGCGGTCCATCAGGCCCTCGCGTTCGGCGACGCCGCCGCCGCGGGGCCCGTACATGCCGACCGCATGGACCTCGTCGAGATAGGTCATCGCGCCGTGCCGCTCGGCGACTTCGATGATCTCGGCCAAAGGCGCGATGTCGCCGTCCATCGAATAGACGCTCTCGAAGGCGACGATCTTAGGCCGGTCGCCGCAGGCCGCGAGCTTCCGGTCGAGATCCCTGGGATCGTTGTGCTTCCAGATCACCTTGTCGGCCCGCGAATGGCGGATCCCCTCGATCATCGAGGCGTGGTTGAGCGCATCCGACAGGATCACCGCGTTCGGGATGCGGGCCCCCAGGGTGCCGAGCGCGGCCCAGTTCGACACGTAGCCCGACGAGAAGAGCAGCGCGTCGTCCTTGCCGTGCAGATCCGCAAGCTCGGCCTCGAGGGCGATGTGGTGATGCGCCGTGCCCGAGATGTTGCGCGTGCCCCCGGCCCCCGTGCCGCAGGCCCGCGTCGTATCGACCATCGCGGCCACCACGTCGGGATGCTGGCTCATCCCCAGATAGTCGTTCGAACACCAGACCGTCACGTCGCGCCGCCCTTCGGGGCCGTGGTTCGTGACCCTCGGAAACTCGCCGCAGCGCCGTTCGAGATCGGCGAAGATTCGATAATTGCCCTCGTTCTTGAGCGCGTCGATCTGGTCCTGGAAGAGGGTGTCAAAATCCATGGGTTTTCTCGCTTTGCGGCAGGTCGTCCTTGAGGGTCGGCGCGGGGATCATCCACCGCCAGAGTTTCGCGTCGGGCAGCGGCAGCACCATCAGCCAATGCTCCAGCAACGCCAGCCCGGTCAGCGTCGCCAGAAGGGCGAACTGGACGTCGCCGGTGAACATCAGCCGCTCGATCCAGCAAAAGACAGCCAGCGTCAGAACGAGGATCGAGACGGGAAAGAGCCAGCCGACCGGCCCTTGCCGGAAATAGCTCGGCAGATGGGCGAGGGGTGCCGGCAGGAATTCCGTGTTGATGCGCGGCACGCCCAGGAAGATGTTGAGCTTGGCCGAGATGCGCGCGACGAACAGCACCCCATAGGTCCAGAAGGCGAGCGTGTTGGCCGATCCCCAGACCGCCAATCCCAGAAAGACGAGCCCGAGCGCCAGGAGAGTCTCGTGCCAGGCCACGGTCCGCCACGCCGCGCGGAACCGCTGACCCTCGGTCAGGCAGAACGGCAACGGTCCGCGATTGGGCCCGGTGACGATACCGGTGAGGAACGCAAGCTCGATCCAGCCCCAGATGGCCAGCGCCGAGAGGAACCCGCCGTAGAACGCCGCCGGCCCCTCCGCGTCGCGGGTCAGGATCGCCGCCACGATACCCGCACCGAGCAGCGGCAGGCCCGCGAGCGCCACGCGGACATGCGCCCGGCCGCTCCGCCCATCGGCGCGCTTGACCGCCCACAGGATCGCGCCGGTGGAAAACCACCAGACGAAAAGCGCGAACAGCGCGGCGATCCAGGGATTGGTCAAGCGTCTCTCCTCTCCGGTGGCCGGTCCCGTCGCGCCCGGGGTGTGCCCGGGGCGGCGGCCCGCCGTGTCAGTAGGCGGGCTCCATCCGCACGTTCTCGGGCACCTCGTTGCGTTTCACGGGCAGCGTGTAGAGGCTCGCGAAGGCCCAGGCGGCGGAGGCCCCCGCCGACACACGCCCGAGCAGTCCGCCGACGCCGCCGCGCTTCTTGGCTGCATCCATCGCGATGGCGGCGCGGTTCATCCGCTCGCAGCCGCGGCGGAACCGCGGATGCTCGATATCGAGCTCGACCGGAAAGACCTGCCGCGCGATCGCGTTGGTCTTGGCGAAGACCTCCATGTCGTACCAGTCGATATCGACGCCCAGCGCCTCGTGGAATTTCGGCCGCGCATGGTCGCGCACCCACATCGTCGAATAGACCGCCGTCAGGAAGAACCGGATCCAGAGCCGGTTGGGCAGGCTCTGGGTCAGCTTCGGGTCCGTCCGCATCAGCAGCGCGAAGGCCTCGCCGTGGCTGAACTCGTCGTTGCACCATTCCTTGAACCACTTGAAGATCGGGTGGAACCGGTGCTCAGGGTTCGCCTCCAGATGGCGATAGATCGTGATGTACCGGGCATAGCCGATCTTCTCGCTGAGATAGGTCGCGTAATAGATGAATTTCGGCCGGAAATAGGTGTATTTCTTCTCCCGCGTGAGAAAGCCCAGATTGACCGCGACCCCCGCCTCGCGCAGCGCGTCGTTGATGAAGCCGGCATGCCGCGCCTCGTCGCGGCTCATGAAGCTGAAGAGCTCGCAGATATCGGGATTGTTGCCGCGCCGCTTCATCTCCTTGTAAAGGACGCAGCCCGAGAATTCCGCCGTGCAGGACGAGACCAGGAAATCGAGGAATTCGGCCTTGAGCTCGGGCTCCATCCCCTCCCAGTCGATCGCGTCCCAATCCTCGGTCTTGCGGAAATGGCCCTTGTTGGGGTCGGACTTCATCTGGGCGATGAGCTTGTCCCAATCTTCGCGCACGGGGCTCACATCCACGGCGTCGAGCTCGTCGAAATTCGTGGTATAGAAGCGCGGCGTGAGGAGCGTGTTCTGCATCGCGAGATCGGTGGCGGCCTGACTGTCGAATTTCGACTGCGCCTGCTGGATCGCCAGCCCTTCCTCGACCGTGGTCGCATCGGCGGTATGGGTCGCGTGGGCGTTCATGGCTTCACCTCGTCGGAAAAGGAAAACTCGCAGAGTTCCATGAACTCCAGATCGCCCGTCAGCCGGGTCCAGAGCCGCCCCAGCGTCGAGGCCCGCGTGATCGTGGCCATGCGCGCCTCGCGCACCTCCTCGCCCCAGCCCGCCATTATGGGCGCGCCGTGGACCAGGACGCTGTCGCCGGGGCCGATGACGCTCCCGTCGTCGAGCCTCACATGCGCGCTCAGCTCCTCGAACTTGTGGACGACCTCGACCGTGCAGGGCGCGGTTTCCGTGTGACGTGTCAGAAGTCCCATGATGCAGCCTCTCAATTCTCGAAAAGTGCGTACCAGTATCGCGTATTGCCGGCCCCGAACGACGTCAGCTCGGTACTCCACCCCGTCGCGGGGTCCGACAGGACCAGCCGGCCGTTCGCCAAGCGTGACAGCGTGACGGGCGGATTGCCAGCGATGTCGTGCACGACCCGCTTGCGCTGCAGCGCATCGTTGACGACCGCGATGAAGGCGCCGTTGTCGGTGTCGAGAAGGACGGTGCCGTCGGGCGCCACCGCGCTGACGGCGACGCCGTCGCCTTCGAGCACGAAGGTGCGCGCATCCACGACCTCGGCGACCGCCGGGCGACCCGACGGCGTACGGTCCGTGACCGACGCGTAGGTGGCAAGCCCGAGCGAGGCGAGCACCAGCGCCAGCATCGCGAACAACGCGCCCCTCGGGATCATGTCGCGGTCGCGCCGCTCCATCTCGCGGCGTTCGGCATCGTAGTAGAGGCCGCTTTCGATCCGGTTCGTCGCCATGACGGTCCTCCTTCCTATTCCGCGGCCAGGGCCATGGGTCGCGGACTGATTTCGGGCTGGCAGATGCTGGTCTCGACCGCCTCCGACAGGATCCGCGCGACGCGCTCGGCATCGGGGATGCACCGCATCGCGGGCTGCACCTGCTTCATGTGCCAGGGCCGGATATGCGGCCAGAGCACGAAATAGCTCAGCCTCGCCTCGCCCATCGTGGTGAACACGATCGTCCCCGTCCGCCCCGGCGAGGGCGCCATGTCGGCGCTGGCGATCCGCGCGAAGGGCAGGTTCAGCGTGATGGTCAGCGCGGCGCCGATCCGCATCGCCACCCGGCGGTTGGTGATGGTGTAGAGCGTCGCACGCGCCTGGATCATCGCGATCACCACGATGATGCCGCAGCTCACCGCCCCGAGAAGCAGGAACGGGATCGCCAGCGGCAGCGCCCCGGCCCATCCCATCGTGCCCGCCGAGGCCGCGACGCGCGCGCAGGCCAACAGCACGAAATATCCCGCGATCCAGGTAAGCCCCATCGACGCGCGGGCGAGCGCGAAGGTCGCGGGCCGCCCCTGCCAGAGGATCTCCTCGCCCTGCGGCAGGGCCTCGGGCAGCCCCGGGACGGGTTCGAAGGCCAGATCGGGATCGTCGTCATGTGCCATGGTCGGGTCTCCTCCGCCGGGGTCCGGCGCGTCCAGGTCAGTCGTAAAGCGAGCCGCCGCCGAAGAAGCTCGAGATCCGGTCCTCCTCGAGGCACGAGATCTGTCCGGGCGTGCGGATATCGGGGATCTGCGCCATGCGCGGCGAGGTCAGCGTCTTGATGTCGACCCAGCGCGGCTTCACCCGGACGAGGAACATCGGCATCAGCTTCTTGCCGCCGCCGAATTCCGGCTCGAGCTCGAATTCGATATAGCGGATCAGCTGCTCCACCTCGTCGATCCAGAGATCCGTGACCGTGCCCACGACCTTGTCGTCCTTGCACACGACCGGCAGGCCCCGCGGATCGCGCCCGGCGCTGACGAAGAAGCCGTCGCGATGGCTCATCGGGCGGATCTTGGGCACGCCCTGGCCATTGAGCTCGGGATGGTCGCGGCGCGGAACCCAGGCCGCCGGCCCGACCCCGTCGAGCAGCGGATCGCCGGTCGGCTTGTGCGGAAAGCCCTCGCCGACCGCGGTGCGCGCCATGGCGAGGTTCTCGCGACGGTGGCTCGCCTCGTTCTCGCGCGAGGGCATGACCACCTCGCCCTGCCCGTGCGGCAGGTCGAAGACCTTGGGCGACGGCACCGGGAACGGTCCCTGGTTGGGGGAATATTCACCGTCCTCCGTCTCCAGCGGATAGCCCTCGCGCATGTTCTCCGTCTGGAGGTAGTAGATCAGCAGCGCGAAGAAGCCCCAGAAGAGCCAGATCGCGAGGCTGGCAAGATCGAAATTTCCGAAAAACGTGACACCGACCATGATGTGTTCCTCTCAGGTTGGGAAATCGGCCAGGCCGATCTTGCCGTCCGGGGATGCCGGTCGGACGGGGGTGACGAAGGACAGCCGCACCAGCGGCCCGAGCACGACGAGCGTGCCGAAGAGAAGCGCGATCTCGAGATGATAGACGGTCGTGTATCCGAGCGCCGGAGAGTTCAGCACCTCGCCCAGCGCGCCCGAAAGCGCCAGATGCGAGACCCCGTCGCGGATCGCCCCGCCGAGCGCGATCGAGAGCCCCGCCGCACTGGCCTGCGCCGCGCCCCAGGCCCCGAGCGCCAGCCCGCGCCCCGCGATACCGCGCGCGGGCAGCGTCATCGCCGCGGTCAGCGTCGAGACGGCGAAAAGCCCGCCGCCGAGCCCGATCGCGAAGGCCCCGACGAAGAAGAGCGCGTGCGATCCCATCGGCGCCGCGAAGACCACCGCCGAGAATGCCGTGACGCCGATCAGGATGCCGCGCGCCGCCATGCGGAACGGGTCGAGCCCGCCCCCCAGCCACCGCGCCGCCAGCCCGAAGCCCAGCAGGGCCCCCGCCGCCCAGAGCGCCGAGAGCCACGTCGTCGCCGCCACGCCGAGCCCCATGATCTCGCCGCCATAGGGTTCCAGCAGCACGTCCTGCATGTTGAAGGCGACCGTCCCGAGGAACACGACCGCCAGGAGCCGCCCGGCATCGCCGCCGCTCGCGAAATCGGCCCAGGCATCGCGGAATTTGGGCCGCGGGCTCGCGCGTTCCGCGGCGCTCATCGCGCGGGCCGGTTCCTGCTGCCAGAGCGCCACGACGTTCAAAAGCAGTGTCGCAAGCGCCGCGCCCTGCACCACCCGAATAAGCCTGAGCGGCGTGAAATCGCTGAGCAGCCAGCCCAGGATCAGCGCACTGACCCCCATGCCGACAAGGAACATGACGTAAAGCAGCGCCACAACCCGCGGGCGCGTCTCGTCGCAGGCCCGGTCGCTGGCGAGGGCCAGGCCCGCCGTCTGCGTCATGTGCAGACCGAGCCCGGTCATCAGGAACGCGAGCGCCGCCAGCACCTCGCCCGCGAAGGGTACGTCGTGAACGGTATCCCCGCCCAGCACCAGCAGCGAGAAGGGCATCAGGGCTAGACCGCCCATCTGCCACAGCGACCCGAACCACAGATAGGGGATGCGTTTCCAGCCGATGGCGCTGCGATAGGTGTCGCTGCGGAACCCCAGGAGCGCCCTGAACGGCGCGATCAGCACCGGCAGCGCGATCATCGCGGCGACCAGCGTGGCGGCCAGCGACAGCTCGACGATCATCACCCGGTTGAGCGTGCCCAGAAGCAGGACGCTCGCCATACCCACGCTCACCTGAAAGAGCGACAGCCGCAGCAGCTGCCCCAGCGGCAGGCCCGCGCTCGCCGCGTCGGAGAACGGCAGGAACCGGAGGGAGAGGCGCGCGATGCTCATGCGACGTATTCCAGGCAGGCGGAGATGTAGAAGCTCGAATGGACCCGTTCGACCTCCGTCAGGCGGCCGTGGGCACCCGCGTCCCGGGCGGCGCGGACCAGCCGCGCGGTGCGCTGCGGCACCATCACCGGCGCGCGGTCGGCCCGCGGAAAGAGCCGCCCGGCCCCCCACATTCCCATCAAAAGCGGCGTACGCGGCGGTACGGTCAGGACGATCTTGCCGCCGGTCCGCGCCCCGAGCCTGGCCAGCGCCTGACCGATGTGATCGGCGTCGTAATAGATGAGGCTGTCCATCGCCACGACGTGGTCGAACGCGCCGAGGCCGTCGTCGAGCATGTCGCCCGCGCGGAACGTCACCCGGTCGCGATGCTCCGCCGGCAACCGGCGACGGGCGAGATCGATCAGGGCGGGCGAGATGTCGATGCCCACCACCTCGGCCCCGCACGCGGCGAGCGCGGCGCTCATCTGACCCGCGCCGCAGCCCGCGTCGAGCACCCGCGCACCGGTCAGGTCCTGCGGAAGGCACGAAAGCATCACGTCGCGCATCCGGTCGCGGCCCGCGCGCACCGTCTGGCGAATGCGGCTGACCGGCGCGTCGCTGGTCAGCCGTTCCCAGACCTGCGTCGCCGTCCGGTCGAAATAGGTCTCGACCCGCGCGCGTGTGGCCTCGTAGCGATCGGGCGCGGAATGTTTCGCGCGCGAAACATTTTCCGGTACCTTCATCGCGAGGGGAGCGGCGCCGCGCATCAGTCGAACCCCAGAAGCTCGAAGATCTCGCGGTCGGGCAACGAGGCCGGAGCCAGCGGCTCGGTGCCCGCGAAAAGCTGTTCGGCCAGGCGGATATATTCGGCCCGCGCTGCGACGATATCGTCGGCATCCGGCATTTCGAACAGGGTCTTCTTTTTCAGCCGCGAACGCCGGATCGCGTCGATATCGGGCAGATGGGCGATGCGGTCGAACCCGACCGTGGCGCAGTAGCGGTCCACCTCGTCGGTGTCCTTCGAGCGGTTGGCGATGCAACCCGCCAGCCGCACGCCGTAATTCTTCGCCTTGGCCTGCACGGCCGCGATGATCCGGTTCATTGCATAGATGCTGTCGAAATCGTTTGCCGTCACGATCACCGCGCGATCGGCATGCTGCAACGGGGCCGCGAACCCGCCGCAGACCACGTCGCCCAGCACGTCGAAGATCACGACGTCGGTATCCTCCAGCATGTGGTGCTGCTTCAAGAGCTTGACGGTCTGGCCCACCACGTAGCCGCCGCAGCCCGTTCCCGCGGGCGGCCCGCCCGCCTCGACGCATTGCACGCCGCCCCAGCCAGTCGTGACGAAATCCTCGGGGCGCAGTTCCTCGGCGTGGAAATCGACCTCCTTGAGGATGTCGATGACCGTCGGCTGAAGCTTGCCCGTCAGCGTGAAGGTGCTGTCGTGCTTGGGGTCGCAGCCGATCTGGAGCACGCGCTTGCCCATCTGCGCGAAGGCGGCCGAGAGGTTGCTCGAGGTCGTGGACTTGCCGATCCCGCCCTTGCCGTAGATCGCGAAGACCTGGGCGCCCTCGATCTTCATGTTCATGTCCTGATGGACCTGAACGCTGCCCTCGCCGTCCTCTCCCATTCGCGGAACGCCGGCGGCGGCGCGCAGGGTCGATACCTCGTCTCTGGGGCTCATCGCTGTCCTTCCCGGAGGGTTGCGCCCTCCTTCATCTGTCCGAAAATACTCATCTTGCCCCGGGTCGGGCCGGGAACGTCCTCGGGTCTGCGGGCGCGCGGCCCGGAATAGGCACGGATCCTCATCATTCCGCCGCGATCCCCTCCATCCGGTCTTCGAGTTCGTCGGCGGCGCGCGACAGCGCGTCGAGCGTCTCGGCATCGGGGCGCCAGTAGTCGCGATCCGACGCCTCGAGCAGGCGACCGGCCATCCGCGCGCTGGCCACCGGGTTGAGCGCCGAGAGCCGCCGCCGCATCTCCTCGTCGAGCACGAACGTTTCCGACAGGCGCTGGTAGACCCAGGGCTCCACCTCGCCGGTGGTGGCCGACCAGCCCATCGTGTTGGTCACATGCGCCTCGATCTGGCGGACGCCTTCGTGCCCGTGCTTGAGCAGGCTCTCGTAGAATTTCGGGTTCAGGCTGCGCGAGCGCGTCTCGAGCGCGATCTGGTCCTGAAGCGTGCGCACCTTGCCCGTGCCCCGGGTCTGGTCGCCGATATAGACCGGCGCCGCCGTGCCGCGGGCGCGTTTCACGGCACGGGCGATCCCGCCCAGCGTGTCGAAGTAATGATCCACGCTCGTCACCCCGAGCTCGACGGATTCGAGGTTCTGATAGGCGAGATCCACGTCCCCGAGCGCGCTTTGCAGCAGTTTGGCGTTCGGCGCGGGCGCGCCGTTGCGCCCGTAGGCGAAGCTTTTGCGCAGCTCGTAGGCATCGGCGAGCTCGTCCTCGTCGTCGAAGGCCGAGCTGTCGACCAGCTGGTTGACGTTCGAGCCGTAGACCCCTTCGGCGTTGGAAAAGACACGCAAAGCGGCGGTGTCCATGTCCACGTCCATGGCTTCGGCATAGGCGAGCGCATGGGCGCGGACGAAGTTCAACTCCAGCGGCTCGTCGGCCGTCGCGGCCTTCCAGGCGGCCTCGGCCAGCATCCGGGTCTGGAGCGGCAGCAGGTCACGGAAGATCCCCGACAAAGTCATCACCACGTCGATCCGGGGCCGCCCGAGATCCTCCAGCGGGACGAGATCGGCGCCGCAGAGCCGGCCGTAGCTGTCGAACCGCGGCCGCGCGCCCATCAGCGACAGCGCCTGCGCGATCGGGCCGCCATCGGACTTGATGTTGTCGGACCCCCAGAGGACCAGCGCCACGGAGCGGGGCAGCGTCTTGTGGGTGTCGATCAGCAGCTGCGCCTGCCGCGCGCCGTCCTGCATGGCGAATGCGGTGGGCATGCGGAACGGATCGAAGGCGTGGATGTTGCGGCCCGTCGGCAGAATCTGCGGCGACCGGATCAGGTCGCCGCCCGGAACCGGGGCGATGAAATGTCCGCCGAGCGCGCGCAGCAGGGCGGGAAGCTCGGTCTCTTCGCGGAGCGCCGCGTCGATCCGGCCGCGCGCCTCCGGGTCCTGGTCGGCAAGCAGGTCCAGAAGGCATGCGCGCTGCGCATCGTCCATCGGGCGGCCCACGACATGCAGGCCGTCGGGCACCAGCGCGTCCTCGGTCTCCAGGAGCCGCAGCCACAGATCGTCGGGGCCGGTGCCGCCCATGTCGACCGCCGCCGCCTGGTCGGCGATCAGCCGTTCGAGCTCGACCCGCGCCTCGCCGGGGGCGGTGTTGCGCCAGCGGTCGAGGCTGTCCTTGAGATCGGCGAGCCCCTTGTAGAGCCCCGCATGGCCCAGCGGCGGCGTCAGGTGCGTGACGCAGACCGCGTTCGAGCGACGCTTGGCCAGCGTCGCCTCGGACGGGTTGTTGGCGGCATAGAGATAGACGTTGGGCAGGTTGCCGATCAGGCGGTCGGACCAGTCGCCCGGCCCCATCCCGACCTGCCGGCCCGGCATGAATTCGAGCGCGCCGTGCATGCCGAAATGGAGCAGGACGTCGGCGCCAAAATCCTCGCGCAGCCAGCTGTAGAAGGCGTTGAAGGCATGGGTCGGCGCAAAACTCTTCTCGAAGAGCAGCCGCATCGGATCGCCCTCGTAGCCGAAGGCAGGCTGCACGCCGACGAAGACGTTGCCGAATTGCGCGCCCAGCACGAAGATTCCGCGCCCGTCGCTTTGCTGGCGTCCGGGGGCGGGGCCCCAGGCGGCCTCGATCTCGCCGAGCCAGGGCGTGCGCCGCACCAGATCGTCGGCCGGGACATGTGCCGCGACATTCGCCTCCTGCCCGTGGCGGGCGGCATTGCCTTCGAGCACCGCCTGGCGCAGATCCTCGACCGTGGCGGGCGGCTCGAGCGCGTAGCCATCGGCCTTCATCGCGTGGAGCGTATTGAAGAGGCTCTCGAAGACCGAAAGATAGGCGGCCGTACCCACCGCGCCCGCATTGGGCGGGAAGCCGTAGAGGATCAAAGCGGCCTTGCGCGTCGCCGGATTGCCGCGCCGCAGGCGGGCCAGCCGCGCGGTCTTGTCGACCAGCGCGTCGATCCGCTCGTAGCAGGGCGCCATCTCGCGCCCCTCTCCACCCCGGCATTTCACGGCGCAGCCGTCGCAGCCGCCCGTTCCGTGCCGTCCGGCGAAGATGGTCGGATTGCTCGCCCCGTCGATCTCGGGCAGCGCCACAAGCATCGTGGTCTCGACCGGGCCGAGGCCGGTGGAGGAGCCCGCCCATTGCCCGAGCGTCTGGAATTCCAGCGGATGCGCGGCGATGTAGGGCACGTCGAGGCGCCGGAGCACGTCCACCGCGGCGCCCGAATCGTTGTAGGCGGGACCGCCGACGAGCGAGAAGCCGGTGAGCGAGACGAGCGCGTCGATCCGGCCTTCGAAATAGGCCTCGATCGCCGGCCGTCCGTCGAGCCCGCCCGCGAAGGCCGGCACCACGTCGATCCCCGCCGCCTCGAGGCCGCGAATGACCGCGTCGTAATGCGCCGTATCGCCCGCCAGCACGTAGCTTCGCATCATCAGCAAGCCGACGGTCGGGCCGCCGCGGCGCGCGAGCATCGACAGATCGGTGGTGATCCGGTCGGCGAGGTCGGGGTGATAGAGGCCGCAGAGCGGGTAATCCACGGGATCGGCCGCCTTGGCCCCGCGCCAGCGCGCCTCCGAGGCGTAGCGGCCGATGAGGAAACGGACCATCTGTTCAAGATTGTCGTCGGATCCGGCGAGCCAGTATTGCATCGTCAGGAACCAGGCGCGCAGGTCCTGGGCCTTGCCGGGGACGAAGCGCAGGATCTTGGGCAGGCGGCGCAGCATCGCCATCTGCTTCTCGCCCGAGGCACGGCCGGACTTGGACCCTTTGAGCCGCTTCAGGAGCTTGCCGAGCCCCGAGGGCGGACGGCTCATGTCGAGATCGCCCATCCGGGTCAGCTTGACGATCTGCGCATCGGCGACCATGCCGATCATCGCGTCGCAGCTTTCGCGCGCCCTCTCGAGACTGGGCAGGATCGCGGTGAGGTGATCTTCGAGGAAGAGCAGCGTCGTCACGACCATGTCGGCGCGGGCGATGGCCTCCTGCGCCTCGATGAGGGCGTCGGGCCGCGCGCTCCATTCGGCGGCGGCGTGGACCGAGATGCTCAGGCCCGGGAAATCGCGCTCCAGGTTCGGCAGGATCCGCGCCGCCGGGCCCGCGGCATGGGCGTCGAGGGTGACGATCGCGATCCGGTAGCCCGGGCTCGTATATCCCAACTCATCGCGCATAATGGGCCTTTGCCTCATAGAGCGTATCGACGCTGATCTCGCGGACGCCGCGTTCCGCGGCGAAGGTCTCGGTGTTGCGGCGGGCCTTGCCGCGCACGAAGAACGGGATCTTCTTCAGCTCCCGTTCGGCCTCGGCGAGCCAGGTCACGACGTCGGTGCCTGCCGGTGCCGTGGCCCGGGGGGCGGCTTCTTCGGGCTGCGCGACGGCCTTGCCGCCGTGATGCGACGGGCCGGCGGCGTCGTGGAACTCGAAATCCTCGCGGAACATGTGCAGCAGGTGCTCTTCGAGGCCCATGACGAGCGGGTGCACCCAGGTATCAAAAAGGACGTTCGCGCCCTCGAACCCCATCACGGGCGAATAGCGCGCGGGGAAATCCTGCACGTGGACCGGCGCCGAGATGACCGCGCAGGGGATGCCCAGACGCTTGCCGATGTGACGCTCCATCTGGGTGCCGAGGATCATCTCGGGGGCGAGCGCCTCGATCGCGCGTTCGACCTCCAGGTAATCGTCGGTGACGAGCGGCGTGAGCCCGTATTCCTTGGCCGCGGCGCGCAGCGGGCGGGCGAGTTCGCGGTTGTAGCAGCCCATGCCGCAGACCTCGAACCCCATCTCGTCGCGGGCGACGCGGGCGGCGGCGATGACATGCGTGGCGTCGCCGAAGAGGAACACCCGCTTGCCCGTCAGGTAGGTGCTGTCGACGCTGGAGGCGTACCACGGCAGGCGCAGCCCCGCCTCGGAGGGGCGCTGCGCCTCGGGCACGAGGGCGCGGACCTCGTTCACGAAATCGCGGGTGGCGCCGACGCCCAAGGGAACGGTCCCGGTGAAGGGCTGGCCCAGATTCTTTTCGCACCAGCGGGCCGCCGCCTCGGCCGTTTCGGGGTAGAGCAGGACGTTGAAATGCGCGGCTCCGAGACGTGCGATGTCCGCGGGCGACGATCCCATCGGCGCGGTCACGTTCACCTCGATCCCCATATCGGCGAGAAGCCCGGTGATCTCGGCCACGTCGTCGCGGTGGCGGAACCCCAGACCGGTGGGCCCGAGGATGTTGCAGGTCGGGCGGGCCGTCCGGTCCATCGGCGCCGCGAGCCTGCGCACGATCTGGTAGAACGTCTCGTCCGCCCCGAAATTCTCGCGCCGCTGATAGGAGGGCAGCTCCAGCGGAATGACCGGGATGCCGCCGAGATCCATCGTTTCGGCCATGCCGCCGGGATCGTCCTGGATCAGTTCGGCCGTGCAGGAGGCGCCGACGATGATCGCCTCCGGCCGGAACCGCGCGACCGCATCCTCGCAGGCGCGGCGGAAGAGATCGGCAGTATCGGCGCCGAGGTCACGGGCCTGGAACGTGGTGTAGGTCACGGGCGGGCGCCGGTCGCGCCGTTCGATCATGGTGAAGAGCAGGTCGGCATAGGTGTCGCCCTGCGGCGCGTGCAGCACGTAATGCAGGCCCGTCATGCCGGTGGCGACGCGCATGGCGCCGACATGCGGCGGGCCCTCGTATGTCCAGACGGCGAGCTTCATGGCCGGCCCCGCGCCGTGAGTATTTGGGGACAGATGAAGCGGGGGCTCATTCCGCGGCCTCCAGCCGGAGCGCCGCGCGGCGACGCAGCGGCCGGGCGAAGAGCGCGGCGAGATCGCCCGCCTGTTCGTAGAAATGGATCGGCGTGAAGACCAGCTCGATCGCCCATTTGGTGGCAAGGCCTTCGGCCTCCAGCGGGTTGGCGAGGCCGAGGCCGCAGATCGTGAGATCCGGCCGCGCGGCGCGGGCGCGGTCGAGCTGCAGATCCACGTCCTGGCCTTCGCTGATCGTGGGGCCTGCGGGCAGGAGGTCGAGATCGGGGCCGACGATGTCGCGGTGGATGAAGGGCGCGCCGACCTCGATCGCCTCCATGCCGCATTCGCGGGTGAGGAAGCGCGCGAGCGGGATCTCGAGTTGGCTGTCGGGGAAGAAGAACACGCGCTTGCCCTCGAGCGTCGCGGCCGCCGCGGCGATGGCCTTGCGGGCCCGCGCTCGAGGCGCGTCGGTCACGCGGGCGAAGGTTTCGGCATCGACGCCCATCTCGCGCGCGATTGCGGCGAGCCAGGCGGTGGTGCCCTCCTCGCCCAGGGGCAGCGGCGCGGCGATGTGACGGGCCCCGCGACGGGTGAGCGCGCCCAGCGTCTCGCCCAGGAAGGGCTGCACCAGTGCGACGCGGGTATTGGGGCCCAGGGCCGGCATGTCGTCGGCGCGCCGCGCGGGAAGGCAACGGACGTTCTCGATCCCCATGGCGCGCAGCAGGCCGAGCATCTGGTCCTCGACCACGTCGGGCAGCGCGCCGACGAGCAGGAGGTCGTCGGCATCGGTTTCGGCCAGGACCGGCACCATGGCGGCGAGGCAGGCATCCTCGCCCTCGGTGAAGGTGGTCTCGATCCCGCTGCCCGAATAGTTCAGGACGCGGACATGCGGGGCATGCGCCTGGCTCAGCCGTTCGGCGGCGCGCGAGAGGTCGAGCTTGATCACCTCCGAGGGGCAGGAGCCGACGAGAAAGAGCTGGCGGATGTCGGGGCGGCGCTCGAGCAGGCGGGCGACCTCGCGGTCGAGCTCGTCCTGCGCGTCGGCGAGGCCGGCGAGGTCGGTCTCTTCCAGGATCGCGGTGGCGAATCGGGGCTCGGCGAAGATCATCACGCCGGCGGCCGATTGCAGCAGATGCGCGCAGGTGCGCGAGCCCACCACGAGGAAGAACGCGTCCTGCATCTTGCGGTGCAGCCACATGATGCCGGTGAGGCCGCAGAAGACCTCGCGCTGGCCGCGCTGCTTGAGGACGGGGGCGGCGCCGCATCCCGTGGCGGGCGGTGGGGGCAACGCGGTCATGCCGGACCGCCCAGACGCGCGCGGCGCAACTTGAGGACGAATTGCGCGGCGTTGACGACATAGAGCGCGTAAGCCGCGAGCGCCGTCGCCATCAGCGCGCCCGGCGCGAACACGTCCGTCATCAGCGCGAAGAGATAGAGGCTGTGCAGGGCGATGACTGCAAAGCTCACCATGTCTTCCCAATAGAAGGCGGGGGCGAGGAGGTAGCGGCCGAAGACGACCTTCTCCCAGATCGCGCCGGTCACCATGATCAGGTAGAGGACGAGGGTCTTGACGACGACCGAGAGGGTGGCGGCGTGATACCCGTCGCCGGTCGCGAGATACCGCAGCACGAGGCCCAGCGAGATTGCGAAGACGCAGAACTGCACGGGGGCGAGCACCCCCTGGACCAGGGTCCACCTCGTCGCGTCGCGGCGTGCCCGCTCGGCCGGGGAATAGAGCGGCGCGGGGGTGACGGGGGTGGAGAGGCGAAGGTCTGTCATGATGAAAAGACAAGCATCGCGCCGTTAATGTGTCAACTGAAACTTACACATTCTCGCATCGGTGGCATGCGTGAGGCACAACGGCCCGCAGGCGCGCCGTTGCCGGATCACCTTGCACAGGCAGCGCCTGTCAATTGGTTTTGACAAACAGGCCTTTGCCGCTAGACATGTGGAAAGCGGTCGCATTCCGTGGCCGCCCCTTTCGGGGGTGAATGGCGTGCAGGATCCATCACAGCACCCGTTGCAAGGCGGCAGCGATCGCGGCGTCAACGCGCTGGCGCGGCGGGCCCTTTCGGTTCTGGTCCAGCGGCGGAGCGGCGACCGTCACCTCTCGGAGGTCTTCGTGCACAAGTTGCGCCGGGCCGCGGGATTCGCCGACCCGCAGCCGCGTCGCCTTCTGGTCCGCGAGATGGAGGAGGCGGGCATCGGCCGCGACGAGATCTGCGATCTCTACATTCCCGAGGCCGCGCGGCGGATGGGCGACGATTGGTGCGACGACAAGATGAGCTTCGCCGACGTCTCGATCGGGACCGCGCGGCTGCAATCCATGCTCCGCGACCTTGCGTCCGTCGCCCCCGAGGCGCATGACAGCGCCGGCAGCAGCCTGATCGTTCTGGTGCTCGCCAGCGAGGATCACACATTGGGTGCCATGGTCATGACGGGACAGCTGCGCCGCATCGGCGTCTCCGTGCGGCTGATGCTGGGCCGGCCCGTCGCCGAGGTCGCGGCCGCGGCGACGACCAACGATTACGACGGGATCCTGATCTCCGTGGCGCAGTCCGACGACCTCAGGCACGTGTCCGAAACTATCTCGGGCCTGCGCGGGACGACGCGCGGGCGCACGCCGCTCATCGTCGGGGGCGGGTTGCTCGCCGACGGGGCCGAAGAGGCCAAGCGGCGGACGGGGGCGGATCACGCGACCAACGATCTGCGGCTGGCGCTGGAGCTTTGCGGTTGCGATCTCGGGCGGCCGGAGCCCGCATGAGGCGCGTCGTTGACATCGCGGAACCGCGCCGATGAGCTCGCGCGGCGCCGGCCACTGGTCGTCGGGGGCGATTCCGCTCATCGGGCCCGACATCCTTGCCCCGATCCTGGCATCGGCCTCGGACATCACGATGGCGATCAGCGACATGGGCCAGATCCTGTCGGTACTGGTCAATCCCGAGCAGGACGGGTTCGGCACGTTCCACGACTGGCAGGGACACGACATCCGCGAGGTCCTGACCTCGGAATCCGTCCGCAAGCTCGAGGCACGGCTGGAGGATTTCGCGCGCGGGGTCGAGAGCACCCGGTCGCTGGAGCTCAATCACCGCGCGTCGAGCGGCCTGGAATTCCCCATCCGCTACACCCTGCACCGGATCGGCCAGGACGGCACGATCCTGATGCTCGGGCGCGACCTGCGTCCGGTCGCGGAGATCCAGCAGCAGCTGGTCGAGGCGCAACTCGCGCTGGAGCGCGATTACGAGACCAACCGCGAGATCGGCACGCGGCTGCGCGTGCTGCTCGACATCACGCGCGACGCGGCCGTGTTCGTGTCGCTCGGGACCGGCCGTATCGTCGAGCTGAACGCCGGCGCGGCGCAGCTCATGGGCGGATCGGTCGACGGCCTCAAGGGGGTCGCGATCGAGGACGAGCTTCGCGGGCCGGGCACGCTCGGGGCGATCGAGGCCGCGACGGCGGCCGGGCGGACGGAGGGCGGCGGCACAGCGGATCTCGTCGCGCGCCGGACGGGCCTGGCGCTCAGGGCGCGGGTCGCGCTCTTCCGGGCGTCGGGTGCGCGTATGCTGGTCTGCCGGCTCGACCGGGCGGACGAGGTCGGGCGCGATCCCGGAACGCTGGGCGACACGCTGGCGCGGCTGCACGACAGCTGCGCCGACGGCATCGTCTTCACCGACCGGGCGGGACAGATCCTGTCGGTCAATGACGGGTTCCTGGATCTCGCCGATCTCGACAGCGCGGGCCTCGCCAAGGGGCGCAGCCTGGCGGATTTCCTGGCGCGGGGGACCGTGGATCTCAGGATCATGTCCGACAACGCTGTGCGCAACGGCCAGATGAAGCTCTATTCCACCAGGATCGCGACGGCCGTGGGGGCGGAACGGGCGATCGAGGCTTCGGTCACCTATCTCGCCGACGGCCATCACCCCGCGATCGGGTACGTCCTGCGCGATGCCGGACGGCAGGATGCGGCGCGCGGCGCGGGCGCCGGCGGCATGGATGACGAGACGATGCAGTCGATCCGCGCGCTCGTCGGCACCGCCTCGCTCAAGGAGCTGGTGGGAGAGACCAGCGACGTGATCGAGAAGATGTGCATCGAGACGGCGGTGGAGCTCACCTCCAACAACCGTGTCGCGGCGGCCGAAATGCTGGGACTTTCGCGCCAGAGCCTCTATGTGAAGTTGCGGAAATACGGGCTTCTGGCCCGGAACGACGACTGATCTCCGAGAGGATTCCCATGCCGACATCCGCAAACCGCGTCGTGCTGGCCGCACGCCCGCAGGGACCCGCCACGCTCGACGACCTGCGCCACGAGAGCTTTGAGTTGCCCGAGCCCGGCCCCGGCGAGGTCGTGCTGCGCACGATCTGGCTGTCGCTCGACCCCTATATGCGCGGGCGCATGGACGACACGAAATCCTATGCCACCCCCCTCGCGCCGGGCGAGACGATGACGGGCCAGACCGTAGGCGAGGTCGTCGCGTCGAACCATGCGGGCTTCGCGCCCGGCGACATCGCCACGGGGATGACCGGCTGGGCGGATCACGCGGTGATCGCGGGCGACGACCTGCGCAAGCTCGATCCCGGGCAGGCGCCGGTCCAGACCGCGCTTGGCATATTGGGGATGCCGGGCCTCACGGCCTGGACCGGTCTTGCGCACATCCTTGGGGCCGAGCGGGGCCAGACGATCGCGATTTCGGCCGCGACCGGCGCGGTCGGGTCGGTCGCGGGGCAACTGGCGCGCGCGCGGGGCCTCAGGGTCATCGGCGTGGCGGGCGGGGCCGAGAAATGCGCCTTCGCCACCTCCACGCTCGGCTACGACACCTGCATCGACCATCACGCGCAACCCGATGACGGCGCGATGGAGGTGGCCCTGCGCGAGGCAGCACCCGAGGGCATCAACCTCTATTTCGAGAATGTGGGCGGCAAGACGCTCTCGGGTATCGTGCCCAACATGAACGACCACGGGCGCATCGCCATCTGCGGCATGGTGGCTTGGTATGGCGGGCAGCATCTCGACGAGGCGATGCCGACGCCGCTTCTCTGGCGCAACCTGCTGACCCGCAAGCTCCGGGCCGAGGGGTTCATCGTCGCCGATCATTGGCACCGGTTTCCCGATTTCCTGGCCGAGGTCGCGCCGATGGTGAAGGACGGCACGCTGCATTACCGCGAGAGCGTGAGCGAGGGGCTGGAGACGGCGCCGCAGGCGTTCCTCGACATGCTGAAGGGCGGCAATTTCGGCAAGACACTGGTCCGCGTCGGCGCCGATCCCTAGGCGTCGGGTCCGGACACGAGATCGAACGCCTTGCGCATCACGGTCGGCAGGTCCGCGGGGCGGAACCGGTCGGACGCCACGAAATGGCCCCGGTCGGGCGCGATGTGCCCGACCAGCGCCGACCGGAGCGCCAGCCGAAGGTGGAAATGCGTGAAGGTGTGGCGCACCTCGCCCGCATCGCGCCACTCGGCCGCGACGGGCGGGTCATGGGCGGGCACCTCTTCGGCCCAATCGCTGCCCGGCCAGCCGAGCATGCCGCCCAGAAGCCCCCGGTCCGGCCGCGTCTCGAGCAGCCAGGCGCCGTCGTGCCGCCGCGCGAGATAGGCCACGCCGCGCCGCACGGGCTTGGCGGATTTGGGGGTCTTTCGCGGCAGCTCCGCCGCAATTCCCCGTTCGCGCGCCTTGCATGGATCCCGCCACGGACAGATCCCGCAGGCCGGCCGGCGCGGGGTGCAGATCGTGGCGCCCAGATCCATCACGGCCTGCGCATAATCGCCGGGGCGCTCGGACGGCGTCAGACGCGCGGCATGCGCGGTGAGCTCGGCCTTGGCCGCGGGCAGCGGGGTTTCGACCGCGTGAAGCCGCGCCATCACCCGTTCCACGTTGCCGTCGACGACCGTCTCGGGGCGGTCGAACGCGATGGCCGCGACGGCGGCGGCGGTATAGGGGCCGATGCCCGGAAGGGCCAGGAGCGCCTCGCGCGTGTCGGGGAAGGTTCCGTCATGCTCCGCCGCGACGACGCGCGCGCATTTCAGCAGGTTTCGCGCGCGGGCGTAATAGCCAAGGCCCGCCCAGGCGGCCATCACGGCATCGTCGGGGGATGCGGCCAGGTCCTCGACCCGCGGCCAGCGGTCGGTGAAGGTCTCGAAATAGGCGCGTACCGCCGCGACGGTCGTCTGCTGCAGCATGACCTCGGAAAGCCAGACGCGGTAGGGGTCGGGCCGGCGGCCCGCGCGGCGGTCGGCGGGCGGCACGCGCCACGGCATGGCCCGCGCATGCACGTCGTACCAGTCGAGCAGCGTCCGGCTCAGGGCATCGTCACGCAAAATTTAGCCTCCCCCTCGCAAAACGGCTGGCCTGGTGGTGCCCGCGCCCATAGACAGGGCCCATGGCCCAGAAACCGCCCCGACGATCCTTTGGCAAAGGCTTTCAGCGCACCTCGACCCTGGTGGAGCGTCAGATCCGCAAGGCCGGCGAGACGCGTGGTTTCGCCACCAGCCGGCTGCTGACCCACTGGGCCGAGATCGTCGGGCCCGACATGGCCTCCATCGCGCGGCCCGTCAATGTCAGCTATGCCCGGTCGGGGATGGGCGCGACCCTGACGGTGCTGACCACCGGGGCGCAGGCGCCGATGCTCGAGATGCAGAAGGACAAGCTGCGCGAGCGGGTCAATGCCTGCTACGGCTATCAGGCGATCTCGAAGATCCGCATCACCCAGACCGCGCCCTCGGGCTTTGCCGAAGGCGCCGCGCAATTCGGCGCCGCGCCGAAACCACGGGAAACCCGCCCCGATCCGGCCGCGACGGAGGCCGCGCGCCAGAGCGCCGCCCCCGTTTCCGATCCCGACCTTCGCGCCGCGCTGGAACGGCTCGGTGCGAACGTGCTCGGACCGCAGAAATCTCCTTGAGGAACACATGATGAAGAAATTCGCCCCCCTTGCCATCGCCGTGGCCGCCCTCGCCGCGGGCGGATGGTATTTTTCCACGACCCCGACTGGCGCGCCGGGCCTGACCGCGATCTCCGCCGAGGCGCAGGAAACCGCCGATGCAGACCTGTCGCTGGTCGAGGAAATGCAGATGGGCGATCCCGAGGCCGAGGTGACGGTGGTCGAATACGCGTCGTTCACCTGCCCGCATTGCCGGTCGTTCCACGACACGGTCTTCGACCGGCTGAAGGCGGATTACATCGACGCGGGCAAGATCAACTTCATCTACCGCGAGGTCTATTTCGACCGCTACGGCCTCTGGGCCGGGATGATCGCGCGCTGCGCCGGCCCCGACCGGTATTTCCCCATCGTCGACATGATCTATGACCGACAGTCCGAATGGGCCGCGGGCGAGCCGCAGGAGATCGCCGAGAACCTGCGCCGCCTCGGCCGGTCCGCGGGCCTCAGCGACGACCAGCTCGAGCAATGCCTGACCGATGCCGACAAGGCACAGGCCATGGTCGCGACCTACGAGCAGAACGCCGAGGCCGACGAGATCCGCTCGACCCCGTCCTTCGTCATCGACGGCGAGTTGCACGGCAACATGAGCTACGAGGACTTCTCGGCGTTGCTCGACGAACGACTGGCCGCTTCCGAGTAATCCCGGCCCATAGCGTCCAGCGCCGCGCCGAGCGGCGCCGGATCGTCGATCCTCAGCCGCACGGGCAAGGTCAGCACCTTGGCCCGGAACGACATCGGCAGGCGCACGGCGTCCTTTTCGGTGGTGACAAGCTGCGCGCCCAGCGCCTGCGCCTCGCGCTCCAGCCGCAGCATCAGCGAGGGCGTCAGCGCCTGGTGATCGTCGAGCGCCTCGGGACGGATCAGGTCGGCCCCGAGCGCCTTGAGGGTCTCGAAGAACTTCTCCGGCCGGCCGATCCCGGCAAAGGCCAGAGCGCGCAGCCCCGTCCAGGGCATGCCGGTCGGCAGCGGCACGAGCTCTCCGGTCATCTGCGGGATGGCGATCCGGTCGGCCCAGCCCGCGTCGAACCGGGCCTGTGCCTCGGCATTGCCGATCCGGAGCACGAAATCCGCACGCGCGAGCCCCGCCTCGACGGGCTCGCGCAGCGGACCCGCGGGAAGCACCCGGCCATTGCCGAAGCCCACCGCCGCGTCGACCACCACGATCGAGAGGTCCTTGACCAGATCGGGGTTCTGGAACCCGTCATCCATCACGATCACATCTGCACCGGCCGCGACCGCCTTCAGGGCGCATTCGGCGCGGTCGCGGCCGACCCAGACCGGCGCGAAGGCGGCCAGCAGAAGCGGCTCGTCCCCCACGCGCGCCGCGGTATGCAGGCGCGGATCGACGCGCAGCGGCTCCTTCTGCCGCCCGCCATAGCCGCGCGACACCAGATGCGGGCGCCAGCCGCGATCGCCCAGCATCTGGAGGATCGCGATCGCCGTGGGCGTCTTGCCCGTGCCGCCGGCATTGAGATTGCCGACGCAGATGACCGGCACCGGCAGGCGCCGCCCGGGCCGTGCGACCCGCCGCGCGGTGGCGCCGGCATAGAGTGCCGAGAGCGGGCGCAGGGCCTGCTCGCGCCAGCGCGATCCGGGCTGCGACCAGAAACGGGGTGGCCGCATCAGGAGATGTCCCGCGAGGCCAGCGCACGGTCGAGTGCGCCGAGCGTCAGGTTGCTGGCCTCGGCTCCGCGGGTGGCGATGTCCCACGCCTCGTGCGCGATCTCCGCCGCGCGGTCGGGGGCGAGAAGCGTCTCGATGGCGGCGCCGAGCGCCCCGCCATGAAGCACGGCGCAGGCGCCGTTGGTTTGGTCGAGCGTGGTCAAGACATCTCCCCAGGGTCCCAGAAAGGGCCCGTGTATCACGACCGATCCCAGGGCGGCAGGGATAAGCGGATCACAAAGCGCACCCTGCCCCAGCGATCCGCCGAGATAGGTCGACGAGGCCAGCCGCACCCAGAGCGCAAGTTCGCCCGGATCGTCGGCGATCAGGATCTGCGTGTCCGCCTCGATGTCGTCGCCACGCGAGCGGAGTACGGCGCCGATCCCCGCCCGGCGCAGCCGCGCGCAGAGCATCTCGCCCCGCGCCGGGTCGGCGAGATCCAGGATCAGCAGAAGCCTGTGCGAGAGCTTGGAGGCGTGGTCATGGGCATCGACCACGCGGTCGATCTCGTCCTCGGGTGTCGCGGCCGACAGCCAGACCGGCCGGCTCGCCAGAAGCGCCGACATCTCGTCGAGATCGCTTTCGTTGGCGGTGGGCGGCGGCGGCGTGGCGGCCAGCGGCACCAGCGCGTGGATCGGCCCGCTCAGGCGCGGATCGGGCGCGCGGGCATGCACGAAATCGAACTGCGACAGCAGCCGGACCATCGAGATCGGGTGGCGCGCGGGGTCCGCCTCGACCGCGATCATGGGCGTGCCGCGGGCCTGCGCCGCCGCCCAGAGCACCGGATGCGGATCGGGGCCGGAGAACACGATCACGTCCGGTCGCCAGAGATTGAGGAACCGGCGCACCGCGCCGCGCCCTTCGGGCGGGCAGTCCACCGTCACGGCGATATCGGCCAGTGCCTCCGCGGAGCCGCTCGCGATCAGCCGCAGGTCGCGGGTGCGTGCCGCAAGTTCGTGCAGGACGAGCGCGGTCCCGTCGGTCGCGCTGCCGGGGCAGAAATGGGCCCAGACGAGCGGCCCGTCGCCCTCCGGCGGCACCGGATCGGCCGCGCCATCCGACGCGCGCCGCGCCGCCAGTCGGTCCCGCAGCAGGCTGAACGAGAGGGCCATCGCCGGGTCGGTCCGGCGCTAGCCGCCGAGCTCTTCCGTGGGCGAGGCGGCGATCTCTTCGTCGCGCAGGCGGTGGATATGGGCGATGAAGTAGCGCATGTGGGCATTGTCGACCGTCCGCTGGGCGTGGGTCTTCCAGGCATTGTAGGCGCTCGCGTAGTCCGGGAACATGCCGACGATATGGATGTCGTCGACATTCTTGAACGCGTTCTTGGAGGGGTCGACGAGTTCCCCCCCGAAGACAAGATGAAGTCGCTGGGTCATGGAGTTTCTCCGCTGATCTGCGCGCGACCCTAAGCCCCGGCCGGTCGGGGTCAAGTCCCGCCGGTGCGTTGCGGCAATCGGTTGCGCCAGTCTTGCGGGCGGAGGGGGCGTGACCTAGGTCAGGACGGCAAGGCCCAAAGGAATTCCCCGATGTCCGAGACCCTGACCCGCCTGACCCGGGATCTTCTGCTGGCCGCCGAACGGGCGGGCGCGGAAGCGGCGGACGCCGTCGCGATCACCGACATGGCCGTGTCGATCGACGTGCGCGCCGGTTCCCTGGAACAGGCGGAACGCGCGGAAGGGACCGAAATCGGCCTGCGCGTGCTGATCGGACGGCGGCAGGCCTGCGTCTCGGCATCGGACCTCACGCCCGAGACGATGGCGCAGATGGCCGAGCGCGCGGTGGCAATGGCGCGCGAGGCGCCCGAGGATCCCGGCGTCGGCCTCGCCGATCCCGACGACCTCGCGCGGGACCGGGATGCGGGCGCGCTCGACCTCGCCGATCCGGGTGCCGAGCCCGCCCCTGCCGCGTTGCAGGACGCGGCGCTCGTTATGGAAGCGGCCGCAAGGGGCGTGGCGGGCGTGACCCAGGTGCAGGCGGCCTCGGCGAGCTACGGCTATCGCGAGGTGCACCTCGCGGCCACGAACGGGTTCAGCGGTGGCTATGCCCGCACGTCGAACGCGCTTTCCGCCGTCGCCATCAGCGGCGAGGGCACCGGGATGGAGCGCGATTACCACGGCGAGGGCCGCATCTATCGCGCCGACCTTCCCGATCCGGCCGAGATAGGCCGCATCGCCGGGACCCGCGCCGCCGCGCTTCAGAATCCGCGGCGCGCGAAGACCGGCGCCTATCCGGTCATCTACGACGAGCGCGTCGCCTCCGGGCTCATCGGGCATCTCGTCATGGCGATCAACGGCAGCGCCATCGCCCGCGGATCGAGCTGGGCGCGCGACCTGATGGGGGCGCGCGTCCTGCCCGAGGGGATCGACCTCGTCGAGAATCCGCATCGCGTGCGCATCGCTGGCTCGCGCATCTTCGATGCCGAGGGCCTGCCCACGTCGCGCCGCGCGATCGTCAAGGACGGCGTGCTGAAGGAATGGACGCTCGATCTCGCCACGGCGCGCAAGCTCGGGCTGAGTTCGACCGGCAATGCGGCACGCGGGCCCTCCGCACCGCCCCAGCCCGGCATCACCAATCTGGAACTGACGCAGGGCACGCAATCCCGCGAGGCGCTGATGGCCGAGATCGGCACCGGCCTTCTGGTCACGTCGCTGATCGGATCGACGATCAACGCCAATACGGGCGATTATTCCCGCGGCGCGTCGGGCTTCTGGATCGAGGGCGGCGAGATCGCCTATCCGGTCAACGGGATCACGCTGGCCGGCAATCTGCGCGAGATGCTGCCGCGGATCAGGCCGGCCAACGATGCGCGCACGCATCTGAGCCGCGTGGTTCCGTCGCTCCTGGTCGAGGGGTTGATCCTTGCCGGCGACTGATCTGGCCCTTCTGATCGATGCGGGCCTCGCGGGGGGCGACATCGCCATGTCGTACTGGCGCAAGTCACCCGAAACACGCACCAAGGCGGACGGCAGCCCGGTCAGCGAAGCGGATCTCGAGGTCGACCGGGCGATGCACGACGCGCTGTCGCATGCACGGCCGGGCTACGGCTGGCTCAGCGAGGAGACCGAGGATGACGGCACCCGCCTCGACAGGCAGCGGTGCTTCATCCTCGATCCGATCGACGGCACCCGCGCCTATCTCGAAGGGCGCGACACCTGGGGCCTCAGCCTCGCCGTGGCCGAGGCGGGACGCCTGACGGCAGGCGTCATCCACATGCCGGCCAAGGGCCTGACCTATACCGCCGCGCTCGGCCGGGGGGCATGGCTCAACGGCGAGCCGATCGCGGCCTCGTCGCGGAACGAGGTCGACGGCGCGCGCATGATCACCTCCAAGGCGACCTATGCCGAACGGCACTGGCACGGGCCCGTCCCGGAATTCCGGCGGCATTACCGCCCGTCGATGGCCTATCGCCTCGCGGTCGTGGCCGAAGGGCGGTTCGACGTGATGGCCACGTTGCGCCGGGCGTGGGAATGGGACATCGCCGCGGGCGCGCTCATCGCGTCGGAGGCGGGGGCGCGCGTGACCGACCAGCACGGCGCGCCGTTGCGGTTCAACTCGCCCGGGCGTCAGAGCGCAGGGGTCGTGGCCGCCAATCCCGGCCTGCATGACCGGATCCTCGCCGCCATGCGGTAAGGGGCCCCGGCCCTTCCGACCCGGCGACAGTCTCTCTCATTTCCGCTCCCTCTGCGCAGAATGGCGGTTGCATCCGGAGTTTTGCAATGTATTGCATGTTTCTGCAGCAATCTGAGGAGTTCCGCGGATGGATCTCAATACGCCCGATACGCGACAGGACGTGCTCCGGCGCCGGTTGGCGGAGGGCGCGCCGCTGGTCGCCCACAGGATCGCGCGCGAATTCGGCGTCTCCGCTGACACGATCCGCCGCGATCTCATCGCGCTCGAGGCGGCCGGGCAGGCGCGGCGCGTCCGGGGCGGCGCCGTCCGGGCAGCGACGCCCGCCGATCCGATGTCGCGAAGGCTGGCCGCGGAGGGGCCCGATCTCGCCTCCATCGCGCGGCGTGCGGCGGAGATCTGCAATGCGTGCGATACGCTGATCCTCGACGGGGGTACGACGGTCCTCGCGCTCGCGCACCTCATCGAACCGTCGCGCGACCGCGTGGTGGTGACGCCGTCGCCCTGGATCGCGGTCGCCTGCGCCACCAACGGCGTCGAGGTCGTGATGCTGGGCGGTCGCCTGACCCTGCGCGGCGGCATCAATGCGGGCCCCGACACCGAGGCGCAGCTTGCCGGCGTCTCGGCAGATGTCGCAGTGCTGGGGGCCTGCGGCCTCGACCCCGAATTCGGGCTGAGCTCGGACGATCTGATCGAGGTCGGCGTCAAGCGCGCGATGGCCGGTGCGGCACGGCGGACCTTGGTCCTCGCGGATCGCGGCAAGCTCGGGCGTCGGGCGCGGCACCGCACGCTCGAGCCCGGCGGGATCGGACGGCTGGTCACCGATGCCGGTGCCGACGCGGCCGCACCGCTTGCCGCCTGCGGGATCGAGGTGATCCATGCGTGATCCGCGCACGCCCCGCCTGGCGGTTTCGGCCATGTTCGGGCTCAATGGCGGGCTCTTCGGGATCTGGGCCTCGCGCATTCCGGCCTTCGTCGAGCGGTTCGAGATCTCGGAAGGGGCGCTGGGGATCTTGCTTTTGTGCATGGCGATCGGGGCGATCGTGTCGTTTCCCCTTGCCGGACGGGCGTCGGACCGGATCGGCGCGGCACGGCTGACGCGGATTCTGGCGGTCTATTACGCCGCGACGCTGATCCTGCTCGCGATCTCGCCCGCCTTCTGGTTTCTCGGCATCGCGCTGGCGTTCTTCGGATCGGCGCATGGCGCGATGGATGTCGCGATGAATGCCTGGGCCGCCGAGGTCGAACGCGAGGCCGGGCGCCCGATCATGCCGGTCTTCCACGCGATGTGGAGCCTCGGGGCCGGGCTCGGCGCCCTGTCGGGCTATCTCGCCGGGCTCGCCGGGCTCGGCGTCGTGGTCCACCTGGGAGGGCTGGCGCTTCTCATCGCCGCCGCCGCGCTGTTCCTCGCCGATGTCGAATGGCAGTCGGTCCGGAGCGCCTCGGTCGAAGGGCCGGCCTTCGCCTTTCCGCGCGGCGCACTGGCGCTGGTCGGGCTCATCGCTTGCGCGGCGGGCCTCGGCGAAGGCGCCATGGCCGACTGGAGCGCCGTCTATCTCATCGGCGAATTGCAGAGCGGCGAGGCGCAGGCAGCACTCGGCTATGCGGTCTTCTCGGTCGCGATGGTCGGCACGCGGCTGTCGGGCTCGGTCATCATCGCGCGGCTCGGACCCGCGGGCACGACGCGCGCCGCCGGATTGACGGCCACGATCGGCGCGGCCCTGCTGGCAAGCGCGGACGCGCTCTGGCTCGCGCTGGCGGGGTTCGCGCTTCTGGGCATCGGCTACGCCACGATCATTCCGCTCGCCTTCTCGCGCGCCGCGGCGGATGGCGGCACGGGCGCGGGCCGGGCGATCGCAAGCGTCGCGACGCTGGGCTATGGCGGCATGCTGATCGGACCGCCGCTGATCGGGGGGGTGGCCGAACTCACGTCGCTCAGGGTCTCGTTCCTGCTGCTTGCCATGCTCGCCTTCGCCATGGTCGCGATGGCGCGGGTCATGCGGCCCGGCAATCAGGGTGTCGGGGACGGATCGAAGCCGTGACGCGCGTGGAACCGCGCGAATTCGCGCGGCGTCGCGGGCTCTCCGGCATAGGTCTTCACATAGGCCGGGAAGCGCGCCATCCGGGTCGCGAGATCCTCCCGGACCTGCATCGAGATGTAGCCCGTCTGCGACAGATAGATGGTGCGCGCCCGCACGTCGGCCTCGTCGGGATCGAAGCCGTGACGCGCGAACATCTCGCGCAGGGCCGCGAGCCGGCGATCGTCGGCTTCGGCCACGCGCGCCATGATCCGGTCCGAGCGGTGCGCCCAGCCGCGGATCGCGAAATCGAAGCGCGGCTCGAACACCGCCTCGTCGATGAACACGCTCAGCACGTTCAGAACCGCTTCGGCGATCGTGTCGGCATAAGCCTCCGATGCGGCGATGAGCGCGCGGGTATTGGTCGCCTCCCACGTGTCGAAGAGCGCGTCCAGGATCGCGTTCCGGTCCTTGAAGAACCAGTAGAAGCTGGTGCGCGACAGGTTCAGCCCGTTCGCCAGCGGCTGGATCTTGACCGCATCGAGCCCGTTTTCGAGGAAGGCCTGCCGCGCCGCGTCGAGCCAGAGCTCGCGCGATCCGCGCCAGCCGGTGGTCTTCTGCGTGTCGTCCGTGCCTGCCGTTTCCATGACGCGACCCTAGCCGCGGGATGTACCCGACGCAACGGAATCGACGCCGCTGAACAAAAACTTGACATGGGTGAACAGGGCAGAAAATGATCCGGGGACGCCAATGGAGTTTCCGATGCAGAACGACCCGCTCCTCCAGCCCTACGATCTCAAGCATCTGCGGCTGAAGAACCGCCTGATGCTGAGCAGTCACGAGCCCGCCTATACCGAGGACGGGATGCCCAAGGACCGCTACCGTGCCTATCACGCGGAACGCGCGCGGGGCGGCGTCGCCCTGACGATGACCGCCGGATCGGCCAACGTGTCGCGCGACAGCCCGCAGGCCTTCGGCAATATCGACGCATGGAAGGACGAGGTGACGGGCTGGATGAAGGCGATCGCGGACGAATGCCACGACCATGGCTGCGCGGTGATGATCCAGCTCACGCATATGGGACGGCGCGGGCGCTGGGACGGGAACGACTGGCTGCCGACCGTCTCGGCGAGCCACCAGCGCGAGCCCGCGCATCGGCATTTCGTCAAGCGGGCGGAGGATTGGGACATCGCGCGCATCATCGCCGATTACGCGGATGCGGCCGAGCGGATGAAGGCGGCCGGGCTCGACGGGATCGAGGTCAACGCCTACGGCCATCTGCTCGACCAGTTCTGGTCGCCCCTGACCAACGAGATGGACGCGCCCTATGGCGGCGATCTGGAGGGCCGGCTCCGGATGCCGTTCGAGGTGCTACGGGCGATCCGCGACCGGGTGGGCCCCGATTTCCTCGTCGGCATCCGCTATACCGGGGACGAGATCCTCGAGGGCGGGCTGACGCGCGACGACGGCTTCGAGATCTCGCGCCGGCTGAAGGAAAGCGGGCTCGTCGACTTTCTCAATGTCGTGCGCGGCCATATGTCGACGGATGCTGGGCTGACCGACATCATTCCCGTGCAGGGCATGCGCAGCGCGCCGCATCTCGACTTCGCGGGCGAGATCCGCGCGGCCACCGACTTCCCCACCTTCCATGCCGCCAAGATCCAGGACGTGGCCACCGCCCGGCACGCGGTCGCCGCGGGCAAGCTCGACATGGTGGGCATGACCCGCGCCCACATGGCCGATCCGCATATCGTCGCCAAGATCATGCGCGGCGAGGAGGACCGGATCCGCCCCTGCGTCGGCGCCAATTACTGCCTCGACCGGATCTATCAGGGAGGCGCGGCGCTCTGCGTGCACAACCCCTCGACGGGGCGCGAGCTGGACCAGCCGCACGAGATCTCGAAGGCCTCCGCCGCGCGGCGCGTGGTGGTCGTGGGCGCAGGTCCCGCGGGGCTCGAGGCGGCGCGGGTCGCCGCCCTGCGCGGCCACGAGGTGATCGTTCACGAGGCGGCGAACGATCCCGGCGGGCAGGTCCGCCTGACCGCCATGACCCCGCGCCGCCACGAGATGATCCAGTTGATCCAGTGGCGATTCGCGGAATGCACACGCATGGGCGTGACGTTCCACTTCAACAGCTTCGCCGACGACGAGACGATTCGCGCCGAGACTCCCGACGTCGTGGTGATCGCCACCGGCGGCCTGCCCCATACCGAGATCCTCGGCCGGGGCGACGCGCTGGTCGTGTCGGCCTGGGACATCCTCTCGGGCGACGTGCGGCCGGGCGCGGATGTGCTGATCTACGACGATGCGGGCGATTACGCAGGCCTGCAGGCCGCCGAGAAGATCGCCGCGACCGGCGCGCGGGTCGAGATCATGACGCGCGAGCGCACCTTCGCCTCCGAGGTGATGGCGATGTCGCTGACGCCGGCGATGCGAGAGCTGCAAAAGCGTGACGTGACCTTCACCGTGACCTGGAAGCTCGACGCGGTTGAGCGTGACGGCAACAGGCTGCGCGCCACGATCGGCAGCGATTACGGCGGCGTCACCCGCGAACGCGAGGTGGACCAGGTCGTGGTGAACCACGGCACGCGGCCGCTCGACGACGTCTATTTCGACCTCCGGCCCGGCTCCACCAATCTCGGCGAGGTCGATTACGAGGCCCTGATCGAAGGCCGGCCGCAAGAAGTCACGCGCAATCCCGAGGGCGCCTATCAGCTTTTCCGGATCGGCGACGCCGTCGCCGCGCGCAACACCCATGCGGCGGTCTACGACGCGCTGCGGCTGGTGCGGGCGCTCTGACCGCGACGGCGGGTGGCCGCGAGACGCGAACGCGGTGGAAGCGGTGGCGGGAGGGCGCTAGGTAAACGGAGCCCGCGTCGAGTTCTGGCGCGCCAGGGCCAGCGGGGAGCCGGTGCATGAATGCGAAGTCGGATCAGGATGGGGGGCGCGACGCCGTCCTCAGCCACGGCGTCCTCAGCGAACAGCCCGAAGATCTGCTGCACGGCACGGGCTGGCGCGTACCCTGGGCCGTGCTGCGCGAGGCGACCCTGCGGCTCTGGAGCGACGATGCGTTCGGCCTCGCCGGAAACGTGGCGTTCCGCGCCCTTCTGGCGATCTTTCCGTTCCTGATCTTCACCAGCTCCGTCACCGCCTTCATCGGCGACCGGAGCATGGCGGGCGACCTGATCGAGTTCCTGATCGCGATCGTGCCGCAGGCTTTGGTCGAGCCGATCGTTTCGGAGGTCGAACAGGTGATGACCGTCCAGCGCGGCGGGGTGCTCAGCGTCGGTATCCTGCTGACGATCTGGTTCGCGGTGGGCGGCGTCGACGGCGTGCGCGTCGGGCTCAACCGGGCCTACGGGATCCGCGAGACCCGCTCGATCGTCGTGCTCTATGGCGTGCAGGTCGCGGTGGTCGTGCTGGCGAGCCTCGCGCTGGTCCTCGTGGGCTACCTGCTGGTGCTTGCGCCACGGGCAGGCTCGTTCCTGCATACGCTGATGCCGGGCTTCGATCCGTCCTCGGTCACGGTCGGGCTGATCCGGTATCCGGCCGCGGCCGTGATCCTGATCGCCGCGCTCTTCGTGGCGCATGTGTTCCTTCCGGCGCGGCGCACGCGGTTCGAGAATATCTGGCCCGGGGTGGTCTTCACGCTGACGGCGTGGATCGCCCTCGGGGCCGCCTTCTCGTTCTACCTGCGCAGCTTCGCGAGCTATGCGAGCTATTACGCCGGTCTGGCGGGCATCGTGGCCGCCCTCTATTTCATGTATCTCGCGGCACTCGTCCTGATCTTCGGGGGGGAGTTCAACCGCGCCCTGCGAATCCGCCGCCTCGCAAGGGTCCTGCGCGAAGCGGACGACCGGCGGGAGGAGCCCGCCTAGCGGCGCCCTCGATCGCCGGCACGCGCTTGAAACAGGGGAGCTTCCTTGACGCGGCGGGCCAATCGGGGAACGATCGCCGCGCCCGCGACCCCTCTCGCCTTCCTTCGCCGCCCGCCGCCTCCGCGCCGGCACCCCAACAGGACCCATCGCATGTTCGACTTCTTTTCCGCACGTCGCCCCAGCACCCTGGCCTCGGAGGCGATGATCGCCACCTCGCATCCGCTTTCGACCGCCGCGGGCCTCGAGATCCTCGCCGAAGGTGGGAACGCGGTCGATGCGGCCATCGCGGCGGTGGCGGTGCAATGCGTGGTCGACCCGCTGATGACGGGGCTCGGCGGTGACTGCTTCGCGCTCTACGCGCCGGCGGGCGGCGACGTCCGCGCGTTGAACGGATCGGGACGCGCCCCCGGCGCCGCCACGATCGACGCGCTGCGCGCCGCCGGGATCGGCGACGAGATCCCCCAGACCAGCCCCCATGCGGTCACCATTCCGGGCGCGGTTTCGGCCTGGTGCCGGCTGCACGCCGATCACGGCAGCCTGCCGCTCGACCGGCTCTTCGCGCGGGCGGCGGGCTATGCCGAGGACGGCTATCCGGTGACGCCGCGGGTGGCGATGGACTGGGCCGAGAACGCGGCCCTGGTGGCCGGGGACCCCCATGCGGCGGCGTTGTTCCTGCCGGGCGGCAAGGCGCCGGCGGTCGGCGAGCGGCGGGCCCAGCCCCTTCTGGCCCTGCGCCTGCGCGAGATCGCGGCCAAGGGTGCCGCGGGCTTCTACGAAGGGGAGACCGCCGCGCGCATGACCGCGCATCTGCGCTCCCTCGGCGGGCTCCATACCGAGCAGGATTTCCACGAGGGCCGCGATCAGGCGCATTGGGTCGATCCGATCTCGGCGCGCTATGGCAGCTACGACGTGGTCGAGTGCCCGCCCAACGGACAGGGTCTGGCCGCCCTGTTGATCCTGCGCATCCTGTCGAAGTTCGACATGGGCGAGGGCCTGTCCGAGGCCGACCGCATCCACCTTCATGCCGAGGCGACCAAGCTCGGCTATCACCACCGCGACGCGCTGATCGGCGATCCCGCCTCTTGCGAGGGGATCGCGGAGACATTGCTCGGCGACGCGGCGGTCGACCGGCTCGCAGCAAAGATCGACATGCGCCGCGCCCTGCCGCCGACCCTCTGGGACGAGCCCGAACACAAGGACACGATCTATCTTTGCGTGGTGGATCGCGAGGGCAACGCCATCTCGTTCATCAACTCGATCTTCCACGGCTTCGGCTCGACCCGGCTCGATCCTGCGACCGGCATCCTTTTCCAGTCGCGCGGCGCGTCGTTCCGCATGACCGACGGGCATCCCAACGCCATCGCGCCCCGCAAGCGCCCGATGCACACGATCATCCCCGGCATGATGTGCGAGGCCGGCCGCGTCGTGATGCCGTTCGGCGTCATGGGCGGCCAGTACCAGGCGGCGGGCCATGCCGCGTTCCTGTCGAACCTGCTGGACCGGGGGATGGACCTTCAGGCGGCGATGGACGCGCCGCGCAGCTTTGCCACGGCGGGCAAATTGCAGCTGGAGCCGGGCGTTTCGGAGGCGGCGCGCGAGGATCTCGCCGCGCGGGGCCATACCCTCGAGATCGTGACATCGCCGATCGGCGGCAGCCAGGCGATCCGCATCGATCCCGCGACGGGACTGCTCAGCGGCGGCAGCGATACGCGGAAGGACGGAATGGCGCTCGGGTTCTGATCGCTCCCGCGGTGCGGCCGTGCGACGGCGGGGTTACCGCCAGGCGAGCGATGTCTCGCGCGCGGCCAGATCCGCCAGAAGATGCAGCGTCGCGGGATAATAGGGCTGCGCCGCGGTGAAATCCGGCATCCCGCTTCGCGGCAGCGGCTGCCCGCTGCGGCGGACGAAGGCGGCGAGCGCGGCATAGCCCGGCGCGTCGCTGCGCTCGAGCACCTCGCCGGTCGCGGGATCGCTGCGCACCGGGATGCCGTCGTTTCGCGTCGCGAAAAGCGTCCGCGCCCGCGTGACCGCGGGATGCGCGAAGCGGCCCGACCAGGCGAGATAGAGCGCCACGCGGATCGCGTCGTAGCCGTGCAGCGGACCATGCGATGCGTCGGGGTGCCAACCGGCCGCATCGAGCCCAACCCAGTCCGGCACCAGGCCCCGCTCGGCGATCCTCGCGATCAGCGCCTCGCCGTCGGCGGCCACCTGTCCCAGCCGCGGCAGATCGAACGCCGCGCCCAGCGCATGGAGCGCGAGAGGCATGACGTAGGACGGGTTCACCACCTCGCGCCCCGGTTCGGAGAACCGCTCCGCCGCCGGGCGCAGCAGCAGGCCGCCGCCCGGCGCATCGCGCACGAGGATCGCGTCGATCGCACGGGCAAGCTCGCCCGCACGCGTGGCAAGCGCTGCGTCGCCGAACCGCCGCGCCGCGAGAAGAAGCGCCCAAGCGTAGAAGAGATCGCCGTCGCTTGCATTGTTGAAATCCGCCACACCCTCGCCCGGCAGCCACCGCCAGGCCAGCAGCGGATCGCGTCGCACGGCAAGAAACTTCTCTGTCCAGGACTGCAACAGCGCAAAGGCCCTGGGATCGTCGAAACCGACCGCGAGGCGCATCGCCCAGCCCTGGCCTTCGGAATGGCTTGCATCGCCCTGCAGCCCGTCGACGACCCGGCCCTCGGGGGTGACGAAGCGGGTCTTCCACGCGTCCCAGGCCGCCGACACCGTTGCGTCCGCGGCGGCCCATGCCGCCCCGGGCATTCCCGCCGCGGGCAGAAGAGACAGAAGATCGCGTCTATTCATTCCTGCTCTCCCTATGAGGGTGGAATTGGCATTACAGAAATGCCATAGGTTGAAACTCGCTGTCGCCCAAGGGAATGACGATGCATACTCCTGCGCAATCCGCGATCACGCTGCCGCGCGCCGTCTTCGCCCTCGTCGCCGCCGGCATCGCGATCTTTGCCGTCACCGCGATCGCTCTGGGGCGTGAGGGGGTCCGCAACCTCCGGGATGCGGCGCTCGAAGAGGCGGTGACGGTCAGGACCCGCGGCGCGGAGATCGCCTTCGCGCGCGCGCTCGAACAGGACTGGCAGCGCCTTCAGGCCATTGCAGGCGATCTGGGCGCACTCGACGCGCGAACCCTCCGCGCGCTTCTCGACGCCGCCGCGGGCGCCGAAGAGCGGATCTCCTGGGCCGGCTTCGCCACGCCGGACGGGCGCGTGATCGGGGCGTCCGGCGGCCTGCTCGAAGGGGGCGACGTGTCGGGGCGGCCGTGGTTCCGCCGCGGCCTCCAGGGGCCCTTCGCCGGCGACGTGCACGATGCGCTTCTGCTGGCCGAGAAGGTTCCGGCGGGCCCCGACGGCCCGGCGCGCTTTCTCGACATGTCCACCCCCGTCATCGGCGAGGACGGCCGCGTGGCCGGCGTGCTCGGCTTTCACATAAATGCCGGCTGGGCGGAGGATTTTCTCACCCAATTCGCCAATGCGACGGATGTCGACCTTCTGCTGGTCGAGCCGAACGGCACGATCTCCGTCGCCACCAGCCGGAACCTGCCCGAAGTGCTGGACCTGCCGAGCCTGCGCGCCGCCGCGGCCGGCGCCGAGGCGTCGGGCCACGAGATTTGGCCCGACGGCACGAGCTACTTCACAAAGGTGCTGCCCTCGGTGTCGCATGGCGACCTGCCGTCCTTCGGCTGGCGGCTGGTCGGCCGGGTCCAGCCCGAGGATTTCCTGGCGACGCCCGAGCGCGATATCGTGCGGATCGCCGCGGCCGTCCTGCCGCTGGGCGGAGCCGCGTATCTGTTCCTGACATTCGTCTTCATGCGGCTCTATCTGCGGCCGATCGAACAGCTTGCGGGCACCGCGGACCTGATGGCGGCCGGACACGAGACATATCCGCTCGAATTCCGCGCCCCGGCGGAAGCGCAACGTATCTCGGCCGCGCTCGCACGGCTCGAGGCGCAGCGCGACTGAACTCACGAGCGGCGGCCGAGGATCAGGCGGCGCATGAGATCGTCGATCACGGCGCCCAGCCGGACCTCCACCACGTTGGGCGCGTCGCCTTCGGTATAGAAGCGTCGCAGCAGCGCGTCGTTCGTCGCCGCGTCGGGCTGGAGCAGCAGGCGGCCGCCATCGGCCAACGGCGCGATCACGGTCGCCTCAATGTCGCCCACCCCCGGAATGCGCAGGATCCCGCGGGTCCCGCCGGGCCAGGTCAGGCCGCGGATGCGTGCGGTGTCCTGGGCCAGCGAGGCGATCCAGATCCGGCGGGGCCGGTCGCCTTCGGCCGCGAAGATCGCGCGTTCCGGCAGGTCCGCGACATGCTGCTCGGACCGGGGCAACTCGATGCAGGAATAGAGGATCAGGGCCAGCGCGAAGAGGTTGTAGATCGTCCAGAAGAGCACGACCGACTTTCCTGCGCCCGCATCGTAGAACGCGAAACGGTCCCAGATGATGCCGATCAGCAGCCCGCAGGTCGTCAGCGCGAAAAGCGCGGCATAGGGCGCCATCAGGCGCCATTGCACCTGGACGCGGCTGCGATCGCCCCCCTTTGCCGTCACGCTGAACGGGTGCCCCTGGGGCCGCAAGAGCCCCATCACCGCGGCGCGGGTGATCTGGACCGCGCCGTGATGCTGGCTCACGTCCTTGAGAAGCGGCACCAACGTTCCCGGGGCGAGCACGTTGTAGACCATCAGGATCCAGAGGAAATAGACCCCGAAATAGCTCAGGACATCGGGCACCTCGGCATCGACCACGGTGACGTTGAAGAACCAGTAGAGCAACGGATAGACCAGAGCGGCGGTGCGGAACGAAAAGGTCGTGAGCCAGTAGAACATCGAATCGGCCACGCTCCAGCGGTCGCGGAGACGCAGGTTGCTGCGCCCGAAGGGGCCGAGGCGGCTGCGCGCGATCTGCATCAGACCGAGGCACCAGCGCGCGCGCTGGGTGATGTATTCCTTGAGCCCCTCGGGGGCGAGGCCCTCGGTCAGCGGCTCGTTGAGATAATGCGTCTCCCAGCCCCGTTCCTGAAGCGCGAGGGTCAGCAGGAAATCCTCGGTCACGCTGTCGGTCGGCAGCCCGCCCAGCTCCGCCACCGCACGCCACCGTGCGACCGACGACGTGCCGCAACAGATCGCGACGCCCCAGGCATCGCGCGCGGGCTGCATATGGTCGAAGAAGAACCGCTGTTCGTCGGGATAGGACCGCGAAAGTCCCAGATTGTGCTGCATCGGGTCGGCGTTGAAGAAATGCTGCGGCGTCTGGACGAGGCCGGTCGCGGGATCGTGGAAGAGCGCCAGCGTCCGGGCCAGGAAGTTGCGGTGCGGCACGAAATCGGCATCGAGGATCGCGAAGAAATCCGGCGCGCCTTCGGCCTCGAGCATGGCGAGCGCGTGGTTGATGTTGCCCGCCTTCGCGCCCGCGTTGTCGGGCCGCGTGACGTGGCGCGCGCCGCGCTCCTCGCAGAACCGCCGCAGCCAGTCGCGCTTTCCGTCATCGAGGACCAGCACCTCGACATTGGGATAGTCGAGCGCCAGCGCCCCCACGATGGCGCGTTCGAGCACCGCGACCTCCTCGTTGTAGGTGGCGATGAGGACCGCGACCCTCGGCGCCGGGGCGGGCGCCCACCATTCGGCGTGAAGGTCGGCCTCCGCCCTCCGGTCGCGGGTCCGCGCCATCAGGATGTTGGCACTGATCGAGCTCGTCAGCGCGCCGAGTTCCAGCGCGAGGAGCGACCAGCTTGCCAGGCAATCGACGGTCAGGCCCGCGGGGGCCAGCGTCTCCGTCGCGCGCCACCAGCCGTAGCGCAGCGCGAGCAGGATCGTGACCCCCATCAGCAGGATGCGCTGGAAATTGCTGCGCCGATCGACGAGCGGCGGCAGGACCAGTATCAGCCCCACCACCAGGAGAATGTGCAGGGCGGCAGATTGCGTCGTGCCGAGCCAGACCGGCGGCATCAGAAGAGCGACCGCATCCAGTCGAGCGGGCGTCCCTCGAAGAAGGCGCGCCCCGTCCGGCCGACGGGGCAGGAAAGGTCCGGGCCGGTTTCGAGCGCCGGCACCGCCAGCGCCACGTCGAACCGCTCCAGATGCTGGGGGCTCGGGCTGACGGCGAGATTGCGATAGAGCGCGGCGGCCCCGCCCCCGGCAAGCCGCGCGACGGTGCCGTCATAGATCTCGCCGCTGCCCGAGAGCCGGAACCGCGCCGCGTCGCCCACGCGAAGGCGGTTGTAGACCCCTTCCGTCACCGACAGCGTCACGATCAGCGAGGTGCAATCGACGATGCGCATCACCGGCTCGCCGCGCTGGATCCGTTCGCCATCCGCGGCCAGCACTTCCCACAGGCGGCCGTCCGCGGTGGCCGCGATCTGGGTCTCGGCCAGCCGGTTGACGGAGATCCTGGCATCGACCAGCCGGTTGCGGATCGCCTCGAGACGCGCGCGGGCGGCATGGAGGTCGACCTCCAGCCCGTCGATCGCGGCGCCGAGTTCCATCCGGCGGCGCGCGGCATTCTCCGCCGCGTCGCCGGCGCCGTCGATGAACGTGCCGTCCCGCGCCGCGGCGAGCGCGTTCTCCAGAACATCCACCGCCTCGCGCGCGCGGCTGAGTTCGAGGGCGGCGGCACTGTCCCTTAGCGCCGCAGCGGCCCCCTCGGGCGTGGCATCGGCGCGCAGCAGGTCGCGCCGGTCGCGCGCGTGGCCGAGCCGCAATTCAAGCTCGGCGACCCGGCGCCCGGACGCGCGATCGCTCCGCCGCGCGAGCGCGCGCGCCGTCTGACGGGTGTCGCCCAGAAGATCCTCGATCCGGGCCACCTCCGTTTCGGCGAAGACCCGTTCCATCTCGAGATCGTTGACGCGCACGTCGTCGACCAGCGGATCGCTGATTGCCCCCACGATCTCGCCCCGCGTCACCGCCGCGCCGAGTTCGCGATCCGGCAGGTCGACCCGACCCGCGATCGGCGCGCGCAAGGTCGACAGCCGGGCATTGACCACGGCATTGGCGGAGGCCCCCGACATCTGTTCGCCGACGATCACCCAGAGCACCACAACGACGATCAATGCGCCCAGAACGAGCCTTGCAATCCGCATTCTGCCTCCTCGTCTTTTGCGCTGGTGCTAGCGCTTTCAGGTCGGCGATGGCTACCCGCATAGCGCGACTGTGCACAACCTTTTCGGGAGCGTGGCGTGTTTGCCGTATGGAGCAGGATGAAAAATCGGACAGGCTGCAATATCACGGGGCGATCGAACCGCTTGCGTACGCAATTGTATCGATTATTCTCGATATATGGAAAACTATCGTGTCGATCAGCTCGCCGCCCTTGCCCACCCGCAACGCCTCGCGCTCTTTCGGCTGCTGGTGCGCAGGTATCCCGATCATGTGCCGGCAGGCGAGCTGGGCCGGGCGCTCGGCGTGCGGCAGAACACCCTATCGTCCTATCTCTCGACGTTACGGCATGCGGGGCTGATCACGCAGTTCCGCTCCGGCTAATCTCTTCTCTATCGGGTGGATATGGGCTCGGCGGGCGCGTTGATGTCGTTCCTCTTCGCCGAATGCTGCCGCGGGCGGCCGGAGCTCTGCCCGACGCTTCCGGACCCCGCGCCGGGCAGGAAGTTCAACGTCCTCTTCATCTGTACCGGCAATTCGGCCCGCTCCGTCTTTGCCGAATCGATCCTGCGGCACGAGGCGGCAGACCGGTTCGAGGCCTTTTCGGCCGGCACCAGGGCGTTTTCCGAGCTGAACCCCATCGCCGTCGAAATCTTGAGAAACAAGGGGCACGACGTGTCGCGCCTCAGGGCCAAGACCGTATCCGAGTTCCAGGGGCCCGACGCGCCGGTGATGGATTTCGTCTTCACCGTCTGCGACCAGGCCGCGAACGAGGAATGCCCGGCCTGGCCCGGCCAACCGGTCAGCGCGCATTGGGGCGTGCCTGACCCGGTCAAGGCGACCGGGACGCAGGCCGAGAGGACGCTCGCCTTCCAGCACGCCTTCGCCGCACTCCGCAACCGCATCCGCGCCTTCGCCGCGTTGCCCGTCGACCGCCTCGGACGCGCGGCCCTTCAGGCGCGGATGGACGACATCGCACAGGACATGGAACCTCAATGACCACCGTCGCCCTCAACGGCCTCGGCCGCATCGGCAAGCTCGCCCTCCGCCCGCTGATCGAGAGCGGGGCCGAGATCGTCTGGCTCAACGATGCCGCGGGCGATCCGGCGATGCATGCGCATCTGCTGGAATTCGACAGCGTGCATGGCCGCTGGCCCGCGCGCTTCGCGGCCGACGACGACAGCGTCACGATCGACGGCCTGCCCCTGCCGGTCCTGTCCGTGCGCCGGATCGAGGATCTGCCGCTCGACGGCGTCGACCTCGTGATCGACTGCACCGGCGCCTTCCGGACCGATGCGGCGCTCGCCCCCTATTTCGCGGCGGGCGTGAGGAAGGTCGTCGTCAGCGCGCCGGTCAAGGACGGAGCCAGCGTCAACATCGTGCACGGCGTCAACGATGCGGCCTACGATCCCGAGCGGCACCGGATCGTCACCGCGGCGAGCTGCACCACGAACTGCCTCGCGCCGGTGGTGAAGGTGATCCACGAAGGAATCGGCATCCGGCACGGCGCGATCACCACGATCCACGACGTGACCAACACGCAGACGATCGTGGACCGACCGGCTAGGGATCTGCGACGCGCGCGCTCGGCGCTCAACTCGCTGATCCCCACATCGACCGGATCGGCCACCGCCATCACCGCCATCTTTCCCGAGCTCGCGGGCCGCCTCGACGGCCATGCGGTACGGGTGCCCCTGCTGAACGCCTCGCTCACTGATTGCGTCTTCGAGGTCGCGCGCGAAACCTGCGTGGAGGAGGTCAACGACCTGCTGCGCGCCGCCGCCCAGGGGCCGCTTCGCGGCATCCTCGGCTTCGAGACGCGGCCGCTGGTCTCGGCGGATTACGTCAACGACAGCCGCTCCGCGATCGTGGACGGGCCGTCGACGATGGTCGTGGCGGGCACGCAGGTCAAGATCTACGCCTGGTACGACAACGAGACGGGCTATGCCTACCGTCTGGTCGACGTGGCCCGCATGGTGAGCGGCAAGCTGTGAGCGAGGCGCGCGCGCGTCCCGAGGGGCTTTCGGCCTATATCGCCGTGACCGCCGCCTATTGGGCGTTCATGCTGACCGACGGCGCGTTGCGGATGCTGGTGCTTCTGCATTTCCACATGCTGGGCTTTTCGCCGGTGCAGCTCGCCTATCTGTTCCTGCTCTACGAGCTGGCGGGCATGGTCACGAACCTCGCCGCGGGGTGGATCGCGGCGCGGTTCGGCCTGACCTCGACGCTCCATGCGGGGCTGGGCCTGCAGGTGGGCGCGCTTCTGGCGCTGGCGATGCTCGATCCCGGCTGGGCGCTCTGGCATTCGGTCGCCTATGTGATGGTCGTGCAGGGCGCGAGCGGCGTGGCCAAGGATCTCGCCAAGATGAGCGCCAAGAGCGCGGTGAAGGTACTGGCCCCAGCCGGGCGCGGCGGGCTCTTTCGCTGGGTCGCCGTGCTGACCGGATCGAAGAACGCGGTCAAGGGTCTCGGCTTCCTGCTCGGCGCGGCGCTTCTGGCGACGGCGGGCTTCGTCGCGGCCGTTCTGGCGATGGCGGCGGCGCTGGCCGTGATCCTGCTCGTCGTGCTCCTGCGGATGCCCCCGGGCCTTCCGGGCGGAAGGAAGGGAGCGAAATTCGCCGAGGTCTTCTCGAAGGACCGCAACATCAACCGGCTGTCCGCGGCGCGGACCTTCCTTTTCGGGGCGCGCGACGTGTGGTTCGTCGTGGGGATCCCGATCTATTTCTACGCCGTCCTCTCCGACGGGTCGGAGGCCGGAAACCGCGCCGCCTTCTTCATGATCGGCAGCTTCATGGCGGTCTGGACGATCCTCTATGGCGGGGTTCAGGCGGTCGCACCGCGCCTCCTGCGTGCCGCGCAGCGACCCGAGGAGGAACTGGTCCGCGCGGCGCGCCACTGGGCCGGTGCGCTCTTCGTCGTGCCCGCCTTCCTCGCGTCGATGGCGGCCCTCGGCGGCGATCCGGCGCCCTGGCTCACCGTGGCGCTGGTGGCCGGATTGCTGGTCTTCGGGGCGATCTTCGCCGTGAACTCCTCCCTGCACTCCTATCTGATCCTCGCCTTCTCGAAATCCGAACGGGTGACGATGGATGTGGGCTTCTACTACATGGCGAATGCGGCCGGGCGGTTGCTCGGCACGTTGCTCTCGGGGTTGACCTACCAGATCGGCGGCCTTTCCGCCTGTCTCGGCACCGCCGCCCTGCTGGTCGCGCTGAGCTGGCTCTGCGCTGGCAGGCTCGATGCGCGGCCGGCTGCCGAGATCGCGACCTGAGGCCCCGGTTCAGGCGTCGGCGAAGGCGATCTGCGCCTTGACCGCCCGGCTGCGATCGCCCGCAGTCTCGAAGGCTTCGGCGAACTGATCGAGGCGGAAGGTCTGGGTGATGAAGGGCGCCACGTCGATCAGCCCCTTCTGCATCAGGTGCACGCCGGTGGAAAACTCCTCGTGGAAGCGGAACGACCCCTTCATCGAAAGCTCCCTGGCGGTCATCATCTGGACCGGAAGCTCCATATCGCCGCCCATGCCCAGCTGAACCATCGTGCCGCCGGGGCGCATCGCGGGAACCGCGCCGGCAATCGCCGCGACCGCGCCGGAACATTCGAAGAGCACGTCGAACGTGCCCTTCTCGGCCTCGAACGCCTCGAGCGCGCCCTTGCCCGCCGCGATCGCGGTGTCGGCGCCCGCTTTTTCCGCCATCTGGCGGGTGAAATCGGACAGGTCCGTCGCGACGACGAGATCCGCCCCGGCGCGGCGCGCCGCGAGGATGGCGAGGATCCCGATCGGGCCGCATCCCGTGACCAGCACCGACTTGCCGAGAAGCGGTCCGGCCTGTTTCAGGGCGTGCAACACCACGGCGAGCGGCTCCGCCATTGCCGCCTGACCCGCCGAGAGGCCGTCGGCGGGCACGCATTGCGTGGCGTCGGCCACCAGCACCTCGCGGAACGCCCCCTGGATATGCGGGAACGGCATCGCCGAGCCGTAGAACCGCATGTCGAGACAGTGGTTGTACGCGGCCTCCCGGCAATAGCGGCACGTCCCGCAGGAACGCGAGGGCGAGATCGCGACGAGCTGCCCCTCGCGGAGGCCCTCGACCCCCTCTCCGAGCTTCGAGACGAATCCCGAGACCTCGTGCCCGAGGATCATCGGCTCGCGCAGGCGCACGGTGCCGAATCCGCCGTGATTGTAGTAATGCAGGTCGGACCCGCAGATGCCGCCCGCGCCCATGCGGATCTGCACCTGGCCGGGGCCGGGGGCCTCCTCTGGCCGGTCTTCGAGCCGAAGATCGCGGGCCTCGTGGATGACGATGCTCTTCATGACTTCCTCCCTCGGGGCGGGGCCCGCGCCATGCCGGCCGCGGCGCCGTCATGGCCGGCGATTTCCGCCCTGTCGCGCCGCGCCGCGCCTGCTATCGTTCCCGGACAATACGCAAACGGCATTGGGAGGCAACATGAGTACGTCGCTGTTCGATCTGAGCGGGAAGCGCGCGCTGATAACCGGATCGTCGCAAGGGATCGGCAACGCGCTTGCCGTCGGCCTCTCGGCCGCGGGGGCCGAGATCGTGGTCAACGGCCGCGATCCCGACAAGCTCGCGCGCGCCGCGGCCGCGTTGCGCGAAACGGGCGTGACGGCCCACGAGCTCGCCTTCGACGTCACCGACCACGAAGGCGTGCGCGCCGCGGTGGACCGGTTCGAGGCGGAAACCGGCCCCATCGACATCCTGATCAACAATGCGGGCATCCAGCAGCGCGCGCCGCTGGAGGAGTTTCCCGCGGACGGATTCGAGCGGCTGATGCAGACCAACATCGCCGGCGTCTTTCACGTGGGCCAGGCCTGCGCGCGCCACATGATCGCGCGCGGGGCGGGCAAGATCGTCAACATCTGTTCGGTCCAGACGGCCCTCGCCCGGCCGGGCATCGCGCCCTACACCGCGACCAAGGGGGCCGTCGCCAACCTGACCAAGGGGATGGCCACCGACTGGGCGCGGCACGGCCTGCAGATCAACGGCCTGGCGCCCGGCTATTTCGCCACGCCGCTGAACCAGGCGCTGGTCGACGATGCCGACTTCTCGGCGTGGCTTGCCAAACGCACGCCCGCCGGCCGGTGGGGCGAGACGCACGAGCTGGTCGGGGCCGCGATTTTCCTGTCATCTCAGGCATCGTCCTTCGTGAACGGCACGACGCTCTTCGTCGATGGGGGGATGACGGCCTGCGTCTGACGCAGGGAACTTTTGCGCGATCGCGACCGATGGATTAGCTCTTCGGAGAGGCTGCGATCGCCGCGCCGGAAAGGGAAACGCCATGCCGGGAAATCGCTATTATGCTGGCCCCGTGACGGACCATTTCGACGGCACGCGGTTTCATACGCCCGGCCAGCCGTCGCCCGACCGGTCGTTGCGCGAGGTGCTGCGCTGGAAACGCGCCAATGCCCGCGCACGCTGGCCGGGTTCGGTTCCGGTCGTCCCCACCCGCCCCCCCGCGCGGAGCGGGCCGCCGCGCCTGTCGATGGTGGGCCAGGCGACGGTGCTGATCCAGGTGGCGGGCCTCAACATTCTGACCGACCCGATCTGGTCGGACCGCGCCGGACTTTTCAGCCGTGTGGGGCCGAAGCGCGTGACCGCACCGGGGGTCGACTTCGACGACCTGCCACCGATCGACGCGGTGCTGATCAGCCACAACCATTACGACCATCTCGACATCGCGACGCTGCGACGGCTGCACGCGCGCGATCACCCGGTGATGGTGATGCCGCTCGGCACCGATACGACCGTCCGTGGCGCCCTTGAGGACGCGAACATCGTCGTCGGCGACTGGCATGACAGCACCACCCTCGCCCCCGGCGTGTCGGTCCACCTGACGCCCGCGATCCACTGGTCCTCGCGCGGCCCCGGCGACAAGCGGATGGCGCTCTGGTGCGGATTCTGGATCGAAAGCGCCGAGGCGCGCATCTGGTTCGCGGGGGATACGTGCTATGGCGACGGGACGGTCTTTCGCGACATTCGCGCGCGGTATGGCGCGCCGGATATCGCGCTGATCCCGATCGGCGCCTACGAGCCGCGCTGGTTCATGGGCACGCAGCATGTCGCACCCGAGGATGCGGTGCGCATCTGTCGCGATCTCGACGCCGGCCGCGCATTCGGAATCCACTGGGGCACCTTCCAGCTCACCGACGAGCCGCGCGAGGAGCCGCCCGCCCTCCTGCGCGAGGCGGTCGCCGCCGCGGGCCTCGCCTCGTCGCGCTTCGTCGCCCTGCATCCCGGCGACACCTATCCCGAAAAGGACGCGGCGCCGTCGCCCTGAGCGCGCCCGCGATGGCCCTACGCGCCGCGGCTCAGTCGCCCAGGCGCACCCCTTCGAGGCGGATGCGGCCGTCGGGATAGGGCGTGAAGCCGCTGAGCTCTTCCCGCATCGCCCAGAGCCATGTCGGATGGTAGAGATAGACGAGCGGCGCCTCGTCCACGAGGATATCGCGCGCCGCGTCGTAGAGGGCCTTGCGCTCTTCGGTGACGGTGGTGGCGCGGGCCGCGTCGAGCAGGCGGTCGATCTCGGGATTGCCGTAGCGCGCATCGTTGATCCCGCCATCGGTGGTCACGAACTGGTGCAGGTTCGCCGAGGGATCGACATAGCCCGACCAGCCCACCTGGCTGGCCGTGAAGTCGCCGGCCGTCTGATCCTGCAGCAGCGTGGCGAATTCCTTGGCGGTGATCTGGATGTCGATTCCGGCCTCCGAGGCCATGGCCTGCACCACCTGCATGAGCTGCATGGGCTCGGTCGTGTTGGGCACCTGCACCTCGAGCGTCAGTCCATCGGGATAACCCGCCTCGGCCAGAAGCGCGCGCGCCCGCTCGACGTCGCGCGCCGGGGCCGGATGATCGGCATCGAACCAAGGGGAGTCGGGCGCGGGCGGCTGGTTGGCCGGGGTGAAGGCGCCCTCGAACACGACCTGGTTGAGGATCTCGCGATCGACGGCGAGGCTCAGCGCCTGGCGCAGCCGCTTGTCGTTGCCCCACGGATTGTCCCCGCGCGGGCCGTTCCCGATATTGAACGTGACCCCCTGATAGCCGAGCGACGTGGTCCGCGCGATCTCGATGCCGGGATCGTCCTCGGCCTGCGCCAGATCGGTCGCGGCGAGCCGCTCCAGAAGCTGGATGTCGCCCGACTGGAGATTGGCGAGCCGCACGGTCGTGTCGGGGATCGGCAGGAACACCACGCTGTCGAGATGGATCGCGTCGGCGTTCCAGTACTCCTCGTAGCGCTCCAGCGCGATGCGATCCTGCGCCACCCTGTCGGCAAAGCGGAACGGCCCCGAACAGACCGGGTCGAGCCCGAAATCGGCCCCCGCCTTGCGGGCGGCTGTGGGCGAGATCATCATGCCCGGCCGGTTCGCCATCTCGGTCAGGAGCGCCGCATCGGGTTGCTTAAGGTCGATGCGCACCTCGTGCGGTCCCAGCACCTCGGTGCCCGCGACCGAGGCGAGGTCGGATTTGCGGCGGCTTTCGTCGAGCGTCATCGACCGCTCGATATTGTAGGCGACGGCCTCGGCATCGAAGGGCGTGCCGTCGTGGAAGGTGACGCCTTCGCGCAGCGTGAAGGTGAGCGCCGTGGCATCCTCGTTCCAGCTCCAATCCGTGGCAAGCTGCGGGACCAGCTCCAGATCGGGGGTGATGTCGACCAGCTTGTCGCAGAGCGAGGTGAAGACGATCTCGCCCACGAAGGTCCGCGACTGGTCGGGGTCGAGCACATCGGCATCCGATTGCAACCCGATGCGCAATTCCTGCGCCTGAGCGGCGGTCGCACAGGTCAGGGCCAGGCAGGATGCCGCGGCGACGTTTCTGAAGGTTTTCATCATCTCTCCTGCGGGATCGTGGCGGGTCCCGGTTCATGCCCCGAACCTTGCGAGCCGCACCGCCTCGGGGTCAATCCGATCCCGCCGGCGCGGCCGTCGCAAGGGTCCGATGCTCAGAAATGCGGCGGGGGTGGCGCGGGATCGCGCGCGCGACCGATGTCGTCGTCCACATGTCCCGAGCGATCGCGCCTAGTCCCGCGGCGCCGCCCGGACGGGGTGGAGCGGCTCGCCGTCCCGTTCGAAGGCGGTGACGTTGGCGATCGTCGTCTCGGCGATCGCGGTCAGGGCTTCCTCGGTGAAGAAGGCCTGGTGCCCGGTGACGAGGACGTTCGGAAACGTCAGCAGCCGCGCAAAGACGTCGTCGGAGATGAACGTGCCGGAGAGATCCTCGAAGAAGAGATCCGCCTCCTCCTCGTAGACGTCGAGGCCCACGCTGCCCAGCGCACCGCTCTTCAGCGCGCCGATCAGCGCCCTCGTGTCGACCACGGCACCGCGGCTGGTATTGACGAGCATCGCGCCGCGCTTCATCCGCCCGAGCGCCGCCTCGTCGATCAGGTGGTGGGTTTCGGGCGTGAGCGGGCATTGCAGGATGACGATGTCGCTTGCCTCCAGCAACTCGTCGAGCCCGGCATAGCGGATTCCGAGCGCGATGCAGGCCGGGTTCTCGACCGGATCATGGGCGATCACGGCGCATCCGAAGCCGGTCAGGATGCGGGCCACGATCGCGCCGATCTGGCCGGTCCCGACGATGCCCACATTCTTGCCGTGAAGGTCGAAACCGAGCAGCCCGTCGAGCGCGAAGTTCCCCTCGCGCACCCGGTTGTAGGCGCGGTGCGTCTTGCGGTTGAGCGTCAGGATCATCGCGACGCAATGCTCGGCCACCGCATGCGGCGAATAGGCCGGAACACGCGCCACGGCGATTCCTGCCTCGGCCGCGGCCGCAAGGTCGACATGGTTGAACCCGGCCGAGCGCAGAGCGATCAGCTTCACGCCCAGATCGGCCAGCCGCGCGATCACCTCGCCGCCGAGATCGTCGTTGACGAAGGCGCAGACGGCGTCGGCCCCCGCGGCGAGCTGTGCCGTCCTGGCCGAAAGGCGCGCCTCGATGAAGACGAGGTCGTGCGCCGCGCCGTTCACCTGGCTCAGAAACCTCTCGTCGTAGGGCTTCGCGCTGAATACCGCGATGCGCATCGCACCTCTCCCGTCCATCGGCGTTTCCCGGAGCATAGGCCGCTCCGCCCCGCCCTTGCAACGCGCCCGGCCGGACCGGGGCGGGGTCCGTGGCCGTCGCGCCGGCTCTCGGGATCTTGGCGATGTCGATCAGGGGCGCGCGGTGTCGTCGCGCTCCGGTCCGCCCTGTTCGGCCGCCCAATCGGCCGCCGCCTCGACGGCCACCGGCGACGCGGTCGGGACCACGCCGAGATAGCTGTCGGTCTCGCCGGCCGGGACGGTCGCGCGCCGCGTCATCCGGTAGAGTGCATAGAGGGCGATGGCCGCGAATGTCGCGCCGAGCACCAGCCAGAACGCATAGGGATCGACCCGCTGCATCGCCCAGCCCGTCGCGACCGGGCCGAGGATCGCGCCGATCCCGAAGGTCAGGACCAGCCCGCCGGACGCCGCCGGCATATCCTCTGTCGAGAGACCGTCGTTGGTATAGGCGAGAAAGAGCGCGTAGAGCGGCGTCGTCACACCGCCCGCCAGGAAGGCCGCCGTCATCAGGAACCACAACCTGTCGCCGGCGATCCAAGCCGCCGCGCAGGCGATCGCCCCCAGCAGCGATGCGCCGAAGATGAGCATGCGGCGGTCCATCCGGTCCGAGAGCCAGCCGATCGGATATTGCAGCAGGAGCGCCCCGCCGAAGAGCATCGCCACGAAGAGCGAGATCTGCGTGGCGCTCATGTCGATCTGGGTGCCGAAGACCGCGGCCATGCCCGATTGCGTGGCATAGACGCCGCCGAGCAGGAAGATCCCGACCGTTCCGAGCGGCGAGCCCGTGAAGAGCCGGCGCAGCGGCATCGGCCGGGCCACCTCCGAGACCGGCACGGGAGACACCGACAGCAGGATCGGGGCGAACGAGATAGACACGAGGATCGACGCCCCGATGAAGAGCGCCGAGGTCCCCGCATCGCCCAGCGTGAGCAATCCCTGCGCGCCGATGATGCCGAGGGTCTGCGCGATCATGTAGGCCGCGAGAACCTTGCCGCGCGTCTCGTTGGTGGCCGCGTCGTTGATCCAGCTTTCCGCCGTGACGTAGATGCCCGACATGCAGAACCCCAGGAGCACCCGCAGCAGCGTCCACGCGATCGGATCCGTCAGAAGCGGCAACGCGATCAGCCCGGCCGACATGAAACTTCCCAAGGCCGCGAAGACCCGGACGTGCCCGACCCGCCGGATCATGACCGGCGCGACCCGCGCGCCCGACAGAAAGCCCGCGAAATAGCCCGACGTGACGACGGCCAGTTCCGTGGCCGAGAAGCCCTCGATCCCGCCGCGAAGCCCGATCAGTGTGAAATGCATGCCGTTGCCAAGCATGATGAGCACGATGCCGAGCAAGAGAGCCCAAACGCCGGAGAGGACCTGATTCATGAACGCTCCGTCCCTGACTGCGGGATTTGCCCCGCCGCGTCCGCAAGGGCGTATCCGGCCGCTTCGGCAAGTCGACGATAAGGCCAGATCCGCGCGCCCGGCAAGGGCGCCATGCCGGCCCGGCGCAACGGGGGGCCTGCGAGCCGTCTTGGCGGATTTCGCGGGCGGCGGTAGGATGCCTCATCTGACCGACATGACAGGGGGGCCCGGATGAAGTCGACGAACGTCTCCGAACTCGAAGCGGCATTGCGCGAACTCGGCACCTCCGCCGCCGTCACCTCGCAGCAGACCGCGCTGGGCGCCACGGAAGAGGATCCGGTTCGGCGCGCCATCGTCTGGCTGCACAGGAAGCTCTGTCCCAGAAGCAAGCAGATCGTCGCGGTGCTGCGATCCGACGAGGCCACGACGGTCGGGGTGGTCATCGACGCCATCATATCGGCGGCGACCGACAAGCCCATGGTCGCGGCGACGGTCTCGCGGACGATCGCGGCATACGGCCTCGACCGGTTTTGCGCGGAGCCGCTCGGGATCATCGACCCGGGCGAGGAGCCCTGATCAGCGATGGCCGGGCCGCAGGACGGATCGGGGGGCGCAATCCCAGCGGAGCCCGACAGATCCGCGACGCGGGAGGAATTCGTCCTGTGGAACATTCCGCGGGGCGGCGTCTCGGACTATTGGGGGCGCGCGGAGAACGACGTGCTCCGACCGGTCCGTCACTTCGCCGGCAGGATCGGGCCATATACCGCCGAACTCGAGGCGAGGCTCCGTGCCCGGAACCGGCCTGAGATCCTCTTCGGCGGCATATTGGCGGATTCCGAGTTCAACGCCCTGGCCGAGATCACGCCCGGCAGAAGCCATTTCGTCGCCATCAACGAGGGGGTGATCTCGACGCTCGTCGGCCTTTCGTTCCAGCTCTGGAAGAACACGGGCACGCCCGCCGCGCACCGATTGCCGACCGGCACCTATTTCAATGTCCGGAAGAAAAGCTTCAGGGGCTACTTCGTCGGGCCCGTGCCCGAGACTGCGCTGGAGCCGTTCCTGCCCCGCGCCGGCAGGCCGCGCAACGCGATCCGGGATCTGCGCCTTTCGCTCGAGCGCCTCCTTGTCGCGGTCGAGGGCGAAGAGGAGCCGTATCGATATTTCCGCATCGCCCTCGGCGTCGCCATGGCGCTCGACTTCGTGCTGCACCATGAGTTGTGCCACGCCGTTCACGCCCATCTTCATCACACCGAGCAACGGTTCAACATGACCGAGCTTTCCGAAAAGCCGACGATGCGACAGGAGGATTGTCCGCCGAATTCGCATGTCATGGAACATCTCGCCGACTGGAAGGCCTCGGTGACGATGGGCCGTTATCTCGCGGTCTACGGCGGCACGCCGAACGCGATCCCCGACATACCGCCCGGGATCTCGTCCGCCGATCTGCAGGAAACCGGCTTCGGGGAAAGGGAAACGACGGTCTTGCACTTCGCATTCTGCACCACGATCCTGCTTATCGCGTTCGAACTCGAGGGCCGCGGGATCGAGCATTTCGAGAATCTCAGGCATCCTCATCCCGAAGTCAGGATACAAAGCATATATTCCGGCCTCATGACCGGGATCGGCGACAAGTGCGACGCCCGGACATTCGCGGGGCTGAAGGAGGCGTTCCTTCAGGGCTATCACGAGGCAGTCCGGAGTTTCGCGCAGGCCGGCATGTCGGGACGGTTCTTCCCGAGCATGACGGATGTCAAGGCGGGCTATCTCGGCGACCGCAACAGCGAAAGGCTCGGCGTGAGCCGGACCGCCTCAGAGGCATACCGGCGCATCGCCTGTCAGGGCGTGCTGCTCGATCGCGAGCTCGTGCCCCATCACCTCCCGATATTGACGGGTTTGAAAACCGCGGGAGGCTGATCCGGTCGGGCGCCGGCAGGGGGCGAACGCGCGGGGTCAGTGCCGCCAGCGTCAATTCGGCCGCGAACCCCGGATCGAGCTTTCGAAGACCGAGCGCACTGACCTGAGCCCTGCCTCGGCCCCCTTTTCCTACACCATCGAAGGACAAACGACATGACCACCATTCGCGGAAACGACGACAGCGACCCTGCGGGGAACTGCCGGCGTGGACCCGCGTCTCGGCTACGCGGTCGATGACGGGCTCTGCGGTTGGGACGGTAGTGACGAGCTCTATGGCGGCAGCGGCAACGACCGCCTCGAAGCCGGGGACGTCCCCGTGCTGCCCCTGTCGTCGAACACCGGTCTCGTCCCCGAGGATTTCAGCCTGGCCGATCTCGCCATGTCGAGTTTGATCTTCTGATCCCCCGGACCCCGCGACAGGCATCCCGCGCGCGCTGCTTTGCGACAAGATGCAGGAAAGGAGCGCGGCGCAACTTCGCGCTTCACTCGCGGTGGCGAGGCTGGCAAACCGGGCGCAGAACGCACCAACCGAAGGTCAGCCCATGCGCCGCTCCGCCACCGCCACGATATTGACGCTGCTGCTGATGGCCGGCTGCGGCGGGCTCGGCAGCTCTGCGGTCGTCGATGGGGCCGGTCCCGACGAGCTGCTGAAGTTGCGTGCGGGGCCGGGCCTGGGGTTCAGGGTGGTCCTCGGCCTGCCCGACGGGACGCGGCTGATCCGCCGCGATTGCGTGACCGAGATCGGCCAGCTCTGGTGCCGCGTGTCGCTCGCGCAATCGCCCGGCATCACGGGCTACGTGGCCGAGGACTACCTCGCCCTACCCTGACCCCAGAACCGTGACGGTCCGGCGCGCCCGCCGCGGCGCGCTCACGTCCCGGCCGGTTGGTCCGCGTTCCCGCACCCGCCCGCCGCCACCGAAGGGGCGACCGCCCTTCCGGACCGGAAGATCCCGGCCAAGAGCGCGAATATGGCGAAGGAAATGACCGCCGTGCTTGCGCCCTGCCCGGACAGCAGCATGCCGAAGAGCGGCGCCCCGGCGGTCTGGCCCACGGCGATGGTCAGGAACCCGATCATGAGCCCGGTCGCGGGGCGATCCGGCAGCGCGCGCACCCCCCAGATCAGGTAGACCCCCGTCAACATGACATAGGCGGCGCCGAAGAGCGCGCCTCCGGCCAGCGCGAGCGCGGGAGTGGCAAGGCCCGAGCCGACCGCGAGGATGCCCGCCGACATGAGCCCCAGGAACGTCCAGTGGACAGGGTCGAGGTCGAACCGTCGGACCAGCGTTCCGGCGAAGGCCCCGGCGATGCCGCCGGCACCGATGCAGGTCCACAGGATGCCGGTCCCGGTCGGCCCCCATCCCAGTTGCTGCGACACGAGCTGGCCTCCGAAGGACCACAGGGCGGTGCTCGCCGCCCCCATCAGGAACGACGCGGCGACCAGGCGCAGGACCGGTCCGCTTATCGGCGGCAGCCCGCCCGCGCCCTCGCCACCGCGTGCGGCCGGAAGGGACACCGCAGCCGCGATCGCGAGCACCACGGCCATGGCGGCGAACGCGCCGAAGGCCAGCCGCCACTGCCCGGCAATGGCCAGGGCGATCGGCCCCGACAGGGCCACCCCCGCGCTCGTCCCGGCGTTGATGACGGTATTCGTCAAGTCTTGGCGTCCCTCGCGAACCGCGCCCGCGACGGCGGCGGCCATGGGCGGAGAGGCGAGGCCGGTGCTCGACCCGGCCACCACCACCGCTGCGGCGAGGATCAGCGGCGACGGCGCAACCGCGATCCCGGCCATGCCGGCGGCGGCGACGAGGGCGGCCCCCACGGCGACCGCGCGTGCGCCGAGCCGTTCCGTCAGCACCGCCGAGGCGACGATGGCGACGCAGTAGCCGGCGAAGGCGCCCCCCGAGATCACGCCGCTCAGGGAAGGGCCGAGCCCCAAATCGCCGTCGATCTGTGGCAGGAACAGTCCGAAGGCGAAACGGGCGAAGCCGTAGCAGACCGCGATCAGGCCGAAGCCTGTCGCGCCGATGCGAAGGGCCGGGGTCATGTCCGCGCCCTCCGCGTCAGGATCGCGGCGGCCGCGCGGGCGGCCGAGACCGCCTTTGCGCCCCGGTAGTCCGCCGCATGCGTCGCGCCTTCGAAGAGGACCAGGACCTGCTCGGCCAGGTCCGCATCCTCACGGCCGAGATCCGCCGCGACGATGTCTGCCACCCGCTGCCCGAAAGCCGCCTTGTGGGCCGCGACGGCCCCGGCGATTTCCGGCGTGTCTCCGCCCGTCTCGGCCTGCGACCGCAAAAAGAGGCAGCCCCGCGTTCCCTCGACCCGGACCCAGTCCTCCAGCGCGGCGAAGAGCGCATCGACGGTCCCGACCTCGATCTGGGCCATGAAGCGCCGGTCCCGCTCGCCCAGCACCCGCGCCATGAGCTGCGCCTTGCTGCCGGCATGCTTGTAGAGTGTCCGGCTCGACATGCCCGCGGCTTGCGTCAAGCGGTCCATGCCGGTGGCCATATAGCCGTGCCGGTCGAAGAGCCGCTCTGCGGCGGCGGTGAGCTTGCTCGTCATGTCCATGGAAAGCCTCCTTCGGTGTCCATGGACAGGAATGTAAAACGTACGTTTTACATTGCAAGCGCTGCTTGGGTCCGGAAAGCCCCGGCCGCTAGAGCCCCAGGGAGTTGTAGACGTTCGAGATCCGCCGGATCGCCACGACATAGGCGGCCGTGCGCAGATCCTCGACCTTCGGGTTGTTGATCCAGACCTCCTTCATCTTCTTGAAGGATTCCCGCATCGTGTCGTCGAGCCCGGACCGCACGAGGTCGAGTTCGTCGGCTCCGTGCAGGAACGCGTCCTTGAAGCCGCGGGCCAGCTCGAAATTCGTACCCGTATCGGCCGAGATCCGCTCCAGCTCCTCGATCAGCATCCGCGCGCGGGCTTCTTCGTGCCGGCGTTCGAGCCGGCCGAGGCTGATCTGCGAGAGATTCTTCACCCATTCGAAATAGGAGACCGTCACCCCGCCGGCATTGGCGTACATGTCGGGAATGATCACGATGCCCCTGCGGCGCAGGATCTCGTCCGCATCGGCCGTGACGGGGCCGTTGGCCGCCTCGATGATCAGCTTGCACTTGATGCGCTCGGCGTTCCCGGCGTGGATCACGCTTTCGAGCGCGGCCGGGATGAGGATGTCGCATTCCCCCTCGAGCGCGGTCAGGCCGTTCTCGGCATGATCCCCGCCGGCAAAGCCCTTCACCCCGCCCGTCGCATGGATATGGCCGCGCAGGGCGTCGATGTTGATGCCCTGCGGGTTGGTGATGACGCCGTCGCGCTCGATCACGCAGGTCACCAGCGCGCCGTCCTCGGCCGACAGGAACTGCGCGGCGTGATAGCCGACATTGCCGAGGCCCTGGACGATCACGCGCTTGCCCGCGAGCGTGCCCGCAAGTCCCGCCTGACCGACCACGTCGGGATGACGGAAGAACTCGCGAAGTGCATATTGCACGCCGCGGCCCGTCGCCTCGACCCGGCCGTCGATCCCGCCGGCATGGCGCGGCTTGCCGGTGACGCAGGCCTTGGCGTTGATGTCGTCGGGATGCAGACGCTTGTAGGCATCGGCCATCCAGGCCATCTCGCGTTCGCCCGTGCCCATGTCGGGGGCGGGCACGTTCTGGCTGGGCGAGATCAGGTTCCGGCGCGACAGCTCGTAGGTGAAGCGGCGGGTGATGCGTTCCAGCTCGTCCTCGTTCCAGGCGCGCGGATCGATCCGCAACCCGCCCTTCGACCCGCCGAAGGGCACTTCGACGAGGGCGCATTTGTAGGTCATCAGGGCAGCCAGCGCCTCGACCTCGTCCTGGTTCACGTCCATCGAATACCGGATCCCGCCCTTCACGGGTTCCATGTGTTCGGAATGGACCGACCGATAGCCGGTGAAGGTATGGATCTGCCCCCGCAGGCGCACGCCGAAGCGCACGGTATAGGTGGAATTGCAGACCCGGATCTTTTCCTCCAGCCCCGGCGCCAACTCCATGAGCGCGGCGGCGTTGCCGAACATGCGCTCCACCGAAGCCCGGAACGAATTGTGCGACGTCATGATCGTCTCCTCCTCAATCTCGACCGGCAGGCGACGAGCGCGCCTGCCCCCCACCACATGTAGCGGCGCCCGGACGGGTCTACGGCGCGGGCGCGACAATCTCTCGTCCGCTCGCAGCGCGCAGCCTTCCGTCGGCGGAAGATGACCCCCCGTGGGGCGGTGCCGGCACGGCCCGCACGGGCCGCGAACCGGGCGATCAGAAGAAGACGTCCTCCTTCGTGCCGTCGCAATCGGGCCGCGCCGCGCCGGAGAGGGTCGCGCGGACCCGCTCGAGCTTCAGCACCGCCTCCGCCGGAGCGAGATCGATCCTCGAGGCGGGGACCGTCTCCGAGAGGGCGGCGGTGAAGGCGCCGAGATCGCGGGCGGTCTGGACCAGCAGGTCGAGTTCCTGGAGGTCCGCCGGCGCCGGGCCGTCGGTCCGCGCCAGAAGGTCGCCCACCATGGATTCGACGCGCCGTCCCGCGGCCTCGATCGCACCCAGTTCGGCCGCGAGCCGGCAGAACACCCGGTCGAGCGGAACGACCTCGCCGCTCATAGCGGCCCCGTCACGGTCTGGAGGACGGATTTCAGCTTGGCGGTGTTGAAGGGCTTCGGAATGAAGTTGTTGAGCCCCCATTTGCGCGCCTCGTCGAGAAGCGGCTTCGTCATCGAGCCGCTGATCAGGATGAATCCCACACGCGAGGTGCTTTTCTGCGTGCGCAGCTTCTGGAGAAGCTGGAGGCCGCTCATGCCGGGCATGTTCTGGTCGCACAGGATGATGTGAACGCCCTGGCGGGTGGCGATGTCGAACGCCTTTTCGCCGCTGCTGCAGTGATCGACATTCTTGAACCCGATTTCCTCCAGGGACATGCAGACGAGACCCCTGCTGACGCTGGTATCGTCGACGACCAGAACCTTGAGGGAATTCTTAAGCGACATTGTGACGTTCCTTTAACGACGGGATGGAGGGGGAGTGCCGGGCCTTCGGGCGCCGGAAGGAAGTTGGTGCGAAGAGTTCGAGCCGATCCGACAGGCTCGCGCCGATGCGCTCGGAATGCCCGATGAAGAGGAGGCCCTCCTCGTCGAGCACGCGTTCGAGCCCGGTCCAGAGCCTGAGCTGGGTCGCGGCATCCATGTAGATTGCCACGTTTCGGCAGAAGATCACGTCGAAGGGGCCGGAAACGGGCCAGGCGTCCATGAAGTTCAGATATCCGAACGTCACCAGATCGCGCAGTCCGGCGCGAATGCGCAGCATGCCGTCCTGCTCCGCGGGCTCGAAGAGGGCGGCGCGGCTTTCGGGCGCGAGATCGCGGATCGCCTGCGCGTCGTAGAGCCCCGCCTCGCCGCGGGCGAGCATCAGGCGGTTGATGTCGGTCGCGAGGATCTTGACGTCGTGGCAATGCGCGTCGGGAAACGCGGCAAGCAGCGTCGCGGCCATGCTGTAGGGTTCCTCGCCGCTCGAACAGGCCGCCGACCACAGCCGGACACGCCCGCCCGCCCGCGCCTTGCGGATGAGCCGCGGCAGGGCCCGGGACGTCATGAGGTCGAAATGATCCCGCTCGCGGAAGAAGCGCGTGGTGTTGGTGGTCAGCGCGTCGATCATCTGGTCGAGCTCGACCGCCCCCGCCTTGCTCGTCACCAGCGCCAGGTACGGATCGAAGCCCTGGTATCCGAGCCTTCGCAGATGCTTGGACAGGCGCGAGATGACGAGCTTCTGCCCGCCCTCGGCGAGCGTCAGGCCGGCGCGATCCCGCAGGATCTTCGCGATCCGTTGGAACTGCATCTCCGTGAGGTCGAGGTCGAGGCCGCCCGGTTGCAGCCCCCGCGTCGCGGTCATGCGAGCGCCCGTATCGTGGCCGACATCGTCGCCCCGAGCGCGTCGGTGCTCAGCACCCGCAAGGTGTGATCCTTCGACGAGATGATGCCGCCGATGAAGTCGCTCGCCTCGGCGCAGCTGATCTTGGGCATCGGCTGGATCTCCTCGGGCGCCACGTTCACGATGTCGACCACCGCCGTGACCAGAAGGCCCACGACCTGTTCGGAGATCATCGCGATGATGATGACGTTGCGCGCGCGCCGCTCGCAGGGGCCGAGGCCCAGCCGTGCGGACAGATCGACGATCGGCACGATGTCGCCGCGCAGATTCATGACGCCCAGCACGTCGACCGGCGCATGCGGCAGCATCGTCACGCTCGTCCAGCTGCGGATCTCGCGGACCAGCATGATGTCCATGCAGAATTCCTGGTCGCCGACATAGAAGGTGAGGAATTCTCCCTTTCTGCCCTTTGGCGCGGCCTCACCTGTGATCATGCTGAAACCCCTTTCGTGTCGGGACCGGAGGCCGATGCGGAGGACGCCGGCGCGCCGCGATGGGTGATCTCGTCGATGTCGACGATCAGGGCAATCCGTCCGTCGCCGAGAATCGTGGCGGCGGCGACGCAGTCAACATGGCCATAATTGCTTTCCAGGCTCTTAATCACGACCTGTCTCTGCTCGTGGATCCGGTCGACGGCCAGCGCGCGCTGGGTCCCCTGGTCGTCCTCGAGCAGCAGCAGCACACCGTCGCGCTCGATCGCGGATTCGGTCGAATATCCGAAGACCTGACCCAGATCGATGATCGGGATGACGACGTTGCGCAGGTTGAGCATCTGCGCGGTGCGGTCGATCCGGTGCAGTTGCGCCGCCTTGGGGCGGATCGTCTCGGCGATGGCCGAGATCGGCACCACCAGCGTCTCGCCGGCCACATCGACGACCATGCCGTCCATCACGGCGAGCGTCAGCGGCAGGCTGATCGAGATCGTGCTGCCCTCGCCCGGTGTCGACAGGATCGACACGCGGCCGCCCAGGCGCTTGATCTCGCTGTTGACGACGTCCATGCCGACGCCCCGGCCCGACAGGCTGGTGACCGCGCTGGCGGTGGAGAAGCCCGGCGTGAAGAGCAGCCGGTCGATCTCGGCCGGGCCGAGGACGGCGTTCTCGGCCACCAGCCCCTTGGAGATGGCGGAGGCCAGCACTTTCTCGCGGTTGATGCCGCCGCCGTTGTCGGCGACCTCGATCACCACCCGGCCCGAGCGGTGCGCCGCCGAGAGCGTGACGGTGCCCTGCGGGTCCTTGCCGGCCGCGACGCGGGTCTCGGACGTCTCGAGACCGTGATCGATGGCGTTGCGCAGGATATGGGTCAGGGGATCGACCAGCCGTTCGATCACCGTGCGGTCGACCTCGGTATCCTCGCCTTCGGTGACGAAGCGCACGTTCTTGCCGGCGATCTGCGCGGTCTCGCGGACGATCCGCCCCATCCTTTGGAAGAGCGGCTTCACCGATTGCGCACGGATCGCCATGACGCCTTCCTGGATATGCCGGGTCAGGCTGCGAAATTCCTCGAGCGACGTGGCCAGGCGCGTGCCGTTCTGCAGGCCCGCCTCCTGGACGGCCTGCGTGACGACGGATTGCGTGATGAGCAGCTCGCCCACGATGTTGATGAGGTCGTCGACGATGTCGAGATTGACCCGCACCGTGGCCTTCGCCGCCGCCGCCTTGGCGCCCGGCTTCTTCTCTTCGGCCGCGTCGGGATCGGGCTCCGGCGCGGGTGCATCGGGCGCGGGTGCATCGCTTGCAGGCGCGTCGGGCGCGGCCGCGTCCGCGGGGAACGGCAGGACGTCGCTGCCGGCCTCCGGCGCCTCCCCTTCGGACGGGATCGGGAAGGCCGGCGGGGCAAAGCCCTCGTCGTCGTCCGAAGGCGCCTCGAAGGCCGAGAGGTCGAAAGCGGGCGCCGCGGCCGGCAGGGGATCGATCGTGATTTCCGCGTGCGGTTCGGCGAATTCGAAGATCTCGCGGATCGGCTCCTCGTCGCACGCCGTCTCGAGCGTCAGCGACCAGGACAGGCGCGGGGTCTCGGGGTCATCGGTCGCGTCCGCGCCCTCGTCGAGCAAGGCCTCCACCGACAGGGTGCCCAGCGTCTCGAGCTCGCGAAAGAGGTGCAGCGGCTCGTGCCCGTTGGCATAGAGCGCCCGGCTCGGCACGAACCGGATCGAGAACCCGTCGCTCTGCACCGCATCGTCGCCCGCAGGGTCGCCGAAGCCGAAATCGAGGGAGACCGGCACGAAGGCGTCCGAGAGGTCCGCCTCCCCGTCATCCTCTCCCGTCGACAGGGCGCCGATCCGCTCGATCTGCCCCTCGAGCGCCGCGGCATCCGGTTCGTCGCCGGCCGCGCCCAGCGAGACCAGCTCGGCCAGGTAATCCGATGCGGCGTAGAACTCGCGCATGAGTTCGGAGGTCAGCTCCTGCTGGCCGCCGCGCACCTCGTCGAGGATGGTCTCGAAGACATGCGCGAAGCGGGTGATCGCGTCGAGAGAGAAGGACGCAGCCCCCCCCTTGATCGAATGCACCGCCCGGAAGATCGTGTTGACCGTCTCGGGGTCCTGCTCTCCGTCCGACACGGCGTCCTGGAGTGCATCCAGGCCGTCCGTCAGTTCTTCGAGCTGCTCTTCGCATTCCACGAAGAAGAGCTGACGGATCTCGCTGAGGCTCGACATGGCTCAGACCCTCGCGACGCGGCGGATGGCCGAGATCAGGCGCGTGTCGTCGAACGGCTTGACGATCCAGCCGGTGGCGCCGCTGCGCCGCGCGCGGTCCTTCATCTCCGGGCTGCTCTCGGTGCTCAGGACCAGGATCGGCACACTGGCACCGTCATCCGATCCGCGGACCGCCTCGATCACGCCGAACCCGTCGAGCCGGGGCATGTTGATGTCGGTGATGATCACGTCGGGCGCCGCGGCGCGCAGCCGCTCCATCCCGTCGGCGCCGTCTTCGGCCGTGGTCACCTGAAAGCCCGCCTCCTCGAGGGAGACGCGGAGCAGGTCCCGCATCGTGCGGGAATCGTCGATGGCGAGGATGCGCAGCGTCATGATGCCGGGTCCTTTCTGAGCAGCAGGTCTTGAAGGCCGAGGATCCGCAGGTCGTCCTCGAATTCGGCGGAGGCCATGATGGAGATCCGGCCGCCCCCCGCCTCGACTTGGCCGGCGAAGCGCAGCAGCTGTTCGGCGGCGAGCGCGCCGACCGTCCGCACGCCCGTGGCGTCGATCCGGATCTCCGTTCCGGGCTCGAGCCCGGCGCTCGCCGTCTCGATGGTCTTTGCAAGGTCGCCCACCGCCGAGGAGGGCATCTTGTCGGGAAGCACGATTGGGTCGCTCACGGGATCAATCCTCGAAAAAAAGTACGTCGTCGACCGGCGCGGGGGCGGTCGGGGAAGGCGGCGGGGGGGCGGCCATCAGGCGCTGGCGCACCGCCCCCGTGGCGGGAACGAACCGGAGCCGGCGCCCCTGATGGCCGCCGAGACTGCTGGCCGTGCAGGGAATGCCCTCCCGCTCGAGGAAATCCCTGGCGAAGCGGGCATTGGCCGCGCCGATATGGCCCATGCCCCCTTCCATCGTCGCGCCGCCGAAGAGCTTTGCCTGCAGGCGCGATTTCTTGGCGCCGAGCTTCAGGAGGCCGTTGATCAGCACCTCCATCGCATAGAGGCCGTAGCGCTCGGACGGGGTTCGGCCGCTCGGCTGCGCGGCGAGCAGGAAGTGGTTCATCCCCCCCACGCGCACCACCGGGTCGAAGAGGCAGGTCGCCACGCAGGATCCCAGAAGGGTTGTCAGCACCACCGACGGGTCGCCGCTGATCCGGAACTCCCCCTGGAAGACCGTGATCTCCTGCGAGCCGCCTTCCGTGATCTCTGCGACCGTCACCGGCACGGCTGCTCTCCCGTTTCGCGCGCGAAACATTTCGCCCGCGCGCCGGCGACGGAGAGAAGCGTGGTCTCGCGAAATGTCATGGCTGTCGCTCTCGCTCGGACCGCTCTCGCGGTGCAAAGATCACGGGTGGACGTGGCGGGGTCTCGGGTCGCGGGGGGGGTGCGGCGTCTAGAAGTCCGTCCACCCCCCCGCCGCGGCCGCGGGTTCGTCCTGGCGCGGCTTGAGGAAGGAGACGTTCTCCCCCTTGGCCGCCGCCTCCTGAACCTTCGGCCGGAAGGCATGGACGTTCGCGTCCCTGAAGCCGCTCACCAGGGCCCGCAGGTTCGAGCCACGCTCGCCCAGATGGGTCGCCGCGGCGGCGCTTTCCTCGGCGATCGCGGCGTTTCGCTGGGTGGTGATGTCGATATCGGCAATCGACTGGCGCACCGAGGAAATGCCCTGCGCCTGCTCGGACGTCGCCTTCGAGACGTCGCGCATGTTGTCGGCGAAGGCCGAGACGGAGGTGACGATCTCGGACAGGGCGTCGCCGCTGCGCGAGACGAGGGTCGATCCGTGCGTCACCGCCGCGTGGCTCTTTTCCACCAGGTCGTTGATGTCGCGCGCGGCCTCGGTCGCCCGTTGCGCGAGGGCTCTCACCTCGGAGGCCACCACGGCGAAGCCACGTCCCGCCTCGCCCGCCCGCGCCGCCTCGACGCCCGCATTGAGGGCGAGCAGGCCGGTCTGGAAGGCGATGGCGTCGATCATCTCGTTGACGTGGCGGATGTTCTTCGCGCTCTCCTCGATCTCCTTCATCGAGCTGATCGCCTCGCGGACGATGCCGTGGCCGGCCTCTGCGACGCTGACCGCCTCCGCGGCACGGCTGGTGGCCGTCCGGGTGTTCTCGGCGTTAGACTGGACCGCGCTCTCCATCTGGGTCATCGCGGCGGAGGTCTCCTCGACGCGGGCCGCCTGCTGCTCGTTGCGGGTCGACAGGTTCTGCACGCTGCTCGCGATGACTTCGGTCTCTTCCGCGATGCCGTCGGCGGAGGCGCGGATGTCGGAGACCAGCTCGCCCAGGCGCCGGGCGGTCGCGATGACCGCCTCACGCAATCCCGCGAAGCGGCCATCCGCCACCTCGGGGATGCGCGGGCTCAGGTCGCCCCCGGCCAGCGCCTCGAGCCCGCCCGAAATCCGGTCGAGCGCCTCGACGGTCTCGCTGAGGTCGGTGGCCAGCGCGATCACCTTGCAGGGGGTCCCGTCGGCATCGAGGACGGGCGTATAGCTGGCCTTGATCCAGACGGACCGGTCCGACCGGGATGCGTGGCCGAACTCGCCGGTCATCGCCTCGCCGCGGCTCAGCCGCTCCCAGAAATCGGCCGCCACGGAGGCCGCGTCGCCGCCCCCGCCGAGCAGCACGGCATGGCTGCGCCCCTGGATCTCGGAGAGCGTCCGGCCCGTGAGCTTCAGGAAATTCTCGTTCGCGCCGAGGATCGTCCCGGCGAGGTCGAATTCAACGAAGGACAGCGACCGCGACAGCGCCTCCATCAGCGATGCGGCGGCGGCGGAACGCTCCCATGCGGGGCTGCTTTCCCGGGCGATGACCATGACGCGGGCGACGGCGCCCTTCTCGTCGGCCACAGGAACGTAGGACGCCTCGATCCAGATGCGGCTGCCGTCCCGTGCGATGCGGGCGAACCGGCCGTGATGCGGAATGCCTTGCGACAATTCGCGCCAGAAGGTCTTGTACTCGGGCGTCTTCGCCTCATCCGCAGACACGAACGCGGCATGGTTGCGGCCCGCAAGCTCGCCCTCGCCAAACCCGAAAAGCGTCGAGAACCGCTCGTTCGCCTCGAGGATCGTTCCGTCGATCTTGAACCAGATCACGGCGTGGCTCGCGGCGAGGGCCTCCCCGGCTTCGGAGGACCGAAGCTTGGTTTCCGCGTTCTTTTTCACGCCCCTGTCCATTCGAAACCAGTTCATAGCTCACCTCCGTGGATCTTGCGCTTTTTAGATGATGCGGAATTAAAATCCGCTTAAACGGGATGCCGTTTTTCACGGCACGGGCAATTTCCGGGGCCGTTTCCGCAATGCGGACGGCCCCGAAATGTCAGGCCTTGGCCCGGGAGGCCCCCGAGCCGCTGCTCAGCCGCATGACTAGGGCCGGGATCTCGCCAAGACCCACCTGGGTCTCGACCGCCCCGTGCTTCATCGCCTCGGCCGGCATGCCGTAGACCACCGAGGTGGCCTCGTCCTGTCCGACCGTGCGCGCGCCCTGGTCGCGCATCTCCTTGAGGCCCCGCGCGCCGTCGTCGCCCATGCCGGTCATGATCACGCCCACCGCGTTGGCGCCCGCGACGCGGCTCACCGACCGGAAGAGCACGTCGACCGAGGGCCGGTGGCGGTTGACGAGCGGCCCTTCCTTGACCTCGACGCGGTAATTGGCGCCGCTGCGGGTCAGCAACATGTGCCGCCCGCCCGGCGCGATCAGCGCTTGGCCGGGCAGGACGCTGTCGCCGTCCTTCGCCTCCTTGACCGTGATCTGGCAGAGCTCGTCGAGCCGCCGCGCGAAGTTCGCGGTGAAGGCTTCGGGCATGTGCTGGACCACCACGATCGGCGGCGCGGTACGCGGGAGCGCCTCGAGCACGACGCGCAGCGCCTCGGTCCCGCCGGTCGAGGCGCCGATGGCCACGACCTTGTGGGTGGTCTGCACCATCGCGCCGCGCGTCGCGGGCGGCAGGACGGCGTCGGCACTGAACTTCGCGGCCGGTGCGACCTCGCGCCGGCGGGCGATGCGGGCATGGGCCGCGGCGAGGATGGCGTCCTGGATCCGGATCGACGAATCGTGCAGGAATTGCCGCGTCGAGAGGTTCGGCTTCTGGATGACGTCGACGGCACCCGCCTCGAGCGCGGCGAGGAAGGTGCGGCTCCCCTCGCCCACCAGGGTCGAGCAGATCACGACCGGGATGGGTCGTTGCGCCATCAGGCGGCGCAGGAAGGTGATCCCGTCCATGCGCGGCATCTCCACGTCGAGAACGATGACGTCGGGCACTTCGCGCTTCAGACGCTCGGCGGCCTGGAACGGATCGTTGGCGGTCGCCATGACCTCCAGCCCGGGATGGGCGCCGACGATGTCGGACAGGGTCTGTCTGACGACGGCGCTGTCGTCGACGATCAGGACACGCTTCTTGGAGGACGATCCGGTCATCTTGTCACCTTGCGATAGATCGAGGGGCGGACGAGTTCGAGCCCGTCGCGCCGGGCATGGGAGGCTTCGGTATGGCCGGTCATCAGGATGCCGCCGGGCCTAAGGCGCCGATAGATATTGTCGACGACCCGGGTCCGGATCTCCTCGTCGAAATAGATCAGCACGTTGCGCAGGAAGACGATGTCGGCGGAGATCCCGTCGAGACCCTCGCCGCTGGCGAGGTTCGCCTCGCGCCATGTCGCCTGGTTGCGCAGTTCGGGCACGATCCGGTAGATCCCGTCGGTGTCCTTGGAGGACAGAAGAAAGCGGCGCCGGAGATCCAGGGAAATGCCCTCGACCTCCTGCTTGGAATAGATCGCCGTCCTCGCGCGGCGCACGACCGGGCGCGAGATGTCGGTGCCGATCAGGCGCGGTGCCAGGCCCCGGAGGCCGCGATCGCGGGCCTGGTGCATGACCATCAGGGCGGTGTAGCCCTCCTGCCCCGTGGAGCAGGCGGCGCTCCAGACCACGATCTCGCGCTGGCTCTTTGCCGAAGCGGCCATTTCCGGCAGGCCCTCTTCCAGCAGCCAGTCGTACTGCGCCTTCTCGCGGAAGAAGCTCGTCGTATGGGTCGTGAGGGCCTCGCCGAAAGCCACCCGTTCGGCGGCGTTGCTTTGCAGCAGCCGGCAATAATCGGCGTAGCTTTCCAGGCCGGTGGCCACGAGCCGGCGGCCGAGCCGTCCGGTCAGGAAATCGGTCTTGCGCTCGTCGATCGTGATGCCGACGACGCTGCGCGCCATCGCGACGAGTTGCTTGACGTCTTCAGGCCGCAGCCGCATCGGCGACGGCCGGATCGGACGGTCGAACATCGAGAGTCTCCTGCAGGGCCCCGCGAGGAGCCGTTGATATGTGCCGGCCACGGGGATGCGACCGTCGCGGCGCCCGGTGGATCCTGGCTGCCGGCCGAAGACCGGACCGGCATCGATCGAAACGAGCGGGCGGGCGGGCGGGCGGCGGATCACGCGACCCGGACCACCCCGTGAAGGGGTCCGCCGGCCCCGGGAGGCCGGCGGCGGTTTCAACTCAGAACAGGCCGAAGCCGTCGGAGAGGTCGAGCTCCGCGGCGGTCTCGCCCAGCAGGCGGTCGAGATCGACCAGCACGACGAGGTCCGCGCCGCGGCGGTAGAGACCGTGGAGCGCGCCCGCGTCCCACCCGCCGAGACCGCGGCTCGGGACCGGCTCGATCGCCTCGGGCCCGATCTGCTCCACGTTGCGCACGTGGTCGGCGCGAATGCCGAGCGGGTAGGTCTCGCCCTCGTTCCCGAGCTCCAGGACCACGATCCGCGCCTCGCCGCCGGTCGTCTCGCCGCACATCCCCAGTCGCGTCCGGATGTCCACGATGGGGACGCTGGTGCCCCGCACGTCGACCACGCCGAGGACGTCGGACGGCGCATTCGGCAGCCGGGTGACGTCGCGGGCGTCGAGGATCTCGCGCACATGGCGTACGTCGAAACCCAGCATCTGCCCGCCGAGATCAAGGGTGAGATAGGTGGAGGACGTGTCGTCCTCCTCCACCATCGTGGGCCCCGTTTCGTAGATGTCTGCGTCCAACATGCTCACCCCGCGTACCGCTGAAAGTTGTCGTCGGAGACCTCCTCGGAGGTGAGGTCGAGTTCGAATGCCTCGACCATCGCCTTGCGGGGATCCCGCTTGTCCATGCCGCCGGCGACGACCGAGACATTGGCAGCGCGGGATTTCTCCGGCGCATCGATATGGCTGACCTTCCGGACGGTGCCGGTCTCCGTGACTTCGAAGTAGGAGATCACGCCCGTCAGCTGCTGGCTCTGTGCGGCGAGTTCCTGGCTCGTGGCGGACGCCTCGTTGGCGGCGCTCGCATTCTGCTGGATCACCTCGTTGAGCTCGCGGATGGCCTGGTTGATCTGCTCGGCGCCGACGTTCTGCTCGCGCGTCGAGGCCGAGATTTCCGACACCAGATCCGCCGTGCGCTGGATGTTCGGCACGAGGGCCTCCAGCATGCGCCCGGCTTCACCGGACACCTCGACCGTCTCGACCGAGAGCTGGCTGATCTCGGAGGCCGCCTGCTGGGAGCGTTCGGCGAGCTTGCGCACCTCCGAGGCCACCACCGCGAAGCCCTTGCCGTGGCTGCCGGCGCGGGCGGCTTCCACCGCGGCGTTGAGCGCCAGCAGGTCGGTCTGACGAGCGATCTCCTGGATGATGTTGATCCGCTCGGCGATGGTCTTCATCGCCCGGACCGCGTTGCCGACGGCATCGCCCGACCGCTTCGCATCCTCGGCCGACTGGCCGGCGATCTTCTCGGTCTGCGCCGCGTTGTCGGCGTTCTGGCGAATGTTCGCCGTCATCTCCTCGATCGAGGCCGAGGCCTCCTCGACCGCCGATGCCTGCTGGGTCGAACCCGAGGAGAGCTGCTCGGCGGTGCCGCTCATGCCCGCGGCACTTTCGGCGACGTAGGCCGCGCTGGCCGATGCGTTGGAGATCACCTCGCGCAGCTTGAGCACCATGTCGCGGAGCGCCAGCCCAAGCCGGTCGTCCTCCGAACGCGGGGTTACGTCGGTCCTTAGGTCGCCCTTGGCGATTTTCTCGGCCGCACGGCTCAGTCCCTTGAGATCGACAACCATGCTGTCCATCTCGTGCAGGAGCACGCCGATCTCGTCGCGGCTGTTGGTCTTGGCATCGACCTCGAGATTGCCACGCGCGACTTCCCGAGCCACATTCATCGCTCGGTTGAGACCCCGGCTGATCGTGGTCGACAGCCAGAAGGCGGCCGCGATCGCGATGACCGCAGCGGCGACGCCGAGGCCCAGAAGCAGGGTCCGGGAGGTCGCATAGGCCTGCTGCGCCTCGGTCTGGGCGAGCGCGAGATCCTCGCGCGCACTGTAGGCGATGGCTTCGGCGGCTTCAAAGCTTTCCTTGAAGGCAGGCTCGAGCCGGGTATGGAGGATGTCTGTGGCCAGCGTGTTGGTGTTCGCCAGCGACAGGTCCATCGACGCGAAGAGCGGCGTCCGCCAGGCCAGCCACGCGTCGCGGATCCCCGAGACGGCCACCCGGTCGGTGCCGGTCGCGTTGTCCTGGGCGCGGGCAAGATTCTCTTCCAGATCGGCGGCCTGTTCGGCGGCTTCCTCCCGCTTTGCGGCCAGCAGTTCCGGCTGTGTGAGGACCAGCATGTCGCGATCGATGCTATTCAGGGCCCGGATATCGTCCGTCATTCTGTCGATGTTCGATTCCAGCGCCACGATGCTCGTGTCGCGCGCGGCGGAGCCCGCGGTCGCCGCGATGCGTGCGCGCAGATCGGCGATCAGGGTCTCGGTCCGGGCGTAGAGGGCATCGAAGCCCGGGAGGCTCTGCTCCAGATGCACTTCCCTGGCGCGCACATTGGTGTTGGCGAGCCCCCCGGGACGCAGCTCCGCCTCGACGGCAAGAAACTCCTGCCATTCGCGGTCGAACACGGCCAGAAGCGAGCGCATCTCTTCGGTCTCTGCGATCGCTTCGAGATTGCCGAACGCTCCGGCGACCGAGGCCAGTTTCTGGTCCACCTCGGCGGCGATCTGCGCGGCGACATCGGCATCGGGCTGGGCAAGGTAGCTTTTGATCAGGCTCACCGACTGCGCGGCGTCGGCTTCCATCCGGAGGCTCTCGTCGAGCTGATAGGCGGTGCCGTCCACCATCTTGTCGAAATTCGCCTGGAGCTCGCCCGCTTCCTTCAGGGCGATGAAGCTCGAGATGCCGAGCAGCGCGATCAGCACTGCGAAGACAGCAATCAATTTGGTTTTAATTGTCATACGCATGAGCGTGATCTTTCCTTCGGTTCAGGATTTACTTGTGGGAGGTCGGCGCGAAGGCAGGCTCCACGTCGAGGACGATGACGAGGGTATCGTTCTTCTTGGCGACCCCCCGGATGAGATGGACGGGCCAGCGGACGCCGAGCTCGGGCACCGCCTCGAGATCGGCCATCCGCGTATCGGTGATGTCATCGACATCGTCGGCGAGCATCGCGACCTTGGTGGATTCGCCACCGACCATGAGGTCGAGCACCAGGACACGGCTGGTCTCGCCCAGCACGGCCGGGGGCATGCCCAACCGCTGGCGCAGATCGACGAACGGTGCGATCGCGCCCCGCACGTTGACGAGGCCCGGCGCGAACGGATCGGCGCAGGGGGCCCGCGTGACGGGCAGCGGATCGATGATCTCGTTCACGTGGGACACGGGGATCGCAAAGGTCTCACCGTCGAGCGAGAAGGTCAGCACCATCTCGTCGCTGTCGATGTCACGTCCGCTATCCGTCATCTGAAGAACCTCCGCGCTCATGCCGCCACCCGCTGCGCGCTGACTGCGCGCCTCACGATTGCGGCCGCATCCAGGATGAGGGCGACGGAGCCGTCGCCGAGAATGGTCGATCCGGCCAGACCCTCGATGCCGTGGTGATAGACCGAGAGCGGCTTGATCACGGTCTGGTACTGTCCGATCACCTCGTCCACGACGAGGCCCATGCGCCGGCCCTCGACGCTGGTGACGACGACGCGGCGATCCTCGGAATCCGCGCGCTCGAAGCCGAAGAGCCTGTCGAGGCTCAGGAACGGGACCAGCTCATTGCGAATCCGCAGGATCGACCGGCCGCTCGTGCGCACGTCGTCGGCCGGCGGCAGTTCGACGCATTCCTCCACCGACGAGAGCGGCAGCACGAACGGCGCACCGCCGACCTTGACCAGAAGGCCGTCGATGATGGCGAGCGTCAGCGGCAGGCGCAACGTGACCTCGGTACCGGCGCCCTTCTGCGAACGGACGTCGACACTGCCGCGCAGATCCTCGATCACCCGGCGCACGGCATCCATGCCGACCCCCCGGCCCGACACGCTCGACAGCGTCTTGGCCGTCGAGAAGCCCGGCTCGAAGATCAGGCCGAAAAGCTGATCCTCGGGCAGGTCCGCATCGGCCGCGATCAGGCCGCGCTCGATGCCGCGGGTGCGGATCGCCTCGGCGTCGAGACCGGCCCCGTCGTCGCTTATCGAGATCAGGACCTCGCCGCCGGATTGCCGGGCATGCAGCACCACGCGGGCCTGGTCGGCCTTGCCCGATGCACGACGGGCCTCGGGGCTCTCGATGCCGTGGTCGATCGAGTTGCGGATGATGTGGACGAGAGGCTCCGTGAGACTGTCGATGACGTTCTTGTCGACCTCGGTCTCGCCGCCCCGCGTCTCGAGCGTCACGGTCTTGCCGAGTTCGGTGGACAGATCGCGGACCACCCGCCGAAACTTGCCGAACACGAGTTCGACCGGCAGCATCCGGATCGACAGCGTGGTGTCGCGCAGACCCGTGACGAGCCGCTCGATCTCTTCGGCGGTGCTGCCGAGACCGGCATCGCCGAGCTCGTCGGCGATCCGGTTGAGCCGCGCCTGGGCGATCACCAGCTCGCCCAGCTGGTCCATCAGCTCGTCGAGGCGATGCGACTGCACGCGCACGGAATCGGTCTTCTGGGCCTTCGGGGCCTCGTCCTTCGGTGCGGCCTGGGCCTTCGGGGCCTCGGGACGGGCGGGCGCCTCGGCCGGGGCGGCGGCCTCTGCCGCCGGGGCGGCCTTCGCGGCGTCCTCGGTCTCCTCGATGCGGCGGATCTCGATGTCCCAGTCGGAGGCGAAGATGAAGACGTCGTCGATCGCCTCGCGGCCGGCGATGGTCTCGAGTTCCACCTGCCATGCGATGTGGCAGATCGCGGGATCGAGGTCGCGCAGGCCGGGAACGGCGTCGGTCAACGCAACGACTGTGGCCTCGCCCAGCTCGCCCAGTTCGGCAAGGATCAGGTCGGGACGCATCCCGTTCTTCAGGGCCGCGGCATCCGGCTTGAAGACGATCGTGTAGCGCTCCGCCTTCGGCGCGGCGGCCGGCGCGGCCGGGCCCGCGGTTTCCAGCATCTCGATCTGCTTCACGAGCTCCGCGGTCGCGGGATCCTGCACAGGTTTCCCGCCCTCGTCCGGCCCGGCATCGAGCATGCGCTCGAGGTGATCGCTCGATGCGAGCGAAAGCTCGATCAGCCGCGGCGTCACCGTCGCCTTGCCCTCGCGGATGCGGTCATAGGCATTCTCGAAATGATGGGTGAACGCCGAGAGCGTGACGAAGCCGAACATCGCGCCCGACCCCTTGAGGGTGTGGAGGGCGCGAAACACCGCGTCGACACGCTTGGGATTCGTCGGATCGGCTTCGAGTTCGAGCAGAACCCCCTCGAGATCCTCGAGGATGTCCCGCGCTTCCTGCACGAAGGACTGGGCGGCCGGGTTCATCAGGCGACCCCGATCATCTTGTTGACGACCGCCACGAGCTTGGCCTCGTCGAAGGGCTTCACCAGCCAGCCGGTGGCGCCGGCCTCCTTGGCCTCCATCATCTTCTCCTTCTGCGCCTCGGTGGTGAGCATCACGATGGGGATGCCGTCGAAGCGCTTGTCCTCGCGGACCTTCCGGATCATCTCGATGCCGTTCATGTTCGGCATGTTGAGGTCGCAGACCACCAGGCTGACCTGGTTGGAGGCGAGCGCCTCGAGGCCTTCGAGACCGTCTCCGGCGCCGATGACGTCGTAGCCCTTGGGCTCGAGGGTGAAGCCGATCATGTCGCGGATGCTCTTGGAATCGTCCACGCTGAGAACCGTCTTGGACATGGGTTATATCTCCTTGGATTGTGCGAAGGCGGTCAGGGCCCCGGCAGCCTGGGGGCCGAGGGACAGGCGGCCGGACGGAAAGCTTTGCTGCGCGCTGAAGAGAAGCTGCATCGAGAGCGGGCTGACCTCGCCATCGGCGGCGAGCTCGAGCGATGCCGTCGCCTCGGAGGTCTCGACCGCGTCGAGAAGGGACACGAGCCGGGCATGGGTTGCCGAAACCGTTCCGGCATCTAGGTCGACGGCAAGACGAATTGACATCTCTTCGGAAGGGACGGGATCGGGCATAGTCACCTCTGGGATAAATCTCGCCCTCTCTCTGGGTCGAAACCGCCAATAATTCGTAAATTCGCTTCGAAAAAAATCGGGCCGGGAAAAAACGTGTCCGGTGCCGGAGAATTGGCGGCGCGCTTAACAGGGCGATAACCGCTCGGGGCTATGGTCCGTCGCGAACCATTCCCGGAGTTCCCATGACGCAATCCTATTCCTCGCTCGCGGAAAGCCTCGTTCAGCTCTCTCACGAGATTGCCGGCGCATTTTCGATCGCTTTCTTCGAACTCGAAACGATCCGCACCACGGCCGCCGAATTCGGCACGGATGTCGGAAGTCTGCTTGCGATCACCGCGACGCCCGAAGCGCAGGAGGGGCAGGAAAGCTCGTTCGGCGTCTTCCTCAGGAATGCCAGATCCGCCTCGGTCGAGGCCGAGAAGGCGGCGGGATCGCTGACCGACCGCGCCTTCCAGGGGGCGCTGATTCGCATCTCGGGATCGCTTCTGGAAATGAAGAAGCACACCGTCGCGCTGAGCAGCATCTCGTCGCTGACGAAGATCACGCAGGCCGAGACCCGGAACATGGCCGACCGGCTGAACGCGTTCACCGAATCGCTCGACAGCCGATGCCGGGAATTGCAGCAGGCCACGGCCCGCTCGGCGGATCTCGTGGTCGAAACGCAGTATCAGAGCGGGCTGGCGCGCGACAGGCTTACCGCCGTCGGGCTGGAGTTCCGCGCCCTTTCGGACGGGGCCGAGAACGATGCCATTCGCCTCTCCATGCTCGAGGAGGTGCATCATGTCTACATGTCCGAGATCAGCGACGAGGCGTCCAAGCTCGACGGACAGGTCCGGACCGCCGTTGCCGGGCTGATCGGCTGCCTGCAATTCCCCGATTCCTTCGCGCAGCGGTCGGAACATGTCTGCACCGCCATCACCGCCATGGAAAAGGCGGCACCGGCCGAGCGTGCGGCCCTCCGCAAGGTGGTGGAGGCGCAGCTTGCGCGGATGGCAGAAGCCCTGACCGAGGTCACGACGACCGCCGGTCAGGCGCTGGAGACCCTGCAAATCGCCTTCGACCGCAGCCCGATCATCCAGAACCGCAGCGAGGCCGCCGATCCGTCCGATGCCTGGATGACCGCGACCGCGCAGGCGAACGAAGCCATGCTCGATTCCGTGGCGCGCGCGCGCGACCAGTTCGGCACCGCGCTGACACTGCTGGCGGGGCTGACGCGCCAGATCAACGCGACGCAGGACAATCTGGAAACCTCGGTGCGACTGAACCGCGAGCTCGAAACGTCGGTCCACAACGCCTCGCTGGTGGCGCACCGGTCGGGCTCGCAGACCTCGCCGCTGCGCTTTCTCGCGGGATCGGTCAAGGACGTGGTCGATCGCACCTCGGATCTGATCACGCAGATCTCGGGCGCGCTCGGGCATATCCGGGGTACGTCCGAAGCCCTCGCCGCCTCCGGTCTCGACCGCGATCTCGAAACGCTGCTCGAACTTCAGGAAACCGCGGCGCAGGACGCGGCGGACCAGGCCGAAAGGGTCGGCCGCGTCCGCGAAACGCGCCGGCAGCTGCTGCGGCGCGCCGACCGGCTCGACGGCGCGGCCAAGGCCGGCGGCAATTCATTCGCAGCCGCGGCGGAGCATGCGAAGGGCGTCGCGGAACTCGGCCGGCGGATCTCGCAGGAGGTTCCCGCCCCGGATTGCGACGAGACCGACGAGCTCGCCTGGCTCTACGCGATCTACACGATGGAAGAGGAACGGGTCGTGCACCGCGAAGCCCTGGGCCTGCCCGCGGTCGAGGAGACCCCCGCCGACACCCACGAGGACCTCGACGACTTCATGCTCTGACGGGCGCTGAAGACAGCCCGAACGATCCTCTGCGATCGTTCGGGCACGGCGCTACGCGACCACCCCCCCCCCGCTCTCGAAAGGATATTGCGAAATCAGCGCCGTTCCACGGCGCCGATCAGCGCGTCCAGGCGGTCGAGTTCGGCGTCCCGGCGCGACTGCCCGCATTGCGCCGCGAGCGCGGCGATCTCGTCGAGACCCAAGGTGAGCGCGCCGCCCTTGAGCTTGTGAAGCGCGCGGTCGATTCCGGGATCGTCGCCCCTGACCTTCGCCTCGCGGATCTCCTGCATCAGCTCGGTCGCCTGGGTCGCGAATTGCCCGGTCAGCGTATCGACGTAATCCGCCCCGAGTTGCAGCTCGAGCGCGGCGCGCTGCGAGGAGACGGCGGCCGGTCGTGCCGGCTGCGCGGGGCACGGGGCCGGAACCCATTCCTCGAGGATGGCGGCGAGTTTGGCGCGCGTGACCGGCTTCGAGATGAATGCGTTCATGCCGGCGGCCAGGCAATCGTCGCGATGCGAGACGAACACGTTGGCGGTCAGACCGACGATCGGCAACGTCACGCCGAGATCGCGCAATCGCCGCGTGGCGGTCGGCCCGTCGACGCGCGGCATCTGCATGTCCATGAAAACGAGGTCGAAATCCTGTTCGAGCACCGCTCGGATCCCGTGCTCGCCGTCATCCGCGCATGTGACGGTCGCACCCATCTGGGTCAGAAGCCCTTGGGCCACCTCCTGGTTTATCGGGTTGTCCTCGACGATCAGGATCCGGATCCCGTGGAAGTCGCGCCGTGCCTCGGGCTCGACCGGGGCCGGTGGATGCAGGCTCTCGGGCGCGATCCGCGAGACCGGCACCTCGAACCAGAAGCAACTGCCAACGCCGGACGCGGTCTCGACGCCGATCCGGCCCCCCAGCGCGTCGAGCAGGCGCTTGCAGATCGCGAGCCCCAGACCGGTTCCCCCGAACTGCCGTGCGTCGCTGTCGTCGACCTGATAGAATTCCCGGAAGAGTTTCGGGACGTATTGCGGCTTGATCCCGACGCCCGTATCGCGCACCTCGAACCGCATCATGCCATTCTCCGCCGGCCGCACCGTCACCGAAACCGATCCTTCGGGCGTGAACTTGATCGCATTGTTGACGAGGTTGATCAGCACCTGGCGGATCCGCATCGGATCCGTCTTGATGGACACCCTCGGCGCATCGATCACGAAATCGAGCCCGGCCGCGGCCGCGCGGGGCGTCATGACGACCGAAATCGGGTTCAGGACCTCCGCAAGGTCGAACCGCTCGATCGCGATGGTCGTCTCGCCGCTTTCGAGCTTCGAGAAGTCGAGAATGTCGCTGATGACGTCCAGCAGCAGGTTGCCCGATTCCCGGATCGTGGCGACCTGGCGGCGCTGCTCTGCGGTCAGCGGTGTTTCCGACAGGATTTCCGTCATGCCGATGAGACCGTTCAGCGGGGTGCGGATCTCGTGGCTCATCGCCGCGAGGAACGTCGACTTGGCGCGGTTGCCGGCATCGGCTTCGCGGGCCGCGCGCGCGTTTCTCGCGCTCATCTCCTCCAGATCCCGGCGCGTCCGCGTGATCTGCCGAAGCTGCCAGGCGAGCAGGGCCACGATCAGCACGAGCGCGAATGTCAGAAGCCCGACGCTGACCGCGATCTGGCGGTAGGTCTTCTTGAGCGTGGACCGCGCGGCAACGCGCGCCTCGTTGTTCGCCGCGTTTGCGACCTCGGCCAGAAGCCTGGTCGTTCCGCGGATCTCGCGGACCCGGTCCAGCATGGCGGGCAGGCGCTCGCGCATGAGACCGGGGTCGTTCGCGACGGCGTCGATGACCGGCGCGAAGCCCAGGATCGCGTCGTAGGCGTCACCCGCGGCCGCCGCGACCTCGCTGTCGCCGCCGATCGTCATCGCGAATTTCCCCTCGGCCAGCAGCGGCGCGCGGCTGTAGAGGATGTCGTAGCGCAGGATCACCGCACCGAGCACGGCCTCGTCGGGGACGCGTTGCGCCTCCAGGATGGACTCGATCAACCTGCCGACCTCGCGATCGGCCTGATAGGCCGCCCAGACCGCATCTTCCCGAATACCCGCATCGATTTCGCGCTGCCGCTCGTCGAGGCTGAGGAACATCATCATGATGGCCGTGAAAATGCCGATGCTGATCAGCGTGAGCGCGAGAATGCCGGCGGTGTGCCGCCGCATTCCCGCACGCCAGAAGCGGCTCACGGGCGACATTCCCTAGAACACGTCGATCGAACTTACCTGCCAGACCGACCGGCCGAAGATCATCTCGTTGTAGAGCGAGGGGAAGTCATCGAAGGGATAGATGACGAAGGCCGGCCCCTTATCCCTCACGGATATGATCTTGCCGTCGATGCGCGTCGCGAGGATCACCGGGTAATCCTCGATGTCGCCGCGCGGTATCTCGGCGGAATAGTCGTTGAGCGCAGCGACGCGCAGCGTGTCGCCGCGGGCTCCGACCGCGTCCATCAACGCCGAGATGAGGGGGCCCTCGAAATTTTTTACCCCTTCGTACCAGGGCGTCTCGATGACGGTCTCCCGCGCCGCCAGCGCATCGAGCATCGGCAGGTCGAAATGGGCTTCGCCGTCGACGTTGCTGTTCTCGATATCGCCGGCCACGACCAGGATCACGGGCTCGGTCGGCATCGGAAGCTCACCGGCGATCGCCGCGACGGGGGCGCTCAGTGTGGACAGGAGGACCAGGTTTCGGAAAATACGCATTTCGCAGACCTCAATGGATGGATGATCGGGTTCAGGCGGCCGTTCGCGCGACATCGGCGCCGGAGAGCGTCCCGAGGACCCGGGTCCAGCCGCGTTCGAAGGCGGCGACGCAGGCGGGGTCGAAATGCGTGCCCGACGACGCCGCGATCTCGGAGCGCGCATCCTCGGGATCCCATGCCGCCTTGTAGGTCCGCCGCGCGCAGAGCGCGTCGAACACGTCGGCGACGGCGACGATCCGGCCCTCGATCGGGATTTCCTCTCCGGTGAGATTTCCCGGATAGCCGGTGCCGTCCCACTTCTCGTGATGGGCCGCCGCGATCGCGGCCGCGACCTGAACGAGGTCGCTGTCGCCGTGGGTCAGGATCGCCGCGCCGAACTCGACATGGCGGCGCATCAGCGTGAATTCCTCATCGGACAGTTTCCCGGGCTTGTTGAGAATGCTGTCTGGAATGCCGACCTTGCCGACATCGTGCAGCGGTGCCGCGAGATAGATGTTCCGGCAATGCTCCGGCTCGAGCCCGAGTTCTTCGGCGATGATGCGCGAGATCGAGGCGACGCGGGCGATATGTTCCCCCGTTCCCCCGTCGCGATATTCGATCGCGCGGGCCAGCCGCCAGATGATCTCCTCCTCGCGCCTGACGAGGCGATCGGTTGCCTCCTCGACCTCCGAGGCGAGAAGACGCGCGCGGTCCGCGAGCTTCAGTTGCGCCTCGCGCAGCCTCAGAAGGTTGCGGGCGCGAACCTTGAGCTCTTCGGGGTCGACGGGCTTGTTGAGAAAGTCTGTGGCGCCCGCTTCGATGGCCTCGATCTTCACGTCGCGCGAATTCGCGGCTGTGATCATCACGATCGGAACGTGTTCGTATCTCGCGTCCTGACGCAGGCGGCGAATGAATTCCACCCCGTTCATGCCCGGCATCTGATAATCCACCAAGACGAGGTCGGGGACGGCCGCCGCGCAATCGGCGATCGCCTCGAACCCGTTCTTGTGACCGCAAACGGTACCCGCGAATGCCTTGGCGATGACCCGCGTGAGAACCGCCGAGGCGATGGGGTCGTCTTCGACTATCAGTATTCGGAATTCCATCGGCGCACTCTTTTTCCGAGTTACCGGAACCGGATGCCATCAAGTGATTAAGAAACTTTTACCGACCTCTGGAAACGGCCGACCTCGCAGGCGCCAAGAAGGCCCCATTCCGATCATGAGCGGGCGCGAAGCGGTACAGGAAATGCGCAGTCCGAAAAGTGTAACGGACCGCCCAAACGGACAATTCGTCCAATTTTTCTAAATTCCGGATTGAATTTCCGACCGCAGAACACTCTCGTTTTGCGCGCTTTTAACGTCTCGCGGATAGGCCTCGGATGCATTGCCATTCCTGACGAGTAAAGGGCTCGGGATTCTTCGCGACGCTAATTGGCGCGATCGTCCCAGATTCGTAATGAGACACAATATTCGTGATATCGCCGGCGCCATGCGTTCCTGGACAGACGGTTCGCAGTCCGACATACTTCATCCCTGTACGCCGAACCAGAACCGCTATCTGCTGGCGTCGCTCGGTGGCGCGCAGAGCTATTACTTGCCCCTGACCTTTTCGCTGCCGGCAGAGATCTCCATCTCGCGGCTGCGCCGCGCGGTGCTGCATGTGATTGCGGACATTCCCGCGCTCGGCGCCGCCTTCGTCCATGCGGGAGGCGGTCGATTCTCGTGGCGCAACGTCGGGACGAAGGCCCTGAAATTGCGTCAGTTTCGCGCGCGCGACGAAGCCGATGCGGTGGCTGACGCCGTCGCCTTCGTCCATGACGGGTCCGGCCCGCCCTCCGAGGCTCCGTGCAAATTGCATATCGCGCGCCTGCCGAAAGGGGGCCATCTCGTGACGCTGGCGTTGCATCACGCCGTGGCCGACGCCGTAAGCCTGGGTCTCGTCGTCGACAGGATTTCTGATGCCTATTCCGCGCGTCCGTCGCCCGGTCCCGTCCGTCAGGGATGGAATGCAGGCGCATCCGAAGACGATGAGGCGCAAGACGCGTCGGACCGCGCATATTGGAGAAGCGCGCTGGAAAGCGCGTCGGCGGCGGGACCGCTGCCGCTTCTGCGACCCGCGCGGGATGACGGAGCGGGCGCGCGCGGCGAGATCGCCAAGCGCCTCGATCCGCCCGCGCTGCACCGTCTGGCGGCCGCGGCACGCGGCGCGGGGGTGACCACGTTCGAAGCGACCTTCGCCGCCTACCTCTTCGTTCTCGGCCGGCAGACCGGTCGCTCCGCCGCTTGCGCGACATTCCAGAGTTCGGGCCGGCGCGCTCATCCCGAAAGGGAAAACGTCATCGGCGTCTTCTCGAACGCCTTGCCGGTCCTCGCGAATCTCGATCCAGACGCGACCTTCGCGGATCATGCCCGCCTGGTACGCCGGGCCGTTCGCGGATCGCTGCGCCACGAGGCGTTGCCCTATCACGAGATCATTCGCGAAACGGGCATCCATCCCCGTTTCGGCATCAACTGGTATCCGGGTGTGGAAACGCTCGATCTCGAGGGTTTGCGCATCGCCGGGGACAGGCGTGTCGGGTGGCAATCCGACTTCGATCTCAACTTCCACGCCCTGCAGACCGAGGGTGGCCTGGCCTTCAACCTGTCCTATCCGCTGGATCGCCTGCAGCCGTGGCGCGCGTCCGTGGTTCTCGACCATGTCACGGCCGTTCTCGAAAGCGACCTTCTCACGGATGCCCGTCCGTTGCGGGAGATCGCCCTGCCCGGCGCCATACCCGCCCCGGCGCGGCCCCTTCCCGCAGAACCAGAGCCGGAAATCTCCCTGAGCGGGCGGGTGGCAAGGATCGCCGAAGCCCGGCCGGCGGCGCCCGCGATCGTCACGGAAAGTGGAACGACGCGCTATTCCGCGCTGATGGCGGATGTCGATGCGCTGGCGAAGGCCCTTGTCGAACACGGCGCCGGGCCCGGTCGCGCATTGGCGATCGAAGTGCCGCGAAGCGCGGCGATGGTCACGGCTCTTCTTGCCGCGGATCGGGTGGGCGCGGTCTTCGCCATCTACGACCCGGCTTACCCGGCCAGTCGTCGCAAGGCGATGGACGAGACGTTTGGCCCGGCCTTGCGGCTGAAGCTTGTCGCGCCCGATGCCCCGATCGAGGACGTCGCATCTCGCGCGGAGCCACAGGTTTCCGATATCGTCGAACTCGCCTCGGGACCGAAGGTGCGGATCTGTCGGGAGACCGAAGGCGCACCCGCACCGGCGTTGCCCGCCGGCGCACGATATGCGCTGTTCACGTCCGGAACCACGGGCAGGCCCAAATGCGTCATCGCGGACGGGAGAGGGCTCGCGCGTTTCATCGACCGGATGAGCACCGAGCGCGCGATCACTGCCGATGACCGATTCGCGCTTCTGGGAGGTCTGGGGCACGATCCCATGCTGCGCGATGTGCTGTTGCCGCTTACATCCGGCGCCGCGTTGCATGTGCCCACCGAGGAAACCCGTGGCGATCCCCGCCTGCTCTTCGACTGGCTCTCCAAGCTGGGACCGACGCTTTTGAACCTCACGCCGCAGCTTGCCCGCGTCATCGCTTTCGGCGCGAACGGGCGGACGTTGCCAACCTTGCGGCACGCGACCTTCGGCGGCGACACGTTGTCGGCCGACGCCATCGCGGCATTCCGATCCATCGCTCCCAATTCGGCAATCTCGAACCTTTACGGCGCGACCGAGACACCGCAGGCGGCGAGCCTCTACGATCTGCCGCGCGCGGCGGCGGATCCGGATCGACGGGGCGAGGCCCATCCGGATGCGTGGGACGTCTGCCCTGTCGGTCATCGGGCGGGCTCGCGCAGGCTCATCCTCGATCGGGACGGACAGCCTGCCGCGACGGGCGAACCTGCGGAGATCGTCGTGGAAGGGGACGATCTTGCGCTGGGATACTACGATGCCGCGGACGGCCAGGGACAGTCCGCCGTTCCGACGACCGGTCTGCCGCTGCGCCACCGGACGGGCGACATCGGCCTGCGCATGCCGTCAGGTGACGTTCTGGTGCTCGGCCGTGTGGACGATCAGGTGAAGATCCGCGGCTTCCGGGTGGAGCCGTCCGAGATTTCCCGCCATCTCGAGGCGCGCGCGGATGTCACGCAAGCCACGACCATCGCGCGGCCCGGGGCCAATGGCGAGACCGAACTGATCGCCTATGCGGTGGCGAAAGAGGGCGCGACGGACGGAGCGGGCGAACCGCCCACCGGGGGAATGCTGCTGGAAAGTTGCCGACGGAATCTCCCTTCCGCCATGGTGCCGCGAGCAGTCGTCGTCCTGGACCGGTTCCCGCTCACGGCCAACGGAAAGATCGACCGCGCCGCTCTGCCGGATCCCGATGCGGATCCCGTGCGGGATGCCGACGACCGGAATCCGGGCGACGCCGCGGGGTCCGAACCGGCCGAAACGCCGGAAGCGTTCGCTCTGGCGCGCGTGGTGGCGGAGGTCCTGGGCCGTGCATCCGTTCCGCCATCCTCCTGCGTGCGTGACCTGGGGGTGGACTCGCTGAGCTATCTTTCGGTTTCCCTCGCGCTCGAATCGAGGCTGGGCGCGCTGCCGAGGAACTGGGACATACTTCCCCTGACGACCCTGGCGAACATGGGGTCGGAATCGTCCGACGCTTCGCATGACCGGCTCCGGAACGCCGGCGGAAACCGCCATCTGCGCATGGTGGAGGCACCCGTTCTCATGCGGGCGGTCTCGATCGCAGGTGTCGTCGCGGGCCATTTCGGCCTGATCGGCTTCGGCGGCGCGACCTCGGCCCTCTTTTTCATCGCTGGCCACAGTTTCGGGCGGTTTCAGGTCCCCGCCGTGCTGCGAGAGGACGGGATCAGGCCCATCCTCAACCTCGTCGCGCTGATCGCGATACCCACGGTGCTCTATCTGGTCCTGCTCGAGAGCGTCTTCGACTACCCCAACAAATCGGCGACGATCATCACGCTCAAGCTGCTCCTGCTCGGAAACCTCTACGGACCGAACGAGGTCGTCGGCTCCAACTTCTGGTTCGTGAACGTGCTGGTGCAGGCCCTGCTCCTGCTCGCGGCCGGATTGGCTTTGCCGCCCGTCCGGCGCGCGATGCGTCAGCGGCCCTTCGAATGCGCCTGCTTGGCTGTCTGCGGAAGCGTCTTGATCCGCTACGCCAGCGGTGCGGTTTGGGATACAAGTGAGCTTTACAATCGTGTCGTCCAGCAGAAGCTCTGGCTCTTCTCCCTGGGCTGGTGCCTCGCGCAAGCCGCCACGTGGCCGCAGAAGGCCGTCGCTACAGCGCTGGCACTTAGCGCGCTCGGGCTCGAAATAGTCATGTATGGTGCGCTCCAGCCCCTTACGGCCGCCGCCTTCGCTGTGATCCTCGCGGTTCCGCGCGTTCCCGTGCCCGCGATCGCCGCCACGACCATCACCCGCGTGGCGGCCGCCTCGCTCTTCATCTACATCACCCATCTCCAGTTCCGGACGGTGACGGACCGTCTGCCCGGCCCGCTCAATGCGGACCTCGCAGCCTTCGCGATCGCGATCGCCGGAGGGGTCGCGATCCATCTTCTCTGGGACCGGCTAACGCGGTTCGCGCGACGGCTGACCACGGGACGCAAGCGGTCCTTCTATACGCGCGGCCACCCCTGACGTCGGTCAGCTTTCGGGCTCGCGGCCCTCGCTCCAGCGGCTGAAGCGGTCGAATAGGGGAATGAAGGTCTCGATCTCGTCGCGGCTCCAGCTGGACAGGAAATCGCCGAGCGTCGCCACCTTGTAGGCACGCACCTCGAGGGCCGCATTCCGGCCTTCGTCGGTCAGTTCCACGATGGTGCGGCGCGCATCGCGCTGGCTGACGGCGCGGCGCACATGGCCGGAGGAGATGAGGTCGGTGATGAGGCGGCTGGCCCGGGACGGATCGATCTGAAGCCGGGCGGCGATCGTGCCAACCATCGTCTCACTGTCGTCGGGCTGATCGAATTCAGCCGGGGATGCCTCGATGGCCGACAGCACGTCGAGCTTGGGGACATCGAGGTCCAGCCCGAGATCCTCGATCGCGCGCTGCTCCAGCCGGCGCTTCATCGCGCGGCGGCGCCATCGCTGCATCGTCGCTTCGAGTTGCAGCGCCGCGTCGGCGGCGGCGCCGTCCAGCCCGCCTTGCGCCATCCGGCGCCTCACCTCGTGGTCATGACCCATGGACGCACCCTTCCCGACAATGCGAATTACATGCTGTTGACATGTATATGATGAAAGCAGATATATGGTGCAATCCTGAAATTACCGCGCGCGTGTATCCTGCCGCGGGCGTCCGTCCGGAATGTCGCCGTGTCATCACTTACCCTCAAAGCTCCGATAACCGAGACGGGCGACCAGCCCGTCCGCCTGATCCTCGCCGCCGTGGCCACCGTTCTCTTCGCCGCGTCGCTCGGCCAGACCGTCGTGTCGACCGCGATGCCGGCGATCGTCGGCGATCTCGACGCGATGGACCATATCACCTGGGTGATCACCGCCTACCTGCTCGCATCGACGGTCAGCGCGCCGATCTCCGGCAAGCTCGGGGATCTCTACGGCCGCAAGATCGTGCTCCAATGCGGGATCATGGTCTTCATGGCGGGCTCCATCGTGGCGGGCCTGGCGTGGAACATGGGCCTTCTGGTCGCCGGGCGCGCGCTCCAGGGCCTCGGGGCCGGCGGTCTGATCGTGGTCTCGATGGCCGTGGTCGCCGATGTGCTTCCCTCCCGGGACCGCGGCAAGGCGCAGGGCATCATGGGGTCGGTCTTCGGAATTTCGACCGTGATCGGCCCCCTGCTCGGCGGGTTCATCGTCCAGAAGTTCAACTGGCACTGGATCTTCTTCGTCAACATCCCCGTGGGGGTCATGGCCCTCATCGTGCTGGGGCTCGTCCTGCGGCCTCAGAAGGTGCGGGCGACGCCGTCCATCGACTATCTCGGCGCGGCCCTGCTGGCGGCGTTCCTGTCTTCGGCGGTGCTGCTGTCGAATCTCGGCGGGGCGACATATGCCTGGGGCTCGGCGCCGACGCTGGCGCTGGGGGCGTGCGCCTGCATCGCGCTTCTGGCCTTCGTGGCCGTCGAGGCACGCGCGACCGAGCCGCTTTTGCCGCTGCCGCTTTTTCGCATCAACAATTTCGTCGTGATGAACTCGGTGGGGTTCATGGTGGGCACCACGATGTTCGGCGCGATCACCTTCCTGCCGCTGTTCCTGCAGGTGGTCAAAGGCGCGTCGCCGACGGCGTCCGGACTGTTCCTGCTGCCGATGATGGCAGGACTGATCGGAAGCTCCTTCGCCGCCGGGCGGCGCATGACGCGCACCGGACGTTACAAGATGCTGCCCGTCGCATCGACGGGCGCGCTGGTGGCGGGGATGCTGCTTCTCTCGACGCTGACTTCCGCGACGCCGCTCTGGCAGGTGGCCGTCTTCATGTTCGTCACCGGCATCGGCATCGGCCCGGTGATCAGCGTCGGCGTCGCCGCGATCCAGAACGCCGTGCCGGTCCATTCGCTGGGCGTCGGAACGGCCAGCGCCAACATGTTCCGGCTGATCGGCGGCTCGATCGGCACCTCGGCGTTCGGCGCCATGTTCTCCGCCGGCATGGCCTCGGCATTGCCAGACGGCGCCGAGGCGGGATTCGGCGCCCTCGACGCGAGCTCGGTCGCGCAAATGCCGCCACAGGCCCAGGATGCGGTTCTCGACGCGTTCTCGCAAGCCTTGCACCCCGTTTTCCTGGCCGCCGCCGCGCTGGCCCTCGCGGCCTGCCTGCTGTCGCTCCTGGTGATCGAACGACCGCTGGCAACGACCTTGCCGACGCGCCCCGACCGATGATCGCCACGCATGGAGGATGCGCCACGGGCGCGTCGCGCAAGGCAGAGGGTTCCGCCGCCGCGTCTCGCTGCACCACGTAGAGGGGCACACGGTATCGCCTCCGGATTGCATGGCCGACGGGGAGTGCCTAGACCACGCGTCACCCGTGCCGAAACAAGAGCCGTGCCATGAGCCGTTTCGCCTTTCAGGATGCCATCTCCGGCCTCGGGGCGGTCGCGCTGGCGCGCCGTCTGGTCGGGGCGAGCCTGCTCGTGCGCGGGGCGGGCGGCATTGTCACCGAAACGGAAGCCTACACGCGCGACGACGCGGCTTCGCACAGTTTTCGGGGGCCCTCACGTCGAAACGCCGCCATGTTCGGGCCGTCCGGACATGCCTATGTCTACCGCTCGTACGGCATCCATCTCTGCCTCAACGTGGTCGCGCAGCCGGGCGAAGCGGTGCTGATCCGCGCCCTCGCCCCCCGGACCGGCCTGGACGTCATGCGCATGCGACGCGGGCCCGGGCCGCTCTGCGCCGGGCCGGGTCGGTTGGCACAGGCCCTCGGGATCCGTCCCGAAGACGACGGTGCGCCCTTCGACGGGGGCGATCTGTCCATCACCCTGACATCCACGATGCCCGAACTGCTCGTGGGCCCCCGCATCGGCATCAGCAAGGCGCAGGATCTGCCCTGGCGCTTCGGACTTGCTAGAGCGGAGTGTTTCAGCCGCCCCTTCCCGCGATCCGCGGTGGCGCCGTCGCCGGGCTCGAGCACGCAGATGTGAGGCAAGTCGTCTTGGCGTCCGGGGTGAAATGCACCACCACCGGCATGGACCTTTCCGCCGCGCGGGCACCAGTCGACATTCCCTTCGGCGGTCGGAACCACGAGAGGGGAGTGCGCCACGTGCAGACGAGACGGACCGTGATCCTCGGCGGGGCGGCGGCGATCGCGGCGATCCCGACCTTCGGGTATCTGCGGCGCCAGTTCGCACCCCTTCCCGAATTCGAGGCGATCGCCGATCCCGCGGGATTTCGCCGCCTTCCCACGGGGCCGGTATCGACGGCCGGCACGCAATGGATCGGCCTCGACACGGCGTCCGACCGGACGGTCCCACGGCTGGAGATGGAGGCCGTTCGAACCGATCCCTGCGCCGCGCTCCATGATGCCGGCGGCATCGCGGGTGGCACGGTACCGATTGCGTCCTTCTCGGATTATTACTGTACCTTTTGCCGCGTCCAGACCGCGCGTCTGGCCGATCTGCAGCGCGAGATGGGCGATGACCTTGCGATAACCTGGCACGAATTGCCCTTGCTGGGGCCAAGCTCGGATCTCGCCGCGCGGGCGGCTCTCGCGGCAAGGCGTCAGGGTGCCTATATCGGCTTTCACGAGCGGCTTCTCTCAAGCCCGTTTCAGGCCACGCCGGCATATCTTTCCGCGCTTTCCGAGGATCTCGGGGTGGACCATGACAGGCTCATCGCCGACATGGAGAGCGACGCGGTGAGAACGGAGCTGGGGAGAAGCGCGGCGATCGCGGATCTTTTCGGGTTCGTCGGCACGCCCGCGATGGTAGTGGGGCGAACGGTGATCAGCGGCCGTGTGCCGGAGGGGACCTTGCGCAAGGTGATCGCGCTCGAACGCGCCGAAGGATGGAAAGAGGCATGCTGACGGCTTTGAGACATCTCGCGATCGGCATCGCTCTCGCCGCCGGCCTGTCGGCTCCGGGGGCGGCCCTCGCCGCGGCGTCGGAACCTTTCGTCTCGCCCGCCGTCACGGCCCGCCTGATCTCGGCGGAGAACGGGATCTCGCCCGAAACGCGATCGATCTCGGCCGGGCTCGACATCGAGCTCGGAGAGGGATGGAAGACCTACTGGCGCTCGCCCGGCGAAGTGGGCCTGCCGCCCGAGGTGAAATGGGACGGGTCCGGCAACGTCGCCGATGTCGCGTTCCATTGGCCCGCACCGGACCGGTTCGCCGCCTTCGGGATCGAGAATTTCGGCTATCATGACGAAGTCGTCTTTCCGCTGCGGGTCGAGCTCGCAGATGCGGGCGAGCCGGTCGCGCTCGAAGCGCAGGTCGACCTGCTGGTCTGCTCGGATATCTGCATTCCGCAATCGTTCTCCCTGTCGCTCGACTTGCCGCGGATGAGCGGCATCGACCAGCCCTCGGCCGATCGGATCGCCCTCTTCTCGGCGCGGGTTCCCGACGACGCGACGGACGGGACGGTCGCCTCGGCAGAGGCGCATCTCGATACCGACGGGGAGGCGCTGACCCTGCGGATCGCGCGTGCCACTCCTTTCTCCGACCCGGATGTCTTTCCCGAGCTGGGCGACGGGGCGGCCCTGGGAGAGCCCGAGATCCGGCTGGGCGACGAGGGCAGGACCCTCTGGGCCCGCTTTCCGGTGCGCGCCGGCGTGACCGAGGCGCTTGCCGCGCCGCGTGTCACCGTGACGGAGAGCGGCGACCGCGCCATAGCGCTCTCGCCCGACATGGTCCGCGCGGCCCCCGAACCGCCTTTCGCCGCAAGCGCGCCGAGAGGCAATGACACGTTGGTCTCGATCGCGCTGGTCGCGTTTTTCGGCGGCCTGATCCTGAACGTCATGCCCTGCGTCCTGCCGGTCCTGTCGATCAAGCTGTCCTCCGCCATGAAGGGTCGGTCGCGCGACCGGATGGCGGTGCGACGCGGCTTTCTCGCCGCGGCGGCCGGCGTCATGACCTTCATGTGGGGCCTCGCCGCGATCCTCTTCGCCCTGCAACAGGCCGGGGCGATCGTCGGCTGGGGCCTGCAATTCCAGAATCCGGTCTTCCTCGCCCTCATGTTCGTCATCCTCTGCGGGTTCGCCGCCAACATGATGGGGGCGTTCGAGGTGACCCTGCCGTCGTCGTGGCAGACGCGGCTCGCCAGCGCCGGCGGGCGCGCGGGCTATGCCGCCGATTTCCTGACAGGCATGTTCGGTGCAATCCTCGCCACGCCCTGCTCCGCCCCGTTCCTGGGCACCGCCGTCGCCTTCGCGCTTGCGGGGAGCGGCGTCGACATCGCCGTGGTGTTCACCGGGCTCGGGCTGGGGCTGGCCATGCCCTATCTCGCGGTCGCCGCGGCGCCGGGCCTCGTCTCGCGGATGCCCCGGCCGGGCCGCTGGATGATCTGGATGCGCGCCTTTCTGGGCCTGCTGCTTGCGGGAACCGCCGTCTGGCTTCTCTGGGTGCTCGGAAGCGTCGCGGGACAGGGCGCCGCGATGAGCGTGGCCGCGCTCGCCTTCTTGCTGGTGATCATGCTCTCGTGGCCTTCCATGTCACCCGCCCTTCGATGGAGCGGCGTCGCGCTCTTTGCCCTGCTGCCGCTGGTCGCGGCGGGAACGCTCGCCGATACGGAAACCCGCCGTGCCCCGGCGGACGACGTCATCCCCTGGGTCGCGTTCGACCGGGGCGAGATCGCCCGGCGCGTTTCGCGTGGCGAGGTGGTCTTCGTCGATGTCACCGCCGATTGGTGCCTCACCTGCATGGCCAACAAGAAGCTCGTGCTCGAACGCGATCCGGTGCGGTCGGCCCTCGACAGCATCGGGACGGTGCCGATGCAGGCCGACTGGACCCGCCCCGACGACGCCATTTCGCGCTATCTCGAAAGCTTCGGCCGCTACGGCATTCCGTTCAACGCCGTCTACGGGCCGGAGGCGCCGGAGGGGCTGATCCTGTCGGAACTTCTCGACAGTGCCTCCGTGATCGACGCGCTCGACCGGGCGGGCGCGGATCCGAAGGTCGCCGCGTCGCGATAGGTCCGCGGGCCCGGCTCCTGTTGATCCGGGGAAGGCCACGGTCTATCGCTGCGAGGAATGACGCGATCGCAAGGGGACCCTGCGCGGGTCGAGCCACTGGAACGGGAGGCCGGAATGCGCCAACTCTGCCTGACCGTCGATTGTCCGTCCCGGCGCGGGATCGTTGCGGCGATCGCGACCTTTCTGGCCGATCGGGGATGCAACATCACCGACAGCTCCCAGTTCGACGACACGGAGACGGGCCGCTTCTTCATGCGCGTCAGTTTCGTGTCCGAAGAGGGTGAGACACCGGACGCCTTGCGTGACGGGTTCGCACGGACGGCCACCGCGTTCGGGATGACCTGGCAGCTTCACGACGAGGCCGCGAAGACGAAGGTCGTCATCATGGTCTCGCGCTTCGGGCATTGTCTCAACGACCTGCTCTATCGGTGGCGGATCGGCGCGCTGCCGATCGACATCGTGGCGGTGATCTCCAACCACATGGATTACCAGAAGGTCGTCGTGAACCACGACATCCCGTTCCACTGCATCCGGGTCACGCCCGACAACAAGCCGCAGGCCGAGGCCGCGATCCTGCAGGTCGTCGAGGATACCGGCGCCGACCTGATCGTGCTGGCGCGCTACATGCAGATCCTCAGCGACGAGATGTGCCGCCGGATGTCGGGACGGATCATCAACATCCACCATTCCTTCCTGCCGAGCTTCAAGGGTGCGAACCCCTACAAGCAGGCTTTCGAGAAGGGCGTGAAGCTGATCGGGGCGACCTCGCATTACGTGACCTCCGATCTCGACGAGGGGCCGATCATCGAGCAGGACACGGTGCGCGTCACCCATGCCCAGAGCGCGGCGGATTATGTCGCGCTCGGCCGGGACGTGGAGGCGCAGGTGCTGGCCCGCGCCGTCCATGCCCATGTGCATCACCGGGCGTTCCTCAACGGCAGCAAGACGGTCGTCTTTCCGTCCTCGCCCGGCAGCCATTCCTCAGAACGGATGGGCTGACCCGGACCGCCGCGGCGGCCTACGCGACGTCGCGGGGAACCCGCGGCGGGGGCCGACCCGTTCCGCAACGGACTGACCAGCACATGGAAAAGAGGCTCGCACATGAAAGCCATCAAGATCGAAAACCCCGCGGGGCTCGACAGACTGCGCGTCGTGGATCTTGCGGATCCGGGCGCACCGGGGCACGGCGAGATCCGCGTCCGCATCCACGCGTCGTCGCTCAACTACCACGATTACGGGATCGTCTCGGGCGCCATGCCGACCGAGGACGGGCGCGTGCCGATGTCGGACGGGGCCGGCATCGTCGAGGCCGTGGGAGAGGGTGTGACGGAATTTCGTGAAGGAGACAGCGTCGTTTCGTGCTTCTTTCCGCAATGGAGCGACGGACCGCCACCCGTTGCCGACTTTTCCGGAACGCCCGGCGACGGGGTTGACGGCTATGCCCGCGAGGCCGTACTGCGCCCCGCGAACTGGTTCACGAAGGCGCCGGAAGGTTACAGCCACGAGGAGGCCGCGACGCTGACCACCGCGGGCCTCACCGCGTGGCGCGCACTGGTCGTCGACGGAGGTCTCAAGGCCGGCGATACGGTCCTCACCCTCGGAACCGGCGGCGTGTCGATTTTCGCGGTGCAGCTGGCGGTCGCCATGGGCGCGCGGGTCATCGCGACGTCGTCGTCGGACGAAAAGCTGGCGCGGCTGCGCGAGATGGGCGCCGCGGAGACGATCAACTACAAGGCCGAACCCGAATGGGGCGCGCGTGTGGCCGAGATGACCGGCGGACGCGGCGTCGACCACGTGATCGAGGTGGGGGGCCCCGGTACCCTGCCCCAGTCAATCGAAGCTTGCAGGATCGGCGGGCATATCGCGCTGATCGGGGTGCTGACGGGGGCCTCGGGCGAGGTGCCGACGGCGGCCATGATGGCCAGGCATCAGCGCCTGCAAGGTCTGATCGTCGGCAGCCGTGCCATGCAGAAGGATTTCGTGCGCGCGCTCGAGGTGACGGGGATCCGACCCCTGATCGACCGCAGCTTCGCGCTCGACGAGATCGCCGATGCCTTCCGTCACGAGGAATCCGGTGCGCATTTCGGAAAGATCGTCCTGACAATGTAAGGCGCCGCCTGCCACCCGGCACCGCGCGGTCCGCGCGCGGACACGTCCCGGCGACAGCACCTCACTCGCGCGACCGTGTAATATGTCGCGCTTGAAGTGATCCCCCTTCCCGTTAGGTGGCGCGGGATGTCTGGGGGTCGCGGCCGCATGAAACGCTTTTCGAAGGTCTTGCTAGTTCTCTGCGCCGTGGCGATCTGTGCGATCGGCGGCATGTGGGGGACGCGCTATTTTTTTGCCGAAGGCGAGGCGGCAGAAGGCACGTCCGGCCCCTCCGCCGTGCGGGTCGGCCTCGCAAGGCCCGAGACACGCCGGATCGAGCGCGACGTCACGGCTGTCGGCACGCTCAGCCCCGTGCGGTATGTCGACATCGTTCCCAGCGTCTCGGGGCGTGTCACCAAGGTTCCGGTCTCGTCCGGGCAGCGCGTCGCCGAGGGCGATCTGCTGATCCAGCTCGACGACCGCGCGGCGCAGGCCTCGCTCGAAGAGGCGGAGGCGACGCTCGAAGAGGCGCGACAGGATTTTCGTCGGTTCGAGGATCTCGCGACACGCGACACGGTCGCCGACGCGCAGCTCGAAGCCGCGCGGGCGGCGTTCCGGCGCGCCGAGGCCGTCGTCGCGGGCGCGAGATCCGACCTGGAGGATCGCGCGATCCGGGCCCCGTTCGGCGGTACGCTCGGCGTCATCGACACCGAACCCGGCGCGGTGCTCGACGGCTCGGAGGTTGTGACGCGCCTCTCGGACCTGTCGGTCATGGAGCTGCGCGCATCGATCCCCGAGCGATATTACAGCGAGGTCTCCCCCGGGCAGACCGTGCGCATCACCGTTCCCGCCTATCCGGACGAAACCTTCGAGGGCGAGGTCACGGTTCGCGCCCCCCAGATCGAACAGGCCTCGCGCAGTTTCGATATCCGCGCCGAGATCGCCAACCCGGACAGGCGGCTGGCCGGCGGCATGTTCGCCAACACGGCCCTCATCCTCGACACCTACGAGGGGCTGGCGGTGCCCGATGACGCGATCATCTCTGAAGGGTTCACCACCTATGTCTATCTCGCGACTGACGACGACACGGCGCGCCGGGCCGAGATCGTGACCGGCGCCTCCCTCGGCGAGGTGACGGAGGTCCGCGAAGGATTGTCGGAGGAGGATCGCGTCGTCGTCGCCGGCTGGGACGATCTCTCGGATGGCGACGAGGTGCGGATCGACGAGGATTTCGAGGGGGGCGCCCTCGAATGACGCTTCCCGATCTTTGCCTGAGGCGCCCCGTTCTCGCCACGGTCATGTCGATCCTGATCGTGGTGCTCGGGGCGGCCGCACTCACCCGGATGGCGGTGCGGGAACTGCCGAACACCACCTCGCCGGAGGTGACGGTCTCGGTTCCCTATACCGGCGCCGGTCCCGGCGTGGTCGACAGCGAGCTTGCCACGGTGATCGAGGGCGCGATCTCGACCGTGGCCGGAATCGACCGGATCGAGACCGAATCCGAACTCGGCGGTTTGCGGACGGTCATCACGTTCGAGCAAGGCCGGGACGTCGATCAGGCGGCCTCGGACGTGCGCGCCGCGGTCGAGGGCGTGACGGACGACCTGCCCGAAGAGGCCGAAGCGCCCGAGGTCGAGAAGAACGACAGCGAAGGCGACCCGATCATGCGGCTGACGCTGGTCTCGGAGCGTCTGTCCTCGCCGGAACTCACGGATTTCGCGGACCGGTTCGTCGTCGACCGGCTGGAAACGCTGAGCGGCGTCGCCGCGGTGCAGATCGGCGGCGAGCGGCCCTATGCGATGCGGATCTGGCTCGACCGCGACGCGATGGCAGCGCGCGGCGTGACCGCGAACGAGATCGCCGACGCCCTGCGCGGAAACAACCTCGAACTGCCGGCCGGCCAGATCGAAAGCAGCTCGCGCACCTATCTGCTGCGCACCGAGACCCGGCTGTCGAGCGTGGAGGAGTTCGAGGATCTGATCGTCACCGATACCGAAAGCGGCCGCGTCACGCTGCGCGACGTGGCGCGGGTGGAAATCGGCACGGAGACCGACGACAGCCTCTATCGCGCCAATGGAGAGACGGCGATCGGGCTCGAAGTGCTGCGGCAATCCTCGGCCAACACGCTCTCGATCTCCTCCGCGGTGCGCGAGGCGCTGGGGCCGATCCGCGACCAGCTTCCGGCGGGCACGAGCCTCGAGATCGTCTCGGACGATGCCGAGTTCATCCGGAATTCCATCTGGCAGGTGCTGACCACGCTGGCCATCTCGGTCGCGATCGTGGTGGCCGTGATCTACGTCTTTCTCACCTCGATCCGCGCCACGATCGTACCCGCCGTCACGATCCCCATCGCCCTTCTGGGGGCCTGCGCGGGCATCGCCTTCGCGGGGTTTTCGATCAACATCCTGACGCTCTTCGCGCTGATCCTTGCCATCGGTCTGGTGGTCGACGACGCCATCGTCGTTCTCGAGAACATCGAGCGGCGCGTGGAAGAGGGCGACGCGCCCCCCGAGGCGGCGCGACAGGGCGCCAACGAGGTGTTCTTCGCCGTCGTCTCAACCTCGATCACGCTGATCGCCGTGTTCGTGCCGCTGTCGTTCCTGCAGGGCGAGATCGGCAAGCTCTTTCGCGAGTTCGGCATCACGCTCGCCATCGCGGTGGCTTTGTCGACCTTCGTCGCGCTGTCTCTTTGCCCCGTGATCGCGGCGCGGGTTCTGAAGAAGGGGATGAACGAGGGGCGTTTCGCTCGCATCGTGCACCGCACCACCAAGGCGATGTCGTCGCGGTATCGCAGCGTTCTGACCCGTGCGATCCGGGCGCCCGTCCTGATCCTCGGCATCGCCGCCGCGCTCAGCGGGATGTCATGGACGCTCTATCAGCAACTCCCGTCGCAACTGACCCCCGAAGAGGATCGCGGCGTCTTCTTCGTGTCGGTCGAGACACCGGCGGGCTCGGCGCTCGGCCTGACGGACGCCGCCGTCAAGCAGGTCGAGGCCATGCTCGAGCCCTATCGCGACGAGGGCGTGATCGAGGATGTGATCTCGATCGTGGGCCGCTACGGCGAGACCGGCAGTGCCTTCGTCGTCGCATCGATGGCGCCCTGGGGCGAGCGCGATACGGGCCCCAGAGAACTCATCTCCGAGCTGCGCCCCCAATTCGACGAGATCACGATCGCCAGCATCCGCAGTTTCGCGCCGTCGGGCCTCGATGCGGGCGGCGGATCGGGGCTCGAGCTGATCGTCACGGCACCTACATTCGAGGACGCGGCCGAATATTCCCGCCAGATGGAAGACCGCCTGCGCGCGGAGTCCGCGCTGACCGGTGTGAGGCGCGACTACGAGATCAACACGCCCGGTTACGACATTTCGGTCGACAGGGATCTCGCGCGGGAGATCGGCGTCGATGCCCGCGCGATCTCGAACGTGGTGCGGACCTTCTTCGCCTCCGAAGAGGTGACGGAGTTCATCTCGCGCGATCGCCAGTATCCCGTGATCCTCCAGGCCCCGGACGCGGCGCGCACGGCGCCCGACGATCTGCGCGGATTGAACGTGCGCTCGGCCTCGGGTGAACTGGTCCCGCTCGACGGGCTCGTCTCGCTGGAGCGCCGGGCCTCGGTCAGGGCGTATAACAGGTACGACCGGCAGCCTTCGGTGGAGGTTTCGGCCTCGCTGGCCGAAGGCGTGGACCTGGCCGCCGCGATCGCGGCCGTCGAGCGGATCGCGGCCGACATGCCGGCCGAGATGTCGATCGCCTATTCCGGTCAGGCCGAAACCTTCCAGGAAACGTCGAGCGGCATCGCCGTCACCTTCGGCCTCGCCCTTCTCGTCGTGTTCCTGGTGCTCGCGGCGCAGTTCGAGAGCTTCATCCAGCCGGTGGTGATTCTGCTGTCGGTTCCGCTGGCCGCGGCGGGGGCGCTGCTGACATTGCTGGTCCTCGGCGAGGCGGTGAACATCTACACGCAGGTCGGCATGGTCATGCTGATCGGGCTGATGGCCAAGAACGGGATCCTGATCGTGGAATTCGCCAACCAGCTTCGCGAACGGGGCCATTCGGTGCGCGAGGCGATCGTGGAGGCATCGGTCGTGCGGCTGCGGCCGATCCTCATGACCGTAATGTCCACCGTGCTCGGCGCCGTGCCGCTGGTTGTGTCGAGCGGCGCGGGCGCCGAGAGCCGGTTCTCGATCGGGATCGTGATCATCGGCGGGTTCTTCGGCGCCTCGATCCTGACGCTGTTCCTGACGCCGGTCCTCTACGACCTGATGCAGCGCGACCGGAATCCCGCACCTGAGTCCGCGCCCGAGACAGCCTGACACCCCGGGCGCGCCCGAGATGTCAGGCATTCGATCAGTCGCCCAGGACCTCGTGCAGCGCCTCGGCCGTCACCGCGACGATGCGATCGGCTTCCTCGCGGTTGAGGCAGAGGGGCGGCGCGAAGCCAAGGATATCGCCTTCCGGCATGGCGCGCGCGATCACGCCCTTCTGCACCATCCGGGCAATTACGGCCCCCGCGGTCTTGCCGGGTTGCTCGTAGTGACGGCGCGTCTCGCGATCCTCGACCAGTTCCACGGCGCAGAGCATGCCCTCGCCCCGGATCTCGCCCACGCGCGGATGCGCGCCCAGCGCGTCGCGCATCCGGGTGTTGAGATAGGCACCCGTCTCGCCCGCATTGCCGACCAGGCCCAGGCTGTCGACGAGGTTCAGGTTCGCGATGCCGGCCGCCGCGCCGATCGGATGCGCGGAATAGGTCCAGCCGTGGCCGATCGGACCGTTCTCGTCGGTGCCCTGCTCGAGCACCTTCCACATCCGCTCGCCCACGACGGAGCCAGAAAGCGGCGCATAGGCCGAAGTCAGCCCCTTGGCGATGGTGATGAGATCCGGCTCCAGCCCGTAATGCTCCGATCCGGTCATCGAGCCGAGCCGTCCGAAGCCCGTCACCACCTCGTCGGCGATGAGCAGGATGTCATGCTTGCGAAGGACCTCCTGGATCGCGGTCCAGTAGCCTTCGGGCGGCGGGACGATCCCGCCGGTGCCCAGAACCGGCTCGCCGATGAAGGCCGCGATCGTGTCGGCACCCTCGCGTTCGATCAGGGCCTCGAGCTCGGCCACGCAATGCGCGGTGAACTGCGCCTCGGTCATCTCGGCATCGGGACGGCGGTAATAGTACGGCGCCTCGGTGTGGATCACCTGTGTCAGCGGCAGGTCGAACTTCCTGTGGAAGAGCCCGAGCCCGGTCAGCGAGCCGGTCATCAGGCCCGATCCGTGATATCCGCGCCAGCGCGAGATAATCTTCTTCTTTTCGGGCAGGCCGCGAATGTTGTTGTAGTACCAGACGAGCTTGATGTTGGTCTCGTTCGCGTCGGACCCCGACATCCCGAAATAGACCTTGGACATGTTCGCAGGCATCCGCTCCAGCACCATGTGCGCCAGCGTAATCGACGCTTCGGTGCCGTGACCGACATAGGCGTGGTAATAGGCCAGCTCATGCGCCTGCTTCGAGATCGCCTCGGCGATTTCGGTCCGGCCGTAACCCACGTTGACGCAATAGAGCCCGGCGAAGGCATCGAGCAGGCGATTGCCGTCGCGATCCTCGATGAAGACGCCCTCGCCGCCCGTCACGATGCGCTGCGGTGCCTCGCCGCGGGCGAATTGCGCCAGATGCGTCGACGGGTGGAAGAAACTCTCGCGGTCCCATTTGGCGAGCTGGTCGTTGGTCAGCATCTTGTTCATGTCTTACTCCTTGTCACGCCCAGTCGCGGCAGACGTATTTGATGTCGGTGAAGGCCTCGAGCCCGTAGCGGGCCCCCTCGCGGGCAAGGCCGGATTGCTTCATGCCGCCGAACGGGATCGGCGCGCCGGTGACCTTGGTGCGGTTGACCGCCACCATGCCGAATTGCAGCGCCCGGCTGGCGCGATAGATGCGGCGCGGATCCTGCGTGTGCAGGTAGGCGACCAGCCCGTATTCCGTGGCATTGGCGCGTTCCAGCGCCTCCGCCTCGGTATCGAAGGGGGCGATCGCGGCGACGGGCCCGAAGGTCTCTTCGTGCAGGATCTTTGCATCGGGCGCCACGTCGGCCAGCACGGTCGGCTGGTAGAAGAGCGGCCCCTGCGCGTCGCGCGCGCCACCGCAGAGCAGGCGCGCCCCCCGTTCAAGCGCGTCAGCCACGTGATCCTCCTGCTTGGCCACGGCGCGCTCGTTCATCAGCGGCCCCAGATCGGGGTCGTCGCAGCCGGGGCCCAACGTCAGGGCGCGGGTGGCGGCGGCGAATTTCTCGCAGAACGTCTCGTAGACCGACCGCTCGACGAAGAACCGGTTGGCGCCGAGGCAATCCTGCCCCGTCGTGGCGAACTTGGCCTTCACCGCCTCGTCGACGGCACGGTCCATGTCGGCATCCGCGAAGACGAGGAACGGCGCATGGCCGCCGAGCTCGAGGACCAGTCGTTTGACCGTGTCCGCCGATTGACGGTAGAGCAGCCGCCCGATCTCGGTCGAGCCCGTGAACGACAGGGCCCGGACACGCGCATCTTCGGTCCAGGCGCCGACGATCTCGGCCGCGTCACCCGTCACGACATTGAAGACGCCGTCGGGCAGCCCGACCCGCCGGGCGAGCTCGGCGAGCGCAAGCGCCGAGAGCGGCGTCTCGGCCGAGGGATGCACCACGGTCGTGCAGCCGGCCGCGATCGCCGCGGCGGCCTTGCGCGTGATCATCGCGGACGGGAAGTTCCAGGGCGTCACCAGCGCCGCGACGCCGACCGGTTCGCGCCAGAGTTCGACCTCGGCATCCTTCAGGTGCGACGTCACCCCTTCGATATTGGGGCGCCGCGCCTCCTCGGCGTAGAATTCGAGGAACGACGCGGCGTAGTCGATCTCGCCGCGCGATTCCGAGATCGGCTTGCCCTGCTCGGCAGTCATGATCCGGGCGAGATCCTCGCGATGCGCGATCATCGCGCGGTACCAGGCATGGAGCACGCGGGCCCGCTCCTGCGGCAACGAGACCGACCAGCCCTCGAACGCCGCATGGGCCACGCCGACGGCGCGCCCGGCATCCTTAGCGGACAGGTCCGCCACGCGCGCGATCTCTGTCCCGGTCGCGGGATCGGTGACGGCGAACCGCGCATCGCCGGCGATCCATGCGCTCCCGATGCGGCTGCGCGTCTCGAGCAGACCGGCATCTTCGAGCGATGCCGCGAGGTCGCTGCTCGTCTGTGCCTGTGTCCCGTCCACCATCGAATCCTCCGTATGCGTTCACGGCATCATAGCCGCGGTGCAGCGAAACTTTCTCTGTTGCTGCGAGGGCATCAGAGGAATCCTCCGAAGTCGCGCCCCGATCGCCTCAAACTTTCGGCGGCTTGCGATGAAGAAGGGCAAAGGGCGGGGCCGCGTCCTTCACCTCCTTCGTCACGATATACGTGAAGTACCGCTTCATCCCGGTCCTGGTGGCGAGCATCCGTTCGATCAGCGCCTGGTAACTCGCCACGTCGCGGGTCACGATCTGCAGCAGATAGTCATAGCCGCCCCCGATCGCCCAGCAGGACACGACCTCTTCCTGCCCTGCCACCGCCCGCTCGAAGGCCTGGAAGCTTTCGGCGCGGTGGCTTTCGAGCTCGACCGTCACGAAGACGATCACGTGTGGCCCGAGCTGCGCGAGCGACACGTCGGTGCGATAGCCGCGGATCAGGCCCGCGCGCTCGAGCTTGCGCAGCCGCTCCCAGCAGGGCGTCGGCGACAGGTTCACCCGCTCTGCCAGCGCGGTCTTGGCGATACGCCCCTCGCGGGACAGGACCGTGAGGATCGCGATGTCCCGGTCATCGAGGGGAAGCCTGCTCATGCGCGGCAGCGTTGGGAAGCGCGCGCGGAATTGTCAATCCTGAGAGGGGTCGCATGCAGTCGCGCGCGCCTTGCGACGCGGCTGCGGCCGATCGGTGCAAGGCAGGCGGCTTTGTGAGACCGGCACGATCCGCCACCCCCTGCTCCGCACAAGATATGGACAGTGCTGCCCGCATACTGGGGCAATCTTGTACGGACGCGCTCAGACCCAATTAAGGAATTGACGACGTCCGGGCGTCGCAACACACTGGAGCGGTGATACTCAAGCGCCCATGAGGGGCGCGCACGAGGCCGGGTTCGCCGTTGCGGGCCATGGCCGCGCCGTTGTGCTGACCGGCCTGCCAGCCGGAACCGGCGGCGAAGTTCAGACAGGAAGGAAGAACGACCATGAGAACGCATCACATCTTCACCGGCACGACGCTGGCGCTATGCCTCGCGGTCCCGGCCGCAAATGCCGATACGTGGCGCTATGCCTTCGAGGAGGCCCTCGAGGAGGTTCAGGGCAAGTTCGCCCAGAAATTCAAGGAAGAGGTCGAGGCCAATTCCGACCACGAGGTCCAGCTCTTTCCCTTCGGCACCCTCGGCGAGAGCGCCGACACGATGGAGCAGGCACAGGCCGGCATCCTTCAGTTCGTCGACCAGTCGCCCGGTTTCACCGGCGCGTTGATCCCCGAGGCGCAGGTCTTCTTCGTGCCCTACCTGCTGCCGCAGGACGAGGAGACGTTGTTCGAGTTCTTCCGCACCTCGGACGCCATCAACGAGATGTTCCCCGAACTCTATGCCGAGCAGGGACTGGAGCTTCTGACGATGTTCCCCGAGGGCGATGTCTGCATGACCACGCAGGAGCCGGTCCGCGAGCCCGCGGACCTCAACGAGGTCAAGTTCCGGGTGATGACCAATCCGCTGCTGGTCGAGTCCTACGAGGCGTTCGGCGCGGTTCCGACGCCCCTGCCCTGGGGCGAGGTCTACGGCGCGCTGCAGACCGGCATCATCCAGGGCCAGGAGAATCCGGGCTTCTTCCTCGAATCGACCAAGATGTACGAGGTGACCGACGTCATCACCTGCATCGGCCACAACAACTTCACGACCGCGGTGATGGCCAACAAGGATTTCTACGACGGCCTTGCCGAAGAGGACCAGCAGGTCATCCAGGACGCCACCGACGCGGCCTTCGAATACATCCTCGAATACCAGCAGGGTCTGCAGGAGGAGAGTCTCGACAAGATCCGCGAGGCCAAGCCCGACATGGAGATCAACATCCTTTCCGAGGAGGAGCGCCAGCCCTTCATGGAAACGGCCGGACAGGTCGAGGATGCCTTCATCGAGATGACCGGCGAGCGCGGTCAGGAGATCCTCGACCAGATGAAGCAGGATCTCGAGAACGCGCGTCAAGCGACGTCGGGCTGAGACCGCCAAAGCGCCGGGCGGGAGATCCCCCGCCCGGCAGCGCCTGCAGGAGCCAACGAGTTGACCACAGAGCCGGACACGGCGTCGGACGCGACGCAGACGACCTCCACCGATGCGTCGGACACGCGTGACGACGTATCGGCACTACCGGGGCTCCTGGGCACGATCGACCTCGCCGTCGCCCGTCTCGAAGCGGTGCTGCTCGCGGTCGGGGTGCTGCTGATGGCGACCAATACCGTGGCCAACGTCGTCGGCCGGTACGTCTTCGGATCGAGCATCATCTTCTCCGAAGAACTCAACCGCATCCTGATCATCCTGATCACCTTCGCGGGGATCAGCTATGCCGCGCGACACGGGCGGCACATCCGCATGTCCGCCGTCTACGACGCGTTGCCGCCCAAGGGGCGCAAGCTTCTGATGATCCTGATCGCCGCGATCACCGCCATCTGCATGTTCGGCCTCGCCTGGTATTCCTTCGGGTTCATCCGGACCTCCGCCGGACAGGGCCGCCTGCTTCCGTCGCTCCAGATCCCGGTCTGGTGGACGCTGGTCTGGGTGCCGCTGGGATTCACCCTGACCGGCATCCAGTACGCCCTCACAACCTACAAGAACATCGTCGAGGACGACATCTACCTGTCGACCAACGTGCTCGAAGGCTACGGCACCGACGAAGAGCGGGAGGTCTGAGCCATGGCGACGACGATATTCTCGGTGATGATCATCCTGCTCCTTCTGGGCTTTCCGATGATGATCCCGCTGCTGATCGGCGCGACGGTCGGGTTCGTCAGCCTCTTCGGAGGCCTCGGTCAGATGGAGACGATGGTTCAGCAGCTGATCGCGGGAATTCGCCCCGCATCGCTGATCGCGGTGCCGATGTTCATTTTTGCCGCCGACATCATGACGCGCGGTCAGTCCGCCGGCCGGTTGATCGACATGGTGATGGCCTTCGTGGGCCATGTCCGCGGCGGCCTTGCCGTGTCGACCGCGGCGGCCTGCACCATGTTCGGCGCGGTCTCGGGGTCGACCCAGGCGACCGTGGTGGCCGTGGGCTCGCCGCTCAGACCCCGGATGCTCAAGGCCGGCTACAACGACAGCTTCGTTCTGGCGCTGATCATCAATTCGGCCGATATCGCGTTCCTGATCCCGCCCTCGATCGGCATGATCATCTACGGCGTCGTCTCGGGCACCTCCATCGCCGAGCTCTTCATCGCCGGCATCGGGCCGGGCCTGCTGATCCTGGTGCTCTTCTCGATCTACAGCATGATCTACGCCAGGCGTCACGACGTGCCCACCGAGCCCAAGACCAGCTGGCCGGAGCGGGGGCGCGCGGTTCGGGCGGCGCTCTGGCCGCTCGGGTTCCCGGCCATCATCATCGGCGGCATCTATGGCGGCATCTTCTCGCCCACCGAGGCCGCGGCGGCCTGCGTGCTCTACGCGCTGATCCTGGAGGTGATCGTGTTCCGCTCGCTGAGCCTCAAGGGGGTCTACGACACCGCGAAATCCACGGGGCTCATCACCGCGGTCGTGTTCATCCTCGTGGCGGCCGGTGCGGCGTTCTCCTGGGTGATCTCCTTCGCGCAGATCCCGCAGGCGATCCTCGGCGGGATCGGCATTTCCGAAATGGGTCCGATCGCGGTGCTGTTCGTGATCTCGATCGCCTTCTTCATCGGCTGCATGTTCGTCGACCCGATCGTGGTGATCCTGATCCTCGTGCCGATCTTCGCGCCCGTCGTCGAAAGCACGGGGCTCGACCCCGTCCTCGTCGGCACGATCATCACGCTGCAGGTCGCCATCGGCTCGGCCACCCCGCCCTTCGGTTGTGACATCTTCACGGCCATCGCGGTCTTCAAGCGCCCCTACATGGAGGTCATTCGCGGCACCCCGCCCTTCATCATCATCCTGCTCGGCGTGGCCGTGGCGCTGATCTATTTCCCGCAGATCGCGCTCTTTCTGCGCGACATCGCCTTCGCCGGGTGAAATCATGAGCATGTTCACCAATATCCTCGTGGGCTACGACGGCTCGAAGAACGCGGCAAGCGCGGTGGAAAAGGCGGCGGAGCTGGCGAGCCTCTGCGCCGCCGAGGTGACGGTGCTGACCGTGTTCCGCCATCACAGCCTGCTCGAGGCGTCGCTGTCGATGGTCCGGCCGTCCGAGCCCGGCTCGCTCGACGCCGCGATGCGCAGCTACGCGACCGAGACGGCGGAATACGGCAAGGAGATCGCCCGGCGGCACGGCGCGCCCAATGCCCGCGCCTTCGTCAAGCCGGGCTATCCCGCGCGCTCGATGATCGACTTCGCGGACGAGCACAGGATCGACCTGATCGTGATCGGCAGCCGGGGTCTCGGCTCGATCGAGAACTACCTTCTCGGCAGCGTTTCGCACAAGGTGTCGGGTCTGGCGCGTTGTCCGGTGCTGGTGGTCTGACGGTGCGGAACCCGATCGAGACCCTGGGAGAGGTCCGCCTCGATCCCGTGGGCGGCGTCACGCGTCTGGGGCTCATCGCCCTGGCCACCGACCTCACGTTCGAGCGCGACGCGATGCGCCTGCTGCCGCCCGACGACGTGGCACTGCACGTTGCGCGGATCGCCTTCGAGAACCCGACCACGCCGGCCAACCTGCGCGCCATGCTGCCGAGGCTCGGCCACGCGGCCGACCTGCTGGTACCGGGGATCGAGCTCTCGGCGATCTGCTTTGGATGTACCTCCGCCTCGATCACGATCGGCGACGCCGCGGTCGACGACGCCATCGGACGCGTCCGCCCGGGTGTCCCCGTGATCACACCGGCACGTGCCGCGCTGCGGGCCTTCGAGGCATTGGGGGTGCACCGGATCGCACTCCTGACGCCCTATGTCGTCGAGACCACCGGACCGGTGGCGGATTACTTTCGCGATGCCGGGCTCGATGTGGTCCGGACCTGCTGCCTCGAGCTTGCCGACGACCGTGACATCGCGAGGCTCTCGACCGAGACGCTCGTCGAGGCGGCGCTCGCGGCCGACACGCCCGAGGCGGAGGCAATCTTCGTCTCGTGCACTTCGACACCCGCCCTGCCGCTCATCGCCGGGATCGAGGCGCGGATCGGCAAACCGATGGTAACGTCGAACCAGGCCAGCCTTTGGCAGATGCTCGACATGGCCGGGGCACCGATGCCCGAAGGCTACGGGCGCCTCTTCGACATCCGGCGGAAGGGGAAAGCGGCATGAGCCATGTCGGCATCGACCGGATCGAGTCCGCACGCGACCGGATCGCGGGGCTGATCCGTCATACCCCCGTCGAGGCCTCGGCGTCGCTGTCCCGGATCGCGGGCCATCCCGTGCATCTGAAGTTCGAACACCAGCAATTCACCGGCAGTTTCAAGCTGCGCGGCGCCACGAACGCGGTCGGGCGGTTGACCGACGCCGAACGTGCCCGAGGGGTGACCGGTGCCTCGACCGGCAACCACGGGAGGGCTTTGGCCTTCGCCGCACGGCGCGCGGGCGTCCGCTGCGTGATCTGCATGTCCGCACTGGTCCCGAAGAACAAGGTCGAGGCCATCGCCGCCGAGGGCGCCGAGATCCGCATCGTGGGCCGCAGCCAGGACGACGCCCAGGAGGAGGTCGATCGGCTGGTCGCGGAGGAGGGCATGGTGATGGTCCCGCCCTTCGACGACGCCCGCGTGATCGCCGGTCAGGGGACGCTGGGGCTCGAGCTTCTCGAGGACGTGCCGGACATCCGGGTCGCGCTGGTCCAGCTGTCTGGCGGCGGACTGATCGCGGGGGTCGCCGCGGCGTTGAAGGCACGCAACCCCGACATTCGGGTGATCGGCATCACCATGCGCCGCGGCGCCGCCATGCATGCGAGCCTCGCCGCCGGAAAACCCACCTTCGTCGAGGAGCTGCCGACGCTGGCCGATTCGCTCGGAGGCGGGATCGGACTGCGGAATCGCCATACCTTCGACATGGTGCGGGATCTGGTCGACGAGGTCGTCCTGCTCGACGAGGACGAGATCGCCGACGGCGTCCGCCACGCCTATTGGCAGGAGCGGCAGGTGGTCGAGGGCGGCGGTGTCGTCGGCATTTCGGCCCTGCTGCACGGCCATGTCCGCCCCGACGGACCCACCGCCGCGATCCTGACCGGCGCCAGCATCGACATGCACTTGCATCATCGCCTCATCTCGGGAGAGAACGTCGATCTGATGCAAGAGGCGGGTTGATCGACATGCCGAAGATCACATTGCTGTCGGAGGCGGACTTGCGCGGCCTCGTGACGCTCGACGCCGAGGCGGTCGATGTGGTCGAAGGCGCATTCCGGAGCCTCGCCGGCGGTGACGTCGTGATGCCCCCGATCCTGTCGATGGCCATTCCCGCAGCCAACGGCGAAGTCGACGTCAAGACGGCCTATATTCCCGGCCTGCCGGCCTTCGCGATCAAGGTTTCGCCCGGTTTCTTCGACAATCCCGCGATCGGCCTGCCGTCGACCTCGGGGCTCATGATGCTGCTTTCGGCCCGGACCGGCCAGGTCGAGGCGTTGCTGCTCGACAACGGCTATCTGACAGATTTGCGAACCGCGGCGGCGGGCGCCGTCGCGGCGCGCCATCTGGCCCGCGAGGGCGCCGAAAGCGTCGCGATCCTCGGGGCCGGCATGCAGGCGCGGCTGCAACTCCGCGCGCTCTGCCTCGTGCGCCCGATCCGCCGTGCCACGATCTGGGCACGCGACCGCGCAAGGGCCGAGCTGGCGGCGAAGGAGCTTTCGGAAAGCCTCGGGATCGAGGTCGCTACGGCAGCGGGGGCCGAGGCGGCAATCGACGGCGCCGACATCGTCGTGACCACGACGCCCGCGACCGAACCCATCGTGAGGGAGGCATGGCTGCGCCCCGGCCAGCACGTGACCGCCATGGGATCGGACCAGCATGCCAAGACCGAACTTGACCCGCAATGCGTCGCCCGCGCCGATCTTTACGTGCCCGACAGGCTGTCGCAGACGCGGTCGCTAGGCGAGCTTCGGGCCGCGATCGCGGCCGGCGCCGTGCCGGCCGAGCGCGACTATGCCGAACTCGGCGCCATCGTGGCGGGCACGGCACCCGGCCGCACCGCCGAAGACCAGATCACCATCGCCGACCTGACCGGCACCGGCGTCCAGGATACGGCGATCGCAAACCACGCGTTCCGCCGCGCCCGGGACGTCCGGGCCGGAACCCTTTACGAAAGTTGACCCATGGCCATCATCGACACGTTCCGATTCACCGACGCGGAGTACGAAAACCGCCTTTCCCGCACGCGCGCGGCGATGGAGAAGGCCGGCATCGACGTCCTCATCACCTCCGACCCGTCGAACATGGCGTGGCTCACCGGCTATGACGGCTGGTCGTTCTACGTCCATCAGGCGGTGGTGATCGGCCCCACGGGAGAGCCGGTGTGGTTCGGCCGCGAACAGGATGCGCAGGGCGCGCTCCGGACCACCTACATGGCCGAGCCCGACATCATCGGCTATCCGGATTATTTCGTGCAATCGACCGAGCGGCACCCGATGGACTATCTCGCCGCGAAACTCACCGAGCGCGCCTGGCATACGGGGCGGATCGGGGTCGAGATGGACAATTACTGGTTCTCGGCGCGCGGGTATAGGTCGCTCGCGGATGGGCTCGGCAACGAGTTGATCGACATCACGGGGCTGGTGAACTGGCAGCGCGGGATCAAGTCCGAGGCGGAACTCAACCACATGCGCAAGGCCGCGCGGATCGTCGAACGGATGCATGCCCGCATCGCGGACAAGGTCGAACCCGGGATGCGCAAATGCGACCTTGTGGCCGATATCTACGACGCGGCCCTGCGCTATGACGAGGAGTGGGGGTTCGGCGGCGACTATCCCGCGATCGTGCCGCTGCTTCCGTCGGGGACCGACGCGGCCGCGCCGCACCTCACCTGGGACGACAAGCCGATGAAGTCCGGCGAGGGCACGTTCTTCGAGATCGCGGGATGTTTCCGTCGGTATCATTGCCCGCTTTCCCGCACGATCTTTCTCGGCAAACCGACGCAGCAATTCCTCGACGCGGAGAAGGCCGTCCTCGAAGGGATGGATATGGGGCTCGAGGCGGCGCGGGCGGGCAATACCTGCGAGGACATCGCGAACGCCTTCTTCGACGTGCTGCGCAAGTGGGGCATCACCAAGAACAACCGCACGGGCTATCCGATCGGGCTCAGCTATCCGCCCGACTGGGGCGAGCGGACCTGCTCGCTGCGACCGGGCGACAAGACCGAGCTCAAGCCCGGCATGACCTTCCATTTCATGACCGGCCTCTGGCTCGACGATTTCGGCTTCGAGATCACGGAAAGCATCGCGATCACCGACGGTGCACCCGAATGCCTGGCCGAGGTGCCGCGCAAGCTGATCGTCAAGGATTGAGGGCCAGCCTCCGGCGGCCGCCGCCGGAGGTCGCCCAATTGGCCTTCGCCCGGCGGACGGGCGACGCCTTCAGGAATGGTCCCGAGGGATCGAGACGGACCAGTCATGCTCCCGCTCGAGCGTGGCCCCGTCCCACGCGCGAAGCTTCGCGACGATGTGATAGAATTCGGCGTCGCACGTCATGCGGGTCTGCGTCTCTGTCTTCACGCGCCATCCGTCGCGGGACATCTCGTGGATCCAGGTCACTTCGCCTTCCGCCGATGCAGGGTCCGAGGGCAGGATCGAATACCGCTCCTTCCCTTCGGCGGAATGATAGAATTGCTGCGGCTCGATCGTGGCCGCACCTTCGTGATCTCCGATTTCGATCACGATCCGGCCGGTATCGAGATCCTCGCCCACCCGCCATTCCGAGCGTGGCGGCTCGTGGAACGAGACGTCGAGGGGGGTTCCGGAACGCGGCGGAGCGAAGTCCGGCAGGCGCGGCCCCGCATCCGCGCGGACCGGCAGGCGAAGCTCCGAGGCGGCCGGAAGGACGGTCAGGGTCACGGGCTCCGGCGCGGGCCAGGCGATCGGAAAGTAGGTCGTCGAAAGCGACAGGCGCAGGCGATGTCCGGCCGGCAGGGATTGGGCCATGTGCTTGAACGAAAGCGAAACACTCATCTCCTCGCCGGGAACGAGTGTCGCGGGCGCCGCATGTCCGCCATGGTGATTGAGGTTCAGCAATCCATAGCTTACCCGCGCGGCCGTCCCGTCCGGGGCGACGTCGACCAGGCGCGCGGCGATCTGGGCGACCGGGCGGTCGACGCGGCATCTGAGGCTCAGATGGGCGTCGCCGACCAGATGGAGATCGGAGTCGAGCGGCGCCGTCTCGAAGACGAGGCTTCCGGCGTCGTCGCGCCGCTGGTCCCCGGGCTGGTCGCCGGGATGCGCGTAGGAGCACCATTTGCCGCCATGCAGACCCACCCAGAGCGGCGAGCAGACCGAGAGGGGCGCGCCGGACCGATCGGCGTCGCCCCCGAGCGACCCGTCCGCCCCGAGGCCGAGCACCATCGGCGTCACATTGGGCGACGGCCAGGAGGGCTCGGCGATCCAGTGACCTTCGCGGCTGGCATAGTGACTGCGCGGCGGCGCGCTCTGCTGCAAAAACAGGCGCAGCGGCTCTTCGTCCATGATGCCGGTATCGTGGCCCTTGAGCCAGTGATCCCACCACCGCGTCTCTTCCGACAGCCAGTCGATCGCGGGACCGGGTGCGCCGAGATGGGGATAGCGGTGCGCCCAGGGCCCGACGATGCCCTTTGCGGGCCCGCGGAGGTTCTCGACCAGCCGGAACACCGCGCTGCAATACCCGTCGGCCCAACCGGAAACCGCGTAGACCGGCACCTCGATATCGTCCCAGTCCTCGCAGACCGAACCATGCTGCCAGAACGCGTCGCGCGTTTGATGCCGCAGCCACGTGTCGAGCCACAATCCGGATTCGTCGAGCCGTCGATGCCACATGTCGCGCCAGCGCTCGCCGACATGCGCGGGGTCGGGCGGCAGTGTGTTGATGCCGAACATCACCGAGGCCCATGACAGCTGTTCGACCAATGGGACGCCGCCCATGTAATGGATGTCGTCCGCATAGCGGTCGTCGGTGGAGCAGATCGTCACGACCGCCTTCAGCGCGGGCGGACGCAACGCGGCGAGCTGCAAGCCGTTGAAGCCGCCCCATGAGATCCCGACGATGCCGACGCCGCCGTCGCACCAGGCCTGGTCGGCGATCCACGCGATGACGTCGCAGCCATCGGCAAGCTCGAACTCGGTATATTCGTCTTCCATCACCCCTTCGGACTCGCCCGTTCCGCGCAGATCGACCCGCACATAGGCGTAGTCGCGCGCGGCGAGCCAGGGCGCGCGCGCCGCGTCGCGCTCCAGCGTCTTGTCGTTCTTGCGATAGGGAATGTATTCGAGGATTGCCGGAACCGGAGCATTCTCGGCGCCGTCCGGCATCCAGATCCGCGCGGCAAGACGCGTGCCGTCCGGCATCGGGATCTCGACATGCGGGAGTTCCCGAACCAGGCGTGGCAGGTCGGTATCGATCTTCATGGGCGTGCCTCGGTCGCTGTCTCGGGCCAAGCGTCTGCCTACCCCGCCCCCGACCCGAACGCCAGCGTCCTCAATCGACGATGTCGGTGAATTCGTAGTTCAGCCGCTTCATTACCTGCTCGTAGTTCCACAGAAGCTTCGACGGCGTGCTCGCCCCCATCCACAGCGATGCGACGGCATAGCTGTAGGCGTCCTGTTCGGGAAGTTCCGACAGTTTCATGCCCTTCGTCACGTTCGACACGATGCGGGTGCCCTCGACCTGTTCGGCGGCCACCTCGATCTCGGCGCGCGAGGGTGCGCGCGCGACCGTCGCGTCGGGAAAGAACACGCGATAAAAGAACTCCGCCGCGACCTTCTTCGAGCCGTCGCGATGCGGCATGTCGGGCTTGCGCCCCAGACCCAGATCCACCGTCACCTGCTGGTGGCTCACGCCATCGACCATCTCGAAGAGATCGCAATGCGACTGGGCGATCCGGGTGTTGATTTCCAGAAGCCAGATCCGGTTCTCGACCTCGTCCCAGAAATACTCGATGTTGAAGCCCGCATTGTCGTAGCCGATATGCGCCATCACGCGGCGCGTGATGTCCCACATCTGCTCCTGAACGCCCCGCGGCAGGTTCGAGGGGTAGAGGTAGTAGAAGAAACTCAGCACCTGCGGATAGCGGATCGAATCGACCGTTCCGTAGGGCACGACCTCACCGTTGTGGACATATCCCTCGACGGTGCATTGCCGACCGCCGATCACCCGCTCGGCCATGCAGTAATGCCCCTCGATCTTCCTGATCTCGTCGGGCAGATCGGCCTGCGACAGGACGTGGTCGAACGGCTCGCCGATGCTCCTGATCTCGGCGCGCAGCTTCTCGGTCGCGTAGTCGAAATCCTCCGGACTGTCGATGCGGAAGCCCAGCCGCGAGCCCGAAGACTTGATCGGCTTGACGAAGAAGGGAAAGCGCAGCCCCGCCTCGCCGATCTTCGACAGCGCATCGTCGTCGAAGGGATCGAATGCCGTGAAGGTCGGGATGTGATCCGGGATCACCTCGGCCATCACGCTGCGCGACCAGAACTTGTGCTCGCATTTCAGCAGGCTTTCGAGCGAGGCGTTCCGCGTCCCGTACTTCTCGCAAAGCAGCGGCAGCATCGTCGAGACCGGAAAGTCAATGTAGCCGACGATCGCGTCGATAGAGCCCTCATGCGCATCGAGCGTGGCATCGGCCTCGGCGAGCATCGCCGGGATGTCGAAGTCCTGCGTCTCGTAGACCTGCGCGGGCGTCAGGAGCGGGTGGAACACGACGTCCTCGACCCCCCTGAGCCGCTTGAGGCGCTCGGCATTGTGGTCGTTCAGCCCGACCACGAAAACGTTCTTCGTCATGTCCTCTCCCTCCGGCAATTCCCCGTGCCGGCCGCTATTGTTCAGGCCTGAGCCAGTTCCGCCTGGTGCAGAAAGCTCCGACCCTTGAGACGCTCGGTCGCGCCTTGGATATCATCGACGAGAAGCAGCAGGAAATCGCCCTTCTGTGCCGACGAGATGGCGCGATCGGTAGCCGCATGTTCGTCGTGGATCGTCTCGACCTGACAGGACGTCCCCGCAGCCTCGGCGCCGTCGTGGATCAGCTGCGCGGTCTCGCCCGTGGCGCGGCCGCGCGCATCCGTCTCGTAGATGAAGAGCAGGTCGCACATGCCCGCAAGCTCGGCGCCCAGCGCGGCGAGGTCCTCGTCACGGCGATTGCCGGGCGCGGTGGCCACGCCGATCCGGCGCTGCGTCGCCAGCCCCTCGACCAGGGGTCGCAAGGCCTGGAGCGCGGGGACGTTGTGGCCGTAATCGATCAGGCACTTCACCCCGTCTGCCTCGAAGTAGTTCGTGCGCCCGGGCATCTGCGCGGGCGTCGGGTGGAAGGTCAGCAATCCCGCCCGGATATCGCCGATCTCGACGCCATGGGCCGTCGCGGCGGCCGCCGCGGCCATGGCGTTCTGCACGTTGAAGGGCGCATGCCCCTCGAAGGCGATCGGCACGTCGTTCACTTCGCAGATCTCGACGGTCACGCGGCCCCGCAGCAGGACGATCTTGCCGTTCTTGACCGTGAAGACCATGCCGAGCTCGCTCAGATGCTGGCTCAGGGCGGGGTTTTCGGGGTCCATCGTGAAATAGATGATCTCGCCCCGCGCCCAATGCGTGCCATGCTCCATCACCAGCGGGTCGTCCGCGTTGAGAACGCAATACCCGCCCTCGCGCTTCACCGCGTCGACCACGACGGTCTTGCAGCGCGCGAGATCCTCGAGCGTGTGGACGTCGCGCTCTCCCAGATGGTCGGAAGCGATGTTGAGCAGCACGCCCACGTCGCATTCGTCGAAGCCAAGGCCGCGCCGCATGATGCCGCCGCGCGCGACCTCGAGCACCGCATGCTCGACCGTCGGTTCGCGCAGCACGGCATGCGCGGCGGCGGGCCCGGAATAATCGCCGCGCAGGATCACGTGGTTGTCGATCTCCACCGTGCCGGTACAGCCGAGCCCCACCGACACTCCGGACTGGCGCAGGATATGCGCGGTCAGCCGGGTCGTCGTCGTCTTGCCGTTGGTCCCGGTGATCGCGGTGATCGGGATGCGCCCGTTGTCGGTCGGGTCGGGGAACAGCATGTCGACGATATGCTCGCCCACGGGACGCGGCGTTCCGTGCGTGGGCGACATGTGCATCCGGAAACCGGGGCCTGCGTTGACCTCGACGACGCCGGCGGACTGGTTCTCCAGCGGTTCGGACAATGTCTCCGCCAGAAGGTCGATGCCGATGACGTCGAGCCCGACGAGCCGCCCGACCCGCTCCATGGCGAAGCGCACCTCGGGATGCACTTCGTCGGTGAGGTCGCTCGCGGTTCCGCCGGTCGAGATGTTGGCGGTCGATTTGAGGAACGCCATTTCTCCCTCGGGCAGGACGGTGTCGAGGGTCAGACCGGCCTGTTCGAGCATCCGGTGCGTCTGTTCGTCGACATGGATCTGCGTCAACAGGTTCTCGTGGCCGACGCCGCGGCGCGGATCCTCGTTCTCGCGGTCGATCAAGGCCTGGATCGTGCTGCTGCCGTCGCCCGTCACGTGCGCGGGCCGGCGGCGCGCGGCGGCCACGAGCTTGCCGCCGATCACCAGCATCCGGTGATCCTCGCCCCGGATATAGCTTTCGACGATCACGCCTTCGGATCCTTCGCGCAGCCGCGCGGTGGCCGCGTCGAAGCCCGATCTGAGGTCTTCCATCGAGGCGATGTCGGTCGTGACGCCGCGCCCGTGGTTGCCCGAAAGCGGTTTCGTCACGACCGGCCAGCCGATCCATTCGGCGGCTTGCTGCGCCTCTTCGAAGGAATAGCAGGTCTGGCCCTTCGGCACGGGTACGCCGGCCTCGTCGAGGATCTGCTTGGTCCATTCCTTGTCGTCGGCGATCGAGTGACCGATGATTCCCGAGGCATCCGTCACGGTCGCCTGGAACCGGCGTTGCTTGATGCCGTGGCCGAGCTGGGTATAGCTCGTCCCCTCGGTCAGGTTGTAGGCGGGAATGTTGCGGTCGCGCGCGGCCTTGACGATCGAGCCGGTCGAGGGGCCGAGCGCGTTCGCATCGCGCACTTCCTTGAGGTGATCGATATGCGGCTGGAGATCGACGTCCTCACCATCGAACAGCGCCTTGGCGATCTCTACCGCCGCCTCGCCGGCGGCAAGGCCGGTCGCCTCGTCGCGATAGCGGTAGACGACATTGTAGATGCCCGTCTCGTAGCTGTCGACGGTCTTGCCGTAGCCGACCGAAAAGCCGACGAGGTTCTGCAGCTCGATCGCGAGATGCTCGACCAGGTGACCGGCATAGGTGCCGGCGCGGACCCGCTGGAGAAAGCCTCCGGCCTCGCCGACCGAGCAGCGATGCTCGTAGATCGAGGGGATCAGCGTCTCGAGCCGCTCCGCCATGTTCGCGACCTGATCGCTGGGCCGCTGCTCCAGCTCCTCGATGTCCAGCCGCATGTAGATCGCCTGATAGCGGCTGTAGTAGTTCGGACCGCGCAGCGCACGGTGTTCAAGAATACGCATTCCTGGGCTCCAGGGTATTTTGCACGAGCTCGTCCGGCCCTAGGACGCGTCGCTCTCTCAGGCTGTATCCGTATCCATCGACCAGCGCGTGCATGGTGACGTTGTGAACCGTAACGGCCTCACCGTCATTGAGGTCGAAGACATTCGATCCGGTTATGGACGAACTGTCAACGAGGATGACGTGGCCCGGGCCGAAAGCGCGGATCACGTCGTCCTCGAAAAGCACCGCCGCGTCCTCGCCGAGCCCGACCCCGAGATATTCCGGATTTGTCGCGCCGACTTCCATCAACCTCGAAAAACGACCGCGTTCGAGGAAATGGGTGTCGATGATGACGCCGTCGACGAAACCGAACCCGCCCGACATCTTCACCGCGCCCTTGCGCAGGCTGTCATCGGCATGGCCGCCATAGACCATCGTCGTCGACTGGCAGGCGGCCCCCGCGCTGGTGCCGGCGACCACCGTTCCCTTCGCATGCTGCGCGCGGATCGCGGCCAGGGCCTTCGAGGCTCCGAAGATGTTGGTCAGGCGCATCTGGTCGCCGCCCGAGATGAAGATCACGTCGGACCGGCGAATCATCGCGATGAAGTCCTCGTCGGCGGCATCGCGGCGGTCCCGGACGCGGATGTCGAGGACCTCCGAGGCGCCGAGCGACGAGAACGCGGCCGCATATCCCGCGAAGACGTCGTCGGGGATGGCGCTGGCCGTGGTGATCACGCCGACCACCGCGTCGCTCTTGCCGGAAAAATCTATGACGCGTTTGAGGATCTTCGCCTCGCTCGACTTGTCCTCGGCGCCGCCGATCGCGATGAGCGGTCCCCTGACGGGCACGTTCACTGACATGTTCATAAATTGGTCTCCATGCTCAGAGTGCCCCTATATGCAGAGACCGACTTTAACAATAATTGGTTAATTGTATATGCCTGCCGGATGGATTGCCTTGACTGCGCGCTCCGGCGAGCCGAGACGACCATTATCTGGGCATCAACCGAACGACTCGTCCACCCGGGTTGCGGTACGAAAAGAAGGGGCAGCATGGCCTATTCCATTGCGATCCACGGCGGCGCCGGGGTGTTGCCCGCGCAACACATGACGCCCGAACGCGAGGCCGCCTTCCGTGCGGCTCTCGACCGCGCGCTGACGGCCGGGGAAACCGTTCTGGCCTCCGGGGGCTCGGCCCTCGATGCGGTTACCGCTGCGGTCTGTGCGCTCGAGGACGAGCCGCTCTTCAACGCGGGCCGCGGGGCGGTCTTCACCCGCGACGGGCGCCACGAGATGGATGCGGCCGTGATGGACGGACGCGATCGCCGTGCTGGATGCGTCGCGGGCGTGATGGGGCCGCGCAACCCGGTCCGGCTGGCGCGGGCGATCATGGAGCGGACCGATCACGTGCTGATGATCGGAGAGGGCGCTCTGCGCATCGGCCGCGATGCCGGGATCGAGGACGCGCCGGAAGAGTACTTCTTCACGCAGGAACGCTACGACACCCTTCAGGAAACCCTCCGGATGGAGGCCGAGGGGACCCTCGACGACGATCCCGCGCGGCGGCACGGAACCGTGGGCGCGGTGGCCCGCGACGCCGCGGGGAACCTGGCCGCGGCCACGTCGACCGGGGGCATGACCGCCAAGCGTTCCGGACGGGTCGGCGACAGTCCCCTCATCGGCGCGGGCACCTTTGCCTGCAACCGCACCTGCGCGATCTCGGCCACCGGCGACGGCGAAGCCTTCATCCGCCTTTCCGTGGCCCACGAGATCGACGCCCGCATGCGGCTCGCCGGCGACACGCTGGCCGAGGCCGCCGATCATGTGGTGAACGTGGCGCTGCCCGAACTTAACGGCTCCGGCGGCCTCGTCGCCATCGACGCCGAGGGTCGCGTCTCGGCCCCGTTCAACTGCGAGGGCATGTACCGCGCCTGGGCCGGCGACGCGATCGAGCGCGAGGTGGCGATCTACTGAGCGCGGCCCCGCGGCGAGCGGAGCGGTTTCGCACCGCCCTCGCCGCGGGCTCAGCCGCCGAAGCCGCGCGCGCCGATACCGCCGCCGGTCCGCGATGCGCCGAAACCGCCGCGGCTCTGCACGGCCGCGCGCGACAGGGGCGCCGCGGCCCGGGTGCTGCTCGAGGCCGCGAACGAGTTCGGGCGCAGCTGGGTCTTGCCCCTGAGCCCCGAGAGGACAGTACCGCCCCCGGGTGTCGCGAAACGTCCTCCCGGCGTGCGATAGAGCGGCTTGGCCGCATAGCCCCGCCCGCCCAGCATGTTGCCGATCATGTAGCCGGCCAGGAGCGGAAGGAAGACGGACGACCCGTCGGAGCGTGTCTCGACAACGCATTCCCCGCCATGCTGCTCCTCGCAAAGTGCCTCGTCCTCGTAGCGCGGTGCGCTTTCCCGATGGATCGCCTGCGCCTCCTCGAGACCGGCCGCGCAATCCTCCGCGGTGAAGTCGTTCTCGGGAAGGGCGGCCAGCGCGCGACATTCCTCGACCGAGGGGAAGACCGTCGCGTCGACCTGCTCCTCGGGCTGGCACGCGGCGAGGCCGAAGGCAGCGGTGCCGAGGAGCAGGACGCGCGCATGGCGGGCGCGCTTGCGGGGCGGGTGCGGTGTCATCATGTCATGCCTCGATGTAATGCGGGCGAAAGCGGCTGGTATCCTGGGTGATCCGCGACCGATCGGCGCGCAGGCCCAGACCGTGCGCCTCCGGCCCGACGAGCCAGACCCCGCACATGACGTATTCCTCGCCGAACCTGGGCAGGGGCGCATAGGCCTGAAGGATCCGGGGATGGGCGTCGTAGGCGGTATCGGCCGACGCCTCGCTCTCGTCGCCCGCACGGATACGGATGCCGGCCCCCTCGCGGGAGAAGATCGGCTTTTCCACGACGTCCGGGCCGAGATCGCTTGCATCGCCATCGGCAAAGACCGCCGGAAGCAGGTTCGGATGCCCCGGAAACATGTCCCAGAGAATGGGAAGGATGCCCTTGTTCGACAAAAGCGCCTTCCACGCGGGCTCGAGGATGCGGCAGCCCGCGCCCGCGATCGCGTCGGCAAAATCGTCGCGCAGCATGTCCTCCCACGGATAAAGCTTGAAAAGCGCGCCGATCACCCGATCCTCGCCATCCGCGAACTGCCCCGTCTCGGTCACGCCGATCTGGCGGATATCGGTGAAATGCGCGCCCATCCCGGCCTCGCGCGCGGCCCAGGCTATGGTCTCGACGGTCGCGTAATCCTCGACCGCATCCTCGAACGCGGCAAAATGAATGTCGGTATCGGGCTCGAACATCGCCCGGAACCGTTCGACGATCGCCTCGTGAATGCCGTTGAACTGGTCCGTGCCCTCCGGCAGGCGTCCCGACGCGATTATGTCCTCGAGCCAGTGCCACTGGAACCCCGACGTCTCGTAGAGCGTGGTGGGCGTGTCGGCGTTGTATTCGAGAAGCTTGGCAGGCCCCCCGGCGCCGTAGGAAAAGTCCATGCGGCCATAGAGCTCGGGGGCCTCGTCGCGCCAGCTTTGCGCGACGAGATCCCGATGAGCCGGCGGAATCGCCAACCGGTCCATCAGCTCCTCGGATTCCACGATCCGGGCCACCGCGTCGCGGCACATTCCGTGCAATTCTTCGGCGGGCCGCTCCAGCTCCTCCTCGATCTCGGAGAGCGTGAAGGCATAGGCCGCCGATTCGTCCCAGTAGAGCGGACCGTCGAGATGGTGGAAGGTGAAGCCAGCGGCCTCCGCCTTCTCGGTCCAGTCGGGTCGCGCTCCCAGATCGTCGCGCCGCATCCCCGCATCCCCCGCATGCTCATTAAATGGCTTGCCACGATATAGCGCCCCGGCAAGCGGGGCGATAGCGGCCCCCGGGTCGCGTTCGCGTTACTGGATGTCGCGGATCGCCGGATAGGCCGCCCGGAAGGCGTCGTAGGCCGCGTCGAAATCGGCTACGAGGCTTTGCTCCGGCTCGAAGGTCCGGCCGATCTCGGGGCTCTTCACGATCGCTTCGGGATCCGCGCCCGTCGCCGCGATGAGGCCGAGCCGTGCGGCGCCGAGGGCCGCGCCGAACTCCCCGCCCGAAGGCAGTTCGACCGGCACGTCGAGAACCGTGGCGATCAGACGCAGCCAGTAATCCGATCGGGTCCCACCGCCGATGGCGATCAGCCTGTCGATATGCCCGCCGGCCTTCTTCAGGGCCTCGTGACTGTCGCGCAGGCCGAACGCCACCCCTTCGAGGACGGCGCGGGTCATCTCGTCGCGACCGGTATCGGTCCCGAGCCCGGTGAAGCTGCCGCGGATCGCGGCGTCGTTATGCGGCGTGCGCTCTCCCGAGAGATAGGGCAGGAACCGCACGCGGCCCGGGGCGTGCAAGCTGTCCCCCAGATCCGAGGTCAGCCGGGCGGGCTCGACACCGGTGATCCGCGCCAGCCAGTTGAGGTTGTCGGTGGCCGAGAGCATCACGCCCATCTGGTACCACCGCCCCGGCAACGCATGGCAGAACGTGTGCAGCGCGGTTTCCGGCGCGGGATTGTAGCCGTCGCGCGCGGCCAGAAGGACACCCGACGTGCCGAGCGACAGGAACCCGTCGCCCTCGGCCTGCGCCCCGATCCCGACTGCGGCGGCCGCGTTGTCGCCCGCACCGCCGGCGATCGTGACCTCGCCCTCGATACCCCATGCCTCTGCCAGATCGCGGCGAAGCGCGCCCGCGGGCGCGGAGCCCTCGACCAGACGGGGCATCTGGTCCGCGCGCATATGCGACGCCTCGAGCAGCATGTCGGACCAGTCCCGCGCACCCACGTCGAGCCAGGAGGTTCCCGCACTGTCGGACATGTCGGCCACATGATCGCCGGTCAGATAGAAGTTCATGTAGGCCGCGGGGAGCAGGACCTTCGCGACGCGCGCGAAATTCTCGGGCTCGTGCTTGCGCACCCAGGCGAGCTTGGGGGAAGTGAAGCCGGGAAACACGATGTTGCCCGAAACCGCGCGCACGTCGACCATCGCGTCGAGTTCCGCCGCCTCGGCATGCGATCTGGTGTCGTTCCAGAGGATGCAGGGACGGATCACCCTGTCGTCCCCGTCCAGCAGGGTCGCACCGTGCATGTGCCCGGCGACGCCGATCCCCTTCAGCTTCGCGAATTCCGGGTGGGACGCGCGCAATTCCGACACCGCCCCTTCGAGCGCGTCGATCCACTCGGCGGGATCCTGTTCGCTCCACCCCGAATGCGGCGTGCTGACCCCGCAGGGTCGTTCGGCCGAGCCCAACGGAACGCCGTTGTCGTCGACCAGCAGGGCGCGAAGCCCGGACGTACCAAGATCGATGCCGAGAAAGCTCATCAGGCGTTCCCCTCCCGTAGTAATTCGCGAATGCAGGTTGTGGCGGTCAGGTCCGCTCGACGATCAGCCGTTCCAGCTTCACCGCATCGGCGTGAAACTTGCGGATGCCCTCGGCGAGCTTCTCGGTCGCCATCGCATCCTCGTTGAGCTCCCACCGGAAATCCGGTTCCGGAATGGAGACGGGCGAGCCGCTGCCGGTTCCCGGCGACAGCTTGCGCTCGAGCGTTCCCTCGTCCGAATGCAACTCTTCAAGCAGGTCCGGCGAGATGGTCAGCCGGTCGCACCCGGCCAGCGCCTCGATCTGGGCCGCGTTGCGGAACGAAGCCCCCATGACGACGGTCTCGATCCCGTGGGTCTTGTAATACTCGTAGACCTCGCGCACCGATTTCACGCCCGGATCCTCGTCGGGCGCATAGCCTTCCACGCCCTCGGACGCCTTGTACCAGTCCGTGATCCGTCCCACGAAGGGCGAGATCAGGAACGCGCCCGCGTCGGCGCAGGCCTTCGCCTGCGCCATCGAGAAGAGCAGCGTGAGGTTGCAGTCAATCCCGTCCTTCTGAAGGCGTTCGGCGGCGCGGATCCCCTCCCAGGTGGAAGCGAGCTTGATCAGGATCCGCTCGCGCCCGACGCCCCGCGCCTCATAGGCCTCGATCAGGCGCATGGCCTTGTCGACCGCGGCATCGGCGTCGAAACTCAGTCGCGCATCGACCTCGGTCGAGACGCGGCCCGGCACGATGCCCGCCAGTTCCGCACCGACGGCGACGGTCAGGGCGTCGGCGACGACCGCCGGCTCCTTGCCGCGATTGGCCTCGATCGTCTCCGACAGCGTATCGGCGAAGTAATCCGAGCCCACGGCCTTGAGCACGATGGACGGATTGGTCGTGCAATCATGCGGTTTCAGCCGCCGCACCGCATCAACGTCGCCGGTATCGGCGACCACCACGGTCATCTCGCGCAGTTGGTCAAGCTTGCTCATCGTCCATCCCATTCGTCAGTTCGGGTCGGCCATCTCTCGCGCGATCGCGGGTCCGATCCCCTTCGGGAGCGGAGTGAGCCACAGACGGTGCGCCGATACAAGGGGCGGAACCGCAGGGTGGGCTCAGGCGCCCGTCCTGATCCGCGCGCGGTCGTTCTGTTCGAGCTGCGCGAAGACGCCTATCAAGGCGCCCGCGCGACCCTCGCCCCATTGCGCCGGCGCGGGGTTCGCGCGTGCGGCGGCATCGACGAGGAACGCCACCTCCGGAAGCGGATCGGCATAGAGCACCGCGGACCGCGGCATCGCCATCGTCAGTCCGGCACGGATCGCGGCGAGGCCCAACCATCCCGCCTTCTGGACGGGCGTAGTGCGGGCGCGCCGGCTGATCGAATCGTACGCGTTGCGCCGGACTTCTCCCCCGATGCCGGCATAGATGTGCCGCGCGGCGAAGATCCCCGGTCGCGAGGACCGCGGCAAGGCGCCGATCCCGGCCTCGGACCGCGTGTAGAGCCTCTCGGCATGATCGAGAAGGTGCCGCACCAGTTCGCGGATCCGCGGGTCCGGGCCCGGTTCCGCAAGGAAGGCGTCGGGCTCGATCCCGGCGGCATGGAGCCAGTCGGTGGGCAGATAGATCCGTCCCGCCCGTGCATCTTCGCCCACGTCGCGGGCGATGTTGGTAAGCTGCATCGCCACGCCCAGATCGCAGGCCCGTGCGAGGGCATCGCGGTCGCGCACACCCATCAGCACGCACATCATCGCGCCCACGGCCGACGCGACACGCGCCGCATAGCCGTGCAGAGCCGCGAGATCGTCGTATCGCCTTTCGAGCGCGTCCCAGGCCAGCCCTTCGAGCAAGGCTTCGGGAAGTGCGCGGGGCATCTGCACCTCCTCGATCACCGCGGTGAACGCACGATCGGCCGGCGCGTCGAGCGGCCGTCCCCGATAGGCGAGGTCGAGCCGGTCGCGCAGGCGCCGCACGGCGCCCGTCTTGTCGCCGCCGAGGTCGACCGCGTCGTCGGCCAACCTGCAAAAGGCGTAAAGCGCCAGGGCGGGATCGCGCACCCGGGCAGGCAGCAGCTTGGATGCCGCGTGGAACGATCGCGACCCTTGCCGGATCGCGTCGCGGCAATGCCGCAGGTCGTCGGACTCCATCATTCGGCGGCAACCTCCACGGGCCTTGCGACGGGCTGCGCGGCATCGGGCACGAGCTGGCCCAGGATCTCGGCCGACGAGATCACGCCGGGCAATCCGGCGCCGGGATGGGTCCCCGCGCCGACAAGATAGAGGCCGCGCGCCTCCTCGCTGATGTTATGGGGACGGAACCATGCCGATTGCAGGATCCGAGGCTCGATCGAGAAACCGGAGCCGTTGGTCGAGAGGTACCGGTCACGGAAATCGGGCGGCGTCATGACGTGGCTTGCGGTGATACGCTCCCGGAACCCGGGGATCAGCGTTTCGAGCTGTGCCGCGACCTTGTCCTTGTAGGACGCCGCCTCCGCCGCCCAGTCGACGGCACGGTCGAAGCCCAGATGCGGAACCGGCGACAGGGCATAGAACGTGTCGCCGCCTTCCGGCGCGACGGACGGGTCCGTGACGGAGGGGCGATGCAAATAGAGCGACATGTCCTCCGATAACTGCCCCTTGATGAAGATGTCGCGCACGAGACCCTTGTAGCGTGGCCCGTTGAGGATCGTGTGATGCCCCACATCGGGCCACATCGCGGCGGTATCGCGCGTTCCGAAATACCACACGTAAAGCCCCATGGACCATCGTCGGGACCGCAACCGCGCGGGCGTCCAGCGTTTCCGCGGACCGTTGCGCAGCAGGCGGTCGTAGGTATGTCCCGCATCGGCGTTCGAAACGACCAGCTCCGCGGCCTCGACCCGCCCGTTGGCGAGCCGGACCCCTTTGGCCGCGCCGTTCTCGATCAGGATCTCGTCAACCTCGGCGCCCATCCGGATCGTCCCCCCTTGCGCGACGATGACCTTGACCATGGCCTCGGCGATGGCCGCGACGCCGCCCATCGCGTAGTGGACGCCGAATTCCTTCTCCAGATGACTGACGAGGATATACATCGACGTCACGTTGAACGGATCACCCCCGATGAAGAGCGGATGGAAACTGAACGCCATCTGCAAGCGCGGATCGCGGAACCGGCGTTTCGCATGGGACGCGACAGAGCGGTCGGCGCGAAGCCTCGCAAATCTCGGCAGCACGCGCACGAGGTCGGCGAACCGGTGCATGGAGCGACGACCCAGATCGCAGAACCCGAAATCGTAGCGCGCCGCCGCATCCCGCAGGAACCGGTCGTAGCCCGCGACGTCGCCGGGCGAAAGCCGCGCAACCTCGGCGCGCATCGCATCCGTGTCCTGCCTGGCGGTGAAGGTCGACCCGTCCGGCCACCTGATCTCGTAGAACGGATCGAGGGCGCGCAGATCGACGTCGGCATCGAAATCCCGCCCGCACGCCGTCCAGAGATCGCGGAAGAGCTCCGGCACGGTCACGATCGTGGGTCCGAGGTCGAACCGATGCCCCTCCATGTGCAGCGCGGAGCCGCGACCGCCGGGACTGTCGAGCCGGTCGATCACGGTGACCTCGTACCCCTTGGCGCCGAGCCGCATGGCGGCGGCGAGGCCACCCAACCCGGCGCCGATGACGATGGCGCGGCTGGGCCCGCCGGAAGAGGAGATTGCGTTCATGGGGTCGAGCCTACCCCTGTCAATCGAACCTGACAATCGGGCATCTTCGCCGAGACCCCGTTGCAAATGCCCCTGAAGATGTCAGAGTGGATTGACATTCGTCCCTGCCGCTGGAGAGGCCCCATTCAGATCGTGACGCTGTCCCTGCACCGCTTCGACACGCGGCGTGCGCGTCTTTGGGCCTTCTGTCAGATGGGGCTGGCGCGCTGGCCGCTATGGCGGATGCCCGAATGCCAGTTCTGGAAGCTCTGCGGCTCGGGCAGCGGCGAGGGCTTTGCGCCGATCCCCGAGACCTCGACATGGGCCATCCTCGCCTGCTGGACCGACGAGGAAGCGGCGCGGCGCCATCTGGCGAATGCCCCGGTTTTTCGCCGCTGGCGGGCGCGCGCATCCGAGAGCTGGACCCTCTTCCTGCGCCCGACCGCGTCGCGGGGCGCATGGACGGGACGGCAGCCCTTCGTGCCGGGCCCCGATCCGGGCGGCCCGTTGGCCGCGCTGACCCGCGCGACGATCCGGACGCGGCACCTGAGACCGTTCTGGGGTCGGGTTCCCCGCATATCCGACGTGATCGGCACGGATGCGAACGTCGCCTTCAAGATCGGCATCGGCGAAGTCCCCTGGCTGCACCAGATCACCTTTTCCGTCTGGCCGGACGAGGCAGCCATGGCGGAATTTGCACGCTGCGACGGGCCGCATGCCCACGCCATCCGCGCCGTCCGCGAGGGCGACTGGTTCTCCGAAGAGCTCTACGCACGGTTCCGCGTCGTCGGCACGCGCGGCCGATGGTCCGGCGCCCGCCCCCTGCCGGAGATCGCAGCGTGACCAGGCCCTTTCCCTTTTCGGCCATCGTGGGCCAGCAGGCCATGAAGCGGGCGATGATCCTGACGGCGATCGACGCGAAGATCGGCGGCGTGCTGGTCTTCGGTGACCGGGGCACCGGCAAATCGACGGCGGTGCGCGCGCTGGCGGCGCTGCTGCCGCCCATCCGGCAGGTCGCGGATTGCCCCGTCAATTCCGCCCGAAAGTCCGAGTGCCCCGATTGGGCCCAGATCGGCTCGACCCGCATCGTCCAGCGCCCCACCCCGGTCGTGGACCTGCCGCTCGGCGCGACCGAGGACCGGGTGACGGGCGCGCTCGACATCGAACGCGCGCTCACCCGCGGCGAGAAGGCGTTCCAGCCCGGCCTGCTCGCGCGGGCCAACCGCGGATACCTCTATATCGACGAGGTGAACCTGCTGGAGGATCACATCGTCGACCTGTTGCTCGACGTGGCGCAATCCGGCGAGAACGTGGTCGAACGCGAGGGTTTGTCGATCCGCCATCCCGCGCGCTTCGTCCTCGTCGGTTCGGGCAATCCCGAGGAAGGCGAGCTCAGGCCTCAGTTGCTGGACCGGTTCGGCCTGGCGGTCGACGTGACCTCGCCGCGCGACGTGGAAACGCGTGTCGAAGTGATGCGCCGCCGGGATGCCTACGACCGCGACCCGAAGGCCTTCGCGGCAGAGTGGGACGCCGCGGATGCGGACCTGCGCGCGGCGATCGTCGCTGCGCGCGCGGCCCTGCCGAAGGTGGAGACACCCGAAGGGGTCCTGCACGATTGCGCGGCGCTTTGCATCGCGCTCGGCTCCGACGGGTTGCGCGGCGAACTGACGTTATTGCGGACCGCGCGCGCCCAGGCGGCGTTCGAGGGGGCGGCGGAGGTCGGGCGCGACCATCTGCGCCGGGTGGCCGCGATGGCCTTGCAGCACCGCCTGCGGCGCGATCCGATGGACGAGGCCGGAAGCGCCGTGCGGGTGGACCGCATCGTGAGCGAGACCCTGGGACCGCTGCGGGCCGCCGCCGAATGAGCGATGCGGCGCAATGGGGCCGCGCGCGCGATGCGCTTCGGCTCTTCGCGCTCGACCCGAAGGCGATGGGCGGGCTCTGGATCCGCGCGAGGCCCGGTCCGGCGCGCGATCATGCGCTGCGGATCCTGGAACCGCTCGGGGCGCGGCGGCTTTCGCCGTCGATGTCCGACGAGGCGCTCGACGGCGGCCTCGACCTGGCCGCCACCCTCGCGACGGGGCGCCCCGTCCGGCGTTCGGGGCTCATCGACGCGGCCGACATCGTCTGCCTGACCATGGCGGAGCGCGCCGCGCCCGCCCTTGCCGCGCGGCTCGGGCAGGCGATGGATGCGGGCGAGCTCGGCGTGATCGCGCTCGACGAATCGGCCGGCGACGACGAACACCTGCCCGCGGCACTGGGCGAGCGGCTCGGCCTCTTCCTCAACCTCGACGATCTGCCGCGTGGCGCGTTGGGCGCCGTGCCGCTGCCCGATCGCACGCGTGCGCGCAGCCTCTATTGCAGGGTCACGCTGCCGGATGGCGCGTTCCGCAACATCGTCGCGGCCGCCGTGGCGCTCGGCATCGACAGCCTGCGCGCGCCGATGCTGACCGGCCGCGCGGCACGCGGGCTCGCCGCGCTCGACGGGCGGCTTCATGTGGAAGAGAGCGATCTGATCCGCGCCGTGGAACTGACGCTCGCCCATCGCGGGGTGATGACGGACGCGCCGTCGGATGAGACCGCACCGCCGCCCCCGCCGCCCGACGACCGTTCGGACGAACGCCCCGACACGCCGCCCGAAGCGTCCGAGGGGCCGCCCCCCGAACTTCTGGTCGAGGCGGCGCGCGCGAGCCTTCCCCCGGATCTTCTGAGCGCCCTCGTCGCGGGACGCGTCGCGCGGACGCAGCGCGCCGCGCAGGGCTCCGGCGCCGCGATCCGCAGCAACCGGCGCGGCCGCCCCCTGCCGGCGCGCCCGGGGCAGATATCGGATGCCGCGAGGCTCGATGTCGCCGCGACACTTCGGGCCGCCGCGCCGTGGCAGAAACTGCGGCGCGAGAGCGGACCCGCGCGGCTCCTGCATCTGCGCTCCGAGGATTTCCGGATACGGCGGTTCGAACAGAAATCCGACCGACTGCTGATCTTCGCGGTCGATGCATCGGGATCGCAGGCGATGGCGCGCCTCGCCGAGGCCAAGGGCGCAATCGAGCTGCTGCTGTCGCAGGCCTATGCCCGCCGTGACCACGTGGCCCTGATCGCGTTTCGCGGCGCCGGAGCGGAGCTCTTGCTGCCGCCCACGAGATCGCTCGTCCAGACGCGCAAGCGCCTGGCCGCGCTGCCCGGAGGAGGGGGGACGCCGCTCGCCACCGGCCTGCTGGCGGCGGTAGACCTGGCCCGTCACGCGGGCGGGCGCGGCTTTACGCCCTCCCTGGCCCTGCTGACGGACGGGCGCGCGAATATCGACCTCGAAGGACACGCGGACCGCATGCAGGCGGGCGACGATGCCCGGCGCATCGCCGCCGAGGTGCAAGCGATCTGCCCCGGCGGCCTCGTCGTCGATACCGGTCGGCGCGCCACGCCCGATCTCGCGGCTCTGGCCGGGATCATGTCGGCCCGCTATCTGGCCCTGCCGCGCGCGGATGCGTCCCGGCTGGGGCAAGCGGTCGCGCCGATCATGGCAAGCTGACATGGATCGCACCGACGATTCAGGAGACGGGTTCCCGAGCACCGCGCCGCCGCAACTGGTGACCTGCCGTCCGCATCGCTGGCATGTGCGGGAACGGGGCGCAGGACCCGACCTTCTGCTTCTCCACGGGACGGGTGCATCCTGCCATAGCTGGGCGGGGATGCTCGATATCCTCGCCGAGAGCCACCGCGTGATCGCGATCGACCTGCCGGGCCACGGCCTGACCCGGATGGGCACGCGTCAGCGCAGCCGGCCCGCCACGATGGCCACGGATCTCTGGTCGCTGATGACCGCGCTTGGCCGGGCTCCGGAGGCCGTCGTCGGACATTCCGCGGGCGCCGCCCTCGCGGTACAGATGGCGGCAGACCCGGATCGACCCCGAGACATCGCGCATATCGTGGGCGTCAACGCGGCCCTCAGCGGGTTCGACGGTGCGGCGGGATGGCTGTTCCCGATGGCCGCGCGCGCGCTGACGCTGACGCCCGGCGTCACCCGCGCGCTGGCGCGGCTGGCCCGGAGCGAGGGCCGCGTGGAGCGACTTCTCGAGGCGACCGGATCGCGCCTCGACCCCGAGGGCATCGCGCGCTACCGGCGTTTGCTGGAAGACCCGGACCATATCGAGGGGGCGCTGTGCATGATGGCGCAATGGTCGACGCGCGGTCTCGACAGCGTGATCGCGAATTATACCGGACGGCTGACGCTGGTGACCGGCGACGGGGATCGCACCGTGCCGCCGGCGGTCTCGTCGCGCGCGGCGGCGCTCGCGCGGCATGGCCGCCACGTCCCACTCGGGCGCGGCGGCCATCTCGTTCACGAGGAAGCCCCCGAGACGACCGCGGAGGCCATTCTCGGGGCGCTCCGTGGAGGTGAATACCCTACTGGACGATGAAGTCCGCGTGGAGGGCGCCGGCGGCCTTGATGCTCTTGAGGATGTCGATCATGTCGCGCGGTGCGACCCCGAGCGCATTGAGCCCCGCCACCACATCCGACAGCGACGTACCGTCGGGCACCTCGGCCAGGCCGATGCCAGGCTCCTCCTCGATCGCGGCATTGGTGCGCGGGACGACGACCGTCTCGCCGGGTGCGAACGGGTTCGGCTGAACGGCGACGGGCGCCTCTTCCACGCGGATCGTCAGGCCTCCCTGGCTGACGGCGACGCGGCTGATGCGGACATCCTCGCCCATCACGATCGTGCCGGATCGCTGATCGACCACGACGCGCGCGCTGCGTTCGGGCTCGACGCGGATATTCTCGATCCGGCCCATCGCATGCGCAGGCGATCGCGCCTGGGTCGCGGCGATGTTGACCTGAACGGTGCCTGCGTCGAGCATGACCGCCACGGCGCGGTTGAGGTCGCCGTTGATCGCCTGCTCGATCCGCGCCGCGGTGGTGAAATCCGGTGTCCTCAGGGCGAGCCGGATATCCGTAAGCGACGTGAAATCGAAGTCGATCTCGCGTTCCACACGCGCGCCCGAGGGCACCGACCCCGCGGTGGGAACCCCGGTGGTCACCGTGGCCGCATCCCCTTCCGCCGAGGCGCCGCCGGCGATGACGGTGCCCTGGGCCACGGCATAGATCTGGCCGTCGGCCGCGTTGAGCGGCGTCATCACCAACGTTCCCCCCAGAAGGGACGTCGCATCGCCGATGGCCGAGACCGTGACGTCGATCTGGCTGCCGGCCCGCGAGAATGGCGGCAACTCGGCGGTCACGAGCACGGCGGCCACGTTTCGCGGGCGAAACTGCTCGCCGTTCACGTTGACCCCGAGCCGTTCGAGCATGTTGGCCATGATCTCTTCGGTGAAGGGAGAGTTCCGGAGCCCGTCGCCGGTGCCGTTGAGGCCCACGACGAGGCCGTATCCGACCAGGTCGTTGCCCCGGACGCCGTCGAATTCCACCAGGTCCTTGATCCGGACGGGCGCGGCCGCAAGCGCCGTCGACACGACGAGCCCGCAGAGAAGGGTAAGGATGAAACGCATCATCACAGGTAGTTCGTCAGGCTGAGCCGCGACATGCGGGCGGTCATCATATAGAGCGACTCGAGTTGCAATTCGGTCTCCTGCAGACGGGTGGCGGTTTCGTATCGGTCGGCGCCGATGAGGTTCAATCTCGCCTGCTGGAGCGCGGTATCCTCGGTGGCATTGCGGCTCGTCGCGGCCTCGATGCGGGCCTCCCCGGCCCCCACGACCGACCTTTGGGCGATCAGCTCGCCATCGGCCTTGCGCAACTGCGATCCGGAGGAGGCAAGCACGGCCTTGTAGTCGGCACTGCCGGTGGTGAACGTACCGGAGCTGGCGAAATGCGCCTTGGCGAGACCGGACAGGGCGTCGCGAATGCTCTGGTCGTCCGCCCGCATCTCGCTCGACACGAATGTCCCTTCGGCGACCTCGAGGGGGGTCAGGCTCTTGTCGCTGCCCTGATAGTCGTCGGCGAGGAACGCACCGGTCGGGCCGAAATAATCCTCGATCGTCGTGATCATGGTCTCGGCATCGGGACTGTCCGCGACGAGCAGTTCGAGCTTGGCCAGGATCTGGCCCGCATCGCGGAGCGGGGGTGTCCCGGTCTCGGTGCCCGAGAAATGGTATCGACCGCCCACGGAGGTATTCAGGCCGGCAACGACCGAGTTGAATGCCTCGGCCGACGAGACCTTCGTCGTTTCCACATAGGCGGTTCCCATGTCCGAGGCGCCGAGCAGGACGTTCGAAAGCACCGCGTCCATCTCGTTCTGGACCTTGTCGAGAGTGAACTGCATCGCGCCCATGCGGACGCCGGCCTGCTTGGCGGTCTCGGTGAAGGCCGCGACCCGCGTCAGCGAACGTTCGATCCCGGAGATCATGCCCGAATCGCCGGAGACGGCGGATCGCGGATCCGACCGCAGGCCGGTGGTCAGCTCGGTTCCGAGCGTGGCCATCTCGCGATTGAGCTGCGAGACGGAGCGCCGGGCGATGAAGGTGCTGGCGAGATCGCCGATCGAGGATAGGGACATGGTCTAGATCTCCAACAAGCGTTGCAGCATGGCGTCGGCGGCCTGAATGATCTTGGTGTTGGCGCCGTACATCCGTTCGATCATCAGCATGTTCTGAAGCTCCGCATCCGTGTCGACGCCATTCGCGAGCGTCTTCTGCGTCAGCTCTGCCGAGCGGCTGGTGGCAAAGGTCTCGCTCTGCTCCGCGCGGAAGAGCTGTCCGCCAACGAACGACATCACCGAATCGGCCTGTCCGCCGAGCGTGAGGGCCGAATTGCCGAGCGCGGCCGACCCTGCCGGCGCGGTCAGGTCGAGCGCACTGCGCATGGATTGCAGGATCGTGGCATCGCCCTGCGCACCGGCACCCGCCACACCGAGCCCGTCGCGCAGCCGCCAGACCTCGCCGGCGCCATGCGGATCGACGAGCGTGTTGAGCGAGATGCGCGCCGAGATGCCGGCCTCGTTTCCTGCCGCGAAAGCCGCGCCATCATCGGTGAACAGGCCGGGTTGACCCGGAACCGAAAGGCCGGGCACGTCGTCGAACCTCTCGATCAGATCACGCGTGAAGCCGTCGAGTTTCGCCTGGAGCCCCGGCGCAAGATCGTCGCGCACCGAGAAAGCCCCGGAGAGCGTTCCGCCCGACATGGGGCCGTCCGGACGGCTCATGTCGACGACGCGTCCGTCGACGGTCAGGGTGGATGCGGCAGCCGCCCCGAGCGGCATCGCGGCGGACGGCATGAAGCCGATCACGGCGGGCTGCTCGTTGAGAAGCATCTGGCCGTTCGGGGTCATCAGGCCGACACCGCCATTCGGTCGGGCGATCTCGCGCAGCGGCACGATCGACGCGATCACGTCGATCTCGCGCTGCCGCATGTCCTTGAGCCCGTTGGTATCCTCGCCCCGCGCGGACGTTTTGAGGATGTCGCGGTTGAGCTTGTCGATGCGCTGCAATCCCTGATTCAGCGCCTCGACCTGCGTCGCGATATCCCGGTCGGCCTCGCGCCGAATTTGCTGCACGCCGTCGCTGGCGCGGTTGAGGAACGTCGCGATCTCACCCGCGGTCGTGGCGACGGAGGTGAGCCTCGTCACCGAGGCGGGGTCTCCGGCCGCCTCGATGAGCTGCGCGTCGAGTTGGCCCATCCGGCCCGACAGCGATGCGCTCGAACCGATATCGCCCATGAGCTTCGACAGACGGTCGAGCGCCTGCCGCCGCGTGCCGGCCTCGGCCGCTTCGGCCCCCACCAGACGGCTTTCCGCAAGAAGGGCCGGATCGACGGCGCGGCCGACGCCCTCCACCCGCACCCCGCCGGTCACTTGGGTGGCGAGGTTGGTCTCGCGCACCGCATATCCCGGCGTCAGGGCGTTCGAGATGTTCGACGACACGACCTGAGCCGAACGGCTCGCCGCCCCGAGGCCCGAAAGGGCGGAATTCATTGCTGCAGAGAGACTCATCGCACGCCTCCTTCAATGGGTGGATCAGCGTTTCAGGTTGGTCGTTTCCTGAAGCATCTCGTCAACCGTCTGAATGATCTTCGCATTCGACGAATAGGCCCGCTGGGTCTGGATCAGATCGGTGAGTTCGGTCGCCACGTCGGTGGTGCTCGCCTCACGGGAATAGCCGACCGTCTCGCCGACCGGCCCCGTCGCGGCATCCCAGAGGAACATGTCGCCGCTGTCGAGCGTCGCCGTGTAGGTCTGCGCGTTGCCGGCCTTGAGCCCGTTGGGATTGGCCACGTCGATCACCGGGACCTGATAGATGGTCCGCGTGAAGCCCGAATCGTAGGTCGCCGTCACGATCCCGTCGGGGCCGATCTCGGCACCGATGAGGTTGCCCACGGACGAGCCGTTCTTTTCGAGGTTGGTGGGGGAGAACGCCGTGTCGAGCTGGGTCATGCCGGTCACCGAATCGAGCGTGCCCACGTCGATGACGATCGTCTCGCCGGCCACGTCGACCGAGATCGTCCCGCTCGCCGCCTCGTATTCGTCGTAGAGCGCGGTGTCGGTCGAATTGACCGAGGCCAGGGTGCCACCGTTGTCGTTGCCGGTGTTGAAGCGCATCACGTATTCACCGACCACGGCACCGTTGCTCGCGCTGTCGGTGATCGTCATCGTCCATTCGTTCGAGGCAGCGGGCCCGGCGGCCGGGGTGGGCGTGAAGGTCGCGCGCAGCGTCTCGGTCTGGCCCAGATTGCCGATATATTGCAGGCTGATGTCCTGGGGCGTGTTCGCGGCACCGGCCTCGGTCTCGCCGGACGGCAGATTGACATGCATCGTCATCGCGTTGGTCGGATTGACCGCCAGCTGGTTGTGGTAAATGTTCACCGGCTGGAGGCCTGCGGCACTGTCGCGCGGAAAGGCGGGGATGGTGCCGTCGGCATTGGCCGGCGCGCCCAGAAGGACATTGCCCGCGGCATCCGTCAGAATGCCGGAATCATCGGGCCGGAACGACCCGGTCGTCATCAGCGACAGCGGCAGCGTGCCGCCCTGCGCCGCCGCCGAGGCGGTGGTGACGGGCAGGAAACCCCGGCCCTTGATCGCGATATCGGTCGAGTTCTTGGTATTCTGGATCTGGCCGCTCTCATCGACCAGCCGCGTTGTCGAGGCGCGGACGCCGCCCGCGGTGTACTTGCCGGCGGATCCGCTATCGATGACCATCGAGTGGAAATCCGTCATCGTGCGCTTGTAGCCGTAGGTTCCGGAATTGGCGATGTTGTCGGAGATACTGGCCAGCCGCTGCGAGTTGGCGTTCAATCCCGAAACGCCTGCGGCCATGGATGAGGAAATCGTCATGTTAATCGCCTTTCTGCTGCGACGGCATCTTGCTTGCCCCGTTGATTAGACGACCGGGCTTAACGGTAGGCTAACGGGACCGGTAAAGGTCGGGATCTATCTCAGAAGGATCAGTTCGATCCGGTTGTTGCGCACATCCATCGGATCGCGACGGATGAGTTCGCGGTCGGCATAGCCACCGATGCGCTGGATGCGGGTTTCGTCGAACCTTTCCTGCGCGAAGAGTTCACGGGCCCTTTGCGCACGCGCCGCGGAAAGGTCCCATTCGGTGCGCTGGCTGCGCACGATCGCCTCGGATCGGACATGTCCGTTTATCGCCACCTCGTTCGTTGCGAGCGCGAAGACGTCCCGCACCACGATCAGAAGGTCGCGCATGAGCCCCGTCGGCCGGTCGGTCCCTTCCTCGAACAGCCGCGCGCCGGGCAGGTCGAAGAGGTCGACGATCAGCCCCTCGTCGGTGACGCGTGTCACGATATGATCGAGCAGCGGGTCGGCCACACTCGATTCGCCCGAACCCGCTCCCAGCATGTCCTGCAGCCGTTCGAGTTCGGCCTGGGCCGCGGCGCGATCCTCCGGGCCCACGGGCGCGCCGGGCGGATCGGTCAGCTGGCCACCGGCATTTCCGAGCAGCGTGTCGTTGGAGGTCGCCTCGTCACCGCCCAGCGCCATCGATCCGCCGCCGGACTTGCGCACCAGCGGGATGCTGGGGCTGAAATAATCCGCGATCCCCTCGCGTTGTTCTTCCGAGGTCGCGTTGAGCAGCCACATCAGCATGAAGAACGCCATCATCGCCGTCACGAAATCCGCATAGGCGACCTTCCACGCGCCGCCATGATGACCACCGCCGCCGACGACCTTCTTGCGCTTGATGATGACCGGCCGGTTCGACGCCATGGCCGTTGCCCCTTTGTTGTTCGCAAGGGGCTTTAGCAAGGGCTGATGAAGACGGGCCTAATGGGTAAAGTTTTCGGCAATCCTTGGGTATTCCGGCGCTCCGGGCTATCTCGCCGCGCAACAGCGAGGGAGGTACCGGATGCCCCGGCAGGACCGCAACGACCTGACGATCTACGACGGCATGGCCGAAAAGTGGTGGTCCGACGATGTCCGCTGGATACGGGTTCTCAAGAACATGGTACCGGGCCGCCTGTCCTGGTTCGATACGCGAATCGACTGGGCCGGCAAGGACGTTCTCGATCTGGGCTGTGCGGGAGGGTTCATGTCCGAGGCCATCGCGGCGCGGGGCGCGCGGGTCACGGGGGTCGATCCGGCCGAAAAGGCGATCGCCGCCGCGCGCGCCCATGCCGAGGCAACGGGGCTCGATATCCGCTACCGTGTCGGAACGGGCGAGGACCTGCGCGATGAGGACGCGTCCTTCGACGCCGTGGTCTGCGTCGACGTTCTGGAACACGTGGCGGATCTCGACCGCGTTCTGGGGCAGGTCGCGCGCGTTCTGCGCCCCGGTGGCCTCTTCCTCTTCGACACGATCAACCGCAACCCCGTCGCCCGTTTCGCGGCGATCACGATGGCGGAGGACGTGCTGAAGCTGCTGCCGGCGGGCACGCACGACCCCGACATGTTCATCACGCCGGCCGAGCTTGCGGCCGGCCTGCGCAAGGCGGGGCTCGTCCCCGAGGCGACGACGGGGCTCGGGCCGCGCGGCATCGATCGCCGCGGCGATCCGGTCTTCGGACGCCTGCCGAGCACGGCGATCATCTACATGGGCATCGCGGCGAAACCGGCGTGATCGCGCAGGTCCGCATTGCACCCGTACCCCCCGGTGCTATCTGATCCCATGAGAAACAAGGATGGGATCGCGGAATGAGTGGCTTGATTGCGCTTCTCGACGACGTTGCGGCGATTGCAAAGGTTGCGGCCGCGTCGGTGGACGACGCGATGGGCCAGGCCGTCAAGGCGTCGAGCAAGGCGGCCGGCGCCGTGATCGACGACGCCGCCGTTACCCCGAAATACGTGCAGGGGTTCTCCGCCTCCCGCGAGCTGCCCATCGTGTGGAAGATCGCCAAGGGCTCGATCTTCAACAAGCTCGTGATCCTTCTGCCCATAGCACTGCTTCTGTCGGCCTTCGCGCCCTGGGCAATCCCGCTTCTGCTGATGCTCGGGGGCGCCTATCTCTGCTTCGAGGGCGCCGAGAAGGTCTGGCACAAGCTCAACCCGACCGATCACCATTCGGAGGAACTGGTCGAGCAGAAGAAGGCCGATGCCTCGCTTGAGAAAAAGAAGGTACAGGGCGCGATCAAGACCGATTTCATCCTGTCGGCAGAGATCATGACGATTGTCCTCACTGCCCTGCCCGCGGATCTGGGCGTGGTGCAGGTGGCCATCTCGCTGGCCATTGCCGGTATCCTCATCACCGTCGCCGTCTACGGCTCGGTCGCGCTGATCGTGAAGGCCGACGATGTCGGCGTCGCGATGGCGGCCAACGGAAATCTCGCGGCCACCCGCGCGGTGGGACGGTTCATCGTCAAGGCGATGCCGACATTCCTTACGCTTCTGGTCATCGTCGGGACGGCCGCCATGATCTGGGTCGGCGGCAACATCATCGTGCATGGCCTGCACGAGCTTGGCTGGCATGCGCCCTACGACTTCATCCACGGATGGGCCGTTGCCGCGGGCGACGCCGTGGGCCGCTGGGTCGGCGCCGTCGAATGGGTGGTGACCGCGGCGCTCGACGGCGTCGTCGGCCTTGCGCTCGGGCTTCTGCTCATCCCGCTGACGAAGCCGCTGATGGGCTTGTTCGGCAAGACCGCGCATTGACGCGCGGCGGCCCCGACGAGGATGTCGGGGCCGTCTGCTTCAGTTCTTGCCCTTCTCGACCTCGTCGGCCAGGTCGATCCCGTTCAGCCGCGCGACATGGTCGGCGACCATCGGCACGTAGTCTCCCCCCGCACCGATCGACACGGCATGGGCGTAGTAATTGCGCACTGCGGCGCCCACGGGGTTCATCACTCCCGCGCTCTGCGCCATCGACGCGACATAGGTCGTGTCCTTGAGCGCGTTGGTCAGCGTGAACTTGTGGGCATCGCGGTCGCGGTCGACGGCGTAGCTCATGAAGGTCTCGAAGAACCCGTTCGACATGCGGCTCGCACCGATGACCTTGCGGATGGTCTGCGGAGAGATTCCGTTCTTCGCCCCGAGGCTCAGCGCCTCGGCGAAAAGCGCGCCGTAGCCCATCGAGATGAAGTTCATCACCAGCTTCATGCGGTGTGCGGCGCCCGTCTCGCCCACGTGGTTGATCGTGCTGGCCCAGCATTCGATGACGGGCCGGACCGTCTCGAACGTGTCCGCATCACAGCCCACCATCGCGTCGAGGGTCCCCTCCTCGGCCTCCTTCGGCGTCCGGCCGAGCGGCGCGTCCACGAGGACCATGCCCGCATCGCCGAGCTCCTGCGCCAACGTGTCGGTCGAGCTGGGATCGGCCGTCGTGCAGTCGACGACGATGAGCCCGCTCTTGCCGCTTGCGAGGATGCCGTCCTCGCCGCGGACGATGTCCTCGACCTGTGGCGAATTCGACAGGCAGATATGGATGATGTCGCAGGCTTCTGCCATCGCCTTGGGCGAGCTTGCCTCGGTCGCGCCCTGCCCGACCAGGTCGTCGATCGGCTCGCGGTTGCGGTTGCCCCTGACCTGAAGGGTATAGCCGCCCTTTAGGATGTTCTTCGCCATGCCGTGGCCCATATAGCCCACGCCGATGAATCCGATGATGGGTTTGTCTGCCATGTGATCCTCCTCGATACGGCCGCGATGGTATACCAAAGGAGTGTCGGTTCAAGCCGACCCTTGCGGCGGGCCATGGGGGCGTTACATCGACCGGATGAGTCCCGATCGCGCCCCCGACAGCCAGCCCATCCTGCACCTGCGCGAGATCGGCGCGGATCACGTCCGGCTGGCCGCGACGCTGGTGCGGCGCAAGGGTGCGACGCCGCCGACCCTCTTCGCGGCGAAGGACGAGATCGCAGGCCGGGCGCTTCATTCCGAGGCGGGGGCCACCCTCTGGCGCTATGACTTCACGCTGCCCGCCGCGCGGCAGGCGCAGTACCGGGTCGACGGACGCGAGTACCGCGTCGCCACCGATTTCTCCGGCGACCTCTCGATCGCCTACGTCTCGTGCAACGGACAGGAACACGGCGATCTCGACCGGCCCGTCGCCAGCCGCAACTCTCTCTGGCGGCAACTGGCCGAACGCGGCACGCGGTCGCCGATCCAGCTGCTGCTGCAGGGCGGCGACCAGATCTATGCCGACGAGGTGACCGACGCGCATCCGCTGTCGAGGGACTGGCCCGACGTGCCGGCCCGCGCGCTTACGGACGCGGAACGGTCGGAACTACGGGCCGCCTTGTCGCGCGCCTTCTTCCTGCGCTACGCCACGCAGGCCGCACAGGAGGGGTTTGCCGACGCGCTGGCGCGCATTCCGAGCCTCGCGATGTGGGACGATCACGACATCTGCGACGGCTGGGGATCGCTCAGGGCCGCATCGCTCGATTCCGATGTCGGACGCTGCCTCTTCGCCGCGGCGCGCGATGCCTTCCTGCTCTTCCAGACGGGACACGCCCCCGACGAGCAGCCCGACATCGCGCTCGGGCCGGGGCATCTGTCCTGGCGCGTGGAGGCGCCGGGACTGACGCTCGTCGCGCCCGACCTGCGCTCGACCCGCCGGCCCGACCGGGTGATGGACGAACGTTCGTGGCACGACGTGGAGCGTGCGATCCGTACATCGCAGGGTCACGGCCATACCTTCGTGCTTTCGAGCGTACCCGCGCTCGGCCCGCGCCTGTCGCTGGTCGAGAGCGCGATGAAGCTCACCCGGCGGATGGAAAAATACGAGGACGACCTGCGCGACCAGTGGCAAAGCCGCGCCCACCGTCCCGAATGGCAACGCTTCCTTCGGCTCCTGCTGGAACGGCATGCCGATCCGGAAACGCCGGTCACCGTCCTGTCGGGCGAGATCCATCTGGCCACCCGCGGCACGATGGACGCGCCCGCGGGGCCGATGCACCAGCTGGTCGCGTCGGGCATCTCCCATCCCGAACCGCCACGCGCCTATGCAAGGGCGCTGGGCACCCTGGCGCGGTTCGGCGAGACGCCCCTCAAGGGTCATCCCATCCGCCTGCGCGCCCTCCCCGGCCGGTCGGGCATCTATTCCCCGCAGCGAAACTACCTCATGCTCACGCGCAGGAACGGCGGCTGGTCCGCGGAATGGATGCTGGAGAAGACCGGCCTGACCGAATCCCTGCCGCTCTGAGGCGGCCTTTCTCCGGCTCTTCCGGCCGGCCCGCGCGACCCCCTTGTGGACGCCGCGCCCAGAATGTGCCAGCGATGGAACCCGCGGTCCGATGGTGCGGACCCGGGAACGCAGAGGGAGCGAGACACATGAAGATCCTGAGATATGGCAGCCTGCTTGCCGCGGGCCTGATCGCCGGCAGCGTTCAGGCCGAGACGCTGCGCCTGTCGCACAATGTGGGCGACACGACGACATGGCATCAGGGGGCCGAACGGTTCGGCAAGCTGTTGTCGGACAAGACCGACGGCGCCTACGACGTCCGCGTGTTTCCCAATGCCCAGCTTTCGGGCGGCGACCAGATGCGCCAGGCCGAGATGGTGGGCCGCGGTGCGCTCGACCTCGTGGTGACCTCGGCCATCAACGTCACGCCGCTGGTGCCCGAGATGGCGGTCTTCTCGCTGCCCTATCTCTATGCCAATTACGACGAGGTGGATGCCACGACGCAGGGCGCCCCCGGCGAGATGCTCTCGGAGATCCTGCTCGACAAGGGGATCAAGGTCCTGGCCTGGGGCGAGAACGGCTTTCGCGAGGTCACCAACAACGTCCGGCCGATCACCGCGCCCGAAGACCTCGAGGGTCTCAACATGCGCGTGGCCGGACCGATGTATATCGACGTGATGAACGCGCTCGGCGCCAACCCGCAGCAGATGCAGTGGTCCGAGACGCTGACCGCGCTGCAGCAGGGCGTCGTCGACGGCCAGGAAAATCCGATCGGGGCCGTCATCATCCCGCAGCAGGTCTACGAGATGCAGGATTACCTGACCGCGTGGCACTATTCCTACGACCCCATCTTCCTCGGGATCTCGACCGAGAAATGGGACAGCCTCGATGCCGAGACGCAGGAGGCGATGCAGGAGGCCGCGACCGAGGCGATGGCCTATCAACGCGAGATCACCCGCGAGGGCACCGAGGAGGGCGTCGATTTCCTGCGCGAGCAGGGCATGGAGGTCTACGAGCCCACCGAGGAAGAGCTCCAGGCCTTCCGCGAGGCGACGCAGCCTGCCTTCGATCAATGGGCCGGCAAGGTCGGCGACGAGATCGTGGGGGCCTTCCAGGACGCGATCGCCGAAGCCGGTACGTCCGGAACCAACTGATCCGGTACTGCGAGGGGGCCGGACCCCCTCGCCCTTTCCCCGAGGCCTCCACATATGAGTTTCCTGTTGCGAGACGCGGAAAAGATCATCTGCGCGGTGATCTTCCTCGGCATGACGTTCCTCGGTTTCGCCAATGTCGTCGCGCGCTACGCCACGAATTATTCGCTCGCCGCGACCGAGGAGCTGCTGACCAACGGATTTCTGCTGCTGACGATCTTCGGCGCGGCGATCGCGGCCCGGCGCGGCGAGCATCTGGCCGTGACGCTCGTGCACGATGCGCTCCCCCCGCGGCTCTGGCGGCCGGTCTTCGTGCTGTCGGTGGCGCTGTCGATCCTGCTGCTGGCGATGTCGGCGTGGTTCTCGTGGCAATCGCTCGCGAATCTCTACGCGAACGGGATGGCGTCCTACGCGCTGGGCCTTCCGGCATGGTACTATCAGGCCGCCGTCCCCTTCGGTTTCGCGCTGATCATCCTGCGCTATCTGCAACACGCGCGCGATTTCCTGAAGGGGCGCGCGCGGATCGAGATCCCCGATGCCTGACCTGCTTCCAGATCTGCCCGCCGGCACGCAGATGGTGCTGGTCTTCTTCGGGCTCATGGCGCTGCGCCTGCCGGTGGCCTTTGCGCTCGGGCTGTCTGCGCTCTATGCGATGTGGAAGATCGGGTTCGGGTTCGACCTCGTGGGCGACCTGATCGCCACCGGCATCACCAAGTATTCCCTTCTGGCCATCCCGTTCTTCATCCTCGCCGGAACGCTCATGGGCACGCTCGGGATCGCCGAGCGGATGATCCGGTTCTTCCGCGTGCTCGTCGGCGGACTGCCCGGGGGCATGGGCCTCGTCGGCACGGTCGTGTGCCTCTTCTGGGGCGCGGTGAGCGGGTCGGGCCCGGCCTCGGTCGCGGCGATCGGACCGATGATCATCAAGGGCATGGAGGATGACGGCTATCCCCGCGCCTATGCCGCGGGCCTCGTCTGCACGGGTGCCGCGCTCTCGATCGTCATCCCGCCCTCGATCGGGCTCGTGATCTACGGCGTGATCGCCGAGACGTCGATCTCGCAGCTCTTCATCGCGGCGATCCTGCCGGGCCTCTTCATGGGGCTCACGATGCTCGCGGCACTGCCCTTCGCGCGGCGCGGCCGCAGCGAGACGCTCGACGCGCTCAGCCCCGACCCCTATGGCGGCCGCAGCTATGCCCGCGCCCTGTGGCAATCCTTCCGCGACGGATTCTGGGGGTTGATGACGCCGGCGGTGATCCTCGGGGGCATCTATTCCGGCATCTTCACGCCGACCGAGGCGGCGCTGGTCGCGACCGTCTATGCGCTGGGCGTGGGGGCGTTCGCCTACCGGACGCTGACGATCCGCGGTCTCTACGATGCGCTGGGCGACGCCGCCGCCTCCTCGGCGGTCGTCATGCTGGTCGTGGCCTATGCGAGCCTCTTCGGCTGGGTCGTGACGGTCGAGGATCTGGTCGGCTCCTATTCCGAGGCGCTTCTCGGGATCAGCGACAATCCGTGGGTGATCCTCGCGGTGATCATGGCGATCCTGCTGGTCTCGGGCATGTTCATGGACCCGGTCACGGTGATGTTCATCTCCCTGCCGATCTTCATGCCGGTCGTGCGCACGCTCGGCTGGGATCCGGTCTGGTTCGGCGTGCTGGTGATGGTGAACCTCGCCATTGGCCTCATCACGCCGCCGGTCGGCATCAACCTCTATGTCGCGGCGAACGTGACACGGCTCTCGATCGAGAAGGTCGCCCGCGGCGCCCTGCCCTTCCTGATCCTGAGCCTGGTGGGGCTGGTCGTGGTCGCCGGGGTGCCGTCGCTGTCGCAGGTCCTCGTGGAATGGTTACGCTAGCGGGACCATGTTTGTGTTGTGCAACATCGCCATCGGTGGCAGCGTCCCCGGGGCAGAGCGGCGCACAAGAACCGCTCGAGGGAGGGGGAATACTGCGTGCCGATCATACGCACCATAGACATGCTCAACGAGATCGTCGGACGGATCGTCGTCGTCCTGGCGATCGTCTTCGCGGGCATCATCATCTACGACGTCATCTTGCGCTACGTCTTCAACTCGCCCACGCGCTGGGCGTTCGACGTGGCAAAGCAAACCTACGGATTCTACCTCATCCTGCTGGGCGGCTACGCCCTGCGCCATCAGTCGCATGTGCGCGTCGACCTGCTGACCGAGACGTTCGGCAACGGCCTGCGCCGCGTCGTCGAGATCGCGGGATACGTGATCTTCTTCTTTCCGTTTGCCTGGGTGTTCGTCGCCCGCTCCTACGAATTCGCCGCAACCTCCTGGGCCCAGCGCGAAGTGACCTACGGCGCCATCGCCATCCCGGTCTATCCGCTCAAGGCGGCGCTCTGCCTGGGCGCGATCCTGCTGCTGCTTCAAGGCGTGTCGGAGGTCCTGAAGCTGATCCTCGGCCGCAACCACTGGGAGAGCCTCGATGGGCGCTGAATCCATTGCCCTGATCATGTTCGGCCTGCTGGTCGCGGGCCTCATGATAGGGCATCCGCTCGCCTTCGTTCTGGGCGGAACGGCCATCCTCGGCGCGGTCATCGCGGGCAAGACAATGGTGCTCGGGATCGTCATCAACCGGATCTTCGGCGACGTTCTCGACAACTATACCCTCATCGCGATCCCGCTTTTCGTGCTGATGGCACAATTCCTCAGCAATTCGGGCGTGACCGACCGGATGTTCGAATCCCTGCGCCTTCTGATGTCGAACGTCCGCGGCGGCCTCGCCCTGGCCGTCGTCTTCATCTCGATTCTGCTGGCGGCGACGACCGGCATCATCGGCGCGTCGATCACCGTGATGGGGGTCATGGCGCTGCGGCCGATGCTGCAATACGGCTACGCGCCGTCGCTGACCTGCGGGGTGATCGCCGCCTCGGGCTGCCTGGGCATCCTGATCCCCCCCTCGATCATGCTGATCCTGATGGCCTCCTATTCGCCGCTTTCGGTGGGCGAACTCTTCGCGGGCGCGATGGTGCCGGGCCTGATCCTCGGCGTGCTCTACGCGGTCTGGGTCTTCATCGTCGCGATCGTTCGCCCCGACATGGCGCCCTCGGTCTCGCCCGACGACATGCCGCCGCGCGGCGCTTTGATCGCGATGCTGCTGAAGGAGGCGGTGCCGCCGCTTCTGCTGATCTTCGGCATCCTCGGCTCGCTTCTCGCCGGCATCGCCACGGCGACCGAGGCCTCCGCGATCGGGGCCATCCTGGCGCTGGCGATCGTCATCGCGCGCGGGCGGTTCACCTGGGCCTCGTTCTACGACGCGCTCAAGGAAACCGGCAAGACCAGCGCCATGATCCTTTTCATCGTGCTGGGCGCCACGGCCTTCACGGGTGTCTTCAACATCACCGGCGGGCTGCGGGCCACGCAGGACCTGATCCGCGGTCTCGACATGGCGCCATGGATGCTGCTCACGGTGATGATGCTGATCGTGTTCGTGCTGGGCGCATTCCTCGACTGGACCGGGATCGTGCTGCTGAGCTTTCCGATCTTCCTGCCGATCGTGCAGGAGATGGAAAGCGTGAACCTCCTGTGGTTCGTCGTGCTGATGGCCGTCGTGCTCCAGACGAGCTTTCTTACGCCACCCTTCGGATATGCACTGTTCTACCTGCGCGCCATCGCGCCCAAGGAGGTAAGGACGACCGACATCATCCTGGGCGTGCTGCCCTTCATCGGTCTCATCGTGCTCATGTGCCTCGTGGTGGCCTTCGTGCCCGCGACGGTCACTTGGCTGCCGCAGGTCCTCTACCAATAAGCAACTAGGGAGAAGAAAATGACAGATAGGTTCAAGACTTTGGCCGCGATCGGCGCGCTTGCCACAGGGTTCGGGACGGCCGCGAATGCCCAGGAAACCTGGACGATGACGTCGACCTGGCCCTCGTCGCTCGAACTGATCGAGACCGACCGTCACTTCGTCGAGCTTGCCAACAAGCTGGTGGGCGACGAGCTGACGATCGACTTCTACGAGGGCGGCTCGCTGGTGCCGCCGGGCGAGGTCTTCGGCGCCGTACAGTCGGGAACCGTTCAGGCCGGCGCCGACTGGCCGGGATACTGGGCCGGACGCGACGCCGCGTTCACACCGCTCGCGACCACGCCCGCGCTCTTCAACGCGGTCGATTACGTCAACTGGATCAACCAGTGGGGAGGCCGCGAGCTCTATGAGGAGACCTACGGCAATTTCGGCATGCACTACCTGCCCTATGGCGTGGGCAACAACGAAAGCGGCTTCCACACCAACAAGGAGATGACGACGCTCGAGGATCTCGAGGGCATGCGCCTGCGCGTTTCCGGCAACGAGCAGGGCCGCATCGTCGAACGTCTTGGTGCCAACCAGGTCTCGATGGCCGGCGGCGAAGTCTACCAGGCGCTCGAGCGTGGGGTGATCGACGGCGGCGAATTCTCGACCCCCAATGTCGACTGGTCGGCCGGTTTCCAGCAGGTGACGACGAACTGGTCCACGCCCGGCTGGCACCAATCGGCCTCGGTCTTCGGCGTCATGATCAACCAGGCCGCCTGGGACGCCCTCAGCGACGAGGCGCGCGAAAAGCTCCAGATCGCCGCCGATGCGACGATGCTCTGGTCTCTGGCCTTCACCGAGAAACGCGCGACCGAAGCCTACGAGCAGTGGGAAGAGGCGGTGCAGATCGACCGCTATACCGACGAGGCGCTCGAGCAGGTCCAGCAGATCGCGAACGAGGTCATCGTCGAAGTCTCGTGCGAGAACCCGTCCGCGGCGCGCGTATACCTGTCGATGGTGGAATATCTCGACAATTACGCCCAGTGGCGCGAAGCCTCCGAGCCCTACAATCTCGGCCGCAATCCCGACGGCCCCTCCGCCGAAGAGCTTCAGGCCTGCGCCGACGGCTGACCCCGAGATCGCAGGGTGCGCAATCGCGCGCCCTGCACCCTCCGCCCGCTAGCGGACGGACATCCCGTTGAGCGTCACGGCCCCGTCGGGTCCGAAGCGCAGCTTCGTCAGAAGCCCCTCTCCCTCCGGATCCGGCACCGTCGCGAAGGCGAGCCCCATCCGCGCGCCGAGTTCCGGCCCCGGCGGCAGCAGCCCTGCCTGCGCAAGATCCCCGATCGCATCGAGCAGGCCGGTCGCGGTCAGAACCACCTCGCCCGACGCCTGCCCGCGAGACAGCGGCATCGCGACCGCCCCCTCCGCCGTCAGATCGATTCCCAGGCCCGACATTTCGAGCCGGTCGAGCGAGAGGTGCGGCACCGCGCCCGGCGGGATCGGATCCTCTCCCGCATCCGGCAGGCGCGCTTCGCCCGAAAGCCGCAGACGCAGGTTCATGCCGTCGCGCCCGAGCGCCCCGTCGGGATCGAGACGCGCCCAGTAGGCCGCGGTGGGTGCCACGTCCAGCCCGTCGATCTCGAGGGCGACGGGCCGCGGATCGCCCCCCGCATAGGCCGGCAGGGTCGCGGCCAGACGCAACGCCCCGATCGTCACGTCCGCCTCGTCGCGGGGCACGATATCGCCCGTAGCGCTCAGCCGGACGTCATTCGTCTGGAATGTCGTCGATTGCGTCCCGCCGGCGAACTCGGTTCCGGCCTCGCCCTCGCCGGACCGCAATATGAAGGTGGCGGGCCCCGAAGGCGTCCGGCCGTCTCCCGCGATCTCCATCGCGGCGAATGTCGTCCGCAGCTCGTGGCGCTCCGTATCGCCGGCCGGCGACAGCTCGGCCTCGGTGGTCACATCGTCGAGGCGAACGTCGACCGTCGCACCCGCGGGCCCGGGAAGGGCGATCCGGGCGAGCACGCGCTCGGCGCGCGCCGTGCCGCCAGTCGCGCCGCCATCCGCGGCGTCGGTCGCGAACAGGGCGTCGAGTCCCGAGATCCTGTAGTCGATATCCGGGATCTGCGGCCCCGCGTCCGACAAGGTCGCGGTCACGCTCGGTGCGGCGATGTCGTAGCTCAGCCCGCCGCCGTCCTGGCGATCGGCCAGGATCTCGGCCGACCCGAGATCGATCCGTGCCACGGCTTCGTCGGGCAGGCCCGCGCCCGACAGGCGAACCGGCGCGTCGATCCGGATGCCGACCCGCGCATCCGGCCGGTTCGCGAGGCGAACGCTCTCGGCGAGATAGGCCGCACCGCCGATCCGGAACGTCACGTCCCGAAGAACCATGTCGCCGTCGTCCCGGACGATCTCCGTGATCGCGATGCCGTCGTCGCCCTGCCAGATCCGCAGGAGGCCCTCCGCGGTGATATCGGCCCGAAGCGGCAGCGGTGCCATGGAAACGGCGATGCAGATCGCCAGGGAGGGACGGAACATGGAGGCAACCCTTGCTGAAAGTGACATCGCGCGACGATGGGGGGCCGCCGCGGACTGGTCAAGGCAACCGGATGCTCTAGCCTCTCACGCGACGTCACGATGAAAGGAACGGGCATGGGCACGCTGGACGGGAAAGTCGCGCTGATCACGGGGGCGAGCCGCGGGATCGGAGCGTCCGCCGCGCGGGAATTCGCGGCCGAGGGGGCGAAGGTCGCCCTGCTGGCCCGGTCCGGGGATGCCATCGCGGATCTTGCCGGCGAGCTCGGCGCCGATACCGCGATCGCCATCCCCTGCGACATCAGCCGGTTCTGGGAGATGCAGGCCGCGATCGACGCCTGCGCCCAGACATTCGGCGGCCTCGACATCCTGGTGAACAATGCCGGCGTGATCGAGCCGATCTCGCATCTGAGCCGCGCCGACCCCGATGCCTGGGGTCAGGTCATCGACATCAACCTCAAGGGCGTCTTCAACGGGATGCGCGCGGCGATGCCCCTGATGCAGGAGCGCGGCGGCGGCACGATCCTCACGATTTCGTCGGGGGCCGCGCATGGCCCGGTCGAGGCCTGGTCGCATTACTGCGCCTCCAAGGCCGGGGCGGCGATGCTGACCCGATGCGCGGATCACGAGGGACGCGACCACGGCCTGCGGGTCATGGGCCTGTCGCCCGGCACCGTCGCGACCGAGATGCAGCGCGAGATCAAGGCCTCCGGCGTCAATCCGATCAGCAAGCTCGACTGGGACGACCACATCCCGCCCGAATGGCCCGCGCGCGCGCTCGTCTGGATGTGCGGATCCGGGGCGGACGACTATCTCGGCCAGGAGATTTCGCTCCGCGACGAAGGGGTTCGTGACAGGATCGGTCTTTCCCGGTAGGTCTCGGCTCCAGTCCGCAGCGGCGGAACGGGCAATCGGGATTTCCATACTTGAGCAGACATGAAGAGAGCCTCGGCGCCACCGCATCGCACGTGGCGGAAGAAGGCATAATCGTCGCGGGCGACGAGCAGAGGCTGACGATTACCCTGAACCGGCCGAGCAAGGCCAACGCGATGACCGAGGACATGCTGGTCGCGCTGCGCGACGCCGTGCTCGGCGCGCGCGCCAAGGCGCTCGTCCTGACCGGCGCGGGACCGGTTTTCAGCGGCGGCGCCGATCTCGCCGCCGCGCGCGAGGGTCTCGCCACATCGCCCAGATGGGAAGAGGTGACCGGCGCGCTGGCCGCATATCCGGGCCTGACCATCGCGGCGCTGAACGGATCCTGCGCGGGCGGGGCGCTCGGCATGGCGCTGGCCTGCGACCTGCGGATCGCGGTGCCGGGCGCACGGCTCTTCTATCCGGTGATGAAACTCGGCTTCAAGCCGCAGCCCTCCGATCCCGCACGGCTTGTGCGCCTGGTGGGACCGGCGCGCGCAAAGCTCATCCTGATGTGCGGCGCGAAGATTTCCGCCGAGGAGGCCCTGGCCTTCGGTCTGGTGGACATCGTCACCGACGCCATCGGCTCGCGGATCCCGGACCTTTGCCAGCACCTGACAGCCGCGCGATCCGAGCATGTCCACGCCGTCAAGCGGATGATCGGCTAGCGGCGTCCGCGCCCCGCGCGGCGCCCGCCCGGCGTCTTCGAGCGAAACCCCGGCGGGCGTTTCGACACCCAGGCCACGAATTTCGCGATTCGCGGATGCCCCCGCAACGCGTCGATTGTCGCGAAATTGCGCGCAAGCTCCGCCTCCGAGAAGGTCGCGTGGATCTCGTTGTGGCAGATCTGATGAAGCAGGACCAGCGGTCCGCCCTTGCCGCCGCGCAGCTTCGGAATGAGGTGATGTGCGCTTTGCGGCACGTCTGGCGGGATCGGACGGTCGCAAAGGGGACAGACGGGATCGCTCATGACCCCGAAGATGGTGTCGCCGATACCCCGTGGCAAGCGCCTCGCATCCCCGCGATCAGGCCGCCTGACGGCTGGCCTTCCGTGCGACACCCAGAATGTGATCCGCCGCCTTCTCGCCCGTCATGATCGAGGGCCCGTTGAGATTGCCGTTGGGGATGCGCGGAAAGATCGAGCTGTCGGCCACCCGTAGCCCCTCGACCCCGATCACCCGTGTCTCCGGATCGACGACCGCATCGATATCGTCGGCTTTGCCCATGCGGCAGGTGCCGCAGGGATGATAGGCCGATTCGACATGCTCGCGGATGAAGTCGTTCAGATCCTCCCTGGTCCGCACGTCGGCCCCGGGCTGGATCTCCGCGCCGCGCACCCCGTCGAAGGCCGGCTGGGAAAAGATGTCGCGCGTCATCTCGATGACCCGCCGGAAATCGCTCCAGTCCTTGTCGTGCGCCATGTAGTTGAACCGGATCGACGGCGGTACGGCCGGGTCGTCCGACGCAAGCCGCACGGCACCGCGCGACGGCGAGCGCATCGGCCCCGCATGTGCCTGGAATCCATGCCCCTTGGCCGCCTTGCCGTCGTATCGCACGGCGAGCGGCAGGAAATGGTACTGAACGTCGGGATAGGCCTCGGACGGATCGCTGCGCAGGAAGGCGGCGCTGTCGAACTGGTTCGAGGCGCCGAGCCCGCCCCCCGTCAGCAGCCATTCGAGGCCGACCCGCGCCTTGCCGCGGAGATTCCAGTGCGAATATAGGCTGATCGGCTGGCTCGACTGCATCTGCAGGTAGAGCTCGAGGTGATCCTGAAGGTTCCGGCCGACGCCCGGGCGATGGACCCGCACGTCGATCCCGTGATCCCTCAGGTGACGCTCGTCGCCGATCCCCGACAGCATCAGCAGCTTCGGAGAATTGATGGAGGACGCCGCGACGATGACCTCGCGACGCGCGCGCAGGTGTCTCCGGCGCCGTCCCTGCGCGATGTCGAGCCCGGTGGCCCGATCGCCGGCAAAGGTCACCTGCAGGGCCAGTCCGCGCAGCAGCGTGCAGTTGGGCCTTGCGAGAGCGGGGCGCAGATAGGCCTGCGCGGTTGACCAGCGCACGCCGCGCCAGATCGTGCGCTCCATCGCGCCGAACCCTTCCTGGTGCGCGCCGTTGTAATCGTCGGTGACGGGATAGCCCGCCTCCTTGCCCGCGGCGCGGAACATGGCGTGGAGCGGGTTCGACCGGTCGGCGCGCGTCACATGCAGCGGGCCGTCGGTGCCGCGAAGGTCGCTGGCGCCGCCGTGCCACGTCTCCATCCTCCTGAAATACGGCAGGACCGAGGCATGGTCCCACCCTTCGGCACCGGCATCGGCCCAATGGTCGAAATCCATCGGATTGCCCCGCACGAAGACCATGCCGTTGATCGACGACGATCCGCCGATCACCTTGCCGCGCGGCACGGGCAGCCGCCGGCCGCCCAGATGCGGCTCGGGTTCGGTCCGAAATCCCCAATCGTAGCGCGGCATGTTCATCGGATAGCTCAGCGCGCCCGGCATCCGGATGAGGGGCGACCGATCCCCGCCCCCATGCTCGACCACGATGACGTCGTGACCCGCCTCGGCCAGGCGATAGGCGATGGCGGCGCCGGCCGAACCGGCGCCCACGATGATGTAATCCGCGATATCTCTCATATCGGGAATATGTATTTGATTGACTGGTCAGTCAACAACCGGACAGCGAGATTTCGGCGTCTTCGATCCGCGGATCTTTCGGTTTCGGGGATGCGCGTTCTCAAACTGCCAAATTAACTTCTCACGGCGCCGAAACCTGCCTAAGATTTAGAACGAATCAAATTCTGCGCTTCGCGTCGGTCCACCAATGGATCTCGGGAGAACGCAGGATGAACGCGCCGCTCCCGCCTCAGGGGCAGCGACGGGACACGCGGGTGGCGGCGGCCGGGGGGAGAAAGCGCCGCCGCCACCCGCGTGCTTTCCTCCGGGTTTTCTCCGAACGGTCGAGGTTTTTCGCACGCGCAGCGCTGAAAAGCGAAATGTTTCGCCCCCGAGCCCATTGCCCCCCGCGCTCCATCGGGCATATTCCCGTCCATGTCGTTGTTCCTGATCGTCGCCCTACCCTTTCTCGGCGCGCTGCTTCCCGGCCTGATGAACCAGGCTGGCCGGCAGACATGTTTCATGGCCACCTTCACGGTGACGCTTCTCGCGGCGCTGGGGGTTGCCACCCATATTCCCGCGATCCTCTCTGGCGACGTCGTGACGGCACGGCTGGACTGGCTCCCGTCGCTGGGGATGAACGTCAACCTGTTCCTCGACCCGCTGGGGTTGCTGTTCGTCGGCCTGATCCTCGGGATCGGCCTGCTCATCATCGCCTATGCCCGGCTCTATCTGTCGCGCGATGACAATATGGGCGAATTCTTCAGCTACCTCCTGCTGTTCCAGGGCGCGATGGTCGGGATCGTCCTTTCGGACAACATCCTGATGATGCTTGTCTTCTGGGAGCTTACATCGCTGTCGTCGTTCCTGCTGATCGGGTTCTGGAAGCACCTGCCCGAAGGCCGGCAGGGCGCGCGCATGGCGCTGACCGTGACCGGCATGGGCGGTCTCGCGCTGATCGGGGGCATGCTGATCCTCGGCAACATCGTGGGCAGCTACGACCTGACGGTGATCCTGGAAAACCGCGACGTGATCCAGCAATCGCCGCTCTACGTGCCGGCGCTCCTGCTGATCCTGCTGGGGTGTTTCACCAAGTCGGCACAGTTCCCGTTCCATTTCTGGCTGCCGCACGCGATGGCCGCCCCCACGCCCGTCTCGGCCTATCTGCATTCGGCCACCATGGTGAAGGCGGGCCTCTTCCTGATGGCACGCCTCTGGCCGGTCCTGTCGGGTAGCGAGTGGTGGTTCTGGCTCGTCGCCGGCGCGGGGCTGGTGACGATGGTGCTGGGCGCGATCATCGCGCTCTTCAAGGACGACCTGAAGGCGTTGCTGGCCTTCTCGACCGTCAGTCACCTCGGCCTCATCACCTTCCTTCTGGGCACCGGGTCGGGCTTCGCCGCGATGGCGGCCGTCTTTCACATCATCAACCACGCCTGCTTCAAGGCCGCGCTCTTCATGACCGCCGGCATCGTGGATCACGAGGCCCATACCCGCGACATGACCCGGCTCGGAGGGCTTCGCAGGCTCATGCCCGTGACCTTCGCGATCGGAACGCTCGCGGCGCTCGCCATGGCGGGCATTCCGCTCTTCAACGGGTTCGTTTCCAAGGAGATGATGCTCGAAGAGGCCGCGCATACGGTGATCTTCGAGCTGCCATGGCTGGTTCCGGCGATCGCGACGCTGGGCGCTCTCTTTTCCGCCGCCTATTCCTTCCGGTTCATCGTGCACACGTTCCTCGGGCCCGTCCGCGACGATTATCCGGCGAAGCCCCATGACCCGCCGGCGGGCATGTGGTTGCCCCCGGCGCTCTTGATCGTGCCGGTGATGGCGCTCGGTGTGGCACCGTTCCTCGCCGAACCCTTCGTCAAGACCGTGACGGGCGCCGTCCTTCGCGGCACCGCCGAGGTTCCCGACTACCACCTCGCCGTCTGGCACGGCGTCACGCCCGCGCTGATGATGTCGGTCGTGGCCGTGCTGGGCGGCGCGCTGCTGCTGGCGCTCTTCCCGCCCCTCGCACGGGGCTGGAACGCCGCGCCGCGCCCCGAGGCCAAGTCGATCTTCGACGGGGTGATCGGCGGAGCCGTGTCGCTCGCCCGGACGATCACCGGCGGCCTCCATGACGGGTCCTTCACCCGGTATGCGGCCATCATGATCGTCACGGTGGTGGCGGCGGGCGCGCATGCGTGGTTCAGCGGCGCGATCGGGCTGCCCACGCGCGCCATGATGCCCATGAACATAAACGCCGTGCTGTCCTGGGGCCTGCTCATCGTCGCCACCGCGACGCTGGTCGTCGTGCATCGCAACCGCCTGATCACGCTGATCCTGATGGGGATCGTCGGCGTCGTCGTCTCGCTCGGCTTCAACCATTTCTCGGCGCCCGACCTCGCGCTCACCCAGATCAGCGTCGAGGTGGTGACGATCATCCTGCTGCTGCTGGCCCTGAACTTCCTGCCCAACAGGACACCCAAGGAATCGTCGTCCGGCCGCAAAATCCGCGACGCGGCGATCGCCGTCGCGGGGGGAATCGGCTCCGGCGCGCTGATCTACGCCATGCTGATGCGGGACTTCGTCGCGCCCTCGATCTCGGACTATCACCTCGAGAACAGCTACAAGGGCGGCGGCGGCGACAACGTGGTCAACGTGATCCTGGTGGATTTCCGCGGCTTCGACACGTTCGGCGAGATCATCGTTCTCGGCATCGCGGCGCTCGTCATCTACGCGCTGACCGAAACCCTGCTTTCCGGGCCGGTCCGGGCGCGGCTGCTCAAACGCGGCTACGAGGAACGGCGCGCGGGCGACGCGCACCCGCTGATGATGGTGGTGCTGACACGCGTCATGCTGCCCGTCGTCCTGATGGTCGGCGTCTACATCTTCCTGCGCGGCCATAACGAACCGGGCGGCGGCTTCATCGCGGGCCTCGTCGTCGCGATCGGCGTGGTGATGCAGTACATGGCTTCCGGCTTTGCCTGGGCCGATGCGCGGCAACGCTATCCCTATCACGCGATCATCGGGGCGGGCGTTCTCGTCGCCGGCGTGACGGGCATCGGCGCGTGGTTCTTCGGGCATCCGTTCCTGACGTCGTCGTTCGGCTATTTCCGCATCCCCCCGATGGAGGAATTCGAACTCGCGACCGCGATGGGGTTCGATCTGGGCGTGTTCCTCGCCGTCGTGGGAGCCGTCATGCTCTCGCTGGAGAGCTTCTCCCGCCTGTCGAGACGCCAGGGCGACCGGCCGAGCGAACACCCGATGGACATCGATCCGTCCCGAGAAAATTCCGAAGAGGACGCCTGATCATGGAGCTTCTGGTCGCCTCGGCCATCGGTGTGATGACCGCCGCCGGGATCTATCTCGTGCTGCGGCTGCGCACCTTTCCCGTCATCATCGGCATCTCGCTGCTGACCTATGCCGTCAACGTGTTCCTGTTCGCGGCCGGGCGGCTGACGACGGACGCGCCCGCCGTGCTGCGCGACGGGGTGGAAACCTACGCCGATCCGCTGCCGCAGGCGCTGGTCCTGACGGCGATCGTGATCTCGTTCGGGATGACTGCCGTGGTCGTGATCATCGCGCTGGGGTCCTGGCTCAGCTGCGATGACGACCTGATCGACACCCCTCGCTCCGAATCCGACCCGGAGGTCGCGGATGTCGTTCCGCGCGGAGGCGTGAGCCGATGAACCACTGGATCGTCGCCCCCGTCCTCCTGCCCGCGATGCTGGCGGCCATCATCGTGCTGGCCGCACGGTTCCATAACGGCCTCGCGCGGGTCATGTCGGTCGCGGGAACGGTGGCCCTTCTGGCCATCACGCTCGGCCTGTTCCTGGGCGCCTCCGACGGATCGATCGGCGTCTACCTGCTCGGCGACTGGGCGGCCCCGTTCGGCATCGTCCTCGTGACGGACCGGCTCTCCACGCTGATGACGCTTCTGACGGCCATCCTGGCGGTCCCGGTTCTCCTCTATGCGATCGGATCGAACTGGGATCGCCGCGGGCGGCACTTCCACGCCCTCTTCCAGTTCCAGCTCATGGGCATCATGGGCGCGTTCCTGACCGGAGACATCTTCAACCTCTTCGTGTTCTTCGAGATCCTGCTGATCGCCAGCTACGGCCTGATGATCCATGCCGGCGGAGGGGCGCGCCTGCGGGCCGGGACGCAATACGTGCTCTACAACCTGCTCGGATCGACGCTCTTCCTCTTCGCGCTCGGCACGCTCTATGCCGAGACGGGAACGCTCAACATGGCGGATCTCGCCGGCCGCGTGGCGGCGATCGATGCGGGCGCATCGTCAGGCATCCGCGTGGCCGCGGTGCTGCTGTTGCTGGTCTTCGCGGTGAAGGCAGCGATCCTGCCGCTGCATTTCTGGCTCCCGGCGAGCTATTCCGAGGCGCCGGCGCCCGTCGCGGCGCTCTTCGCCATCATGACCAAGGTCGGGGCCTACGGGATCATCCGGATCTACACGCTGGTCTTCCCGCCCGACCTCGCCTCGACCCAGGGGCTGTTCGATACGTGGCTCCTGCCGGCGGCGCTGCTGTCGGTGGCGGTGGGCATGATCGGGGTTCTGGGATCGGAGCGGCTGGACCGCCTCGTGGCGTTTTCCGTCGTGGGCTCGATGGGCATGCTGATGATCGCGCTGTCGGTCTTCACCGCGCAGGGAATATCGGCCGCGCTCTATTACGCGATCCACTCGACGCTCGCCACCGCGGCACTGTTCCTGCTGGTGGATCTGGTGCGCGACCGCCGCGGCGATGTCGGCACGGATCTCGAGGACGCGACGCCGATCGCGGGCAGCCCGCTGGTCGCGGGGATGTTCTTCGCCGCGGCGATCGCCATGTGCGGCCTGCCCCCGCTCTCGGGGTTCGTGGGCAAGCTGCTGGTCCTCGAGGCCGCCCGCGCCTCCGATCTCGTGGTGCTGGCCTGGGCCGTGGTCCTTTCGACGTCGCTCGTCGCGATCGTCGGGTTCAGCCGTGCGGGCTCGCAGGTCTTCTGGAAGGCCCACGAGGTCGCCGCCCGTCGGGCCGACGATCTCGAAACCGAGGCGGACGAGGCGAATGTCGAGGACAGCACGCCGAATCCCGCCCCCCTTCCGGTCGTCTCCGTCGGCTTCCTCCTCGCTTTGATCGTCGCCGCGACGGTCTTTGCCGGGCCGCTGACCGAGATGATGGACGCCACCTCGGCGCAGCTTTTCGCGCCAGAGGCCTATATCTCGACCGTTCTCGAGGCGAACGGCAAGGTGATCGAGTATGATGGCGGCCACGGCACGGAAGAAGGAGAAGCGCATTGATGTCCCGGATCCTTCCGCATCCCTTCCTCACGCTGCTGCTGATCGTGGTGTGGTGCCTGCTGATCAATTCGCTGAGCCTCGGCACCGTCGTCTTCGGGACGATCGCGGGGCTCCTGATTCCGATCGCCACCGCGGCCTACTGGCCCCATGCGCCCCGGATCGTGCGGCCCTTCCGGCTCGTCTTCTATTTCTTCGTGGTCGTGTGGGAGATCCTGAAGGCCAACATGACCGTCGCGATGATCGTGCTCTTCAAGCCCAACCGTGAGATGAAGTCGAGCTGGGTGACCGTGCCTCTGGATCTCAAGACGCCCGAGGCGATCACCGTGCTCGCCGGCACGATCACCCTGACCCCCGGCACCGTCAGCGCCGATCTGAGCGACGACGGCTATTCGCTGCTCGTTCACGCACTCGATGCGCCGCATCCCGACGAGGTGCGTGACGAGATCAAGACCCGGTTCGAACGCAGATTGAAGGACATTTTCGAATGATCGACATCGCGATCCACATAACTTTCGTCGCCGTGGGCATTTCCCAGCTTCTCGCCATGGTCCGCTTGCTGCGGGGCCCGCATGTCGGCGACAGGATCCTCGCGCTCGACACGATGGTGATCAACGCCATCGCGCTCATCGTTCTGCTGGGCATGTACTGGGGCACCGAAATCTATTTCGAAAGCGCCATGATCTTCGCGATGCTGGGCTTCGTCTCGACCGTCGCGCTGGCCCGTTTCGTGCTCAGGGGGGACATCATCGAATGATCGTCGACCTTCTCATCGCGGCGTGGCTGATCATCGGGGCGTTCTTCCTGGTCGTCGGGTCGGTGGGCCTGCTGAAGCTCGATTCGCCGATGAAACGGCTGCACGCCCCCACCAAGGCATCGACGCTCGGGGTGGGCGCGCTGCTTCTGGCCTCGATGATCAACGCGTTCGCCTATCACGACGGATCGCTGCACGAAGTGCTGATCATGGCGTTCCTGTTCGTCACGGCGCCGATCTCCGCGCATCTCATCGCCAAGGTGAACATCCACCACGAGGCCACCGATCAGCCGCTCCCGACGCCGCCCAACGACGATGTCTGGGCGACGCAGGACAGGCCGGCCGACCGCTCGCTCTAGCGCCGCTAGATGAGCGCCTGCCTGACCTTTGCGGAGACCCATTCGCTGACGATCACGGTGCCGAGGATCAGCAGAAGGATAACCGTGACCTGCGACCAGGCGAGGGTGTTCATTGAGGCCTGCAGTTTCAGGCCGATCCCGCCCGCCCCCACGAGCCCGAGGATCGTGCTTTCGCGGATGTTGATGTCCCACCGGAAGACCGAGATCCCCCAGAAGGCCGGCAGGATCTGCGGCACGATCCCGTAGCTGAGGGTCTGCGCGCCGCTCGCGCCGGTGGCCTCGATGGCCTCGATCTGGCGGCGGTCGGTCTCCTCGATCGCCTCGTAGAGCAGCTTGCCGACGAACCCGATGGAGCGCAGCGCGATCGCGACGATCCCCGCCAGGAGCCCCGGCCCGATGATCGCGACGAGCAGAAGCGCCCAGATCAGCGAGTTGATCGAGCGCGACGCCACGATGATGAACAGCGCGACGGGACGAAGGATGGCGGGCGACGGCGACGTGTTGCGCGCGGCCGCGAAGGCCACCGGAACCGCCATGATCACGCCGCCGATCGTGCCGAGCGTCGCGATGTTGATCGTGTCCCAGAGCGGCCCCATCAGTTCCGGAAGATAGCTCAGCCGCGGCGGGAACATCCGCGATCCGATATCGGCCGCCTGCCGCGGCGCGTCCCAGACAAAGGCCCAGATCGTGCCTGCCGTCATCACCTGCCAGCACCAGACGAAGAGCGCGACGAGTGCCGCCCAGAACGCCCAGAGCATCAGGCGCGTCTTCGGCGTGCGGTGCGTCCAGACCTGGCTGTAATGGTCGATCTCGCTCATTGCAGGAACTTCCTGAGATAGCTCGAGCCGTATTCGGCGATCATCACGACCCCGATGATGATCAGCAGGATCGCCCCCGCGCTGTCGTATTCGTAGCGGTCGATGGCGGTGTTGAGCGTCGCGCCGATCCCGCCCGCGCCGACGATGCCGATCACCGCGCTCTCGCGAAAGTTGATGTCGAGCCGGTAGAGCGACAGGCCGATCAGGCGCGGCATGACCTGCGGCTGGACCGCGTAGTTGACGAGCTGCCCCCAGGAGGCGCCGGTCGCGCGCACCGCCTCGGCCTGGCGGGCGTCGATCTCCTCGATATCGTCGGCGAGCAGCTTGCCCAGGAACCCGATCGTGGCGAAGGCGAGCGTCAGGAACCCGGCAAAGGGGCCGAACCCGAACATCGCGACCAGAAAGATGGCGATGATGATCTCCTGCAACGACCTGCTGACCGCGATGATCGACCGGCAGACGTAATAGACCGGTCGCGGCGCGAGATTGCGCGCGGCACCGATGCCCAGAGGCACCGAAAGCGCGACGCCGAGGACGGTCGATGTGAGCGTCATCGTCAGGCTTTCGATCAGGCCCCGCAGGATGTCGTCCCAGCGGCTGACGAAATCGGGCTGCAGGAACCCCATGACGAATCGCTGGCCGCGCTCCATGCCCGTCGCGACCCGGGCCCAGTCGACCTCGAGCGTTCCGATGGCGAGAACGAGGTAGATCGCGATCCCCACCTGCAAGCCGATCCGGACCCGCCGGTCGGTCAGGATCTGCGGCGGACGGCGCCATGTCGACGGATAGCTGCCCTCCATCAGGCGATCGCCTCCAGTCGCGCGCGCTGTTCGGTCTCGGCGGATTTCTGGTCCTCGTCGTCCTTGCGCATCGCGTCCCAATCTTCCGCACCATAGATCTCGGTTAGCACGGATTGCGTGAGCTGGTCGGGCGACCCGTCGAAGACGATGCGCCCAGCCCGCAGACCGACGATCCGCTGGACGAATTGCTGTGCGAGCGGCACGTCGTGGATGTTGACGATGGCCGGCAGGTCGCGCTCGGCGCAGATCTCCGTCAGCAGGCGCATGATCTGGCGGCTGGTCTTGGGATCGAGGCTGGCGGTCGGTTCGTCCACCAGCAGCAATTCGGGATCCTGCGCAAGGGCGCGGGCGATGCCGACGCGCTGTCTCTGGCCGCCCGAAAGCGCATCGGCGCGCTTGTCGGCGTGGTCGATCAGGCCCACCCGGTCGAGCAGGCGATAGGCGCGCTGCACGTCGGCGCCGGGATAGCGGCGCAGGAAACTGCGCCAGAACGACACGTATCCGAGCCGGCCTGACAGGACGTTCTCCATCACGGTCAACCGCTCGACCAGCGCATATTCCTGAAAGATCATGCCAATGCGCCGCCGCTGCCGGCGCAACTCGCGCTTGCCGAGGGCGGCGAGATCGACATCGCCGAGCATCACCTTGCCCTTCGTGGGCTCGACGAGCCGGTTGATGCACCTGATCAGCGTGGACTTGCCGGCGCCAGACGGGCCGATCAGGCCGACGATCTGGCCCTTCGGCACCGACAGATCGACATCGCCCAAGGCGGTGTCGCCGGTCTTGTAGGTCTTCGACAGCCCTTCGAGTCTCAACATCATCGGATCTCCTGATGTTTCGCGCGCGAAACAAAAACGCATGGGCGGCACAATGGCCGCCCATGCGCGATCTGTCACCCGTTCAGATCAGTTGCACTCGTAAGTCACACCGTTCGCGTCGTCGATCGTGCGGATGACTTCCCACTCGTCCTGGAACGCGATTTCAATGAACTGCTCTTCGCCCGACTGGCTGAATTCCTGCGCCAGCCCGGAATTCTCCCAGTCGAAGCTGAAGAATGCCTCGTGGATCTTGTCCTGAAGCTCGGGCGTCAGGTTGTTGACGGTGCCATAGGCCGTGGTCGGGAAGGTCTGCGACGTGTAGATCGACACGATCTGGTCGTCGCTCACCACGTCACGCTCCAGCATCCGGTTCATGACCGAATTGGCGACGGCGGCGACGTCGTAATCCTGGTTGGCCACGCCCAGCACCGACGAATCATGAGCGCCGGAATAGGTCACCTCGAAATCCTCGCCCGCGGTCAGCCCGAATTCCGATTCCAGGATCGCCGAGGGCGCCTTGTTGCCGGAATTCGAGGTCTCCGAGGTGAAGGCCATCGTCGCGCCCGCGATATCCTCGGGGCTTTGGACGGGCGATCCGGGATAGGTGATGATCTCCATCTCGTAGCCGAACGAGCCGTCCTCGGCCGCCATCATCGCGAAGGGCCGGAAGCCCGCGCAGGCCACGGCGAGCGGCGTGCCGCCCGTGTTGACGCCCGCCACGTGCAGGCGCCCGGCGCGCATCGCCTCGATCTGGGCGGCGTTGGACTGGACGGGGAAGAACTGGACGTCCTTGCCAGTGACTTCGGAGAGGTGTTCGAGAAAGCCTTCCCAGACGCCTTCGTAGACGGCCGGATCCTCGACGGGCGTGTAGGAAAAGATGAGCGTCGAGGGATCGATCAGCGCGCTCTCGTCGCCGGGAATGTCGGCGACGAGATCTCCGTCCTCGTCCGAGTAACGGTCGGCCAGCTGGAATTCCGCGTAGGCAGGCGCCGCCAGCGCAAGGGTCAAGATGCCAAGGGTCGCTGAGTATTTCGAGATCATGTCGGTCCTCTCCGGTTTCGTCGCCCGCTTCATGCAGGAAGTTTGTAACGCCAGCGTGACGCCTCGCGCCGCTTTCGTCACCAAAAAACCTGGAAGATCGACGTGCCCCCCCCCCCCCGGCCCCGGATTGGCCGGGGGGGGGTCGGTTCAGCCTCTACGCGCTTCTTGCCCGATGGTCGCTGCGGCCCCCGCGGAGACGAAGAGCGACAGGCATTCCGCGACCGCCTCGCGGAACGGCACGTGATCGCGCAATTCCTGCGGTACGAGGCGCGGCAGATCGAGAAGCGTCTCCGCGATGGCCCGGGGATCTTCGACCCCTTCGAGCGCCGCGCGAATCTCGTCCTCGCGCGGATCGCGAAGCGCATATTCTTCGCCCTCTTCCGTCCGTCCGGTGCAATAGCGCATCCATGCGGCGGTGGCGAAGGCGAACGGGCGCAGATCCTGGCCCGCGGCCAGCGCGTCGCGGGCCGGCGCGAAGATCCTCTGGGGCAGCTTTTCCGTGCCGTCCATGGCGATCTGGTAGGTTTCGTGACCGAGATGCGGATTCTCGAACCGCGCGGCCAGATCCTCGGCGTAGGTCGCGAAATCGACCCCCTCCAACGGCGCCAGCGTGGCGGCGGCCGCCTTCAGATGACGACGCACGAGGGCGGCGAGATCACCGTCCGCCATCACGTCGCGGACGTATTTGTGCCCGCCCACGAAGCCGGCATAGGCCAGCATTGAATGCGCACCGTTCAGCATCCGAAGCTTCATGTGCTCGTAGGGCGCGACATCGTCGACGAGCAACGCGCCGGCACGGTCCCAGGCCGGGCGGCCCTGCGGAAACCGGTCCTCGATCACCCATTGCCGGAACCGCTCGGCGCGGATAGGGGCGTGGTCCTCGCAGCCGATCATCTCGCGCACCTCGTCGAGCAGCTCGGACGTGGCGGCCGGCGTGATTCGGTCGACCATGGACGAGGGAAAGGCCACGTTCTCGGCGATCCAGTCGCGCAATTCGGGCGCGGTTCGCCCCCCGAAATCGAGGATCAGCCCGCGCACCAGCGCGCCGTTCTCGGGCAGGTTGTCGCAGCAAAGGATCGTGAAGGGCGGCGTTCCCGCGTCGCGTCTCTGCCGCAGGGCCAGGGTAAGAAGGCCCGCCACACCCTGGGGATCGTCGGGATGGGCGAGGTCGTGCGCGATCGCGGGATGGTCCGGATCGACCCCGCCGGTATCGCGGTCGATCCCGTATCCCTTTTCGGTCACCGTCAGCGTCACGATGCGGGTCCCGGGTGCGGCCAGTGCCGCGCGCACGCGTTCGGCGTCGCCATGCGCGAAGGACGAAAGACTGCCCACGCTGCCGATGACGCGCGCCGAAACGCCGGTCGCATCGGCCTCGACGAGAGTATAGAGCCCGTCCTGCGGGCGGAGCGCGTCGACCGCCTCGGACGAGCGCAGGCTGACACCGTGGATGCGCCAGTCGCCGCCCTCCGCGGCCAGCGCGTCGTCGGTGTAAAGCGCCTGATGCGCCTTGTGGAACGCGCCGAATCCCAGATGCACGATGCCTTCCTCGAGGGTATCGCGATCGTAGGCGGGTGCCTCGACGCCCTCGCGCAACTTCGTGTCGTTTCCCAGTCGTGTCATCGTGTCACCTCCGCATGCGACAAGGCGGCCGCGATACCGCGCAATTCGGCCAGCCCCTTCAGCCGTCCGATTGCGGGATAGCCGGGCTGCGCCTTGCGGGCCTGGTCGTCGAGGATGTCCTGCCCGTGATCGGGGCGGAACGGGATCGAATGGTCGTCGCGCCCGGCCTCGCGGCGTCGCGCCTCCTCGCGAAGGACGGCGGCGATGACGGCGACCATGTCGGTATCCCCGCCCAGGTGCTCCGCCTCGTGGAACGATCCGCGCACGGCGTCGCTTTCGCGGGTGACGTTCCTGAGATGCAGGAAATGAATGCGATCGCCGAGCCGGTCGATCATCCCGGGCAGGTCGTTGTCGGCGCGCGCCCCGAGCGATCCGGTGCAGAACGTGATGCCCGAAGCCCGGCTCGGGACCGCCTGCATCACGCGGGCGTAATCCTCTTCGGTCGACATGATGCGCGGCAGGCCCAGAAGCGGGAAGGGCGGATCGTCGGGATGACAGCAGAGCCGCATTCCCAGTTCCTCGGCCACCGGAGTCACGGCTTCGAGAAAGGCTATGAGGTTGGCGCGCAGATCCTCCGCAGAAATCTCCGCATAGACGCCAAGCTGCGTCCGCACGTCGGAAAGGGTGAAGCTCTCGGCGGCACCCGGCAGGCCGAAGACGACGTTGCGGGCGAGCCCCTCGCGCCTGTCTGCATCCATCGCCTCGAACCGGGTGCGCGCCTCGCGGCGCAGCGCCTCGTCGTAATCCGCCTCGGCCCCGTCGCGCTCCAGCACGAAGAGGTCGAAGGCCGCGAAGTCGGTCAGATCGAAGCGCATGCAGGTCGCCCCGGTCGCCACTTCATGGGCGAGATCGGTGCGCGTCCAGTCGAGAACCGGCATGAAATTGTAGCACACGGTCGAGATGCCGGCATCCGCAAGGTGGCGCAGGCTCTCTGTCCAGGCGTCGATATGGGCCTGCCAGTTGCCGCTGCGGGTCTTGATGTCCTCGGAGACGGGAAGGCTTTCGACCACCTCCCAGACGAGGCCGGAGGGGCGCCCGTCGCCCCGTCGGGCCACCTCGCCTTGTCGCCTGGCGATCTCGTCGGCCGTCCACACGGTTCCGGTCGGCACGTGGTGCAGCGCGGTTACCACGCCCTCGACCCCGGCCTGGAGCATGTCGGATATTCCGACCAGATCCCCCGGCCCGAACCATCGCCAAGTCCTGCGCATATCCCTCATTCCCCCTTCTGGGCCGTTTCCGCCGCGCGGCACGGCCGGTGCCTGTCCTGTCACCTACTAGTATGTCAGTTCCGCGGCGACCGGCAAGGGCCGGCGGCCATCGGCGGCGGTCAGATTGCGCTTGCGCCCCGAAGCCGGGCACTGCGATATGATCCCTTCGGGCATATCACCATCGAAAGGTCGCGCGATGACAGATCGGCACTCCGCGCTCGGCTGGCCGGTCCTTCTCGCCGTGGCGCTCCTTGCGGCGCCGGTGCGGGCGGAAGACGTCACCGTCTTCGCCGCGGCCAGCCTCACCGATGCCATGACCGAGATCGAACCGCTGTTCGAGGATGCCGGCCCGCACGATCTGACCGTGGTGCTGGCCGGATCATCGGTCCTCGCGCGACAGATCCAGGCGGGCGCACCGGCCGATATCTTCCTCTCGGCCAATCCCGACTGGATGGATGTGCTTCAGGATGACGGGCTGATCGCGAAGGGAACGCGCCGCGACCTGCTGGGCAACCGGCTCGTCCTCGTGGCGCACGATCCCGACGTTCCGCCGATCGAGATCGGGCCGGAGACGGATCTTGGCGCACTTCTGGGCGGGGGACGGCTCGCCATGGCGTTGGTCGATGCGGTGCCGGCCGGCCTCTACGGCAAGGCGGCGTTGCAGGCGCTCGGGCTCTGGAGCGGGATCGAGGCGCAGGTGGTGCAATCCGACAATGTCCGGGCCGCCCTGGCCCTCGTCGCGACCGGCGAGGCGCCGCTCGGGATCGTCTATGCCACCGATGCCGAAGCGCAGCCGAGGGTGACGGTCGCGGGGACCTTCCCGGCCGAAAGCCACCCGCCGATTGTCTATCCGGTGGCGGCGATCGCGGGCCGTGCGGGGCCGGCCGAAGCGGCGTTCCTCGATTTCCTGGCGACCGACGACGCCCGCGCGGCGTTCGAGCGACAGGGTTTCTCCGTGATGACCGATTGACGGGATGACGGACTGGCTCGGCCCCGAGGAATGGCGCGCGGTCGCCCTGTCGCTCAAGGTCTCGTTCTGGGCGGTCCTGCTCAGCCTGCCGCCCGGCATCTTCATCGCCTATGCGCTCGCGCGCTGGTCCTTTCCGGGCAAGCAGATCGTCAACGGCCTCGTGCATCTGCCGCTGATCCTACCGCCGGTGGTGACGGGCTATGTGCTCCTGCTGACCTTCGGGACGCGCGGACCCGTGGGAAGCCTCCTGGCCGAGATCGGCGTGGTGCTGGCCTTTCGCTGGACCGGGGCGGCGCTCGCCGCCGCCATCATGGCCTTTCCCCTGATGGTGCGGGCCATCCGCCTGTCGATCGAAGCGGTGGATCCAAAGCTCGAAGAGGCGGGTGCGACGCTCGGGGCCGGGCCGCTGTGGGTGTTCGGAACGGTCACCTTGCCGATCATCGCGCCCGGTATCATCGCGGGCGCGATCCTCGCCTTCGCCAAGGCGATGGGCGAGTTCGGGGCCACCATCACATTCGTCTCCAACATTCCCGGCGAGACGCGAACCATCCCCACGGCGATCTATGCCTTCCTCCAGGTGCCGGGCGGCGAGGCGTCGGCGATCAAACTGGTCATCGTTTCCGTCGTGGTGGCGATGGGTGCGCTGCTGCTGTCGGAGGTGATCGGACGCCGCGTGGCGGCGCGGCTGGGCGGTCCGGGATGATCGAGATCGCCCTGCGCCACGCCTTCGCGGATTTCACGCTCGACGCGAGCTTCACCGCGCCGCCCGGCATCACCGTCCTCTTCGGCCGGTCGGGGTCGGGAAAGACCAGCATCGTCAAGGCCGCGGCGGGCCTTCTCGCGCCCGACAGCGGCCGCGTCGTGGCGGGCGAGCGGGTGCTGCTCGATACCGCGCGGGGCATAAATCTCGCGCCATACCGCCGCCGCATCGGCTATATCTTTCAGGAAGGGCGGCTCTTTCCGCATCTGACGGTGCGGCAGAACCTGCGCTACGGCGCCTGGTTCGCCCCGAAGGATGCGCCGCGCGAGGATGCGGGCCGCGTGATCGATCTGCTCGGCATCGGCCACCTTCTCGACCGGCGTCCCGCCTCGCTGTCGGGCGGGGAGCAGAGCCGCGTCGCGATCGGCCGGGCGCTTCTCTCGGCGCCGCGCCTCATCCTGGCCGACGAGCCGCTGGCCGCCCTCGACGAGCCGCGCAAGGCCGAGATCCTGCCCTATTTCGAGCGGCTGCGCGACGAGGTGTCGGTTCCGATCCTCTATGTCAGCCATTCGGCCTCCGAGGTGGCGCGGCTGGCCACAACGGTCGTGGCCCTCGACGCGGGACGGGTCGCCCGGCAGGGCCCGGCCGCCGAGGTGCTCGGGGATCTGTCGGTCCTGCCGGCCGGCACGCGCGAGGCCGGCGCGCTGCTGACCGCGCGCGTCGCCGCCCACCATGAGGACGGGCTGACCGAACTCGACGCGAGCGGCGCGCCGCTCTTCCTGCCGCGCATCCCGCAGCCGCCCGGAAGTCGTGTGCGGATCAGGATCGCCGCGCATGACGTCATCCTGGCGCGCGACCGCCCGGTGGGGCTCTCGGCGCTGAACATCGTCGCGGGCACGATCGCGGAGATGCGCCACGGCGACGGTCCCGGCGCCATCGTCGCGATCGACACGCCCGCCGGACGGCTGCTGGCCCGCATCACGCGCCGCTCCGCCATGGCGCTCGGCCTCGCACCAGGGCTGCGGGTCCATGCGGTGGTCAAGAGCGTCGCCATCGCGCGCGGCGATATCGGCACGCGCTGACCTCGCCTGTATCGGCTCAGGCGGCAGCGGCGCGCTCGGCGCGGCGCGCCCCGGGGAACATGAGGTAATAGAGCACGGGCGCCGCGATCAGCGTCAGGATCGTCGCGAAGGCGAGGCCCCCCATGATCGTCACGGCCATCGACGCGAAGAACGCGTCCCAGAGCAGCGGCAACATGCCGAGGATGGTGGTGACCGCCGCGAGGACCACCGGCCTCAGGCGCGAGGTCGACGCCTCGATCACCGCGCGGGTGAAGGGAACTCCCTCGGCGCGGGTGAGGTCGATCTCCTCCACGAGGACGATGCCGTTCTTGATCAGCATCCCCGACAGGCTGAGCAGTCCCAGAAGGGCCGTGAACGAGAATGGCAGCCCCGACGCCAGCAGGCCGATCGCCACGCCGTTGACCGCCATCGGCACCAGAAGCCAGATGATCAGCGGCTGGCGCAGCTTGCCGAAGAGCAGCACCGAGATCAGCACCATCGCCAGAAGCGACAGCGGCAGCCGGCTGCCGAGGCTTTCCTGCGCGTCGGTCGAGCTTTCGTATTCGCCGCCCCATTCCATCGCATAGCCTTCGGGAACGGGCATCTGCTCGACCGTGCCGCGGATCTCGCGAAAGACGGCGTCGGCATTCACGCCGGCCGGCACGCCCGCCTGCACCGAGATGGTGGGAACGCGGTTGCGCCGGCGGATGAGCGTGTCCTGCGCCTCGTATTCGAACCCGTCGAGAAGCTGGGCGAGTGGCACGAAACTGCCCGACGCCTCGGAATAGACCGGCTGATCGACGATATGGCTGCCCCCTTCCGACGCGGCGCCCGGCGACCGGACGATGATCGGGATGAGGCGGCTATGCTCGCGGTAGGTGCCCGCCGTCACGCCTTCGGTGGCGATGGCGAGCGCATCGGCCACGTCGCTGCGCGCGACGCCGGCGGTCTGCGCGCGCCCTTCGTCGTAGAGCGGCCGCAACGTCAGCTCGCGCTCGCGCCAGTCGGTGCGCAGGTCGAGCAACCGGTCCGACGCCTCCCGCATCCGCCCCTCTGCCATCTCGGCGAGATTTCGCAGGACATCGGGATCGGGCCCCGAGAACCGCACCGCGATGGGCGCGCCGCCGCCGGGGCCGAAGGCCAGACGCTCGGTCCTGAATTCCCCCTCGGGCAGGGCATCGCGGCCGAACGCTTCCAGATCGGCGCGCAATGCCGGGATGCTTTCCAGCGACGTGGTGCGGATGATGATATGTCCGTAGGTCGGCAATCCTTCCTCCGGCGCATAGGTCAGCATGAACCGCGTGGCCCCGCCGCCCACGAAGGTGGTGGCGGAAACGACCTCGTCGCGCCCGGCAAGCCAGTCCTCGACGATCGCCATGTCGGCCGATGTGGCCTCGATGTCGCTGCCCTGGGGCAACTTGTAGTGGACGTAGAAGATCGGCGTGTTGCTGTCGGGAAAGAATTGCTGCTGCACCATCCCGAAGCCGACATAGCAGGCGGCCGTGATCGCCAGCAACGCCGCGAGGAACAGCCAGCGCAGCCGGATGGCGACCCGCAGGGTGGCGGCATAGGCGCGAAAGACCGGGCCGTCGTAGCTGCCCACATCGCCGGTACCGCGCTTGAAGACGTAATGCGCCAGAAGCGGTGTGGCCGTGATGGCGAGAAGCCACGACAGCAATAGCGAGATCCCGATCACCGCGAAGAGCGAGAACAGGAACTCGCCCGTCGCGTCGGGCGAAAGGCCGATGCCGGAAAACGCCATGATGCCGATCACGGTCGCCCCCAGAAGCGGGATCTGCGTCTTGCTGGCGACATCCTCGGCCGCGTCGCGTGCGGACTTGCCGCCCGACATGTCGTTCTGCATCCCCTCGGCCACCACGATGGCGTTGTCGACCAGCATCCCCATCGCGATGATCAGCGCCCCGAGCGAGATCCGTTCCATCTCGATGCCGAAGACCGCCATGAAGGCGATGGTGCCCACCACCGTGAGGAACAGGGTCGTTCCCACCACGACCGCCGCGCGCCACCCCATGAAGAGCGCCAGCACGATCGCCACGATCGCGACCGACAGCGCGAGGTTCACCAGGAACGCGTTGGACGCCTCGTCCACGACGACATGCTGCTGATAGATCGGGTGCAGGTCGACGCCCACGGGGATGTCGGCCCGAAGCGCGGCGAGCCGCGCGTCCACGCGTTCTCCCACCTCGACGATGTTGAGCCCGTCCTGACCCGACACGCCGAGGGTGAAGGCCTCGACCCCGTCGTGACGAATGATCATCGACGGATCCTCGACCCGGCCGCGGCTGACATCGGCGAAGTCGGTCATGTCGACGATCTCGCCGCCCACGCCGATGGTCAGGTCGCGGATCTGCGCGACGCTTCCCGAGCCTTCCGGGGCCTGGAGCCGGATCGACTGGCCCTCCCGCTGGACCGAGCCGGCGGGGACGACCGCATTGGAGGCCGAAATCGCCTGCGCGATGGCCGATGGCGGCAGGCCGAGATTGGTGATGATCGCGCTGTTGGGCTCGACGAAGATCGCCTCTTCCGGCAGCCCCGCCAGGGCCACGTCGGCCACGCCCTCGACCGCGAGGATCTCGCGCCGGAGAAAGTCCGCGACGTCGTGGATCTCGGAATCGGTGAACCCCGGCGCCGTCAGCGCGTAGAAGATCCCGTAGACGTCGCCGAAACTGTCGTTGACGATCGGGGTGGCCGCGTCCGAGGGCAGCGAGCGTCGCGCATCCGAGACCCGCGCGCGCAGCTTGTCCCAGATCTGCGGCAATTCGGTCCCGTCGAACGTGTCGGAGACCTCGACGTTGATCCGGCTCTGCCCCGGCTTGCTCGACGAGGTGATGGTGTCCACCTCCGACATCTGCTGGATCGCGGATTCCAGCGGCTCGGTGACCTCTCGCGCCACCTCTTCGGGCGACGCGCCCGGATATTGCGTGATGATGATGGCGTTCTTGATGGTGAAGGCCGGATCCTCGAGCCGCCCGAGCGTCGCAAAGCCCCAAAGGCCGCCCAGAAGGCAGGCCAGCATGAGAATCCACGTGACGAGCGAGCGGTCGATGGCGGCGCGGGCGATCGACATGCGGCTCAGTTCCCCAGCCCGGTGAAGCGCCGCACCTCCTGCCCGTCGCGCAGCTGGCTGGCGCCGGGGCTGACGATCAGGGTACCCGGCGCGGGGCCGTCGCGCTGGACGATCTGCGCATCGTCGCGCACGTCGATCTCGACGGGCATGCGCGCGACGGTTCCCCGGTCGGGATCGGCCTCCGACGGCGTGAAGACCATGACACCCGGCGCGCCGTCCGCGTCGAAGACCAGCGCGCCTTCGGGCAGGACGATGGCATCCTCCTGCGCCTCGAGCCTTGCCGTCACCGTGGCGGTGGCTCCGGGCAGGACCCATCCCGGGACGTCCTCGGTAAAGGCGAGGGTGATGGTGAAGGTCTGCGTGATGTCGGCGGTCTCGGCCTCGAATTCCCGCAGGACGAGATCATAGCTCTCGGTCGAGCCCGGGAAGCTCGCGCGGAAGGCGATCCCCGCATCGTCGGCTTGGCGGAACAGCACTTCGGGCACGTCGATATCGACCCGGAGCTCGGACATGTCGTGCAGCCGCACGACCGGCTCGCCCGCGGCGACGGTGGTCTGGTTGGCAACCTCGCGCCGCGCGACGAGCGCGTCGAAGCTGGTGCGGAGCGTCGCGTCCTCGAGGGCGTCGCGCGCCTCCTCCCTGGCGATCTCGGCCAGATCCCGCTCCGTTTCCGCGTCGCGGATCTGGACGTCGGAGACGCTCGAGCCCGACAATTCGCGCAGCCGGGCGAGATCGCGCTCGGCCTTGGCGAGATTGACCTCCGCGCGGCGCAGCTCGCGCCGGAACGGTACCGGGTCGAGCTGCGAGATGAGAGCGCCGGCCGCGACGGGCGCGCCCTCGGCCACGGGAAACTCGACGATCTGGCCGCCGACCTGAAAGGCGAGCTCCACCGTGTCGCGCGCCCGGACCCGCCCGAAGAACTGACGCTCCACCACGCCGTCGCCCTCGGCAAGCTCCAGAAGTTTCACGGGGCGAAGCACGGATGTCTGCGCGGCGACGGCCTGGGGCATCAGGAGCGCGAGCGTCAGCAGAAGACGGAAGAGTTTCATGTCGCCTCCCCGACGGGGCGGTCGCCGTGCCATCCCGCGGGCGCGGAAATTCCGCGGAGCGAGCCGGAATTCGGTGCGGCGCTTCGCGCGACGCGTGCTCTTTCTTTCTCCGGATGAGAAGTCAAACCGTGCGGCCCTTCCTGATCTGAAAACGGCAGGCCGGCGATCAGCCCGGGCCAGCACATGGGGTTTCGGGGCCGCCGTGGCAAGGCGACGGGTCGGGATTCCTACCCGGCCGCCTCGCGTCCCTGCACATGCGAATGCCGCCGGAAAGCGGCGCCGCTCTCCGTGCGACCAGCGTGGCGACCCGGTTGCACCACCCGAAGGACGGCGCGGGAGGATCGTTGGCAAGGGCCGGAAAGGCCTCGATGTCACCGAAACAGGCGTGAAATGAGTCACGCGACCGCCCCGGCCGCAAAATTGCACACTTGTCGCAAGAGATGTTTTATGTTTACACAACCGTACCGTTTGCCGATGTTCAGGGCGCTGACGGTTGAGAGACTGGCGCGTGCTCTTGCCCTCGCATCAGGAGCCTCGCAAATGGTGGATTCACCGTTCGCATTCGAGCAGAATCTTCTTCTTGCCACCCTTGCCCCTCAGGACAGGGACTATCTCGTCCCGCATCTGGAGCATCTCACGCTCAATGTCTATGCGTTCATGGAGCGCCCGGGTGTTCCGATCACCCATGTCTATTTCCCCCTCTCCGGTCTGGGCTCGGTGGTCGCGATCGGGTCGCGCCAGAAGGACCAGCGCATCGAGACGGCAATCGTGGGGCGCGAGGGCATGTCTGGCATTCCCGTGGTCCTGGGCGTCGACCGGGGGCCGTGCGAGGTCTACATGCAGATTGCGGGCGATGCTTTGCGGATGCCGGTCGAGGCTCTGCGGGATGCGCTCGACGCGCGTCCGGCCATCCGCGGCCTCTTGTTGCGTTACGCCTATGCGGCGCAGGTCCAGACGGCCTATACGGCGCTGGCGAACGGGCGCGACAAGATCGAGACGCGGCTCGCCCGCTGGCTCCTGATGGCGCATGACCGGGTGGATGGCGACGTGTTGCGCCTGACGCACGAGTTCCTGTCGCTGATGCTTGGCGTTCGCCGCGCCGGCGTGACGGTCAGCACGCAGTCGCTGGAGCATGCCGGCCTGATCTCGACCGGGCGCGGAACCTTCACCTTGCTCGACCGCGAGGGCCTGGTGGCGATTGCCGACGGATCCTATGGGACGCCGGAGGCCGAATATGCCCGCGTCATCGGGCGCCCGATCTAGGCAAGCGGTACCCGCACGTCGAAGACGGCGCCGCCATCGCTCCGGGCCGTCAGCGTTCCGCCGATGCTCTCGACCGCGCCGGTGACGATCGACATGCCGAGCCCTCCGCCTGCCCGGTCGACGCTGAACCCGTCGGGCAGGCCGCTTCCATGGTCCGAAACGGTCATCTGCAGCATGTCGCCCTGGCGTCGGCACACGAGCGCGATGGCCCCGCCCGGCTGATTCTCGTAGGCATGCTTGACCGCGTTCATCACGAGTTCGCTCATGACGACGGCCAGTTGGGTGGCGATCCGTGTCGGGACCATCGCCTCGTCGCTCTCGATGCTCAGATCGACGCCCAGAGCGTGCCGCAGCCCGCCCCCGAAATCTTCGAGGAACGCGCGGATCGCGACGTCGCCATTGCCGCCCCGGTCGCAGATGTAGCGGTGGATCCGGGCGATGCCCTCCAGGCGCATCTCCGCGCCGAAGAGCGCCAGGCGCGCATCCTCGGACCCGATGCGCCGCCGCTCTGCCCGAAGGAATGCCGCGGCGCTCTGGATGCTGTTGGCGATCCGGTGGTTCGCCTCATCCCTATCGTGCCGCGCGCGATCGAGAAGGCTCCGCAAGCCATCCGGATCGTCGGGGGCGATCGGGGTGCCGCACAGGCCGTCACGTGGGGGTGAGATGGAATGTCGCATGCCATTCAAGATGAACAGTATCGTTGTTGATACAACCTGAAGTATGGTCCGCTCTCGTACCATGGATCAAGGCAAACCGTCTCATCTTGGTACGTTTCCGTATCACACCCCTAGGTTGTCGCCCCTCTCTGTCGGAACTCTGCGCCCCGACACCCCGCGCGCGGACCGGTCGCCGCTCTTCGCCCAGGGGCGAGATCGCCCTTCAGCATCGCCGGCCCTCCACCGGTCCGCCGGCCCTTCGCCGCGCCGAAATGCGGGCCGGTCGGCCGCGTCCCGCGCGGGGGCCGTCAGACCGTAACGTCAAGCGCATATCACGAAACTGCAGCATGCCCGTCACATTGGCGGCCTATGCGGGCGGGGTGCCGCTTCGACGGCGCCATCCAGAAAGGACGTCCATGAAAACCCTCGCTCACGCATCCGCCGTCGCACTTTGCGCCTGCACCGTCGCCACGACCGCCGACGCGGCTTCGGTCGGCTATCCCTACAACACGCTTTCGGGCGAGGCGCCGCTCGTCATCGGACATCGCGGCGCGCCGGCCTACCTGCCCGAGAACACGATCGGCGGCAACGCGCTCGCGGCTGACATGGGCGCGGATTTCGTCGAGACCGACGTCATGATGACGAAGGACAACGTGCTGATCGCGATGCACGACGCGACGCTCGACCGGACCACCGATGTCGAGGAAGTTCTCGGCGCGCGCAACGGCGGCTATGCGGTCGCCGACTATACCTACGACGAGATCCGCCAGCTCACCGTCCAGCCGACCGGCACCGGCGACACCACCTATCCGGGCTTCACCCCGACCGGGCTCGATCCCTACCGCGTGTCGACCTTCGCCGACATGCTCGATGCGCTGACCGCCTATAACGAGGCCAACGGCACCGATGTCGGCATGCTGACCGAGGGCAAGTATTCCGACGATGCCGCCACCAGCCGCGCGGTGATCGAGACACTGATCGAAAAGGGATACGACACGCCGGAAAAATCCGCGGTGCAATCCTTCGATTTCGAGAATGTCAGGGATTATGCCGACCTTCTGCAGGCGGCGGGGGTCGACATGGGCATCGCCCAGCTCGGGGTGGGCGGCCAGGTCGACGACACCTGGTATGTCAGTGAAACCGAAAGCTTCGCGACGCTGGCCGGCTATACCGACACCGTGGCACTCTATGCCGACTACACCAGCGAGGCGCTCATCAAGGCGGCGCACGATCTGGGGCTCAGCGTCTATGCCTGGACCTTCCGTCCGGAAGACATGGACGACGCCTTCGACATGGCCGCGCCGTTCCTCGACTGGGGGCTCGACGGATTCATCACCGACAATCCCGACTATATCCTGGAAGCAGTGAACGCCTACGGGGGCACGATCGCGCCCGTCCCGCTTCCTGCCGCGCTGCCGCTCCTGGCATTCGGCATGGCGGGCCTTGCAGGGTTCGGCCTGAAGCGCCGCCGGAGCTGATCGGGCCCCCGTCGCGGGACGGGAACGGTCCGGCGCGCGCACGACGTGCCGCCCGCCGGACCTCTCAACCCCGCCGGTTGCCGCCCCGGCATCCTGCGATGCGCCTTGACAGCTTGTATACTAGTCTGCAATCTTCTCCCGTTCGCCTATCAAGGTGGTAACGGGAGGAGATCCAATGTCCTATTCCGCGAAACTCGCATTCGTATCGCTGTCCGCCGCCACGTGCCTTTCGGGCATGGCCATGGCGCAGGAATATCAGCTCAACATCAATACCGCGCTCGCCGAGAGCGACCCGCTCTATGCCGGCCTCCAGTCCTACGAGCAGAACCTCGAGGAGAAATCCGACGGCCGGATCGAGGTCACGCTCTATCCGAACTCGCAGCTCGGCTCCAACGAGGACGTGCTGGAACAGGCCCGCGCCGGCGCCCCCGTGGCGATCGTCACCGATGGCGGGCGGCTCGCCGTCTTCGTCGAGGAATTCGGCATCCTCGGCGGGCCCTTCCTCGCCGATGGCTACGAGGGGATCCGCAAGGTCGTGACCTCCGACCTCTTCGAGGAATGGGCGACGGACCTGCACGACAGTGCCGGCCTCCAGGTGCTCAGCTTCAACTGGTGGCAGGGGCAGCGGAACCTGCTGACCAATGTCGAGGTGAACGAGCCCGCCGACCTGAGCGGCATCCGCATGCGCACGCCCGGCGCCCCGGTCTGGACCGAGACGATCCGCGCGATGGGCGCCACCCCCACGCCGCTGCCCTGGGGCGAGGTCTATTCCGGCATCCAGCAGAACGTGATCGACGCGGCCGAGGCGCAGCTGCCCGCGGTCGTGGGCGCCAATCTGCAGGAGGTCATCGACGTCGTGACCCTGACCGGGCACATCAACCTCATCACCGGGATCGTGACCTCGGCAATGTGGTTCGACAGCCTGCCGGAGGACCTGCAGACGCTCGTCCGCGACGAGGCGCTGGCCGCCGGCGACATCGCGAGCCAGGGCACGCAGGAGTCGCTCGAGCAGATCAAGTCCGACCTGACCGAAGCCGGCGTCGCCGTGAACGAGGTCGACAAGACCCCCTTCATCGAGGCCACGCGTCCCGTCTACGAGACGCTCGACCTGGCCGATCTGCGCGTTCAGGTCCAGGAGATCCTCGACGCCGAATGAGCGGTCGCGTTCGACAGCGACACTGGCATGCCACCCCGTCGGGTGGCGTGCTCCCTTCACCGTTGCAGAGGTTACGATGGGCAAGATCCTCGACCAGGCGGAATTCCTGATCGGTGCGGCGCTTCTCGCCATCATCACCGGGCTGGTCTTCATCGCCGCCGTGATGCGCTTTTTCGGCGTGCCGCTGATCTGGTCCGTCGACATGGCGCAGCTTCTCTTCATCTGGGTCTGCTTTCTCGGCGCCGCCCGTGCGATGCGCCGCCATGCGCATCTCGGCGTGGATCTCCTGGTGGCCCTGCTGCCGTTCCGGGCGCGACGCGCGCTCGAACTGGCCCTCGCGGCAATCGTGTTCGCCTTTCTGGCCCTGCTCGCATGGCAGGGATGGCGGCTGACGATGATGAACACCGCGCGCGTCTTCGGCGACAGCGGCCTTCCCTACTGGCTCGTCACGGTGGCGGTTCCGGTGGGGGCGATCCATCTCGCAATCGCCCTCGCCGCCAACGTGGTGCGCGCGCTCCGCTCGGACACCGCGCTCGTCTTCACCCGCCCCGACGACATCGTCGAAGGACAGGAACTCTGACATGGGCCTTCTGAGCGCCGTCTTCGCCGTCCTGCTGGTCCTCGGCCTGCCCGTGGCCTTCGCCATCGGGATCGCCGGGTTCACCTTCTTCATGACCAATGGCGTCATGCCGATCCAGATCGGCGTGCAGCGCATCGCGGCAATGTCGCAGAGCTTTCCGCTGCTCGCCGTGCCGTTCTTCGTCCTGGCCGGCCACATGATGAACGAAAGCGGCATCACCGAACGGCTCTTCGCCTTCTCGCGCACCGCCGTCGCGTGGATGGCCGGCGGCCTTGCGCAGGTCTCGATCATCCTGTCGACGCTGATGGGCGGCGTTTCGGGCTCGGCCGTCGCCGATGCCGCGATGGAAAGCCGCGTGCTCGGCCCCGAAATGGAGCGCGAAGGCTATGCCCGCGGCTATTCCGCCGCCGTGATCGCGCTCTCCTCGCTCATCACCTCGACCATTCCACCCTCGATCGGGCTGATCCTCTTCGGTTTCGTCGGCGAGGTGTCGATCGGGCGCCTGTTCCTCGCGGGGATCGTGCCGGGCCTTCTGATGATGACGGTGCTGATGGTGACCGCGTGGCTCGTGGCCCGCCGCCGCGGCTACGTCGATCCCGAGGCCGAAAAGCCCACCATGCCCGCGCTGCGGCGCACCGCGTGGGACGCGAAATGGGCCCTGCTTTTTCCGGTCCTGCTGATCGTGTCGATCCGCGGCGGTCTCTTCACCCCGTCCGAAGTCGGCGCCTTCGCGGTGGTCTACGCCCTGCTCGTGGGCCGGTTCGCCCACAAGGTCCTGCGGCTCGAAGGGCTGCGCCGGTCGTTCGACGACGCCGTCACCGATATCGGGATGATCATGCTGATCATCCTCATGTCTGGCATGGTGGGCTTCGCGATCACCTTCCTGCGCGTCCCGCAGGAGCTGTCGGAATTCCTGCTCGAGGGGCTGAAGAACCCGACGCTCATCGTCGGCGCGATCCTGGTCTTCCTCTTCGTGGCGGGGCTCTTCTTCGAAAGCACGATCCTCGTCCTGCTTCTGACGCCGATCTTCGTGCCGGTGATCCGCAGCGTCGGCTTCGACCCGGTGCATTTCGGCATCCTGATGATGACGCTGGTCACGCTCGGCTCGATGACGCCGCCCGTCGGGGTCTGCATGTACACGGTCTGCAGCCTGCTGAACTGCCGGATCGAGGATTACGTCCGCGAATCCCTCCCCTTCCTCGCCGCGGTCCTGATGCTCGTCGTCGTGCTGCTGATCTTCCCGCAACTGGTCCTCTTCCTGCCCAACTGGGCGTTCGGATGACCACGCGGCAACACCGCCCAACGGACCGAAAGGGGAGGTCACGATGACCGGACTCCACCCAGACCGCCTGCTGCCGGCCGATCCCGCGACGCGCGCGATCGCACGCGACCTCCATGACGGGATCGCCGGCATGCCGATCATTTCGCCGCACGGCCATACCGAGCCGGAATGGTTCGCCTCGGACCCGGCCTTCCGGGATCCGGCGCATCTCTTCGTCATACCGGACCACTACGTCCTGCGGATGCTGCGCAGCCGCGGCGTATCCTACGACGCCCTCGGCGTGCCGCGCCGCGACGGCGCGCCGGTCGCCGATGCGCGCAGCGCCTGGGGCGTCTTCGCGCAGAACTATCACCTCTTTGCCGGCACGCCGTCGGGATTGTGGCTCGACCACGCCCTTTCCTGGGCCTTTGACATCGACGAGGCACCTTCGGCCGACAATGCCGACGCGCTCTACGACCGGATCGCGCAGCGTCTCGGGACCCCCGAATTGCGGCCCCGCGCGCTGCTCGACCGCGCGGGCGTGAAGCTCATCGCGACGACCGATTTCGCGTTGGCCGATCTCGAGATCCATGAACGCATCGCCACGGCCGGCCTCACGGGGCGGGTCCGACCGACCTATCGGCCGGATGACGTGACCGATCCCGATCTGCCGGATTTCGCCGCCAACCTGGCCCGGCTCTCCGAGATCACCGGCCACGACACCGCCGATTACGCGGGTCTCCTCGATGCCCACCGGGTGCGCCGCGCGGCGTTCCGGGCGCTTGGCGCGACGGCGACCGATCACGGCCCGGCGACGATCGAGACCGCCGACCTCGATCGCGACGCGGCACAGCGCCTGCTGACGACCTGCCTCTCGGGCGAGGCGACGCCGCGCGACCGCGCCCTCTTCCGGGCGCAGATGCTGACCGAGATGGCGGGGCTCTCCGCCGAGGACGGCATGGTGATGCAGATCCACCCCGGATCGGTGCGATCGACCGATCCCGCGATGCTGGCGGCGCGCGGCGCGAATATGGGCGCCGATATTCCGCGCCGTGTCGATTTCGTCACGGGCCTGCAACCGCTCCTGTCGCGGCACGGACAGGCGCCGGAGCTGCGGATCATCCTCTTCACCCTCGACGAGAGCACCTACGCGCGCGAACTCGCGCCGATGGCGGGATATTGGCCGTGTCTGACCATCGGTCCTCCCTGGTGGTTCCACGACAGCCCCAACGGCATCCGCCGCTATCTCGACCAGGTGTTCGAGACGGCCGGGGCCGCCAACCTGGCCGGCTTCAACGACGACACGCGCGCGCTCCTTTCGATCCCGGCGCGGCACGACGTCTGGCGACGGATGGTCGCGGGATTCCTGGCGGGATTGGTGGCCGAGCACAGGGTATCGCGCGGCGTCGCGGCCGAGCTTGCCGCATGGCTCGCGCACGGTGCGGCCAAGGCGGCCTACCGGGTCTGAGCGGCGCGGGGCGTCCCATCGGACCGAGGCGCCGCGCACCCTGCCAGATCTCGAGCGATCCGCTCGACCGCAACCTATGTCGACTTGCCAGTATTCCACCGGGACCGCGATGCAGATTGGACTGAAACCCACCGAAGGGGCGCTCGGGCCGCAGCTTTTCCGGCTGCTACGGGACCGCATCATCAGCGCCGACATCGCGCCCGGCAGCCGTATCTCGGAAAGCGAGATCGCACGCTTCTATCACGTCAGCCGGCAACCCGTGCGAGAGGCATTCTTCCGTCTTGCCGATGCGGGTCTCGTGCAGGTCCTGCCCCAGCGCGGCACGCTCGTGAAACGCATCTCCGTGCGCGAGGTGACGGATGCCCGCTTCGTCCGCGAGGCGATCGAGGCGGATATCGTGCGGATCGTGGCCGAGACTCCCGACCCGCGGACGCTCGACGAACTCGCCGAACTGATCGACCGCCAGCAGGCCGCGGACGGCGACACCGCCGCGTTCCTGCGCCTCGACGAGGCGTTCCATCACACGCTGGCGCGCGTCGCCGACAAGTCCTTCGCGTGGCGCATCGTCGAGGAGGTCAAGAGCCAGATGGACCGGGTGCGGGTCCTCTCGACGAAGTATTTCCCGACCGAGCGCCTCGTGCAGCAGCATCGTGACATCCTCGACGCGATCGCCGCGCGCGATCCCGACGCGGCCGAACGCGCGATGCGCAATCACCTTCAGGGCGTGCTGCGCGACCTGCCCGAGATCGCCCGCCAGGTCCCCGACTACTTCAGCGAGGGCGGTTGACGCCATGTGGCCCGGGCCGGGGACCCATACTTCACCTACCCGCGCGCCCTGACGCAGAGATAGGCCCAGCTCAGCCCCGCCGCGCCCAGTTGCAGCAGCGCCATCTGCGCCGCGTCCCCCGTCTGCGAGAGCGGAATGCCGAACGCGGCGATGACCGCGATCCGGATCACGCGGGCCTCGAGGATCGCGCGAGGCCGGAGGCGCCCGTGGAGGAGCGCCTCGAGCGGCGCATGCGCGAGGATCACCAGTGCGGCCAGGGCAAGCGGCACGAAGACGGAGCCGCCCGCCCAGATCTCCGCAGGCAGGAGCCATGGTGCAACGAGATATTCCGCCGCAAGCACGAGTACAGAGAGCGCCAGCATGGCGCCGGTCCATCTCATTGCCAGGGAAAGAAACCGGCGCGTGGCGACGGCGCCGCGAACCGCGACCTCGGCCGACAGATGTTCGAAGAGGCCGGCATAGATCAGGAAGATTCCGAACATCAGCGACAGGGCGAGGGAGAATTTCCCCGCCTCGACGGGCTGATCCCCGACGAGCAGGAGCATCAGGATCGCCAGCTGTCCGCCCAGCGCGGAGAGAAGCTGCGCCACTCCCTGCCAGCGGGTATAGCGCAGCATCGTCGCGACGAGGGCCCCGCCCGGCCAATGCGCCCCGCGTGCGGCAAACCCGATCGCCACGGCGCCCAGGCCCGCGCCGCTGCCGGCCCATGCGACAAGAAGCGCGTCGCGACCGGGCAGTGTGACGGCCACGGCCGCCACCACCAGGAACCTCAAGACCGCCGTTCCGGCCTGCGCGGCCAGCGCACCGTGGTGATGCCCGCGGGCGAGGAAGATCCAGTAGGAAAGCTCGACCAGCGCCCATCCGATCGCGGCCGCCACCGTCGCCGCCACCGGCCACCGGCTGCCGGGCGCCACGGCCGACAGGACCGGCAACGCGCCGAGCACGAGTACCGCCGAAAGCCCCGCGGTGATCACCAGCGTTGCGCCGAGCAGGCCTGCGTCGGCCCCGTCATGCTCGGGCAGCGCGCGCAACCGCATGAAGGCATGCTCGCAACTCAGCGTTGCGATGCGCCCCAGAAGCAGAATGGCCGCGGTCGCGGCACCGAACACGCCGAACGCCGCGGCATCGAGCGCGTGGGCCGCGACGAACAGCACCCCGGCATTGGCCGCTGCGGTCGCGAGCTTGCTGAGCCCGATCGTCGCGGATCGGCCGGAAAGACGAGCGTTCATGAAATCTCCCCTTCGGGCCCCGGCGCGGAGCGTGTCGCGAAAACCGGCTGGCTACCATAGGGCGACTGGCGCGTTAACCATGATAACGAAATTCGGCGAGGGGGCCCTGCACGGCATGCGCGACAACGAGACCGAGGCGCGATACTGGAACGAGGAGATCCTGGCCGCGAGAGGCGCGAGCGACGACGCGATCTGGTACCGCTACATGGAGGGGGTCTACGGCGACCTGATCGCCCGCGCGATTGCCGATGCGCCGCCCGGTCGGTCCCTCAAGACCGACCTCTACGAAGAGGCCCGCGGCGCGCATTCCCCGCTCGCGCATCTTCCCCATCCCCGCGGGGGCATCGACCAGTCCGACGAGGTCGTCGCCGCCGCGCGACTGAACGCGGAGCGCCTCGGGGTGGAGTGCGATCTGGTCGTGGGCGACGTGCGCGACCTTCCGTTTTCGGACGGCCATTTCCACTTCGTCCTGTCGGGATCGACGCTCGATCATTTCGCGCGCCGCGAGGACATCTTCGTCGCCCTCAACGAAATCAGCCGCGTGCTGGCGCCGGGCGGGACGTTCGTTCTCACGCTCGACAATCCGCACAATCCGATGCTGGTCCTCCGCCGGCGTGTCGCCGCGCTGTCGCGCCTGCGGCTGCGGCCCTATTTCGTCGGGGAAACCCTGTCGATCGAGGCGGGCATCGAGGCGCTCGGGCAGGCCGGTCTCGAAGTGCGCGGCGTCCGGGCGGTCGCACATGCCCCGAGGGATCCCGCGATGCGGCTCGCACGGCTCGGCGCGCGGTTCGGCCCCGGGGCCTCGACGGATCTCCTGCTCGGGGCGTTACGGCGGTGCGAGGCGCTCGAACACATGCCGAGCCGCCGCCTCACGGGGTATTACCTCGCCTTCGAGGCGGTCAAGCCGCCGTGCGCCCGCGGCCCCGCACCCGCGCGCCCGCCGGGGCGGGCGGCATGAGGCAGCCCGTCCCCTTCCGCACATTCACGATGAAGGTCAGGACCACGTTCCACCGGCGCATGTTCCTCATGCGCCGTCCGCTGGACGCGGCCATCCCCGAGCCCGATCCGCGGGGGAGTTTCGACTTTCGCGAGATGACGCCCGAAACGAGGCCCCTCTACACGGCCATGCTGCCCGAAAGGGGGCCGCTCATCGATGCGCGCCTGCGAAGGGGCGCACGATGCTTTCTCGCCCTGGACGGCGACCACATCGCGCACGGATACTGGATGGCCGCGGGCCGCGTGCGGATCGACTACATGGAATGCGATCTCGTCCTGCCCGAAGGGGGCGTCTATACGTTCGACTCGTATTCGCCCGCGTCCTATCGCGGACGGGGGCTGGCGCAGGCCGTCGGGCTGCACGTGCTGAAGGTTGCCCGCGACGAGGGCAACCGCGCGGCCTGGTGCCTGCCGGCCGTCGAGAACGCCGCCGGCATCCGACCGGTGGAGGCGATCGGCTATCGCCCGACCTCGACGCTCCACTATGTCCGGGCCGGTCCCCTGCGGCACCGCTGGAGCGTGCCGCCCGCGGCGCCGGACCATCCCGTCCTCGCATCCCCCTGACCGACGAGGCCCGTGCCACGATACCGCAGGGGACCGCTCCGGATGACGTTCCGGCCCGCTGGTTCGCTACACGCCGGATCAGGACGCCTGGCGGAAAGCCCGCGATCCTCCGCAGCAGGGTGGATTTGCCGCCACGCGCGCACGTAGGATCAGCGCGCGATGCGGCGGCGCAAGCCCAAGAGACCGAGGCCCGAAAGCAGCAGCAGGCCCCCGGCGGGAAGCGGGATCGGCGCGACGTTCGCCAGTGGGCTGATCTCCAGACGGGCGGGCGCGAAAATCTCCGCCATCGCGAAGGCGCCGTCTGTTCCGAACTCGCCGAACAGGACCGCGAGGGCCCGGTCGCCGAAATCCCCCGCCAGATCGCCGCCATCCACGTTCAGCAGGAATTCGAACCTGTCGCCGCCATCGGTGCCCGCGTCGATCTCGAACCCGAAATCCACGACCGACGCCGAAAGCGCGCTTCCGACAAGCAGGGCGCCGGGCGCCACATCGGGGTCGAGCATGCCCGCCTCCGTGATCCCGGCCACGGCGGAGATGTCGAAGCCCGTCTCCGACATGCCGACGAAGGACAGATCGCTGCCGGGCAGGTAGACGACCTCGCCCGTGCCGCCGACGCGCGGGGCACCGGTATCGAAGCCCAGGGTCGCGGCATGGCCGATCGCGCCCGAGGAGGCGAGGCCGGCTGCAAGAACGAGGCGGGCGATGAATGTGCGCATGAAGGATGTCTTTCCGTTTGGGTGATGGATCGGGGCACGCGGCCGACCCGCGCGCCCCCTTGTGAGACGGGATCAGCCGAAAATCAGGCTGTCGTCGGTAAAGGCCAGGTCATCGACGCCCACGCCCCGCAGGAGGATCGAGTCGCCGTCGTTCTCGAGCTGCAGCAACGTGTTCTCGCCGAGCTCGCGGACATTCGCCAGCACCGCGCCCGCCAGATCGACGAGATCCCCGTCGGCCCTGTCGAAGTCGAGGATGTGAACCGTGTTGCGATCGCCGATCCCGTCGGTGAACTCGAACACGTCCGCCCCGCCGCCGCCCGTGAGCACGTCGAGCCGGCCGCCGCCCGAGACCAGGATCTCGCCCGCATCGGTGCCGTTCAACCGGTCGTTGCCGCCGTCGCCCGTGATGACGATCGGGTCGGCATCCGACGACAGGTCGAGCCCCACGACGATCGGATCGTGGTCCGAGGCCCGTACCGGGCTCGCGTCGTCGAAGAGCCCCTGATCGGCCGGCCGAAGCTGGTTGGTGAAGGTCCCGTCGAGATTGTAGTCGTAGAAGACCGGCTCCTCGTCGTTGATGTCCCAGATCGTGGCGCCGGTGACCTGGGTTTCCAGCGCCACGTTCGCGAGCGCGTAGTCGAGCGTGCCGACCTGCCCCGAAAAGCGGTAGGAGGTGCTTTCGAGGCCCTCGTACTGGGCGACGAGATTGGTGAACCCGGCCTGCTGCAGGATCCGGAGCGGCGTCTCCTGCGCGTAGGAATTGAGATCGCCGAGGATCAGCCGGTCCGGATTGCCCGATCCGGTGGGATCGCTGGCGAGCCAGGCATCGACGGCCGCCGCCGCCTGGGCCCGCGCCTCGTCGTTGGCGCCGGACCCGTCGCCGGTATCGGCATTGTCACCGAACGGGCTCACCGATCCCTTGGACTTGAAGTGGTTCGCGGCGGCCGTGAACCGCTCGCCGCTGGCGATTTCCTCGAAAGTCACGGCGACCGGCACGCGGGCGGTGCCCGGCCCCTCGAAGATCGGATTGCCCGGATCGGCGCCGAGGGCGGCGAGCTGGTCGTCGGTGAGCGTCGCGACCGTCGTGCCCGGCGCGATGCGGGTCGTCTCGCTGTTGTAGAGGAAGCCCACCGCGATCGCGTCGCCGCCCACGAATTCCTGGCCGGGATCGGCGAAGGCCCAGGGGTCGCCCTCGGCATTCGCGTTGAGCCGATCGACCAGCTCGCCGATCGCGAAGGTGCCGCCCGCGAAATCGTTCTCGATCTCGTTGAGCGCGATCACGTCCGAATCGAGCCCCTCGATGATCGAGACGAGCTTCTCGCTCTGGCGTTCGAACTCGGCGGTGTTGGCGGCACCGCGCGGTCCCTGACCGATATCGGTCTGCCCCTCCAGCGTGGTGAAGTAGTTCAGTACGTTGAGCGTCGCGACCTTGTAGTCGCTGCCGACATCCGCCGGGCTCTCGGGCCGGCCCTCGCCCGGGATCGCCTCGAATTCGGCGCCCTCCGGAAGCCGCAGGCGCCACTCGCCGAAATCGTAATCCATGATCGCGGTCAGATCGACGTCCTGACCCAGGCGCACGCCATCGGCGAGCGAGAAGAGATCGCCGTCGGGCTCGGGGATGGGATCGAAATCCTCGCGCGCATCGTTGGTGCCGTCGTCGATCGTGATGGTTCGATCCGCGACCTCCTCGAGATAGGTCGCGTTGCCCGCGACGTCGGGCGCGTTGAGCTGGGTATACTGGTAGACCGGACCGCCGGCGGCCAGCGTGCCCTGGTTGAACGCCTCGTAGTCGAACGCCTCGGTGAAGGTCAGCGGCTCCGTGATGTCGAGCAGCATGCTCTCGAACGCCTCCCGGCCCTCGAGTGTCGGCAGCGCGGTCTCGACGGCGAGCGACAGCACGTCGGGCTCCGCCGCCTCGCCCTCGATGCGGATCTCGCCCACCTCGATCGTGGTCTTGCCGAACCGCTCGATCACCGTGCCGAGCACCCGCACCCGGTCGCCGGCCTCGACGTCGAGCGTCATCGTGTCGCCCTCGAACGCGAAAAGCCCTTCGGAGGTCGTGTCGTCCGCGTCGAAATCGCCGCGCTCTTCCATGAGGAAGAACCCGCCGAGATCGCGGAACGTGTCGGCGTCGCCACTCTGGAAATCGCCGGTGACGATGGCCTCGACCACCACGGTCTGTCCGACGAGCGGGCTCACGTCGCCCGCGCCCTGGATCGCGCTGATCAGGGTGGGATCGTCGTCGATCGTCGCCCCCGCGCCCGGCTCCCCGCCGTCATCGCCGGAGGTGCCCGCGGTGGGCGAGTTCGGCGGCGAGGCGTTCGAGAAGGACAGGATCTCGAAATCCGACGCCCGGTCGGTATCGACGCCCGCCTCGACCCGGCCGATCCCGGCGGGCAGGAAGGTGCCGTCCGGCCCCACGACCGGTGCGGCGAAGGCAAAGCTTTCGGGGCCCTCGCCGTCGGTCACGCCCGCCGCATCCAGCACGACCTCGCTGCCCGTCACGACGTCGCCCGAAAGGCTCGCCGTCTCGACCAGCGCGATGGTATAGGCGGAATTCTCGATGGCGTTCGCGTCGATCTCGATATCGGGCGTGACGCCGTAGGTGGCCGCGGCGGTGGCATTCGCGGCCAGGAAATAGCCGTTCTGCCCGATCGCGTCCCCGGCATCGAAGTCCAGCCGGAAGTCGATGGCGCCGTTGCTCTCCTGATCGTCGCTTTCGACCACGATCACGCTCAACCCGCCGAGCGACGCGCCCGCCTCGCCGAAGAGCTCGATATATTCGCTGTCGGTCCCGGTCGTCGACCCCAGCACCTCGTTGATGACCAGCGGCTGGCCATCGGTCGCATCGTCGAACACCGCAGTCCTATCGGTGCTGTCGCCCTCGGAAGGCTGGATCGGATCGGTGAATTGGGCCACGGTGTCGTCCTTGTCAGGGTCATCATTCGCCGCGGCCCGGAAATCCCGGCCGCCCGGCCATCATGTCCCAGGATTGTGACAAGGTCATTAAGGTTAATCAAAGATTGTCCCGACCCCTTGCAGCCGTGCCGCACCATGCCCCCGGGGCGGACGCCTGGCTCATTCGGGTATCGGGCCGCCACCGCTCCGTCAGTGCAGGGCGGCCCCTGCGAGGTCGCAGCGGGCGGGCCCCGCGCGCAGCGAGCGGCCGATCTCTCCCAGAAGGTCGGCGCGCTTGATCGGCTTGGGAAGAAAGCCGTCCATCCCCGCGTCGAAACAGGCTCGCCGGTCGCGGTCGAACGCATTGGCCGTGAGCGCGATGATCACGACGTCGCTGTCGCGGACGGTCCGTCGGATCTCGCGCGTCGCGGCGCAGCCGTCCATTCCGGGCATCGAGACATCCATCAGGATCAGATCCGGCGCCAGCCTGCCGGCCAGATCGACGGCCTCGAACCCGTCGGCCGCGAAATGCAGCTCGGCCCCGGTGCCGCGCAGCAATCGTTCGATCAGGAACCGGTTGGTCCGGTTATCCTCCGCGACGAGGATGCGGGTCCCCTCCAGGCTGACCGGCGGCGACGCCGCCGCGCTGGCGGGTCCGGCCGGCGCCGGTGCCTCCGCTGCGAGGACGGGAAGCGTCACGGTGAAGGTCGACCCGATGCCGGGCGCGCTTTCCACCGTGATGCCGCCTCCCATCTGGCGGGCGAGCTGGCGCGAGATCGACAGCCCGAGCCCGGTGCCGCCGAACTGCCTCGCCCGATCCTCGTCCTCGTGGGCAAAACTGTCGAAGATTTTGTCGGCCCGGTCCCCGGCAATGCCGATCCCGGTATCGATGACCGACACGACCAGGCTGTCCCCATCCCGGCCGACCCGAACCTCGACGCGTCCGGCATGGGTGAACTTGATCGCGTTGCCGACCAGATTGGACAGGATCTGCCGCAGGCGACCCTTGTCGCCCACGATACGTCGCGGAATGTCCGGCTCGACCGTCATCTCGAGGGCAAGCCCCTTCTGCGCGGCGAGCGCCCGCATGAGATCGACAACCTCCGCCACGCAGGCCTCCGGATCGAAGGCCTCCTTGGCCAGGGTCATGCGCCCGTTCTCGAGATTGGTGACGTCGAGCACCATGTTGACGATATGGAGCAGGGCCGTTCCCGAATGCCGCAGCGTTTCGGCATAGCTGCGCTGATCCGCGTCGAGCGCGCTCTGCTCCAGCAGGTCCGTCGTGGCGAGGATGCCGTGGAGCGGCGTGCGGATCTCGTGGCTCATGATCGCCATGAAGCGGTTCTTGCTGTGCAGGCTTTCCTCGGCCGCAAGTCGCGCCGCGTTGAGCTCGCCTTGCTTCTCCTTGGCCTCGGTGATGTCGCGCAGGACGTTGACGTGCCCCGAGAGCTTGTCATTCTCGTCGAGCAACGGCGTGATCGCGGTTTCCATCCAGCGCGGGGTGCCGTCCGGGCCGGTGCATTGGAATTCCGTCCGGCTCGGTTTTTTCTGCCGGATCAGCTCGGAGATCTCGCAGCGGCGCTGCTCGCTCAGATCCGAAAAGAAGCTGCACACCGAGAGCCCTGCCAGATCGCCGAGATCCTTGCCCGTCATGCGGGTGAACGCGGCGTTGACGAATTCGAACCTGCCGTCGGCTCCGGCGATGATGATGCCGTCGTTCACCGACCGCGAGACGAGCGACAGGCGATGGGCGAGCTGCGTCTGGACCTTGAGCGAGCGGTGCGCCCTTTCGAGCTGCACCCCCCGTTGCAGCATGTCGCGCTGCCACTGCACGCGACGCTGGAAACTGCGATGCAGGTCGCGCGCGGCGAGCCAGATCAGCTGCCCGGCCATCAACGCCGCGCCCATCTCGACCGAGGTCCTGTAGAGCGCGTAGTCGGGATCGAGCATCGACTGAATGAGCAGCGTGAAGAGGGCCACAGTGAAGATCGCGCATCGCAATATGGCGATCCTGGGCACGTAGGAATAGGTCAGGCTGGCGTTCAGGATCCCGCCGGCAGCCATCGCGATGAACAGAACGTTGAGGTCCCAGCTTCCGATTGCCTGCGAAAAGACCAAGAGCGCCGCCGCGGGGACGAGCGACGAGAGCCCGGCGACAAGCTGGGTCGTCCTGACGACGCGGCGCGGGATCTCGTCCTCCGCCGTGAAACGACGCAGCACCCGCCGAAGGTAAAGGCATTCGCCCGCATCCATCAGAATGGCCAGCACCAGGGCAACGAGACCCAGAAGCGATCCCAGGACCCAGAGTAGACCGACCATGCCGAGCGACAGGAACATCTGGCGGGCCAGGAAACTCGACACCCGTCCGCGCGCATAGCGCAGGAGCAGGCCCCCGGAACTGTAGCGCGCCTCGAAGCTTCTGAGCTCGGCTCGTCTGGAATCGGTCATGCGCCACCCTTCTAGTGCGATGGCAGAGCGTGTCATACGCGGGTAAATACAATCTTTACGCGAATGCCCCGCGTCGTCGGAACCGCGCGGAATTCGCGCCCCGGATGTGCCGCGGGCGGATCCTCCGGTCAGGCCGGCTGCGCGCCGCGTGCATCCTCCGCGATCATCTCCGCCGCCTTCTCGGCGATCATCACCACCGGGCTCGCTGTGTTGCCCGACACGATACGCGGCATCACCGAGGCATCCACGACACGCAGCCCCGCAAGGCCCCGCACGCGAAGGCGCGGATCGACCACGGCGCCGTCATCGGTGCCCATGCGGCAGGTGCCGACCGGGTGGAAGATCGTCGTGCCGATATCGCCGATAGACCGCATCAGCGCCTCGTCCCCGACCACCTCGGGCCCCGGAAGGACCTCTCTGGGGGCATATCTGGCGAGGGATCTCGCGGCCATGATGTCGCGCGATTGCCGGATCGCCCGCAGCGCCACGCGCCGGTCGTTGGCATCGCTCAGGTAGTTCGGCCGGATCTCGGGATGCGCCGCCGCGTCATCGCGCCGGATATGGACGCTCCCGCGACTGTCGGGGCGCAGGTTGCACACCGATACGGTGATCGCGGGAAAGCCGTGCAGCGGATCGCCGAGCTTGTCGGTCGAGAGCGGCTGCACGTGGTATTCCAGATCCGGCGTGGCCAGCGACGGATCGGACTTGGTGAACATCCCGAACTGGCTCGGCGCCATCGACAGCGGGCCGCCCCGCGTGGCGAGATATTCGAGACCCATCCACGCCTTGCCGGTCCAGGAATTCGCGATGGTGTTGAGCGTTCGCGCGCCCTTGACCTTGTAGATCGTCCGCAGCTGCAGGTGGTCCTGCAGGTTCTCGCCGACCTGCGGTGCGGCGTGCCGGGTCTCGATGCCCAGAGCGGCAAGCCGTTCGGGATCGCCGATGCCCGAAAGCTCCAGCAGCTTCGGCGAATTGACCGCCCCCGCCGCCAGGATCACGCCGGCCCGCGCCGCGATCTCCGTGCTGCGCCCCTTGTGGCGGACCCGCACGCCCGTCACGCGCCGCCCGTCGAGCACCAGCCGTTCGGTCTCGGCATGGGTCAGCAGGCGCAGGTTGCCGCGGCGAAGCGCGGGACGCAGGAAGCCGCGCGCGGTGTTCCACCTCTGGCCACCCGACTGGTTGACCTCGAAGAAGCCGCTGCCCTCGTTGTCGCCGTCGTTGAAATCGGCGCGCGGCTGGATTCCGGACTCCTTCGCGGCCTCCTGGATCTCGCGCAGGATCTTCCATTTCAGCCGCTGCGGCGACACCTTCCACTCGCCGCCGCTGGAATGGAGCGCATTCGTGCCGCCGTGGTGATCCTCGGATCTGAGGAAATAGGGCAGCACGTCGTCCCAGCCCCACCCGACATTGCCGAGTTGCCGCCAGAGGTCGTAATCGGCGGCCTGTCCGCGCATGTAGATCATGCCATTGATCGACGAACAGCCGCCGAGCACCTTGCCGCGCGGATAGCTGAGGCTGCGACCGTTGAGCCAGGGCTCGGCCGCCGTCTTCATCATCCAGTCGGTGCGCGGATTGCCCATGCAATAGAGGTATCCGACCGGGATCCGCACCCAGTGATAGCGATCCGTCCCCCCGGCCTCGAGCAGCAGGACCCGGTTGCCCGGATCGGCGCTCAGGCGGTTGGCGAGAACACAGCCCGCCGTGCCGCCCCCCACGATGACGTAATCGTATTCCCCCTCAAGCGCGCGATCCCCCGCGCCGTCCCCCGTCCTGTCCATCGTCATTCCTCCCCGGCTGGGAGGCGTCCTAGCACAGCCGCGCCGGGAGGCCGAGAACCTTCCGGCCGCATCACCGGGGGCCGGCCGCACGACCTTCTCTTTTCCGGAACATTCGCGCCCGAGGCCGCATTTTCGTGACAAAGCGACCCTTGTTCCACAAACCGGGATGATATTCATGCCCTCGACCAAGACGATCTGCATCGTCGGCAACGATCCGTTCAACGACGATTTCATCAAGCGCATTCCCGATGCGGAAAACTGGAACATCGTGACGGTGCTCGAGAACCGCGAGGTTCAGCCCGACGACGAAAGCATCGACTTCGACGCCCTCTACGACCGGGCCCGCGAGCAGATCGCGGCGCTCGATCCCGGTCCCGACGCGATCATCGGGCATCTCGACTTTCCGGTGACCTCGCTCGTCGCCCTGCTGAACCGCGAATTCGGTCTGCGCGGCGCCTCGCCCGAGGCCGTCGCGCGGTGCGAGCACAAGTACTGGATGCGCGAGGAACAGCGAAAGGTCTTTCCCGACACCACGCCGAAAGTCACGGCGATCAACCCGTTCGACCCCGATGCGGCGCTCGCGGCCGCGCCCGGCTTTCCGTTCTGGCTGAAGCCCGTGAAGGGCCATTCCTCTAAGCTCGGGTTCCTCGTGCGCGAGGAAAGCGATTTCCACAAGGCGCTGCACGAATGCCGGCTCTTCATTCACCAGCACGGCGCGCCCTTCAACCGCTTCCTCGCGCGGCTCGACACCTCGAGCGGCTGCCCCAAGGATGTGGACGGCAACTTCGCCGTCGCCGAGGAACTGATCAGCGCGGATCGGCTCTTCACCATCGAGGGATTCGTGCGGGACGGCGAGACCCGGGTGGTGGGCGTGGTCGAATCGCTGAAGGGCGGCCGGGAATCGGTTAGCTTCTCGCGCTATCAATATCCCGGCGAGATCCCCGAAAAGACGGTCGAGGCGGCCCGCGCCACGGTGGCAAAGCTGCTTTCGGCATTCGAGTTCGATAACGGGCCCTTCAACGTGGAATTCTTCTGGGACGAGGAGACCGACGATCTGCGCCTGCTAGAGATCAATCCGCGGCTCTCGAAATCGCACACTCCGCTCTTTCACATCGTCGACGGGGCGAGCCATCACCGGCAGGCGATCCAGCTCGCGCTCGGCGAAGAGCCCGCGCTGCCCGATGGCGCCGGCCACAGCCAGATGGCCGCCAAGTTCATGATCCGCAGCCAGGAAGAGGACGGCATCGTCAAGGGCGTCCCCTCTGCCGATCAGATCGACGAGCTGAAGAAGTTGGTGCCCGATTTCGAGACGCAGATCCTCGTCGAAGAGGGCCAGCGCCTCTCGGCTCTCGCCGATCAGGACAGCTATTCCTACGAACTGGCGGATCTCTTTATCGGCGGATCGAGCCTCGAGATGATCGAGGACACCTATCTGCGGTGCCGCCATTCGCTCGATTTCCTGATCAAACCGATCCCGGAGGACCTGTGATGGAGATCGTCGATACCTTTCCGCACGAGATCATCGTCGAGGAGCACGTGCGCATCCCCGTGACTGACGGGCTGCACCTTTCGGCCAAGATCTGGCGCCCGAAGGACGGCAAGCCGGTGCCGGCGATCCTGGAATACATCCCCTATCGCAAGCGGTTCGGCACCAAGGTCCGCGATGCGCATACTCATCCGTTCCTCGCCGGCCACGGCTATGCCTGCGTGCGGCTCGACATCCGCGGCTCGGGCGAGAGCGAGGGCGTGCTGCTCGACGAATACCTGCAAAGCGAGCTCGACGACGGCGTGGCCGCCATCGAGTGGATCGCCGCGCAGGATTGGTGCGACGGCAATCTCGGCATGATGGGCATTTCCTGGGGCGGCTTCAACGGGTTGCAGATCGCGGCGTTGCAGCCCGAGGCGCTCAAGGCCATCGTCACGGTCAGTTCGACGGACGACCGCTATTCCGACGACATCCACCACATGGGCGGCACCCTTCTGGGCGACAACCTGTCGTGGTCGGGGGTGATGTTCGCCTACAATGCCCTGCCGCCCGACCCGGCGCTGGTCGGCGATCGCTGGCGCGAGATGTGGCTGGAGCGGCTCGACCACGCGCGGCCCTGGATCGCAGACTGGCTCACCCATCAGCGGCGCGACGCCTATTGGCGGCACGGATCCATCTGCGAGGATTACGACGCGGTGAAGATCCCCGTCTTCGCGGTCAGCGGCTGGACCGACGGCTATACCAACAGCGTGTTCCGCCTGATGGAGCATCTGAAGGGCCCGCGGAAGGGCCTGATCGGCCCCTGGGGCCACATCTATCCGCATTTTGGACGGCCCGGCCCCGCGATCGACTTTTTGGGCGAGATGCTGCGCTGGTGGGACCGCTGGCTCAAGGGGATCGAGACCGGCGTCGAGGACGATCCGATGATCTGCGCCTGGATGCAGGAGAGCGTGGCCCCGAACACGGAATACGACGAACGCCCCGGCCGCTGGGTGGCCGAGCCCGTCTGGCCCTCGTCCCGGACCCGGGCGCATGAGCTGGTGCTCGGCCCGGGGCGCGATCTGGTCGAGCCCGGCGAGAATATCGCCCGTCGCGACATCGACGTGCAATCCCCGGTGACATCCGGCCTCGCCTCGGGCAAGTGGTGCTCCTACGCCAACGCGCCCGATCTCGCCGGCGATCAGCGGATCGACGACGGCGGGGGCCTCGTCTTCCAGACCGAGCCGCTGGAGGAGGATCTTGAGCTTCTGGGCGCGCCGGAGGTCGAGCTCACGCTCTCGTCCGACCGTCCCGATGCGATTGTCGCGGTGCGGCTGTCGGACATGCGGCCCGATCACCAGGTCACGCGGCTGAGCTACGGGCTCCTGAACCTCACCCATCGCGACAGCCGCCAGCATCCCGAGAAGCTCGAGCCCGGCAAGAGCTATACCGTGCGCGTGCCGATGAACTACATCGCCGAACGCGTGCCGGCGGGGCATCGTTTGCGGCTGACCGTCTCGACCGTCTACTGGCCGCTCGCCTGGACGCCGCCCGAGCCCGTCAAGCTCACCATCAAGACGGGCGAGAGCCGCCTGATCCTGCCGCATCGCCCCGTCCCCCGGGACGACCGCGCGCCGCAATTCGGCCCGCCGCGGCGCGCCCCGAGTCCGCCGTTGAGTTCGCTCGCCGCACCGGACCACCGCTGGCTGGTCAAGCACGACCTCGGCGCGCAGGTCTCCGAGCTCGAGGTGATCGACGATCGCGGCATCGTGCGGCACGACGATATCGGGCTGACCGTGGGCGCGCGGGCCGTGGAACGCTACACCGCGTCGCCCGGCGATTTCGCCTCGGCCGCGGGCGAGAGCGAATGGACCTACACCCTGTCGCGCGACGACTGGTCGATCCATGTCCGCACCCGGACCCGGTTGACCGCGGACCGCGAGACCTTCCACGTCTATGCCGAGCTCGACGCCTACGAGGGCGAGAAGAGGATCCGCTCGGAAACCTGGACGGAAACCATCCCGCGCGACCACGTCTGACCCCCCCTCCGCTGACCGCCGACGGCCCGGGGGGGATCGGTTGCCCGTGGCCCGAATGTTTCGCGCGCGAAACGTAAACAGCGGTTGACGGCGCGCCGGCCCATGGGATCAATTGGCGCAACCGACGCGTGCCTGCATCCCGGGCTGCAAACGGAACGGATGCAAGTGTCGGTCCTTCGGGGGAGGTTGAGATCATCGACGCTATCGTTATGCGCGCCGCGTCCCGCGGGGCGCCAATACCCTTGAAAGGGCGCCCGCGCCCCGGTGTGGGATGCAGCGCCGGACCCTGCCGATCGGCCCGTGCCGTCGTCGAAGATCCCGGCCGGCGTTCCGGTGACGTCCCCGCCATCGCACCCGAAACGATCCAATCACACACAGCAAAAAGGTGGGCGCGCCCATGATCTACGTTCTTCTGGCCGCCGTACCGATCCTGATCGTGTTCGTCCTTCTGGTGGTGATGCGGTTCTCCGCCAAGGTCGCGATGCTCGCGGCCTATGTGGCGACCGCCCTGACCGCCCTGACCGTCTGGGGGCAATCCTTCGGAACCGTGGCCGCGGCGACGATCAACGGCGTCGTCACCGCGCTGACGCTGCTCTTCATCATCTTCGGGGCGATCCTGGTGATGCAGACCGTGCAGGAAAGCGGCGCGATCCGGACGATCCGCCGGGGCTTCACGGATCTCTCGCCGGACCGGCGGATCCAGACGATCATCATCGCCTGGCTCTTCGGATGCATGATCGAGGGCGCGTCGGGCTTCGGTACGCCCGCGGCCGTCGCGGCGCCGCTGCTCGTCGCGATCGGGTTTCCCGCCATGGCGGCCGTTCTCGTGACGCTGATCATCCAGTCGGTGCCGGTGTCGTTCGGGGCAGTGGGCACGCCGATGCTGGTGGGCGTGCAGACGGGCCTGTCGAACAGCCCGCTGGTCCAGGAGGCGATCGCGCCCATGACGATGATCGACTACGTGGTCGACATCGCGGCCCATGTCGCGCTGGTCCATACCATCGTCGGCTTCGTCATCCCGCTGCTGATGGTGGGCATGCTGACCCGCTTTTTCGGGGCCAACAAGTCGGTCATGGAGGGCTTCAGGGTGTGGAAATTCGCGCTCTTCGCCGGGTTCGCCTTCACCCTGCCCTATCTCGCGGTCGGATGGTTCCTCGGCCCGGAATTCCCGTCCTTGCTGGGCGGTCTGATCGGGCTTTTGATCGTCGTGCCGGCCGCGAAACGCGGGTTCCTGCTGCCGAAGGACCGGTTCGACTTCCCCCCGCGCACGCAGGCGAACGAGCATTGGTTCGGCACGCTGGCCCCCGAAGCGGACGAGGGCCGCGCCTCCGCCGAAGCGGGCGGGATCTCGCTCCTGCGGGCATGGTCTCCCTATATCGTGATCGCCGTTCTGCTCGTCGCCACGCGGATCATCGCGCCGGTCAAGGCGGCCCTGACATCGCCCCTGGCGACGATCGGCTTTTCCGACATCTTCGGATCGGGCATCAATTCCAGCGCCCAGCTTCTCTATTCTCCCGGCGCGATCCTGATCCTGACCTCGGTGATCTCCATGTTCATCTACGGCATGCGGCCCGCGGCCTACGGACGGGTCTGGGCCGCATCGGGGCGGACCATGGTCGCGGCGGCTCCGGCCCTGCTGCTCGCCGTGCCGATGGTGCAGGTGTTCCTCAATACCGGCCGCGGCCCGCTGGAATCCATGCCGCTGACGCTCGCTCAGGGCTTCTCCGGGCTGGCGGGTGAGACATGGCCGCTCTTCGCGCCGATCATCGGTGCGCTGGGCGCGTTCATCGCGGGCTCCAACACCGTGTCGAACATGATGTTCTCGCTCTTCCAGTTCTCGGCCGCGGAACAGATCGGGCTGGCCGCCGGCAGCGGGGCCATGATGGTCGTCGTGCTGCAGGCGATCGGGGGTGCTGCGGGCAACATGATCTGCGTGCACAACGTGGTCGCCGCCTCGGCGGTGGTGGGCCTGACCGATCGCGAGGGCGAGGTCATCCGCATGACGCTGATCCCGATGGCCTATTACGTGGTGCAGGCGGGGCTGGTCGGGATGGCCTTCATCTACAGCGGAATCTGGGCCGTGGCGGCGGTGCTCTGGCTGATCCTCGTCATCTTCGCCATGAGCCGGAACACCGGCCGCAAGATCACGGCCGATCCCGCCCCGGCATCGCGGTGACGGATCGGGCGATGGCGCGCCCGGTATCGCGCCGTCGCCCGATCGGCTGATCGCTCCGCAGGCGGACGAGGCTCGCAGGGCAAGGATCTTCACTCCGCCGCCGCTCGCGGCGAACGAACGTCCCTCGGGCCGCGTTGACCCGTCTCTGTTGTCGGACCCCCGGAGGACATTTGGTGCTGGATACGGTGATCGTCGGAGCAGGCTTCGCAGGCCTGTCGGCCGCAAGGGCGTTGATGTCGGAGGGCCGCGATTTCGTGATCCTCGAGGCGCGGGACCGGGTCGGAGGGCGCACCAAGCCGGGCACGCTCGGCGATCTGCGCATCGACCTCGGGGGCATGTGGATGGCGCCGATGCAGACCCGCCTCAAGCGTCTGGCCGCGCATTACCGCATCCGACCCTATCCCACATATCTCGAAGGCGACGCGATCTTTCGCATCGGCGCCCGCGAGAGAACCGGCCCGCGCGAGGATCTGAGCCGCCTGTTCGGGATCGGCGGCGGGCTCGCCTATCTCTTCGCGCGCTGGAAGCTCGACCGGCTGATGCGGCCGCTCGATGTGGCGCAGCCCTGGGCCCATCCCGAGGCCCGGGCGCTCGACGCGACGACGGTGGAAACCTGGATCGCCCGCAACGTCCATCATCCGCTGCCGCGCGCGGCGTTCCGGACGGTCTGTACTACGCTGCTCTGCGCCGAGCCGTCGCAGGTCTCGCTGCTCTTCTTCCTGCATTACCTCAAGGCGGGCGGCGGGATCGACGTGCTCATCTCGTCGGATACGGGCGGCGCGCAGAACCTGCTCTTTCACGGCGGCATCCACCAGATCAGCCGGCTCATGGCGGACGAGCTGGGGCAAAGACTCCATCTCGAGGCGCCCGTCACGCGGATCGCCTGGCGCGACGGCGCCGTGACCGTCACGAGCGACAAGGGGACATTCACGGCCCGCAAGGCCATCATCGCGGTTCCGCCGACCCTTCTGCGGCGAATCGAGTTCACCCCCCGGCTGCCGAGCGCCAAATCCGTCCTGCACGACCGCGTCGCCATGGGCTCCTCGATCAAGTTCTGGCTGCTCTACGCGCGGCCCTTCTGGCGCGACAAGGGGCTGAACGGCACGATCCTGCGCGACGACGTTCCGGCAAAACCGGTGATGGACGTCTCGCCGCCCGGTCAGGACAAGGGCGTTCTCGTCGGCTTCTTCGACGGCGCCTCGGCGGTCGACCACGCGGATCTCGCGAGCGCGGAGCGCCGGGACGTGGTGACGGCGATCCTCGCGGAGCATTTCGGCCCGGAGGCGCTGCACCCGATCGACTATGCGGATCACGACTGGACCGGCGAGGAATGGTCGGGCGGGTGCTACGGCGCCTATGCGCCCCCCGGCCTCTTCGCCCGGCACGGCCGGGAATTGCGAACGGCGATCGGCCCGCTGCACTGGGCCGGAACCGAGACGTCGTCGCACTGGACGGGATATATCGAGGGCGCCATCGGATCGGGCGAGCGCGCCGCGCAGGAGGTCACACAGGACCTCGGCTAGCTTACCGGGACGCGCTGAACGAAAGCGCTGCTATTGGGTTCTATGGGGCCACTTTGCCGCGCGCGGTGGTGTCCCTTTGGGAAACCGGATCGCTAGAGGCAGATCGGGGGGCGGTTCGGATCGGCGCCGCGTCGACCGGGCGAGCAGGCCGCGTCGACCGGGCGAGCAGGGAGCCGAATTTCGAACATCAAACAGCCGCCGGCATTCGAGCAAGGGGGCAATCGGTAGAGTGGGACGCGGAAAGCAGGTTCCGGCCGCGTCACGTCGCTCAGCGCTCGTTTCTGAGGGTGATCGCGAACATGATCATCGCCAGAAGCAGGCATACGAAGAATGCCAGCTGGGCGAACCCCGCCAGCGCGCTGGCCAACCCTCCGAAGCCCAGCAATCCGAAGGTCAGCGCAATCAAGAAAAACCCGAAAGCACAATATAACATGTGGTCGCTCCGCTGTACGTCATTTCACATGCAACAGGCTTGCACGTGACCAGTTCCACCGGTGCCCGAATGAATCGTGCCGATGACGCGTTTGTAACAAAGGAGCGACACTAATAGTCGCGTTCGTAGAAGATCCCGAGGCTGGTATCACCGCTGCTCGACGCGCCGCCGCGCACGGTCACCGAGTCGCTTAGATCAAGGTTGAGGTTGATCTCGGCCTCGCCGCCCGCCTCGACGGTCACGTCGGAATAAAGGTTTTCCGACAGGTACTTGCCCGCCCGCAGCCCGACATTCCCCTCTTCGTCCGTGGTCACGTCGAGATCGTCGAGCCCGGTCCGGGCGCGCAGATTCGCGATGATCCCGTCCCCGCCGCGCCCGGCCAGCGTCGCGACCGCGGAGGCGAGCTGCGCGGCCTGCAGCGGTGAGATATCGTCGATCGACCGCCCGAAAAGCAGCCGCGAGAGAACCTCGTCCTCGGGCAGTTCTGGGCTCGATTCGAACCGGATCTCCGGTGAGACGGCCGGACCTTCGACGACGATCCGGACGGTCACCTCGCCCGCATCGGTCTCGGCGACGAGCCTGATGAACGGGGTGAAATCGCCTTGCAGCGTCACAAGCCCCTCGGTCAGGACGATCCGCTGGCCCAGCAGATCCAGCCGACCGCGAATGAGTTCGAACTGGCCCGCCGGGACGATGTTGGCGGTGGTCCCCCGAAGGGTCAGCGCACCGCCGAATTCCGCATCGAGCCCGCGGCCGCGGATGAAGATCTGGTTGGGCGCGCGGATCGTGAGGTCGAGCGGATAGGCGGTCCCGCCCCCGCCGCCGCTATCGGTGGACGTATCCTCTTCGATCAGCCCGGCACGCCGGCGCGTCGCACGCACATCGCCGGGCTCGCCCACATGTTCGAGCCCGTCGGGAATGGGCCCCGTCGCCCCGAGCCCGGTGGAGGGAATGCGGATCTCGGTGGCGTCGAGCGTCAGCAGCCCGCCGATCGTCGCACCTCCGGCGAGCGGTCCGTCGACGCTGATCTCGCCATCGACCTCGGTCCGGTAGAGCCGCGGATCGGCCACGACCAGATCGTCGAGCTCGATTTGCAGGCCGGCATCGAGCCCAACGGTCAGGGCGATCGGCCCTTCCACGGAAATCCGGCCGCCTTCCTGGTTCCGCGCCGTCAGGCTCAGCCGGACGGTCTCTCCCGACAGATTCGCGGTGGCGTTGACGTTCTCGAGAACCAGCGGCAGCGACGGCTCCACGAAGCGGCCCTCGGAGACGGTCACCTGGCCCGAGAGGGACGCGAGCGCCAGCGGCCCGTTCAGCGACAGGTCAAAATTCGCCAGACCCTCGATCGACCGGGGTTCGAGGAACGGATTGGCCAGCCGCAGCGGCGCGCTTCCGTCGATATCGAGATCGGCGGTAGCGAAACTGTCGGCGATCTGGCCCGAAATGTCGGCCTGCATTCCCTGCGGGCCCGCGAGATCGACGTCGAGCGTGAAGGCCGACCCCGCCTGGCCCGCCTCGCCGCTCAGGGTCACGGGACCGTCGATGCCGTCCACGAAGGCGCCGAGATCGGCCAGCCGCGCGTCGAAGGTCAGATCGCTTTCGCCACCGAGGATGCTTCCCTGGGCGGATGCGTCGAGCCCCGTGGCGTCGAGCTCGAACGTCTCGACGCGGATCGGGGCGTCGGCACCCTCGCGGGACGCGGCGAGATCGAGCTGCGTGGTCCCGGTCAGGAGCTGGTCGACCTCGGCGATGCCCGTCGCGAGGGATTGTGCCGCCGCACTGCCGGTCACGTCGAACACGCTTCCGTCGATCCGGGCGCTGCCCCGGGCTTCGAGATCGATGGAGCCTGCGATGGGCCGGTCGACAAGCGTCCTGAACCGCGAGAGTCCGCTGGCGGTCAACGTGATCCGGCCATCGACGAGCGGCGTCGCCTCGATATCCGAAATCTCGGCCGCCGCGTCGAGCGCGACACCCGCCCCCGACCCGTCGAGCGTGACCTGCCACGCCTCGCCGGTTTCCTCGGCGAAGAGCGTGATGTTGCCCGGTCCGGACATCTCCGGAACGATCTCTGCGAGGTCCGGAAAGCGGATATCGGCCTGGATCGCGTTCTCACCCGGTCCGTAGCGGCCGTTCGCCGCGACGGTGACCTGCGGGTTTTCGAGCCGCAGCGTGTCGACCGCGATCGTCTCGCCGTCCTTCTCGACATCGGCGGCGAGCTCGGTCACGCCGCTGAAGAGCCGGTCGAGCTCGGGCTGGCCCAGCGCAAGATCCCGCGTCGTTCCGTCGAGATCGAGCGCGGCCGTCGACAGGTCGAACCGCGCCTGTCCCTCGGCATCGAGATCGATGCTGCCGCCCAGATCGCGCCCCGCCAGTTCGGAGAAGTTCCCGAGATCCTCGACCCGGATCGACACGGTCCCGGCCCCGAGCGGCGCTTCGGCATCGAGATCGCTCACCCGGCCGTCGGCCGTGACCTCCGCCCCCGCGCCGGAGCCGTCGAGATCGATGACCCACCCCTCGCCATCCTCGCTTGCGACGAGGGTCAGCGCGGCGGGCCCCTCCATCGAGGGCACGATTTCCGACAGGTCAGGGAGGCGGACCGCCAGATCGACATCGCTGTCCTCGGGGGCGATATCGGCCGTGCCCGTGACGGTGATCTGCGGATTCCGGATGTCGAGCTCCGGCACGTCGATCCGGTCGCCATCCTTGTCGATCCGCGCGGCGAGCTCTGTGGTACCGCGCAGAAGGCGGTCGATCTCGGCCTGTCCGATCGCGATGTCGCGCATCTGGCCGTCGATCTCCGCAGCGAGTGTCGAGGCGTCGAGACGCCCCTGCCCGCTCGCCGAGATGTCCAATGATCCGCCGAGCTCGCGCCCGACGATGGGCGAGAAGAGCGACAGATCGGCGGCCGATACCTGCGCGCTCCCTTCGGCCAGCGGCGCATCGGCCTCGAGGTCCGACACGGTCACGTCGGCGTCGATATCGGCCTGCGCCCCGGCGGCCGTCAGGTCGATGTCCCATGCCGATCCGGGATTGACGGCATCGAGCGACAGGGTGGCGGGCCCGTCGAGCGTGGGGTCGATGCGGCCCAGATCGTCGATCCGCGCCTCGAGCGACACCTCGCCGTCGTCGGAGGAAAGGGCGGCCGAACCGGTCAGGTCGATTGCCGCGTTGTCGAGCGTGAGCGTCCGAACCGTCAGGCCGGTCTCGTCGCGCTGTGCTTCAAGTTGCAGAACCGTCTCGCCGGTCAGGAGCGGATCGAGCTGCGGCACGTTCAGCGAAAGCTCCCGCGCGGTGCCGTCGAGCGCGAGGTCGAAGCCCTGGTCCTGCAACGTCGCGGCAAGATCCATCCGCGCCGAGATCCCGCCCCCGAGGTTGCGGCCCGCCAGCGCCGAGAACACCGCGAGATCGTCGGCGTCGAGCTGCGCCTCGAGGGTGAGGGGGAGGTTCTCGCCGTCGGGATCGAGGCTGCCCTCGCCCTCGAGCGCGAATCCCGCCCCGGAAAGGCGCAGGACGTCCATCATGATGTCTTCTCCGGCGGCGTAATCTACCTCGATCCGGCCCTCGAGCGCCTCGCCCACAGCGTCCCCGAGGCCGGGATCGTCGAAGTCGAGACCGCTGGCCGCGAAGTCGAAATCGGTCGCGACCTCGAGCGTCTCGCCGGCCCCCGAAATGATGCCGCTCCCGTCGAGGGCGATGCGCGCGATGCGCAGATCGGTGCGTTGCAGATCCTCGACCACCACCTGGCCGGTCCAGTCGTCGCCCTGGCTCTCGTCGAACTGCACGTCGAGCCCGACGCGGCCGACGCGAAGATCCTGGCCGACCGGCAGGACGACACCGTCCTCGTCGCCCGCGATCTCGCCGGTGACGTCGATGAGGTCCGGAACGCCGTCGGCCCCGATCAGGATCTGCCCTTGCAGGTCGAGCGACTGGGCCGACAGCGCGAAGGCGTCGAGCCGTATCGCGCCGTCCCCGGCAACCGCGCCGTCGGCGGTGAGCTGGATGTCGGGCCCGAAGAACGGGCGGTATTGCGGGGTGAAGACCGGCGCGATGTCGCCGCCGATATCCACGGAGAAGCCCTGGCCGCCATCGGCCTCGGTCAGCGACACGGTGCCCGCGAGCCGCGGCTCACCGGCGGTGGCCAGCGCGATCTCGGCGGTGAAGTCGGAAAGCGGTCCCGACCCCTCGACGCCGAGCTGCAGCGACGGCGCACCGGGAAGGTCGATCAACGAGCCGACGATGCCGCCCTCGCCCTCGTCGATGCCGAGATCGACGGTCAATTCGCGCGAGTCGTTGTCGAAGCTGCCGGCGATGTTATAGACGCCGGTTTCCGTATCGAGGCGGTTGGCCTCGATATCGACGCTTCCCTCGCCATCGGCGAGCGAGGCGGATCCCTCGACGCTCAGCACGGCCGCCTCGCCGATGACGGGCTGACCCAGCTCGACGCGATTCGCGGCGATGCGGCCGATCTGGATCGAGACGGGCAGATCGGGAAGCGAGAACGGCGTCGCCTCGGGCTCGGGCACGTCGATGCTGTCGTCGCCCTGCGGCAGGCGGGGCAGCAGGATTTCCTCGGCCGTCAGCTCTTCGACCGAAAGCCGCCCGCGCAGCAGCGCCGAGCGATTCCAGTCGAGCACGGCGTTGTTGATGGTAAGCCACGGACCTTCATCGTCGGAGATGATCAGCGCCTCGATCGTCGCCCGCGACGACAGCGCGCCTTCGAAGCCGCGGACATCGACCTCGAATCCCGGCCCGGAGAGCCGATCCTCGATCAGGTTCTCGAGGAAGCCGCCGCCATCCTCCTCCTGCGCCGCGACGGGCCAGGCGACCAGGCCGAGGATCAGGGCGCCGCGCGCCGTCCAGCGATGAGGGAGCAACCGTACCATGATCTAGAATGCCTGTCCGATGCCGACATAGACTTCGAAGCCCGAAGGATCGTCGGGCCCGTCGACGGGGGCCGCGACATCGAGCCGGATCGGCCCGATGGGCGTGAGATAGCGGACGCCGAGGCCTGCGCCGGAATGGCTGTCGGCATCGCTGCCGGGGGTCGAATCCTCGCCCACCAGGCCGTAATCGGCGAAGGCAACGAGCCCGATGCTCTCGGTGATCTCGGCGCGGAACTCGGCCTGAAGGCCGATATAGGACGCGCCGCCCGAATCGATCCCGTCGATCGTGACGCCGAGGGACTGGTAATCCTGGCCGCGCACGGTGCCGCCGCCGCCGGAATAGAAGCGGTATTCGTTGGGAACCTCGAGCAGGTCGGCGCCCAGGATGCTGCCGCCTTGGAGCCTGCCGGCAAGGGTGAATCGATCCTCCGTGCCGAAGCTGAGATAGCTGCGGGCGTCGAAGGTCAGTCGCGCGCCGTCGCCCGTCTGGTCGTTCAGACCCAGGAAGGGGGTCGCCGTGAGATTGGCATAGACCCCCTCCTTGGCGTTGAGGGGCATCTCTCGATTGTCGAAGATCGCGGCGAGCGGCACGGTCAGCATGGAATAGTCGGTCGTTCCGCTGTCATCGTCGACCCGGCTGAAGCGATAGGCGAGCCCGTAGGAGATCGAGACCGATTCGTTGACCAGCCGCTCGATCCCGAAGCCCAGCGTGCCGACATCCGAGGTGTAGTCGGGCTCGTTCAGGCGGGCGATCTCGGCATCGATGAAGAAGGTGTTGCGCGGCGAGAAGGTCGCCGGCCGCTGGAACCGCGCGTCGATGCCGTAATCGGTGCCGCCGGTATTGCCGCCGATGCCCGACACCGACCCGTCGATGCGGAACCGCTCCGCCCCGCCGAGCAGGTTGCGATGCAGCCAGAAGGCCGTCAGCCCGACGCCCTCGACGGTGGAAACCTCCGCGCCGAAGCCGATGCGCCGCGGCTCCTGCGCGGCGAGCTGGGCGACGATGTCCATGCTGTTGTCCGGTCCGAGCGAGTCGGCCTCGCTCAGGGCCACGCTGGAAAAGACCTGGGTGCGGCGCAGGCGATCGGCCGATTGCTGGAGCTCGTCGGGATCGAACACGTCGCCCGTGGGCAGGCCCGCGATGGCGCGGAGCCGCTCGGGGCGGACGGCCTCGCTGCCGCGCAGGATCAGATCCCCGAACGTGACGCGCGGCCCCGGGGCCACGTCGATCCCGACGGCCAGCGTATCGGCCTCGTGCTGGGCGAGGACGCGCTGATCGGAAATGCCCGCCTTGGCATGGCCCACCTCGCGCCAGCCTGCGATCGCGGCATTGGCCGCATCCTCGACATAGGTCGACCGTGCGGTCTCGCCCACGGCGAATTCCTCAGGCAGCTCGGTGCCGGCGGCCAGCGGGCCGATCTCGGCGCGCGAGAATGTGTAGGAGGGGCCGGGCGCCACGTTCACCGTGATCTGGTCGATCCGCCCCAGCCGGGCGAGGGGCGAGATCCCGGCGGCCTCGGTACCGTTGACGAGGATGTTGATGACGCCGCCGTAATAGCCCTGATTGTAGAGCGACCCGATCAGGCGGCCGTAATCGGCGCGCGCCGCGGCCAGCAATTCCTGCGGATCCTCGACATCCTCGTTCTCGGCCGCGACCAGGAGCGACGAGTTGCGAAGCTGCTCCCGGAGATCCTCATCCCCCTGGACGGAGAAGCGCAGATCATCAAGCGCCGCAGCCGGACCCGCGGCAAGCCAGATCGTGCATCCCAGGGATGCTCCCACACAAAATCGTAACACGGGCACCCCCCACCGAATGCTTCGATTCGAGGTTAGGACGTCGCGCGCGGATACGCCAGAAGGCACGTGGTCACTTTTCGCAAGAGCCGCTTATTCCTCGACTTCTTCCTTGACCTGGCCCCAGGTGATGAGGGTGAAGACCACCGTTCCGCCCACGACGTTGCCGAGGAAGACCGGGATGAAGAACCCGAAGATCGCCTGCCGGAACCCCATCTCATGATAGAGAATCATGTAGGCCATCTCGACCGATCCCGCGATGATGTGCGTGAAGCCGCCCGCCGAGATGAGCCAGGTGAAGAACAGGATGATGAAGAACGGGTTCTGCGGCTGGGTCGGGATCATCCACACGATGGCGGCGATCAGCACGCCCGCCGGGACCGCCTTCACGAACCCTTCGAGCGGCGGCATCGTGGTGGCGTGTTCGCTGATCTGATGCACCGCGGAGAGGACTTCGGGGCTGAAGGCACCCGTGGAGCCGATGAAGGCCGCCGCGATGAACGCGCCCACGACGTTGGCCGCGAGGACCATCAGCCACAGCCGGGCCGTGAGCCACAGATATTCCCAGCACGGCTTGGCCATCAGCGGCAGCACCGTGGTAATCGTGTTCTCGGTGAAAAGCTGCATCCGCCCGAGGATGACGAGGATGAATCCGGTCGTGTATCCAAGCGCCTCGACCATCGGCACCCATTCGGCCCCAATCGGCAGGTGCGCCCTGAGAAGCGCCACCGTCACCACGGAGAACGAGATCAGGATGCCCGCCGCGAGGCCCGAATAGACCAGCGAGGATTTGGGCCGCGACATCTCCTCGGCGCCGTCGCGGCGGACAACCTCGTAGATCAGGGGTGCGGTCAGGCGGGTCGCCCGGCTGACCGATTTCTCCTCGGTCGTCCCGGTCTTGCCCTTCGCCGCCGCGTTGTCGCGCTTGAGATTGTTTTCAGCTTCACCCATGGCAGTCATCCTCGATCCTCCGGCGGGGAACCCCGCACGAACCCGTGCCGTTCGAGTGATACCTAGAGCCGGAGGATGAGATGACCAAGGATCACGGATCGTCGGTGAAGAGCGACGAGACCTACGAGGCCCTGCGCGAAGACGGCGCGTCCAAGGAGAAGGCCGCGCGCATCGCCAATGCGCAGGCCAGCGACGACATGGCGCCCGGCAAGACGGGCGGAAAGCATCCGCCCTACGAGGAATGGACCAGGGACGAGCTTTACGACCAGGCGCGCAGCATCGGGATCGAGGGGCGTTCCGACATGACGAAGGACGAACTGATCGAGGCGCTCCGCGCGCATTGATTGCCCCCGTCGATTGCCCCTGACGTCCCCGCCCGGTAACAGGGCCCGGAACCTTCCTACGCCTCGACGGGGACGCTCCATGGCCAACAATCTCCACCAGAACGACCTGCCCGCCGATCTCGACCTGGGGGACGTCGTCGCCATCGACTGCGAGACGATGGGTCTCAACCCGCATCGCGACCGGCTTTGCGTCGTGCAATTGTCGGCGGGCGACGGTAACGCGCATCTGGTCCAGATCGCCCCCGGCCAGACCAGCGCCCCGAACCTCTCGCGCCTTCTGGAAAACCCCGCGGTGCTGAAGCTCTTCCATTTCGGCCGCTTCGACATCGCGGCGATGTACCACGCCTTCGGCGCGCTCGCCGCACCGGTCTATTGCACCAAGATCGCCAGCAAGCTGACGCGGACCTATACCGACCGGCACGGGCTCAAGCAGCTTCTGCAGGAGCTGACCGATGTCGACATCTCCAAGTTCCAGCAGCAAAGCGATTGGGGTGCGCCGGTTCTGAGCGACGCCCAGATCGCCTATGCCGCGTCCGACGTGCTCCATCTTCACAAGCTGCGCGAGGTACTCGACGCCCGGCTCGCGCGGGAGGGACGGACGGACCTCGCGCAGGCCTGCTTCGATTTCCTGCCGACGCGCGCCCGGCTCGACCTCGGGGGATGGCCGGAGATCGACATCTTCGCCCATTGACGCCGGCCTTATCATCGGCGGTCCGAGACGCTATGTCGTGTCGGATGGCGCATTCGATCGAACCGGGCCGCGATGGCCGTCTATGACAACCGGCACAGCCGGCGTGTCGCCCTCCTCAAGGTGGTGCTGCCGCTCGTCGCGCTCGCGATCCTGTCGACGCTGTTCCTCGTGGCCGACCGGCGGGGCAGCGGTCAGGCCGTTCCCTTCTCGTCCGTCGAGCTCGACCAACTGGCCGCGGGACAGCAGATCGCCGGACCCAACTACACGACCGTGACCGAGGACGGCACCGCCGTGACGCTGGCGGCCCGCAACGTCGCCCCCGACGGCGAAACCCCCGACGGCATGGCGGCACGCAATCTGATCGCCGTGGTGGAATCCCCCGAAGGCGCGCGGCTCGACCTGACCGCGCAGGACGGAACGCTCGCCACCGGCGCGGATGTGGCGCGTCTCGTGGGCGAGGTCGCCCTGCGCAGCTCGACCGGCTACCGCCTGCGGGGTGACGCCTTCGACATCTCCCGCCGGACCGGCGAAGTGACCTCCGGCGGGGCAGTGACCGGCACCGGCCCGCCCGGCCGGCTCGAGGCGGGGCGCCTCAGCGCGGTGCGGCGGAATGGCGATTACGTTCTGAACTTCACCGGCGGCGTGAAGCTGATATACCAACCCCCGGACGGCAACGGAGAATGACGCGGTGAAACTGGTATTTCGGACGGTCGCGTTGATTCTGGTCCTCGGATCCTCGCTTGCCATGGCGCAGGGAACGTCGATCGAATTCGGCGGGCTGCGCCAGGACACGTCCCTGCCGGTCGAGGTGGCGTCCGACGAGCTGCAGGTCAGCCAGACCGACGGAACCGCGATCTTCTCGGGCAACGTGCTGGTGACGCAGGGCGAGATGCGCCTCTCGGCCGCGCGCCTGCACGTCGTCTACGGCGACGGCACGGGATCGTCCGGCACCATCGAGGAGCTTCGGGCCTCCGGCGGCGTCACGCTCGTCAGCGGAACCGAAGCGGCCGAGGCCGAGGAGGCCGTCTACGACATCGGCGCAGGCCGCGTGGTGATGACCGGCGACGTCATCCTCACCCAGGGGCCGAACGCCCTGTCGTCGAACGCCCTGACCATCGATCTCACCACCGGCACCGGCACGATGCAGGGCCGGGTCCAGACGATCTTCCAGACCGGCGAGCCGTAAGGCGTGGCATCCGACGCAACACCGGCCGACGGGGCGCGCGGGCTGGTCGTGCGCAACCTGCGCAAGAGCTATCGCAAGCGGATCGTCATCCGCGACGTGAGCCTGACGCTCGGCCGGGGCGAGGTCGCGGCCCTGCTCGGGCCCAACGGATCGGGCAAGACCACGTGCTTTTACGCGATTGCGGGCCTGCTCGTGCCCGAAGGCGGTCACGTGGTCATCGACGGGCGAGAGATCACGCAATTGCCGATGTATCGCCGGGCCCGGATGGGAATCGGCTACCTGCCGCAGGAGAACTCAATATTCCGCGGTCTTTCGGTCGAGGACAACATCCTCGCAATCCTCGAGCTGTCCGAGCCCGACCGCCGCAAGCGCGCGAAGCGCCTTGAGACGCTTCTGTCGGAATTCTCGATCGAGCATCTGCGCAAGACCCCCGCCCCGGCGCTTTCGGGCGGCGAGCGGCGGCGCGCCGAGATCGCGAGATGCCTCGCCGCCGATCCGAAATACCTGCTTCTGGACGAGCCCTTCGCGGGCGTCGATCCGATCGCGGTGGGCGACATCCGGGCTCTGGTCGCGAACCTTACGCATCGCGGCATCGGTGTCCTCATCACCGATCACAACGTGCGCGAGACCCTGTCGATCGTGGACCGCGCCTATATCCTGCACGACGGGACCGTGCTCAAGAGCGGCACCCCCGCCGAGGTCGTGGCCGACGCGCATGTGCAGCGGGTCTATCTCGGCGAGGGGTTCCAGCTCGGCTGAGGCGTGCGGGGGATGGGATCTATTGACAGATGGACCCAAACAAGGCCCAAATAGTTGGATCGGGACCGTGGTGGGATACTGAAGGATCGCGATTAGCCTCGCGATACCAATGCCTTGGCTTGAAGAACGGGCGGTCGAGCCGGTTCGTCAGGTTCTTTTCTCTCTGGCCGGATATCCGGCCTCATCGTGTCGACAAACTCCGAAAGGATCGATCATGCGTTACCAGATCAGCGGCAAGCAAATTGACATAGGCGACGCCCTCCAGTCCCATTGCAGGTCCGAGATCGAAGAGGTCATCTCGAAATATCCGGGGCGGCCCACCGACGCGCTGATCGTGTTCTCCAGGGACGCGCACGAATATGCCTGCGAGACGGTCGTTCACCTCTCGACCGGCATGACCGTCCAGGCGAAGGCGAAGACCACCGAGATCTATGCCGCCTTCGACGCGGCGAATGCCAAGATGGAAAAGCAATTGCGCCGCTACAAGCGCCGGTTGAAGAACCATCATCAGGAGCGTACGCACCCCGTTGAACTTTCCAACGCTTCATCCTATATCCTCGCCGCCAACGCAGACGGCGCGGACGAGGCGGATGAACCCGAAACGTTGACGCCCATCATCGTGGCCGAGATGGAGACGCATATTCCGTCGCTGTCGGTCGGCGAGGCGGTGATGCAGATGGAACTGGCGGGGGCACCGGTACTGGTCTTTCGCAACGACAAACAGGCGAACGGCGTGAACGTCGTCTATCGCAGGGACGACGGAAATATCGGGTGGATCGACCCCAACGCAGCGACCTGACACCTTGTCGGGCACAGTCGGACAGGCATTCATGACACTAGCGAACTTGCTCACGCTCGAATCCGTTCGGGTGATCCCCGCGATCACCAGTAAGAAGCGGTTGTTCAACACGCTGGGCGATTTCGCGGCCGAGGTGCACCATCTCGACGCGGATATCACCAGCGAAGCGCTCATGGACCGCGAGAAGCTTGGTCCGACCGGGGTGGGGCGCGGCGTCGCCCTGCCCCATGCGCGGCTGGACGATCTCGACCGGGTACGCGGATTGTTTCTCAAGCTCGAACACCCGGTCGACTTCGCATCCGTCGATCGTCAGCCGGTGGATCTCATTTTCTGCCTGCTGGCGCCGTCGAATGCCGGCGTGGAGCATCTCAAGGCGCTCGCCTCGGTGTCGCGCACGCTGCGCGATCCGGATCTCTGCGCGAAGCTTCGGGCCAACGACCATGCGCAGACGCTGCACGCCGTCCTGACCGACCGAAGCGTGACACGCGCCGCCTGAGGGCGGCGCGAGACCCTGCCACGGGTGCGAAACGTGGCTTTTTCGAACATCTGTCTACGCCGATCGTCCCCGGACGACCGACCTCGCGCGGTCGTCGCGCGGCCCCACGGCCTGCTAGCGGGAACGGCAGCGCCGGCCACGGGGCCGGCGCTGCCCCTGTCGATCAGTCCAGCTTCAATCCGCGCAGGAATTCCTTGAATTCGGGGCCGAGATCGTCGCGCGCCATTCCGAAGGCGACGGTGGCCTGGAGGAAGCCGCCCTTGTTGCCGCAATCGAACCGCTCGCCGTCGAAGATCAGGCCCGACACGCCGGGATCCTTTCCGATCTGCTGCGCGATGGCATCCGTCAGCTGGATCTCGCCGCCGGCACCGCGGCCGGTTTCGTGCAGGTTCTCGAGCACCTGGGGCGTCAGGATGTACCGGCCGATCACGGCGAGGTTCGACGGCTGGGTGCCGGCTTCGGGCTTCTCCACCATTCCCTTGACCTTGACCACGTTGCCGTCGCGGCTCTCGGCATCGAGGATACCGTAGGCACTGGCCTTGTCGGGCTCGACCTCCATCGCGGCCATCATGCAGCCGCCGATCTCGTTGTGGGCCTCGATCATCTGGGCGAGGACCGGCTCGTCTGCGGCGATGAGGTCGTCCGGCAGCACGACGGCGAAGGGCTCGTCGCCGATCAGGCGACGCGCGCACCACACCGCGTGGCCGAGACCCATCGCCTGCTGCTGGCGCACGTAGGAGATCGCGCCGGAGGGCATGTTGGTATCCTCGAGGACCTGCATCAGCTGGTCCTTGCCCTTCGCCTCGAGCGCATGTTCGAGTTCGGGCGCCCGGTCGAAATAATCCTCGAGGGCCGACTTGCCGCGCGACGTGACGAAGATGAAATCCGTGATGCCGGCACCGCGCGCCTCGTCGATCGCGTACTGGATCAGCGGCCGGTCGACGAGCGTCATGATCTCCTTGGGGATCGACTTCGTCGCGGGCAGGAATCTCGTGCCCAGACCGGCAACGGGGAATACGGCTTTGGTGACGGGTTTGACCATCTAAACGTCCTCAATGATTTTGCCCCACCGGATCGGCAAGGCTGATTCGACACGTGTATACGGGGTTTTCAACGAATTATCCCTGACGCAGGTTCACGCCGGGCGCGTGGGCGATGAAGAACGGGTTCTCGAATCCGGCCTTTCCGTAGCGCAGTTCGCCGTGATCGTCGAAGCGGACGACATGCCCCCCCGCGCCCGCGAGGACCGCATGGCCGGCCGCGGTATCCCACTCCATCGTGCGGCCGAGACGCGGATAGAGATCCGCCTCCCCCGTCGCGACGAGACAGAATTTCAGCGACGATCCCGCGCTCTTCATGTCGCGCACGTCGTACTTGCCGATATAGGCGTCGGTCGCGGCGTCGCGATGCGATTTCGACGCCACCACCATGAGGGCCGCATTGTCGGGCTCCGAGACGCGGATCGGCGCAGTATCGCCCGGCTGGCCGCGCGAGAATTCTCCGGTCTCCTCGACGGATGTCCCGTCGGCGAGAGTATAGAAGAGACGCCCCTTGGCGGGTGCGTAGACGATCCCGCGGATCGGACGGCCATTTTCCACATAGGCGATGTTCACCGTGAAATCGCCGCGCCGCTGCACGAATTCCTTGGTTCCGTCCAGCGGATCCACGATCAGGAACGTGTCGACGTCCTGTGCGTGCGAGGCGGATTGCTCTTCGGTCACCAGCGGAACGTCCGGAAACGCAGCGCGCAGCCCCGCCGAGATCAGCACATCCGCCGCCTCGTCGGCCGCGGTCACGGGACTTTCGTCGAGCTTGGCGCGCACGTCGAGATCGTCGCTGCGGTATATCTCCATGATCGCCTCGCCCGCATCCAGTGCGAGACGGCGCATCACCTGCGCCAGGGTGTCGTGATCCATGTCGGTCTTCCTTCCGGGCGCCTGCGCGCCGCGTCTGCCTTGGCTCACCTTATGGGCATACTGCGACAAAACGGCAAGTTTGTCCGCAAATCAGAGTTAGCGCGCCGAAGATCCGCTCACGGCGGTGGCCACGCGCATCGTGACGTTGATCCGCCCGCCCCCGGGCAGAAGATCGCTCGATCCGAAGCGGATCCGGTCGATTCCGTGATAGACCATGCGCCCCGGCCCGCCCAGCACCGCGACATCGCCCGAGGCGAGCCAGACCGACCGCGTGGGTCCGCCCCGCTCGAGGCCGCCGACGCGAAAGAGCGCCTGGTCCCCCAGCGAGAGCGACACGACCGGATACTCGGTCGACGCCTCGTCGCGATCCTGATGGAGGCCCATCCTCGCCCCTTCGCCGTAGAAGTTCACGAGGCAGGTATCGAGAGGCGTGCCGCATTCCGCGACCGCACGCCAGAGATCGAGGAGTGCGAGCGGGATCGCGGGCCAGGCCCCGCCCGAGGGATGCCGGGGTTCGTACCGATAGCCCTTGCGGTCGCTGGTCCACCCGACCGCGCCCGCCGAGGTCATGCGCACGCTCATCTTGCGGCCGCGCGCCGTTTCGGGCCGGAAGAGCGGGGCCTCGCGGGCGACATCGCGCAGCTGCGCGACCAGATCCTCCTGCGCCGCACGGTCGAGACAGCTTTGGTGTATCGTCACGCCTCCGAGGTCGAGCATCCCGGCTTCCTCTCCTTTTTGACGGAAAAGACTGCAACCTCTCGCTCCCGCATCGCTTGCAGCCCAGAAACGCCATTCCTATATACCGCTTCAACGCCGTACCCCGGAGGCGTAAAACACGGGATCTGGGATCGCCGGTCGGGTGCCACACCGGGCCCGACCGCATATATATCGCCTAACGAAGAGGACATGTCACATGGCCAAAGTCATCGGTATCGACCTTGGAACCACCAATAGCTGCGTCGCCATCATGGATGGCAGCCAGCCCCGCGTCATCGAGAACGCGGAAGGCACGCGGACGACCCCGTCGATCGTCGCCTTCACCGAAGAGGAACGACTGGTCGGTCAATCCGCCAAGCGCCAGGCCGTCACCAATGCCGACAACACCATTTTCGCCGTCAAGCGCCTGATCGGCCGCCGCAACGACGACCCCGCGCTCGAGAAGGACAAGAAGAACCTGTCCTACAGCGTCATCGAGGGGTCGAGCGGCGATGCATGGGTCCAGGCCCGCGGCGAGAAATATTCGCCCAGCCAAATTTCCGCCTTCATCCTGCAAAAGATGAAGGAAACCGCCGAGAGCTATCTCGGCGAAGAGGTGACGCAGGCCGTCATCACCGTTCCCGCCTATTTCAACGACCAGCAGCGTCAGGCCACCAAGGATGCCGGAAAGATCGCCGGTCTCGAAGTGCTGCGCATCATCAACGAACCGACGGCGGCGGCGCTGGCCTACGGTCTCGACAAGAAAGAGACCAAGACGATCGCGGTCTATGACCTCGGCGGCGGTACGTTCGACATCACGATCCTCGAGATCGACGACGGCCTCTTCGAGGTGAAGTCGACCAACGGCGACACCTTCCTCGGCGGCGAGGACTTCGACATGCGGATCGTCGATTACCTCGCCGAAGAGTTCAAGAAAGAGCACGGCACCGACCTCAAGCAGGACAAGATGGCGCTCCAGCGGCTCAAGGAAGCCGCCGAGAAGGCCAAGATCGAGCTGTCGTCCTCCAGCCAGACCGAAATCAACCAGCCCTTCATCTCGATGGGCTCGAACGGTCAGCCGCTGCACATGGTGATGAAGCTCACCCGTGCGAAGCTCGAAAGCCTCGTGAGCGATCTCATCAAGAACTCGATCGCGCCCTGCAAGGCCGCGCTCAAGGATGCCGGGATCTCCGTCGGCGAGATCGACGAGGTGGTGATGGTGGGCGGCATGACCCGCATGCCGCGCGTCGTCGAGGAAGTGACCAAGTTCTTCGGCAAGGAGCCCCACAAGGGCGTCAACCCCGACGAGGTCGTGGCACTCGGCGCCGCCATCCAGGCCGGTGTGCTCCAGGGTGACGTGAAGGACGTGGTGCTTCTCGACGTGACCCCGCTGTCGCTCGGGATCGAGACGCTCGGGGGCGTGTTCACGCGCCTCATCGACCGCAACACGACGATCCCGACGAAGAAGAGCCAGATCTTCTCGACCGCCGAGGACAATCAGAACGCGGTGACGATCCGGGTCTTCCAGGGCGAGCGCGAGATGGCGGCTGACAACAAGATGCTCGGTCAGTTCAACCTCGAGGACATCCCGCCCGCACCGCGCGGCCTGCCGCAGATCGAGGTGACGTTCGACATCGACGCCAACGGCATCGTGTCGGTCTCCGCCAAGGACAAGGGCACCGGCAAGGAGCAGAACATCACGATCCAGGCGTCGGGCGGTCTGTCGGACGACGAGATCGAGAAGATGGTCAAGGACGCCGAGGAGAATGCCGAGGCCGACAAGGGCCGCAAGGACCTCGTCGAGGCGCGCAACCAGGCCGAGAGCCTCATCCATTCGACCGAGAAATCGCTCGAAGAGCACAAGGACAAGGTCGATCCCTCGACGGTCGAAGCCATCGAGCTGGCGATCTCGAACCTGCAGGAGCAGCTCGAGACCGACGATGCGGGCAAGATCAAGTCCGGCATCCAGAACGTGACCGAGGCCTCGATGAAGCTCGGTGAGGCGATCTACAAGGCCGAGCAGGCGAAGTCGGACGGTGCCGACGATGCCGAGGGCGGTGGCTCCTCCGACGGCGACGACGATGTCGTGGATGCCGATTTCGAGGATCTCGACGACGACAAGCGGGCCTCCTAAGGCGCTCTTGCTCCTCTGATGGGGGCCGGCCTGATCCATCGGGTCGGCCCCTTTACGTGAAGGACGAATGATATGGCAAAACGTGATTTCTACGACGTTCTCGGCGTCTCCAAGGGCGCGTCTGCCGACGAGATCAAGAAAGCCTACCGCCAGAAGGCCAAGGAGCTGCATCCCGACCGCAACGCCGACAACCCCAAGGCCGAGACGCAGTTCAAGGAGGCGAACGAAGCCTACGAGGTCCTGAAGGACGCCGAGAAGAAGGCGGCCTATGACCGCTTCGGCCACGCGGCGTTCGAAGGCGGAATGGGTGCCGCGGGCGGCGGCGGACGCCGGCCCGGTGCCGGCGGCTATGGCGGACAGGGCGATTTCGCCTCGGCGTTTTCGGACGTGTTCGACGATCTCTTCGGCGACATCATGGGCGGCCAGCGTCGTGGCGGCGGACAACGTGCCGCGCGCGGATCCGACCTGCGCTACAACATGACGGTGACGCTCGAAGAGGCGCACAAGGGCCTGCAGAAGACCATCACGGTTCCGACCGCGGTGACCTGTGGCGTCTGCGAAGGCTCGGGCGCCGAGGGCGGCGCCGAACCGACCGCCTGCCCGACCTGTTCGGGGATGGGCAAGGTGCGCGCGCAGCAGGGCTTCTTCACCGTCGAGCGGACCTGCCCGACCTGTTCCGGCGCCGGCCAGATCGTCAAGAACCCGTGCAGCAATTGCGGCGGCGCCGGTCGGATCGAGAAGGACCGGGCGCTTTCCGTGAACATCCCCGCCGGGGTCGAGACGGGCACCCGGATCCGGCTCGGCGGCGAAGGCGAGGCGGGCCTGCGCGGCGGGCCTTCCGGCGATCTCTACATCTTCATCGAGGTCGCCCCCCACGCCCTCTTCCAGCGCGAGGCCGAACATCTCTTCTGTCGCGTGCCGGTCTCGATGACGGATGCGGCCCTCGGCGGCGACATCGAGGTGCCGACGATCGAAGGCGGCCGGTCGCGGGTGAAGATCCCGCCGGGCAGCCAGTCTGGCAAGCAGATGCGCCTGCGCGGCAAGGGGATGCCCCATCTGCGCGGAAGCGGCGCGGGCGACATGTATATCGAGCTCGCCGTCGAGACGCCGGTGAACCTCACCGGCAAGCAGAAGGACCTGCTGCGCGAATTCGACCGGCTGAGCGAGGACAACAATCCCGAAAGCTCGGGCTTCTTCCGCAAGGTCAAGACGTTCTGGGACGGCCTTAACCAGTAGCGGCCGAGGGGCTCCGGATCCGGTCCGGAGCCCCGATCCGGGCACGATAACGCATCCTAAAGGGCTCGGGCGGCATCATCGTCGCATGAGCTCCACCGATTCCACACCCCCCGATGCTGTCCTGCCGCTCTTCGCGCCCGACGAAGTCGCGGTGCCGGCGGGATCGGTCCTCCCCTCCTATCTCAAGGATCACCGGGCGCGTCTGCGCGACCGCTTCATGACGGGCGGGGCGGGCGCGATGCCAGATTACGAATTGCTGGAGCTGATCCTCTTCCGTGCCATTCCCAGGCGCGACGTCAAGCCGCTCGCCCGGGCACTGATCGACCGGTTCGGCGATCTCGGCCGGGTGCTGGCCGCGCCGGACCATCTTTTGCGCCAGGTTCCCGACCTCGGGCCCGCCGTGCTTCAGGAACTCAAGCTCTGCGAGGCCGTGGCACACCGGATCGCGCGCTCCAAGATCCTCAACCGGCCCGTGGTCAGCGACTGGCAGGCGCTTCTCGACTATTGTCACACGACCATGACCAATCGCGAGACGGAGCAGTTCCGAATCCTGTTCCTCGACACCAAGAACAGCGTCATCGCCGACGAGGAGCAGGCGCGGGGCACCGTCGACCACGTGCCCGTCTATCCGCGCGAGGTCATCAAGCGGGCGCTGGAGCTCAATGCCAAGGCGATCGTCCTCGTGCACAACCACCCCTCGGGCGACCCGACCCCGTCGCAGGCCGATACCGACATGACGGCGCAGATCGACGCCGCCTGTCAGGTCATGGGCCTGACCCTCCACGACCATCTCATCATCGGCCGCAGCAGGGAGCTCAGCTTTCGTGCATCGGGCTATCTCTAGGCGTCACTCGAGCCAGACCTCGACGCGGCGGTTGACCCGCGCGCCCCAGTCGGACCGGTCGCAGGCCATCGGCAGCGTCTCTCCGAAGGCGAGGGTATCGAGCGTGATCCGGTCGGCATCGGGGCCGCCGACCGCGTTCTCGACCGCGTCGCGCACCACCGCGGCCCGCTCGCGCGACAGGCGCAGATTGGTCGCGGCGCCGCCATCGCCGTCGGAAAACCCCGCGAAGGTCAGCCTTCGATCGTCGAAGACCCCCCGCTTCAGCGCTTCGGCAAGAAGGGCGACGTTCGATCGGCTCTGCGCGTCGAGCCGCGCGGAGCCGCCCTCGAACCGGAACGACAACGAGAGCCGCACTCTGCCATCCATCGCCCGCACGAGGCGCTGGAGATCCTCCAGGGTGGTCTCGTCGCCGGCCCGTTCGATCGCATAGGCGAGCCGCTGCCCCTGATCGCCGAGTGGTATGGCCTGCGGGAACTGATCCACGTAGCCGGTGCGGCGAATGACGGGCTGCGCGGCCGGCGAGCTTGCGTAATCGACGAAGGCCTGCGCCAGTTCGGCAAGCCGGCGCATCGGCGAATAGACGAAGATCGGCGCGGTGAGCGGATAATCCTCGCTCTTGAGGGTCGCGACGTCAGCCTCGATCCGCATGCCGCACCGCCCTTCGAGCCCTAGCGGCTGCGCGTTGCCGAGCGCGGAGAACGCCGAAAGCCCGAGCGCGCCGGGATCGTCGGCCACCGCCTCGGACAGTTGGGCATCGGTCGGGTGGACCACCGTTCCAGGCGGCAGGACAAGGTCGGTGCGGCCCGTCACGCGCTGCAGGAACGCCTGGAAGAGGCCCGAACCGGGCCCCGCGACGTGCAAGGCGATGGGACCCGCTTCGCCCCCGAGCGCCGCCCAATCCGTGACGCGCCCCTCGATCACCTCGCGCAGCGCGTCGATGGAAACGGACTGCACGGGGTTTTCGACCGCGACCGACGGCACGATCCCGTCGAGCGCCAGGATGCGCGCACGGCCCGGCTCGTCCAGATCGCCGCGACCGGCCTGCCACGCGAGAAGGAGCTCGTCGCGGCTGATCTCGCGCCGCGAGACGACCAGATCGGCCTCGTCGGCGATCAGATCCGCGAAGCCTTCGTCGGAGGTACTGAGTGCCAAGGCAAAGCTGCCCACCAGCGGCCCATCCGGCGCGGCGCGGAACTCGAAGGTCGCATCGGCGGCGGTCTCGCCGAGGCGGGTCACGTGCAACCCCCTGCGGACCGCAAAGGTCTCGATCAGCGCCGGGAGGAGAATTTCGCCGACCGCGGCACTTCCCGAGATCCGCAACCGCGCCACGAAGGAGGCGGGGTCGGGGCACGCCTCCCCGGCGCAGCGCATCCGCGATCCATCCACCGTGACCTCGCCGAATTCGGTATCGAGCCGATAGAACGCCCCGTCATACCCGAGCAGCCGCCCCGTGACCGAAAGCGATCCGTCACGTGTCGTCAGCGTCACGCCGTCGGAAAAAGCCGGCGATGCCCCGAGGACAAGCAGCCAGAGCGCGGCCCCGGCGCCATGCCGCAAGCGTGGCATGGCCCCCCTATGGGGGGCCGATCTCAGGCCAGTTGACCGTGACAATGCTTGAATTTTTTGCCGGACCCGCAGGGGCAGAGATCGTTTCGGCCCGGATTGCCCCAAGTGGACGGATCGGCCTCGACGAAACCCGGCGCAGCCGCTTCGGCCTGTGCCTGACCCTGCGGCGGCGACGCGTCGGCCTGCTTCTGCACGGCGGCGCGCTGCGCCTCCATGCGGGCGATCATCTGGCGCTGTTCCTCCTCCGTCAGCGGGCGGATCTGCGCGAGCTTCTGCGTCACCTCCTCGCGCAGCGAATCAAGCATCGTCTCGAAGAGCTGGAAGGCCTCGTTCTTGTACTCGTTGAGCGGATCGCGCTGCGCATAGCCGCGGAAGCCCACGACCGAGCGCAGATGTTCCAGCGTCAGCAGGTGTTCGCGCCATTTCGTGTCGATTGCCTGGAGCAGGATCTGCTTTTCGATCGCGCGCATGTTCTGCGGCCCGAACTGCGCGGTCTTCGAGGCCATGAACTCGTCCGACTTCTCGTAGAGCCGTTCCCGGATCGTCTCGTCGTCGACGCCGTCCTCCTCGGTCCAGGCGATGACCGGCACGTCGATGCCCACCCGTTCGAGCACGGCGACATAGAGCCCCTCGCCGTCCCACTGGTCGGCATAGCTCTTGGCGGGGATGTGCCGGTCGACCAGATCGTCGATGACCTGATGGCGCATGTCGCGGGCGATCTCGCCCAGATCCTCAGCTTCCATGATCTCGCGGCGCTGGCCGAAGATGACCTTGCGCTGGTCGTTCATCACGTCGTCGAACTTCAGAAGCTGCTTGCGCGTGTCGAAGTTGCGCCCCTCGACCTTGGCCTGCGCCTTTTCGAGCGACTTGTTGACCCATGGATGCACGATGGCCTCGCCTTCCTGCATCCCGAGCTTCTGCAGCACGTTCTCGAGGCGCTCGGACCCGAAGATCCGCATCAGGTCATCCTCGAGCGAGAGATAGAACGACGATTTGCCGGGATCCCCCTGCCGGCCCGACCGTCCGCGCAGCTGGTTGTCGATCCGGCGGCTTTCGTGGCGTTCGGTGGCCAGGACATAGAGGCCGCCGGCCTCCTTGACCTTTTCCTTCTCGTCGGCCGTCTCGGCGGCGATGCGGGCGCGGACCTCTTCGGGGTCGGCCTCCGGATCGGCCTCGATCGCCTGCAGCACCTTGAGCTCGACATTGCCGCCGAGCTGGATGTCCGTGCCGCGCCCGGCCATGTTGGTGGCGATCGTCACGGCGCCGAGCTTGCCCGCATCGGCGACGATCTGCGCCTCCTGCTCGTGCTGCCGCGCGTTGAGGACGTTATGCGGCAGGCTTTCCTTCTGAAGCAGGCTCGACAGGAATTCGGACTTCTCGATCGAGGTGGTGCCGACCAGCACGGGCTGCTTGCGGGCATGGGCGTCCTTGATCGCGTCGACGATGGCGGTGTATTTCTCGCGCGCGGTCCGATAGACGGCGTCGTGCTCGTCGACCCGGGCGATGGGGCGGTTGGTGGGAACCTCGACGACGCCGAGGCCATAGATCTCGGCGAATTCCTCCGCCTCGGTCAGGGCGGTGCCGGTCATGCCGGCGAGCTTCTCGTAGAGGCGGAAGTAGTTCTGGAACGTTACCTGCGCCAGGGTCACGTTCTCGGGCTGGATCTTCAGCCCCTCCTTGGCCTCGATCGCCTGGTGCAGACCGTCGCTCAGCCGCCGTCCGGCCATCATCCGGCCGGTGAACTCGTCGATCAGCACGACCTCGTCGTTGCGCACGATATAGTCCTTGTCGCGGGCGAAGAGCTTGTGCGCGCGCAGGCCCTGGTTGACGTGGTGCACGAGCGTCGTCGATTCGGGATCGTAGAGGCTCTGGCCTTCGGGAAGGATCCCCGCCTCGAGCAGATGGTTCTCGAGGAATTCGTTGCCCTCGTCGGTATAGGTGACGTTGCGGGTCTTCTCCTCGAGCTTGTAATGCTCTTCCTTGAGATGCGGGATCACGCCGTCGATGGTGCGATAGAGATCCGAGCGGTCCTGCGCCGGGCCCGAGATGATCAGCGGGGTCCGCGCCTCGTCGATCAGGATGCTGTCGACCTCGTCCACGATCGCGAAATGGTGCCCGCGCTGGTACATGTCCTTCAGCTCGGCCTTCATGTTGTCGCGCAGATAGTCGAAGCCGAGCTCGTTGTTGGTCGCGTAGGTCACGTCGCAGCGATAGGCCTCCCGCTTCTCGGCATCGGGCTGCTGCGGATAGATCACGCCGCAGGTCATCCCGAGCGCGCCGTAGACCTTCGACATCCATTCCGCGTCACGCTTGGCGAGGTAGTCGTTGACCGTGACGATATGCACGCCCTTGCCGGTCAGCGCGTTGAGATAGGCCGGGAAGGTCGCGACGAGCGTCTTGCCCTCGCCCGTCTTCATCTCCGAGATGTTGCCCTGATGCAGGAAGATGCCGCCCATCAGCTGCACGTCGAAGGCCCTGAGGCCGAGGGTGCGGCGCGCGGCCTCGCGGCAATTGGCAAAGGCCTCGGGCAGCAGATCGTCGAGCGCCTCGCCCTCGGCGGCGCGGGCGGCCAGCGCCTTGGTCCTGTCCTTGAGCTCCTGGTCCGACATCGCCTCGAATTCCGGCTCGAGCGCGTTGATGCGCTGCACCATCGGCCGGGTGGCCTTGATTTTGCGATCGTTCGGTGTGCCGAAGACCTTCTTGGTGACAGTTCCCAGACCCAGCATGATATCTCCTGACGGCATCGTGTTAGGGGGACCTGCTTGCTCGCTCGGCTGCGCGCGCGTAGGTAGGGCGGCAATTGCCCCCTTCAAAGGCTGCAAGCGATGTAAGGGGCACCCACCAATGTGTCAACGGCGCCCCCGGATCGGGGTCCCTGCAGTAAAGGACGAAACGATGTCGAAACTGAAGCTCTGCACCGCCATCTGCGCCGTGTCGCTGGGCCTCGCGGGCCCGATCGCCGCCCAGGATGCCAGCACCGTCGTCGCGACCGTCGACGGCAACGACATCACCCTCGGCCACATGATCGCCTATCGCCAGTCGCTGGGCGAACAGGCCGCGCAGATGCCGCCCGAACAGCTCTACGACGCCGTTCTCGACCAGATGCTGTCGATGACGACGCTGGCGTCGGGCCGCTCTCTCGATCCCGCCGACCAGTATTATCTCGAGAACGAGGAACGCTCGCTTCTGGCCCGCGGCGTCGTGCAGGAGCTGTCGCAGGACGTGGTCAGCGACGAGGAGGTGCGGCAGGCCTACGACGAAGCCTTCGGCAGCTTCGAGGGCACCGAGGAGTTCAACGCGTCCCACATCCTGGTCGAAACCGAGGAAGAGGCGCAGGCGCTTCTCGACGAGCTCGAAGGCGGCGCCGATTTCGCCGAACTCGCGCGCGAGAACTCCACCGGCCCGTCGGGCCCCTCGGGCGGCGAGCTCGGCTGGTTCGGACCGGGCCAGATGGTGCCGGCCTTCGATCAGGCGGTGCAGGACATGGCGGTGGGCGACCTTGCCGGACCGGTCCAGACCGATTTCGGCTGGCACGTGATCAAGCTCAACGACATGCGCAGCACCGAGGCCCCGGCACTCGAGGACGTGCGCGACCAGCTCGGCCAACAGATCCTCAACGCCCGCATCACGCAGCATATCAGCGAGGCGCGCGAGGCGGCCGATATCGAGATGACCGAGACGGATATCGATCCCTCGATCATCAACGATACCTCCCTTCTGGAGCAGTAGGCGCCCATGCCGACGCTGTCGCCGCTGGCCCCCGAACGGTTTCCGGATCTGCCGCAGATCGAGGGGCTCAGGCTCGCCACCGCGCGGGCCGGGGTGCGCTATGCCGACCGGACCGACGTGATGCTCGCCGTGCTCGATCCCGGAAGCTCGATCGCGGGCACCTTCACCCGTTCGGCGACGCGATCGGCGCCGGTGCTCGATTGCCAGGCCAAGATCGGGGGCGATCCCTCCGAAGGCGCGGCGATCCTCGTCAATTCCGGCAATTCCAACGCCTTCACCGGCCGGGCCGGCGAGGCCTCGGTCGCGCGGATCTGCGAGAGCGTCGCCACGGCCTGCGGCGTGCCGCAGACGCGCGTCTTCACCTCCTCGACGGGCGTCATCGGCGAACGGTTGCCCGACGATCGCATCACCGCGGCGATCGACGGGCTGGTCGCGGGGCTCGGTCCCGCGAACCTTCCCGCCGCCGCGGACGCGATCAAGACGACCGATACCTTCGCCAAGGGCGCCGCGCGCGAGGTGGATACGCAAGCGGGGCGCATCCGCATCGCCGGTATCGCCAAGGGGTCCGGCATGATCGCGCCCGACATGGCGACGATGCTGGTCTACATCTTCACCGACGCCACGATCGCGCAACCGCTGCTGCAGGAGATGATCTCCGACGGGACCGATAGCAGTTTCAACTGCATCACCGTCGACAGCGACACCTCGACCTCCGACAGCCTGATCGCCGCCGCGACGATGAAGGGCCCCGAGGTCACCGAGCGCGGCGGCCCGTTCGAGGAGGCTCTGCGCGCGCTGATGCTCGAGCTCGCCCATCTCGTGGTGCGCGACGGCGAGGGTGCCACGAAATTCATCGAGGTCGCGGTCAGCGGGGCGGCCGATGCGGGCGATGCCCGCAAGGTCGCCCTGTCGATCGCGAATTCGCCCCTGGTCAAGACCGCCATCGCCGGGGAGGACCCGAACTGGGGCCGCATCGTGATGGCCGTCGGCAAGGCGGGCGCAAAGGCCGATCGCGACCGGCTGACCATCCGTTTCGGCGACGTCCTCGTGGCCGAGAACGGCTGGGTGGCCGAAACCTATACCGAGGAGGCCGGCGCCGCCTACATGAAGCGCCGCGAGATCGCGCTCGCCGTCGATCTCGGCATCGGCGACGGTGCTGCGACGGTCTGGACCTGCGACCTGACGCATGGCTACATCACCATCAACGCCGATTACCGCTCCTGATGGGGTCGGTGCTCCGGGGTGTGCGGCGATGACCACCATCCTGGTCTCCGCCGTGGCGCTGATCGACGTCGACGGTCGCGTCCTTCTGGCACAAAGGCCCGAGGGCAAGGCGATGGCGGGCCTGTGGGAATTTCCGGGCGGCAAGGTCGAACCCGGCGAGACGCCCGAAGCCGCCCTGATTCGCGAGCTGCACGAGGAGCTCGGGATCGACACATGGCGCTCCTGCCTCGCGCCGCTGAGTTTCGCGTCGCATTCCTACGAGGAGTTCCACCTTCTCATGCCGCTCTTCGCCTGCCGCAAATGGCAGGGGCAACCCGAGGCGCGGGAAGGTCAGGTGCTCAGATGGGTGCGCCCGCGCGACATGCGCGACTACCCGATGCCGCCCGCCGATCTTCCGCTGATCCCCGTCCTGCGCGACTGGCTCTGACGCGACCACCGTGACACAAAAAGGCCCGCGGATCGCTCCGCGGGCCTTTTTTGCAACGACGGCAGAGGGTCAGTCGAGGTTGCGCTCGACTTCCTCGCGCTCGAAGATCTCGATCACGTCCTTGGGACGGACATCATCGTAATTCTCGAACGCCATGCCGCATTCCTGACCCGACTGAACCTCGGCGACCTCGTCCTTGAATCGCTTCAGCGTCTTGAGCGTGCCCTCGTGGATCACGACGTTGTCGCGCAGGAGGCGCACACCGGCCGAACGCCGGGCGATGCCCTCGGTCACGAGACAGCCGGCGACGTTGCCGACCTTGGTCACGCGGAAGACTTCCTTGATCTCGGCATAGCCGATGAAGTTCTCGCGCACCTCGGCCGAGAGCAGACCCGAGGCCGCCTTCTTCACGTCGTCCACCAGGTCGTAGATCACGCTGTAATAGCGGATCTCGACACCCTTCTGGTTCGCAGTGTTCCGCGCCGATGCGTTTGCACGGACGTTGAACCCGAAGACCGGTGCGCCGGACGCTTCGGCAAGGCCGATATCGGTCTCGGTGATGGCGCCCACACCGGAATGCAGGACGCGCACGCGGACCTCGTCGTTGCCGATCTTGGCCATGGCCTGCGTGATCGCCTCGGCCGAGCCCTGCACGTCGGCCTTCACCAGAATGGGAAGCTCGGCGACATTCTCGTTGGCTTTGGCGTTGGCCATCAGCTGCTCGAGGGTCGTGGCGGCGCCGGCGGCGGCGCGTTTGTCCTTGGCGGCCTTCTCGCGGTATTCCGCGATCTCGCGGGCCTGCGCCTCGGTCTCGACGACGTTGAGCACGTCGCCCGCCTCGGGCGTGCCGTTGAGGCCGAGAACCTCCACGGGAACCGACGGGCCGGCCTCTTCGACCCGCTCGCCCTGGTCGTTCTCCATGGCGCGGACCTTGCCCCATTGCTCGCCGACGACGAAGATGTCGCCGCGGCGCAGGGTGCCGTTCTGGACCAGCACGGTGGCCACGGGGCCCCGGCCGATATCGAGCTGCGCCTCGATGACCGCGCCCTGGGCCGCCCGCGCCGGGTTGGCCTTGAGCTCGAGCAGTTCGGCCTGCAGCGCGATCGCTTCGAGGAGCTGGTCGAGGCCCTGGCCGTTGATCGCCGACACCTCGACATCCTGCACGTCGCCGGACATCTTCTCGACGATCACCTCGTGCTGGAGCAGGTCCGTGCGGACCTTGTCGGGATTGGCGCTCGGCCGGTCGATCTTGTTGATCGCAACGATCATCGGGACCTTGGCGGCCTTGGCGTGATTGATGGCCTCGATCGTCTGCGGCATCACCGCATCGTCGGCCGCCACGACCAGCACCACGATATCCGTCACCTGCGCGCCGCGGGCCCGCATCGACGTGAAGGCGGCGTGGCCGGGCGTGTCGAGGAAGGTCAGCGTGGAGCCGTTCTGCTCGACCTGGTAGGCGCCGATATGCTGGGTGATCCCGCCGGCCTCGCCCTGCACGACCCGGGCATGCCGGATCGCATCGAGCAGCGAGGTCTTGCCGTGGTCGACATGGCCCATGACCGTGATGATCGGGGCGCGCGCCTTCAGGGTTTCGGGACGATCCTTGACCTGGTCGATGACCTGTTCGACATCGGCATCGCTGACCCGGACTACGCGGTGGCCGAATTCCTCGATGATGAGTTCGGCGGTATCGGCGTCGATGGTCTGGGTCTGGGTCGCCATGATGCCGTTCTGCATCAGCGCCTTGACGATGTCCGAGACCTTCTCGCTCATGCGGTTGGCCAGCTCGCTGACCATGATCGCCTCGGGAAGGTTGACGTTGCGCGTGACCTTTTCACGGTCCTGCTGCTGTCCCATCGCCTTCTTGCGGGCGCGCTCCTGCTGGCGCTTCATCGAGGCGACGGAACGCTGCCGGCCGCCTTCGCCGCCCGTCAGCGCCTGGTTCACCGTGAGCTTGCCGGCGCGGCGCTTCTCGCCCGCGCCCTTGACGGGTTTCGCGGCCTTCTCGCGCTCGCGTTCGGGGGCTTTGGCCGGAGCCTTCTGCGGCTTGGCGGCACGGGCCTCGGCCTCGGACGGGTCCGGGGCGGGCTGCGACGCGCGCGCCTTGGCGTCGGCTTCTTCCTGCAGGCGGCGCGCATCCTCGTCGGCCTTGGCCTTCAGCGCCTCTTCGCGCTCGCGCTCCTCGCGTTCCTTTTGCTCGATCTCGGCCCGGCGACGCTCGCGCTCCTCGGCGCGCGCCTTCTCCTCGGCCTCGCGTTCCGCGGCCTCCTCGGTCTCGCGTGCCCGGGCGGCGGAAAGTGCCCGCATCCGGCGGTCGAGTTCGGCATCCGAGATGCCGGCGGGACGCTTCCTGGGATCGCCACCGGCGGGCGACGACTTGGTCGCACCCTCGGTCTTCGCCGCGGCCGGCTTGGGGGCCACCACGCGCTTGCGCTTCGTCTCGACCACGACGTTCTTCGTCCGTCCGTGGCTGAAACTCTGCTTCACCTGACCGGAACGCGGGCCGCCGCGCACACCGAGCGTCTTCTTGCCGTCATTCTCACTCATCGACTCTTCTATACCTTTCCGGGAACCGGATCGCTCCCGCCATTTTGCTTGTCAGACATTCGAACGCCCGAAAGTCGCACGGCGTCATCCCTGAACACATCAGTCAATTTGCCGGCGGCAAGCGCCGCATGTATCACACGTTCCCGCCCGAAGGACAAACCCAATTCCCGGGCGGTCAGAATATCAAAGAAGGACCCGCGCCCTCCGGGGCGGTACAATTTCGACTTTCCGCGCTCGGACCCGTCGGAGGCCTGAAGCAGGATCGCAACCTGATCCTTGTCGAGCCAGTCCTTCACCTTTTCGAACCCGGTCACCGCACGACCCGCCTTGCGCGCCATGCTGATCCGGTCGAGTACCCTGCGCAGGAGGCCGTCCTCGACCGCATCGACGAGCCCCTCGGGAATCGCGACCTGCCGTTTTGCTCCCTTCGAGAAGAGCTTCTTTCTGACGGCGGTCTCCAGCGCCTCCCGTTCGGCGGCGACATAGAGGCCGCGCCCCGGAAGCTTCCCGGCTACGTCAGGGTATATGGTATCGCCGGGGCCCAATACAAACCGTATCAGGCCTCTTTTTGGCGAAACCTCTCCCGTGACGAGACATTTCCGCTCCGGGTCGCTGATATGTGCGTTGCGACTCAGGCTTCGGCCTCCTCGTCGATCTCGGTGCTGCCGGCCTCCGCGTCGTCCTCGCCGGCCAGATCGTCGGGGTCGACCCATCCAAGCTGGATCCGCGCCGTCATCACCATGGCCTGCGCCTCTTCGAGGTCGACGCCGAAGGGCTCGAGCACGCCGTCATCCTTGTGCCGCTGGCCGTCCACGACGGTCCATCCGCCGGCAAGCTCCCAGTCGGCGCAGGTCGCGAAATCCTCGAGCGTCTTGACGCCGTCGCCGGCCAGCGCCTCGATCATCTGCGGGCTCAGCCCCTCGAATTCCACGAGGCTGTCCTCGACGCCGAGCTCGCGCGCCCGGTCCAGAGCCTTGCGATTCTGCTCCTCGAGGAAGTCGCGGGCGCGGGCCTGCAATTCCTCGGCCGTGTCGTCGTCGACGCCGTCGATCACCGTCAGCTCGTCGGGTTCGACATAGGCGACCTCCTCGAGCGAGGTGAACCCTTCGGAGACGAGAAGCTGCGCAAAGAACTCGTCGAGGTCGAGCGTGTCGACGAAGAGCTTGGTGCGCTCCTCGAACTCGGCCTGACGCCGCGCGGATTCCTCTTCCTCGGTCATGATGTCGATGTCGAGCCCGGTGAGCTGCGAGGCCAGACGCACGTTCTGGCCGCGCCGGCCGATGGCGAGCGACAGCTGCTCCTCGGGGACGACCACCTCGATCCGCTCGGCCTCCTCGTCGAGGACGACCTTGGTCACCTCGGCGGGCTGCAGCGCATTGACGAGGAAGGTCGGCATGTCCTCGTTCCAGGGGATGATGTCGATCTTCTCGCCCTGAAGCTCGTTGACGACGGCCTGCACGCGGCTGCCGCGCATGCCGACGCAGGCGCCCACGGGGTCGATCGAGCTGTCGTAGGAGATCACGCCGATCTTGGCGCGGGAGCCCGGATCGCGGGCCACGGCCTTGATCTCGATCACGCCCTCGTAGATCTCGGGCACCTCCATCTTGAAGAGCTCGGCCATGAATTGCGGGTCGGTCCGGCTGAGGAAGATCTGCGGGCCCCGCACCTCGCGGCGCACGTCCTTGATATAGACGCGGATCCGGTCGTTCGGGCGATAGCTCTCGCGGCCGATCTTCTCGTTGCGGCGCAGCACGGCCTCGCCCGCGCCGATATCGACGATGACGTTGCCGTATTCCTCGCGCTTGACGACGCCATTGATGATGGTGCCGGCGCGGTCCTTGAATTCCTCGTACTGCCGGTCGCGCTCGGCCTCGCGGACCTTCTGCAGGATCACCTGCTTGGCCGATTGCGCGGCGATGCGGCCCATCTCGACCGGCGGCACTTCCTCGACGAAGGTGTCGCCGATCTTGGGATCCTCGAGATATTGCTTGGCCGTCTGGACGTCCATCTCGGCCTGGTAATTCTCCAGCTCGTCATCCGCGACCACGGTGCGGACGCGGGTGAAGGTGGCCCGGCCGGTCTTGCGGTCGATGCTGACGCGGATGTCCATCTCGGCGCCGTAGCGCGACTTGGCGGCCCGGGCGAGGCTCTCCTCCATCGCCTCGACCACCAGCGCGGGGTCGATCATCTTCTCGCGCGCGACCGCCTCGGCGGTCTGCAACAGCTCAAGCTGGTTGGCGGATGTGATGGCCATGTCTCAGTGATCCTTCTGGTCGGGAAGACGCGCGTCGTCTTCGCTGTCGATGATGGTCTCTATCTGGTCGAACTGCGTCTCGTCGATCTCGCCGGCATTCTTGCGCGACGTCAGCACGTCGCGGATCAATTCGTCGGTCAGGACCAGCTTGGCGTCGGAAAGCCAGTCGAATCGCAGGCCGATCGTGCCTTCGGGGATCTCCACCAGGATCTCTCCGTCCGAGACGCCGCGCAACGTGCCCTTGAAGCGACGGCGGCCGTCGATCATCTCGTCGGTCTCGATCTTGGCGACATAGCCCTCCCACACCTCGAAATCCTTCATCCGCGTCAGCGGCCGGTCGATGCCGGGGCTCGACACTTCGAGCGTGTAAGCGTCCTCGATCGGATCCTCGACGTCGAGATGGGCCGAGACCGCGGTCGAGATCTCGCCGCAATCATCCACCTCGATGCCGCCCTCGGGCTTGTCGGCCATGATCTGCACGGTCGCGGTCTTGCCGCCCATGTAGCGGACGCGGACAAGCTCGTAGCCCATGCCCTCGATCACGGGCGTGATGATCTCGGCGAGGCGACGGTCGATGCTGGCTTTGGCGATCAGATCGGACATGGCTTGCCTCGCAAACACAAAAAAACGGGCCACGGCCCGCTTGGATTAAATCGGTGGGCAACGGGTGTGGACCCCGATGCGCCGCTTGGAGGTCATATAGTCCCTGCGGGGGGCGCAATGCAAGGGCGATCCGCATGAAGCCAATCTTAATCTGTGGAGTCCAATCTGCGCCTCTGAAACGGCAGGACCCGCCACATGCATCCGACACCGCTCGCCATACAGATCGAACGCGTGCAGCGTGACAGGCCGATCCGGAACATCGTGTTTCTGGCCGTCTTCCTCGTATCGCAGGCGTTCCACCCGCTTCTGCTGGGGTTCTATCTCATTGGCTGGGCCTTCGTCGTCGACACCGCCGCCTTCTTCGTCGAGAAACGGCTGCTCCGGCGGCGGTCCTATCGGCTCTATCTGGGGTTCTGCGGGCTCAACTTCATCTATACCTCGCTCGTCACCATCCTCTCCGTGCAGACGATGTTCGCGGGGGAAATCGTCTCGTTCATCTACGGGCACGCAATCTTGTGGGTGGCCATCGTGCATTGCGTGGTCCTCAGGACCGACAAGGGCCTGCTCCACATGGCCTGCGTCCTGCCGCTGGTGGTGGGCATATTGTCGACGGTGGGCGCTTTGCCCGGCATGGGCGCCTCGCGGTTCGACGTCGTCGCCTGCGGCGCGATCGCGATCCTGCTCGCGCTCTATCTCTCCACCATCGTGCGATCCTCGATCCTGCAAAAGCAGGACCTCCACCGCGCCAACAGGACCGCCTCGGAGGCGTTGCGCACCAAGGAGCGTTTCTTCGCCGCGGTGGGCCACGAGATTCGTACCCCGCTCAACGGCGTGCTCGGCATCGCCCAGATCCTCGAGGCCGAGGCCGAGCATCCCTGCGAGAAAGACCGCGCCCGGATCCTCGCAATGTCGTGCACCAACCTGCGCGTGCTGATCGACGACATGCTCGATCACGCGAAACTCTCCGAAGGCAAGTTCACCCTCGCACCGAAACCCGTCGTGACCGCCGATCTCGTCGATGCCGTGCGCGGCCTGTATCACGACAGCGCCATCCAGAAGGGCCTGATCCTGCGGGCCGAGTTCGTCGGCAGCAATCCCGCCTGCATCGAGGTCGACGACGTCCGCGTGCGCCAGATCCTCTGCAACCTCGTGTCGAACGCGCTCAAATACACCGACGAGGGCGAGATCGTGCTGACCGTCTCGACGCATTACCGGCGCGACGCGCCCTGGCTCTCGGTCGCGGTGCGCGACACGGGCACCGGCATCCCGCGCGACAAGCTCGCCACGATCTTCGAGCCCTATCATCAGCTCGAGGATACGCCCTCGCGCGCGGGCGTCGGCACCGGGCTCGGCCTGGTGATCGCACGCGACCTGGCGCGCTTCATGGGCGGGGATGTGTCGGTGGCGTCCGAATACGGGCACGGCACCGAATTCACGCTCAACATCCCCGCGCCTGTGGCGTCCCTGCCCGACGAGGGCGCGAGCGATAGGGTGCCGGACCTGTCCGGTCTCACAATCCTCGTGGCCGACGACACGCGGATGAACCGGATGATCGTGCGCAAGTTCCTGGAGCCGACGCTCGCCACGGTCGTCGAGGCCGAGGACGGTCGGGAGGCGCTCGATCTCATGCGGTCGAGCCCGGTCGATCTGGTGATTCTCGACATGCAGATGCCGCGGCTCGACGGAGCGGCAACACTCGACGCGATCCGGGCCGATCCGCGGCTTCGCGCCGTCAGGGCCGTCCTGCTCACCGCAGGCGATCGCGATTCCGAAGCCGGGGCCTTCGACGGCAGGCTCGCCAAGCCGCTCGACCGCGGCGATCTTCTGTCCCTCCTGCGCGCACTCCTGCCCGCGCCGGATCTGCGCCGCTCCGCCTGACGGGCTCAGCGCAGCTCGTCGGTGATCCCGACGAGCGCGGCGCTGATCCCCGGCTCCGACAGGGCATGGCCCGCGCGCGGAACGATCCGCAACGTCGATGCGGGCCATCTGTCGTGCAGCCGCCACGCCGATCGCGGCGGACAGATCATGTCGTAGCGTCCCTGCACGATATGGCCCGGAATGTGGGCGATACGGTCCATGTCGGTCAGGATCTGGCCGTCCTGGTCGAGCCAGCCGCGATGCGTGAAATAGTGGTTCTCGAGCCGCGCGAAGGCACGGGCGTAGTCGGCGGGGCTGTCGCCGCCGGGACCGTCCGTGTCGATCGAGGCCAGCGTGTTCTCCCACGACGTCCAGGCCCGGGCGAATCGCGTCTCGACGGCGCTGTCGCCCGAAAAGAGCCGCCGGTTATAGGCCGCGATCAGGTCGTGACGCTCGTCCTCGGGCACGGGATCGACGAAGCGCGTCCAGACATCCGGCCAGAACCGTCCCGCGCCGCCGGCATAGAACCAGTCGAGCTCGGATTGCGTCATCAGGAACACGCCCCGCAGGATGAGGTGGCGCACCGCCTCCGAATGGGACTGCGCATAGATGAGCGCGAGCGTCGCGCCCCAGCTGCCGCCGAAGACCATCCACCTGTCGATCCCGAGCGTCTCGCGGATCAGCTCGATATCCGCCACGAGGTGCCAGGTCGTGTTGTCGTCGACGCTGGCATGGGGCCGGGACCGGCCGCAACCGCGCTGATCGAAAAGCACGATCCGATAGGTCTCGGGGTCGAAATAGCGCCGCATCGACGGCGAACAGCCGCCGCCCGGGCCGCCGTGAAACACCACGACCGGGATACCGTCGGGATTGCCGCATTGTTCGACATAGACGGAATGTCCGTCCCCGACCGCGAGCATCCGCTGGTCGAACGGGTCGATGCGTGGATAGAGTTGCGCCGCCGCGCCTTTTTGTCCTGCAGATCTGTCCATTTACGATCTATATAACGCTCGGATCATCCCCGCCATGGGATGGCACGGAAAAAGAGGGCCGCCATGAATGTCGACACGATAGACCCCAGCGAGATCGACAAGTTCAGCGCGATGGCCGCCGAATGGTGGGACCCGAACGGCAAGTTCAAGCCGCTGCACATGATGAATCCGGTCCGGCTCGACTATATCTGCGCCCAAATCGCCGGCGAATACGGTCGCGACCGTGCCGCCGCGCGGCCCTTCGAGGGGTTGCGCATCCTCGATATCGGCTGCGGCGGCGGTCTTCTGTCGGAACCGATGGCGCGGCTGGGGGCCGAGGTCGTGGGGGCCGACGCGGCCGAGCGCAACATCCCCGTGGCCGAGATCCATGCGCGCGAGCAGGGGCTCGACATCGATTACCGCCACACGTCGGCCGAGGCGCTGGCGCAGGCGGGCGAGCTGTTCGACGTCGTGCTCAACATGGAGGTGGTCGAGCATGTCTCCGATCCGGCCGCCTATCTCGGCGCCTGCCACGACCTGCTGAAGCCCGGTGGCCTGATGATCTGCTCGACCATCAACCGCACCACCAGGAGCTTCGGCGCGGCGATCCTCGGTGCGGAATGGATCATGCGGTGGCTGCCGAAGGGCACCCATGACTGGGCGAAGTTCATCACACCGGACGAGCTTTGCGCCCTGCTGCGGCGGGCCGGACTCGACCCCGTCGATCGCAGCGGGTTCGTGTTCAACCCGCTGAGCTGGCAGTGGAAGATCTCCGACAACGACCTCGCGGTGAACTACGTCACGACCAGCCTGCGCCCTCAGGGCCCCTCGTAATCCCGATCGTGGCCGAGGCTCGGGACCTTGCGCCGCGCCGCCGCCACCGCGTCGAGATCGAGATCCACGAGCACCACGCCGGGTGCTGTGCCCGCATCCGCCAGCACCTCGCCCCAGGGCGACACGGCGAGCGAATGGCCGTGCGTCCGCCGTTCCCGCCCGTTCGGGGCGACATGCCGGCCGGTCTGCGCCGCGGCGAGAACGAAGCACCCCGTCTCGATCGCGCGGGCGCGCAGCAGCGGCTCCCAATGGACGGGGCCGGTCGCGGGCGAAAAGGCCGAAGGCACCAGCAGGATCTCGGCCCCCGCCTGTGCCAGATCGCGGTAGAGCCGCGGAAACCGCAGGTCGTAGCAGATGGTGAGCCCCAGCACACCGATCGGCGTGCGGGCCAGAACCGCCCGGTCGCCCGGACGATACCTGTCGGATTCGCGATAGGTCTCGGTCGCGTCGATGGCCACGTCGAACATGTGGATCTTGTCGTAACGCGCGGCGATCGCTCCATCCGGCCCGATCAGGAAGCCGCGATTGACCAGCCGTCCGTCGCCTTCCTCGTCCCGCAGCGCGAGCGAGCCCACATGAAGCCAGATCCCCGTCCGCGCCGCGTCGTCGCGCAACGCCGCCAGGGTGGGATCGTCGCCCTCACCATGCAGCCGCCCTCGCGCATCCTCGGGGTCGGCGGAGACGATATTGGTCACCTCGGGCGTGGTGACGAGTTCCGCCCCGCGCTCGACCGCTTGTGCGATCGCGGCGCGGGTCGGCGCCAGGTTCGCGGCCGGATCGTGGCCCGCATTCGACTGGACCAGCGCGGCGCGCATCACCCGGCCAGCATCGGGTCCAGCTTGCCCTGGCGTTCCAGCGCGGCCAGATCGTCGAAACCGCCGACATGGGCGCCGTCGATGAAGATCTGCGGCACGGTGTGGCGGCCATTGGCGCGCGCCATCATCTCCTGGCGCTTTTCGCCGTCGCGCGACACGTCGGTCTCGACGAAGGCGGCATCCTTGGTCTTCAGAAGACGCTTTGCCGCGTGGCAGAAACCGCAAAGCGGCGTGGTGTAGATTTCGATCTGGGCCATGAAGCCCTCCTTGGGTCTGGGGGTTGCACGCTACCTAGGTGTCCTTCGCGACCCGTGCCAGTGTGACCACGTCGACTTTCGCGGCCCCCCCCTCGAGGCAGGCCTCGGTCGACGCGCCAAGCGTAGCACCGGTGGTCATCACGTCATCGACCAGAAGGACGTCGCGCCCCGCAAGCGCGCCGCCATGCCGGGGATGGGGGGCGATGGCGTCGCGGACATCCGTGAACCTCTCCGCGGCCGGCTTGCCGTCCTGGATGCGCGTGGCCCGGATCCGCGCCAGCGCGCGCGGCGCGTGCTCGGCGCCGACCTGCCGCGCAAGCGCGCGCGAAAGCTCCGCCGCCTGGTTGTAGCGCCGCTTGAGTAGGCGACGCCAATGGCTCGGCACCGGCACGACCAGGGTGTCCGGCGTCAGGAGCGGCTCGGCCGCCCGCGCGAGCCAGGTGCCCATGATCGGCATCAGGTCCAGCCGGTCGCCATGCTTGATCTGCAGCACCAGCTTGCGGCCCCGCCCACCGTAGATCAGCGCCGCGCGGCCGCGCGACCAGGGCCGCCCCCAGGTCATGCATTCGTCGCAGAGCCAGGCATCGTCCGAATAGCCCGGCAACGGCGCCCCGCAGGCGTCGCAGCAGAGACCCATGATGAACGGCGTCTCGCGCCAGCAATCGCCGCAGAGCCCGCCGGCCTGGGTCACCGGTGCCTCGCAGGTCGCGCATTGCCGGGGATAGATCAGCGACAGCGCCGATTGCATCAGCATCGAAATCTCCTATCTGACGGATATGACCCAGCCGCCCCGCCTGACCGACCGCGCCCAGCTCGCGCGCAATCGCGCCCGCATCCGTGACGAGGCGCTGTTCCTGCACGAAATCGCCGCCGATCAGCTGCAGGAGAGACTGAAAGAGGTTAACAGATCCTTTACGGATGTCGCCGTCGTCACCGGGGCCCCGGCGCTCTGGGCCGCGCGGTTCCCCGGGGCACGCGTGGTGGCCGACAACGACCGGCTCGACCTGCCGCAGGGCGCGCACGATCTCGTCATCCACGCCATGGCGCTGCACTGGGCCGACGATCCGGTGGGCCAGATGGTGCAATGCCGCCGTGCGCTCCGGCCCGACGGGCTCTTTCTCGGCGTGACGCCCGGCGGCCAGACCCTCTCGGAGCTCCGGATCGCGCTGGCTCAGGCCGAGACGTCGCTGCGCGGCGGGCTCGCACCCCGCGTGGCGCCGATGGCCGAGATCCGCGACCTCGGCGGCCTGATCCAGCGCGCGGGCCTGGCGCAGCCGGTGGCCGATTCCGACAGCTACACCGTCACCTACCGCGATCTTCCGGCGCTGATGCGCGAACTGCGCGCCATGGGCGAGGGCAACGCGCTGGCCACCCGCGATCGCCGCCCGCTGCGCCGCGCCGTGCTCGACGAAGCGGCCCGGCTCCACGCGCAGAGCTTTCCCGACCCGGACGATCCGGACCGCATCCGCGCGACCTTCGAGCTCATCTACCTGTCGGGCTGGGCGCCGCACGAAAGTCAGCAAAAACCCCTTCGCCCGGGATCGGCCCAGGCGCGCCTCGCCGAGGCGCTCGATACCGCGGAGGGTACGTTGCGTGACGATTCGTCCCGCCGCGACGATTGACGCCCGTCGCCAACAGGGTATCTCCCTGCCAACAAGGAAGGACGACGCAACCATGCTGGACGCGAAATCGCCTGACGGCGCCCCCCTCTTCTCGGGCGAGGATGCGACCCGGCCCGACCACGCGCCCCAGGATCACCCCGCAATTCCGCCGGAGAAGATCGGCGTGCTGGTGGCCAATCTGGGCACGCCAGACGGCTACGATTACTGGAACATGCGCCGCTATCTCAACGAGTTCCTGTCCGACAAGCGCGTCGTGGATTATTCCGCCTGGATCTGGCAGCCGCTGCTGCAGGGCATCATCCTCACCAAGCGGCCGTTCTCGAGCGGCGCGGCCTACAAGTCGATCTGGAACGAGGAGGCCGGGGAAAGTCCGCTGCTCACCATCACCAAGGCCCAGACGGTCAAGTTGCGCAAGCTGATCACCGAGGCGCATGGCGACCACGTGATGGTCGATTACTGCATGCGCTACGGCAATCCCTCGACGCAGTCGAAGGTGCGCGAGATGATCCGGGCCGGATGCCGCAAGATCGTGTTCTTTCCGCTCTATCCGCAATATGCGGGGGCGACGACCGCGACCGCGAACGACCAGTTCTTCCGTGCGCTGATGGCCGAGAAATGGCAGCCTTCGGTCCGCACCGTTCCACCCTATTCCGACGATCCGCGCTATGTCGATGCGCTGGCGCGATCGGTCGAACGGGCATTGGGCGCGATGGAGACGAAACCCGACGTGCTGGTCGCCTCCTATCACGGCGTTCCGCAACGCTACCTGATGGAGGGCGACCCCTATCATTGCCAGTGCCAGAAGACCTCGCGCCTGCTGAAGGATCGTTTGGGCTGGACCGACGGCGACATCGTCACCACGTTCCAGTCCCGCTTCGGGCCCGAGGAATGGCTGCAGCCCTACACGGTCGAAGAGGTCGCGCGACTGGCCAAGGCCGGCAAACGGCGGATCGCCGTGATCGCGCCCGCCTTTTCCGCCGATTGCATCGAGACCCTCGAAGAGATCAACGAGGAGATCCGCGAAAGCTTCGAGCATGCGGGCGGCGAAAGCTTCACCTACATTCCCTGCCTGAACGACGACGACGCGCATATGGCGGCCCTGGCCGAAGTCATCGGTGAGAACCTTCGCGGCTGGGCATAGCGCACAAAAAAGCGGCCGGACATCTCTGCCCGGCCGCTTCTTGATCGGTCAGGTCCGATCAGTCGGCGACGGCTGCCGCCACGACTGCCAGAAGCAGAAGCGGAACGACGAACCCGCCCGAGGAGGCCGAGGATTCTTCGACGACCACTTCGGGCTCCATCATCGGTGCGGGGGCGGGAGCCATCCCGCCGGCGAACGCGCTGGTCGCGGCGACGGAAAGAGTGGCGGCAAGTGCAAGTTTCTTCATTTTGGTATCTCCAGTATACGCCCGGTGCCAATTCGATGTTGAGGCGGCAGCAGGCACCTTCAGACTGTTCCTCACCGATGTTTTAATCAGCAACGATAACGCTTTGCAAAGTTCGGGGGGGTGTATCCGGTTCCAATCTTCGCGTTATTTGTCAAATAAGCAACACTTGCGTCCCCGGCTTGGCCAGCGCGTAGAGCTCTTCGATGTGGTGATTGTAGAGGCCGATGCAGCCGTTGGACGACCGCCGCCCGATCTTGCGCGTATCCTGCGTCCCGTGGATCCGGTAATATTGCCAGCTGAGATACAGGGCATGCGTCCCGAGCGGGTTTTCCGGGCCCGGACCGATGAAATCGGGCCATTCGGGATTGCGTTCCTTCATCGCCGGCGTGGGCGCCCAGCTCGGGCCCTCGACCTTGCGCACGATCTCGCTGCGGCCCTTGCGGGTCAGGTCGTCGGTCTGCGGCACCGAGGTGGGATAGAGCTTGTAGACCGACGCGTCCTCGTTCCAGAAATGCAGCGCGCGCGAGGTGATGTCGCACAGGATCGCACCGTTGGTCAGCGTGTCGAAATGCGGCTGCCAGTCCAGCATCCGGAAACTCGACGCGTTGCGGCGGATCACGTTCGACACGCCCGGCCGGAATTCCGTGGAATCCGACGTCTGCGCGAGGGCGGGTGCGGCCAGCGTGGCGGCGGCACTGCCCAGGAACAGGCGGCGCGACAGAAGAGCATGCGAATTCTTGGACACAGCGGAACCTCCGAGTTTCGGATTGGAACGAATCGAGTAGACAAGTATGGGCGCACCCGGATTTATGCAAATCAAACATGCGACATGGCGGGGGCTCGCGGCCCGGCGAATTGATCCGCGCCGCCGGACCCGCTATGGCGATAGACCCAGGCAGACAGGAATAGATCGAGATGTTTCGCACCATTGCGCTGACGGCACTCACGGGGGTCACCCTTCTGGCCTGCGCGCCCGCTCCGGGGCCGGTTCCCATGGTCGACGGACGCCCGCTTCCGCAGCTCTACGAGATCAACCCGGGCGATTCCGACCGGATCCAGCTTCGGTTCCTTGATGGCGTCAACGCCGTCCGCCAGGCTTCCGGCGCGCCGCAGCTCAGCCTCAATTCCGAACTCACGGCGGCGGCGGCCACCCATTCGCGCGACATGTCGGTCCAGAACCGTCCGTGGCATTTCGGCTCCGACGGATCGTCGCCGGTCGATCGCGCGCGCCGCGTCGGCTATCGCGGCGAGATGCTGGGCGAGAACATCTCCGAAACCTACGAGACCGAGCTCGAGACGCTGTCGGCCTGGATGCAGGCCCCCGATCAGCGCGAGATCATCCTCGACCCGCGCGCGCAGCAGCTCGGATTTTCCTGGTTCCAGGAACCCAGCGGCAAGATCTGGTGGACCATGGTCACCGGCCGCCCCGCCGCCGGCGGCGGTGCGTTCGGGTCCTGATCCTCAGGGATAGATGGTGATCGGCGTGCCGTCGCGCACCATCGCATAGATCTGTTCGATCTCGCGATCCGTCACCGCGATGCAGCCCCAGGTCCAGTCGCCCTTGGCCTGCTTGCGATCGACGTTTTCGCCCACGCCGTGGATGAAGATGTCGCCGCCCGGCGGCTGGCCCAGCGTCCGCGCGCGCGCGACGTCCATCACGTTCGGATACGAGATCCCGATCGACAGATGGAACCGCGAATCGGGATTGCGCCGGTCGATGTAGTAATGGCCTTCGGGCGTGCGCCCGTCGCCCTCGATCTGCTTGTGGCCCTTGGGTGCAAATCCGAGCCCCACCCCGTAACTCTTCAGCACCTTGTCTCGGTGGAAAAGCTGCAGGACGCGCGCATCCTTGAAGAGGATGACCCGCGTCACTTCGGGCCCGTCATAGCTCTTGAACTTGGAGGCGCCGCACGACGTCAGCACCGCCAGAGCCAAGATGGCCAGCGTTATACGTATCAATGACATGGAGCCTGCCCGCCCTCGTTTCTTGTCTTTTGCAAGGGTCATAGCGCAGGTTTGCCGAATCCCCCATCGATTTGCGGTGTCACATTGCCGTGAGCGGCGACGGCGTGGCAAAATCACCGCGCGAGATGGGCCGCAAGCTCGATATGCGGCGACCAGCGGAACTGGTCGACGATTGTGATCGCGCGGATCGAGAACCCCGCCGCCACCGCGATCCTCGCATCGCGCGCGAAGGTCACGGGGTTGCACGACACGGCGGCGATCGTCGCGATGTCGCTCTCGGCCAGCGCGCGCATCTGCGCCTCCGCGCCGGCACGCGGCGGGTCGATCACCGCGGCGTCAAAGGCGGCAAGGTCGACCGGCAGGAGCGGCCGGGAGAACAGATCGCGCGTCTCGACGCTCAGCGCATGCAGCCCGCCCTCGCCGCGCCACGCATCCCGCGTGGCCGCCGACAGGGCCGCGAGGCCCTCGACCGCGTGGACCCGCGCCTGCCGGCTCAGCGGCAGGGCGAAGGTGCCGCAACCGGCAAAGAGGTCGACGATGCTGCGCGCGGGGCCCACGCTCTCGCGGATCGCGGCCAGCAACGCGGTCTCGCCCGCCCTCGTCGCCTGCAGGAACGCGCCGGGCGGCGGCACGACCGCGATCCCGTCGACCTGCTGCGCCGGGGGCCGTGCCTGCGCCACCAGCTCGTCGTTCCAGCTCAGGCGCGCGAAATCCGCCGCCCCCGCGATACCGGCAAGCTCCTGCGACAGCGCCGCATCGAGGGCCTTGCCGCCCGTCACCGCCACGTCGAGCCCCGCGAGACCCTGCGTGACCGCGAGGCTCATCTCGCCCTTGCGCGACCCGCCCGCCACGACCAGCGCGCGCAGCGCGGCAAGCGCGTCGCGGATCTCGGGGACCACCACGCGGCAGGACGGGATCTCGGTGATGGTGTCCGACGCGCGGGCATGGAAGCCCACGAGCGCGCCCTTCTTCGTGCGCCGCCCCGACAGGATCGCGCGGCGGCGGCTCTCGGGCGGCGACGTGGCGATGCCCTCGACGGGCGCCTCGAGGCCCTGCCCGGCCAGCGCCTGGCGCACCACCGAGATCTTCCATTCCGCCACGAATTCGTCCGAGGCATGCATCACCGCGCAGGCGCCGCAGCCGTTGTAATGCGGACAGGGAGGCGCGACCCGTGCCGCACTCGGCGTCACGATCTTCGGGGCCGGGATGCGGTCGCCCTCGCGCGGGCCGCTCACCACCTCGCCCGGCAGGGTGCGCGGCGCATAGACCGGACCGGGCGCGATCCCGTCGCCCAGATGGCCCAGACGCTCGATGGTGACGTGTCCGGACGTCATTCCGCCGCGTCGAGCCCCATGAACCCGCCCGATTGCCGCGCCCAGTACCGCGCATAGGTGCCGTCGCGCGCCAGAAGGTCGTCATGCGTCCCTTCCTCGACGATGCGCCCCTCCTCGAGCACCACGATCCGGTCCATCTGGGCGATGGTGGACAGGCGGTGCGCGATGGCGAGCACGGTCTTGCCCTCCATCACCCGGTCGAGCGCGGTCTGGATGCTGGCCTCCACCTCGCTGTCGAGCGCGCTCGTCGCCTCGTCGAGCACCAGGATCGGCGCGTCCTTGAGGATGGCGCGGGCCAGCGCGATGCGCTGCCGCTGACCGCCCGAGAGGCGCACGCCCCGCTCGCCCAGATGCGCGTCGTAGCCGCGCCGCCCCTTGAAATCCTCGAGATCCTGGATGAACCCGTGCGCCTCGGCGCGCTCGGCGGCGGCGCGCATCTCGGCCTCGGTCGCATCGGGCCGGCCATAGAGGATGTTGTCGCGGGCCGAGCGGTTGAACATCGCCGTCTCCTGCGTGACCATGCCGATCTGCTTGCGCACGCTTTCCTGCGTCAGCGAGCGTATGTCCGTCCCGTCGATCATCACGCGCCCCTTCTCGGTGTCGTAAAGCCGCAGCAGAAGGGCGACCAGCGTGGATTTCCCGGCCCCCGACGCGCCCACGATGCCGATCTTCTCGCCCGCGCGGATCGTGAGGTCGATATCGCGGATCCCGCCGCGTTCGCGCCCGTAGGCGAAGGTCACGTGGTCGAACCGCACCGCCCCGCCCCCGCCGAGCTCGGCCGCATCCTGCGCGTCGACCAGCGTGTGCGGCGGCGTCAGCGTGTTCATCCCGTCCTCGGCCTCGCCGATCGCGGCATAGATCGACATCAGCGTGAACGACACCCAGCCCGTCATCTGCGCGATGCGGATGGCGATGGCGCCGGCCGCCGCGATCGCCCCCGGCGTCGCCATCCCCATCGACCAAAGCCACAGCGTCCCCCCGATGAGCAGGACGGGAAGGATCCCCGCCAGCGTCATCAGCGCGAACCGGAACCAGCCCGACAGGACGCCGAAATCGATGACCTTCTCGCGGAACTGCGCGATCGCGCCCAGCGCGGCGCGGTCCTCGAAATCGGAATGCGCGAAGAGCTTGACGGTCTTGATGTTGGTGATCGTGTCCACGACCTGCCCCGACACCATCGCCCGCGATGCCGCCCGCGCCATGGAACGGGTACGGATGCGCGGCATGAACCAGCGGATCAGCGCGAAATAGCAGATCACCCAGATGCCGAGGCCCAGCGCCATCCAGCCGTTGATCGTGGTGAGCAACAGCGTCGATCCCACCAGCGTGGCGAGCGAGAAGAACACCACGTTGATCACTTCCGAGGCGACATCGGTGATGGCGCGGCTGGTCTGCATCTGCTTTTGCGCGATGCGGCCCGCGAAATCGTCGTCGAAGAACGTGACCGCCTGCCCCAGCGTCCAGCGGTGCAGCCGGCTCAGGACGAGCGGGTTCACGTTCGGCGCGACGATGACCGAATTGGCCATCGCGCTGCTGCCGAAGAGGACCGGCCGCACGATCAGGAAGAACGCCACCGCGCCGATCAGAAGGCCGGTATTCTGCGCGAAATAGTCGGAGACGCCCGTTCCCACCGCGGAATCGACGATCCGCCCCAGGATCAGGGCCGTCACCACTTCGGCCACGCCCGCGAGCGACGAGACCAGCGCCGAAATCCCGAGCCAAAGCCACGACCCGCTCAGCGACCAGAGCAGGAAGGCCCAGAGAGTGCGCGGTGGCGGCCCGTTGGCGGGACGGAAGGCGTCGATGAGAGAGGCGAGGTTACGGATCATGCGTGACGTTCAACTGGGAAGGGATGGCAGCAGGTTCAACCGCCATCATGGCGATCCCTCCTTCAACAGATCGTCGCGCCCGAGCGTGAAACCCGACGCGATCCAGCGGCTCTCCATCTCGCGCAGGGCCGCGCCGATCTCGGGGCCCGCGAGGTGCCCCGCGAGATCGGAGCCGCGCACCGGGAATTTTGCTCCCGCCCCGCGCGCGATCCTATCCTCCAGATCCGCCGGCAGAAGCGCGTCGAACCGCGCGGCCCGCAACAGCTCCACGTCGCGCGCGATGTCCGGACCATGCCGCCAGGCGAGCTCGGCCGCGCCGGCTGTGTCGTCCACGGCACGCGCCAGCAGGTCGAGCCGCGTGGTCTCGGCCCGCGACAACCGCAACCGTCCGGCCGCATCCTCGCCGCCCAGCGCCACGAGCCGGCGCATCGCCTCCGGCGCGCGGCCCGCAAGCCCCTCGAGATGCACGAGGACGGCCAGCATCGCGACCCCCGCGCCGGGCAGGATCCGCGCGAGGATCCCCGCCTGCGCCATCGCGCCGATCGACGGGGCGGGGTCGGGCGCGCACAGCATCTTGCGCATCTCGGCGCCGATCCGTTCGGCCGACAGACGCTCCAGCCCCTCGGCGAGCTCCGCGCAGGCCGCCAATGCCTCGGCATCGAGCCCCTCTTCCGCGCCGCCATACCAGGCATGGAACCGGAAATAGCGCAGGATCCTGAGGTAATCCTCGGCGATCCGGCCCCGCGGCTCGCCGACGAAACGCACCCGCCGCGCCATGAGGTCGCCGAGACCGCCCAAGGGATCGATCACTTTGCCGTCCGCATCGGCGTAAAGGGCGTTCATGGTGAAATCGCGCCGCGCCGCGTCGTCCTCGATCCGGTCGGAAAACGCCACGACGGCGCGGCGCCCATCGGTCTCGACATCCTTGCGGAACGTCGTGACCTCATAGCCCGTGCCCTCCGCGACGATCGTGACCGTGCCGTGGTCGATGCCGGTCGGGATCGCCTTCACGCCGGCGGCGGCGGCGAGCTCCATTACCCTTTCGGGGCGCGCATCGGTGGCGATATCGACATCGCCCGCCGCCTCGCCCAGCGCCGCGTTGCGCACGCAGCCGCCCACGACCAGCGCGCGATGCCCCGCCCCCGCCAGCAGTCCCAGCACCGCCTGCGCGCCCGGATCGTGCCGCCAGGGACCGTCAAGGATCATCGCGCCAGCCTTTCGGCAAGACCGTGCAGGATCCGCGCCGTCGCGCCCCAGATGTAATAGGGCCCGTAGGGCACCGCATAATAGCGCCGCGTCTGGCCGCGCCAGTCGCGCTCCTCCACGCGGAAATTGCCGGGATCGGTGACGAACGCCATCGGCACGCGAAAGATCTCGGCCACCTCGCCGGGTTCGGGCCGCTCGTCGAAGGGCCGCGTGACCAGCGCTACGACCGGCGTCATGGAATACCCCGTCACCGTCTCATGCCGCGGCAACTCGCCCAGGACCTCCACGGCATCGCCCGGCAGGCCGATCTCCTCATGCGCCTCGCGAAGGGCGGCGGCGGTCGCATCCGCGTCTCCGGGGTCGATCCGGCCGCCGGGAAAGGCGATCTGGCCGGGATGCTGGCTGAGCGTCGCGGAGCGTTTGGTCAGGATCAGCGTGCCGCTCGCGGCGCAGACCGGAATCAGCACGCCCGCCCCGCGCAGCCTGGCGGCCTGCGGGGCGGCGTCGCGGTTCAGATCGAAATCCGACGATGGCCCCGTCTCGCGGGCGAGTGCCGCCCGCAAGCGGGCGCCCCACTCATCCATCGGTGCCCGACGACGCCTCGGCCTCGAAGCCGAGCGTCCGGGGATCGAACTCGTAATGCGCGCCGCAGAACTGGCAATCTGCGGTGACGATCCCCTCGTCGGTGGTCATGTGGCCGATATCCTTGGCCGAATAGATCGACAGGCTCTGCCGGACGCGATCGGCCGAACAGGTGCAGCCGAAGCTGACCGGCTGGGCGTCGAAGACCCGCGGCTTTTCCTCGTGGAAGAGCCGCACCAGAAGATCCGTCGGCTCGACATGCGGGCCGATGAGCTCGGTCTCCTCGACCGTGTCGAGCAGCAGGTTCGCGCGGTTCCAGTTCTCGGCCTCGTCGCCGTCAAGCACGTCCTCGGGCCGCATGAGCCCCGCATCCCCCGACCCGCCTTCGCCGCCCGCCATCAGCGGCGAGGCCTTGGGCATGTGCTGGAGCATGATGCCGCCGGCCCGCCACTGGCTCTCGGCGCCGGGCTGCTGCGCCTGGCCGAAGGCCAGCGCGAACCGCGACGGAAGCTGCTCGGATTGCGCGAAATAGGTCTCGGCGCAGGACGAAAGCGACCCGCCAGCGATGGGCGTGATCCCCTGATAGGGATGCGTGCCGTCGCCCTGATCCATCAGCACCGCGAAATAGCCCTTGCCAATCTGCGAAAACGGATCGGCCCCCGATTGCAGCCGCTCCTCGTCGTAGCTCGCATAGGCGCGGATCCGCGCCGGCGTGCCGTCGTCTCCGGGCGCGTAGTAATCCGTCGCGATCAGGCGCGCGGGCCCGTCGCCGCGCACCTGCAGCGACAGCTTCCAGCGCAGCTTGATCGTCTGCCCGATCAGCGCGGTCAGCAACGTCGCCTCGGCGACCAGGGCCTCGATCTCGGGGGGATAGTCGTGCTGCGCCAGCACCTGCTGCAACGTGGTGTCGAGCCGCGCCACGCGGCCGCGGATATCCGAGGCGTCGAGCTGGAAGGGCAGGACGGTATCGTCCCAGGCGATCTGCTTTCCGAGGGTCATGGGCTTCCTTTGGCGGGCGGGTCTTGGCATACCGGCCCTATATAGGGCCCTCGGCCCGCCGCTTGAACCCCGGAGGCCAGCCATGACCCGCCGCTTCGGAGATCCGCCGCACCGGGGCCGAACCTATGCCGCGCGCCCGGGGGCCTATGCGGTGCTGCTCAGGGGCGCGCATGTCCTGCTGACCTGCCAGCTCTCGCCGCGATTCGAATACCAGCTTCCGGGCGGCGGCATCGATCCCGGCGAACAGCCGCTGAGCGCACTTCACCGCGAGGTCTACGAGGAAACCGGCTGGCGCATCTCCCGGCCGCGCCGGCTCGGCGCATTCCGCCGCTTCGTTTACATGCCGGACTACGGCTTCCACGCGGAAAAGGTCTGCCACGTCTACCTCGCGCGCCCCACGCTGCATCTGGGCCCGCCCACGGAACCCGATCACCGCGCCGTCTGGATGCGGTCGGACGCGGCGGCGGCGCTGCTCGGCAATCGCGGCGATGCGCATTTCCTGACGAATGCGCTTCAGGCGGAATCCTGAAACTCGATCAGCGCGGCCGAAACGTCATCGGGCAGGTCGCGGTCGTCGACCATCATGCCAAGTTCCCAGCGCAGCGCCGCGAGCAGCCGGTCGCCCCGCTCGCCATTGTGCCGCGCGATGAGCGCCGCGAGCCCGTCCTCGTCGAGCTGCCCGCCATCTGGGTCCGGGCATTCGGTGAACCCGTCGGAATAGAGCAGCACCCGCTCGCCGGGCCCGAGCCGGATCTCGAAATCGTCGTATTGCGCGTCCTCGATCAGGCCGATCGGAAAACCCCCGTGCCCCACGAAACTTACCTCGCCCCCGGCCGAGATCAGCGCCGGATGCGGGTGCCCGGCCTGACAGATCGTCACCGTCCGGGTCCGGAGATCGATATCGGCGATCGCGATGGTGAAGTAATGCTCGGTATCGACCTCGGCCATGAACATCGCGTTGAGCCGGCGGCAGATCTCGCTCGGGGGCAGCATGTAGATCCCGTCCCCGGACCGCTCGAGCGCCACGTTCGTGCCCGGCCGCTCCCCCGAGAGCCACGAATCGAGCCGCGCCGTGATCAGCGCCGAGGCGATCCCGTGCCCCGAGACGTCGAGCGAGAAGATCCCGACGCGGTCCTTCGAATACCGGATCTCGCCCACCAGGTCGCCGCCCACATGGCCGCTCGATTGCAGCATGTACGACAGCGACGCGCCGCCGATCCTGGTCGAGGTGCGCGGGACGAGCGACATCTGGAGCTTGCGCGCCTCGATCAGGTCGCGGTCGAGAACCTCGTTGATGGCGCGCATCTCGTCGAGGGTGCGGTTGACCAGCCGGTTCTTCTCGACCAGTTCGCGCTCGATCGACAAGAGCCGCTCGCCTGCCGACAACCGGCCGCGCAATTCCTCCCCGCTGATCGGCTTCGACAGGAAGTCGTCGGCCCCTTCGCGCAGCGCGCGGGCAAGCTCGCCCTTCTCCGACTTCGAGGTGAGGACGATGAAATAGATGTACTTGTCCCCCTGCGCCGCGCGCAGGTCCCGGCAGAGGTCGAGCCCGGAATTGCCCGGCATGACCCAATCGCTCAGCACGATGTCCGGCGGCGTGGCAAGACAGATCTCGAGCGCGGCCTCGGCGCTGTCGGCCTCCATCACCTCGTAGCGCGGATCGTCGAGCGCGCTGCGCAGCAGACGACGCTGCAACCGGCTGTCGTCCACGACCAGCAACTTGATCGTCTCGCGTCCGACATCGCGGTCGTCGGCGTCGATCCGTGAGGCATTGCTCGATTTCAATGGACGATCCTGCTGAAACAACTAGCCGCCGTTTGTCTCCGAGAAGGTTTAAGGTGGCGTAAATGGCCGCGCTAACGTTGCGTTAATCCGGTGCTGTCACACTCCGCGCATAAGTCGGAGGCGGGAACATGATCGACTGGAACCATGTCGACGAACTGGAACAGCAATTGGGGCCGGGCGGCCTCGACGAAGTGCTCGCCATTTTCCTGGAAGAAACCGCGCCCGTGATCGACGGCCTCCGCCCCGACGCCGACACCCTTGCCGCGGACCTCCACTTCATCAAGGGCAGCGCGGCGAATATGGGGTTCATCAGGCTCATGCGCCACTGCGAGGCCGGCGGCGCCCAGGTGCAGGCCGGCGAGCCCGTCGATATCGCCGCGATCGCCGAATGCTTTACCAATTCCTGCCGGGAATTCCGCGAGCGAAAGGGCGCTATTGCCTGAGAGCCGGCTTCAGACCAGGAATTCCGACAGCGTCCGGTCGTCCGTGATGTCGCGATAGACGAAATCCGCGGCATCCAGCCGCTCGAACAGAGTCGTGAAATTCGCCGGGTCGTCGGTCTCGATGCCGATGAGCACGGAGCCGAAATTGCGCGCCGACTTCTTGAGATACTCGAATCGCGCGATGTCGTCGCCCGGACCCAGCAGTGCCAGGAAGTCGCGCAACGCGCCCGGACGCTGCGGCATGCGCAGGATGAAGTATTTCTTCACGCCGCCGAAGCGCAGGGCGCGTTCCTTGACCTCCGGCAGCCGTTCGAAGTCGAAATTGCCCCCCGACGTGACGCAGACGACCGACTTTCCGCGCAGATCCGCGCCCATCTCGCCCAGAACGTCGAGCGAGAGCGCCCCCGCCGGTTCCAGCACGATGCCCTCGACGTTCAGCATCTCGATGATCGTGGCGCAGATCCGGTCCTCGGGCGCGGCCAGCACCCGCGCCGGATCGACATGCCTCAGGATGTCGAATGTCCGCTCGCCGATGCGCGCCACGGCCGCCCCGTCCACGAAGCTGTCGACCCGGTCGAGCGAGACGAGCGATCCCCGCGCCAGCGCGGCGCTCAGGCTGGCGCCGCCCAGAGGCTCGACATAGCGGATCTCGGTCGCGGGCGCGGCATCCGCGAGATAGCGCGTGACCCCCGCCGAGAGCCCGCCGCCGCCCACCGGCACGACCAGCATGTCGGGCGCCGTCCCGAGCTCCTCGAGGATCTCCACAGCGACGGAGCTCTGCCCCTCGATCACGTGCGGATCGTCGAAGGGCGACAGGAAATGCGCGCCCCGCTCGGCGCAGAAGGCCTGCGCGGTGCGCAGCGTGTCGTCGAAATAATCGCCGATCAGCCGGATCTCGACCGCGTCGCCGCCGAAGGTGCGCGTCTTGTCGATCTTCTGCTGCGGCGTCGTCACCGGCATGAAGATCACGCCCTTGACCCCGAAATGCCGGCAATTGAACGCCACCCCCTGCGCGTGGTTGCCGGCACTCGCGCAGACGAAGAGCCGCGCGTCCGGATCGGCCTCGAGCGCCTTGCCCATCGCGTTGAACGCGCCGCGGATCTTGTAGGACCGGACCGGCGAGAGATCCTCGCGCTTGAGCCAGATGTCGGCGTCGTGCTTGGCGCTCAGGTAATCGTTGCGCTGCAACGGCGTCGCGGGAAACAGCCCGCGCAGGCGGGCGGTCACGGCAAGGGCGGTATCGACGAAATCGCTCATGCACCGGACATGACGCCGATCGCGCCTCAGGTCAATTCGGCTCAGCGTGCGTGCAGCTCCCGCCCCTCGACGTAATGGCCGTAAAACGTCGTCATCAGGCAGAGCCCCACCAGCGTGACGAGCCACTGGAACGCCAGGTTCGAGATCTGCGCGACGAGGCCGAGACCCAGAGCCACCAGGATCGCCGGGATAGACGACAGAAGTGCCAGCAGGATCCCCGCGACCAGGATCGCGCCCGTGCCGCCGGCCGTCGCGCGCCATGCCGCGCCGAAGGACAACCGCTCGTCCAGCGCGGCGGCCGGCAGGATCGGGCTCACCCGTCCCAGGATGGCGAGCGATCCCGCGAAGGCCGCGACGTTCGCGGCGATGGCGACCGGCGTCGACTGCGTCGCCGCCGCGACGAGACCCGCGAGGAACGACAGGCCGAAAAACAGCGCCACGCCCGCGACGCCCAGCAGGATCGACCGCCAGAGATAGGCGCGGCTCGCCCGCCCGTGGTAATGCGGGACCACGCCCGACTGGATCTCGCCCAGAAGGACGTAGCGGTGCCATTGTACGGCCATCCACACGAAAGCCGCGAAATAGCCCGCGATCAACATTCCGACCGCCGTGGTCCACGGGATCGGCAGCCCCTCGTTGCGAAAGATCGCCGGCAGGATCAGCACGATCGCCAGCATCGCGGCATAGGGCAGCCCGGTGACGCGGAACGCCGCGCCGACATTGCGGGTGATCATCGCCAGCGCATGGCGAAAGAGGTGCCAGCCCTTCATTTTCGGCCTCCTGTCTCTACGCAAAGGTGTCGTCTATTCCGGTTAACGAGGGCTTGACGGCTTGCCGCTTCATATCAAAGCCGGTATCGCCACGCGACCATTCCAAGGAGACGCGCCTCATGCCTTCGCCCAAGAAAGTAGTGCTCGCCTATTCCGGCGGCCTCGATACCTCGATCATCCTGAAATGGCTGATGACGGAATATGGCTGCGAGGTCGTCACCTTCACCGCCGATCTGGGCCAGGGCGAGGAGCTGGAGCCTGCGCGCAAGAAGGCCGAGCTGATGGGCGCCTCGGACATCTATATCGAGGATCTGCGCGAGGAATTCGTGCGCGACTTCGTGTTCCCGATGTTCCGCGCCAACGCGCTCTACGAGGGGCTCTACCTCCTCGGCACGTCGATCGCGCGGCCGCTGATCTCCAAACGCCTCGTCGAGATCGCCGCCGAGACGGGCGCGGATGCCGTGGCCCACGGCGCGACCGGCAAGGGCAACGACCAAGTCCGGTTCGAGCTCGCGGCCTACGCGCTCAACCCCGACATCAAGGTGATCGCCCCCTGGCGCGAATGGGATCTCAGCAGCCGGACGAAACTCATCGACTTCGCCGAAAAGCACCAGATCCAGATCGCCACCGACAAGCGCGGCGAGGCGCCGTTCTCGGTCGATGCGAACCTGCTGCACACCTCGTCGGAGGGCAAGGTGCTCGAGGATCCGGCCGTCGACGCGCCAGATTACGTCTATCAGCGCACCGTCGATCCCGAGAACGCCCCCGATACGCCGCAATATGTCGAGGTCGGATTCGAGCGCGGCGACGCGGTCAGCATCGACGGCGAGACGATGAGCCCCGCGGCGATCCTCACGAAGCTCAACGAGATCGGCGGCGCGCATGGCTGCGGCCGGCTCGACCTCGTGGAGGGCCGCTTCGTCGGCATGAAGTCGCGCGGGATCTACGAGACGCCGGGCGGCACGCTCCTGCTCGAGGCGCATCGCGGGATCGAGCAGATCACCCTCGACCGCGGCCAGGCCCACCTCAAGGACGAGCTGATGCCGCGCTATGCCGAGCTCATCTACAACGGCTTCTGGTTCAGCCCCGAACGCGAGATGCTGCAGGCCGCGATCGACCATTCGCAGGCCCATGTGACCGGGACGGTGCGTCTGAAACTATACAAAGGTTCGGTACGCACCGTTGGCCGGTGGAGTGATCACAGTCTTTATTCCGAGGCCCATGTGACATTCGAAGACGATGCCGGCGCCTACGACCAGAAAGATGCTGCCGGGTTTATTCAACTCAATGCCCTCCGCCTGAAGCTGCTGGCTGCCCGGGATCGTCGCCTGAAATGAGCCTTGGCGCGGGCGGATCCGCGGCCCCTTCGATCGGGTAAAGCGGCAGGCGGGCAGCACTGCCCCGCCTGCCATGGATGCGCGAGGCTTAACAGCACACGCCTCGGCACCCGTTCCGGTGGCCCCAGGCCGGTACGCTCTCGCCCGAGGGGATTGCGCTCCGGAGTCCATGCGGCTCTCGACCAATGAACACGACAAGGGTTTCCACAAAGTTTCAGTCCGGCCGCGAATTTCGCCGTCCGGCTCACCATCTCGTGACAAGGGTGCCGATCGCATTGAAACGGTGCCACCGGCCCCGCACTCTCCTGTTCGAAGGAGATCCATGATGATGAACATATTCCCCTCTTCGAGGGCCGCGTTGCTCGGTGCGGCCCTGCTCACCGCCGGCCTCGCGGGCGGTGCGGCGCAGGCCCAAAGCGAGACCGCGATCGTCGCGGGCGGTTGTTTCTGGTGCGTCGAGGCCGATTTCGAGAAGGTCGCGGGCGTCGGCGACGTGGTCAGCGGTTTCACCGGCGGCACCACGCCCGATCCGGTCTATCGCGCCTCGGGCGACCATATCGAGGCCGCGCGCATTCCGTTCGATCCGTCGGAGGTCAGCTATCGCGAACTGATGGACCTCTTCTTCCGCTCGATCGACCCGCTCGATTCCGGCGGCCAGTTCTGCGACCGGGGTCTGGAATACACCACCGCGATCTTCGTCGGGAACGACGAGCAGCGCGCCGCCGCCGAAGCCGCCAAGGCTGCCGCCGAGGAAGAGCTGGGACAGGAGATCGTCACCCCGATCGTCGAGGCGACCGAATTCTACCCGGTGGATGCGTATCACCAGGATTACTACAAAAGCGACGAGCGCATCGCGTTCTCCACCGTCGGCCTCGGCGTTCCGAAAAGCGTCGCCTACGAGCGCTACCGCGACGGCTGCGGCCGGGACCAGCGCGTCCGCCAGATCTGGGGCGACGACGCGCCGTTCGTCGACTGACCGTCCTTTCGCCGCCCTCCCCGGGGGGCGGCCCTAGCGCACGGCCTCCAGCACCGAGCAGTAATTGGCGACGCCCGAGCCGCCCATGTTGAAGACGAGGCCCAGCTCCGCACCCTCGGCCTGCATCTCGTCCGCGGTGCCGCAAAGCTGTCGTGCGGCCAGCACGTGCATCGACACGCCCGTGGCCCCCACCGGATGCCCCTTGGCCTTGAGACCGCCCGAGAGGTTCACCGGGAGCGATCCGCCCTTCATCACGGTGCCGTCGGCCACCGCTTCGGCGCCGCGGCCCTTCGGCTTCAGGCCCATCGCCTCGTAGATCATCAGCTCGGCGATGGTGAAGCAATCGTGCACCTCGGCGAAATCCATGTCGTCGATCCCCGCGCCCGCCTGCTCGAACGCCATCCCGAAGGCCCGCGCCGGCCCTTCGAGCGCGGTCATGTCGCGCCGCGACATCGGCAGGAAATCGTTGACCTGCACGGCCGAGCGGAACGTGACGGCCTGCGGGAACTCCTGCGCGATGTCGGGGCTCACGATGACCATCGCCGCGGCCCCGTCGGAGATGAGCGAGCAATCCGTCATCCGGAGCGGCGGGGCGATCATCGGGTTCTTCTCGGACACGTTGTTGCAGAAGCTGAAATTGACGGCCTTCTGAAGATGCGCCAGCGGGTTCGCCATGGCGTTCTCGTGGTTCTTCACCGCGATCCGGGCCAGCGTCTCGGACTGGTCGCCGAAATTCTGGAAATACTGCCCCGCGATGCGTCCGAAGATCTGCGGAAAGCTGACATCCGATTCCTCCTTCTGGTAGGAGGCGCCCGCCAGTGCCTTGGTGACGCCCGCGGTGTCGAGCTCGGTCATCTTCTCCGCCCCGATCACCAGCGCGATCCTCGCCGATCCGGCCCGCACCGCGTCGAGCGCGGAATAGATCGCCGCCGATCCCGACGCGCAGGCATTCTCGCACCGCGTCGCGGGCACGAAGCGCATCGTCTCGTCGAGCGCCAGGACCAGCGACGAGGCGAAGGCGTCGCCCACCATCCCCGAGTTGAAATGGCCCAGCCAGATGCCGTCCACATCCGCCGGCGCGACCCCCGCATGGTCGAGCGCCTCCCGCGCGGCGGCGATGATCAGCTCTTCGAATGTCTGCTCGCGCAGCGCGCCGAACTTCGTGTGGCCCCAGCCGACGATGCAAGGTTCCATGTGATCCTCCCTTTTGCCCCGGCATCCTAGCGCCGGGCGGATCGCCGGGTCATCCCATTTCTCGCGCGCCCCGCGCAATGTTGACAGGCGCGGTCCCATCCGCCTAGCTCGGCCCCGTATCCCTGCCGCCGCACCGCCCGGCGGCCATCGGCATCGCCAGGAAGGACGCCCGGGAATGTCCGGATTGTATTTCGAGGAATTCCACGTCGGACAGCACTTCCGGCACGAACTCACACGTACCGTGACGGAATCCGACAACACCATGTTCAGCCTGATGTCGATGAATCCCCAGCCGCTGCATATCGACGCGCATTTCGCCGAAGGCACCGAATGGGGCCAACGGCTCTTTAACTCGATGTTTACCTTCGCGATCATGGTGGGGCTCAGCGTCCAGGACACCACGCTGGGCACCACGGCCGGCAATCTCGGCTTCTCCGACGTGCGGTTTCCCGCCCCCGTCTTTCACGGCGACACGCTCCGGGCCGAGACGCGCATCCTTTCACTGCGCGAAAGCCGCTCGCGACCGAACCAGGGCCTCGTGGAATTCGAGCATACCTGCCTCAAGCAGGACGATACCGTCGTGGCACGGTGCGTCCGGACGGCCCTGATGCTGAAGCGGCCCGCCGATAGCTGAAAGGTCCGCATCGGCCCTTATGTTTCGCGCGCGAAACATCTCGCGCCCTCCGCCCGGCATCGAAGCCGCGCGGGGAACCATCGCGCAGGGCTCAGGTTCTCGCTTGAGGAGTCCAACGACCACCGGAGAATCGTCATGCGTTCGACCGCCCTTCTTCTGACCACCGCCATGGCGTTTCCGCACATGGCCCTTGCCCAGGCCGGCGCCGGCAGCAGCGACCCCGCCGCCGACGAGGATCGCGGCCGCCAGGGCGTGGAGATCGTCGGCCACGTGATCAAGCCCGTGCCGCTCGACTGGAGCGAGGAGCGCATGGGCAACCTCGCCCTGCCCGAAGGTTTCGCGATCGACGTCTTCGCCCGCGACCTCGACAATCCGCGCATGATCGACGTCGCCGAGGACGGTACCGTCTACATCACGCAGCGCACGCCCGGGAACCTGCTGATGCTACGCGACACCGACGACGACGGCACGGCGGACGACCAGCAGATCGTCGCCAAGAAGGAAAGCCTGCACGGGATCGAGATCGCGGGCAACGACATCTATCTCATGACCGTCAACGAGGTCTTCCACGCCACCCGCAACGACGACGGCACGCTGGGCGAACTCGAGATGATCGCCGACGACTTCCCCGAAGGCGGCCAGCACCCGAACCGGATGCTGGTGATGGGGCCCGACGACAAGCTCTACATCTCGGTCGGATCGACCTGCAACGCCTGCGGCGAAACCAACGAGGAAAACGCGACGATCGTCTCGATGAATACCGACGGGTCGGAGCGCACGATCTTCGCCTCGGGCCTCAGGAACACGATCGGCTACGGGTTCGAGCCCGATGGCGGAGAGCTCTACGGCTTCGATCATGGCATCGACTGGCTCGGCGACAACGAGCAGCACGAGGAATTCAACCACCTGACCGAAGGCGAGCGGTATGGCTGGCCCTATGTCTACGCGATGTCGCGCTTCAACCCGCAGGACGTGCCGCCCGATTCCTCGTTCAGCGAATATGCCGAAGGCAGCGTGGAGCCCATCGGGCTGCACACGCCGCATGCCGCGCCGATGCAGATGACCTTCTATACCGGCGACGCCTTCCCCGAGGAATACCGGGGCGACGCCTTCATCGCGATGCGTGGATCGTGGAACCGCAACCCGCCCTCGGGCTACGAGGTGCTGCGCGTCGATTTCGAGGATGGCGAGTCCGTCGCCATGGTGCCGTTCCTGACCGGATTCCTCATGCAGGACGACGAGAGCCCGACCGGCTGGGGCAATATGGGCCGTCTCGCGGGGCTCGCGCAGGGACCCGACGGCGCGCTCTTCCTTTCCGACGATACCGGTGGCGTCGTCTACCGTATCCACTACGAAGGCGAGGACGCGCCGGACCGCGCGGCGCCGGAATTCACCAATGCCGACGACACGTCGCTGAATGTCGGGCTGGTCGACTGAACCCGGCAGAAGGGGGCGCGGGAGTGGCGCCCCTTTCATCCACAGGAAACCGCCTTTAGACGCCGCGCGGCATTCGATAGACTGATCCCGATTTCCCGAGGGATCCCGTGCCATGAATGTCGCCAACGCCGCCGTGACGCCGATGATGGAGCAATATCTCGGCATCAAGGCCGGCCATGCGGATGCGCTGCTCTTCTACCGGATGGGCGATTTCTACGAGCTCTTCTTCGACGATGCCGTTGCCGCGGCGGCGGCGCTCGACATCGCGCTCACGAAACGCGGCAAGCACCAGGGCGACGATATTCCGATGTGCGGCGTGCCGGTGCATGCCTCCGAAGCGTATCTACTCACGCTCATCCGCAAGGGCTTTCGCGTGGCCGTCTGCGAGCAGACCGAGGATCCCGCCGAGGCGAAGAAACGCGGCTCGAAATCCGTGGTGCGCCGCGAGGTGGTGCGCCTCGTCACCCCCGGCACGCTGACCGAGGAATCGCTGCTCGACGCACGGCGGCACAATTACCTCGCCGCCTTCGCCGAGCTACGGGGCGAGGGCGCCGTGGCCTGGGTCGACATCTCGACGGGCGAGCTGGCGGTGACGCCCTGCCCGCCCGTTCGCCTCGGGCCGGAACTCGCCCGCCTCGCGCCCCGCGAGGTCCTGCTGAGCGAAACCCACGACGCGGCCCGCGCGCAGGTCGTGACCGATGCGGGCGCGCATCTGACCCCGCTCTCGCGCGGCTCCTTCGACAGTACGAGCGGCGAGAAACGGCTCTGCGCATTGTTTCACGTGAGCACGCTCGACGCGTTCGGCTCGTTCGGGCGGGCCGAGATCTCGGCGATGGCGGCGCTGGTCGACTATCTCGAGATCACACAGAAGGGAAAGCTGCCGCTTCTGCGTCCGCCGCGCCGCGAAGAGACCGGCGCCACGATGCAGATCGACGCCGCGACGCGCCGCAACCTCGAACTGACGCGGAGTCTCTCGGGCGGCCGCGAGGGTGCGCTTCTGGCCGCGATCGACCGGACCGTGACCTCGGGCGGCGGGCGGCTTCTGGAACGGCGGCTGACCTCGCCGTCACGCGATGCGGACCTGATCCGCGCACGCCACGACGGGGTGGCGTTTTTCGTCGATGACGCGACCTTTCGCGAGCGGGTGCGCGAGATGTTGCGCCGCACGCCCGACATGGACCGGGCGCTGTCGCGCATCGCGCTCGACCGCGGCAGTCCGCGGGATCTCGCCGCGATCCGCGACGGGCTGGGCCGGGCCGCCGACCTTGCCGGATTGCAGGGCGCCGATGCGTTGCCGCAGCTTCTGGGCGCGGCCTTCCGGACGCTCGACGGTCACGAAGACATTCTCGCGCGGCTCGACGAGGCGCTGGTGGCCGAACCGCCCGTTCTGGCACGCGACGGCGGGTTCATCGCGCCCGGCTTCGACGAGGAGCTCGACGAGGCGCGCAGCCTGCGCGACGAGGGGCGCGGCGTGATCGCGGCCATGCAGGCAGAGTATGCCGAGGAGGCCGGCATTCCCGGCCTCAAGATCAAGCACAACAACGTTCTGGGCTATTTCATCGAGACGACGGCGACCCACGCGAAGAAGATGCTGGCAGAGCCCCTGTCGCAGACCTTCATCCACCGCCAGACGACCGCCAGCGCCGTGCGTTTCACCACCGTTCCGCTGAGCGAGTTGGAAACGCGGATCCTCAACGCGCGCGACCGGGCGCTGGAGATCGAACGGCGGCTCTTCGCGACGCTTTGCGGCGCGATCCTCGACCATGCGGGTGGCGTCGGCGACGCGGCGCGGGCGCTGTCGGAGATCGACCTGACCGCGGCGTTGGCCGATCTGGCGGTCGACGAGGGCTGGGTTCGCCCGCAGATCGAGGAAGGGCGTGCCTTCGAGATCGAGAACGGACGTCATCCGGTGGTGGAGCAGGCCCTGCGCGCGCAGGGCGCGGGGCCGTTCGTCGCCAACGATTGCAAGCTTTCGGACGGGGCCGACAAGGCGGCCCTCTGGCTGCTGACGGGGCCGAACATGGCCGGCAAATCGACCTTCCTGCGCCAGAACGCGGTGATTGCGCTGCTGGCGCAGATGGGGGCGTTCGTGCCGGCGACGCGCGCGCGGATCGGCCTCGTCAGCCAGCTTTTCAGCCGGGTGGGCGCGGCCGACGATCTGGCGCGCGGACGCTCGACCTTCATGGTCGAGATGGTCGAGACGGCGGCGATCCTGAACCAGGCCGACGAGAACGCGCTGGTCATCCTCGACGAGATCGGGCGCGGCACGGCGACCTATGACGGGCTGAGCATCGCCTGGGCCACGCTCGAACACCTGCACGAGGCCAATCGCTGTCGCGCGCTCTTTGCCACCCATTACCACGAGATGACGCGGCTGTCGGACCGGCTCGAGGGGGTGCGCAACGCCACCATGGCGGTGAAGGAATGGGAGGGCGAGGTGATCTTCCTGCACGAGGTGCGGCAGGGCTCGGCCGACCGCTCCTACGGGGTGCAGGTGGCCAAGCTCGCCGGGTTGCCGTCTTCGGTCGTGGCACGGGCCCGCGACGTGCTGGCCGCGCTCGAGAAGGGCGAGGCGGAGGGCAAGAAGACGACGCTGATCGACGATCTGCCGCTCTTCTCGATGGCCGCGACACCCCCTGCCCCGAAGACAGAGCCGCACGACCCCGCGGCCGCGCGGCTGGCCGGGATTCATCCCGACGAACTCAGCCCGCGCGAGGCGCTCGATCTCATCTACGAGCTCAAGACCCTCGCGCAGGGCACCGTGGACCGCTGAGCCGGGGCGGCTCGGGTCAGGATTTCGGAGTGGAGCTTACGCCCACCTGCGCCGCGCGCAGAAGGCGGTCATGCAGCATGAAGCCGTCGCCCATCACCTGGATGATGTCGCCCGCCTTGGTGTCGGGCACCGGCGCCTCGAACATCGCCTCGTGGTGGTTGGGGTCGAAGCGGTCGCCCAGGGCGGGCGTGATGATGCGGATGCCGTGCTTTTCGAACACGTTGGTCAGCTCGCGCAGGGTAAGCTCGATCCCTTCGATCAGGGCGGCATTGGCCTCGCGCTGATCCTCGGCGATGGAGTCGACCGCCCGCTTGAGGTTGTCGTAGACCGGCAGCATGTCGCGGCTGAGCTTGGAGCCGCCGTAATTCTCGGCCTCGCGGCGGTCGCGGTCGGACCGCTTGCGCGCATTCTCGGCCTCGGCCAGCGCCCGCACGAACCGGTCGCGGAAATCGTCGCGCTCGGCGCGCAGCGCTTCGAGCTCGGCCGCGATGCCGTCATCCTCCTCGACGATCGGAGGCTCTTCCGGGCCGGCGGGGCCGTCGCCGGGATTGTCGAGGTCGACCGTCTCGTCGGCGCTGGCCGCACGGGGCTTGCGGCGCACCTTGTCGGCCTCCGACGTATCCCCCTTCAACATGTCTTCGATCGCGGCTTCGATGTCGCTTTCGTTCTCTTTCGCCATAAACTCACCTAGCTAGCGTGGGCCCGACAGCAATCTGCCGATCATTTGTGCCGTGTAGTCGACGATCGGCACGATCCGTCCGTAATTCAGCCGCGTGGGCCCGATCACGCCGACCGCGCCGATGATCCTACGGTCAGCGTTCATATAAGGAGAGACCACCAAAGAGGAACCCGAAAGTGAAAAAAGCTTGTTCTCGGCGCCGATGAAAATGCGCACGCCCGCGCCCTCGTCGGCCAGTTCCAGAAACTCGGCGATGTCGCGCTTGCGTTCGAGATCGTCGAAGAGCGTCCGGATCCGGTCGAGATCCTCCGCATTGCCCTCGAGCAGGTTGGCGCGGCCCCGCACGATCAGCCGTTCGTTCGGCTCGCCGTCATGGGCCCAGACAGCGATGCCGGATTCCACCAGGGCGCTGGCTAGCTCGTCGAGGTCGCGGCGATGTTTCACGATCTCGTCGGCCACGCCCCGGCGCAGTTCCGACAGAGTGCGCCCCTGGGCGATCGCGTTGAGGAAATTGGCCGCCTCGCGCATCGACGAGGGCGTCTGGCCGGGCGGCGGCGCGAAGACGCGGTTCTCGACATGGCCGTCCTCGAAGACCAGCACGACCAGCGCGCGATCGGGCCCGAGCGAGACGAACTCGATATGCTTGATCGGCGCCTCGTGCTTCGGCGCGAGAACGAGGCTCGCCCCTTGCGTGGCGCCAGACAATGCGAGCCCGACCCGGTCGAGGATCGTGGTGACGTCGCGTTCGTTGGTCCCCAGCGTCCGGTCGATGGCCGCGCGGTCGTCCTCGGTCGGATCGCCCACCTCGAGCAGGCCGTCGACGAACATCCTGAGGCCCAGATGCGTGGGCATGCGGCCGGCCGAGGTGTGGGGCGCGTTCAGCAGCCCCATGAATTCGAGGTCCTGCATGACGTTGCGGATGGTCGCCGCGCTGATCTTTTCGCTCATCGAGCGGCTGAGCGTCCGCGATCCCACCGGGTCGCCGGAGGCGAGATATTCCTCGACCACCCGCCGAAAGACCTCGCGCGTGCGGTCGTTCATTTCGGCCATGATCGAATGTCGGTCTGCGTTCTCATTGCTCATCTTTGCCGACGGTATCAGCCTTGCACACGGATTGCACCGGTGCCAAATCAACGCCAACGATAAAATGAAGGATACGACATGCGCCCCTCCGGCAGAGATCTAGACACGATGCGCCCGATTTCCATCGAGACGGACGTGACGCGCCATGCCGAGGGGTCGTGCCTGATCCGGTGCGGCGATACGCATGTCCTCTGCACCGCGTCGCTGGAGGAGCGCGTGCCGCCCTTCCTGCGCAATACCGGGCAAGGCTGGGTCACGGCGGAATACGGGATGCTGCCCCGCGCCACCCATACCCGCATGAACCGCGAGGCCAAGCGCGGCCAGTCGGGCCGCACGCAGGAGATCCAGCGCCTGATCGGGCGGTCCTTGCGCGCCTGCGTCGACCGCAACGCGATGGGCGAACGGCAGATCACCGTCGATTGCGACGTGATCCAGGCCGATGGCGGCACCCGCTGCGCGTCGATCACCGGCGGGTGGGTCGCGCTGCGCCTTGCGGTGAACAAGCTGATGAAGGCCGGAGACATCGTCACCGATCCGCTGACCGACCACGTGGCCGCGGTGAGCTGCGGGATCTATGCGGGCCAGATGGTGCTCGACCTCGACTATCCCGAGGACAGCGAGGCAGGCGTCGACGGCAACTTCGTCCTGACGGGCAGCGGCCGGATGATCGAGCTTCAGATGAGCGCCGAGGGCGCCACCTTCACCCGCGACCAGATGAACGGCCTCGTCGATCTCGCCGAGAAAGGCGTCGGCACGCTGGTCGATGCACAGAAGAAGGCGATCGCCTGATGCGCCGGTTCGACGGCGATGCGCTGGTCGTGGCGACGCATAATGCCGGCAAGCTCGCCGAGATCCGCGACCTGCTCGGCCCCTATGGCGTTTCGCTGAGCTCGGCGGCCGATCACGGCCTGGCCGAGCCAGTCGAGGATGGCGAGACCTTCGTCGAGAATGCGCGCCTGAAGGCCCATGCGGCGGCCGAGGCTCTGGGCCTCCCCGCCCTGTCGGACGATTCCGGCATCGAGATCGAGGCGCTGAGCGGGGCGCCCGGCGTCTATACCGCGGATTGGGCCGAGACGCCCACCGGTCGCGATTTCGTCAAGGCAATGACCAAGGCGCATGACAAGCTGCTGCAAAGCGGAGAGGCCGAGCCGTGGCGGGCGCAATTCTGCTGCACGCTCGTCCTTGCTTGGCCCGACGGCCACGACGAGGTCTTCAAGGGGATCATGCCAGGCCGGATCGTCTGGCCGATGCGCGGCGACGAGGGGCACGGCTACGATCCGATCTTCGGGCCCGACGGATACGACATCACCTTCGGCGAGATGGACAGGTGGGAAAAGAACCGGATCTCGCACCGGGCGAAGGCTTTCGAGAAGCTGATCGCCGGCTGTTTTGCCTGAGCCCGATTTCGGCATTTACCTGCATTGGCCCTTCTGTCAGGCCAAATGCCCCTATTGCGACTTCAACTCCCACGTCGTCGCCCGCATCGACCACAATGCGTGGCGCGCGGCCTATGCCAAAGAGCTTGCGCGGGTGCGGGCACTGACCGGCGAACGACGTGTCGCGTCGATCTATTTCGGCGGCGGAACGCCCAGCCTGATGGAGGCCCGCACGGTCGAGATGATCGTGTCGGATATCCAGCGGCACTGGCAGATCGCCAACGATTGCGAGATCACCCTGGAGGCGAACCCGACCTCGGTCGAGGCCGACAGGTTCCGCGACTACCGCCTTGCCGGTATCAACCGCGTCTCGATGGGGATCCAGGCCCTCGACGACGCAGATCTGCATCGCCTGGGACGGCTCCATTCGGTCGCCGAGGCGCGCGCAGCCTTCGATATTGCGCGCGAAACCTTCGACCGGATCAGTTTCGACCTCATCTATGCGCGGCAGGACCAGTCGCTGCACGATTGGCGGCGGGAGCTTGGCGAGGCGCTCGCCATGGCGGCCGATCACCTGTCGCTCTATCAACTGACGATCGAACCCGAGACGGCGTTCGGGGATCGTTATGCGCGCGGCGGGCTTCGCGGGCTGCCATCCGAGGACCTGTCGGCGGACATGTATGCGGTGACGCAGGAGCTTTGCGATGCGGCGGGAATGCCCGCCTACGAGGTTTCGAACCACGCCCGTGCCGGATCGGCGTCGCGGCACAACATGATCTACTGGACGGGCGGGGATTATGCCGGCATCGGCCCCGGAGCGCATGGCCGCTTGACCCTCGGCGGGCGCAGGCATTCCACCGAGACGGCGACGTCGCCGCTGCTTTGGTTGCAGGGCGCGCTGAAGGGCGAGACCCCCGAGACGATCGCCGCGCTCGACGATCTGACCGTCCTGGAAGAGCGTCTGATGATGGGGCTCAGGATCGGTGACGGCGTACCGCTCGACATAGCCACGCAGGTCGACGATTTTACACGAAAGATCAGTGGCTTGGAAGAATATGGCTTGGTCGAGCGGTCGGCGGGACACCTTCGCGTGACATCGTCCGGGCGCCCGCTTCTGAACGCGATCCTGCGCGAGCTATTCGCCTAGTTTTCGGCGCCGCCCGTCAGCATGCGACAAAGATTATCCAGTTCTTCCAATGACTTATAGGAAATCGTGATCTTTCCGTCCCCGCGATCGGCGGCATGATCGACGACGACCTTCATCCCCAGATTTGCCGCGAGATCCTGTTCGAGGGCGCGGGTATCCGCGTCCTTCTCGGAGCTGGCGGTGGCGCGGCGGCGCGTCGAAGGCTTCGGCCCCTTGGCCAGCGCCTCGGTCTCGCGCACGGACAGGTTCCGCGCGATGACCTGACGGGCGAGGCCGTCGGGATCGTCGGCGGTGATGAGAGCACGCGCATGCCCCGCGGTGAGCTTCCCCTCCGCGAGATAGGCCTGCACGCCCGGCGGGAGCGACAGGAGGCGCAGCGTGTTGGCAATGTGCGACCGGCTTTTGCCGAGCGCCTCGGCCATCTGTTCCTGCGTATGCCCGAAGCGGTCCATCAATTGCCGGTAGCCCGACGCCTCGTCCACCGCGTTGAGATCGCTGCGCTGGATGTTCTCGATGATTGCGACCTCGAGCACCTCGGTATCGTCAAGACTGCGGACGATCGCGGGCACTTCGTGGACCTGCGCCATCTGCGCGGCACGCCACCGCCGCTCGCCCGCGACGATCTCGAACGCGTCCGGCTTGGTCGGATGCACGCGCAGGATCAGCGGCTGGATGATGCCCTTCGTCGCGATCGAGGCCGCGAGTTCCTCTAGGCTTTCGGCGACGAAGCTTTGCCGAGGCTGGTTGGGATTCGGATGGATCCGGTCGATCGCGATGCTGGCTTCGGCGCGGCGCTCTCCGCCCTGCTGCGGCGCCTCCACCTCGACATCGGCCATGAGTGCCGAGAGGCCGCGGCCAAGCCCCCGGCGTTCCTGCTTTCTGTCGCTCATCTTGCGCTCCATCTATGCGGCCCCCCGTGCTGCGAGTTCATGTGCCAAGTCGCGATACGCGACGCTTCCCTTCGAGGCGGGATCATAATCCAGAACGGAGCGCGCATAGGACGGCGCCTCGCTCACGCGCACGTTGCGCGGGATGATCGTCCCGAAGACCAGATCGCCAAGCGTATCCCGGGCGTCCGCAAGAACCTGTTGGGCCAGTCTGTTGCGACCATCGAACATCGTCAAGACGACGCCTTCGATCCTGAGGCCGGGATTGGCGCTCTGACGCACCTCGCGCATGGTCAGCATCAGCTGCGACAGACCTTCGAGCGCGAAAAATTCGCTTTGCAGCGGGACGAGGATCGAATGGGCAGCCACCATCGCGTTGATCGTCAACAGGCTCAACGAGGGCGGGCAATCGATCAGGATGAAATCGAGGTCCAGATTCTCGACATCGGGCGCAGTAAGCGCGTCCTTCAGCAGGAAGGACCGCTTGCTGTTCGAATACATTTCAATATCGGCGGAGCTGAGATCTGCGGTGGCCGACACGATCTTGAGCTTGTCGTATTCCGTCGGCATCAGGACCTCGGAAAGCGACTTTCCCTCCAGCAAGAGGTCATAGGTCGTCAAATCGCGGGTTTCGGGGTCGATTCCGAGGCCGGTGGAGGCATTTCCCTGAGGATCGAGGTCGACGATCGCCACACCGAACCCGTTCTCCGCCAAAGCCGCGCCGAGGTTGATCGCTGTCGTGGTCTTTCCGACGCCGCCCTTCTGGTTGACGATCGCAATGGTTTTTGGGCGGCTATGACGGTTCGACACGCGCGATATCCCTGATTTTCAGAATGGCCGAGGTTGCCGATGTTTTACTAGGTATCGCCTCCAAAGAGAACCGCCATTCCCGCCGGGCGAGATCAATTTCGGCGTCGAACCGCTCGCCCTTGGGGAAAAGACAGGTGGCCCCCTGCCCCGCGTGGCGGAAGGCAAAACCCAAAAGGTCCGTCAGAGGCGCGAGCGCGCGGGCGGAAAGTATATCCGCCCCGATGGGCTCGACGGTTTCGATCCGCTGGTGAATGACGCGGACATCGAGGCTCAAAAGGCGCGAAACATGCGAAAGGAAGGCGCATTTCCTTGTATCCGACTCGACGCACACAACCTTGAGCGGCGTTCCCCTCGCGCATATTCCGACCACTATGCCTGGGAGACCCCCGCCGCTTCCCAGATCGCACCATGTGCCGTCGCTTGCGCCTGACAGTTGAAAAAGCTGCAGAGAATCCGCGATATGCCGGGACATGACATCGTCGGTGGTCCCACGTCCGATCAGATTTATGCGCCGGTTCCATTTGAGGAGTTCCGACACGTAGAGCTCGATGGCCTGCAATGTTTCATGTGAAACATCGGCGTCGATCACCCGTCCGTTCCCGTCTTTTTCCGTGATCGCATGGCAAGAAGGATCGCGTTCAACCCGGCAGGTGTCATTCCCTCTATCTTCGTGGCCTGTGCGAGATTGCCGGGACGATTTCCCCGGAGCTTTTCCTTCAATTCGGACGACAATCCATGAACCCGGTCGAGATCCAAGTCATTGGGAATGGGCGTGGCCTCGTCCTTACGGAGGCGTTCCGCCTCCCGGTCCTGTCGATCGAGATAGTTTGCATAAACGCCTTCCCGCGCAAGCTGGGTGACGATTTCGGGCGCGAGGTCACCGAGCGCCGGTATGGCCACAAGAATGCGCTCGGCCGATACCCCGGCGATCGAGAGAAGCTCCGCGCCACTCCTATGCGGGCCATCGGCGGCGAGATTGATCCCGGCATTTATGGCATCTTTATTCGAAACGACGGATTCCGAGAGAATTCTCCGCCCTTCTTCGAGATGGGCAAGTTTGGATTCAAAGGCCTGAGCGCGTCGGCGAGATGCAATCCCGAGCGCGAGCGCGGCCGGCGTAAGGCGTTGGTCGGCGTTGTCCGCACGAAGTTGAAGACGGAACTCGGCACGGGACGTGAACATCCGGTAAGGCTCCGAGACGCCCCGGGCCGTCAGATCGTCGATCATGACGCCGATATAGGCCTCGGTTCGCGAGAGAATGAGGGGCGGATCACCGCGGACAGTAAGAACCGCGTTGATCCCCGCGATGCATCCTTGCGCGGCGGCCTCTTCGTAACCGGTGGTGCCGTTGATCTGACCAGCGAGCCACAGACCATTAAGCGCCTGAAGCTGAAGCGTGGAATCCAGCGCACGCGGGTCGACATAGTCATATTCGATCGCGTAGCCGGCCTGTACAATCTCCGCCTGTTCCAATCCTGCGATCGAACGAACATATCTCTCCTGTACGTCCTCGGGCAAGGATGTCGAGATTCCGTTCGGGTAAACGAGATCGCTTTCCAGCCCTTCCGGCTCGAGAAAGATCTGGTGCGAGTCCTTGTCGGCGAAACGGGCGATCTTATCCTCGATCGAGGGGCAATATCGAGGGCCCACCCCGCTGATATTACCGCTGTACATGGCGGACTTATCAAGATTTTCGCGAACGATGTCATGGGTTTGCGCATTCGTATGCGTGATTGCGCAGGAGATCTGCCGCGCCTTGGGCGTGTTTGAGAGAAAAGACAGCATAACCGGTTCCGGATCGCCGGGCTGGGTCTCCAGGACGGACCAGTTGATGGTCCGCCCATCCAACCGGGGCGGCGTTCCGGTCTTGAGCCGCCCCATGGGGAGCGACATGCCGTAAAGCCGATGCGCAAGCGGGACAGAGGGTGACTCCCCTACCCGTCCGCCCGGTATCTGACGCTCGCCGATATGCATGACACCGTTGAGGAACGTTCCCGTCGTCAAAATCGCAGCATCGCAGGCGAGATCCCCTGCCCGTTCCAGACGTAATCCGGCAAGCCGCCCGTTAAGGACAACAAGATCGACCACCTGATCCTCGACGACTTGAAGATTTTCCTGCTCAGAGATCGCCTGCTGGACGGCCGCACGGTACAGCTGCCGGTCCATCTGCGCGCGCGGTCCTTGAACCGCCGGACCTTTGCGCCGATTCAGCAGCCGGAACTGAATCCCGCCCGCATCGGCGGCTTCGCCCATGATACCACCGAGCGCGTCGACTTCGCGGACAAGATGTCCCTTGCCCAGTCCCCCGATCGCGGGATTGCAGGACATCGCGCCGATCGTATCTCGCCGAAGCGTGACCAAGGTCACATCTGCCCCGGCCCTTGCCGCGGCGGATGCGGCTTCGACGCCGGCATGGCCGCCGCCGACCACGGCGATCTTCGGCCGTCGATGTTTCACGTGGAACATTTCACTTCCCTATGCAGAACCTCGAGAAAATATCCCCCAAGAGATCCTCAATATCTACTCGACCGATCATCGTTTCAAGCGCCACCGTTGCATCCCGCAAATGGAGCGCGATCAGGGCGTCGTCTGACCGCGCGTCTATCGCAGCGCGGGCGTTTGCCAAATGAGAGAGCGAATTCCGCATCGCGTTGGCATGCCGTTCCCGAATTGCGACTGACGAAGAGGCGGTTCGATTTCTCAAGATGCCGGCTATCTCGTTCACCAGTTGGTCGATCCCCTGCCCCGTCAGACCGGAGACGTCACCTTCGCCGATATCGGATTTGCCGCGTTTGACGATATCGCCCTCGCGCAGCTCAATCGGAAGCGGTGCATCATCCCGCTGCGTCAGCACCACGCGAAGATCCGCCTCAAGCGCGCGAGCACGGGCAAGGTCTATCCCGGCGGCCTCGAGCGGATCGGCGGTATCTCGAAGCCCGGCAGTGTCGAGGAACGTCACCGGCAATCCGGACAGATCGGTGCGAACTTCGATCACGTCGCGTGTCGTTCCGGCAATCTCGGATGTCAGGGCGACCTGGCGACGCGCGATCGCGTTGAGAAGGGTCGATTTTCCCGCATTCGGCGCTCCAAGGATTGCGACCTCGAACCCGTCGCGGATCCTCTCAGAGACCCCATAGCCTTCGAGTTCCCGGGTCAGCGCGGAAATTCCTGCATCGATATGGCCAAGGACATCCGGCAAAACGTCGACCGGTACCTCCTCGTCGGCAAAATCGAGCGTCGCTTCGATCAGCGCACCCGCTTCGATCAAGCGGCGGCGCCAATCCTGGACGCGGAGGGACAATTCTCCCGAGAGGACGCGCTGTGCCTGCTGGCGTTGAAGCTCGGTCTCGGCTTCGATGAGATCCGCCAGACCCTCGACCTGCGTAAGGTCCATCCGATCGTTCTCGAGCGCACGCCGGGTGAATTCGCCGGCAAGCGCCGGCCGCGCCCCGGCAAAAGTCGCGAGGAGATCGAGGACGGCGCGCACTACCGCCCGGCTGCCGTGGAGATGGAGTTCCACGCAATCCTCCCCGGTGAAACTTCGGCCAGCGGAGAACGAGAGGATCAGCCCGGTATCGAGGATGTCACCGTTCCGATCGCGTATTCGTCGTAATCCCGCCTGCCGTTCCGGCGGGCGGGATGATATTATTTCATCAATGATTTCAAATGCTTGAGGACCAGATACCCGGATCACCGCGACACCCGCCTTTCCGGGCGCTGTGGCCTCGGCAAAGATGGTGTCCATTTTGCGGCCCTAGGTGTTCATCGAGTCGAAGAACTCGGAATTGGTCTTGGTCTGCTTCAGCTTCGACAGAAGGAACTCGATCGCATCCGTCGTTCCCATCGGGTTGAGGATCCGGCGCAGGACGTAGGTCTTCTGCAGATCGACCTTGTCGACCAGAAGCTCTTCCTTGCGGGTGCCGGATTTGAGGATGTCCATGGCCGGATAGACGCGCTTGTCGGCGACCTTGCGGTCGAGCACGATCTCGCTGTTGCCGGTGCCCTTGAATTCCTCGAAGATCACCTCGTCCATGCGGCTTCCGGTATCGATCAGCGCTGTCGCGATGATGGTCAGCGACCCGCCCTCCTCGATGTTGCGCGCGGCGCCGAAGAACCGCTTGGGCCGCTGGAGAGCATTCGCGTCGACACCGCCCGTCAGGACCTTGCCCGACGACGGCACGGTCGTGTTGTAGGCGCGGCCGAGACGGGTGATCGAATCAAGCAGGATCACCACGTCGCGCTTGTGTTCCACCAGGCGCTTGGCCTTTTCGATGACCATTTCCGACACGGCGACGTGGCGCGTGGCGGGCTCGTCGAAGGTGGAACTGACCACCTCGCCCTTCACGTTGCGCTGCATGTCGGTTACCTCTTCGGGTCGCTCGTCGATGAGCAGCACGATCAGGTAGCATTCGGGGTGATTCGCCGCGATGCTGTGCGCGATGTTCTGAAGAAGAACGGTCTTGCCGGTCCGCGGCGGGGCCACGATCAGGCTCCGCTGACCCTTGCCGATCGGCGAGACGAGGTCGATGATCCGGGCCGACTTGTCCTTGATGGTCGGGTCCTCGATCTCCATGTTCAGCCGCTCGTCGGGATAAAGCGGCGTGAGGTTGTCGAAGGCGACCTTATGGCGCGCGCGCTGCGGATCCTCGAAGTTGATGGCCTCGACATCGATCAGGGCGAAATACCGTTCGTTGTCATCGGGGCCGCGGATGACGCCAGAAACGCTGTCCCCGGTCCTGAGCGCATAGCGACGGATCATCTCGGGGCTGACATAGATGTCGTCCGGGCCCGGAAGGTAGTTTGCCTCGGGGCTTCGCAGGAAGCCGAACCCGTCCTGGAGCACCTCGAGCACGCCGTCGCCGCCGATCACCCATTCCTCGTCCGCGCGTTCCTTGAGGATCGAGAACATCATCTCGCCCTTGCGCATGGTCGAGGCGTTCTCAATCTCGAGGTCCTCGGCGAGCGAGAGGAGGTCCTTGGGACTTTGTGCCTTCAGGTCGGCAAGGTTCAGGCGGTCCTGGGTCATGAAACGTTCCTCGGCCTCGCGCGGGATGGCGCGGTCGGTCATGTCTGTGCTTGGAAGATCTGGCGATCGGACGATCGTTGCCTATCGATTACCCGTCCGGCCCGACTTTGTCAATCAGGCGCGAGGTCTAGAACGGACGCGCGACGACCGAGACCACGATGACGATCAGCAAAAGGGTCGGCACCTCGTTCATCATGCGGAAGGTCCGGCCCGGAAGCGAGCTTTCGCCCGAGGCCAATGCCTTGCGCTGCTTGCCGCACCACATGTGGAACCAGGTGAGCGCGATCACCGAGACGGCCTTGGTCCAGGGCCAGATCGCGCTCCAGTCGACGAGGCCGGGCGTGGAGACCAGGATCAGGCCGAAGATCCAGGTGAGGATCATCGCCGGATTCATTATAAGTTTCAGTAACTTGCGCTCCATCGTCTCGAGCATCTGCGCCTTGTCGGTCCCGATGCGGGCCTGTTCGGCGTGATAGACGAAGAGCCGCGGCAGATAGAAGAGACCCGCCATCCACGCCACGAACGAGATGATGTGCAGGGATTTGATCCAGGGATAGAGCGCGAGGAGCGTGTCGGTCATGATCGAGCTTCTTAAATAGATATAGAGAAAAGGAAAGTAGATGAGTGCTGTAGGGCGGTGGATAACGTGGATAAGCGTTCCGTGCCAAGCTGTCCGCAGGCCCCTCGGACGAAGATCGCCACCGCTGTTGACGAGCGCGCAAAATTCATCGATCCCTTTCGTTATCAGTAACTTGGTTCGAGCCTGGCCTGTGGATGAACCTGTGGTCTGAGGCGAGGGTCGCGGTGGACGGCGGATCGGCCGATGGGATATATCCCGGTCGCTGTCCACGGGTATGGAACGGCGCGAATCTGAGAACCGAACGGGGAATATCCACCGAAGCGCACGGCCTCCTCTTTGACCCCATTCCGCCCGCAGACTTTTCCCGGGAGTTATCCATGCACCTTATCCTCGCTTCCGGATCGCAGACGCGGGCCGACCTGCTCAGCCGCGCGGGGTTGAGCTTCGAGATCGAGATCGCGCGGATCGACGAGGACAGCGTCAAGGCGTCGATGGTGGCCGAAGGGGCGCCGCCCCGGGATGTGGCCGACGCGCTGGCCGAGGCGAAGGCGCGCAAGGTGTCGCTGCGCCGGCCGGGTGCCATCGTCCTTGGCTGCGACCAGGTGCTGGCGCATCACGGCGCGATCCTGTCGAAGCCGGAAACACCCCGGGCGGCGGGCGAGCAGCTGAGACGTCTCAGGGACGATCGGCACACGCTTCTCTCGGCAATCGTGGCTTACGAGGATGGCGAGCCCCTCTGGCGGCATATCGCGACGGTGCGCCTCGCGATGCGGGATCTGAGCGACGTCTATATCGACGAGTACGTCACGCGGAACTGGGAGAGCATCCGTCACTCCGTCGGGGGCTACAAGCTCGAGGAGGAAGGGATGCGGCTCTTCCGGGCGGTCGAGGGGGATTATTTTGCCACACTGGGGCTTCCGATGATCCCGCTCTTGTCCTGGTTGATCGACCGGGGCAATCTGCAGGCATGACTCATGAGAAAATCCCGCTGGCCGGGGTGCTGGGCGCCCCGATCGCCCATTCCCGGTCCCCGCTGCTTCACAATTTCTGGTTGAAGCGGCACGGGCTTCGCGGGGCCTATGTGCCGCTCCATGTGGAGCAGAGCGACCTGGAGCGCGTGCTCGCGGCGATGCCGCTGATGGGCTTCGTGGGGTGCAACGTCACCCTGCCCCACAAGGTCTCGGTCCTGAACCTCGCGACCAGCGTGTCGGACCGCGCGGCGTTGATCGGTGCGGCCAACACGCTGACCTTCCGCGAGGGCGGCGGGATCATCGCCGACAATACCGACGGGTACGGCTTCATCAACAATCTCAGGCAGAACGCGCCGGATTGGGCGCCCAGATCGGGGCCGGCCACGCTGTTCGGGGCCGGCGGGGCCGCACGGGCCATCATCACCGCGCTGATCGAGGCCGGCGTGCCGGAAATCCGGCTGACCAACCGCACGCGGGCCCGGTCCGAGGCCCTGCGCAAGGAGTTCGGCGCCCGTATCACGGTCTACGACTGGGTGCAGGCCGGCAACATGTTCGAGGACGCGGCGACGGTCATCAACACCACCTCGCTCGGGATGGAGGGCAAGGCCGAGTTTCGCGTGCCGCTCGACGGGTTGTCGCCCCGGACTCTGGTGACCGACGTGGTCTATACGCCGCTCGAGACGACGTTGCTGCGCCGGGCGCGCGAGATCGGCTGCCCGACCGTCGACGGGCTGGGCATGCTGCTCCATCAGGCGGTGCCGGCCTTCGAGCGGTGGTTCGGCGAGCGGCCGCAGGTCGACGAGGAGACCCGCGAAACCGTCATGGCGGGATGAGACCGTTCCTCGTCGGGCTGACCGGCTCCATCGGCATGGGCAAATCCACCGCGGCGGGCATGTTCCGCGCGGAAGGCGTGCCGGTCTGGGACGCCGACGCCGCGGTACACGCGCTCTACTCCATTGGCGGCGCGGGGGTCGCGGCGATCGGGGCGCTGCGACCCGAAGCGATCGTCGACGGGGCGGTGAGCCGGCCGGAACTGAAGGCATGGATCGCCGAGGATCCGCAGGCCCTCGCCCGGATCGAGGCTGCGATCCATCCGCTCGTGGCAGAGGACCGGGCGCGGTTCATCGCGGAATGCCGCTCCGACATCGCCGTTCTCGACATCCCTCTGCTTTTCGAGACGGGCGCCTGGGAGAGCGTCGATCTGGTCGCCGTGGTTTCGGCGCCCGAGGAGGTCCAGCGCGCCCGTGTCCTCGCGCGTCCGGGCATGACGGAGGCGCAACTCGACGCAATACTGGCCAAGCAGATGCCCGACGCGGAGAAGCGGTCGCGCGCGGATGTCGTCATCCCCAGCTTGAACCTCGACGCCACGCGGGCGACAATCGCGGCGCTGATCCAGGATATCCGGCAAGGAAAACATGCGCGAAATCGTTCTTGATACCGAGACCACGGGCTTCGAGCCCGACGAGGGCGACCGCATCGTCGAGATCGGTGCGGTCGAGCTGATCGGTCACATGCCGACCGGCCGCACCTTTCACGAATACATCAATCCGCAGCGGTCGATGCCCGACGGCGCGTTTCAGGTCCACGGCCTCGGCGACGAGTTCCTGCGCGACAAGCCGGTCTTTGCCGAGGTGGGACAGGCCTTCCTGGATTTCGTGCAGGATTCAAAGCTCGTCATCCACAATGCCGCGTTCGACATGAAATTCCTCAACGCCGAACTGGGATGGATGAAGGCACGGCTTTTGCCGATGGATCAGGCAGTCGATACGCTGGCCATCGCGCGGCGCCGGTTTCCCGGTGCGCCGGCATCGCTCGACGCGCTCTGCCGAAGGTTCGGGATCGACAATTCCAACCGCACGCTGCACGGCGCGCTGCTAGATTCCGAGATCCTGGCAGAGGTGTATCTGGAACTCATCGGCGGTCGTCAGCCCGATTTCGGGCTGGGACAGGCGCAGTCGGGCAGCGACGCAGTCGTGGCGGACGGGGATTGGCGGCCGCAGCCGCGCAGCACGCCCCTGCCTCCGCGGATCACCGAGGCGGAACGCGCCGCCCATGCGGCCTTCGTGGCCGGCATGGGCGACGCGGCCCTCTGGGCGAAGGTCTAGCTGACGGGCGCCTGCTGCTGCTGGGCGGCGGCCTGACGCTGGGCAAGACCCTGACGGTAGAGTGCCACGAAGTCGATCGGCTCGAGGTTGAGCGCGGGGAAGCCGCCGTCGCGGGTCACGTCGGACACGATGCGCCGGATATAGGGGAACATCAGGCGCGGCGCCTCGATCAGAAGGAACGGGTGCAGCTGTTCCTCCTTGACGTTCTCCGCGGTGAAGATGCCGCCGTATTCCAGCTCCATCACGAACAGGATATCCTCGGAGTCCTTGTTCTTGGAGGTGATCTTGAACTTGCCAATCACCTCGTACTGGTTGCTGTCCTCGCCGCGCTTCTTGGCGTCGAGGCCGACCTGGACCGACACGTCGGGCTTGACCTGGCCCTCGACGGGCTTCGATGCGAGGATATTCTCGAACGACAGGTCACGAATGAACTGGCCCAGGGGGCGAAGCTGCGGGGTCGGCGGCGGGGTGCCGTTGCCGTTGGTCTGCGGGGTCTCGGGTTCGTTCTCGGCCATCATGATCTCCGGATGAAAGGTTTTCGACTGGTTAGCAGATGCGACGCATCGCCTCAATGCCGGGTCCAGCCGGAGGGCCTGCGGTTGGGGTCCGGCTCCTTGATCTCGACTTCCTCGTAATCGCCGTCGATCACGTCGCTGCGTCCGCCCGGCTGCGGGCGTCGCGGGCGCGGTCCCGGTTGCGGCTGGACACGCGGGCCGGGCTGGGGCTGGGGCCCTGGGCCCTGGCCCATATGTCGCACCTCGATCCGGTCGCGGATCTGGCGGAACACCCAGGCGCGGATGCCCGGGACGAGCAGCGCAAAGCCGCAGGCATCGGTGAAGAAACCCGGCGTCAGCAGCAGCGCACCCGAGAAGAGGATCATCGCGCCATGGGCCAGCGCCTCGGTCGGATCGCGCAGGTCGTTGAACGACTTGCGCAACTCCGCGAGGGCCAGCGCGCCCTGCGACCGGACCAGCATCGTGCCGAGCATCGCCGTCAGCAGCACGATGATCAGCGTCCAGCCCAGCCCGATCGCGCCGCCGACCTGGATGAAGAGTGCGATCTCGATCATCGGTACGGCCACGAAGAGGGCGAATAACCACATGAGAACCTCCTTGGGCGCCTGCGGGCCGGTGGACTCGGCCCATGCACGACCCTACATAGGGATGAACCGCGTGCGATGCCACGCCCGACCCATGGTTTCGAGGTTCAGATGAGTTCTGCCGTCATTCAGCTTCTTGTTCTAGCCGGGATCGCGCTGTTCCTGATCCTGCGGCTGAAGAACGTGCTGGGGACCCGCGACGGGTTCGAGAAGCCGTCGGTGTCGAAGGACGATGCACCCGGCAACCGGAACGTGCGGCAACGGCCCGAATTCGAGGTGATCGAGGGCGGCCCGGACCGCGACATCACCGACCATGTCGAGGACGGGTCCGACGACGCCAAGGCGCTCGCCGGAATGAAGATGGCCGAGCCCGGCTTCAACGTGAGCGAGTTTCTGGGCGGGGCCCGCGGCGCCTACGAGATGATCCTGACCTCGTTCGAGAAGGGCGACATCTCGGACGTGCGCGCGTTTCTCGATCCCGATGTCGCGGAGGCGTTCGACGGCGTGATCGCAGAGCGCCGCGAGCAGGGGCTGACGGTGACGAGCGAAATCCTCGGCGTGCGCGATGTCGAGCTCTACAAGGCGAGCTTCGACCGCGAAACGAAGCTTGCCGAGCTCACCGTGCGGTTCCTGGCCGAGTTGACCGTGGTCGTGCGCAACGCCGAGGGCGAAATCGTCGAGGGCGATCCCAACGAGATCAAGCGCCAGCGCGACACGTGGACCTTTGCCCGCACCATGGGAGCGGACGATCCCAACTGGGTTCTGGTCGCAACGGGTGATTGATGCGGTCGATCCTCTCGGCACTGGCGCTCGGCTGCGTCCTCGCGGAGGCGGCACCGGCCTCCGAGCCGCGGGCGACAATCCTGCCATGGGATGAGCTCGACGGCTGGGCCGACGACGATCACGCCGCGGCGCTCGACGTCTATCTCGAGACCTGCGGCGACATGCGGGAGCCCGACTGGAAGACGCTCTGCCGCGTGGCGGCCGCGAAGAGCGACGCGCCGCGATCCTTCTTCGAGCTGTTCTTTCGGCCCGTCCTGATCGAGGACGGCGATCCGATGCTCTTCACCGGATATTACGAGCCCGAACTGCGCGGGTCGCGCTATCGCGGCGGGCAATATCAGTATCCGCTCTATCGCCTGCCGGAAGAGGCGCGCGACGGCCCGTGGCTCAGCCGCGCGGAGATCGAGGAGGACGGAGCGCTCGAGGGCCGGGGTCTCGAGATCGCGTGGATCAACGACCCGGTCGACGTCTTCTTTCTCCAGATCCAGGGGTCGGGTCGCGTGCGGCTCGACGACGGCACCGCGCTCCGGGTGGGATATGGCGGCAAGAACGGCCACGAATACCGCTCGGTCGGTATGGAGCTCGTTCGGCGCGGAGAATACCAGCCGCACGAGGTCTCGGCCGACGTGATCCGCTCCTGGGTCAAGCGCAACGGGCCGGAGGGGCTCGAATTGCTGCGGCACAACCCGTCCTACGTGTTCTTTCGCGAGGTGAACCAGGTGCCGCTAAATCGGGGGCCGCTCGGGGCCATGAACCGGTCGGTCACGCCGCTCCGGACGATCGCGGTCGATCCGGAGATCACCACCCTCGGCGCGCCCGTATGGATCGAGAAGGACGGCCGCGATCCGATGCGGCGCCTGATGGTGGCGCAGGATACCGGCTCGGCCATCAAGGGCGCGCAGCGGGCCGACATCTTCTTCGGTACGGGCCGGGCGGCCGGAAAGCGGGCCGGGCGCATCAAGGATCCCGGCCGCATGATCGTCCTCCTGCCGATCCAGCGCGCCTATGCGATGGCCGCGCCGATCTGATGGCCGGCCGCAGATCCCCCCGCCGGCTGCGCCCCGACGAGGAGCAGCTCTGGCAACAGATCGCGCGGCAGACGCAGCCGCTGCACCCCGAGCGCGGGCCGGTCGTGGCCGAGGCCCCGAAGAAGGCGGCAAAGGCGAGCCGAAAGCCGGTCGCGGCGGGCGAGGGCCGGCTGAGCGATTTTCGCGTCGGCGTGGCCGCACCCGAGCCCGGCCGTCGGCACGATCTGGTGCCGCCGCTCTCCGAACGGCTGGCGCAGCAGCCGGTCCGGATGGACGCGAAGGCCTTCGGCCGCATGAAACGCGGCAAGCTCGGCGTCGAGGGGCGGATCGACCTGCACGGGCTGACCCTCGCGCAGGCCCATCCGCGGCTTGTGGGATTCGTGCTCGACGCGCACGCGCAGGGCAAGCGCCTGGTCCTCGTCATCACCGGAAAGGGCCGCGACGACGATGCGGGCGGCCCGATGCCGGTGCGGCGCGGGGCGCTGCGTCATCAGGTTCCGCAATGGCTGGGGACGGGGGTGGCGCGCCAGGTCGTGCTGCAGATCACCGAGGCGCACCGGCGGCATGGCGGGTCCGGCGCGTTCTACGTCTATCTACGCCGGTCTGGGAAGTGATCCGCGCGACTTGCCGATGCCGATGAGAACGAGCCCTGCGGCCAGCACGAAATAGACCGCGATGCCGAGCATCTGATCCTCGAAATCGATGCCGGCGTCGATCAGCGCCCCGGTGAGCGCCGGCCCGATCGCGGTGCCGAAAACCAGGACCGCCGTCGCCAGCGCCTTGATCCCGCCCAGGTACCGGGTGCCGTAGAACTCGGCCCAGAACGCCGCCGGCACCGTGTTGCTGAGCCCTTGCGTGATGCCCATGAGCCCGATGCAGACGACCGCCCAGGCGAGCGAGGGCGCGAAGGCGAAGCCCGCGAAGCCGGCGGCCATCGGCAGGATCACGATCGGCATCAGGCGCGCGGTGCCGATCCGGTCGACGACGTCGCCCGATCCGAACATGGCGGCGGCCGACGCGACGGTGAAGACCGGAAAGATCGCGACGAGGCCCATATGGCTCCAGCCCTTGACCTCGGCCAGATGCACCTGGTGGAAGAAGAAGGCGGTGGAAAAGGCCGCGGGCGCCATCAGCGCGGGGATCAGCAGCCAGTAGAGCGGATGGCGCAGCATGCGCCCGCGCGTCCAGTGGGCGTTCTCCATCCCGAGGCTCTGGTCGTCGCCCGCGATGCTCTGCGGCGTGCGCTCGAGCCGCAAGAGCGGCCAGAGCAGCGGCACGAGGACCAGGACGCCCATCCCCGCGAAGAGCCACAGGCGGCGCCAGTCGGCCTCGGTCATCAGCGCCACGAAGATCAGCGGCAGGAACGCCTCGCCCAGGGCGACCCCGATCTTGGAGATCGACAGCGCCCGGCCGCGGGTCAGCACGAACCACCGCGCCATGGCGACCGTGGCGACCAGCGTCGACATGCCCTGGCCGAAGAACCTGAGCGCGAAGATGGCGAAGACGAGGCCCCACCACGTGCTCGCGAAGGCCATCGTCGCGCAGGAAAGGGCCAGCAGGACGAGCACGATCGGCCCGAGGACGCGCACCCGGAACGTGTCGGTCAGGATGCCGGTCCAGATCATCACCAGCGCCGAGGCCGTGGTGCCGACGGAATAGAGGAACCCCCAGTCGCCGTTCGACAACCCGAACTCGCCCCGGATCTGGCCCGCGAAGACCGAGATGAAGAAGGTCTGCCCGAAGGACGAGCAGAAGGTCAGCAGAACCCCCACGAGGAGGAACGGGGCGTTGTCGCGAAGGAATGTGAGGAACCGCATGGTTCCCTATCGCGCCGTTGCGGCGGAATGGGAAGGCTTGCGGCGGAGAAAACCGCAGCCATGTCCGGCGGGCGCGGCGGCCCGCCGGGGCAGGGTCGCTAGAGCACGTAGCGGCTCATGTCGGTGGAGCGGCTGAGTTCGCCCAGATGTTTCTCGACGAAGGCCGCATCGACCGTGATCGCGGATCCGGCCTTGTCGGGAGCCTCGAAGGAAAGCTCCTCGAAGACGCGCTCCATCACGGTGTAGAGCCGCCGCGCGCCGATATTCTCGACCGAGGTGTTTACCTCGGCCGCGATCCGGGCGAGCGCCGCGATGCCGTCCTCGGTGAAGTCGACCGTGACCTGCTCGGTCCCGAGAAGGGCGGTGTATTGCCGGGTCAGCGCGTTGTCGGTCTCGGTCAGGATGCGGACGAAATCGCCCTCGGTCAGTGCCCGCAGCTCGACCCGGATGGGCAGGCGACCCTGCAATTCGGGCAGCAGGTCCGACGGCTTGGCCACGTGGAACGCGCCGCTGGCGATGAAGAGGATGTGGTCGGTGCGGATCTGGCCGTGCTTGGTCGCCACGACCGTGCCCTCGATCAGCGGCAGCAGGTCGCGCTGCACGCCCTCGCGGCTCACTTCGCCGCCGCGGGCATCCTGCCGCGCGCAGACCTTGTCGATCTCGTCGAGGAAGACGATGCCGTTCTGCTCCACCGCCTCGATCGCGGCCTTGGTGACGCTTTCGTCGTCGAGCAGCTTGTCGGCCTCGTCGCCGATCAGCACGGCGTAGCTGTCGGCGACCGTCATCTTCTTGCGCACGGTACGGCCCTGGAACGCCTTGCCGAAGAGATCGCCGATATTCATCATGCCGCCCTGGGGCATGCCGGGGATCTCCATGTTGCCCATCGGGTTCGAGTTGTCGGCGACTTCGAGCTCGATCTCGGTCGCGTCGAGCTCGCCCGCGCGGAGCTTCTTGCGGAACATCTCGCGCGTGCCCTCGCGTGCATTCTCGCCGGCCACGGCCTCGATCACGCGTTCCTCGGCGCGTTCCTCGGCGCGGGATTTGACGTCCTCGCGCATGTAGTCGCGGGTCATGGTGATGGATTGCTCGACCAGATCGCGGATGATCTGCTCCACGTCGCGGCCGACATAGCCGACTTCGGTGAACTTCGTCGCCTCGACCTTGAGAAACGGCGCGCGGGCGAGCTTGGCCAGGCGGCGGGAGATCTCGGTCTTGCCGACGCCGGTGGGGCCGATCATCAGGATGTTCTTGGGATACACCTCTTCCTGCATCTCGGGCGGAAGCTGCTTGCGCCGCCAGCGGTTGCGCAGGGCCACGGCCACGGCGCGCTTGGCGTCCTTCTGGCCGATGATGAAGCGGTCGAGTTCGGAGACGATCTCGCGCGGGGTCAGGTCAGTCATGGGATTCCTTTCCGGCTTCGAGCGTCTCGACGGTCAGATTGCCGTTGGTGTAGACGCAGATCTCGGACGCGATCTGCATGGCGCGGCGGGCGATCGCCTCGGCATCGAGATCGCCGTCCATCAGGGCGCGACCCGCCGCGAGCGCGTAATTGCCGCCCGACCCGATCGCGGTGACGTTGTGCTCGGGTTCGAGCACGTCACCCGCGCCGGTCACGACGTAGAGCTCGGAGCCGTCCGACACGATCAGCATCGCCTCGAGCTTCTGGAGGTACTTGTCGGTGCGCCAGTCCTTGGCGAGGTCCACGGCGGCGCGTTGCAGCAGTCCGGGCGTGGCCTCGAGCTTGGTTTCCAGCCGTTCGAGAAGCGCGAAGGCATCGGCGGTCGATCCGGCGAAGCCCGCGATGATGTCCCGACCGCCGGGCGAGATCCTGCGCACCTTGCGCGCGGTGCCCTTGATGACGGTCTGGCCCAGGCTGACCTGTCCGTCCCCCGCGATCACGACGCGGCCGCCCTTGCGCACGGCCACGATCGTGGTGCCGTGCCAGCCCGGGAAATCCGTCTCGGCCATGATGTTCTCCTTCAGTGGTCTTCGTCACCGCATATGGCGGTCGTCGTCCGGCTTGCCAACCGCCCTGCCCGGATCGCGCCGGCCGGCATGCAAAGGGACGCTCCCTCGGGGAGCGTCCCTCGCAATGTCGTCGCTGTCGCGGGCGATCAGATCGACTCGGTGATCCAGCTTTCGAGCGCGGCCTTGGGCGCCGCGCCGATCTTGTTCGACACGACCTCGCCGTTCTTGAAGAGGAAGAGGGCGGGGATGCCCCGCACGCCCATCTGCGCGGGCGATTGCGGGTTCTCGTCCACGTTGACCTTCACGATCTTCACGCGGCCCTCGTATTCGGTCGAAAGCTCTTCGAGGGCGGGGCCGATCTGCTTGCAGGGGCCGCACCATTCGGCCCAGAAATCGACCACGACGGGCAGGTCTGCGGAACGCACTTCGGCATCGAACGTGTCGTCGGTTACGGGAACGGTCGCCATGGGGCTTCTCCTGTCTGAGGTTGGAGCGACACCTATGCACGGCCCCCTGGGGCGTCAAGATCGGTGGCACGGGCAAAGGCGTCGAGCGCCCGCGCGGTATTGACCGGCATGAGCGTCGCGGTGGTGGTCCAGAGCAGCGCAAGCTCGATGCGCCGGCCGGGATAGATGCGCTCCAGACCGGCCGCATAGGCGCCGAGCTGCCGCACGAGGCCCTCGGGCACGTCTTCGGCGCGGTCGGGCACGATCCGGTTCGACTTGTAGTCGATGACCAGGACGCGATCGTCGTCGACGATCAGCCGGTCGATCGCCCCGAGGACGCGCGCGCCCGAAGGATGCGGCGCGGTGATCGCCACCTCGATCAGCGCGGGCCGGCGCAGAAGGTCGCGCAGGCCCGGTGCGCCGAGCACGCGCCGCGCCTCGTCGAGCCGTGCCGCGCGCGCCGCCTCGTCGAGCCCGGGCAGCAGCCGCCGCGCGAGGGCGGGCCAGGCGTCGGCCGCGTCCGGCGGCAGATGTTCCAGCAATGCGTGAAGCTCCGAACCGCGGACGAGGGCGTCCTCCTCGTCGTCCTTCGCGACCGCCTCGCCGGGGAGCGCCTTGAGCCCGCCCAGACCGGAGGGCCGCAGCAGGGCGGGCGCCTCCGGCGGCGGGGGTGCCGCGTCGAAGATCCAGTCGGGCAGCGCGACATCTGCCTCGGGCGGTGCGTTCGCGGGTCGCAGCGGAAAGGCGAGCGGCTGCCAGTCCTGCGACTGGTATCGCCGCCCGGGCCCCGCCGGCGTGTCGAGATCGGCGCAATCGAGCCCGGCCAGGCCGTCCGCGAGCTGGCCGTACCAGCGGCCGGACGCCTTGCCGGGATCGCCGGCACCGCAGAGGATCAGCCAGTATTTCGCCCGTGTCATCGCCACGTAGAGAAGGCGGTCGCGTTCCGCGTCCTGCGCTTGGGACAAGGCCGCATGCGCCGCCTGAAGCAGAGGCGGCCGTCGATCCTTCGTCTGCCTGAGCACGCGGCCGCCGGGGACCGGCCAGAGGGCCGCGTCGATATTGGGAAGATCGCCCATCGTCTCGGGCAGGATCACGATCGGCGCCTCGAGCCCCTTGGCGCCGTGGATCGACATGATCCGCAGGTGCCGCCCGGCGCCTTCGGACTGGCGCTTGATCTGGATGTCGTCGCCGGTGAGCCAGGTGAGAAAGCCCGTGAGGCTCGGCACGTCGGTCCGCTCGTAATCGAGGGCCTGGGCCAGCAGCGCGTCGATCGCCTCCTCGCATTCGCGTCCGAGCCTGCCGATCAGCCGCGCCCGCCCGTGATGGCGCGTCATCAGCCGTTCGATCAGGTCGTAGGGCCGCAGGTAATCGGCCTGCTTCCGCAGATCCGCGATGATGTCCATCGTGGCGGGGTGGTCCTGGGCGCGGTGGCGCAGCGCCTCCCAGAGATGCCGTTCGCGCCGCCCGGCGGCGAGGGTGTAGAGGTCCTGCTCGCTCCACCCGAAGAGCGGCGAGCGCAGCGCGGAGGCCAGCGACAGGCTGTCCTCGGGCGTGGCGAGGAACGACAGAAGCGCCGCGACGTCCTTGACGGCAAGCTCGCTCGTCAGGGTCAGGCGGTCGGCGCCGGCCACGGGGATGCCGGCCGATTTGCACGCCCGGATCGTCGCGTTGAAAAGCTCCTTGCGCGAGCGGAAGAGGATCAGGACGTCCCCGGCATGGACGACGCGCCTGTCGCCGGGCGCGTCGTCGTCGGGGATCGTCTCGCTGCCGATGAGGCCCGCGACATGGGCCGCGATATGTTCGGCGAGCCGTGCGACCGCGTCGCGGGGCGAGACGCGGTCGACCGGGTCGTCGAAATCGGCCGGGTCCTCGGCCTCGACCGGCTCGACGAGCGGCCAGAGGTCCACGCGACCGGGCAGGGCCTCGTGGAACGCGCGATGCTCCATCGCCTGGGCGGCAAAGACGGCGTCGACGGCCGAGAGGATCGCGGGCGAGGATCGGAACGAATGCAGCATGTCGAGCCGTTGCAGCTGCGCCGGGCCCAGACGGTCGGAGAAGCTTTCGTGCATCCGGTCGAACCCCTCGGGATCGGCGCCCTGGAACGAATAGATCGACTGCTTCTTGTCGCCGACCACGAAGAGCGTGCGGATCCCCGCCTCCTGCGTGCCGTGGCCCGAGGCGACCTCGCGCGCAAGGGCCTCGATCACCTGCCATTGCGGCGGCGAGGTGTCCTGCGCCTCGTCCACGAGGATGTGGTCGATCCCGCCGTCGAGCCGGTAGAGTACCCAGTCGGCCACCGCGCGCTCGGTCAGAAGATCGCGCGCCTTGAGGATCAGGTCGTCGAAATCGAGCCAGCCGCGATCCGACTTGGCCTGCGCGTAGAGTGGCAGATAGGCGGCGGCGAACCGCTGCAACGCCATGTTGCGGTCGAGTTCGACAAGGGCGAGCCGGTCGGGTCGCGCCTCGGCCACCCGCTCCATGAGCGCGTCGAGCGCCTCGGCATCGTCGGGATCGAGCACCTTGCGCGCGGCCGAAGTCGGGTATTTGCCGATCTTGGCGCCGAACGGGTCCTTGGTGCCGTCTCCGAAGAGCAGGCGGGATTCCAGCGTCTCAAGATTGGCGAGCGTCGCGGCGTCGCACCGGGCGAGTTCGGGCGCATGGGCCTGATCCGTCTTGCCGCCGGCCTCCGCCATCACGCGTGCGACGCGCGGTATCAGCGCCGCCGCCCCGTCGGAGAAGACATGCGCGAGGAGCCGCTCCAGTGTCAGGTCCGGCGGAAGGTCGAGCAGACCGCGCAGGGCCGTCTCGTCCAGCGGCCGGGCGAAGGCGTCGCGCGCGCCCGTCAGCGCGGCCACGAAGGGGCGCAGTTCGGCGCCGCCGAGAGCCTGCGCCATGTCGGCCACGATGTCGGGCCGTGCGGCCGCGAGCGCCTCGAGGCAATCCTCGCGCAGCATCTCGGCGCTGCGGTCGTCCATCTCGGTGAATTGCGGCGAGACGCCGGCCTCGACCGGGAAGCGGCGCAGCACGATCGCGCAGAACGAGTGGATCGTCTGGATCCGCAGGCCGCCGGGCGTCTCGACCGCCTTTGCGAAGAGCCGCCGCGCCTCGTTGAGGTCGATCGCGTCGGGCACGCCCAGCTCCGACAGGTTGGCGCGCAGATCCGCATCGGGCACCATGGCCCAGGCCCCCAGACGCTTGAAGAGGCGGTTCTGCATCTCGCTCGCCGCGGCCTTGGTATAGGTGAGGCAGAGGATGTTCTGCGGCGACACGCCCCCCAGAAGCAGCCGCGCCACCCGGTCGGTCAGCACCCGCGTCTTGCCCGACCCCGCATTGGCCGCGAGCCATGTCGAACGGTCCGGTGCGGCGGCCGTGATCTGCCTCAGCGTCGCCTCGTTCATCGCAGCCTCGTCTTGCGCGCGGGCTCCGAGATGTCCCATTCCCCGAACCGCGCGAGATGATCGTAATCGTAGTCGTAGCTCATCTTTTCCATCGCGCGGCGCGCGACGTAGCCGCGTTCCGGATCGGCATAGGCCTGAAGCAGGCGGACGAGCATCTGCGCGCCCTCCTCGGGCGAGAGCGGCACCTTGGCCTCCGGCTTGCGCAGCTCGTGCAGCTTCCAGCCCGGCGGCGGGCTGAGCTTCACGTGGCCTACCTGTGCGACGCGGGCGGGCGGCAGGCCGTCGAAGGCGCCCGCCTCGGCCATCACCGCCTCGATCAGGACCTGCGGGTCGTATTGGCGGATCTGCCTGTCGGTGGGCGCGGCGCCGGTCTTGTAGTCGAGGATCACGAGCGTGCCGTCGGCGCGGCGGTCGATGCGGTCGGCAGTGCCGCTGATCGTGACGTCGGTGCCGGGCACCGCGTAATGCGCGCGGGTCTCCAGCGCCAGCGGGGCGGCATCCGCGCGCCCGGCCGCGTCGGCGCCGACGAACCAGGGGGAGATGCGTTCGAGCCGCGCGAGCCACGCGATCCGCGTGGCCTGCCAGGGGACGTCCTCGGCCATGATCGCCCGGGCGATGTCCATGAGGCGCCGCGCCGCGTCCGGCGCGGCGGGATCGATGCCCTCGGCGACGTACCGCTCGAAGATCTTGTGGATGAGCGTGCCGCGAAAGGCGGCGTCGGGATCCTTGCGCAGCGGGTCGAGCGGCGCGAGGTCGAGGACGCGGCGCGCATAGATGGCATAGGGATCGCGGACGAGCTTCTGGATCTCGGTCACGCGCAGCCTTTTCGGCCGCACATCCACGGGCGGGCAGGGCGCGGGCCGCGCGGCGGGCGCGGCCCGGTGGATGCGCGCCTCCAGCGTTCTGGCATGGGTGAGCCAGACGCGGCCGCGCGCCCGCATCTCGGCCAGAGCGGCGGGACCGTTCGTGGCGCCGAGCCCGGCCATCAGGTTCGTCAGCCGGTTGAGCCAGCGCGACATCACCGTTTCCGCCTCGGCGTTGCGCAGCGCGCGGGTGACGAGCACTTCCGGCGCGCAGACGGCTTGCTGGAAGTCATGCGCCGAAAGGCCGATCCGCCGCTCGGGCAGGAGCAGTCCGGCCTGCGCCCGCATCCGCCGGTTGAGCCACGGATCGGGCGTCGGCGCCTCGGGCCAGACCCCTTCGTTGAGCCCGCCGAGGATCACCAGGTCGGCACCCTGGACCCGCGCCTCGAGCGTGCCCCATATCGTCACGCGCGGATCGGGCCGGATCGGATCGCGCACCTCCTCGCCGTTGAGGAGCGCGTCGAGCAAAGCGCGGTAATCGGCCAGCGTCACACCGCCCGCGGCCCCCGCCTGGTCGCTGAGGTTCGACATGACGGCCTGCGCCGCCTCGCCGGGATTTTTCTTCCAGAGCTCGCTCGTTTCCGCGCCGGGCCCCGCGGCGAGACGCTCCGTCAGCTCCAGATGCCGGGCGCAGATCCCCGGGAGCGGCCCCGGCGCCACGTCGCTCGCGGCGAGGATCGTCGCGGCGATCCAGGCGACCCAGGGCGCGGCATCGTCGATGCCGCTCGCCGCCGCCCAATTCTCCAGATCGGCCGTGCAGGGATGCGGGGGGCCGTCGCGCCGCAGCCACAATTCCAGCTCGTGCGTCAGGCGCAGATGGGCGCCGCGCTCGGACCCGCTATGGACCAGCGGGTGCTTGAGGATCGTCAACAGATCCTCGGGTGCCGCGGCGCGGCCCAGAAGCGCCGCCATGTGCCGCAAAAGCCGGCCCGGCGCCGACAGGGCCAGCGGCCGGCCGGCGGAATCGTCGGGCTCGATCCCCCAGCGGTCGAGGGCGGCCGTCACCTGCCGCGTCAGCACCCGGTCGGGCGAGATCAGCGCGGCGCTCCGGCCCTCGTCGATCGCGGCGCGCAGCCGGATCGCGATGGCGAGCGCCTCCATCCGCGGGTCGGGCGCCTCGAGCAGCGACAGGTTCGCCGCGGCATGGACCAGATCGCCGAGCGCCGGGCCGTCGCGCAGCCATCCATCCGTGACGGGCGCAGGCCGCAACGCCATGGAGATCAGCCGGCGCCGCGCGGGATCGGGATCGGCATCGGTCCAGGCCGCGATATCGCCCGGATGGATGTCGAGATCGCGCGCCAGTCTGGCGAAGCGGTATTGCGGATGATCCTCGGCCGAGAGCGCGTCGGTCATCGAGTCCCAGATGTCGCGCGGCATGTCGGGATCGACGCCGGGCAGGATCACCGCGCCCTGCGGCAGCCGCGCCACCGCGCGCATCAGAAGCGCGGTGGTGCCGCGCGAGCCGGTCGAGCCCGCGACGATCACGGGATGGGCGGGGGGCGCGGCCTCCCATTTCGCGACCAGCGCCTCGACCACCTTGCGCTGGCGCGCCTCGGGGTCGGGGGCGGCATCGGCGTCGAAATAGCCCTGCACCAGCGTCAGGAACTTGAGCGCGCGCTGCCAGTGGCCCGACTGATCGCTGACGTCGAGGCCGGCGATGGCCTCGGGGGTGACGGCCTCGCCCTGCATCTCGTCCATGAGGGTGGCGAGGCTGTCGGCCAGATCGAACGCGGCGCTGCGGGCGGCGAGGTCGGGCTCGGCCCGGAGCAGTGCGCCGGTGAGCCGCGTCAGCTCCAGCCGCCGTCCCAGCGGATCGGCCGGCGGGGCAAGGTCCGTCAGCAGCGGATCGCGCCCGAGCTCGGCCACCAGCCGGATCCGCGGCAAAAGCCGCGCGGGCCCCTTGGCGAAGATCGCGTCGAGCCTGCGCTTCGTGCGGGCGGTATTGACGTAGAGATCCACCCGCGCCCAGGCCTCGGGCGGCGCATCACCGAGCCGTGCCTCGATCCCGCGGACGAGTTCGGCGGGAAAGTCGGCCCCCGGCGGCAGGCCGAAGAGCCGCGGCGTGGCGGAATCCTCAAACATCGTGCAACATCGCCTCGGCCGCGGCGATGCCGCCGGGATGACCCACATCCGCCCAGTGCCCTTCATGGACCATCCCGTGCAACGCGCCGCGTTCGGCCAGATCGGTCCAGACCCGCGAGAGCGAGAAGACCCGGCCATATTCCGCGTTAAGCGCGCGGGGATGGATGATCTGCGCGCCGGTATAGACGAGATCGCCGCCCCGCGTCAGACGTCCCTTCTCGAGGGCGAAATCACCCGGGCCGGCGCGGCCATGCGCGCAAGGACCCGGCACGCACATCAGGAGCGCGTCCATCCCGTCGGACCAGGCGGCGGCAAGCGCGGCAAGCGGGTTCGGCCCGGTCCAGACGGCATCGGTGTTGAGCGTGAAGACCGGCCCCGCCCCCAGATGCGGCAGCGCGTGGAGCAGACCGCCGCCGGTATCGAGGATCTCGGGCTCTTCGCGCGATATGGCGACGCCGAGCGCTTCGAGGTGAGGCTCGATGAGGTGGGGAAGGTAATGCGTGTTGGCGACGATCCGCGTGATGCCGGCCTCGCGCGCCAGCGCCACGGCATGATCGACGAGCGGCCGGCCCGCGACGGGGATCATCGGCTTCGGCCGGCCCTCGGTGAGCGGCCCCATCCGCGTGCCGAACCCCGCCGCGAAGAGCATGAGCGGGATGTCCGTCACGGCGCAGCCCCGGGCGCGGGGATGAGGTCGGTCACCATGGGTCGCAGCGATGCCAGTGCGGGATGGTCGAGATTGCGCATCAGGTCGCGCCAGACCCGCGGGACCAGCCGCAGGTAGCCGGGCTTGCCCCGCTCGCGCGCCAGCCGGGCGAAGATGCCCAAGATGCGCAGGTGCCGCTGGGTCGCCTGCACGGCATAGGCGGCGCGGAGCCGATCTTCGTCGAGCGCGCGGGCAGCCGCGAATCGCGCGATCATCTCGTCCTCGATGGCGGGGTCCACGTCGCGCCGCGCATCCTGCAGCAGCGATGCGAGGTCGTAGGCGGGATGCCCTGCCAGAGCGTCTTGGAAATCGAGCAGCCCCAGCCGCGCCAGCCCACAGCACTCGGGCCGCCAGACGAGGTTTTCGGCGTGGTAGTCGCGATGGATCAGGACAGTCGGCATGTCGTGTTCCGCGATAAGCGCGCCCAACGCCGCCTCGAGCGCACGCCAACCGGCCGAGGGCGGATCGCCTTCGCCGCGATACTGCTCCCAGGCGGGCCGGATCGCCGCGGCCATCTCCGCCGGTCCGTACCGCGCGGCCCAGGCGGGGCAGGGCGCGCCTTGCAGGGTCACGAGGATGTCGGTCGCGGTGGCATAGATCTCGCGTTCGATGGCGGGGTCGCTGGCGATCGCCCCGGCCGCCACGACATCGCCCAGATCCTCGATGAGATGGAGCCCCGCAGCGTCGTCGGAGGCAAGACATTCGGGCGCCGCGAGGCCCAGGCCGCGAAGATGACGCGCCATGCGCAGGAACGGCGCCTGCGAGCCGCATGTCGCGGGTGGCGCATCCATCAGGACGGCCCTGTCGGCCCCGCGCGCGAGCCGCAGGTATCGCCGCGACGAGGCATCCCCGGCGAGGGGGGCCCGCACCGCGCCGCCCCAGCCCGCATCGCCGAGGAACGCGTCGATCCGCGCCGCCCGGTCAGGCATCGACCGCCCCTTCGATCCGGGCGAGCCGCGCGCCCCAGCCCGGGCCGCGCAAGGTCGCCGCGCGGCCGTCGCCGTCGCTTCGCAGCCCGATCCGGAGGGCGGTCTTCGGCAAGAGATCCTCCATCCGGTCGGGCCATTCGATGAGACAGAGCGCCTGTCCCATCGCCTCCGTGAGCCCCAGCTCGTCCAGCTCGGACGGGTCCGACAGCCGGTAGAGGTCGGCGTGCAGGATCGCGAGATCCCCCGCCTCGTAGGTCTGGACCAGAGTGTATGTGGGCGAGGGGACGTCCTCGGCACGGCGATGCGCAATCATCTGGAGGCGCTGGATCAGGGCACGGGCGAGATGGCTCTTGCCCGCGCCGAGATCGCCGTCGAGACAGATCACGTCGCCCGGCGCCACGATCCCCGCCAGCGCCTGGCCCAGCCGGGTGGTGGCGGCGGCATCCTTGAGGGCGAGATGAAGCGTGTCGGGCATGCGCGCACATTGGCCGTAGAGCGGATCGGTCGCAAGCCGTTAGGCCTTGAGGCGCGCTTCCGCGGCGCGCTCCGCCTCGCCGATGCGCCCGTCGAGCGGCAGCAATCGCGAGCGGCGCGCGTCGGAGAACCGGACCATCCGCATCCCGCCGGGCAGCGCGTTGAGGTGGATGATGAGCGCCCGGCCATCGGTGAGCTGGGTCTTGGCGGTCCAGCCCTCTTCGGGGAAGTCGCGGGTCAGATAGAGCTGCACGTCGCCCCAGGCGGCATTGGGCGCGCTCGCCTCGCGCCAGTCGCGAACGGCCTCGATCGCGGTCATCTGCATGGCGCTGCCCTGGGTGTCGGTGCCCCAGAGCGCGTCGTAGGCGGCATTCGCCATGATCAGGTTGCCCATCCGGTCGAACACCGAGATCGCGTCGGGCAGGGCGTTGAGCACGTGATGGCCGGTCTCGATCTCGCTGCGGAAGCGCCGCGTGAGGCTGACCTCGGCGCTGATGTCCTCGATCAGCAACGCAAAGGCTCCGTCGATCTGCGGCCGGCCGGTGACGCGGTAGGTGCGCGCACCGGGAAGGTGCCACATCTCGGAATAGGTGCCGTCGGCGGCCGCGCGTTCCACGTCGCTCACATGGTCGCGCCAGCTTGCGTAGTCGCGCGGCTCGGGCATCATGTGGCGGGCCCGCAGCGCGTCGAGGAACGTCTCGAGATTGGGACGCGAGAAAAGCAGGTCGACCGGCAGGTTGGTGAGGTCGGTCAGGGCCGGATTGAACATCGCGAGCTGCCGGCGGCGGTCGAACACGGCGATGCCCACGGTGAGGTGGGCGAAGGTCTGCGAGAAGGTCTGGGTGAAATCGGCGAGCGTCGCTTCGGCCTTGATCAGCTGGTCCGCCGGGATCGCGGTGACGAAGAGGTCGTCGTCGAGCGACTCGATCCGACAATCAAACCATTTCGACGTTTCGGGATCGGTGCCGATCTGCGTGCGGATCTCGCGGCCATTGGCCGAGGCGACGGCCGGAAACAGCAGCGGTGGCGGCCATATGCCCGCATCGGCCCCCTTGGCCCGGCGGGCGAGGTCCAGATAGGCGCGGTTGGCCCAGGAAATCGCCCCTTCGCGCGATTGCCGCCAGGCGGGAAAGGCGAGGCTGTCGCCCATCGCGCGCAGGCTTTCGAGTTCCGCCTCGATATGGCCGTGGCTGCCGCGATCGAGCGTGACGACGTCCTTCTCGGCGGTGGTGATCGCGATCCGGGTCCGCTGCCCCTCCATCGTCAGGGTCAGCGCCTGGGTCCGGTCGCGCGAGGTCAGGGTCTGCATGCGGCGCCGGGGCAGGGTCAGCATGGCGTCCTGAAACTCGGGAAACGCCTTGCAAAGATGCCCCGAAAGCTGCCTGTAGGACCATTGCCCGCCGCTCAGCATCGCCAGGTAGTCGCGCGCCGCGGGGCTCGCATCGACGAGCTGGGCGCGGTCCACCAGGAAGATCGTGGCGTCGGGATCGGTCGATGCCGGAAGGGCGCGTTGGGACATGAGCGCGCGGTACTGCATCGCGAGGACGGCCGCACCGGCAAGGGCCGCGCCGAACGACACGACGCCGAAGCCGATCGCCAATCCCCATACGCTGTAAAGCACGTCGATTCGCCCCTGTGGTCAGATGGCGCCACACATAGCCCGACCCTGCGCGGAATTGGTTAACGAACGATTAAACGGTGCGTCAGGTGCGGGTCGGGGTGTTCTCGCCCAGTGCGTGCCGCCCGCCGCCCGGTCGTTCGAGCCCGGCGCGCGGCCAGTCGAGCGCCACCAGCGCGCCGATCCGCGGAGCGTCCGGACGGGTTGTCGCATGGTCGTGTCCGTTGGCAAAGGTGATCTCGGCCCCCGACCGCTCCAGCAGGGTCTTGGCGATGAAGAGGCCGAGGCCCATCCCCTCGTAATTCTTGCGCTGCTGCGTCACCGCCCGGCGGCGCGGCCGCGTGAACGGGTCGCCGAGGAACGGCAGCAGGTCGACGGGATAGCCGGGCCCGTCATCGGCGATCCGCAGGTTGATCCGTGCCGCCGTCCACCGCGCCTCGATCCAGACGGTCGTCTCGGCGAAATCCACGGCGTTCTGGATCAGGTTGCGGATGCCGTGGATGATCTCGGGTCGGCGCAGGATCACCGGCTCTTCCGCAAGCTCGCCGGGGGCCGCGGCGAGATCGTAGAGCAGGGCGATGCCGCGCGCGCCGTGGGGCGCGGCGGCCTCTTCGAGGATCGACGAAAGGGGGGCCTGACGCATGTGCTGATCCTGCTTGCCCGCGCGGCCCATCGAATGGAGGATCACGCGGCACCGCTCGGCCTGGTCGCGGATCAGCCGCGCGTCGTTTCGCAGGTCGCTGCCCTCCTCGGTCTCGTCGAGCATCTCTCCGCTGACGAGTGCTATGGTGGCGAGCGGCGTGCCGAGCTCGTGCGCCGCCGCGGCCACCACGCCGCCCAGATCGGTCAGCTTCTGCTCGCGCGCGAGCGCCATCTGCGTGGCCGAGAGCGCATCGGCCATCGCCGTCATCTCCAGTGTGACACGCCGCGCATAGGAGGCCTGGAAAACGACGCCCGTGACGATCGCCGCCCAGAACCCCACGCGGAACATCGGGTCGAGCGACATGGTCTGGCCGGCCTCGCCGGAGAGCGGCAGGTACACGAAGAGGTTCACCGATGTCAGGCACAGCGCGACCGCGCAGACGCCCAGCGTCGCGCGCAGGCCCAGAACCGCGGCCGAGATCGCGACCTGCGCCAGGATCAGCGAGGCGAACGGGTTGTTGAGCCCGCCCGTCACCATCAGCAGGCTCGAGAGCTGCACCATGTCGAAGACCAGCACGCAGACCAGTCCGCGTTCGGACACGCGCTGGTTCTCGGGATAGATCATCGTCGCGGCCACGTTGGTCGTGATCGCCGCGGCGATCGCGATCGCGACGAGCCCGTTCGGGAGCACCAGGCCCAGGGCCAGTTCGGCCACAAGGACGGCGAGGATCTGCCCGCCGATCGCGATCCAGCGCAGCAGGATCAGCGTCCGCAGCCGGACCCAGTTCGACCGGCGCGGGCCGGAGAAGATGGGATCCGGCGACCCGGTCGGCGGGGAATACATGGCATCGCTCATCGTGCGACACTATCGCGGAGCGCATCCGCCGGGCAATGGGCGGACCGCGTTGACCGGGCCCGCGACCGGCCTAGTTTCAGCCTTGAACGCAACGAGTTCGGTGTCCCCCATGAGCGATACAGCCGCCAAGATCGGTGACGACAAGAGCCTGCTGCTGGTCGATGACGACGACGCCTTCGTCAAACGGCTCGCCCGGGCGATGGAGAAGCGCGGCTTCGAGGTGCGCACCGCCGAGAGCGTCGCGGAAGGCATCGAGATGACGCGCGCCACGCCGCCCGCCCATGCGGTGGTGGATCTGCGGCTTGCCGACGGCAACGGGCTCGACGTGGTCGAGGCCATCCGCGAGCGTCGCGGCGATGCCCGTATCGTTGTCCTGACGGGCTATGGCGCGATCGCCACCGCCGTCGCTGCGGTCAAGATCGGCGCGACCGACTACCTGTCGAAGCCCGCCGACGCCAACCAGATCAGCGCGGCGCTGCTCGCCAACGGAGAGGATCTGCCGCCGCCGCCCGAGAACCCGATGTCGGCCGATCGCGTGCGCTGGGAGCATATCCAGCGGATCTACGAGCAATGCGACCGCAACGTGTCCGAGACGGCGCGTCGGCTCAACATGCATCGCCGCACGCTCCAGCGCATCCTGGCCAAGCGGTCGCCGCGCTAGACCTCGCCCAGCAATGCCTGGTGGCGCGCGGTGAATTCCGCGCGCACCTGCGTCGGCGGGCGCAGCACGATCTCGAGCCCCTCGATCACGGCGGCGTCCGGCCGGCCGAAGAAGCGCGAAGCCTCGGCCTCGGTGAAACCGGCGATGCGCGTGGCCTCCATCCAGGCGCTGACCCTGTCGGCAGCCTTGATCCGGCGCTTGACAGCCTGCGGCAGCGTCGCGGGCAGACCGAAGCGCAGGTGGATCGCCACGCCGAGCCGCTCGTCGAGCGCCCCGTAGCCCGGGCCGACCGCGGATTTCACCGGCGAGATCATGTCGCCGATCACGTATTCGGGCGCGTCGTGAAGCAGGGCGGCCAGGCGCCAGCGCGGATCGGCCCGCGGCACCATCCGCGCATAGAGCGTCTCGACCAGCAGCGAATGTTCCGCCACCGAATAGGCGAAATCGCCGCGCGTCTGGCCGTTCCAGCGCGCCACGAAGGCAAGACCATGCGCGATGTCCTCGATCTCGATATCCACCGGCGTCGGGTCGAGCAGGTCGAGCCTCCGGCCCGAGAGCATTCGTTGCCAGGCACGCGGCTGGGGCATCTGCGTCATCCATCAAGTCGAGGCGCCCCTTCTTCGCCAAAAGCCGCCTTGCGTCAACCGGGCCGTGTGTTGTGCGCAAGGCGGGCGGATGCTATCGGACGGGCAATTTCGCACAACGAGGAGCGGCCGCAATGGCTCAGGATTACGTCGTCAAGGATATCGCGCTTGCCGCCTACGGCCGCAAGGAACTCGACATTGCCGAAACCGAGATGCCGGGCCTGATGGCCCTGCGCGAGGAATACGGCGACGCCAAGCCGCTTTCCGGCGCGCGGATCGTCGGATCGCTGCACATGACGATCCAGACCGCGGTGCTGATCGAGACGCTGGTGGAGCTCGGGGCGGACGTGCGCTGGGCCTCGTGCAACATCTTCTCGACGCAGGACCACGCGGCGGCCGCCATCGCCGAGGGCGGCACGCCGGTCTTCGCCGTCAAGGGCCAGTCGCTGGTCGAGCACTGGGACTACCTCGACCGGTCGTTCCAGTTCGCGGACGGGCCCAACATGATCCTCGACGACGGGGGCGACGCGACGCTCTACGTCCTGCTGGGCGCGCGGGTCGAGGCGGGCGAGACGGGCCTCATCGACGTGCCCACTTCGGAAGAGGAGGAGGCCGTCTTCGCCCAGATCCGCAAGCGCATGGAGCAGTCGCCCGGCTGGTTCACGAAGGTCCGCGACCAGATCAAGGGCGTGAGCGAGGAGACGACGACGGGCGTGCATCGCCTCTATGATCTCAAGCGCAAGGGGCAGCTTCCCTTCCCGGCGATCAACGTCAACGACAGCGTCACCAAGTCGAAATTCGACAACAAGTACGGCTGCAAGGAAAGCCTCGTCGACGGCATCCGCCGTGCGACCGACACGATGATGGCCGGCAAGGTCGCCGTGGTGATGGGCTACGGCGATGTCGGCAAGGGCTCGGCCGCGAGCCTGCGCGGCGCGGGTGCAAGGGTGAAGGTGACCGAGGTCGATCCGATCTGCGCGCTGCAGGCGGCGATGGACGGGTTCGAGGTGGTCCTGCTCGAGGATGTCGTCGACAGCGCCGACATCTTCATCACCACCACCGGCAACAAGGACGTGATCCGCATCGAGCACATGCGCGAGATGAAGGACATGGCGATCGTCGGCAATATCGGCCATTTCGACAACGAGATCCAGGTCGCGAACCTCAAGAACCACAAGTGGACCAATATCAAGGACCAGGTGGACATGATCGAGATGCCGTCGGGGCATCGCATCATCCTGCTCTCCGAAGGCCGTCTGCTGAACCTCGGCAACGCGACCGGGCATCCGTCCTTCGTGATGTCGGCCTCGTTCACCAACCAGGTGCTGGCGCAGATCGAGCTGTGGAAGAATGGCGGGCAGTACGAGAACGACGTCTACATCCTGCCCAAGCATCTCGACGAGAAGGTCGCGCGCCTTCATCTGGGGCGCATCGGCGTGAAACTGACCGAACTCAACGCCGAGCAGGCCGCCTATATCGGGGTGACCCCCGAAGGCCCGTTCAAGCCCGAGCATTACCGGTACTGACGACACCCGGCCGGTTCGGAGAGTAGCGAAGGCCGCCCCTGCCGGGCGGCCTTCGCCGTTTTTCGGAGATCATTCGCCCGGCGTGACGCCCGGCTGGACCTTGTCGCCGCCCTTGTACTTCTTGATCTCGCCCGAGCGCAGACGCTTGACGTAACTGTCGAGCTCGCCCCGCACGATCGGCATCAGCAGGTAGAGTGCGATGATGTTCACGATCGCCATGGAGAAGAGCATCGCGTCCGAGAAGTCGATCACCGGCTGCAGGCTCGCCGCGGAGCCGATGATGATGAAGAGGCAGAAGATGGTCTTGTAGACCAGTTCCTGCACCTTCCCCTCGCCGAACATGTAGGTGACCGCCTTCATCCCGTAATAGCTCCACGACAGCATCGTCGAGAAGGCGAACAGCACGACCGAGACGGCGAGGAGCGGCGGGAACCACGAGAAGGCCTCCGCATAGGCCGCCGAGGTCAGCTCCACTCCCTGAACGCCGCCCTCGGTTGCGATGCGCCCGGCCTCGGCGTTCCAGGCATAGAGCCCGGTCTCGGGATCGAGCTGCAGCACGCCCGTGATGACGATGACGAGCGCGGTCATCGTGCAGATCACGACCGTGTCGATGAAGGGCTCGAGAAGGGCCACGTAGCCTTCGGTCACGGGCTCCTTCGTGCGGACGGCCGAATGCGCGATCGCGGCCGATCCCACGCCCGCCTCGTTCGAGAAGGCCGCGCGGCGGAAGCCCTGGATCAGCGCCCCGGTGAACCCGCCCGCGACGCCGAGGCCGGTGAACGCGCCCTCGAAGATCTGTCCGAACGCCCAGAGGATCTCGTCGTAGTTCCTGAGCAGGATCACCAGCGAGACGAGAACGTAGAAGATCCCCATGAAGGGGACGACCTTTTCCGTCACGCGGGCGATCGACTTGAGCCCGCCGACGATCACGGCGAAGACGATGACGGCGAGGATCACGCCGGTGATCCAGCCGGGATAGCCGCCGAGCACGCCGGAAAGCTGCGCATGGGCCTGGTTCGCCTGGAACATGTTGCCGGCCCCCACGGCGGTCAGGATCGTGAAGACGCAGAAGACCATGGCGAAGGCCCTGCCTCCCGGAAGGCCGCGCTCCCTGAAGCCCTTGGTCATGTAGTACATCGGACCGCCCGACACGGTGCCGTCGTCGTATTCGTTTCGGTACTTCACCCCGAGCGTGCATTCGGTGAACTTCGTGGCCATCCCGAAGAGACCCGCGACCACCATCCAGAACGTGGCGCCCGGCCCGCCGATCCCCACGGCGACCGCGACGCCCGCGATGTTGCCCAGGCCGACCGTGCCGGATAGCGCGGTGGCCAGCGCCTGGAAATGGCTGACCTCGCCCGCATCGTCGGGATCCGAATAGTCGCCCTTCACCAGCCGGATCGAGTGCATGAATCCCTTGAACTGGATGAAGCCGAAATAGATCGTGAAGACGATCGCGCCCACCACGAGCCAGAGTGCGATCCACGAAAAGTTCGTGCCCGGCAGATCGGCGAAGATGATCGAGACGTACCATCCGGTGTAATCGGCGAAGATGGTGTTGATCGTCTCGTCGAGCGAGGATTGCGCCGCGGCGGGCCCGGCGAAAGTGAGGGGCGCGATGCAGGCGGCGGCCATTTGGCTGAGAGGTCTCATGTCGGATCCCTTCACGGTACGATGACGGTGGGTACGGTGGCGATCTGGGCGACGCCCAGCGGCACGGAGCCGAAGATCCGCGCGCCGATGCTCTGCGCGCCGGAGCGGCCGACGAAGATCTGCTCCGCGTTGCAGTCTGTCGCCGCCTTGGCGACGAGTTGCACCACGTTGCCGAATTTGAGGGTTCCGATGGCCTCGACGCCGGCCTGGCCGGCCTTGTCGAGCGCCGGTTGCAGCAGGGCATCCTGCGCGCGCTTCATCTCTTCGCCGCGGCGGCGATGGCGCTCCTCGATCTCCTCGTTGGTCAGGAACTGGTAGGGCGACCATTCCAGGATATGGACGATGTTGAGGCTTGCCCCCGAGCGCGAGGCCTGACGTATCGCGTAGTCGAGGACCCTGGTGCCGTCCTGATTGCCCTCGTAGGCGACGACGTAGATCTGGTTCTGCATGCAGCTCTCCCTCTGGGTTTTTGCGGGCGGCATCGTCGGATCGGGCGCAGGCCCAATTCCACCAGCTTACATAAAATTCGCGATACGCGAGAAATTCCTGCAATGGGGGCGTGTTTGTGCCATCTAGGGGTGAGGAAATGCGGATTTTCCCCGCCCGTGATCAAATTTGCCGCGCGACGGAAACGTCACCGACGGGCGCGGCCCAATGCAGAAGGAACGAGACGACGATGGGACAGAGAGAAGACCTGATCGAGACATACGCCACCGACCTGCGCGAGAAATGCGGGATGGAGCCGGACATGGACCTGCTGGAGAAGGTGACGATCGGTTGCGGGCCCGCGATCTACGACGCGGATGCGTCCGTGGTGGCCTCGTCCGATACCGACGAGCTGACCCGGATCCGCGAGAACTTTTTGATGGGCAAGCTCGGGCTCGACGACAGCGACAGTCTGATGGGCGGCATCCAGGAATCGATCCGCATCTACGGGCGCGAGAATCCCAACAAATATCGCGCCGTTCTCTATTACATGCTCACCAAGCATTTCGGGAAGGAATCCGTCTACGCCTGATCGCGCCCGGATGACGCTTGGCCGGCGGCGGGGCATGCGCTAGATGCTGTCGGGGTCAGGCGGGTGCGGCATGTTGCGACGAACCAGGGCATGGATGTTCGAAGGCGGCGATCCGATGCCCTGGAAATCGGTGGCCGTCACCACCCTCGCCGTGGCAGCACCGCCGGCCGTGGCGGTCCTGCTCTTCGGGCGGATGGGCGCGGTGGCCTTCATCGCCGCGTTGCCGGCGCATCTGGCGGCCAAGGACGAGGGGACGCTGCCCGCCGCCTTGGTGACCATGGTCCTCGGAATGGCGGGACTTCTGAGCCTGGGATCGCCCCAGATGGCGCTGATCGTGGCGCCCGTGCTGGGCATCATGGCGGGGATCTGCGGGCTTTACGGGTTGTCGCGGCCGGTCCTGCGGGCGCTCATCACCTGGACCGTCTTCACCTCGCCCATCATGCCGCCGGATCAGAAGCCGCTGCTCTTCGCCATCTTCCTCGCGGCGATGATCTGGGCGCTCGGGGTCACGAAGGTTCTCGGGCAGAACCGCACGACGGGCGGGGAGGATCGCGAAAGCGAAGAATATGCCATGGTCTTCGGCGCGATCCTCGCCGGTGGGCTGGCCGCGTCGGTCTATGTCGGCAACCGGTTCTTCGGCGTACACGGCTTCTGGTTCCCGCTGACCTTCGTGGTGCTCTGCATTCCGCCGCACGGCACGCTGTTTTCCCGAACGGCCAAGCGGACGCTCGGCACGCTTCTCGGGACGGCGGTCGCGATGGGCGTCGCGTGGGCGAGCGATGCGACATGGCTGACGGTGGTCCTGGGCCTCGCCTCCCTGCCGCTCGCCTTCCGCACGCTGCCCTGGAATTACACTCTCTTCACGGCGTTCCTGACGCTTTCGGTGCTCGAGGTGCTGGCGCTGGTATCCGACGTGAACACGCTGGCGCTCGAACGGGTCAGCACGATGGCGGCAGCGGCGATCCTGACGCTCGCGCTCGGCGGGCTCGGGGCGCTCGTGCTGTGGCTGGTGCGGCCCGATGCGCTCAAGGCGCTGCAGGAAAGCTAGAGCCCGCCCATCGTGCGGATCCTTCGCCATTCTTCCGGCGCCACGGGCTGCACCGACAGGCGCGGATTGCGCACCAGCGCCATGCCCGCAAGCGCGGGTTCGGCCTTGACGCTCGCAAGCGTGACGGGCCGGACGAGCGGCTCGACCGCGCGGATGTCGACGCAGAGCCATCTGTCGTCGTCGGCGGTGCTGTCGGGATGGGCAGGCGCGATCACCTCGACGATGCCGACGATCGCGCGGTCCTTCTGCGAGTGATAGAAGAACCCCAGATCGCCCGCCGTCATCTCGCGCATCGCGTTGCGCGCCTGGTTGTTGCGCACGCCCGACCATTCCTCGCCGGCGGCACCACGGGCGACCTGATCGTCCCACGACCAGTCCGACGGCTCGGATTTGAAGAGCCAGTATTTCATGCCTTCGCCCCCTTGCGCCCGCTGCCGAGCATCGGGGTCGCGCCTGCGTCGAGCGGCCAGCGCGGCCGCGCGGCCAGGTCCATTCCGTCGCGATGGCCGAGCCGGAACCGCTCGATCCCGGCCCAGGCGATCATCGCGGCATTGTCGGTGCAAAGGGCGAGGGGCGGCGCGTCGAAGCCGATCCCCGCCTCACGCGCGACGTCCTCGATCGCCGCGCGGATGGCAACGTTGGCCGCGACGCCCCCGGCCACGGCTAGCGTCGTCACCGGTCCGGCCTGCGCGATGGCGCGCCGCGACTTGCGCGCAAGGATCTCGGCCATCGCGGCCTGGAACGAGGCGCAGATATCGGCGCGCGCGGCGCGCGGAAGGGCGCCGTCGACGAGCGCCGCGTCGCGGGCCCGCAACACGGCGGTCTTCAGCCCCGAAAACGACATGTCGCACCCTTCGCGATCCATCAGCGGCCGCGGCAGCGCGATGCGATCGGTGCCATCGCGGGCGCAGATCTCGACATTCGGCCCGCCCGGCTGCGGCAGCGCGAGGGCCTGAGCGACCTTGTCGAAGGCCTCTCCCGGCGCGTCGTCGATCGTTCCGCCGAGCCGCACGAAATCGTCGGGCCCGTCGACCCGCAGAAACTGGCAATGGCCCCCGGAGACGAGCAGCATGAGATACGGAAACGCCACGTCCCCGGTCAGCCGCGGCGTCAGGGCGTGGCCCGCGAGGTGATTGACCCCGATCAGGGGCAGGCCGCGCGCGGCGGCGAGGCCCTTGGCGAACATCACGCCCGCCATCACCCCGCCGATCAGGCCCGGGCCGGCGGTCACGGCGATGCCGTCGATCCCGTCCAGCGTCACGCCGGCGCGACCGAGCGCCTCGGCGGTGCAGGGATCGAGCTTTTCGACATGGGCGCGCGCCGCGATTTCAGGCACCACGCCTCCGAAATCGGCATGGAGCGCGGTTTGGCCCGACACGACATTCGACAGGATCTCGGGTCGCGCGCCGGGAACGTGGCGCAGGATGGCCGCGCCGGTATCGTCGCAGCTGCTCTCGATCCCCAGGATGGTCAGCGGGCCGTTCATGGCGTCTCGGTTGCGTGAAGGATCCGCGGGGCGTAGCATTTCGGCAACGTCCCGTCCATGGCCCGAAAGGGGTTCGCCATCGCGCCGCGCGCCTTGATCCTCACGCGTCCCCGAGAGGCCGCGCACCGGTTCGCGCGGGACGCGCGGGGGGCGGGCGTGACGGGTCCGATCCTCTTTTCGCCAGTCCTGCGGATCGTGCCGCTGGTGCCGGACGACATCCCCGAGGGGGCGCTCGTCCTGACCTCCGAGGCCGGCGCGCGGCGCGCCCATGCCCTCGGGCTCGTGTCGCGGCGCGCCTGGGCGGTCGGGTCGCGAACGGCGCAGGTCGCGCGCGCTCTCGGTTTCGCGTGCGAAACGGGGCCCGGCGATGCGGACGGCCTTGCGCGGACGATCCTGGAGCGCGAACGCGCCGCGGTGGTCCATCTTCATGGCCGGCACGTGGCGCAGGCGCTCGCGCCGAGGCTCGCCGCGGCGGGGATGCGTGCCGAGGGGCGCGTGGTCTACGATCAGGTGGCGCAGCCGCTGAGCGAGGCGGCGCGCTTGCGGATGACCCTCGGGCCCGCGATCCTGCCGCTCTTCTCGGCGCGGTCGGCCCGGCTGGTGGCCGGGGCCCTCGGTGACGCTCCCGCGCCGTCGCTGGTCGCACTTGCGATCAGCCGCGCCGTGGCCGAGGCCTGGCCGTTCGAAACGCCGCTCCATGTCGCCGAGAGGCCGGATGCCGAGGCGATGACGGCCGCGCTCGTCAGACTTGTTGCGAGGGATGCGGAACGATAAGGTCCATGGATGATTGCATGAATTGGGCAAAGGCCCGCAACAGGGCGCGAGGAAGGTGGGACAGACGTGGCGACAAACGAGAATACCGACACGACCGACACGACCGAAACGTCCGGACCGGGGGAGGCGACGGGGACCGCACCCGAGGAAACGACAGCTTCCGAGGAGCATACCGCGACGTCGCCCGGGCCCGTCGTGACGCCTTCGGGCGGGTCCGGTGGTCCGTCCTTCGCGGTGCTTCTGCTCGGCGGGTTCCTTGCCGCGGCGATCGGCTACCTTGCCGCCTATTACGGGGAATTCGGCCTTTTCGGGTCCGACGATGCCGAGGACGAGATGGCGCAGATCGTGGCGGCGCAGGAATCCCGCCTCGACGAGATCGAGAGCCTTCTGGGCGCACCGGACGAGGCGATGGAGCGGCTCGACGCGTCGGATGCGGGCCTTGCCGAACTGCGCGAGAATCTCGGCTCCCTGGTGGGGGATATCGATTCCCTCGATGAGCGGATCGGCGGTGTTGAGGCCGGCGTCTCGGGGCTCCAATCGCCGGAGGGCGACACGGCCTCCGCCTTCGACCCCGAACGGTTCGAGCAGCTGAGCCAGACGACGGACAGCCTTCAATCCGAGCTGCAAGGCCGCATCGACGGCCTGTCGGAGCAGATCGCATCGCTCGAGGAGGCGGCGGAGGACGACGCGTCGCAGGACCAGATCGCCGCGCTGGAACAACGCCTCGATGAGTTGAGCCAGCAGGTCGCAGGGGCCGAGACCGCCGCCGAGGACGAGGCGCGGCGCATTTCCGCACAGGCCGCGATCAGCGAGATCCGCGCCGCGATCGAGGTGGGCGAACCCTATTCCGATGCGGTCGGCGCCTATCGCGAGGCGAGCGATGGGGAATTGCCGGACGCGGTCACCTCGCCTGCGCCGGAAGGCGTCGCCACCCTTGCGGAACTTCAGCAAAGTTACGATGACGCCGCGCGCGATGCGCTCGACGCCTCGTTGCAGGTGACTGCGGGCGATGGCGCGCTCGACCGGTTCGGCGCGTTCCTGAAGTCGCAGACCGGCGCGCGATCGCTCGACGAACGCGAGGGAAGCGGCCCCGATGCCATCCTGTCGCGGGCCCAGGCCCGGCTCGGCGAAGGCGCACTTGACGCCGCCCTTTCGGAGCTGGAGGCGCTGCCGCAGGAAGGCCGCGACGCCATGTCGGACTGGATCGACCGGGCGCGGACGCGGCTCGACGCGAAGAATGCGGCAGCCGAGCTTCCTACATCTTCCAACAGCAATTAAGGACGGTCTGACATGCTTTGGTCTCTTTTCAAGGTCGTCCTCTTTTTCTGTCTGATCGCGTTTCTCGCCTGGGGGGCAGGTCAGCTCATGGATGCCGAAGGCGCGATCCGGGTGGCGTTCGCGAATACCGAATTCACCCTCGGGCCGCTTCAGGCGGTGATCGCGGCGATCCTGCTGATCCTGCTCGTGTGGGTGGTGATCAAGCTGCTCGGCCTGCTCGTGGCACTGCTGAGGTTCCTCAACGGCGACGAGACGGCGATCAGCCGTCATTTCTCGCGCAGCCGCGAGCGCAAGGGCCTCAACGCGCTGAGCGACGCGATGCTGGCGCTCGCCTCGGGCGAGGGGAAAGAGGCGCAGTCCAAGGCGCAGAGGGCCGAGAAATATCTCGACCGTCCCGATCTGACGCGGCTTCTCGTGGCGCAGGGCGCCGAGATGACGGGCGACCGCAAGACCGCGGAAAGCGTCTACAAGGATCTGCTGTCGGACGAACGCACGCGGTTCGTCGGCGTCCGCGGCCTGATGAAGCAGAAGCTCGAGGACGGCGATACCGACACCGCCCTCGCGCTGGCCCAGAAGGCCTTCGCGCTCAAGCCCAAGCATGTCGAGACGCAGGACACGCTTCTGCGTCTGCAGGCCGGCAAGCATGACTGGGCCGGTGCTCGGCAGACGCTGGGCGCCAAGCTCAAGCATGGCAGCCTGCCGCGCGATGTGCACAAGCGGCGCGATGCCGTTCTCGCGCTCAGCGAGGCGAAGGACCTGCTGGCCGCCGACAGCGACATCAAGGCGCGCGAGAACGCGATCGAGGCGAACCGCCTGTCGCCCGACCTGATCCCCGCCGCGTCGCTCGCCGCGCGGGAATACATCCGCAACAACCAGACGCGTTATGCGACGCGGGTTCTGAAAAAGGCGTGGGACGCGCAACCGCATCCCGATCTGGCGGCGGCCTTCGCCGAGATCGCGCCGGACGAGACGCCGGACCAGCGCGTGCGGCGCTTCACCACGCTCACGCGGCTCAAGCCGGACTTCCCCGAGACGCGCATGCTGCTGGCCGAGCTTCATATTGCGAACGAGGACTTTCCGGCCGCGCGCCGCGCGCTGGGTGATCTTGCGACCGTTCATCCCACGGCGCGCTCGGTCACGATCATGGCGGCGATCGAGCGCGGCGAGGGTGCCGACGACGCGGTGGTGCGCGGCTGGCTGACCAAGGCGGTCTCGGTGCCGAGAGGCCCGCAATGGGTCTGCGACAATTGCCACGCCGTCCACAGCGAATGGGAGCCGATCTGCGGCAATTGCGGGGCCTTCGACACGTTCAGCTGGCGGGAGCCGAAGGAAGGTGTCGTGGCCATGCCCGCGCAGACCGAGATGCTGCCCCTGATCGTCGGGCGCGAGGAGGATCATACCGGCATGGTGATCGCGGAAAGCGATGCGCCGACCCCGACCGCGCGCGAGGACCACGCCGTCGCGGCGCCCGATCGCGACAGCGATGCGAGCCCGGTTCCCTCGGAGCCCGCAGGCGAGGTGCAGCCGGTCGCCGAGGACACCCCGCCCACGGCGACCACCGTGCCCGAGGCCGAGGTGATCGTGCCGCAGGAACAGCGCGACGAGGAAAACGCAAAACGATCCTGAAACCCCCTTTCGCCGGCGCGGTATCCTTGCTATTGGACGCGCCGGTGGACGCCGCTGTAGCTCAGCTGGTAGAGCACGTCATTCGTAATGATGGGGTCGGGGGTTCGAGTCCCTTCAGCGGCACCACCCAAGCTTCCAATACATTGAAGTGCCTCGGTCTTGATCGGATCAAGCCAAGGCGTAGCACATTTTCGCACCTCACACCTTCCGGAAAGACGGTATCTTCTACTTCCGTCGTCGTGTGCCTGTGGAGGTCAGGAAGCACTACTCTTCAGACAGCATCTCGTATTCCCTTCGAACGAGATCCCCACGGGTCGCCGCATTCCGGGCAATCCGTGCTGCAAGCCAACTCGACGAATACTGGTTTCACCTTCGATCCCAGGATGCCGACCTGCCGGGGAAGCACCCTTTGCGTTTCGGGGCAGACACCCGACAGTCTGGCGCTCGCAAGACAGATCTTACGCCCAAAGGTATGCGCTTGTCTGACGCCGTGGCGACCTACCTCCGGCTAAAAGGGCAAGATAAGGGCGTGACCTTCCGCCGGGCCGCGGAGAGATCGTGCGGCTATGTTATCGACGTTTGTGGGGATAGACCTCTCGCGGGCTACACCAAAGCCGATGCCAATCGAAGCGCATTGGCCGGAGCCGCGCTCGACAATTCCGACCGAGGCGGAGGAGGCGATGATCGTCGCGTTCCGGCGTCACACGCTGCTGCCGCTGGACGATTGTCTCTATGCCTTGCAGCCCACGATTCCGCATCTGACGGGGTCGGTACCGCACCGGTGCCTGCAGCGATGAGCCATTGTGCGCCATCGGTTCGAGCACGATGGCGACTGCATCTCGCGCTTGACGGACGTCGAGGGGGACAAGCCGAAACGGCAGAAGTTCAGTCGCTACCCGATCGGGTTCGGCGGGGCATCGCGGGCCCACGAAAAGATCACACTATCAAACCGGGGGCTCAAACACCCAACCTTCGGATGGTCGTGTCCCACGGCATGGTGTAGCTCATGGCCGGCGCGACGGATGCCGGCGTGGCCGAGCAGGTCAGTCGCGCTGCGCGGCAGGCAGGCTGACGATGGGATCGTCGCAGACCGGGGCCAAGGTTTCCAGCGTCATGTAGCGGCCGCGCCGACGAGCCTGCGTATCGACGCCTCGGTCGGGAAGATGCCGACGACATCGGTGCGACGCTTGATCTCGCCGTTCAGGCGCTCGATCGGATTCGTTGAATGCAACTTGGCGCGGTGCTGGGCAGGGAATGTCATGTAGGCCAGGACATCCTCTTCGGCCCCGTCCATGAGGTCGGCCAGCTTCGGCAGCTTACCCCGCATCTGGTCCGCCACCAGCCGTCACTGGGCCTTGGCCGTGG
>CANLEQ010000002.1 GCA_947489705.1 uncultured Paracoccaceae bacterium
CCCTCCAGCATCAGTCGCCTCCAACGATACAGCAGGTTCGGAGCCACGCCATTGCGGCGCGCCACGACCGAGATGCTGGCGTTCTCCTCCAGCGTCTCCTCGACGATCCGCAGCTTCTCGGACGAGGTCCAGAGGCGCCGGCGGCCGCCATCGGTGATGATCTCATAGTCAGACATAAGCACGTGCTTAGGGATATCCCTAAGCCTCCATGGTCATGCTCGAGTGTCCGGTCGAAAAGGGGGCCAGTTCAGGCGTGCTACATTGCTTCTTCCGCGGCGGCCTCCTTGCAGGCTTCCCTGCCAGCGTAGAACAAGGGAGACCTCGTGCGGAACTCCAGTTCGTCTTGGCTCTGACGATGGTTCTCTTGGCAGGAGCCGCTCTGGCCGCCGCCATCTTCCCGCTGAGTTGATCCGTTATCCGGCTCGGACAAAGCCCAAGCTGCGACGCCAAAGATGACGGAGAGAACAATGACGATGCCGCCGATTTTGTCGGCAAGGGTTCTATCGTCAGCCCTTTTGCGTCTGCCACCGTTGTCGCTCTTCGACATCTTCTGCCCTCCCCTCTTTCTCCGAAGATAGGAAGGAGAAGTCGAGCAAGCCAAACCCCGCGCGGAGCTCGCGCGGGGTTTCAACATTTACCGTCAGGGGCTGGCGCCGCGGCGATCCCTTTCTTCGTCAAGCCATGAATGCTTCAGGGCCGAGACGGCGCGGCGTCACTCCAGCCCCTCGGGATACCACTCGCCCATCCGCACCTCGGTCTCGGACCCGGCCTCGGCAAGCAGCCGCGCGAACTCCTCGGGATCCTGGGTGCCGCCGTCGCGCCCGCGATAATGGTAGGGATAGACCGTTCCGGGCGAAAGCTCGGCCACCGCATCGGCGGCCTGCGCCGCATCCATGGTGAAGGGCAGGTTCATGCTCACGAAAGCCACGTCGATATCCTCGAGCGCGCGCATCTCGGGCGTACCTTCGGTATCGCCAGAGATATAGATGCGCAGCCCGTCGATCGTCAGCACATAGCCGTTGTCGCGGCCCTGGGGATGGAATTCGAGCCGCCCCTCGGTGATATTGTAGGCCGGCACCGCCTCGATCGTCATGCCGAGGGCATCCGTGCTGTCGCCGTTGGCGACCTCCTGGCTCTTCATCTTCAACTCGCTCGGCAGCATGTCGTAGACGATCATGTTGGTGATCATCTGCGTCTTGCCGACGACGATCTGCGACAGCAGATCCGGCGCGTAATGATCGCCATGCTCGTGCGTGACGAGGATGAGATCGGGATCGGGCGCGTTCTCCCAATCCGCAGGCTCGCCCACTGGATCGACATAGATGATCCCGGCGGGCGTCTCCATCCAGAAGCTTGCATGGCTCACGGGATGCACGACGATCTCGCCACTCTGCGTGGCGAAGCTGTCGCCCGAATGCTGTGCCGCGACGGCGGCGCGGGGCAGGATGCTCATCGCGCCGAGCGCCATGCCGGAGGTCAGGATCTGTCTGCGTGTCGTCATTGGCGGATCTCTCGCTTGTCGGATGCGGTTGCGCAAGAAATAGGGCGGGCGCCCCAATTTCAATGCGATGACCGGGCAGCTTTCCGCTTCCAATCCGGGGGCGGGCACGGCATGTTGCGTCGATGGAGTGGCTGACCGACACCAAGATTCCCGTGGGCCGCGTGGCAGGCGACGCCTTCGACTGGCTGCAGACCAACGGGGCGGCTGTCTTCGACAGCATCGCGATCTTCCTCGAAGGTCTCATCGAGTTCCTTCTGGCGCTGTTCCTCTCGCCGCCCGGCATCGGCTGGATCACCGGGCAGGACGGGTACGTGCCGGCCTATCCGGCCGAATTCCACCCCCTCGTCGTGATCGCCGCCTTCATGGCGCTGAGCTGGTATCTTCAACGCCGCTGGCAGGTCTGCCTGCTCGTGCTGCTCGGATTCCTCTTCGTGCTCAACCAGGGATATTGGGAGGAAACCAGCGAGAGCCTCACCCTCGTCCTCTCGGCCTGCGTGGTCTGCATGGGGCTCGGGGTTCCGATCGGCATCGCGGTCGCCCATCGCCCCCGGCTCTATGCCTGGGTACGCCCGGTGCTCGACCTGATGCAGACCCTGCCGACGTTCGTCTATCTGATCCCCGCGATCGTGTTCTTCGGCATCGGGATGGTGCCGGGACTGATGGCGACGGTGATCTTCGTGCTGCCGGCCTCGATCCGGCTCACGCATCTCGGGATCTCGTCCACGCCGCAACCGCTGATCGAGGCGGCGCAGGCCTTCGGCGCGACCCCGCGGCAGCTTCTGTGGAAGATCGAACTGCCGAGCGCCCTGCCCCAGATCATGGCGGGGCTCAACCAGACCATCATGCTGTCGCTGTCGATGGTGGTGATCGCGGCGCTCGTGGGGGCCGACGGCCTCGGCGTGCCCGTCGTGCGCGCGCTCAACCAGGTCAACACGTCTCTGGGCTTCGAGAGCGGCTTCGTCATCGTCGTGGTTGCGATCGTCCTCGACCGGATGCTGAGGGTGCCGGAAAAATGAAGATCGAAGGCGCCTGCCATTGCCGCGCGGTCCGCTTCGCCGCGACCCTGCCCGACGGGTTCGCCTCCGCGCGGCGCTGCAACTGCTCGTTCTGCGCGATGCGCGGCGCCGTCGCGGTCAGCACACCGCTCGACGCGTTCGAGATCACGCACGGCGCCGAGGATCTCACGCTCTACACCTTCAATACCGGCACGGCGCAGCATTACTTCTGCCGTCATTGCGGCATCTATACCCATCACCGCCGCCGCTCGGACCCGAGCGAATTCGGCATCAACCTCGCCTGCATCGCGGATCAGTCGCCGTTTCTGCCCCATGTCGACGTCACCGACGGTCGCAACCATACCTCCGACGGCGCGCCACCCCGCATCGCCGGCATCCTGCGCTACGAGGGTACGCCATGACCGACACGGCCGTGGTCTTCGACAAGGTGTCGATCGTCTTCGGCGACGATCCGGAATCGGCCCTGCCGATGATGGATGCCGGTCGCGATCGTGGCACGATCGAGCGCGAGACGGGTCAGGTTCTCGGCGTGCACGATTGCGACCTGAGCGTTCCCGAAGGCGAGATCCTGGTCCTCATGGGGCTCTCGGGAAGCGGCAAGTCAACGCTTCTGCGCGCCGTGAACGGCCTCAACCACGTGGTGCGCGGCGACGTGTCGATCCGCCAGGGCGACCGCATGGTCAGCGTGACGCAGGCCAAGCGCCGCAAGCTGCGGCAGCTCCGGCTCGACGACGTGTCGATGGTGTTCCAGCAATTCGGCCTCCTGCCCTGGCGCAGCGTGGCCGAGAATGTGGGCCTCGGCCTGGAACTCGGCGGGCTTTCCAAGGCGAAGCGGCGCGAGAAGGTCCTTCACCAGCTCGACCTCGTGGGGCTGGCGGATTGGGCGGATCGCAAGGTCGGCGACCTCTCGGGCGGCATGCAGCAACGCGTGGGTCTCGCGCGGGCCTTTGCGACCGACGCGCCGATCCTGCTGATGGACGAGCCGTTCTCTGCCCTCGATCCGCTGATCCGCACGCGGTTGCAGGACGAATTGCTGGACCTTCAGAAACGCCTGAACCGCACCATCGTTTTCGTCAGCCACGATCTTGACGAAGCGTTCAAGCTCGGCGACCGGATCGCCATCATGGAAGGCGGGCGGATCGTCCAGCATGGCACCCCTCGAGACATTTATCAGGCACCGGCAAGCGATTACGTGGCGAACTTCGTCGCACACATGAACCCGCTCGGCGTGCTTCGGGCACGTGACGTGATGCATCCCATGGCGGATGAGGAGTGGCCGGACCGGATCGACCCCAATGCCGATATCGGCGCCGTGATGCAGGCACTGGGGCAAAGCCGCACGGCCCTGAGTGTCGTCGAGGATGACAGGGTCATCGGTCAGATCACGCGGCAATCGGTGCTCGATCGCCTGATCGATCCCAGGGGCTGAACCCGCGCGGCCCGGTGCCTCACCACGTCCTTCGCCTTCGCCGGCGATCCGCCAGAGCGGTCCCGCCTGACTGCGGTATATCCCCGCTCAGGCCGTGATCGGCTTTTGCATCAACGGCAGGACCTGCGCCATTTCGGGGCCCTTCGGCAATCCGGTCACCGCGAGGCGCAGCGGCATGAAGAGCGCCTTGCCCTTGCGCCCCGTCGCCTCCTTGACGGCATTCGTCCATTCCGCCCACGTGTCCGGCCCGTAGGGATAAGCCGGCAGCATCTCCAGCGCATGGCTCACGAATTCGCGGTCCTCCTCGGCCACCACGACCGGCGTCACACCGTCGTGGAAGATCGCCCACCAACGCACCATGTCGCCGCGCGTCTCGATATTCTCGCGCACGACCTCCCAGAAATCCCGGGCGATCTCCTTCGGCACGCCGAGCACGTCGATATCGGTCTCGACCGCCTCGAAGGGTTTGGCCGCCAGCACCCGCGCCGTCATCGGCTTGAGATCCTCCGGGTCGAACTTGGTCGGGGCGGCCCCGAACCGCGTCACGTCGAACCCCGCGACGAGTTCGTCGGGGCAGATCCGAAGCTCGACCGGATCCGACGATCCCAGCCGCGCCATCAGCGACAGGATCGCCATCCGCTCGATCCCCGCATCGCGCAAATCCCTCAGCGACAACGTCCCGAGCCGTTTCGACAGGGCCTCTCCCTGCGGACCTGTCAGGAGGGAGTGATGCGCGAAGGTCGGATGGTCGTGCCCGAGCGCCGCCATGATCTGGATCTGCGTCGCGGTATTGGTCACGTGGTCACTGCCCCGCACGACATCGGTGACACCCATCTCGGTATCGTCCACCACCGAGGCCAGGGTATAGAGAACCTGGCCGTCGCCCCGGATCAGCACCGGGTCGCTGACGCTGGCCGCGTCGATCGAGATGTCGCCGAGGATGCGGTCCTGCCATTCGATCCGCTCGTGATCGAGCTTGAAGCGCCAATGCCCCGGCCCGCGTTCCTCGCGCAGCCGCGCTCTGTCGGCGTCGGCGAGATCGAGTGCCGCGCGGTCATAGACCGGCGGGCGTCCCATGTTGAGCTGTTTCTTGCGCTTGAGATCGAGCTCGGTCGGTGTCTCGAACGCCTCGTAGAACCGACCCTTCGCGCGCAGCTCGTCTGCGGCCTGCGCATAGAGGTCGAGCCGGCGCGACTGACGCTCCACGCGGTCCCAGCCGAGGCCGAGCCATTCGAGATCCTCCATGATCGCGTCCGCATATTCGTCGGTGGAACGGACCGGATCGGTATCGTCGAGCCGCAGAATGAACGTGCCGCCTGCCTTCTGGGCGATCAGCCAGTTGAAAAGCGCCGTACGTAGATTGCCGATGTGCAGATATCCTGTCGGCGACGGGGCAAAACGGGTCGTTGTCATGACGCTTTCTCCTTCCCGCGCGCTATCTCACAACCGCGGGATATTGTCTAGAAATACGGACAGCTCCCCTTGCACACGAACGCAAGCGATCCATCCTGAGCAGGATTCGCACCGATCCGAAAGACCCTCATGCGCGCCCATATCCTCACGATTACGTTGAACCCCACGGTGGATTTCTCCACCGCCACGCCCAGCGTCGTGCCTGAATTGAAGCTGCGCTGCTCCGACCCGCAGATCGATCCCGGAGGCGGCGGCATCAACGTCGCCCGCGCGATCCGGCTGCTCGGCGGTCAGGCCGTGGCGCTCATCGCGATCGGCGGCGGAACGGGGGCGCAGTTGCTCCAGCGTCTGGCCCATGAAGGCGTGGCCACCGTGGCGTTCCAGGGCCCGGGCGAGACGCGACAATCCATCTCGGTCATCGACGAGAGCACGGGCGGGCAATACCGCTTCGTCATGCCCGGACCGCAATGGCACGAGGGCGACGTTGGACGCGCGCTCAATTCCATCGATCAGGCGACGGGCGACGATACGCTGGTGGTCCTGTCGGGATCGCAGCCGCCGGGCGTCGCCAAGGACTTTCCGTCGATCCTGGCCGATCACGTCGGCGACCGCGGGGCGCGGCTGATCGTCGACACGTCGGGCCCCGCGCTGCACCACCTGGTGGAAAAGCCGCATTCGTCGCTCCACCTGCTGAGGATGGACGATGCCGAGGCCGAAGAGCTTGCCGGACGGGCCCTGTCCAGCGTGGAGGATACCGACGCCTTCTGTCGCGAGTTGATCGCGCGCGGCGTCGCCCGGTCGATCATCGTGGCGCGCGGGGCCGACGGCTCGGTCCTCTCCACGCCCGACGGATCGTGGCATTCGGTCGGCGCCCCCGTTGAGGTCCGCTCCAAGGTCGGTGCCGGCGACAGCTTCGTTGGCGCCTACACGCTCGGCCTCGCCGAGGATCGCGACCCCGGCGAATGCCTGCGCTTCGCGGTGGCGGCCGCCTCGAACGCCGTGATGACCGATGCCACGCGGCTCTGTGACCGCGAGACCACCGACGCGCTCATGCGCGACTGCACGTTGCGCAAACTGTGACGAGCGAGTGGAACGAGGTAACCCCGCCGGATCTCGACGATCTTGAACGGATGGCACGCGAGGCGATGGCCGCATTGCCGCCGGATTTCGCGGGCCCCGCGGGCGCGGTCGCCCTGCGGGTGGTGGATTTCGCCTCCGACGAGATCCTCGACGACATGCAGATCGACGATCCCTATGCGCTCACGGGGCTTTATGACGGCATTCCGATGACGCAGAAGTCTGTGCTCGACCAGCCGATGGGGCCGGACACGATCTGGCTCTTCCGGCGGCCGATTCTCGACGAATGGATCGGGCGGGGCGATATCGCGCTTGGGGATCTGGTGGCGCATGTCATGGTTCACGAACTGGCGCATCATTTCGGCTGGTCCGACGACGACATCGCCAGGATCGACCAATGGTGGACCTGATCCGCGAACCCGGCCGGTCGAACCGAATGTCGAGCGACGGAAAGACGATGGCCTATAATAGGAGTGCGCCGCATGTCCGGAACCGGCTCAAAGGGTGACGACGGATCATCCGGAAAATCCACCGTCATGGCCGCACTGTTCGCCAATCTGGGGATCGCGGTCGCCAAATTCGTCGGCGCGGCCCTGTCGGGTTCGGCGGCCATGATGGCGGAAGGGATCCACTCCGTGGTGGATACCGGCAACCAGGGGTTTCTGCTTCTCGGGATGAAGCGCGCGAAGAAGCCCGCGGACGAGAAGCACCCCTTCGGATATGGCGGCGAGATCTTTTTCTATGCCTTCATCGTCGCGGTATCCCTCTTTTCGCTCGGATCGGGCCTGTCGATCTACGAGGGCGTGCACTCTATCCTCTCGCCGCCCTCGGAGGGCGAAAGCGCATTCCCGTGGATCGCCTTCACGGTGCTGGTCATCGCCCTGGCCTTCGAGGGGAACGCACTGCGCATCGCCATCCGCGAGTTCCGCTCGGTGCGCAAGAACCGTGGCCTGATCCGCGATCTGAAGGACATGAAGGACCCCGCGATCTTCGTGGTGATGGCGGAGGACAGTGCCGCCTGTACCGGGTTGATCGTCGCGATGATCGGCCTGACCATGGCCTATCTCACGGGCAGCCATATCTGGGATGCGAGCGCATCAATCGGGATCGGGATCATCCTCGGCTGCGTGGCCGTCCTGCTGGCGATCGAGGTCAAGGGCCTCCTCGTGGGCGAGGCGACTGATCCCGACATCATCGGCGAGGTCCATGCCGCGGTGGCCGGGATCGACGAGATCAAGACCGTCAACGATATCCGGACCATGCATCTCGGCCCGCACGACGTTCTGATGACCATGTCCCTCGATTTCCGCGACGGGGTGAAATCCGAGGAGATCGAGGCCATCGTCACCCGCATCGAGGGCCGGACCCGAGGTAAACATCCCGACATTAAGAAGATGTTCATCGAGGTTCAGGCGCGCGGCGATCACGCGCGGGGCTTCGGCTAGACGGCTCCCGGGCCCCGCAACGCAAAACGCCGCCCCGGCGGGGGCGGCGTCTTCAGGTCAGGCCGGCAGAGGGCATCGCCCCTACTTGATCTTGCCTTCCTTGTATTCGACATGCTTGCGCGCGATGGGGTCGAACTTGCGGATCGACATCTTCTCGGTCATCGTGCGCGCGTTTTTCTTGGTCACGTAGAAGTGGCCGGTATCCGCCGTCGAGTTGAGACGGATCTTGATGGTGGTCGGCTTTGCCATGGTCTCTCTCCTCGACCCGGGGCCCGGGCGGTTTGGAATGTCTGGACTGAACGCGTCTTTTACGCGCCCGGCCGCGATAGTCAACCTGTCCGGTCGAAGTATATGCGCGGATGGCCTGTAAGCCGGATCCTGTCCCCCGGGGTCGCCCCCGGATGGATGGTCATTCATCTGGGCTCGCCGTTGCCGGCGCGCTCTAGCTGCCTACCCGGACCGCCGGGCGAAAGACGCCCTGGAATGTCGCCATCCCGCGCGGTCCCTATTCGGCATTGCTCCCGGTGGGGCTTGCCATGCGACGACCGTTGCCGGCCCCCCGGTGGGCTCTTACCCCACCGTTTCACCCTTACCGCCCGCGATGGACGGCGGTCTGTTTTCTGTGGCGCTTTCCGTCGGGTTGCCCCGCCCGGGCGTTACCCGGCACCGTTTCTTCCTGGAGTCCGGACTTTCCTCGCATGCCCTCGGGCACACGCGACCATCCGGCCATCCGCGCGCCGCATCGCCTAGCGCCCCGGCGCAGGCCGGTCAACGGGGAAGCGCCGCGCGAGCGCATGGGCAAGCCCCGCATCCCACGCGTCGCGCGGGCCCCGCGCCCACGGCCGATGCCGCAGCCGCAGCGCCGCGAGCAGGATCGCGGGATCCTCGGTCGCGGTATATCCCGCCGCGCGCATGTCCGCGGCGAAGCCGTCGCCGCCGTATCGTGCGGGCGGAACCGTGACGGCGAGCCCCCGGCGCGACAGCCGCGCCCAGTCGAATCGCGGCCCGGGATCGACCTTGCGGCCGGGCGCGCAATCCGAATGGCCGATCACCCGCTCGGGCGGAATGCGCCAGCGCCGCACGATCCCCGCCAGCAGCGTCTCGAGCGCGGCCATCTGCGGTTCGGGAAACGGCGAGCGTCCGTCGTTGCAAAGCTCGATCCCGATCGAGCGGGAATTGACGTCGGTGGTCTTGCCCCATGCCCCGGCCCCCGCGTGCCAGGCGCGCAGATCCTCCGGCACCATGCGGGTCGCACGACCTCTGGCATCGACGAGGTAATGCGCGGAGACCTCCGCCGCGGGATCGCAGAGCCGGTCCAGCGCCGCCTCGGCGCTCTGCATGGCGGTGAAGTGGATGATCGCCATGTCGGGTCGGACATCGCCACGTCGCGCTCCGCGATTGGGGGACGGCCTGTCGAGGATGATCAGCGGCGCGCCGCGCGGAACGGCGCCGGGTCCCACCCGCAGGCAAAGCCGTCGCCGTCGGGATCGAGGTTCAGCCTGTCACGCTCCGGCCCGCCGCGATCGAGGAAGGCTTCCTGCGCCAGATCGGGCGACGGATAGCGCGCGCAGGCCCGGGCCGAGCGGCTGTCGCGTGCGATACCGCCGCGCCGGTAGATCTGTTCGCCCACCGCGTTGCCGGTCCCGAGCGCGTAGGCCACGATGTTCGGACCGTCATTGCCGCGCCGGGTGGGAACGGCGGTGGGCGGGATCACGCGATAGGCCTGCGCCTGGCGTTGAAGTCGCTCCGCGTCCGATTCGATGCTTTCGCGCGCCGAGACGGCCTCGAAGCTCTGCTCGTCCGAAATGCCGGGATTGTTGACGTCGACCGGCCCCGAGGGCCGTGTCGTCGACAGGGGCTCGCCCGCGCCGATGGGCTGCGTCGCTGGCAATCCGCCGCCGCCCGTGGGCAATCCCGCGGCACCGAGTTCCTCGGCCGAGATCGCGGGATTCGCGGGCACGCCCTCGGCCGGACCGAACCCGCCTTCGCGCGCCGAGCGGGCCGCCTCGTAGGACTGATAGTCATCGAAGCCCACGCCCGACCCGATATCGACCGGCCCCCCGTCGAAGGTTCCGTCGGAATAGCGCGGCGCAGGACCACAGGCGGCGAGCAATCCTAGCGAGAGGCAGGCATATCTCCACATCGGTGTCATGTTCCTTCGACCATCCGGCCGACAGCCTACCACCAACGTGCGGGCTTTGCCACAAATCCGGCTGCCTGCTCGAGCGCATAGGCCACGTTGAGCAGATCGCCCTCTTCCCAGGGCCGACCGATCAGCTGCAGCCCGAGCGGCAGGCCCTTGCTGTCCTGCCCGGTCGGCACGCTGATCCCCGGCAGACCGGCGAGGTTCACGGTCACCGTGAAGACGTCGTTGAGATACATCTCGACCGGGTCCTTGCCGGCGACCTCGCCCAGACCGAAGGCCGCGGAGGGCGTCGCCGGGGTCAGGATTGCGTCGACCCCTTGCGCGAAGACATCGTCGAAATTGCGCTTGATGAGCGTGCGGACCTTGCGGGCGCGGTTGTAATAGGCGTCGTAGAACCCGGCGCTCAGCACGTAGGTGCCCACCATGATGCGGCGCTTGACCTCGTCGCCGAACCCTTCGGCGCGGGTCTTCTCGTAGAGTTCGAGGATGCCGTCGCCCTGGTCGAGCTTGGCACGATGGCCGAACCGCACGCCGTCGTAGCGTGCGAGGTTCGACGACGCCTCGGCCGGTGCGATGACGTAATAGGCGGGCAGCGCGTATTTCGTATGCGGCAGGCTCACGTCGACAACCTTCGCGCCCGCATCCTCGAGCATCTCGCGCCCGCGGGACCAGAGCGCGTCGATCTCGTCGGACATGCCGTCCATACGGTATTCGCGCGGCAGGCCGATGGTCTTGCCCTTGATGTCGCCGGTCAGCGCCGCCTCGAAATCCGGCACGGCCAGATCGGCGCTGGTGCTGTCGAGCGGATCGTGGCCCGCCATGGCCCGCAGCAGGATCGCCGCGTCGCGCACGTCCTTGGTCATCGGCCCCGCCTGGTCGAGGCTCGACGCGAAAGCCACGATGCCCCAGCGCGAGCATCGCCCGTAGGTCGGCTTGAGCCCGGTGATCCCGGTGAAGGCCGCCGGCTGCCGGATCGAGCCGCCGGTATCCGTGCCCGTCGCCGCAAGGCAGAGATCGGCCGCCACGGCCGCGGAGGACCCGCCCGAGGAGCCGCCGGGCGTCAGATCCCGGTCATCGACCTTCCAGGGGTTGACCGCATTGCCGTAGACGCTCGTCTCGTTGGAGGAGCCCATCGCGAACTCGTCCATGTTGAGCTTGCCCAGCATGACCGCGCCGCTTTCCCAGAGCTGCCGGGTGACGGTGGATTCGTATTCGGGTTTGAACCCTTCGAGGATGCGGCTGCCGGCCTGGCTGTCGACGCCGCGCGTGCAGAAGAGGTCCTTGATCCCCAGCGGCACACCGCAAAGCGCGGGCGCGCCGCCCTGCTTCAGCCGATCGTCGGCGGCCTCGGCCATCCGCATGGCGAGATCGGGGGTATGGTGCACATAGGCGTTGAGCGCGCCGGCCGCGTCGATCGCCGCGAGGCAATCCTCGGTCAATTGACGGCTCGTCACCTCGCCCTGGCGCAGGCGGGTGCGCGCCTCGGATATCGTGAGGGTGTTCAGGTCGGACATGGGTCTACTCCACCACCTTCGGGACGGCGAAGAAGCCCTCGCGCGCGTCTGGCGCATTCGACAGCACGCGCCACTGCTGGTCGCCCTCGGTCACCACGTCCTCGCGGCGCTTCAGGCGCTGCGGCGTGACGCTCACCATCGGTTCCACGCCAGCGACATCGACTTCGTTCAACTGCTCGATGAAGCCGAGGATGGTGTTGAACTCGCCCGCCAGCGCGTCGAGATCGGCGGGCGCGACACGGATACGCGCGAGCTTGGCCACGCGGGCGGCGGTGTCTTTGTCGATGGACATGTCGGGGCACCTGTCGGCTGATCGATCTACCCGCCCGCTCCTATCCGCGTTGGGGACCCCTTTCAACCCGGTCGCGGCGCGACACGGTGATCATCCAGCCCAGCATGACCGCGTTGAGCAGGTGCCAGACGAAATGCGTGCCCAGCGGCACGGTGGAACAGACCCGCAGGTCGATCGACCGGAAAATCAGCGACAGCGTCAGCAAGGCGGCGCCGATCGCGAGACCGCCGGCAACCTGGGGCCGCCTTCCCCGCAGCGCGACCGCGTATCCCACGATGGCGAGCGGCACCGGCCAGTACATCGCCGAGATGTCGAAGCCCGGCAGCAGACCGAAGACCCGCGCACCGAGCGGCAGATACGCCGCGAAGGCCAGCGTGCCGAGCCCGGCGACCGGCCGGGACCACCCCAGATACCGCCGGTTCGCCGTAAAGACATAGACCAGGATGAAGATCCCGATCGGAACCGTGTCGGCCAGCGCCGCCCAGCTCTGCGCATGCGTGTGAAAGAGCCACGAGCCGACCCCGATCGCGCCCAGAAGGATGCAGAGCACGGCCTCGATCCCGCGGCTTCGCGGCCAGAGCCAGAACGCCACAGCCACGAAGGCGACATTCGTCAGCGCGTTGACCGGCTCCGCCCAGTAGGCCGCGCCGACGCGCTCGCAATAAAGGTCTATCGGGGCGGTCCATTCCATGCGCGGTATGTCACCCGGCCCGGCGATGCAGGCAAGTGCGCGCGCTTGCGCCCAATCGTCGCTTGGCCGCCCGGCCCCCGCGCCGCGCGATCAGCCGGGCACGACCGCGTCGCCCAGCGCCAGCCGCCCCGGATCCAGCACGCTGGCATAGAACCCGCCGTGACCGCGGATCGCCGAATACCCGCCCGGCCCGAACGTTTCTTCCATCCGCGAACAGGGCGGGCACGGCCCTTCGATCCGGAGAAGAGCCGTGCCGATCCGGACCCGCTCCTTGCGCAGGGCGGCAAGATTGAGGCCCGACACCACGATATTGCGGCGCAGGAGATCGGGCGGCACCGCGTCGCGGCGCAGGAATGCCGCGATCACCGCAAGATGCTCGTCCTGAAGGAGCGTGACGGCGCGCTTGCCCGCCCGCCCGTGATCGCCGACGAGGCCGTCTGCGTCGATCGTCGCCTCGTCCCGTGCGACCAGCGTGGCGCGACGCCCGGGGCGCAGGCCGATCCACGCGATCCGGCCGGTTCCGGCGTGGCGTTCCATCATTTCTCGCAGACCGATCATCGGGGCATCCGCGTTGAATTTCCGGGCACGGCCCTAGATCCTTTCCAGATAGCACGGAACACCCGAGGGTCCCACACCCGGCCGTCGCAGACCCCCGAGGGTACGTCCGCGACCGCTCCCGCCCCATCGCCGAACAGGAGCGGGGGCGCGGCGCGGGCCAAAGCCGCAGCGGGCGATGCGGCCCGAAAGGAGCCCTCACGTCGGAACGAGGAGACCAGACATGCCGAGACTTCCCGATGCACAGCGCCTTCACGTGGGGGATATCACCGTCACCATGCTGAGCGACGGGCCCCTGCCGCTCGGGCTCGACAATCTCGAAGGAATCGACGCGCCGGGATATGTGCGCCTGATGAAGGAGCGCCACATCGATCCCGAAACCTGGCGGTCGGGCCTCAATGCCTTCGTCATCGAAACGGGCAGCAGGACGATCCTCGTCGATGCGGGCGTTGCCGGCAACATGGGCCCCGAGACGGGCCGCGTGCCGGACAATCTCAGGGCCGCGGGCTTCGTCCCGGACGATATCGACACCGTCTACGTCACCCATATGCACGGCGATCACATCGCCGGCCTGACGGGCGAGGACAGCGCCGTCTTCGGCCGCGCCGCGCTGAAGGTGCATGCGGACGATCATGCCCATTTCACCGACGAGGCCAATGCCGGCGACACGTCGCGGGCGGTGCTCGACGCCTATGGCGACAGGCTCGAGACCTACGGCGACGCGGAGGAGATCGCGCCGGGGCTGCGCAGCCTTCACCTGCCCGGCCACACGCCCGGCCATTCGGGCCTCGAGATCGCGTCGGGCGATGCGACGCTGCTGTTGTTGACCGACATCGTGCATATCGCGCCGGTCCAGCTTGCCAATCCAGACGTCGGCACCGGGTTCGACGTCGATATCGACATGGCCCGCGCGACGCGCAAGCGGATGCTCGACCGGGTGGCGTCCGATGCGACGCCGATCCTCGGCAGTCACATCACCTTTCCGGGTGCGGGCGTCATCGAACGGGCCACCGAAGGGTTCCGGTTCGTTCCCCTGCCCTACACTCACGATACCTGAACACGGGTCCGGAACAGGGCCGCAACGGAGGATCGCCGCATGTTCCTGAACGCTCTCTCGACCGTCAGCCCCCGCACGCAGGACGGCGCCGTCAACGTCTTCGTGGAAACGCCGAAGGACAGCCCGCACAAATACGACGTGGACGAGAGCGGCCTTTTCCGGATCGCGATCGAATTGCCCGAGGGGCAGCGCTTTCCGTTCAGCTTCGGGTTCGTCCCCAACACGAAAGCGCCCGACGGCGATGCGCTCGACATCGTGCTGGTCACCGCGGGCAGCGTGCCCGCCGGCGCGCTGATCGAGGCGCGCCTGATCGGCGTGCTCAAGATGGAGAACGACGAAGGGGGGCGGATGGCGCGCAACGACCGGGTCGTCGCGGTCGCTAACATGTCGCGCATCTTCGCGAACGTGCAGACGCTCAGCGACATGCGCGAAGGGTTCGCGTGGGATATCGAACTCTTCTTTCACGACTACAACCGCATGATCGGTCGGCCGTTCGAGATCGTCGGGCGCGGCGAACGCGACGACGCCTACGCGATGCTCGAAGAGGCGGAGAAGGCGGCCCGCGACGGGTAAGCCGTGTTTCGCGCGGAAGGCCCCGGCGACGTCAGAACGCCGGGGCGCGATCCACGCGGGCGCGGGCCGGATGCCCGATCAGGCGCTTCTGCGCCGGCGCCGCACGAGGCCGAGCGCTCCGAGCCCAGCCATCAGGAGCGGCAATCCGGCGGGCAGCGGCACGGGCGAGATCGCGGGCCCGTTGACGATGGTATCGGAGCTGGGATTGATGCCGTCGATCGAGATGACATGCAGCCCGAAGCTCAGCGTGCCCGCGTCGAGCGCGGCGAGGACGCTCGAAAAGTCGAACCCGTCGTTCAGCCCGAAGGTCAGCGCGAGCGTATCGCCGTCGCCGATCGTCGGACCCTCGTCGCCATTCGCCTGGAACCTGAATTCGTCGTAGCTGCCGTTGGATTGCGGCAGTTTGGCCTGCCCCTTCGGGACGCGGAAATCGGTGCCGATTCCGCCGATGACCGGGTTGGCAGCCAGAATTCCGGTCGAATCCTCGATGCCGACGAAGCGCGAGCGCGGCGTGTAGGGATCGTTCGCATCGAAGGCGTCGTTCATGATGCTGAAGATCACGTCGTTGCCCAGTTCGCTCACATCGAGCGTGAACTGCCCGGCCACGAGGCTTCCGCCGCCGCCCGCATTCAAGTCTTCGAACCCGTAGCTCAGGGCGGATGCGCCGGTCGCGCTCAGGGCGAAAATAGCGCCCGCAATCATCACCTTTTTCATGACGTCCTCACAGTAACCAATTAACGGATCCGACCACCGAACCCCGGCCGCCGGATTAGCATGTCGACGCGGTCTTCAATCGGCTGAATTCAGTCACGACAGTTGCTTGACGGGCCAGCACCCGGCATGACAGCGCCGCCGGTCCCGCAAATCGAACCAAAGCAATTACTTAACGTCACGCGCCGGCATTAATCACATTTTCGGAATCTTCGAAGTCACGACGCGCGCCTGCAACCAAAGCGCGTAAAGCACTGGTAGCACTTGATCTTCGCGGTTGTACGCGGCGTACGGACGGTCACGAGTGATTCGCAGATGCGGCGCCGCGCCGATCCCGGCCCGGCGCAGCGCGATGCACAGCGCTTGCAAGTGACGCGTTCCGGCGATCTGTTGGAACAACGCAATCGACGAGGAGCCGCCCCATGACACGCTTTCTGTCCGTCACCATCGCCAGCTTCCTTGCGGCCGGCGCCGCCCTGGCTCAGCAGGCCACCGACGCGGTGGATCCCGAGGCGGCCAGCGCCGATCTTGCCGCCGGCGCGACGCTTTCCGACGCCGCACGGGCCGCGCTCGACGCCAAGAAGGCGGGCCAGCCGGTCGAGGCGCAGGACTGGATGGTCGCGGCCGCCAACCCCCTCGCCGTCGAGGCGGGCGCCCGCATCCTGTCGGAGGGCGGCAGCGCGGCCGACGCGATGATCGCCGTGCAGACCGTCCTCGGCCTCGTGGAACCGCAGAGCTCGGGCCTCGGCGGCGGGGCGTTCCTCGTCTATTACGACGCCGAACGCGGCGAACTCACGACGCTCGACGGGCGCGAGACGGCGCCGCTCGCCGCGACACCGCAGCTTTTCCAGCAGGATGGCGAACCACTCGACTTCTACGACGCCGTCGTCGGCGGCCTGTCGGTCGGCACGCCGGGCACGCCGCGGCTGATGGAACGCGCCCACGAGATGTGGGGGCGCGCGGACTGGGCGTCGCTCTTCGAGGATGCGATCGGCTTCGCGCGCGACGGCTTCGAGGTTTCGCCGCGCCTCGCCACGCTGGTGGCCGAAGACGGGGAGAGGCTGCGCCGTTTCGCGTCGACCGAAAGCTACTTCTTCCCCGGCGGGACACCCATCGCCGCGGGCGACACGCTGACCAATACCGCCTATGCCGAGACGCTTGAGGCGATCGCCACCGAAGGGGCGGATGTCTTCTATTCCGGCGAGATCGCGCAAGGCATCGTCGATACGGTGCGCAATGCCGAGGGCAATCCGGGCAAGCTGTCGATGACGGATCTTGCGATCTACGACGTGGTCGAGCGGCCGGCGGTCTGCGCGCCCTATCGCGGGGCCGAGATCTGCGGGATGGGCCCCCCGAGCTCGGGCGCGCTCACCGTAGGGCAGATCCTCGGAATCCTCGACAATTACGAGCTGGGCGAGATGGGGCCGGACGATCCGCAGGCCTGGCGGCTGATCGGCGACGCCTCGCGGCTCGCCTTCGCCGACCGGGGCCGCTACATGGCCGATATCGACTTCGTTCCGATGCCGATGGAGGGGCTGCTCGATCCGACCTACCTGCAGGGCCGGTCGATGCAGCTCGGCGGGTCCGAAGCGCTCGATGAGGTGAGTGCCGGCGCGCCCGAATGGGATCACGCGATGCTGTTGGGCCGCGACAACGCGATCGAGCTGCCCTCGACCTCGCATATCTCGATCGTCGACGCGGACGGCAATGCGCTCAGCATGACGACCACGATCGAGAACGGCTTCGGATCGCGCCTGATGGCCCCCGGCGGGTTCCTGCTCAACAACGAGATGACGGATTTCAGCTTTTCCACGCACGAGGACGGCAATCCCATCGCCAACCGCGTCGAGCCGGGCAAGCGGCCCCGCTCGTCGATGTCGCCGACCATCGTGATGCAGGACGGCGCCCCCTATCTCGTGATCGGATCGCCCGGCGGATCGCGCATCATCGGCTATGTCGCGCAGGCGATCATCAACCACATGGATTGGGGGATGAACGTGCAGGAGGCGCTCGGAGCGCCGCATCTGGTCAACCGGTTCGGCACCTTCGACGTCGAGCAGGGCACCGAGGCCGAAGCGCTCGCCGGCCCGCTCGGGGATCTGGGATACGAGACCGAGATCATGGACCTGACGAGCGGCCTGCACGCGATCCAGATCGACGGCGACGTTTTGCGCGGCGGTGCGGATCCGCGCCGCGAGGGGATCGCGCTGGGGCAATAGACGCCGCTCGGCGCCGGCGGCGCGGCAACACCTTTCCCGTCGGCGGGCCGCATGCTAGGGCGCAGCGCATGCCCCGCCCGCCCTTCACCATCGGCGATCACGCCATCGCCCCCGGCACCGCGCAGACTGTGGACCTTCCCGTCTCTCGGCTGAGCGATCATACGCCCGTCACGATGTCGGTGCATGTGGTCCATGGCCGCCGCGAGGGCCCCACTCTCTTCGTGTCGGCCGCCGTCCACGGCGACGAGATCATCGGGGTCGAGATCGCGCGCAGGCTCCTGCGGCAGCCGCAGCTCGAGACGCTGCGCGGCACACTGCTGGTCGTGCCGATCGTCAATACGTTCGGCTTCCTGAACAATTCGCGCTACATGCCCGACCGCCGCGATCTCAACCGCTCGTTTCCCGGCTCGGAGAGCGGATCGCTGGCGGCGCGGCTCGCCAATCTCTTCATGACCGAGATCGTGGCGCGCAGCGATTTCGGCATCGACCTGCATTCGGCGGCGATCCACCGCACGAACATGCCGCAGATCCGTGTCTCGGCCTCGTCGGAACAGACGCTCGACCGCGCGCAGGCCTTCGGCGCGCCGATCGTGGTGCGTGCCAAGCTGCGCGAGGGCTCGCTCAGGGCCGCCGCCCGCGAGACGGGCTGCGACATCCTGCTCTACGAGGCGGGCGAGGCGCTGCGCTTCGACGAGCTTTCGGCGCGTGTGGGCGCCTCGGGCATCCTGCGGGTGATGAACCAGATGGGCATGATCGGCTCAAAGGGTTTCGGACGGCGCCGCGCGGCACCGATGAACTGCGCCAGCTCGACCTGGCTGCGCGCGCCGGCGGGCGGGCTCCTGCGGTCGTTCCGCGACGTGGGCGAAGGGGTCGAGGACGGCACGCTTCTGGCCGTCGTGTCCGACCCGTTCGGCGAGAACGAGGTCGAGATCACCGCCAACGCGTCCGCCATCATCCTTGGCCGCGCGACGATGCCGGTCGTCAACGAGGGCGACGCGATCTATCATCTTGCGCCCGTCGAGGCCGATCCCGACGCCCGCATGGCGCGCCTCACGGCCGAGCTCGAAGCCGACCCGATGTTCGACGAAGACGAGATTCTCTGATTCGGCGCCGCCCTGTTTTTGACCTTGAACCGCCGCATTTCCGCCCATCTATTGTGCAACCCTGAGGCGCCGCACCCGGTAAGGTAGCATCGATCCATTCACGGATGTGAAGACGGAATCCCGGTTCAATCGACGGAAGAACCATCCGGATTTTTCTTGGACCTTCGCGCCACGCCTTTGCATGGTCCCCCCGCAGGCCATCAAAGGTCGGACAATATTCACGAGTAACCGGGGGTTCACGAAATGTTCAAAAGCCTAGCCTGCGCCGTGGCGCTTTGCAGCGCCACGGCAGCCGCCGACGCGGCAATATATCGGTACGACGTGACAATGGAGCGCACATACATTTCGTACCCCGTATGGGGTGATGGATTTGACGCCCCGGAAATCGTGCCTGACGGTGTGAGCTGCAGTCTCACAGATGGTATCGATTACGTGTATCATAGCTGTTCGGGGGATCTCGGACCCCTGTATGAGGACGAATTCGCGGAGGTTATCTCCGGAAGTTTTGTCATAGATACAGACGCGCAGAATTTCGATTTCAGCGGGTTCGACTGTTTCGGCTCCGGGGTTCTGTGCGGCAACCGCGGAACCCCCTCATACTTTTCTGGGGATGAGAACGGCTTTAACTTCACGTCTTTGCTAGGGGCCGGCGCGGGAGGATATCTGGTCTCCCACGAAGGACTGTCATATCAAGACGACAATGACTTACCGTTCTCGGTTGGAAACACGTACTACTCGGCTGTGGGCCTTGATGTTCGCTACACCACCACGATGCTCGACATCATAGCGCCGGTCCCTCTGCCCGCAGGCATGCTGCTGCTGCCTTCGGCGCTCGCTCTGCTGGGATTGCGCCGCCGGCGAAGCTCGAACCGCACAATCTGACGGGACCCTGCTGCCGGGACCCTGCGGGAGCCGATCCGACCGGCTCCCGCGGCACGACAACGAAGGGGCTCGCCGCGCCTCGCCCCTTCCAGCCTGCCGTGGAATACCCTAGAACCCGGCCGAACGAGACCTCATTCGTGCGGAGCATCCCATGGCAGCCTATCAATTCGTCTATCACATGGACGGCGTTTCCAAGACGATCCCGGGTGGCAAGAAGCTGTTCGAGAACATCCGCCTGAACTTCCTGCCCGGCGTCAAGATCGGCGTCGTCGGCCCCAACGGCGCCGGCAAGTCGACGCTTCTCAAGATCATGGCCGGGCTCGACAAGGAATTCACCGGCGAGGCGTGGTCTGCCGAAGGTGCGAAAGTAGGCTACCTGCCGCAGGAGCCGCATCTCGATCCGGCCCTGACGGTGCGCGAGAACGTCATGCTCGGCGTGAAGGAAAAGCAGGCGGTACTGGAGCGGTACAACGAGCTCGCCATGAACTATTCCGAGGAGACCGCCGACGAGATGTCACGGCTCCAGGACGAGATCGACAGCCAGAACCTCTGGGATCTCGACGCGCAGATCGACATCTCGATGGAGGCGCTGCGCTGCCCGCCCGACGACGCGGACCCCGCGACGCTCTCGGGTGGCGAGGCGCGGCGCGTGGCGCTCTGCCGGCTGCTGCTCGAACAGCCCGACATGCTGCTGCTCGACGAGCCGACGAACCACCTCGACGCCGAGACGATCGCCTGGCTCCAGAACCACCTGATCGCCTACAAGGGCACGATCCTGATCGTCACGCATGACCGCTATTTCCTCGATGATATCACCGGCTGGATCCTCGAGCTCGATCGCGGACGCGGCATTCCCTACGAGGGGAACTATTCCGCGTGGCTCGAGCAGAAGGCGAAGCGTCTCGAGCAGGAATCGCGCGAGGACAAGTCCAAGCAGAAGACGCTGCAGCGCGAGCTCGAATGGATGCGCCAGGGCCAGAAGGCCCGGCAGGCCAAATCCAAGGCGCGGATCTCCGCATACGAGGAGCTTGCCAACCAGTCGGAGCGCGAGAAACTCGCCAATGCCCAGATCATCATCCCGAACGGCGAACGACTGGGATCGAAGGTCATAGACGTGGAGGGCCTGAAGAAGGGCATGGGCGACAAGCTCCTGATCGAGGATCTGAGCTTTTCCCTGCCGCCGGGCGGGATCGTGGGCGTGATCGGACCGAACGGCGCCGGCAAGACCACGCTCTTCCGGATGCTCACCGGGCAGGAACAACCCGACGAGGGCAGCGTGGAGTTCGGCGATACGGTCGATCTCTCCTATGTCGACCAGTCCCGCGATGCGCTCGACCCGACCAAGACCGTCTGGGAAGAGATTTCCGGCGGCGGCGAGGTCATCGATCTGGGCGATGCGCAGATGAACTCGCGCGCCTATTGCGGTGCGTTCAACTTCAAGGGCGGCGATCAGCAGAAGAAGGTCGGCTCGCTCTCGGGCGGCGAGAGGAACCGCGTGCATATGGCCAAGCTGCTGAAGTCGGGCGGCAACGTGCTGCTGCTCGACGAGCCGACGAACGACCTTGACGTCGAGACCCTTCGCGCCCTCGAGGACGCGCTGGAGGATTTCGCCGGCTGCGCCGTGATCATCAGCCACGACCGTTTCTTTCTCGACCGCCTCTGCACCCACATCCTCGCCTTCGAGGGCGATGCCCATGTCGAATGGTTCGAGGGAAATTTCGAGGATTACGAGGAAGACAAGAAGCGTCGTCTCGGGGTCGATTCCCTCGAGCCGACACGGGTGAAGTTCAAGAAATTCGCCCGCTGAACCCCGGATGCAAATCGGGGCGCCGGTTCTACCCGACGCCCCGATCCGAAGCTGAGCCGTTGCACAGAAATGACTTTCAGGGGAGCCATTCCGGCGACATCGACATCAGAGTTTCTTGCTGACGGTGCGCGCTGCTGTCTTGGCGGCCTGCGCCTTGGGGTTGGTACCGCGGGAAACCGAACGGCGGCGGCCGCCGAGCAGGCTGCGAATGATGCGTCCAAGCATGATATATCCTCCTGATGGATCTGCGGCCCAACGTCGCGATGGGCGCGCGGTTCCAGAGTCCATGGCGCCGCGCGGCAGAATGACTTGCATCGGGGCAAAAAATCTGTCAGACACGTTTCTGCTTAGACGACCTCTATCGACCTACCTGACTTTCCTTTCACGGGCTTCAGCGCACTCGATCAAGGCAAACTTTGCCATGCTGTTGCAATTCCGCGAACAGACGAAAAGACAGGAGAGCTTCACATGCCCAACGGTACCGTGAAATGGTTCAACACCACCAAAGGCTTCGGCTTCATCGCACCTGAAACCGGCGGCAAGGACGTTTTCGTCCACATTTCCGCCGTCGAACGTGCCGGCCTTACCGGCCTCAGCGACGACCAGAAGGTCACCTATGACCTCGAGACCGGTCGCGATGGACGCGAATCGGCGACCAACCTGTCGCTGGCCTAAGCTTCGGCTCATATCGATGGAGGAAGGCGCGGAAATCCCGCGCCTTTTTCATGTCAGGACCTGTCTTATCTCGTCAGTGAGGGCCTCGATCTCGACCGACCAAGGGCCCTTGCCGTTCTCCTGAACCCCCCGGCCCTGTCCGAGGGTTTCCACATAGACTACGCGGTTGCCGAGCGCCGTTCTGGCCCTGATCGCGCCGCTCTGGGCCAGCGCCGCGTCGATCTCTTCGGCGACGCGCGTGCCAGACTTGAACCTGTTGAGGACGATCATGGTGGGTTTTCCCACCCGCTCCGCCAGGTCGAGCACCGATTCGACCGCCCAGAGATCCACCTGGGAGGTGGCGACCGGCACGAGGACCAGGTCGCTTTCGCGAAGTGCCGGCCGCAGGTCGCTGTCGACCTTGGGCGGCGTGTCGACGATGACGAAGTCGTTGGTTTTCGCGAGCTTCGAGATTTCGTAGCCCACGCCCCAGGCGCTGGCGGTGCCGAATTCCATGTCCTCGATCCCCGCCTCGCGGCGCGCCATGAACCAGCGCCCGAGCGAGCCTTGCGGATCCGTGTCGAGCACGGCCACCCGGTGCCCCGCACGGGCGAGCGCCACGGCGAGATTGGCGGCCAGGGTCGTCTTGCCGGAGCCGCCCTTCTGCTGCGCGATCGTCAGAACATGTGCCACCGCCGGAAGCTCCCATAATGCGCCGTGTCCAAGCCTAGGCGATCGCCCGCCCCGGGGCAATCTCAGCTCAGGCCGGACACGACGCCGGTCCAGACGAAGAACGGGATCGTCGCCGCCAAAGACATGACGCAGATCCCCACCAGAACGAAGAGCCCGTCGACGGCCAGCAGGCCCGTCACGATACAAAGGACCGCGAAACCGAGCAGTGAGGACGAGAACGGCACGATCTCGAGAAACGGCATCGCGAAACCGCAAAGCATGCACGCGCCATAGGCGATCTGGCGGCCCGGCTGCTTGGTGAAGATATGCAGCCGGTCGCGTGAATGCCGGTCGATCCAGTCCACCATCTTGCGGATGCGGGAGATCGACTCGTGCATCTTGCGCCCCCTGACCTTCCGCCGCCGGACGAAGCCCGGCAGCCAGAGCCGCGAGCGATGAAAGAAGAGCTGCGAGGAGATCAGGCCTATGGTGATCCCGCAGACGCTGGAAAAGAGGGGGATACCGCTCAACGGCGACACGACCAGAAGGGCCGGCACCATCAGGATGGGCAGGAACGCGGTCGCGCCGAACGCGTCGAGGATATCTGCCACCGAAACCTGCTCCCGATCGGTCAGGTCGTCGAGCTGGTCGATGACGTCCCGGACGAAATGGGCGTGATCTTGCGGAACGTCGTTCATGAGCGAAGGCTAACCGGTATGGGACATCGTCGAAACGCCGCCTACGTGCGTCGCTCGAATTGCGCAATGGCTTCCTCGGCGCGATGGCAGGCCACGCGCGCGGGGCCGACGGCGCGCAGTTCGGGCCGCTCGGTCCGGCACCGCTCAACGGCGAGCGGGCATCGCGGGTGAAAGACGCAGCCCTCGGGCGGGTTGATCGGATCGGGGATCTCGCCCTGCGGCGGGTCGACTTCGCGCCCGAACCCGTCGAGCTTCGGCGCCGCGTCGAGCAGCATCTGCGTGTAGGGATGCGCGGGACGTGCGTTGAGAGTTTCGGGCGCGGCCTCCTCGACCAGCCGCCCCAGATAGAGAACCCCGACCAGATCCGCCATATGCGTGACGACGGTCAGATCGTGGCTGATGAAGAGATAGGTGAGGCCGTATTCGTCCTTTAGATCGGACATGAGGTTCAGGACCTGCGCCTGGACGCTGACATCGAGCGCGGAGGTCGGCTCGTCGCAGACGATCAGCCTGGGCTCGGAGGCAAGCGCGCGCGCGATGCAGATACGCTGCCGCTGGCCGCCGGAGAATTCGTGCGGAAATTTCCCGGCATCGTCGACCGACAGGCCGACCTGCTCGAGCAGCCTTTCCGCCACGCCCCTGGTCCGGGCACCGCGCGCGGCAAGCGGTTCCACGATGATGTCGCGGACCTTCCAGCGCGGATTGAGGCTCGCGTAAGGGTCCTGGAAAATCATCTGGATGTCGCCGCGGACGCGTTCGATGCGTTCCGCGTCCCGTTCGGTGGCAAGGTTGACGCCGCCGATCTCGACCGCACCGCCGCTCGGCTCCAGAAGGCCCACCAACATCTTGCCGATCGTGGACTTCCCCGATCCGCTTTCGCCGACGAGCGCATAGGTCGTGCCCGACGCGATCTCGAACGACACGTCGCTGACCGCGGTGAGCTTGCGCTTGGGCAGACGCTCCAGCACGCGGTTCAGCCACGGCTTCGAGACGTCGAAACGGCGGGTGAGGTTGCGGACAGTGACCAGCGCATTCATCGCGATACCTCGGCGTCGGTCACGTTGACCGGATGCCAGCACGCGGCGCGGCCGTCGCAGGCCGCGAGGGTCGGCCCCGGATCGCGGGTGCAATCCGCCTGCGCCCGCGGGCACCGCGGATGGAACGGACAGCCCGGCGGCAGATGCCCCAGCCGCGGCATGGCGCCGGGGATCTGGTGCAGGCGGGGGCGTCCGGCACTCGCCGCGGGCGTCGAGCCCATCAGGCCCTCGGTATAGGGATGACGCGGACGGCTCAGCACCTCGCGCACCGGCCCGAGCTCGGCCAGCCGGCCCGCATACATCACGGCCACCCGGTCCGCGGTCTCGGCGATCACCCCCATGTCGTGGGTGATGAGCATGACGGCCGTCCCCCTCTCGCGGCAGAGCCTGCGCAAAAGCGCGATGATCTGGGCCTGCACGCTCACGTCGAGCGCGGTGGTGGGCTCGTCGGCGATGACCAGCGACGGCTCTGCGCAAAGGGCGAGCGCGATGACGACCCGTTGGCGCATGCCACCGGAAAATTCGTGCGGATAGCTGTCGATGCGTTCGGACGCGCCGGGGATACCCACCTCGTCGAGGGCTGCGACGGCCCGTTTGCGTGCCTCGGCCTGGGATATGTCGAGATGGGTGATCATCGTCTCGACGAGCTGCTCGCCGATCGGGATCAGCGGGTTGAGCGAGGTCAGCGGGTCCTGGAACACCATGCCAATCTCGGCCCCGCGGACACGGCGGATCTGGCGCAGAGACAGATCGTCGATCCGCCGGCCGTTGAGCAGGACCTCGCCGCCGGCGATATGCGCGGGCGGGTCGAGCAGGCCGATCACCGCATTGCCGGTCATCGACTTGCCGGCGCCGGATTCGCCCACGACGCCCAGGATCTCGCCCGCCGCGATGTCGTAGCTCATCGCGTCGACGGGCCTCAGGACCGCGCCGCGCGTCGGGATCTCGACCGTGAGGTCCCGGACGGAAAGAACCGGTGTGTCGCTCATTTCAACCTCGGGTTCAGCGCGTCGCGCAGCCAGTCGCCGAGGAGATTGACCGACAGCGCCAGCGCCAGCAGCGTCACCGCCGGAAAGAACAGGATCCACCACTCGCCCGAGAAGAGGAACCCCTGCCCTACACGGATGAGCGTGCCGAGCGAGGGCTGCGTCGGCGGCGCCCCCACGCCCAGAAAGCTCAGCGTCGCCTCGGCGATGATGGCGAGCGCCAGCGAGATCGTCGCGATCACCAGAACCGGCGACAGCACGTTGGGCAGGATGTGGCGCAGCATGATCGACGGGCCCGACCGCCCTATGAGCCGCGCGGCGGCCACGTATTCGCGCCCCGCCTGCACCATCGCGGCGCCCCGCACGACGCGGGCGAATTGCACCCAGTCGCTCAGGCCGATGGCGAAGATCAGCACCCAGATCGCCATCTGGTCGCGGTATTCCACCGGCGTCACGCCCTTGGCGATGCCGAAGATCAGCATGGCGACCAGGATCGACGGGAAGGTCAGCTGGATGTCGGCGATCCGCATGATGATCGTGTCGACCCAGCCGCCCGTATAGCCCGCGACGAGGCCCAGCGTCACACCGAGCACCATGGCGAAGAGCACGGCCGCCGCACCCACGAAGAGCGAGATCCTGAGCCCGTGGAGGATCGTGGAAAAGACGTCCCGTCCCTGGTCGTCGGTGCCCATGAGAAAGGCATCGCCGGTGAAGGCGTTGGGCTCGCCCGGCGGCGTGAAGCCGTTCATCAGGTTCAGCGAGCCGGGATCGAACGGATCGTAGGGCGCGATCAGCGGCGCGAAGATCGCCGCAAGCACGATCACCGTCATCACCAGCGCCGCGACGATCGCCACCGGCGAATGCCGGAACTTCCAGGCGAAATCCGAGTCCCATGCCCTTCCGAACCGGCCGCGCGGCGTCGGCTTCTCGGCGGTGGCGTCGGTATGGCGGTCGGCCCCTTCGGTCATCTCAATGTCCCCTGCCCTTGCCCACGCGCAGGCGCGGATCGATCGCGAAATAGAGCAGATCGACGATGAGGTTGATGCTCACGAACATCACCGAGATCAGCATCAGATACGCCGCCATCACCGGAATATCGACGAACTGGATCGCGTTGATGAATAGAAGCCCCACGCCCGGCCACTGGAACACCGTCTCGGTGATGATGGCGAAGGCGATGATCGCCCCGAGCTGCAGCCCCGTTACCGTGATGACCGGGACGAGCGTGTTCTTCAGCGCGTGCCGGAAATTCACCGCCCGTTCGCGCAATCCGCGGGCCCGCGCGAACCGGATATATTCCTGTCGCAGGACTTCCAGCATCTCCGAGCGGACCAGCCGCATGATCAGCGTCATCTGGTAGAGCCCGAGCGTGATCGCCGGCAGGATCAGCGCCTGGAGCCCGCTCGTGGTGAGGAACCCGGTCGTCCACCACCCCAGATCGACGACCGCGCCTCGCCCGAAGGACGGCAGCCAGTTGAGCTCGACCGAGAAGACGTAGATCAGCAGGATTCCGATCAGGAAGGTCGGCAGCGACACTCCGATCAGCGACAGCGTCATGATGACGTTCGACGCCATCCCGTTGCGCCGGATCGCGGTGAAGACCCCGAGCGAGATCCCCAGCAGCATCGCGAAGAAGGCCGAGACCGCGGCGAGTTCCAGCGTCGCCGGCGCGCGCTCCAGCAGGATCTCGGAGACGGGGCGGCCCTGACGGTAGGAGATGCCGAAATTGCCCTGGATCGCGTTGCCGAGGAAGTTCCAGTACTGGACGAAGAACGGCTGGTCGAGCCCGAGCTGTTCGCGCAGCCGCGCGATATCGGCCTGCGTCCGTTCCTGGCCCAGCATGTTGTCGATCGGGTCGCCGACGAAGGTGAACATCGAGAACGCCACGAAGCCCACGATCAGCAGGACGATGATCGACTGGAACAGGCGGCGCAGGATGAAGGCTAGCATGACTGATCTGGCTCCACGCTCGAAGCTGGGATGGCGGCGTGCCTCGCGATAGCGGATATCGGTCCGCCGGTCGGTCGCGAGCCCGCGTCAATCGCGTAAGACGCGCCCGAATGCAATGGACAACGCGGCAGAGTACAGAGAGCGATCCCCGCACCGTCCGAAATCCGGGGGAAACCCTGCGCAATCGCCCCGACGGACCGGCGCGATCCGCGTCAGTCCTCGCATCTCGCCCGGGCGGGGGCGCCGGCGTGACGCCCGCGCCCCCGTTCGCTCGAGGCTCAGGAGCTGCTCGTCTCGAAATACTTCACCTTCGGCTGGTCCTCGGGCTGCACTTCGGTCTGGATGCCGTCGGTCAGGCCCCAGTTCAGCACCTGGTTGTGGACCGGCAGGTAGAGCGTTTCGGATTGCACCTCTTCCCAGATCTCGGCGATGGCCGCGTCGCGTTCCTCCAGATCGGTCATCGACGACAGGGCGGTGATCTGCGCGTCGAGTTCGGGATTGGAATATCCCGTCGCGTTCCACGATCCCAGCTCGTCGCCCTTCGTATGGACGAGGAAATTGAACACGTATTCCGAATCGAAGGTCGGCACGCCCCAGCCCAGCAGGAAGAAATCCGTGGTGCTGTTCGCGATGAGCGGGAAATGCTGCGCCTTGGGCTTGGAATCGAGGTTCACCGTGATGCCCGCCTGCGACAGCATGCCGACCACCGCCTGGCAGATCGCCTCGTCGTTGATGTAGCGGTCGTTGGGGCAGTCGAGCTGGATCGAGAAGCCGTCGGGATAGCCCGCCTCCTCCATCAGCTGCATCGCGGCCTCCATGTCGCCTTCGGGCGGCGTGTCGAGCTCTTCGGTCCAGCCGTTGACGAAGGGCGGGATGATGATGCCGGTCGGCTCGCTCTGGCCGCGCATGACGACCTGCTGGATGGCGTCGCGGTTGATCGCCATGTTCATCGCCTGACGGACCTGCCGGTTGGCGAGCGGGTTCTCGCCCTCGACATCGTCGTTCTCGAGATCGTCGGCGCCCACGTTCAGCCCGAAGAAGATCGTCCGGTTCTGCGGCGCGGTGATCACCTGCAGGCCCTCCGAGCCCGCCACCCGTTCGAGATCCTGCACCGGCAGGTCCTGCGCGAAGTCGACCTCGCCCGACAGGAGTGCGGCGACCCGCGTGGCCTCGTTCTGGATCGGGGTGAACTCGATCCGGTCGATCGCCATCGGGAATTCGTCCATGCCCCAGTAATCGGGGAATTGCTCCAGCACGGTGCGCACGTCGGCCTCGCGGCTGACGAGCTGGTAGGGTCCGGTGCCGTTGGTGTTCGACGCGGCGAAGGTCTGCTCGCCCCCCTCGACGTCCTGGACCTCGACGGCGCCGTTCTCCTCGGCCCAGCCCTTGTCCATGATGAAGAGGTTGGTGAGGTTCGCGGGCAGGATCGGGTTCGGGCCGTCGGTCACGAATTCGACGGTATTGCCCTCGCCGGCGCGCACCTCGGTGATGGAGGTCAGAAGCTCCTTCATGTCGCTGTCGGGCGACTGGGCCCGCTCGATCGAGAAGATCACGTCCTCGGCGTCGAATGTCTCGCCGCCATGGAAGGTGACGCCCTCGCGCAGCGTGAAGATCCAGACATTCGGATCCTCCTCGCTCACCTGCCAGTCGGTGGCGAGCGCCCCTTCGAGCTCGCCCTCGGTGTCCCGAAGCAGCAGCGGCTCGTAGATCTGGTGGTTCATCGTGTGCGTCGGCCCCTCGTTCTGGGCATGGGGGTCGAGCGTCAGGGCATCTCCCGAACGCGCCCAGCGAAGCGTCTCGGCGCTGGCGGCACCCGCCATGAGGCCCAGCGCGGTGGTCGCCATCAGGACTTGTCTCGTCAGTTTCATGGGTGTCTCCCTTGTTGATTGTCCGAGTATGGCGGCCAGAACACCGATGGCAAGCCGCGAAAGGCTACGCCGCCCGTGACCTCTGGACCTGCGCGCCAAAGCGGCTAGGCTGCGGAAAAACAGGCATGAGGGGTACGGGCAGATGCGCGTGACACGCAGGATCTTCATCGGCGGCGCGGCGATGGCGGGGCTCACCGCCTGCGCGGGCGGCGGCATGCGCGGCCCGGTCGCGTCGCAAGGCGCGCTGCCCCTCGACCTGCGGCCGCAGCCCAATCCCGGCTGGTCCGCCTGGGTCGAGGCGTTCCGCGGCCGGGCGACGTCGGCCGGCATCTCTCCCGCCGTCGTCTCGCGCAGCTTCCAGGGCGCGGGCTATCTTCCCGGCGTGGTCGAGCGCGACCGCAACCAGACGGAATTCACCCGCTCGCTGGAGGATTACCTCGCCATCGCCGCCTCCGACGAAAAGGTCGCGACGGGGCGCGCGAAGTTCCGTCAGCATCAGGCCACCCTCGCCGCGATCGAGGGGCGGTACGGCGTCCCGGCCGAGATCGTCGCGGCGATCTGGGGGCTCGAGTCGAATTACGGCGGGCGGCGCGGCAATATCCCGATCGTGTCGTCGACCTCCACGCTGGCCTATGACGGGCGGCGCGGCCAGTTCTTCGAGAACCAGCTTCTCGCCGCGCTCCGGATCGTCGAGCGGGGCGACACCACGCCCGACAACATGGTCGGAAGCTGGGCCGGCGCGATGGGCCACACGCAGTTCATCCCGACCTCGTACCAGGCCTTCGCGGTCGATTTCACCGGCGACGGACGGCGTGACATCTGGTCCGAGGACCCGACCGACGCGCTGGCCTCGACCGCCACCTATCTCGGCCGCTCGGGATGGCAGAGGGGCCTTAGCTGGGGGGGCGAGATCGGCGTCTCGGCGCCCGCGGGCGAGACGATCACGCCGCAGCCGGGCGGCCCGAGTTTCCGCGTCACCCGCAATTTCGCGGCGATCAAGCGCTACAACAACTCGACCAATTACGCGATCGGGGTCGGGCATCTGGCCGATCGCATCGCCGGCGGCCCGCCGATCCGCGCCTCGTTCCCGCCCGACCGTTTCGGCATGACCAAGGACATGCGCGAGGATCTGCAGCGCCGCCTGACCCGCGCGGGCTACGATACCGGCGGCGCGGACGGTGTCCTCGGCCCCAATTCGCGCGAGGCCATCGCCGCCTATCAGCAGGCGAACGGCCTTGCCGCCACGGGCGATCCGTCGGTGGCGCTCCTGCGGCGGCTGGGGGGATAGTTCCGGCCGCACGCGCGCGGCTCAGACGCTGTAGCTCCGCAGGAACATCGCCACCGCCGCATCCGCCGTGCGCCGGACAGCGTCGGGCCCGGGCGGTTCGGTCATGAAACCGAAGAGGCGCTGGCGCCACAGCCCCGCTGTCGCCAGTTCCACCAGCTGGTAGGCGGCAAGCCCGGTATCGGGCGCGGCCAGCCGGCCGGCCGCGACCTCGCGATCGAGGGCCCGCGCCAGCATGCGCTGCGACCGTTGCGCGCCCCCCTCGTAGAACTGCGCGCCGAGTTCGGGCATCCGTTCGGCCATGCCGATGACGGTGCGCTGCGCGCGGATGACCGGCGGAGAGCAGATGATCTCGGCCAGCCGCGCGGCGAAGCCCTGCAACCGCGCCTCCAGCGGTGCGTCCCCCTCGAGCTGCCGCTCGACCCCCGCGAAGAGGCGATCGCGCTCGTGCTCGACCAGGGTACCGAACAGCGCCTCCTTGGTGTCGAAATAGACGTAGAGCGTGCTCTTCGAGACGCCGGCGGCGCGGCAGATGTCGTTGACCCCCGCCCCGTCGAAGCCCTTCTCGAGAAAGACCCGCGCCGCCCCGTCGAGGATGGCGGCCCGCTTGGCGGGATCGGTTCCGGCGGCGTGGCGGCGGCGGGCGGGATCTGTCTTGTCCATGCGACACATGTAATCGAACCGATCGGTTCGATAAAGGCTTGATCGATTCGCGACAAGGCCCTAGGTAGCGATCGAACCGATCGGTTCGACGAGTACCGCAAGGATCTTCCATGGCCCGCCACGACCGCACATTCTCCGCCTCCGCCGACGCTCTGCCCGGCGACGCCGCGACGCCCGCGCCCCCCGCACCGGCCCGCAGGAGCCGGAAGAGGATCGCCCTCGGGGCCGTCGCGATCGTCGCACTGGCGGGCCTGGCATGGTTCGGGTCGCAATGGTGGACCCACGGGCGCTTCATGGTCGATACCGACGACGCTTATGTGGCCTCCGACATCACCCTGATCTCAAGCCGCGTGCAGGGCTATGTCGCCGCCGTCGAGGTGCAGGAAAACCAGCGCGTCGCGGCGGGCGACGTTCTGGTCCGGCTCGACGACGGCGACCTGCGCAACGCGCTCGACATCGCCGAGAGCCGCGTCACCACCGCCTCCGACACCCTCGCGCGGATCGACGCGCAGATCGACGCGGCAGAGGCCGGCGTCGTCCAGGCGCGCGCGATGCGCGATATGGCGGATGCCCAGCTGCGCGCCGCGACGAGCAATTCCGAGCGCGTCGACCGGCTCAGCCGCGATTCCGTCGCCTCGCAGGCCCAGCTCGACGTCGCGACCGAGGCGCTCGACACCGCGACGGCCAGCCAAGCCAACGCCGTGGCCGCCATCGCGGCGGCCGAGGCGCAGGTGGCCGTCCTGAAGGCCCAGCGCGCCGAGGCCGAGGGGACGCGGCGCGAGTTGCAGCTCGCCGTCGAACAGGCCCGCCGCGACCTCGACCTGACTGTCCTGCGCGCGCCTGCCGACGGCATCCTGGCGGAGCTGACGCTCGAGACCGGCGATCTCGTCGCCCCCGGCGCACGGCTCGCGGCGCTGGTGCCGACCGACACCCTCTATATCGAGGCGAACTTCAAGGAGACCCAGCTTGCGGGGATCCGGGAGGGCGCCGAGGCGCATATCACGTTCGACGCGCTGCCGGATCTCGATTTCGACAGCCGCGTCACCTCGATCGCGCCGGCCACGGGATCGGTCTTCTCGTTGCTGCCCGCCGACAACGCGACCGGCAACTTCACCAAGATCGTCCAGCGGGTGCCGGTGCGCATCGCCATCCCCGACGCGGCCCTGGCAACGGGGCGCCTGCGCACGGGGCTCTCGGCAGTGATCGAGGTCGACAGCCGCACCGGCGGCGAGACGCTCCTGGCGGCCGAGTGAGATGGACGCCCCGGAGCTGACCCCGCGCCGGATCGCGGCCTTCATGGTCATGGTCGTCGGTATGTTCATGGCGATCCTCGACATCCAGATCGTGTCGGCCTCCCTGCCCGACATCCAAGCGGGCCTCGGCGCCAGCCCCGACGAGATCAGCTGGGTCCAGACCTCCTACCTCATCGCCGAGGTCATCATGATCCCGCTCTCGGGCTTTCTGGGGCGGGTGATGTCGACGCGTATCCTCTTCGCGGCCTCGGCGGCGGGCTTCACCGCGGCGAGCTTCATGTGCGCCACCTCGGGCTCGATCTCGGAAATGATCCTCTGGCGCGCGGCGCAGGGATTCCTCGGCGGCGGCATGATCCCAGCGGTCTTCGCCGCGGCTTTCACCATCTTTCCGCCCGACAAGCGCAACATCGTCTCGCCGATCATCGGCCTCATCGCGACGCTCGCGCCCACCGTCGGGCCGACTGTGGGCGGCTATCTCAGCCATGCGATGTCGTGGCACTGGCTCTTTCTCGTCAACGTGATCCCCGGCATCGCGGTGGCGATCGGCGCCTGGACGCTGATCGATTTCGACCGGCCGAACTGGAAGCTCTTCGACCGGTTCGACTGGTGGGGCCTCGCCGCCCTCGCGGCTTTTCTCGGCAGCCTCGAATACGTCCTCGAGGAAGGCCCCTCGAACGACTGGCTCGACGATCGCGTCGTGGCCGTGCTGGCCCTGGTGATGGTCGTGGGCGGCGTGGTCACCTTCTGGCGGGCCCTCACCCAGGACGAGCCGATCATCGACCTCTCGGCCTTCGGCAACGCGAACTTCGCCGTCGGATCGATCTTCAGCTTCACGATGGGGATCGGGCTCTACGGGCTCACCTATCTCTATCCGCTCTACCTCGCCTCGATCCGGGGCTACGACAGCCTGATGATCGGCCAGACGGTCTTCGTCTCGGGCCTCGCCATGTTCGTAAGCGCCCCTCTGGCCGGCGTCCTGGCGTCGAAGCTCGATCTGCGGGTGATGCTGCTGACCGGCTTCGTGGGCTTCGCCGCCTCGACATGGATGCTGACCGGCCTGACGGCGGAATGGGATTTCGACGAGCTTCTGGCGCCGCAGATCCTGCGCGGCCTGTCGCTGATGCTGTGCATGGTGCCGATCAACAACCTCGCGCTCGGCACGCTCGCGCCCGACAAGATGAAGGGGGCTTCGGGCCTCTACAACCTCATGCGCAACCTCGGCGGCGCGGTGGGGCTCGCCCTCATCAACACCGTGCTGAGCGACCGCAGCGCGCTGCATTACGCGCGGCTCTCCGAAGCCCTGAGCTGGAGCAACCATGAGGCGACGCGCCAGCTCGATCAGATGGCCCAGGGCCTGGCCGCGCGGGGCCTCGACGGGCCGAAGGCCGCGCTCGCCCAGATGACGCTGCGCCTCCACGGACAGGCAAGCGTCATGTCCTTCATCGATGTCTTCCTGCTGATCACCGTGCTTTTCGGCGGGCTCGCGATGGCGGCCCTGCTGATGCGACCGCCCGCGCGCGGCGGCGCACCCGCCGGGCACTAGCGAGCACAGCTCGCCGCCACCGAAAGTCGTGCGCCGCGGCCCCGAGCGGTATAGACACCTGCGCATGACCCGCCTTCGCCCCGGAATGCTCCTCTGCGCCCTCGCGGCGAGCCTGCTGGCGCTGCTGGCCGTGGCGATGCTCGAACGCCAGCGATCCGGCCTCTCGGTCGAGAGGGTTCGGCTTGCCGGCGCGCCGGTGTCAATCTGGCGCGCGGAGGGGTCGCAGGGCGGGCCGCTCGTCGTGGTGGCGCATGGTTATGCGGGGTCGCGGCAGATGATGCAGCCGCTGGCGATGAGTTTCGCCCGCGCGGGTTTCGTGGTGGCGAGCTTCGATTTCTTCGGACACGGCCGGCACGACCGGCCGATGGCGGGCGACATCACCTCGCTCGACGGCGCGACGGCACAGCTCGTCGACCAGACGGTCGCGGTCGCCCGTGCCTCGCGGGACCTGCCCGGCGCGACGGGTCCGGTTTCGCTGGTCGGGCATTCGATGGCCACCGACATCGTCATCCGCGCCGCCGAGCGGATCGACGACGTCGCGGCCGTCGTGGCGATCTCGATGTATTCCGACGCGGTGCGGCCCACGGCACCCGAGCGCCTGCTCATCGTATCGGGGGCGTGGGAGGGATGGTTGCGCGAGGTCGCGCTCGACCGGCTGCGCCAGCTCGACCCGGCCGCGGCCGAGGGCGAGACGGTCGCGCGCGACGGGGTGGCGCGCCGCGCCGTCGCCGCCCCGGGCGTCGGCCATGTGGGCGTGCTCTACAGCAGGGCGACACTCGCCGAGACGCGCAACTGGATCGCCGCCGCGACGGGCCGGCAACCCGTCGGCGCGCTGCCCCGCACCGGGCCTTGGCTCGCGCTGCTGCTCGTCGCGCTCGTCGCGCTGGCATGGCCGCTTGCGGGGCTTCTGGGGCGGCCCGTCCGCGGAACGGCCCCGGGCATGCGCCTGGCTCTCGCGGCGAGTGCGGCACCGATCGTGCCGGCACTCGTCACGGCGGCCCTGCTGCCCGGCGGCGCGCTGGGTCTGAGCGCGTTCGGCACCCTCGCGGCGTTCTTCGGCGTCTGGGGGGCGGTCCAGCTCGCGATCCTGTGGCGGGCGGGCCTGCGCCCGTCGCGGCCGCACCTCGCGGGCCTCGCGATGCTGCTTCTCTGGGGGCTCTGCCTCTTCGCCCCGGCGCTCGACCGCTACGGTGCGGCGTTCCTGCCCACGGGTCCGCGCCTTCAGGTGATGGTCCTGCTGCTGCCCGGCACGCTGCTCTACTGCCTCGCCGATGCGATGCTCGTCCGGGATGCGCGCTGGCTGTCCTTTCTGGAGGTGCGGGTCTTTCCGCTCGCGACATTGCTGGGGGCGATGTGGATCACGCCGCGGCTGGGGATCGCATTTACCGTACTGCCGGTCATGGTGCTCTTCTGGTGCGTCTACGGCGTCGCGGGGCGCTGGATCGGCGCGCGCAGCGGGTCCGCCACGAACGGTTTGGCGCTCGGCATCATCCTCGCCTGGGCGATCGCGGCCAGCACGCCACTCATCGCGGCCTGAACGCGCGGCATCGCCATCGGCCCCGGACGGACGCGAATCCGCCGGGGCCGGGCCTCGGTCACGCCACCGGGCCGTCGATCAGCATCAGAAGGCCGCGCAGCGGGATGTCGATCCAGTCGGGACGCATCGCCATCTCGTAGCCGACCTCGTAGCTGGCCTTGTGGATCAGGTAGAGATCGAGCAGCGCCTGTTCGAACTCGCGGTCGGCCGGATGGACCGCCGCGCCCGCCATGGTCTCGCGATAGGCGTCGAGGAACGCGACCTGCGTCGTCTCGCGCCAGCTCTCGATGCCGTTCATCGTCCGCTCGGGATCGGCACCGAGTTCGAGCCGTCGCTTGACCGTCGACCACAGCGCATAGTCGAAACTGCGCAGCATGCCGGCCACGTCGCGCAGCGGCGCGGCCTTCTGCTGGCGCTCGGCCAGACCGCGCCTGGGTTCGCCCTCGAAATCGATGATCATCACGTCGTTCTGCGCCACCAGCACCTGGCCCAGATGGTAATCGCCGTGGACGCGGCACCGGCCGCCCGACGGCGCCAACCCGCGGATCCGGTCGAACCGGTCCATGAGGGCCTGGCGCCGCTCGATCAGACGCTCGGCAAGGGCGCGGTTCGCCTCCGACAGGCCGCCGAGACGGTCGGACAATTCCGACAGCGTCTCTTCGACCTCGCCCTGCACCTCGTCGGTCAGCGTGGCGAGATCCCCGGCGGTCAGATCCTCGGCGGCGAATGCCGTGCCCGGCGCCCCGCTCGACAGCGCCAGATGCAGCTCGCCGGTACGCCGCCCGAGCACACGGCCGAGATCGAGCGGCCCGCCCATCGCGGGTTCGAGCGGCACGTCCGCATCGGGCGCCGTCATGTCCTGCCGTTCCAGATCGCGTTCGAGCGCATCGGTCACGTAGGTCCAGGCATCCCCCTGGTTGCGGACGAATTCCGACGCCGCGGCGAGCGTGGTGATCGTCCCGTCTTCGGCGATCCAGTCGATCGTGCCCAGAAGCGCGGGGCTTGCCTCGAAGGCCGTCTCCTCGGTGAGGAAGCGTCCGACCTCGATATCGGGCTGGGCGCCGGCCTGCAGGCGCCGGTAGAGCTTGAGGATCACCTTGTCGCCGAACGCGATGGAGGCATTGGATTGCTCGACCGCCAGAAGCCGCGGCTCACCCAGATCCTCCAGGGCGCGCAACGCATCGGTTCCGTGGAACGCGATCCGGCCCTCGGCACCCTCCTCGACGTGGTTCTCCTGCATGAACGACAGCAACATGCCGGCCATCGTCTCGTCGATCGCCCCGTCGAGCATGGCGCCCACGCGATTGGCCTTGCGCAGCTTGGCGAGGGTCGCGGGAAGCTGCGGGCCCATCGTCAGCGCCTCGTCGCCCCAATCGGCGGAGAGCGGCAGGAAATAGCGCTGCACCTCGCCGCCGCGCAGGGTTACATCCGCCACGGACAGCATGTGCCGGCCGTTCGACACCTCGCCCAGCCGGTGCAACGCCACCCGCTCGATCGGCTGACCCTTGGCCGCGAACCAGCGCTGGCGCGGCAGGTAATCGGCCAGCGTCTGGCTCTCGAACTTGCGGGCCTGAGCGTCGTCGAGCGCGGTGGAGATCCGGCCGTCCCGCGTGGTGAGCGTCAGGAAGTCGGGCAGCATCTGCGGATGCGTCGCGGCGGCCTCGTCCTCGCCCGACAGGAGGAACCAGTAGAAGCCGTAGGCCGGCAACGTCAGGAGATAGGCGGCATCGCCCACCGCCGGGAACACCGAATGGCCGGTCAGCTCGATCGGCACGCGGCCGCGGAATTCCGACAGATCCACCTCGACCGCCTGCGCCTGGCGCGACAGGTTCGCGACGCACAGCACCACGTCGCTCTCGTCCCGCCTGAGATAGGCGAAGACCTTGCGGTTCTGCGGATAGAGCAGCTCGATCTCGCCGCTGCCGAAGACCGGGCGGCGCTGACGCACCGCGATCATCCGCTTCATCCAGTTGAAGAGCGACGAGGGCAGAAGATGCTGCGCCTCGACATTCACCGCCTCGTAGCCGTGAACGGGGTCCTGGATCGTGGGCAGATAGAGCTGCTGCGGGTTGGCACGGCTGAACCCCGCATTGCGGTCGGCACTCCATTGCATGGGGGTGCGCACGCCGTCGCGGTCGCCGAGGTAGTAGTTGTCGCCCATGCCGATCTCGTCGCCGTAATAGACGATCGGCGTGCCGGGCAGCGACAGCAGCAGCGAATTCAGAAGCTCGATCTTGCGGCGGTCGTTCTGCAGCAGGGGCGCGAGCCGCCGGCGGATGCCCATGTTGATCCGGGCGCGCTTGTCGCTCGCGTAGAATTCCCACAGATAGTCGCGCTCGCGATCGGTCACCATCTCGAGCGTCAACTCGTCGTGGTTGCGCAGGAAGATCGCCCATTGGCAATCGTCGGGGATGGGCGGCGTCTGGCGGATGATGTCGGTGATCGGATAGCGATCCTCCTGCGCCAGCGCCATGTACATGCGCGGCATCAGGGGGAAGTGGAACCCCATATGGCATTCGTCGCCGTCGCCGAAATAGGGCCGGGTATCCTCGGGCCACTGGTTCGCCTCGGCCAGCAGCATCCGGTTGCTGTAATGCTTGTCGAGATCGGCGCGGATCGCCTTCAGCACGTCATGCGTCTCGGGAAGGTTCTCGTTCGTCGTGCCGTCGCGTTCCACCAGATACGGGATTGCATCGAGCCGCAGGCCGTCGACCCCCTTGTCGAGCCAGAAATGCATCACGTTCAGCACGGCTTCCATCACCTTCGGGTTGTCGAAGTTCAGGTCCGGCTGATGATGGAAGAAACGGTGCCAGTAATATTGCTGCGCAACCGGGTCCCATGTCCAGTTGCTGTCATGGGTGTCGTTGAAGATCACCCGCGTCTTGTCCATCCACTTGTCTTTGTCGTCCGACCAGACGTAGAAATCGCGCTCCGGGCTGCCCTTGGGGGCATTGCGCGCGCGCTGGAACCAGGGATGCTGGTCGCTGGTGTGATTGATGACGAGCTCGGTGATGACCTTGAGGCCGCGGCGATGCGCCTCTTCCACGAAGCCCTCGAAATCCTCCATCGTGCCGTAGGTCGGGTTGATCGCCTCGAACTCGGCGATGTCGTAGCCGTCGTCGCGCAGCGGCGAGGGATAGAACGGCAGCAGCCACACCGCCGTCGCACCCAGTTCCTGAACGTGGTCGAGACGTCGCATCAGCCCCGCGAAATCACCCACACCGTCGCCGTTGGAATCCTGAAACGCCTTCACGTGCACCTGGTAGATCAAGGCATCCTTGTACCAGTCGGGCCGTGTCGCCAGCGGATCCGGCGCCACCAGGTCCTTGTCCACGATTGTCGTCATTGCGCACCTCCGGGCGGAAAGAGTTTCCATACCGCATAGGGACGTGTCTCGGGGTCGAGCGCAAGGGTGTGCTCCTTGCCGTGCCAGCTGAACCGGTTGCCATGCGCGGCATCCTCGGCCTCGATCGACGCGTCGTCGGGCAGATCGAATTCCCAGAGCGGCAGTTCGAAGGCGAATTCTCCCCCCGAATGGGGGTCGATCAGAACGTGGAAGAGCAGGTAGTTGCGCGACCTCTCGTCGAACCGGCCGTAATAGAGCACGCGGTCGTCGTGCGCCGGGAAGAACTTCAGGTTCGTGAAGTCCCGCATCGCCGGGTTCTCGGCGCGCAGCCGGTTGATCAGCCGCACGTCGTCCTTGATATTTCCCGGCGCGTCGAAGTCGCGCTGCTTGAGCTCGTATTTCTCGCTGTGGAGATACTCGTCCTTCGGGGGCAGCCAGTCCGCCTCGCAGAATTCGAACCCCGAATAGAGCCCCCAATTGCCCGAGAGCGACCCCGCCAGGATCGCGCGGGTGCGAAAGCCCGGACGCCCCGAGGTATGGTTGAAATACGGGTTGATGTCGGGCGTGTTGGTGAAGAAGTTCGGCCGCATGTAGTGCCGGCATTCCTCGGTCGTGAGCTCAGTCAGGTATTCCGCGAGCTCGGCCTTGGTGTTGCGCCACGTGTAGTAGGTATAGCTCTGGTTGAAGCCGATCTTGGCGAGCCGCTTCATCACCTTAGGCCGGGTGAAGGCCTCCGACAGGAAGATCGCCTCGGGACAGGTCCGGCGCACCTCGCCGATGATCCATTCCCAGAACGGGAACGGCTTGGTGTGCGGATTGTCCACGCGGAAGATCGTGACGCCGTGATCGATCCAGAAAAGGAACAGATCCCGGATCGCCTCCCAGAACGGCACATTGGGACCGGTCTCGGTATAATAGCGGAAATTGACGATATCCTCGTATTTCTTGGGCGGATTCTCGGCAAACTTGATGGATCCGTCCGGGCGCCGCTCGAACCATTCCGGATGCTCCTTGAGCCAGGGATGATCGGGCGACGCGTTGAGCGCGATGTCGAGCGCGATCTCGAGGCCCTTCCCGCCCGCCGCCGTCACCAGATCGTCGAAATCCTGCATCGTGCCGAGCTCGGGGTGCACGGCGTCCATCCCGCCCTCGGGCGAGCCGATCGCATAGGGCGAGCCCACATCATCCGGCTCGGCCCGGAGCGCGTTGTTGCGGCCCTTGCGGTTGGTGGTGCCGATCGGGTGGATCGGCGGGAAATAGAGTACGTCGAACCCGAGATCCCGGACATAGTCGAGATGGCCGATCACGTCGCGGAACGTCCCGTGACGCCCCTCCTCGCCCAGCGAACGCGGGAAAAGCTCGTACCAGGCGGAATAGGCCGCACGCTCGCGGTCGACCCAGACCGGCAGGGACTGGCTGGTCGTCCTGTTGCCGCGCGGCCCGATCCGGGACATCAGCGCCGCGGTCTCTTCCGAAAGGAGCGTCTCGATATCGCCAGACGCCGCCGCATCGGCAAGCGCCTTCACGGCCGGCTTGTCCGCGCGCGGGGCGCGCAGGCCGGTCAGCAGAAGGCGCGCCTCCTCGAGTTCGACCGAGACGTCCTGTCCGGCCTCGGCCTTGCGCGCCGTGTCGCGCGCCCAGGTGCCCCAGACATCGCGCCAGGCCACGATCGAAAAGCGTGCGGGTCCGATCGCGTCGAACACGATCTCTGCCCGCCAGCGGTCGTTGACCAGCTTCTCCATCCGCACCGCCGACCCACCGTCGGGGACGATTTCGGCTGCCACCACCTCGTGGCCGTCGCCGAAGATGTCGGCCTCGATCGCGAACGGCACATGCTCCACCGCCTTGGCGGCGAATCGTCCGCCGTCGATGGCGGGATCGATGCCCTCGATCACGAGGCGATCGCGGGCGAGCGTCTCAAGGCTTCTCCCGTCGGCGCTCTTCTTTCTTTGCCCCGGCATGTCGGATGTCCCTCCTGTTAGTCCGGCTGTTGCGGATCGTTATCGGAACGAGCCCGCGAAACGATGGTTCCGCGGCGGCCGCGCCGCCACGTTTGGCTTGAGAATCAACGCGGAACGCGCCGCGCCCGCCGCCCCGCGGCTATCGCCGGGGCGGGTCGGAGACCGGATCGCCGGCGCGGCTCTCCCTGTCGCCGGGGTCCTCCCCGGCCGTGTCGCCGCGCTTCGAGAAGGGCAGTTTCAGGCTCTGATCGACCCGCCTCAGCCGCGACAGGAACGTCTCCGTCCAGATCGAGATATCGGTATTCCGGACCACCTCCACCAGCGCGTCGTTGCGGCGGATCCGCTCTTCGAGCGGCATCTCGACGGCCGTCGCGATCGCTTCGGCCATCTCGTCGATATCGTAGGGATTGACCAGCAGCGCGTCGGTCATGTCCTCGGCCGCACCGGCCGAGCGCGACATGATCAGGACGCCCGGATCGGCCGGGTCCTGGGCCGCCACGTATTCCTTGGCCACCAGGTTCATCCCGTCGATCAGCGGCGTGACCAGCCCCGCATCGGCCTTGCGATAGAGCGGCACGAGCTGTTCGCGGGGCACGGGGCGGTGAATGTACCGGATCGGCGTCCAGTCGAGTTCGGCATATTCGCCATTGATGCGGCCGGCGATGGATTCGAGCTCGTCGCGGGTCTGCCGATAGGCCAGCACCTCCTCCCGCGAGGGCGGCGCGATCTGGAGCAGCGTGGTGCGCGGCGCATCCCCGCCCCGCATCCCCAGATAGCGGCCGAAAGCTGAGAACCTGTTGGGAAGCCCTTTCGAGTAGTCGAGCCTGTCGACGCCGATCACGAGCTTTTCCGCCGAGCCCATATGGGGGGTCGGCCGATCCCGGGTCCGCTCGCCCGCGAGACGGAAATCCTCCGCGTCGATGCCGATCGGGAACGACCGCACCTCGAAGACGCGCGAGCGGAACTTTATGCGTCCGTCGCTGAAGATCTCGCCCTCGGGATGGGTGCGGAAAACCTCGAGGCACCGCGCGACATCGGCGCGGGTCTGCAGGCCCACGAGGTCGAACGACGCGATCCATTCGTGGAATTCGTCGCGCTGTGGCAGGGCATTCAGGCCTTCGAGCGACGGAAACGGAATGTGCAGGAAGAAGCCGATCCGCGACTCGACGCCCATACTGCGCAATTGATGGGCGAGCGGCAGGAAATGGTAATCGTGCACCCAGATCATGTCGTCGCCTGACGCGAGCGCCCGGACATGGCGCGCGACGCGGGCATTCACCGACACGAACGCGTCCGCGTAACTGCGATCGAGCGCGATGAGGTCGGCGCGGCGATGGCACAAGGGCCAGAGGACCGAGTTCGAGTAGCCCAGATAATAGTTGTCGTATTCCTCCTGCGTGAGGCTGAAGGCGCGCTTGTCGTATTCCTCGGCCGGGAGCCGGACGAGAACGTCCTCCGAATCCTTCTCGGCGAGATCGGACGCGGCGCCGAGCCAAATTCCTCCCTCGCGTTTCAGGGTCGAATCGAGTGCCACGACAAGACCGCCCGAAGGCGCCTGTTCGGTGGGTATCCTGTTCGAGACCACCAACAGCTTTCCGGTCATCTGAGCCTTCCCTCTGGCGTGAGCCATCTGCGGAGCATTTCGTGGACGTCGCCGGGGCCGCCCAGACGGCATTTGGCCGCTGTCTGGCCCGCTCCGACCTTGACGCCGACGCCCCCGTTTTCGCCGGCAAAGCGCAACATGCCTTCGTCGGTCCTGTCGTCGCCGATCGCGACCGGCACGCTTTCCGGCCATTTCTCGTGCAGTGCCTCGACGGCCGCGCGTTTGGAGATGCCGACGGGCATGATTTCCACGGCCATCTTGGCGCGATGCACGACGAGATTGTCCCAGTCCTTCACGAGCGTCTCAGAGAGTCGCTCGATCTGGGACTGATGCTGCGGCGCCTTGCGGTAATGGAGCACCGCGGAATAGGGCTTCTCTTCCAGAAGCACGCCGTCGTGATGCTCGGCATAGGCGCTCATCACCGCGCGCATGCAGCCGAGCCCGTCGAGCGGCGGCGGGCCCGCATCGGGCAGATCGCCGCCGCGCCGTTCGGCGCCGTGCGAGCCGACGATGATCCCGTCGAACTCCGGCAGGAACCGAGAGATCGCGTCGATGCTTCGACCCGACACGATCGCGAGGTGCCCCTCGCTGCGGCGCTGCAGCTCGGCGAGCATCGGCTGAATGCCGGGATCGACATCGATATCGTCGGGACCTTCGGCAAGCTCTACGAGCGTCCCGTCGAAGTCGATGAAGATGGCAGCGTTCTGTAGATCGGGAAGTCCCGACACGCCCTCTTGAGGCTCGGTTGTGGCCTGGTGGAACCCGATGAGATCGTAGTAGTTCATTACTCTTGTCCCGAGGGATTGGGCGGATCGGGCCGAACGTGCCGTCGGCGCGTAACATCGCGATCACCGCGACGTGTATTGAGGTCAAAACGCGATCTACCGTGGGGAGTTCCTAGTCTACTCCATCCTCCGACGCGCGAACCGCCCTTTACCTGCCTATGACGATCGGGGACCAACCCGCCAAAGCCCGCGATCGCGCCTGAAGCGGGCTTTTTCGAAATCGAGGCCGCGGCCGTCGCGGTGATCAAATGTTTCGCGCGCGAAACATTCGTTCGGCCGGACCGAACGGGGTAGTCGCGTTCGACGGCGAATTTGACCGAGGCACGTCAATGCTCAGCAGGAGGTCGGCGGCGGCGAGGCCACGACAAGACGGCGTGCCGCCTCGTCCCACCGGACGTGCCAGGACCCCGTCGTTCCCGATTTGTTCTTTGCGAGTTGCCAGTGTTGCAGGGCCGCGGTGCCGGGGTCGCAGACCGGCGCGCAGTGCCAGCGGGTTTCGGCCGCGTTGCTGCCCATGCCCTCGGGGATGAGGCAGAGCCCCGTGGCCTGCCCTGCCCTCGCCGCGAGTTGCAGCCGCCGCCCTGCCGTGAGGTCGAGCGGTTTCGTGAGGTCCATCGCCACGAAGGAAAGCGCACCGTCGCGCAGCGCCTCTTCCATCGTCGCAAGCCCGTCGACATGGTCCCGCACCTGCGCCACCAGCAACCGCGAGGGATCGAAGAAGGCACTGACGCCCAGCGGGTTGAGCGTCTCGGGCAGCCAGGCCGGCCGGATCCAGAGCACCTCGCGCGGCATGCCGGCGGCGCAGATGGCCGCGAAGGCGGGTGCGCCGGGACCGCCCGCTTCGTGGACGCGACCGGACCGGAGGGGAAAGGCGGAAAAGAGATCGGGTTTCATCCGCCCAATCTAGAACCGCGCTCCGACGATTTCCACACCGGGCATGGCAACCTCGCCCCCGGTCCGTGACCTCGGGGCCGGGCCGGGTGAGGCGCACGTATCGGTCCTTCGGGGAATATCCGACGTGTCCGATCGGCGGAGCCGGAATGCGTCGCAGGAAATGAAGCCGGCCGCGACGGCGCATCGATCCCGTTCAGGAGCAAAGTTGATCGTGGAATTGCCATCGGCTAGGTTACGCCAATCGTTACTGAAAATGAGCCTTTCCCCCATGCCGCGACCGACCGTTCGTGACGTTGCCAAAGCCGCCGGGGTCAGTCTCGCAACCGTCGACCGGGTCCTCAACGGCCGCAACGGCGTTCGATCGACGACCCAGGCGCGCGTTCTCGCCGCGATGAAGAAGCTCGATTACGAGCGCGACATCATGGCGGCGAACCTGTCGAAGCAGCGGGAATATCGTCTGGCCTTCGTTCTGCCCACGGGCAGCAACACCTTCATGCGCGAGATCGAGGCCGAGGTGGAACAGCTTCGCAAGACCTTCGAGCGGGCGCGCGTGCGGCTGCAGATCATCACCGCCCCGGCCTTCGACGGCCGCGCGCTCGCCGAAACGCTCGACCGGCTCGATCCGTGCGAGATCGACGGCGTCGCGCTGGTGGCCACCGATGCGCCGGAGATCACGGCCGCGATCGAGAAGCTGCGCGCGAACGGCATCAACGTCGTCACCCTGGTCAGCGACCTGCCCACCTCGCCGCGGGAGCATTTCGTGGGCATCGACAACGTGGTCGCGGGCAGGACGGCGGCGGGGCTTCTGGGCAGGTTCTGCTCGGGGCGGCGCGGCTCGGTCGCGGTGGTGGCGGGATCGATGATGCTGCGCGACCATGCCGAGAGACGCAGTGGTTTCGACCAGGTCATGCGCGACGAATACCCCCAGTTGAACGTGCTCGAAACGATCGAGGGCTACGACGAGGCGGACCGCGTGGAGGACCTGCTCTCGGCGCATCTGCGGCAACACCGAGACGTGGTCGGGATCTACAGTATAGGCGCCGGCAACAGGGGCGTCGCGCGGACCGTGCCGCGCATGGATCTCTCGCCGCGGCCCTTCGTCGTGGTGCACGAACTGACGAAATACGCACGGGCCGAACTTCTGTCGGGCGTGTTCGACGCGGTGATTAACCAGGATGTCGGACACGAGATCCGCAGCGCGGTGCGGGTCCTGACCGCGCTCATCGACGGGCGGCCGATCGTCAAGGCGCAGGAGCGCATCAGGGTCGAGATCTTCATGCGCTACAATCTTCCCTGAGGCGAGCGGGTCATCGCCTTTACAGCCCTTTCCGATCTGATGTACGTACCTCATACTGAATACACCGCCACGATTCGAGGAGGATCGTCGGCAAACCGGCGTGATTGCCGATGGGAGGGGAAGATGATGAAACAGACCATGAGCGTCACCGCAATGCTCCTGAGCTCGATCGCGGCGCAGGGGGCCTGGGCGCAGACCGAGGTGAACGTCCTGCGCGTTCAGCCCGGCGATGCCGAGCAGGCGTTCTACGAGCGCGTCGAGCAGGAATACGAAGCCGAGCATCCGGATGTGGATGTCGTGTTCGAATACATCGCCAACGAAGCCTACAAGTCGAAGCTGCCGACGCTGCTGCAATCGGATGCACGCCCCGACATCTTCTATAGCTGGGGCGGCGAGACCCTGGTCGAACAGGCCGGCGCCGGCTTTCTCCAGCCGATCGGCGACATGGTCCCGCAGGAGGCGCTCGACACGTTCCCCGAGGCCGCGCTCAACGCCTATACGGTCGACGGCAACCTCTACGGGCTGCCGCTCTATGCGACCGAAGTGGTCTTCTGGGTCAATACCGACCTCACCGAGGAGGCCGGCGTCGACCACACCCAGATCGAGACCTGGGAGGACCTCAAGGCCGCCGTGCAGCAGCTCAAGGATGCAGGCGTGACGCCGATCATCGCCGGCGGTCAGGACAAGTGGCCGCTGCATTTCTACTGGAGCTATCTCGCGTTGCGCGAGGGCGGCCCCGACGTCGTGACCGCGGCCGTCAACGGCGAGGGCGACGGGTTCGAGGAAGAGGCGTTCGTCGAGGCGGGCGCGCGGTTCCAGGAACTCACCGAGATGGAGCCGTTCCAGAACGGCTACATGGGCACCACCTACGAGACGGCGAGCGGGATGTTCGCCGACGGCGAGGGCGCCTTCCATCTCATGGGCGACTGGGATTACCTGCCGATGCGGGCGCGGTCGACCTCGGGCGAGGGACTTGCCGACGAGCAGCTCGCGATCATGTCGTTCCCGAGCGTCTCCGATCCGGTCACCGAGGGTGGCAACAACGCCACGCTCGGCGGCATGAACGGCTGGGCGGTCACCACCGACGCGGAGCCCGAGGCGGTCGACTTCCTGACCTTCCTGCTCAACCAGGACCACCAGGAAGAGGTCGCGCGCGAAGGGATCTTCATCCCGATCGTGAAGAATGCCGAGCAGGCGCTCGACAATCCGTTCTTCCAGCAGGTCGCGCAGGACATCGCGCAGGCCGATTATCACCAGATCTTCCTGGACCAGTTCCTCGGCGCCTCGGTGGGTGCGACGGTGAACGACATCTCGGCCGACCTCGCGCAGGGCGCGATCACGCCCGAAGAGGCCGCAAGCCAGGTTCAGGAAGCATGGGACTTCCGCTGATCTCCTGACGCACCGGCGCGCGCCCGTCGAGGCGCGCGCCCTTCCCGCTTGCGGAGACGATCATGCCATCGACGACTGACAGCCAACGAATGCCGCTGGCCGACCGGCTGCGCCGCGGTCTGAGCAACGGGCGGATCACCTCCGTCCTCATCCTGCTTCCCCCCGCGCTGATCCTGTTCACGCTCTTCGTGATGCTGCCGCTGCTCGAATCGGGCTATTACGCCTTTTTCGACTGGAACGGCTACGGCGAGCCCACCGATTACGTGGGCCTCGAGAATTTCGAGCGGATCGTCGGGCATTCGGTCTTCCACACGGCCGCGGCCAATACCGGCAAGATCATCGCCGTTTCGCTGATCGTGCAGATGCCGTTCGCGCTTCTCCTCGCGCTGCTGATCTATCGCAAGACGCCGACCAACGCGGTCTTCCGGCTGATCTTCTTCCTGCCCTACATCCTGGCCGAGGTCGCCGCTGGCCTGATCTGGAGCTTCGTCTTCGACGGAAATTACGGCGTCACCGCCTCCATCGCCGAGGCATTCGGTGCCGAGAGCCTCTTCATCCTCGCCGATCGCGACTGGGCCTTCGTCGCTATCCTCACGGTGATCCTCTGGAAATATTTCGGCTTCCACATGATGATCTACATCGCGGCGCTGCAGGGCGTGTCGAACGACCAGATCGAGGCCGCCCGGATCGAGGGCGCGACCCGCCTTCAGGTCGTGCGCTACGTGCAGATCCCCGCAATCAAGCCCGCGATCGCGGTCAGCGCCTTCTTCGCCATCATCGGCGCGCTGCAGGTCTTCGACGTGATCATCCCGCTGACCAATGGCGGCCCGTCGAACACGACGCATACCATCGTCACCTATCTCTACACGTTCGGGCTGACCCGCCTGAATATCGGCTTCGGCAGTGCGGTGGGCGTGATCCTCTTCGCCGTCGCCGTCACGATCGCCGTGTTCTATCAGCGGGTCTTCATGGGGAGGAGCGAGTCATGAACCCGCATTTCTGGCGCAACTTCGCGCGGGTGACGTTCCTGGTGGTCGTGTCCGCCTTCGTGCTCGCACCGCTGCTCGCGACCGTGCTCGGCGGTTTCAAGACCAATGCCGAGATCCGAACCAGCGCCTTCGGCCTGCCCGAGACCTGGAACATCGAGTTCTACGGCTCGATCCTCTACGATGCGTCGTTCTGGCGCTATCTCGGCAACTCGCTGCTGATCTCGCTCGGGACGGTGATCCTGACCCTGCTGGTGGGGGCGGCGGCGGCCTATGTCTTCGCGCAGATCAAGTTCTTCGGCTCGCGGATGATCTTCTCCTACCTGCTGCTGGGGCTGATGTTTCCGTTCGCCACCGCGATCCTGCCGCTTTTCATCAAGGTGCGCGACATCGGCCTGCTCGATACCTGGTGGGCAGTGATCCTGCCGCAGACGGCGTTCGGCCTGTCGCTGGCCATCCTGCTCTTCCGGACTTTCTTCGAGCAATTGCCCAAGGAGCTCTTCGAGGCCGCCTATATCGACGGATGCGGCTACGTGCGCTTCTTCTGGCGCTTCACCCTGCCGCTCTCGGCACCGATCCTCGCGACCGTGGGGGTCTTCGTCTTCGTGCAGAGCTGGAACAACTTCCTTCTGCCGCTCGTCGTGCTCAACAGCCGCGAGGTCTTCACCTGGCCGCTCGGGATGATGCAGTTCCGCGGCGAATACGTGACCGAATGGAACCGCACGCTGGCCTTCGTGACGCTCACGATCCTGCCGGCGATCGTCTTCTTCCTCGCGGCCCAGAAATACATCGTCGCAGGCCTCACCGGCGGCGCCGTCAAGGGATGACAATGACCGACCAGATCCAGAACCCGATTTTGCCGGGCTTCAACCCCGACCCCTCGATCGTGCGGGTAGGCGACGATTACTATGTCGCGACCTCGACCTTCGAATGGTTTCCGGGCGTGCAGATCCACCATTCGCGCGACCTTCGCAACTGGCGCCTCGTGACGCGGCCCCTTACCCGGGCGAGCCAGCTCGACATGCGGGGCGATCCCGATTCCGGCGGCGTCTGGGCGCCGGATCTGAGCTATGCCGACGGGCTCTTCTGGCTGATCTACACCGACGTCAAGCGTCGCGACGGCGCCTGGAAGGACAGCCACAACTACCTCGTGACCGCGCCCGCGATCGAGGGGCCGTGGTCGGACGCAATCTATCTCAACTCCTCGGGGTTCGACCCGTCGCTCTTTCACGACGAGGACGGGCGCAAGTGGCTCCTCAACATGATCTGGGACCATAATTTCGGCCCCGCGGGCGACCGGTTCGGCGGCATCGTGATGCAGGAATATTCGGTGCCCGACGAGCGTCTCACGGGGCCGATCCGCAACATCTATCGCGGCAGCGACCACAAGTTCACCGAAGGCCCGCATGTCTATCGCCGCGACGGCTGGTACTACCTGCTCACCGCAGAGGGCGGCACCGGCTACGACCATGCGGTGACGATGGCGCGGTCGCGCAATCTCGAGGGCCCCTACGAGACGGATCCGGCCAAGCACGTGCTCACCGCCAAGGACAGTCTCGACCACGGTTTGCAGCGGGCCGGCCATGCCAGCATCGTCGAAACGCAAGACGGCGAGGTCTACATGACGCATCTCTGCTCCCGGCCGCTGGCCGAGACGCTGAAGCTTCCCACGGACGGCGCCAAGGGTATCCACGCCGACGATGTGCGCCGCTCGCCTCTGGGGCGCGAGACCGCGATCCAGAAGCTCGACTGGCCGGAAGGAGACTTTCCGCGGCTTGCCCACGGCGGCAACGCGCCGGCCACGCAGGTCGCGCCGCCGGACCTGCCGGAGCACCCGTTCGACCCCCTGCCCGCCCGCACCGATTTCCGCGGGCCGGACCTGCCGCAGCCCTTCCAGTGGCTGCGGACGCCCGAGCCCGACCGGCTCTTCTCTCTCGCGGAGCGTCCGGGATATCTGCGGATCTTCGGGCGGGAATCCCCGGGATCGGCGTTCGAGAACGCGCTGGTCGCCCGCCGTCAAACCGACCTCGCCTACAGTGCCGAGACCGAGATCGAGTTCGCGCCCGAGGATTACCAGCAATTCGCCGGCCTGATCTCGTGGTACAACCGGTTCAAGTTCCACTATCTCGCGGTGACGGCGAACGAGGCCGGAGAGCGGCTTCTGACCGTCTATAGCTGTCCGGCGGACTGGCCCGATGCGCGCGTGCGCTTTCCGCTCGACGCGCCGATCCGCCTGCCGGATACGGGCCCGCTCCGCCTCGGCTGCGATGTCGACGAGGCGGAGCTGCGGTTCCGCTACGCCACGGATGGCGACTGGCAGGATCTCGGGATCGTCCTCGACCAGTCGGCGATCTCGGACGAGGCCGGCAACGGGCCCGGAAACAACTTCACCGGGGCCTTCGTCGGCATCTGCGCCCATGACACGTCGGGCCGCGGGATATACGCGGATTTCCCGTATTTCTCTTACGAGGCCGCCACCGGCCGGGAGGAACAGATCTGATGGCCGAAGTGCGATTGAACAACCTGACCAAGCGGTTCGGGTCGGTGACCGTGATCCCGGAGCTGGACCTGACCGTTCCGGACGGGTCCTTCACCGTGCTGGTCGGCCCCTCGGGCTGCGGCAAGTCCACCTTGCTGCGGATCATTGCGGGGCTCGAGACGCCGACCGAGGGCAGTGTCGAGATCGGCGGCGCGGACGTGACGCGCGAGGAGCCGTCGAACCGCGGCATCTCCATGGTGTTCCAGTCCTACGCGCTCTATCCACACATGACCGTGGCGCAGAACATCGATTTCGGTCTGCGCCTGTCGAAGACCCCCGCCGCCGAGCGCGAGGAACGTGTGGCCGAGGCCGCCCGGATCCTGTCGCTCGAACCGCTTCTCGACCGCAAGCCCGGCCAGCTTTCGGGCGGCCAGCGACAGCGGGTGGCGATCGGCCGCTCGATCGTGCGCCAGCCCAAGGTGTTCCTCTTCGACGAACCCTTGTCGAACCTCGACGCGGCACTCAGGTCGCAGATGCGGGTGGAGCTCGCGCAGTTGCACAAGTCGATCACCACGACCATGATCTACGTCACCCACGACCAGGTGGAGGCGATGACGCTCGCCGATCAGATCGTGGTGATGAATGCCGGCCGGATCGAGCAGGTCGGCGCGCCGATGGAGCTCTACGACAAACCGCAAAGCGAGTTCGTGGCCGCCTTCATCGGATCGCCCAAGATGAACCTGCTGCCTGGAAAGGCGGTGCAGCACGACGAGGTCGAGACCGTCGGCATCCGCCCCGAACATATCCGCGCGGATACCGAGGACGGCGACTGGCCCGGTACCGCGACGATCGTCGAACATCTCGGGGCCGACACGATGGCGCATGTCAAGGCCGACGAGCTCGGCGATCTGATCGTGCGCCTGCCCGGTCATACCCGCCTTTCGGCGGGGGACCGCGTCTTTCTCACGCCCGAGCGCGAGAACCTGCACCTTTTCGGCAAGGACGGCCGGCGCATGGAGTTGAACGTATGAGCCCTCTCGGAATCGGCATTATCGGCTGCGGCGTCATCAGCGAGATCTATCTCAAGAACGCGGCCCTCTTTCCGCAGATCGAGATCCGCGCCGTCGCCGACCTGCGCGCGGAGGCGGCCGAGGCACGGGCGCGGGATTTCGACGTCGAGGCCACGACGCCGGAGGCGCTGATCGCCCGCGACGACATCGATATCGTCCTGAACCTGACGATCCCGGCCGCGCATGCCGAGGTGGGCCTCGCCGCAATCGCCGCGGGCAAGCACGTCTTTTCGGAAAAGCCGCTCGCCGGCACACTGGCCGAGGCGCACGACCTCGCGCGGGCGGCGGAGGAAGCGGGTTTGCGGCTCGGCTGCGCGCCCGACACGTTCCTCGGCGGCGCGCATCAGACGGCCCGCGCGCTGATCGATCAGGGTCGCATCGGTCAGCCCACCGCGGGCACGGCGATGCTGATGCTGGCGGGCCACGAGGCATGGCATCCGAACCCGGATTTCTACTATCAGCCCGGCGGCGGCCCGCTCTTCGACATGGGGCCCTACTACATCACCGCGATGGTCAACCTTCTGGGCCCCGTCGCGCGCGTCTCGGCCCTGGCCGCGCGGGGCCGCGACACGCGCACCATCGCGACCGGACCGCGGGCCGGCGAGACGGTGCCGGTCGAGGTGCCGACCCATGTCGCGGGCGTGATGGAATTCGCCTCCGGCGCGCTGGTGCAGATCGCGACCAGCTTCGAGGTGAAGAAGCACCGCCACACCCCGCTCGAGCTTTACGGGACCGAAGGCACGCTGGTGATCCCCGATCCCAACCGGTTCGACGGCGATGTCGAGATCTTCGACGGGGAATGGCGGTCCGAGCCGTTGACCCACGCGCATGGCGACGGCAATTACCGCGCGCTCGGCCTTGCCGACATGGCCGCTTCCATCGTCGAGGGCCGGCCGCACCGGGCGAATGGCGCGCTCGCGCTGCACGTGCTCGAGGTGATGGAGGCGCTCCTCGCCTCGTCCGAAAACGGCACCGCGATCCCGATCACATCGACCTGCGACCGGCCCGCGCCGCTCGCTCCCGGCGGCGAAACAGGCCGCATCGCATCCATGGAGGCCCTATGAGCCGAAAAGCACTGATTTTCTGGGGGGGCTGGGAAGGCCACGAGCCCGAAGCCTGCGCCAAGATCGTCGACGAAATGCTGCGTGCCGAAGGGTTCGACGTCGATGTCGAACACGGCACCGACATCCTCGGCCGGGGCGGGCTCGACCGCTACGACCTGATCGTTCCGCTCTCGACGCAGGTGCAGATCGACAAGGAGCCGCTCCAGAACCTGATCGACGCGGTCGAGGGCGGCACCGGGCTCGGCGGATTTCACGGCGGCATGGGCGACACGTTCCGCAACGAGCCGGCCTACCAGTTCATGGTCGGCGGCCAGTGGGTCGCGCATCCCGGCAACATCATCGACTATCGCGTGGAGATCACGAAACCCGACGATCCGCTGATCGAGGGGATCGGCGATTTCGACTATCGCTCCGAGCAGTATTTCCTGCATGTCGATCCCGGCATCGAGGTTCTGGCGACCACGACCTTCAGCGGCGAGCACGCGCCCTCGACCGAGGGAACCGTCATGCCCGTGGTCTGGAAGCATCGCTACGGCAAGGCGCGGGTCTTCTATTCCGCCCTCGGCCATGTCGCGTCGGAATTCGACGTGCCACAGATGCGCGAGATCCTGCGGCGCGGATTGCTCTGGGCGGCGCGCTGAACGCAGCGGCGCGCCGGAACAGGCGCCAGACGAGAAAGCCCGCGCAGACCCGCGCGGGCTTTCTCGTTGCGACCGGCGCGTGGCACGGGTCACTCGCCGTAGGGAACCCAGATGTTCTTCACCTGCGTCGCGCGGTGCAGGAAGCCGCGGCCGTAGCCTTCGCGCCCGGTCCAGTCCCGCGCGCCGTCGGCCTCCACCCAGGTCTGCTTGAGGTTGCCGGCGCTTTCGCGCTCGACCATCGCCGCGCCCTCGCCGCCTCCGACATACCACATTCCCGCCACGCCGTCGTGCTGTGCCAGGGTCTTGGCCAGGTCGTCGCGCGGGCCGGTCACGATGTTGACGACGCCGCCCGGCACATCCGAGGTTTCCAGCACCTGGTAGAAGTCGGTCGCCGCCAGTGGATGCGCCTGCGAGGGCACCGCGACCACGCTGTTGCCCATGGCGATGGCCGGCAGGACCAGACTGACAAAGCCCAGAAGCGGCCGGACCGTCGGGCAGACAACCCCCATCACGCCCAGAGGCTCGGGCATGGCCAGCGTCACATGCGCCGACTTGGTCTGGTGCACCGCGCCGTCGAACTTGTCGGCCTGCGCGGCATACCAGAAGCAGCGGCGGATCGCGGTCTCGACCTCGGTCTGCGCGTCCTTGCCCTCTGACCCGAAACTCGCGAGGCGCTCGGCGAATTCGGCCGCGCGCGCCGAGAGGTTCTCGCCCAGATAATAGAGCACCTGCGCGCGGTTGTGTCCCGTGGCACGGCCCCAGCCGCCGGCCTTGCCCGCCGCCTCGACCGCGTTGCGGATATCCTTGCGGTTGCCGAGGCCCACGAGACCCACCGGGCCGTTCGGGCCTTCGACGGCGTAGGAATAGCCCGAATCGGGCCGCGCCTGCTTGCCGCCGACATAGAGCTTCGCCGTCCGGTCGATGCCAGCCCCGGTGCCGCCGCCATGGGGCACCGCCTGCAACGCAGCCGGATCCGGCGCCCTGCCCTTCGGCGCGCGGTGGCGCAGATAGGCCATCATCCCCTCGCGCCCGCCCTCGCGGCCGAAGCCGCTCTCGCGGTAGCCGCCGAAGCCCGCGCCCGCGTCGAGCACGTTGGTGCAGTTGATCCAGACCACGCCCGCCTTCACCTGCGCCCCGATGTCGAGGCAGAGATTGACGTTCTCCGACCAGATCGACGCGGCGAGGCCGTAGCGGGTGTTGTTGGCGAGATCCACCGCGTCCGAAGGGGTCCGGAAGGTGGTCATCGTCACGACGGGCCCAAAAATTTCCTCGGTCGAGAGCACGCTCGCGGGCTCCACATTCGTGACCAGTGTCGGCGGGTAGAAGCAGCCCTCGGGCGCGCTGCCCTGGTGCAGGACGGCGCCCTCGGCCGCGCCCTTCGCCACCAGATCGCGGATGCGCGCGAGTTGCACGGGATGCACGATCGCCCCCATATCGGTCGACTTGTCGAGCGGGTCGCCCACGCGCAGCGTCGCCATCCGGGCGCGCAGGAGCGCCTCGAACCGCTCGGCCACCGCCTCGGCCACGAGGATCCGCGCGCCGGCGCAACAGACCTGCCCCTGGTTGAAGAAGATCGCGTCGACCACCCCCTCGACCGCCCCGTCGAGATCGGCATCGGCGAAGACCAGATAGGGCGACTTGCCCCCGAGCTCCAGCGTCAGGCCCTTGCCCGACCCCGCGATCTGGCGACGGATCGACTTGCCCACCTCGGTCGAGCCGGTGAAGGCCACCTTGTCGATGCCCTCGTGGCCGGTGATGGCGGCACCCGTCTCGCCGTCACCGGTTACGAGGTTGACGACGCCTGCCGGCAGGCCCACCTCGGCGCAAATCCCGGCAAAGGCCAAAGCGGTCAGCGGCGTATACTCGGCGGGTTTCAGGACCACGGTATTGCCCGCGGCCAGCGCCGGCGCGATCTTCCACGCCAGCATCAGCAGCGGAAAGTTCCACGGGATCACCTGTCCGCAGACGCCCCAGGGCTCGGTGCCCGGCAGCTCGTCCTCGGCGATTTCGGCCCAGCCGGCATGGTGATAGAAGTGCCGTGCCACCAGCGGCACGTCGATGTCGCGCGTCTCGCGGATCGGCTTGCCGTTGTCGATCGTCTCGAGCACGGCGAGGAACCGGGCATGCTGCTGCACGTGGCGCGCGATGGCATAAAGATACCGCGCCCGCTCGTGCCCCGACAGCGCAGCCCAGGGGCCTTGGGCCTTGCGCGCGGCCGCCACCGCCGCCTCGACATCCGCCGCGCTGCCTTGCGTGACCTTGGCGATCACCTCGCCGGTCGCGGGGTTCTGCACGTCGAAGGTGGTGCCGGGCGCGGTGAATGCACCGTCGATGAAATGGCCGAAGCCCCCCGCATGGGCGTCGAGCCAGCCTCGCGCGATCGACGCGTCCTCGGGCGCGGGGCCGTATTCCATCGTCTTCAATATCTCCTGGATGCTCATGAGGGTCCCCTTACGACGCGGCGTGGCGGTGCGAGGCGGCATAGCGCCCGGTGACATGGTGTTCGAGCTGCCGCTCGATATCGCCCAGCATTGACGACGCGCCGAAGCGGAAGAGGTCCGGTTCCAGCCACGGCCGGCCCAGCTCCTCCTTCATCAGGATCTGCCAGCCGAGCGCCTCCTTGGCCTGCTTCATCCCGCCCGCGGGCTTGAAGCCGATCCGCGTGCCCGTGGCGGCGCCGTAATCCCGGAGCGCACGGATCATCACGAGGCTGACCGGAAGGGTCGCGTTGACCCCCTCCTTGCCGGTCGAGGTCTTGATGAAATCCGCGCCCGCCTGCATCGCCACCATCGACGCGGCATAGACGTTCCTGAGCGTTTGCAGGTCGCCCGTCGCGAGGATCGCCTTCATGTGCGCCTCGCCGCAGGCCTCGCGCATCGCGCGGATCTCGTTGTGGAGCGCCTGCCAATCCTGGCGCAGGACATGCTCGCGGGTGATCACGATGTCGATTTCATCCGCACCCTGCGCCACCGCCCATTCGATCTCCCTCAGTCGCAGGTCTAGCGGCATGAGCCCCGCCGGAAAGCCCGTGGCGACGCTCGCGACCGGAATGCCGGAGCCGTCGAGCGCCTCGACCGCATGCGGCACCATTGTGGGATAGACGCAGACCGCGCCGACGGTGAGACCCATATCGGCGATCCCGAGCCCCTCGACGATCCGGTCGGCCAGCGGCCGCCGCGCCTTGGCGCAAAGCCTGCGCACCTTTCCGGCGGTGTCGTCGCCCGAGAGAGTCGTCAGGTCCACGAGCCGGATCGCGTTGACGAGCCACGCCGCCTGATGCGCCTTCTTGACCGACCGCCGCCCGCCCAGCGTCGCCGTGCGCCGCTCGGTCGCCGATCGGTTGACGGCATGCCCCTCGAACATCGAAAGATCGAGTGCCATGCCCCGATTGCGGCCGGAAGCGCGCGTCGCCAGCGTCGCCGGGAGCGCGTGCCCCTGCTCGTCGTGTTTCACGTTCATAATCCTGTCCTCGCCCTCTCGCATGGCTTTATCGCCGCTCCGCGGCCATCGCGTCGCGGTCGCGACAGAAGGCGTCGAACGCGGCGGCGTCGGCATAGCTCGATTGCGTGCCCCGGCCGGTGATCGAATGGGCGGCGTAGCGCGCCGCGCGCGACAGCGCCTCCTCCGGCGTGGCCCCGCCCGACAGGAACCGTGCGAAACTGCCGATAAAGGCGTCGCCGGCCCCGGTCGTATCGACGGGCTCGACCGCGACGGGGGCGATTTGGATCACGTCATCCTGGGTGATGAGCCGCGCCCCGCGCCCGCCCAAGGTGACGATCACATTGCGGATGCCGCGCCCCGTCAGGGACCGTGCGGCCGCGAGAACCGCCGCGTCGCTATCGGTCGGCATCCCCGACAGCATCGCGAGTTCGCTCTCGTTGGGGCAGAACCAGTCGAGCCCCTCGAGCCGCGACAGGTCGAGTTCGGGATGGGCGGGCGCCGGGTTGAGGATCGTCTGCACCCCGTGCCGCGCCCCGAACGCGACCGCGTGATAGACCGTCTCGAGCGGCACTTCGAGTTGCAGCAGGATCGCGTCGCAGCGTTTCAGCGTGTCTTGCGCCGCGTCGATGTCGTCCGGCGACAGGTGGGCATTCGCGCCCTTCACGATCAGGATCGCGTTCTCTCCGTCCGGCTCGACGAAGATCGGGGCCACGCCTGACGGCGTCCCCGCGACGCTGCGGACATGGGACACGTCGACCCCGTTATCGGCGAGGTTCTGGCGTGTGCGCGGCCCGAAGAGGTCGTCGCCCACGCAAGTCACCATCGAGACATGCGCCCCGAGCCGCGCCGCGGCCACCGCCTGGTTGGCCCCCTTGCCGCCGAAGCCCAGCGCGAAATCCGGCGCCTCGAGCGTTTCGCCCCGTTCGGGCATCCGGTCTACATAGGTGACGAGATCGACCATGTTCGATCCAACGATGGCAATACGGTCAGGCATGTTTCGGGTCCTTTTCGGTGCCGCCGATGGCGGCGATCCTTGCGGCAAGCGTCTCGGCCTCGTCGCGCGTGACGTAGCCGAACCGCGCCATGAAGTTCCGGGTCTCGCCGGGGCCGAGCGTCTCGATATTGCCCTTGGCCTTCTCGGCGAGATAGCCCTCGGGCTCGCAGGTCGACGGGAGCGCGAAGGCCGCGACGCTGGCATCGGCGCCAAAGAGGATCCACCGCGCCATATGCCCGAACTCCGCCGTTGCGTAGGACATCGCGAAGCCGTCGCCCTCGGGCCGGGCGAGCATGGCATGGGTGAGGCCGTCCGCATCCGTTCCGGGCGCGTCGACATAGATCACCTGCTCGGGCGTCCAGCGCGACGGCCGGTCGAGCGTGCGCCCGGTGGCAGGGTCGCGCGCCAGCTCGTCGAGGAAGGCGCGATAGGCGTCGTCCGGATCGACATGGGCGGGGACCTGCGTGCGCACGCGGGTGCGGTCCGGCGCGAGGGGCGCCGGCTGGTGGATCACGCCGTTCTCGACGAAGGCGAAGTTGACATGCGCCATGTACATGAGCTCCATCGGCAGGGCCGAGCGGTTCTCGACCGCCATCCCCATGCCGATGATCGTGCCCTCGCCCACGCTCACAGAGGGGCGCGCGCGATAGTTCGGCCCGAAGGCCAGGACGTGATCCACGTGCCCGCCGATCCGGACGATCGGCGCGCCGTCCTCCTCGGTGAATTCCAGATGGGCCGCGTCCATCCGTTTGCAGGGCATCTCGCCATGCAGGGGATGATCATCGTCGGGTCCGGGGCAGCCATTGGCCAGAAGCCCGCTGTGATAGGCGAGGCAGCCATAGGTCTCGGCGATGGACGTCGCGGGGCGCGGCTCGGGAAAGGCGCTCTCCATCGTCAGGCGCACGCCGTCGAAGACCGCGTCCCAGATCATCTGCCCCATGAGGGGCAGCACCTCGACATGGCCGCGCGCGGTGGCGACGCGCAGCATCTCGATCCCGAGCGCGGTACGCCAGGCCGTGACGGTGAACGCGCCGCTTTGTGCGATGACCTGCTCGGCCGGTCCGAACATCGCGGGCTGCAGGGGGATGGTCACGTTCATGCTCAACGTCCCTTCCGGCCGCGCAGCGAATTGAGGGCGATCACGGCGATCAGGAACGCCCCCCAGACGAAGTCGATGAGGTGGTTCGACACACGCATCATCTGGAACCCCGAGGACAGCAGCGTGAGCGAGATCACGGCCAGCGCCACGCCCAGCACGTTGCCCTTGCCGCCTGCCGGATTGGTGCCGCCGAGCACGGCGATCAGGACCGCCTGCAACAGGTAGGACGCGCCGTAATCCGACTTCGCGGCGTTCGTCCGCGCCGACAGCAGGATGCCCGCCATCGCCGCGAGCCCGCCGGTGAGGATGTAGGACCACACGATCATGCGCCCCCGCTCGATCCCGGCGAAAAGCGACGCCTTGGGGTTGGTCCCGATCAGTTTCAGACGCAGGCCGAACGACGTGCGCGACAGCAGCAGCGACAGCGCCACGCAGAGCACCGCGAAGAGCACGAGCGGCACCGGGATCGCGGCGATCTTGCCGTTGCCGAGCCACGTCCACCCCGCGGGAAAGCCCACGATCGCGGGCCCGCCCGTCAGGACGAGGCAGAGCCCGATGAACACCTGGCCCGTCCCCAGCGTGGCGAGGATCGGCGTGATCCGGAGCCTCGAGATCAGCAACCCGTTGAGAAGCCCCGCGAGCGCGCCGACGATCAGCCCGACGCCCACGCCGAGGATCACGGCACCCGCGCCGAGCGATCCCGCCCCCGCCTCGCCCGCGAGATAGCCGAAGAGCGTGCCTGCGGTGATGCCCGCGAGGTTCGCGACGCCGATGATCGACAGGTCGATCCCGCCCGTCAGCATCGCGATCATCATCGCGACCGACAGGATGCCGAGCTCGGGCATGAAGAAGGCCATCGATTCGAAATTGTACGACGACAGAAACATGTCCGGCCGAAGCGCCGTCATCACCGCGAGGATCAGAAGGCAGATCACCCCGAGCTGCACGTTGGTATTGCCGCTGGACCTCAGCAGCAGCCGGCCGACGCCGTCATTCTCCACCGTTCCCGACTGGCTCATCTTCCGATCCTCCCTCAGACCAGCGCGCGACGGTCGCGCAGCGCCGTCACGGTGACGGCCGCGAGCAGCATCGCGCCCACGACGACCCGCTGCCATGTCGTGTCGATCCCCATCAGGATCAGCGAATTCTGGATCATGACGAGGATGAACACGCCCAGCACGGTACCGAGGACCGTTCCCCGCCCGCCGAAGATCGACGCGCCGCCAAGGACCACCGCCGCGATCACGTCGAGCTCCAGCCCGACGAAGTCGCGCGGATTGGCGAGCCAGATCATCGAGGAATGCAGAAGCCCCGCAAAGCCTGCAAGCGCCCCCGCCGTGCAATAGACGAAGATCATCGTGCGCCCGGTCTTGAACCCCACCCGCTTGGCCGCCTCCGGGTCGGCCCCGTAGGCATAGACCGACCGCCCGATCATGGTCCGCGTCAGCACGAGATGCATGCAGAGCGCCGCCGCGACATAGATCGCGATCATCGCGGTCAGCCCGTAGGTCGTGCCGTTGGCCCGTTCCAGCGTCGCGATGTCAGTGCGCCCGAAGGCGATCAGGGCGTCGGGCATCTGGTTGATGTTGACGTTGGAGGTCCCGACGAGCCCGAGCACCAGCCCCCGGACCACCGAGGCGGTGCCGAGCGTCACGATCAGCGGGATCATGTTGAACTTGTGGATGATGCCCGCATTCATCAGCCCCAGAAGCCCGCCGATCGCCGTCGCGCAGAGGAAAGGCAGGATCACCCCGTCATAGTCGAGCGCGACCATCGAGCGGACGACCAGGTACATGCCTGCCACCGCGAAGGCGGTGAACGACACGTCGATCCCGCCCGAGATCATCACCAGCAGAACGCCCAGCGCCATGAGGCCAATGACAACGTTGGACTTCAAGAGGCTGAAGATGTTCGACAATTGCCAGAAGGCGGGATTGACGAGCCCGATGAACACCATCGCCACCAGAAGGATCAGCGCGATCACCACGTCGGCGTTGTTGAAGAGCTTCATGCCGTCTCCCTCGCGCTCGCGCCGGCCATCGACGCTTCGAGCGCGTCCTCGGTCAAAGCGTCGCCCGCAAGCTCGCCGGTCAGACGGCCGTCCTCCATGGTGAGCACGCGGTTGCAATTGGCCGCGAGCTCCGGAAGGTCGTCGGAGATCATCACGACGGCGAGCCCCCGGTCGCGGGTGAGGCCGTGGATGATGCCGTGGATCTGCTCCTTCGAGCCCACATCGACGCCCACCGTGGGCCCGTTCAGGATCAGAAGCCGCGCATCGGTCATCAGCCACCGGCCGATCACCACGCGCTGCTGATTGCCGCCCGACAGGGTCGAGACGGGCACGTCGGTGCCCGGGGCCACGATCTGCATGTCGTCGAACATCCTTTCGGTCTCCGTGCGGGCCCGCCCGGCATCGAGCCACAATCGCGGCGCGTAGCGATCCATGGCGGCCGAGATGGCGTTGTCGCGGATCGAGCGGCCGAGGAACAGCCCCTCGGACAGGCGATCCTCGGGCACATAGGCGACGCCCGCCGCGATCGCGTCCGAGACCGATGCGGGCGCGAGCCGCGCCCCGTCGATCTCCATCCGGCCGGTCACGTCCTGCCGGAGCCCGAAGATCGCCTTGGCGAGCGTCGTGCGCCCGGCGCCGATCCGTCCCGACAGGCCCACGACCTCGCCCGGCATGACGCGCAGCGAGACGTCGTGGACATCGTCGCCGACGCTCACGCCCTCCAGTGTCAGGCGCGGGGTCGCGTCCCGGTCGCGCCGAGGTGCGGCGAAGCGCCCGGTATTGAGGTCCCGGCCGGTCATGGCGCGGGTGATCGCGCGCTCGTCGAACTCGGCGATGGGGCCCTCGGCCACCTTCTTGCCATTGCGGAACACGCTCAGCGCCTCGCTGATCTCGAGCATCTCGCGCATCTTGTGACTGACGAAAAGAACGGCGATTCCCTGCTGTTGAAGGTCGCGGACGATGCGGAACATGCGCTCCACCTCGCGCCCCGTCAGCGCGGTGGTCGGCTCATCCATGATGATCAGCCGTGCCTCGGCCAGCACCGCGCGGGCGATGGCCACGATCTGGCGGCCCGCGGCGGGCAGCGTCTCGACATTGGCATCGAGATCGAGATCCACGTCGAGCCGATCGAGCACCTCGCGCGCCATCCGGCGCCCGCGGCGCCAGTCGACCGTCTTCTGCCGCTCGCGCAGGTAGGTGTTGAGGAACAGGTTCTCGACCACCGTCAGCGTCGGAAAGAGCGACAGGTCCTGATAGATGACCTGGATGCCGTGCGCGATCGACGTGGCGGGATCGAGGCGCCCCGGCGATTTCCCGTCGAACAGGATTTCGCCCTCGTCGGGTTGATAGACACCCGAGACGATCTTGATCAGCGTCGATTTGCCCGATCCGTTCTCGCCGGCGAGACAGCGGATCTCGGCGCGCTCGATCGTCATCGACACGTCGTCGAGCGCGCGAACGCCGCCGAAACGCTTCGAGATACCGCGAAGCTCGATCAGGGGGGGCGATGCCATGGAATGCCTCCGGGCGAAGGGGGACGCGGCGCCGGCGATGCGCCGCGTCCGGTCGGATCAGAAGTCGTACTGATCCATGTTCTCTTCGGTCACGCCGACCCAGCCCGCGCCATAGAGCACGTTCTGCCGGTCCTCGCCCGCCACCTGGAGATCGCGATACCCTTCGAGGCCGAGGTCGGTCCCCGCGGCGATCTGGTCGCCGCGTCCCTCGAGTGCCGCCACCGCGAGCATGTTCATGGCATAGCCCGCGACGGCGGGGTCCCAGAACTGGATATACGAGATGTCGCCGTTCGCGATGTATTCGCCCGCCACCGACGGAAGGCCGGTGCCCGCGAAATGGAGCTGTCCCTGGAGACCGCTTTCGGCGATCAGGCGCCCCGCCCCGGCGGATGTGGGCATCGGCCCGCCGACGATACCCGTGATGTCGGGATGCGCGGTCAACGCCTCCTTCAACTTGGTGTAGTCGGTGTTGGCGTCGTCATATGTTTCGAGCCGGTCGGTCGCCTGCTCCATGTCGGGATAGGCTTCCTGCTGGCGCGCGACGGCGCCGTCGATCCATTCGTTCTGCGACTTCGAGGTCAGGCTGCCGACGGTGGCGACATACTGCCCCTCCTCGCCCATCTGCGCGGCGAGCTCGTCCATCAGCTTGGCACCGTAGGCGAGATTGTCGAACGCCTCGATGTCGTAATCGACGTTCTGGATGTTCGACGCTTCATGGCTGATCACGACGATGCCGCGATCGCGGGCCTTATGAAGCACCGGCTCGACCGCCTCGACCGAGAACGGCACGATCGCGATCGCGTCCACGCCCTGGGCGATCAGGTTCTCGACCAGCTGCACCTGCGCCGCGGCATCCGCCGAGGACGGGCCCACCATCCAGGTGTCGTGCCCGGTATCCTCGCCGAATTGCTGCACCCCCTCGCGCATCCGGTCGAACCAGGCGATGCCGTCGACCTTGACGACTGTGGCGATCGAATAGGTCTCGTCCGTCTCGATCAGGTCCTGGTTGATCTCGCTCGTATCGACCACCTGATCCTGCGCCTGTGCGCCGCCGGCAGCCACGATCGCCGCGACGGCCATGGCCGTGAATTGTACCTTCATGACGTCTCCTCCCTGTTCGGCTCCCCGCCGAGTTCCATTGCGCCGGTTTCTGTTCGGATCGCAACATTACTCGGCAGAGGCAAGCAATCCTGCGCCGCCGCGTCAAGAGGAATCGTCGCGGCGCCCCGCCGGAGCGGCCTCGGGATCCGCGTTCCAGGGGCGAATGCCGTGCTCGGTCACCAGACCCGACAGCTCCGACAGATGCGCGAAGCGTGCCGCCCGGCTGCGGCCGAGCTTGCTGGAATCCATCACCGACCAGACCACCCGCCCCGCGGCAAGCGCGGCGCGTTTCATCGCCACCTCATAATCATGCGAGCAGCTCAGCATGTCGCCGCCGTCGAGCCCGCCCGCCGACAGGAACGCGACGTCGATGTCGAACGCCGCCAGCACCGCCGCCGGATCGGGCGGATGGCACGACCGCGTGCGATGCTGCAGCGTGCCCCCGATGAACTCGACCTCCGCCTCGGCCTGCCCGTGCAGAAGCTCGGCCACCGTCAGGCAATGGGTGACGATCCGTCCGATCCGCGCGCGCGACAGGGCGCGCGCCAGATGCGGCAGGGTGGTTCCGGTATCGAGAAAGACGCAGGCGCCCTCGGGGACCAGCGTGGCGGCATGGGACGCGGCCTGCCGCTTGGCCTCGATCGCACGGCGCATCTGCCGGTCGAAATCGTAGTCGCCGAAACCGCGTTGCCGCACGATGTAGCCGCCCTGACAGACGAATCCCGCCCGGCCCGTCGCCGCGTCGCGGCGCAGCGTCATCACGGTCACGCGAAGCTCCCGCGCGACGTCGCCGAGCCGAAGCGCCGGCGTCACGTCGAGCAGCGAGGAAATGCGCTCGCTCCGGGCGGTGAACCCGCTCGGGCGCGTCATCGGACCTGTCCGTCGCAAGCATCCATGCGGGGAAAGTGGGCCCTGCGCCGGCCAAGGTCAAACACGGCGGCACGCGGGCCGGCCGATCCCGTCACTCACCCCAGCCAGACGTCGAGGAACAGCATGACCACCAGCCCCACGGCGAGCCCCGCCGTCGCCTTGTTCTGATGGCCGTTGCGGTGGGTTTCGGGGATGATCTCGTGGCTGATGACATAGAGCATCGCCCCCGCGGCAAACGCGAGCCCCCAGGGGAGCAGCGGCTGCGACACGGTCATGGCCCCCGCCCCGAGAAGTCCGCCGAGCGGCTCCACGAGCCCGGTGAGCGCGGCGATGCCCCAGGCCCGGCGCCGGTCGTAGCCCTCGCCCAGAAGCGCCACCGCCACCGCCAGCCCCTCGGGCGCGTTCTGGAGCCCGATCCCCATCGCCAGCGGCAGGCCCCCGGCGAGCCCGTCGGCGCCGAATCCGACACCCACGGCCAGACCTTCGGGGAAGTTGTGGATCGTGATCGCGGCGACGAAGAGCCAGACCCGGCGCAGCGACACCGCCGCCGGTCCCTCCCGGCCGATGCTGAAATGCTCGTGCGGGATCATCTCGTTGAGCAGCGCCACCCCGCCCATCCCCATGAGGACCGCGATCGCAACGATGCCGGCGGGCGCGGCACCCGAACCGTACCGCGTCTCCGCGGCCTCGAGGGCGGGGATGATGAGCGAGAAGAACGACGCCGAGAGCATGACGCCGGCGGCAAAGCCCAGCAGCATGTCGCGCGTCGCCTGCGACGGCACGCGCCCGAAAAGGACCGGAACGGCACCGAGCGCCGTCACCAGCCCGGCGACGAGGCTCCCGACAAAGCCGAGCATGACCGGGGAAAGGGAATGTATCGCGTGATCCTCCATGGGCGGACGGGGGGCTTGCGCCGCGCGGAATGTGCGGCCTTTCGCAAAGGGACGCAATCCCGGCGCTACGGGGCTGTTCGCGAGGTCGACGGGGCGCGGAACTGCCGGGCCCCCAGACGTGTTCCAACAAGGAAATCACGGGTTCGCTCTCACATGACACAATCGGAGATCCGGCTCCCGGCCGGCGGGCTCTCGCACGCTGGTGCGGCGGCGGAGAATGCTGCGCGGCGGTTGCGCGACGGCATGTCGCGCGGGTCGCGGGCGGATACGCTGCTCGGCGACGCGGGGTGTCTTGACCCGGCATTCGCCCGCGATCCCGCGCGGCTGCTGCGCGAGGTCGCGGCCGTCGACCTGTCGCTCGGCCGGCTGATCGAGGGGCACGTCAACGCCTTGTCGCTGATCGAGATCTACGCAGATGCAGGTCTGCGCGCGTCGGCGGCGCGCGATGCGGCGCAGGGGCACCTCTTCGGCGTCTGGGGCGCCGATGCCGCGCCGGCGGTGCAAGCCGAGCGGAACCTGCTCACCGGCGCGAAACGCTACGCCTCGGGCCTCGGGGCGGTCAGTCGCGCCGTCGTTTCGGCCGCCACCCCGGAGGGACAGCGGCTCTTCGTGATCGCGGCGGACGATACCGCGCGACAGGACCAGTCGAGCTGGGACATGAGCGGGATGCAGCAAAGCCACTCCGGCCGCTTCGATTGCGACGGGCTGACCGGGCGCCCGCTCGGACCTCCCGACATCTATACCCGCGAGCCGCATTTCGTGGGCGGAACGTGGCGGATCGCGGCGGTAACGCTCGGGGCGACGATCGGCCTTATCGACCGGGCGTCGCGGGTGCTGGCATCCCGCGACCATCTCGACAGCGAGGCGCAGCTTCTGCGTCTCGGGCCCCTGGCCGGCCGGGTCGTGGCCGCCTGGCCCGCGATCGAGCGGGCGGGGCGGATCGCCTCGGGGCCCGAAGGTGCCGCGGCGCCCGAGCGGGCCGCTGCCCTGTCGGTGTCGATGCGGCTTCTGACCGAGGATCTTGGGCAGGACGCCATCGCCGCGATCGAGCGGTCGGTCGGGCTCCAGATGTTCGCGGCGACCGATCCGGTGGGCGCGGCGGCGCGGGATCTCGCGTGCTACATGCGGCAGGCCGCCCGCGACGCGTTCACGCTGACGACCGGGCGCGCCTTTCTCGGCGGCGCCTCGCTGGGGAGCTGGCTCGATGATTGAGGCCCCGGACGCGCGCGGGATTCCCGCCATCGGCTTCGCCGCGCTTTGCGGCGGCCGGAAGCCCCTCGTCCTCGCGCCGCATCCCGACGACGAGGCGCTCGGCTGCGGCACGCTGCTGGCGCAGGCCTTCGCGGGGCCGGGCGCACATGTCGTCTGCATGACCGACGGCGCGGCCTCGCATCCGGGCTCGGCCAGCCATCCTCCGGCGGCACTGGCGGCCTGTCGCGCGGCCGAGCTCGACGCGGCAATCGAAGCCCTCGGAGGCGGTCCCGGCGACATCACGCGGCTCGGGCTGCCCGATGCGGGGATGGGTGCGCTCGGGGGGCGTTACGACGCCATCGCGGACGACATCGCAGCCCTCGTCACGCGGATGGCGGCGCGCATCCTGATCGCGCCCGCAGCGACCGATCCACATTGCGATCACGTCGCCACCGCCGAGATTGCCCGGCGCGCGGCGCGCCGCGCGGGCGTGCGGCTCCTCTCCTACCCGATCTGGTCGCGCTGGGCGGTACCGGATTTCCGTGATCGGCTCGGCGCGGCAGTGGAATACCGGCTCGATCCGGCGGGCATGGGCGCGCGGAAGGCCCGGGCGATCGCCGCCCATGCGAGCCAGCATGGCGAGCTGATCCAGGATGCGCCCGAAGGGTTCGTGCTGCCCGCGGAATTCGTCGCGATGTTCCTCGAGACCGACGAGATCTTCTTCGATTGCGACGCGGCATGAGCGGCGTCGCGCCCGAACGGCTGGAGGCGCTCTATGCGGCCACCGACGATCCCTGGAACTTCCGGACGAGCGCCTACGAGCGGCGGAAATTCGAGGCGACCCGCGATGCGCTGCCGCGCGCGGCCTATGCGTCGGCGCTCGAGATCGGTTGCGGCAACGGCGAGCTTGCCCGCCATATCGCGCCACGCTGCGCGGCCTATCACGGCGTCGACGCGGTCGAGACGGCGCTCGCGGCGGCGCGCAGGGCCGTGCCGGGCGCGCGGTTTCACCGTCTGCTCCTGCCGGCACCGCTGCCCGAGGGGCCGCACGACCTGATCGTCCTGTCGGAGATCCTCTACTTCCTCGACGCCGAGGGCCTTGCCGCCCTCGCCCGTCAGATCGACGCGCGCTGGCCGACGGCCGACCTCGTCTGCGTGACCTGGCTCGGGCCGAGCGGCAATCCGCTCGAGGGGCAAGCCGCGCTCGACCTCTTCTGCGCGGCGACGACGCGCAGGTTCCGCCTTGCCGGGCAGCGCGAAGAATATCGCATCGACGTGTCGGAGAGCGGGGCTTGAGCGGCATTTCCATCCATATCCGGGATCCGCAGGCCGTGTCCGCGGCGCGGACGGCCATCGTCGTGCCGGCGAGAGACGAGGCGCTGCACATCGCGGCCTGCCTCGAAAGCCTCGCGGCCCAGCAGGGGCACGGCGGCATCGCCGTCTATCTCTGCGTCAACAACACACGCGACGCGACCGCCGCCATCGCGATGGAGGTGGCGCGGGATCGCGCCCTGCCGCTCGTGCTGGCGCAGGTCGACATTCCGCGCGGCGGCGTCGGGCGCGCGCGGCGGATCGGGCATCTGCTGGTCGGACGCCACGGACGGCGGACCGCCCACCTTCTGTCGACCGATGCCGATTGCGTCGCCGATGCCGGCTGGGTGCGCGCGATGGAGCGCGGGCTGACGCATGCGCCCGCCGTGCTGGGGCGGATCGACGTGACCGCGCAGGAGGCCGCCGCGTTCTCGCCGGGCTTCCACGCCGCGGGGCAACTCGAAGCGTCCTATCTGGGCCTGTCGCTCGAATTCGAGCATCTTCTCGATCCGTCCGGCTCGAACCGGATCGGCCTCAATACCGCGGGCGGTGCGAATATCGGGTTTCGCGCCGCGATCTACCGCCAGGTCGGCGGCTTCGCCTCCCTCCCCGCGCGCGAGGATCGCGATCTCGTCGACCGGATCATCGCCGCGGGGCATGTTCCCGTCCGGGTCCCGGACGCGGTGATCTACGCCTCGATGCGGGCCCAGGGGCGCGCGCCCGGCGGCATGGCCGAAGCCATCGCCGACCGGCTGGCGAATGGCGATTGCGCGCTCGACACCGCTCTGGCGCCGCTCGATGCGATGCTGGCGAGACATCTCGGCCACGCCATCGCCGCAAGACGGCTCAGCATCTCGGACGCTTTGCGGGACCTGGGACCGCTGGCGGACTGCGTGGCCCGGCTGCGCGGCATCGACGACGTGCCGGGCCGCCGGGCCTTCATCGCATCGCTGGCCGCCGAAGCGGCGGCACTTCCGCCGCACTGCCGCAGCCGGGGACGCGCGGTCGGCGCACGGGCCTAACCCGCCGCGAGGTAACTCAGCGGCAATAGCTTCCGGAGCGATAGCTGGCGATGTCGAAATGGAAATGATCGCGGTGAAAGCGGTCGGATTCGGGCCCGAGGACCGTGCCGAAGGGACCGCAGGCCGCCTCGTGCATCCGTCGCAGCAGACGCCCGCGACGCCAGGTGTCCCAGTGGTCGAGCACCGAGATCTCCGTCCCGTCGCGCAGGGTGAAGGCCGAGATGTCGATCGCCCGGCCCAGCGCGTGCTCGCTCACCTTGGCGCCGGGCTGGCTGTTGCGGGTCCGACAGGCATAGCTCGCGGCCACCCGCAGCTCGGAAAGGCCGCCGCCGCGCCTCCGGAGCACGGGTCTGGCGCCGTCCTCGACCCAGGTCTTGAGCGCCCGCGCCGTCCCGCATTCGACCGTCGCTGGCTGGCTCAGCGTGACGCCCGCCACGCTGTAGACTTCGACGGGCGCCTCGATGCCGCACCCTTCGATGCGGCCGGGGATCGGCGGCACGCGCTCGCCCCGGATCGCCGGATCGCCGCAGATGGCCACGCCCGTAGGTCCGCGACTGACGCGGTCCGGCCCCGCCGAACAGGCGGCGGCGAGCGTCGCCAGGATCAGCGCCGCGACCGCCTTCACGCCTTGCCCCCGCGGCCGAAATCCGGCGCGCCGGTATCCTGGCCCGCCTCGACGATGCCGCGGCGGATGGCGCGCGTCCGGGTGAAGTAATCGTGCAGCATGTCGCCGTCTCCCGTACGGATGGCGCGTTGCAACGCGAAGAGCTCTTCGGTGAAACGGCCGAGAATTTCGAGCGTGGCCTCGCGATTGTTGAGAAACACATCGCGCCACATCGTGGGATCCGACGCCGCGATCCGGGTGAAGTCGCGAAACCCCGCCGCGGAATACTTGATGACCTCGCTGTCGGTCACGCGACCCAGATCGTCGGCGACGCCCACCATCGTGTAGGCGATGAGATGCGGCGCATGGCTCGTCACGGCCAGGACCAGATCGTGGTGATCGGCATCCATCACGTCGACGCGCGCGCCCATTCCCTGCCAGAGGCGCGCCAGCCGGTCGAGCTTTTCGGGGGGCACCCCCTCGTCGATCAGCAGGGTGGCGCGGTTCTCGAACAGCTCGGCAAAACCCGCCTCGGGCCCCGACTGCTCGGTCCCCGCGAGGGGATGGCCGGGGATGAAGGTGGCACCTTGCGGGATATGCGGCGCCACCGCGCCGATCACCGCGCGCTTGACCGATCCGACATCCGTGACCGTCGCGCCTTCCGACAGGTGCGGGCGCATGCGTTCGGCGATCTCGGCCATCGCGCCGACCGGCACGGCGAGGACGACCAGATCCGCGCCCGCGACCGCCTCCTCGACGCTCTCCACCGCCCGGTCGCACAATCCTCGCGCGAGGGCTGCCTCCCGCGTCGCGGCCGAGCGCGCGGTGCCCACGATCTCGCCCACGCTGCCCGCCCGCTTCATGGCAAGCGCCATGGACCCCGCGATGAGCCCGAGCCCGATCAGCGCGACGCGATCGTAGAGCCGGCTCATCAATCCTGTCCCTTGAACTTGGCGATGGAATGGACGACGCGGCGGCACGACGCCTCGTCGCCCACCGTGATGCGCAGGCAATTCGGGAGCTTGTAGCCGCGGACATGCCGCACCAGCAGGCCGTCCTGGCGCAGATGCGTCTCGCAGCGATCAGCCTCCGACGCGCTGTCGAACCGGGCAAGAATGAAGTTGGCCGTCGACGTGTCGGACATCACGCCGATCTCGGCCAGCGCCTTGGCCATCCAGGTCCGCATCCGGGCATTCTCGGCGCGGCAGCGATCGACGAACTCGCGGTCGCGCACGGCGGCTTCGGCCGCGGCAAGCTGCGCCTCGCCGAGGTTGAAGGGGCCGCGCACCCGGTTGAGCACGTCGATCACGTGCTCGGGGCCATAGGCCCAGCCGACCCGCAGCCCGCCGAGCCCGTAGATCTTCGAGAATGTCCGCGTCATGATGACGTTCTCGCGCTTGTCGACCAGCTTGGCGCCGCCGTCGTAGCCCTCGACATATTCGGCATAGGCCCCGTCGAGGACGAGCAGGACGTGATCGGGCAGTTCCGCCACGAGCCGCCCCATCTCGTTGCTGCCGAGCATCGTGCCGGTCGGATTCGCCGGATTGGCCACGAAGACCAGCCGCGTGCGAAAGCTGACGGCGTCGAGGATGGCATCCACGTCGACCTTGCGCTCGTGCTCGGGCACCTCGACGGGCGTCGCGCCGGAGGCGAGCGCGCTGATCCGGTACATGGCGAAGCCGTGCTCGGTATGGATGACCTCCGTGCCGGGGCCGGTATAGGCCTGGCAAAGCATGTGGATGAGCTCGTCGCTGCCCGCGCCGCAGATGATGCGCGCGGGATCGAGGCGGTGGACCTCGCCGATCGCCTGGCGCAGTGCTGCGTGATCGGTCGACGGATAGCGATGCAGCAGATGCGCGGTCTTTCTCAGCGCCTCGCGCGCGGATTCGGGCGGCCCGTAGGGATTCTCGTTGCTCGAGAGCTTGACCACGTCGTTCACGCCGGGCGCATGGCTCGCGCCGCCCTGATAGAGGGCGATCTCCATGATGCCGGCTTTGGGCTCGATTGCGTGGGTCATGTGCGGATCCTCTTCGCGCACCTTCCTAACCGCGCGGATCAATGGTGACCAGTCGCTTGTAGGCACCCCGTCCGCGCCCCGGGCCCCGGCTTCATCTGTCCCGAAATACTCAAGGGTACGCCGTCCCGAAACGAAGAAGGCCGCCCGGTGCGGGGCGGCCTGCAACAGATCCCGGGCGAGGCTGCCCGATCAGTTCTGGGCGTAATACTCGATGACCAGGTTCGGCTCCATCTGGACCGGATAGGGCACGTCGCCCAGGCCCGGCACACGGGTGAACGTGGCGGTCATCTTGGTGTGGTCGACATCCATGTAGTCGGGCACGTCCCGCTCGGGCAGGCCGACGGCCTCGAGCACGGAGGCGAGCTGCTTGGACTTCTGGCGCACCTCGACCACGTCGCCCTCGCGGACGCGGAACGACGGGATGTTGACCCGCTTGCCGTTCACGAGCACATGGCCGTGATTGACAAATTGGCGCGCGGCCCAGACGGTCGGCACGAACTTCGCGCGATAGACGACCGCGTCGAGGCGCTGTTCGAGCAGGCCGATCAGGATCTCGCCGGTATCGCCGCGACGACGCTCGGCCTCGGCGAAGATCCGGCGGAACTGCTTTTCGGTCAGGTCGCCGTAATAGCCCTTGAGCTTCTGCTTGGCGCGCAGCTGCGTGCCGAAGTCGGACATCTTGCCCTTGCGGCGCTGGCCGTGCTGGCCGGGGCCGTATTCGCGGCGGTTGACCGGGGACTTGGGACGACCCCAGATGTTCTCGCCCATGCGGCGGTCGATCTTGTACTTGGCAGACGTGCGTTTGGTCACGGCTGATCTCCTTTTGCTTTGCGTCAAAAGGGCGTTGTCCTTTGGCCTTCGGCTTGCGCCTCCACCCGACAGGCATCCCCTCGCGGGGGCCACCAACACCATTGAGCCGCGCCTTATATGCGGCTGCCGCGCGGTGTCAACCGCGGATCTAGCGCAGCAGCGCGAAGGCCTCCCACGGGGCCATCGTGATCTCGCCCTGCAGCCCGCGCCGCGGGGCATGGGTCGAGATCAGGCAGTTCCCCGACCCCGCCATCGCGTCGGGCACCGTGAATGTCTGTTCCTCGCCCGTGAGGTTGACCATCACCGAAAGCCGCTGCGCGCGATGGCCGCGCGTGAAGGCGAAGATCGCGGGATGGTTCTCCAGATGGGCCTGGAATCCCCCTTCGGCGATCACCGGATGCGCGCCGCGCAGCGCAATGAGCTTGCGGTAATACTCGAACACGCCCTCGGGGTCGCGCCGGTCCGCCGCGACGTTCAGCTCGGTATGGTTCGGGTTCAGCCCCAGCCAGGGATCGGCGCTGGTGAAGCCCGCGCCTTCGCTGTCGTCCCACTGCATCGGGGTGCGGGCATTGTCGCGTCCGTTGAGGTTGACGCCGGCCATGAATTCCTCGTGGCTGAGGCCCGCCTTCATGAACTGGTCGTATTGGCCGTGAACCTCGACATCGCGCAGCTGATCGATCCCGGAGGCGCGGAAATTGGTCATTCCGATCTCCTCGCCCTGATAGACGAACGGCGTTCCGCGCATCATGTGCAGCATCGTGGCCAGCGCCTTGGCCGAGGTCACGCGATGCGCGCCCGGGTCGCCATAGCGCGACACCTGCCGCGGCAGGTCGTGGTTCGACAGGAACAGCGCGTCCCACCCCTCCTCGCGCAGTGTCGTCTGCCAGGCGATGAATTCGCGCTTGAGCATCAGCGGCGTGACCTCGCGCAGCTTGAACTTGTGGAACCGCGTATCCCAACCGAGCTTCACGTGGTCGAAATGGAACATCATGTCGAGCGCGCCGTCCTCGCCGATATAGCGCATGATGCTCTCGCGGCTGACCGCCCAGCTTTCGCCGATTGTCACCAGGTCGCGTCCGTGGAACGTGGCCTTCGCCATCTCGGCCAGATGGTCCCATATATACGGGCCCTCGTCGAAGAGATCGCGGTCCACGTCCTTGCCGATCAGGTCGATCACATCCATCCGGAAGCCCGCGATGCCGCGCTCGATCCACCAGTTCATCATGGCGAAGATCTCGGCGCGCAGGCCCGGGTTCATCCAGTTGAGATCGGGCTGGCCGGGGCTGAACGTGTGCAGGTACCACCTGTCGACCGCCTCGACATAGGTCCAGGCGGGACCGCCGAAGATCGCCATGCGGTCGGTCGGAGGCAGGCCGCCGGGCCGTCCGTCGCGCCAGATGTAATATTCGTGCTCGGGGCCCTCGCGCGACGCGGCGGCGGCCCGGAACCAGGCATGCTCGTCCGAGCTGTGGTTGACGACCAGATCCATGACGATCCCGATGCCGCGCGCCCGGGCCTCTTCCACCAGCGTCTCGAAATCGTTGAGCGTCCCGTATTCGGGATGAATCGCCTGATAATCCGAGATGTCGTAGCCGTTGTCGCGCTGCGGCGAGGCATAGACCGGGCTGAGCCAGATGAACCCGATGCCGAGATCGGCCAGATGGTCGAGCCTGCCGATGATGCCGGGGAGATCGCCGACCCCGTCGCCGTTGCCGTCGGCAAAGCTGCGCGGATAGATCTGGTAGCCCACGGCATGTTTCCACCACGGGCCTCTTTGCTGCGTCGTCTCTGTCATGTCGTTCCCGAAGCCGCTGTCGCGAGAGCTTTTCATCCGGAGGGCGAAGGTTCAACCGCGATGGCGCGCGGCCCGCTCACCTTTCGGAGATCCATCTGTCGACCTGGCGGGAGGCCTCTTCGCGGGTGACCCCGTATTTCTTCTGGATGATCCCCTCGAGCCGTTCGCGGTCGCCCTTGGCCTCGTCGAGCTCGTCATGGGTGAGCTCGCCCCATTTGTGCAGGATCTGTCCCTTGATGTCCTTCCAGCTGCCCGCGATCTGGTCCCAGTTCATGGCCTGGCTCCCTTCTTTTTCATGCTCCGTGCGTTTTCGCCCGCACAACCGATCGCCCCGCCGGACGGTTCCGGCATGATAATTAACGCGATTTTCGCATCCACCATGGTACCAGCGCCCTCACCGGATCGGCAGTCATGCGAGTAGGAGTTGTCCGTGAGATTCATTGAACTGGCCAATCGTCTGAAGGTGACCGAGGCGCAGCTGGCCGTCGCCATCCGCCACGACCGCTCCAGCGCGCTGCATTCGAAGCTCCTGCGGAATGCGGCGAAACTGACCGAGGAACTGGAACGTCACGACCCCGAAAGCCGGGCCGAGCTGCGCGAGATGATCTCGTTCTTCGTCCGGCGATCGGCGCAGGCCAAATCCGACCAGGCCGCCGAGCACGACCAGCAGGTGGCGTTGCGGCTCACCAACCGGATGCTCGACGACGCCCTGCCCGAGACCCCGGTCCGGACGGCAGACGACACGCCCATACCGGGCAGCCTGCGCCGCGGCGTCGCCGATCCCCAAACGCTGTCGCGGCTTCTGGCCCACGCGCCCACGCGGCTCGTGGCGATCGGCCTCGACAAGAAATATCTCGCGACGACACGGGCCAATGCCGATTTCAACAATACGAGCCGCGTGCGCATGGTCGACCTTCACCTCGAACAGGTGATCGGCCAGACCCGCTACCGCGAACGGGCGGGCCCCGCGCTCGACCGCTGCTTCGAGAGCGGGGCGCATGCCTATGTCTACCCCCTGCGCCTGCCGATCCGGGGCCCGCGCATGATCCGCTGCGAGATGACGCCGATCCGCGACACCGGCGGCCGGCTCTATTGCGGCCTGATGGAGATGATCGACGTGACCGACCGCCTGGCCGCGGCCTAGAACGTGCCCGTGACCACCTGATCGGGCGGACGCTGACCGCCCGCGAAGGCCGCGATGTTGGCGATGACCTTCTCGCCCATCTCGAGGCGCCCCTCCGTGGTGGCCGACCCCATATGCGGCAGCAGCACGACGTTCGAGAGCTCGCGCAGCCGCGGATTGACGGCCGTGCCATGCTCGAACACGTCGAGCCCCGCACCGGCCAGCCGCCCCTGCTCGAGCGCGCGCGCCAGTGCCGCCTCGTCGATGACCTCGCCGCGCGACGTGTTGACGACGACGGCGGATGGCTTGAGCAGCGCGATCCGCCGCGCATTGAGCAGGTGGAACGTGGCGGGCGTATGCGGGCAGTTGATCGACACGACATCGACCCGCGCCAGCATCCGGTCGAGCGAGGCGTGATAGGTGGCCTCGAGCGCGCGTTCGATTTCGGCACGGTGCCGCGTGCGGTTGTGGTAATGCACCTGCATGCCGAAGGCGCGCGCGCGGCGCGCCACCGCCCCGCCGATCCGCCCCATCCCCAGGATGCCGATCCGCCGCCCCGACATGCGGCCCCCCAGATTGGCGGTGGGGGCCCAGCCCTGCCACGCGCCCTTCTGCATCAGCGCGAGGCCCTGCGGGATGCGCCTTGTCACGGCCAGCATCAGCCCCATCGCCATGTCGGCGGTATCCTCGGTGGTGACGCCGGGCGTGTTCGACACGAGGATGCCCCGCTGCCGCGCGGTCTGCACGTCCACATTGTCGACGCCCGCGCCGTAATGCGCGATGAGCTTCAGGCGATCGCCCGCGCGGGCGAGCAGGCCCGCGTCGATCCGGTCGGTGATCGTGGGCACGAGCACATCGGCGCGTCCCACCGCCTCCAGCAGCTCGCCGCGGCCCATCGGGGCGTCGTCGCGCCGCAGATCGGCGTCGAAGAGGTCCGCCAGCCGCGCCTCGACCGCATCCGGAAGGCGTCGCGTGACGACAACACTCAATCTTTCCCCTCCCATGACCGGCGCCCCCGTCTTTCCGTTGCCGTCCGTTTGGAGCAAGGTGCAGGCGAACGGGACACGGCACAAGCCGGAAGCATGGCTTCGAGATCCCGGCAAGGCCCCGACGAGGGCCGGGGCGCGGCAAGGCGGAGCGGACAGGCAATGACGGGAATGGCTGCACGGACGGCGCGGGCGATCGCCGTGATATCGGCAATGGCCCTCGCGGGACAGGCATGGGCGCAGGACGCGCTCGGGCCGGTGACGCACCTGCCGCTGCCGCGTTTCGTGTCGATGAAGTCGGCCGAGGGCAATGTGCGGCGCGGCCCCTCGCTCAGCCACCGCATCGACTGGGTCTATCGATTGAAGGACCTGCCGCTCAAGATCACCGCCGAATACGGCCATTGGCGCCGGGTCGAGGATCGCGACGGCCTCGGCGGCTGGGTGCATTACTCGCTCCTGTCGGGCGTGCGGACCGCCATGGTCGAGGAAGACGAGATGGCGCTGCTGATGAAGCCGGTCGAGGGAGCGCCGGAAAACGCGCGCCTCCGTCGCGGCGTCGTCGCCCGGGTCGAACGCTGCGCGCCCGACTGGTGCCGGCTGCGCGCCGACGGGTATCGCGGATGGGCGCCCAAATCGGCGCTCTGGGGCGTCGAGCCGGCCGAGGTCTTCGAATAGGGCTTGTTCCGTGGGGACCGGCTGATCTAATCGCGGCATCATGGACACGATCTCTCACGACCGGCTGAACGTGGCCGCGACGACGGCCTCCGTTTTCGTGGCGCTCGTGCTGGTGGTCGCCAAGCTCTGGGCGCTCGGCACGACGGGGGCCCTGTCGGTGGCGGCGTCGCTGGCCGATTCGGCGCTCGACCTGATGGTGTCGCTGGCCGGGCTCGCCGCCGTCCGCTATGCCCAGCGTCCCCCCGACAGCGACCACGCCTTCGGCCATTCCTCGGCCGAGGATCTCGCGGCTTTGGGCCAGTCGGTCTTCATCCTCGTCTCCGCCGCGGCGATCGCGGTCGCCGCGATCCTGCGCCTGCGCGCGCCCGAGCAACTCGAGCTTGCGAACGAAGGAACCGGCATGGCGATCATGGGGCTGAGCGTCGTGCTGACCTTCGCCCTCGTCGCGTTCCAGTCGCGCGTCGCGCGGCGCACGGGCAATCGCGTCGTCCAGGCCGACCGGCTGCATTATCTCGGCGATCTCATCCCCAATCTCGGGGCCATCGCGGCGCTGTTCGTGGCCGCACGGTTCCAGCTCTTCGCGCTCGACAGCATCATCGCGCTCGGGGCGGCGGCGATGCTGGCGATCGGCGCGCTGCGCATCGGCACCGGCGCGTGGGACGCGCTCATGGACCGCGCGGCACCCGACGAGATGATCGCCGGCATCGACGATCTGGCCAGCAACTGGCCCGGTCTCGAAGGCCACCACGACCTCAAAACCCGCACCGCCGGAAGCCGCGTCTTCGTCAACCTGCATGTCGAGATCGACGGGGCGCTGCCGCTCGACCAGGCCCATGATATCGGCGCCGGTCTGCGCCACGCGATCCTCGACAAGTACCCGCAGGCCGACGTGATCATCCACAAGGACCCCGTCAGACACGACTAGGCCCCGGGGAATTGCCCCCGGGGCCTCTGTTCCCGCGTCGCCGAGCTGCCGTCAGTGGACGCTGACGGGCGCCAGATCGTTCTGTCGCGCGACGGTGAAAGCCAGATCGCGATCCTTCACGAGGGCCAGCCGATCGCCGTCGGCACTGTGCACCGCATAGATGTGATCGAGGCCCTCGGCCTGTTCGCGGATCTCGTCCGGCAATTCGGCAACCTCGACGAGGCGGATATAGACGATGTTGTCGCCGTCGGTCCCGCCTTGCAGCACGCCCTGATATTCGTCGGTCATGTCTCAGACTCCTTTGTCTTGCCGGAAATCCCTCGTGATCGCGTCGGTCGCGATCATTGCTGGTCGCTCCGGCCATGTCGATCGCGCGTGATCGCGATCGTGCGTACGATCTTGTCCTGCGGTGCCCGCTCCAGATCCAGGTGCAGAAGGCCGTTCTCGAGTGCCGCACCCACCACGTCAACGCCGTCGGCGAGGACGAAGGTCCGCTGGAACTGCCGCGCCGCGATGCCGCGGTGCATGAAGACCCGCCCCTGCTCGGGCTCAGTCCGGCCGCCGCGCACGACCAGCTGCCGGTCCTCGACCGTTATGGCGAGATCGTCCTCGGAAAATCCCGCCACAGCGAGCGTGATCCGGTATTCCCGGTCGCTGACCTGTTCGATGTTGTAGGGCGGATAGCCGCCGGCGTCGGATTTGGCAGTGCGTTCCACCAGCCTCTCGAGCTGCTCGAAACCGAGCAGGAATGGGTGCGCTCCAAGAGCCATTTTCGTCATGACACGTCCTTTTCAAAGCGATCGTGCGGTCCTCAGGCCGCCCCGAAAGGCAACGACCTGTTGCGTTGAATATGGGGTTAAGCGCATGTTCCGACAAGAGGCGCGGGACTTCCGGCGCGGTATCCAAACGATGCGGGCCCCGCGCCCGCGCATTCCGGCAAGGAGCTGTCCGACATGGATCGCAAGATGGAAGAGACCGAGATCCTGCGGGTCGAGCTCGAGGTCCTGAAACGCGAACACCGCGATCTCGACGCCTCGGTCCATGCGCTGCAGGAACGCGGCCCCGCCGCCGATGTCCTGACCCTCCAGCGCCTCAAGCGCCGCAAGCTCGCGCTGAAGGACCGCATCGCCGCGCTCGAGGATCGCCTCTTTCCCGATATCATCGCCTGAGCCGGACTTGGGCCCGACCATCCGCCGCGCCCGAGGCTGGCCCCCGCGGCGGGCGCTGCTATAACGCGAGGAACTTGACCGGAGGGACGCATGACCGTCGACGTGGGCATCATCATGGGAAGCCAGTCCGACTGGCCGACGCTGCGCGAGGCGGCGACGATCCTCGACGAGCTCGGCGTGCCTTACGAGGCACGCATCGTCTCGGCGCACCGCACGCCCGACCGGCTCTGGGAGTACGGCAAGGGGGCGGTCGATCGCGGCCTGAAGGTCATCATCGCGGGCGCCGGCGGGGCCGCGCACCTGCCCGGCATGATGGCGTCGAAGACGCGGGTCCCGGTGATCGGCGTGCCGGTGCAGACCCGCGCGCTCTCGGGCGTCGACAGCCTCTATTCGATCGTCCAGATGCCCAAGGGCTTTCCGGTCGCGACCATGGCGATCGGGGCCGCGGGCGCCGCCAATGCCGGCCTGATGGCCGCGGCGATCCTCGCCGTTCACGACGCAGGCCTCGCAGGGCGCCTCGACGCGTGGCGCGCCGCGCTGTCGGCCTCCATCCCCGAGGAGCCTTCGGATGAGTGATCCCCTTCTCCCCGGCGCGACGATCGGCATCCTCGGCGGCGGACAGCTCGGGCGCATGCTCTCGGTCGCGGCCGCGCGGCTCGGCTACAAGACCTGCATCTTCGATCCCGCGGGCGATTGTCCCGCTTCGCATGTCGCCAATTTCCACCTCAAGGCGGGCTACGACGACACAGAGGCGCTGGAGCGATTCGCCGGGTCCGTCGATGTCGTCACCTTCGAGTTCGAGAACATCCCGACCGACGCCCTCGACCTCGTCGAGCGGCACCGCCCGATCCGCCCGGGCCGCGAGGCGTTGCGGGTTTCGCAGGACCGCCTGACCGAAAAGACCTGGCTCGCCGGGCTGGGGCTCGTGCCCGCGCCCTTCGCCGACGTGCCGGATCGCGCGGCACTCGACCGCGCGATCGCCGAGCTCGGCACGCCCGCGATCCTCAAGACCCGCCGTTTCGGCTATGACGGCAAGGGCCAGGCGCGGATCGACACGCCCGCCGACGCCGACGCGGCCTGGGACGCGATGCGAGGGGCGCCCGCCATCCTCGAAGCCTTCGTGACGTTCGAACGCGAGATCTCGGTCATCGCGGCGCGCGGCCTCGACGGGTCGGTCGCCTGCTTCGATCCCGGCGAGAACGTCCACGAGGACGGCATCCTGCGCACCACCACCCTGCCCGCGCGGATCGATCATGGCCGAACGACGGATGCCGTGCTGCTGGCCGGACGCATCCTGACCGCACTCGACTATGTCGGCGTGATGGGGATCGAGCTCTTCGTCACCGCGGACGGCCTTCTCGTCAACGAGATCGCCCCGCGGGTGCACAATTCCGGCCACTGGACGCAGGACGGCACCACGATCGACCAGTTCGAACAGCATCTCCGCGCCGTGGCGGGCCTGCCGCTGGGCGACGGATCGCGGCATTGCGACATGGTGATGGAGAACCTGATCGGCGATTACGCCGACCGGCTCGACGCGATCCTGCGCGATCCGAATGCGGCACTGCACCTCTACGGCAAGGCCGAGGCGCGGCCGGGCCGCAAGATGGGGCACGTCAACCGCCGGACCTAGCCCGGATGGTCGAACGCTCCGCTGCGCAGGAACGTCACCACCTGCCGGATCACGACCGGATTGACCATCATGAACGTATGCGTGACCGGCAGCACGATATGGTCGTCCATCCCCTGGATCCGGGTCGAGGCGACCGAGACCTTGCCGTCGTCCGGCCCGTCGATCAGCGACGAATAGACCGGGTTCAGCGACCGGTCGCCCGCGATGACGCCGAGCTCGAAATCCGGCAGGCCCAGCCGGTTCGGGAACGATCCCTCCCCGGTGCCGAGCTGCAATCCCGCCTCGCCGTTGATCCATTCGAACGCGCCGAGATCATCGAACGCATCCACCAGTTCCGAGCCGTGATTGGGCGGCGCCAGCATCACGACGCGCCCCATGTTCGCGGGCCGGTTATCCTCGAGCCAGGCGCGCACGAGGATGCCGCCCATGGAATGGGTGACGAAGCTCACCCGTCGGTGGCCGCAGGCCGCGACCGCGCTCGGCAGGGTCCGCTCGACCAGCTCTTCGATGGGCGCCTCGGTCGAGGGGTAGTCCGCGTTGACGGTGCCGAAGCTGTTGTTCTGCAAGGCCTCGGCCATGATGCGCATCGACACCGAGCTGCGCCCGAGCCCGTGCAGCAGGACCACGCATTGTGCCTCCGCCTGCGCCGCGGCCGGCACGGGCATTGAAAGGAACAACACGAGCAGGATGCGGATCATCCCCGATAGATAGGCGAGCGCGCCCGCCAGGGACAGGGCCGAAAGCCACACGATTTCGCGCCCGGCGGGGCCGCGGGCGCGAAAGGACCGAAGCCCCGGACGTGACAAAGGGCCCGCGAGGGGCCCTTTGCACTGAAGCATCCAGCAGATGCGCAAGACCTTGCGGTCTTACATCATGCCGCCCATGCCGCCCATGTCGGGCATGCCGCCACCGGCACCGCCGGCACCCTCTTTCTGAGGCTTGTCGGCGATCATGGCTTCGGTCGTGATCAGCAGACCGGCGATCGACGAGGCGTCCTGCAGCGCGTGACGCACCACCTTGGCCGGGTCGATGACACCGAACTTGAACATGTCGCCATATTCCTCGGTCTGCGCGTTGAAGCCGAACTTCAGGTCGTCGGATTCGCGGATCTTGCCGGCAACGACCGATCCGTCGACGCCCGAGTTCTCGGCGATCTGGCGCAGCGGCGCCTCGAGCGCCTTGCGCACGATCGAGATCCCGATGTCCTGGTCGGCATTCTCGCCCTTCAGACCGTCGAGCGCCTTGGCACCCTGGATCAGAGCGACACCGCCGCCCACGACGACACCTTCCTGAACCGCGGCACGGGTGGCGTTCAGCGCGTCGTCGACGCGGTCCTTGCGCTCCTTCACCTCGGTTTCGGTCATGCCACCGACGCGGATGACGGCAACACCGCCGGCGAGCTTCGCCACGCGTTCCTGCAGCTTCTCCTTGTCGTAGTCGGAGGTGGTCTCTTCGATCTGGTTGCGGATCTGGCTGACGCGCGATTCGATCTCGGACTTCTCGCCGGCACCGTCGACGATGGTGGTCTCGTCCTTGGTGATCGACACCTTCTTGGCGGTCCCGAGCATGTCCATCGTGACGTTCTCGAGCTTCATGCCCAGATCTTCGGAGATGACCTGGCCGCCCGTGAGGATCGCGATGTCCTGCAGCATGGCCTTGCGGCGGTCACCGAAGCCCGGCGCCTTGACGGCGGCGATCTTGAGGCCGCCACGCAGCTTGTTGACCACGAGGGTGGCGAGCGCTTCGCCTTCCACGTCCTCGGCGATGATGAGCAGAGGCTTCTGGCTCTGGATCACCTGCTCGAGCAGCGGCACCATCGATTGCAGCGACGAGAGCTTCTTCTCGTGCAGCAGGATCATGCAATCGTCGAGCTCGGCAACCATCTTGTCGCCGTTGGTGACGAAGTAGGGGCTGAGATAGCCGCGGTCGAACTGCATGCCCTCGACCACGTCGGTCTCGGTCTCGAGGCCCTTGTTCTCCTCGACGGTGATGACACCCTCGTTGCCGACCTTCTGCATCGCGTCGGCGATCTGACGGCCGATCTCGGCTTCGCCGTTGGCGGAGATGGTGCCGACCTGGGCGACTTCGTCGGAATTCTCGACCTTGCGGGCGGCGGCCATGATGTGGGCCACGACCTTGGTGGTGGCGAGGTCGATGCCGCGCTTGAGGTCCATCGGGTTCATGCCCGCTGCGACCGACTTCATGCCTTCCTTGATGATGGCCTGGGCCAGCACGGTGGCGGTGGTGGTGCCGTCGCCGGCTTCGTCATTGGTGCGGGAAGCGACTTCCTTCACCATCTGCGCGCCCATGTTCTCGAACTTGTCCTCGAGCTCGATCTCTTTTGCGACCGACACACCGTCCTTGGTGATGCGGGGCGCGCCGAACGATTTCTCGATGACGACGTTCCGGCCCTTGGGGCCGAGGGTGACCTTCACCGCATTGGCGAGCGTGTTGACGCCCTTGAGCATCTTGTCCCGGGCGGTGGTGTCGAATTTGACGTCCTTGGCAGCCATGATGGCTCCTCCTTCGAATGTCTGGAATTAGGGAAAAAGAACCGGTTCGCTCAGGCGATGACGCCCAGGATGTCCGATTCCTTCATGATCAGCAGCTCTTCGCCGTCCAGCGTGATCTCGGTGCCCGACCATTTGCCGAACAGGATCTTGTCGCCGGCCTTGACGTCCATCTCGACGCGCTTGCCGTCTTCGTCACGGGCACCGTGGCCGACCGAAACGATCTCGCCCTCGGCGGGTTTTTCCTTGGCGCTGTCGGGGATGATCAGACCGCCCTTGGTCTTCTCGTCGGATTCGACACGGCGGACCAGCACGCGGTCATGCAGGGGAGTGAATGCCATCTCTGAACGCTCCTTTGGGTTCATTTCTACTCTTGTTGTCACTCACACGGGGCGAGTGCTAACTAGCGAGATAGGCAAAGGCCGGAGCGGTGTCAACTGGATTGCGGGAGCGGTCCGGGCAATTTTCCCGCATCGGCGGAAACCGCCTCCCGGCCCTTTGAAGTAAGGCCGTAAACGCCGCGCGCGACCTTCTCGAACCACCCGTAATGATTGTCCCGCAGCAGCCGCGTCGCACTCGGCACGCCCGCCGCACGGGCGACCTCGGCACCGCGGCAGGGACCGCTTTCGAGCAGATGCGCGGCGCAGCGCAGCGCGTCCTGCCGATAGGCCGTCACGAGGCCCCGCCGCGTCCCGCCGCCGGTATTGGGATCCCCCTCGAGCCGCGCGAACTCGCGCAGCAGGCGCCCCGTCCGCTTGGGAAAGCGCCGCGGCGCGAACGGCGCGGGATCGCAATGGACCGTGACCAGCGCGTCGGCGGTCCGCACCGTGATCAGCCCCAGCCCGAGCCGCCGGCAAAGCGTCCGCACCCGGCGCGGCAGGCCGCCCTTGCGGTCCGGCACCGCCAGATAGACCCAGTCGCTGAGCGCCTGCCGGTCGATCCCCTGATGGACGAGCGACAGCGAGAAGGCCAGCTTGAGCTCGACGAGGACGGGCGGCTCGTCGCCCCTGACCGCCATGAGATCGACCCGCCCCACCTCGCCCTTCACCTCGTATCCCTGCGCTTCGAGGAAGGCCTTGAGGGGCTGGTAGAGGTCGGTCTCGCGCGGGATCATGCGCGCGGTCTATCCCAGGCGGGGGGCGGTGTGAAACCGCGGACGGTGACATTCGCTTCCCCGCGGCCTATAAGCGCGCCGATTCTTTTGCATCAGGGACACCGACATGAGCACCCTCGTCTTCGGGCACAAAGCACCCGACACCGACACCACCGGCTCGGCAATCCTCTGGGCCTGGTACCTGAACGAGGTGCTGGGCCACACCGCCGAGGCCGTCCTGCTGGGCGAGCCCAATACCGAGGCCGCCTGGCTTCTTGAAAAGTACGACCTGCCCAGGCCGCGCATCATCGACGATGTCGAGGACGGCCAGCGCGTGGTGATCGTCGATACCAACAACCCCGCCGAGCTGCCCGCCAACATCGCCAAGGCCGATATCCGCCGCATCATCGACCATCACCGGCTGGTGGCCGGGCTCCAGACCAAGGGCCCGATCGAGATCACGATGAAGCCGCTGGCCTGCACCGCCACGATCATCCACCAGCTGATGGGCGACGACGCGAAGCGGATGCCCGACTGGGCCAAGGGCACGATGCTCGCCTGCATCCTCAGCGACACGCTGGAATTCCGCTCGCCGACCACGACCGACACCGACAAGTCGCTGGCCAAGGCCCTGGCCGAGGATCTCGGCGTCCAGATCCCCGCCTTCGCCTCCGACATGTTCGCCGCCAAATCCGACGTCTCGGCCTTTTCCGATGCCGAGTTGCTGCGCATGGACAGCAAGGAGACCGAGATCGACGGGCGCAAGTTCCGCATCAGCGTGCTCGAGACGACCTCCCCCGAGACCGTGCTGAGCCGCAAGGACAGCCTCGTCTCCACGATGGAGGAGGTGGCCAGGGAGGATGGCGTGGAGGAGGTCTTGCTCTTCATCATCGACATCCTCAAGGAAGAGGCGACGCTGATCCTGCCCAACGACACCGTGCGCGGCATGGCCGAGAAGAGCTTCTCGACCGTCTGCGGCGACGGCGCCGACCACGTCGTCCTGCCGGGCATCGTGTCGCGCAAGAAGCAGATCATCCCGAACCTGACGGTCTGAGGGACGGCGCCGCCGCGATCCGCGCAGGGCGCGGCGGCGCGCCTTTCCTTCGCCCCGGGTCCGTGGCAGATCCGTCGTGTCCATAAAACGAGCCGAGGCCCCCATGACGCGCATCATCGAAACGCTCGCCGAGATCTCCGACGATTACGACGCGCTCTTCTGCGATCTCTGGGGCTGCGTGCATGACGGCGTGCGCGCCCTGCCCGAGGCGGTCGCGGCGCTCCAGGCGTTCCGCGCCGGGGGCGGCACCGTCGTGCTGCTGACCAACGCGCCGCGGCCCCGCTCCGCGGTCGCGGCACAGATCGCGACGCTGGGCGTGCCCGACGACGCCTGGGACACGATCGCCACCTCGGGCGACGCCGCGCGCGACGCGATGTTCCGCGGCGCCGTGGGCCACCGCGTCTTCTTCATCGGCGAGGAACGCGACCACGTCTTCTTCGAACCGCTGCACCTCGTCGAGAACCCGGTGGAGATCACGCGCGTCCCGCTCGACGAGGCCGAGGGGGTGGTCGTCACCGGACCGCTCGATCCGATGGCCCCGCCAGAGACCCTGCGCCCGCAACTCCTCGCAGCCAAGACGCGCGGTCTCAAGATGCTGAGCGCCAATCCCGACGTCATCGTCGACAAGGGCGACCGGCGCGAATTCTGCGGGGGCGCCATCGCCGAGCTCTACGAGGAGATGGGCGGCACGGTCCTGTCGTTCGGCAAGCCGCATCCGCCGGTCTACGACCTCGCCCGGCGGCGGCTGGCCGAGTTCGGCGATCCCGTTCCCGACGAGCGGATCCTGGCGATCGGCGACGGCATCGCCACCGACGTGCGCGGCGCGGCGCTCGAGGACCTGCACGTGCTCTTCGTGTCGGGCGGTCTCGCCCTTGCCGAGACCAGGACCGAACGCCATCCCGACGAGGGCGCACTCGAGAGTTTTCTCGCGGGCCACGGCGCGGTTCCCGAATACGCCATCGGCAAGCTGCGCTGAGCGGGCCTTGCGCGGCCGGCAAGGCCCCGTTATCGCGAAGATCATGCGCAGCTTTCCCGACATCGCCGACATCCCCGCCGAGGCGCGCGGCGCCAGCGCCGCGATGGGCAATTTCGACGGCGTGCATCTGGGCCATCAGGCGGTGATCGACATCGCTCGGGCCGCGCCCGCCCCGCTCGCCATCGTGACGTTCGAGCCGCATCCCCGCGAGGTCTTCGCGCCCGACGCCCCGCCCTTTCGCCTAATGAACGCCGAGGCGCGGGCGCACCGGCTGGAAAAGCTCGGGGTGGAGTACCTCTTCCAGGTGCCGTTCGACCACGCGCTCACCCGCCTGACGCCCGAAGCCTTCGCGCGGGACATCCTGGCGGACGCGCTCGGCCTCTCCCACGTGGTGACGGGCGCCGATTTCCGGTTCGGCCGCGACCGGGCGGGCGATGCCGACATGCTCCGGACCCTCGGCAAGCAACTGGGTTTCGACGTCACCATCGCCGAGCTGCGCCGGGTCGAGGGCGCCGAGATCTCCAGCACCCGCATCCGCCACGCGCTGAGCGAGGGCGAGCCGCGCCTCGCCGCCGCCCTGCAGGGTCACCTCCACCGGATCGAGGGGCCGGTGATCCACGGCGACCACCGCGGCCGCGAGCTGGGCTATCCGACCGCGAACATGGCGCTCGACGGGCTGCACCTGCCCCGGCTCGGCGTCTATGCCGTCACCGTCGACGTCACGACCGGCCCCCGCAGGGGAACGTTCAAGGGCGTCGCCTCGCTCGGGGTGCGTCCGATGTTCGGCGAGAACACGCCCAATCTCGAAACCTACCTCTTCGACTTCGACGGCGATCTCTACGGCGAGCATCTGTCGGTCGGCCTGGTTGAGTATCTGCGCGGCGAGGAGAAATTCGACAGCCTCGAGGCGCTGATCCGCCAGATGGACGCCGACAGCGCCCGCGCCCGCGAGGTTCTGGCATGACCGATCCGATCGAGCGCCGCGTCGGCCGCGACCGCTTCTGGGAGCGATACCCGCTCAAGGAGCTGACCAGCGCGGAATGGGAGGCGCTCTGCGACGGCTGCGGCAAATGCTGCCTCAACAAGCTCGAGGACGAGGAGACGGGCGAGGTCGAGCTCACCCGCGTGGCCTGCCGGCTCTTCGACGACGGGACCTGCCGCTGCGCGCATTACGAGATCCGCAAGCAATTCGTCCCGGAATGCGTGGTGCTGACGCCGAAGACGCTGGCCGAGGCCGCCTACTGGATGCCGCAGACCTGCGCCTATCGGCTGCTCCATGAGGGCAAGCCGCTCTATTCCTGGCATCCGCTCCTGACGGGGCGGCCGGAGTCGGTGCACGAGGCCGGCGTCTCGGCCCAAGGCATCACCGTGCCGGAATTCGAGGTCGGCGAGGAGGATTGGGAGGATCATATCATAGAGGAACCCATGTAATGCATTTCGCCTCCGACAATGCCGGCCCCGCCCATCCCAAGGTGATGCAGGCCCTGATGGATGCCAACGAGGGCTATGCCATGCCCTACGGCAACGACCCGCTGACCGAAGACGTGCGGGCGCAGATCCGCGAGGTCTTCGAGGCGCCCGAGGCGGTCGTCCATCTGGTCGGCACCGGATCGTCGTGCAACGCGCTCATGCTCGCCACCATGTGCCAGCCCTGGGAGACGATCTTCTGCTCCGACGTCGCCCATGTGCAGGAGGACGAATGCGGCGCACCGGAATTCTTCACGGGCGGTGCCAAGCTCACGCTGATCGACGCGCCCGGCGCGCTGATGGACCCGGCGAGCCTTCGGGCGCGGATCGAGGCCACGGCGCAGGGCGTGGTCCACGGCGTCCAGCGCGGGCCACTGACGGTGACGACAGTGACCGAACGCGGCACGGTCTACGGGCTCGATCATCTGCGCGCACTGACCGGGATTGCCAGGGAATACGAGTTGCCGGTGCATCTCGACGGGGCGCGGATCGCCAATGCGCTGGTCACGGGCGACGCCTCGCCCGCCGATCTCACGTGGCGCTCCGGCGTCGATGCGGTGAGCTTCGGGGGCACCAAGAACGGCCTTCTGGGGGTCGAGGCGGCGATCTTCTTCGACCCTTCCCACGCCTGGGAATTCGAACTGCGCCGCAAGCGCGGCGGGCACCTCTTTTCCAAGCACCGCTATCTCGCGGCGCAGATGCAGGCCTATCTGGCCGACGATCTCTGGCTCGACATGGCGCGTTCGGCCAATGCGGCCTGCGCACGACTGGCCGACGGGCTGCGACAGGTTCCGGGTGCGCATGTGCTGCACGAGCCGCAGGCCAACATCATCTATTGCGAGTTTCCGCGCGCCGCCCATCGCCGCGCCAAGGAAGCCGGCGCGCAGTTCTACTCGATGGGGCCGCTCGAGGGCGACGGCGACGCCCCGCTCGCCGCGCGTCTGGTCTGCGACTGGTCGGCCGAGGACGGGGCGACGGACCGGTTCCTCGACCTTCTGCGCGGCTAGCGGGTCGGGATTTTAGGACCGGCCGAGAACCCAGTCGAGCTGGTCGAGCCGGTCCTGCCCCCAGAACCGCTGGTCGTCGTCGGTGACGTAGAACGGCGCGCCGAAGACGCCCGCGGCATAGGCCTCCTCGAGGTTGCGGGCATAGATCTCGGCGCCTGACAGAAGGCCGCTATCGGCCAGCGCCGGATCGAAATCCGCCGCCCCGAGGCAGGCGCGGATCACGTCGTCCTCGGCGATGTTGCGCTCCTCGGCCCAGCAGGCGCGCGCGAAGCCATGCGCCAGCGCACCGAGATCGCCGCCCCCCGCCTCCTGCGCCGTGATGATCGCATAGGACGCGGGCGCCGGGTTGGTCGGCCAGAAGGTCGGATTGACGTTGATCGGCATGTCGTTGAATTCGGCGCTGCGCGCGAGGTCCTGCTCGCGATAGGTTCGGCGGTTCGGATGGCGATCCTTGGGCGGCAGGCCGCCGGTGCGCCCGAAGAGGCCGATCACGTCGAAGGGCTTGTAGCGCAAGGTCGCGCCGTGGGCCTCCGCGATCCGTTCGAGCCGCGTTCCGGCGAGATACGTGAACGGCGAGATGGGCGAGAAATAGTAGTCGATATGTGCCATGAGGGCACCTTCTACAAGGGTGCAGGTTTGCGGGGAGGTAGGCCCGTGCTACGCGGTGTCAATCGCCGCGAATCGGCGGCGCAATCTGCGCAAGGACCCCCGATGCCGAACTCCCCCGAGCCGAAGCTGATCTCCGGCAATGCCAACCGCAAGCTTGCGCAAGCGATCTCGCGGCGGATGTCGATGCACCGGGGACTGAACATCGGCCTGGTCGAGGCGCGGGTCGAACGCTTCAACGACGCGGAGATCTTCGTCGAGGTCTACGAGAACGTCCGCGGCGAGGACATGTTCATCATCCAGCCGACCTCGAATCCCGCGAACGACAACCTGATGGAACTGCTCATCATGTCGGACGCGCTGCGGCGTTCGTCGGCGGCGCGCATCACGGCCGTCATCCCCTATTTCGGCTATGCAAGGCAGGACCGCAGAACCAAGGCGCGCACGCCGATCACCTCCAAGCTCGTCGCCAACATGATCGTCGAGGCGGGGATCGAGCGGGTCCTGACGATGGACCTGCACGCGGCGCAGATCCAGGGGTTCTTCGACATTCCGGTCGACAACCTCTATGCCTCGCCGGTCTTCGCGCTCGACATCCGGCACATGTTCAAGGACCGGCTCGACGATCTGATGGTGATCTCGCCCGATGTGGGCGGCGTGGCGCGGGCACGCGAACTCGCCAAGCGGATCAACGCGCCGCTCGCTATCGTCGACAAGCGCCGCGAGAAGGCCGGCGAGGTCGCCGAGATGACGGTGATCGGCGACGTGACCGGCAAGACCTGCATCATCGTCGACGACATCGTCGACACCGCGGGCACGCTCTGCAAGGCGGCCGAAACCCTGACCGCCGCGGGCGCGCGGGAGGTGCATGCCTACATCACCCACGGCGTCCTGTCGGGCCCCGCCGTCGGCCGCGTGGAGCAATCGGTGATGAAGTCGCTGGTCATCTCCGACAGTATCGAGGCCTCCGACGAGGTCCGGGCGAGCGAGAACATCCGCATCGTCCCCATGGCGCCGATGTTCGCGCAGGCGATCCTCAACATCTGGCATGGCACCTCGGTGAGCTCGCTCTTCGATCCCGAGACGCTGGGGCCGATCTACGAAGGGCTCTATTCCGAGATCTGACAAATGTTTCGCGCGCGAAACATTTCCCGTCCGCGCGACGGCGGCGGGCCTCTCGTCAGCTTGCGGGCGGCAGGATCAGGAAGGCGCGGAAATCGTTGACATTCGTCAGGGTCGGACCGGTGACGACCTGGGCGTCGATCGCCTCGAAGAACGTATGCGCGTCGTTGCGCGCCAGTGCGCCTTCTGGATCGAGACCGGCTCCGCGCGCGCGGTCGAGCGTGTCGGGTCCGATCGTGGCCCCCGCCACCTCGGCGGCGCCGTCGACGCCGTCGGTGTCGCAGGCGATCGCATGGATCGCGCCGTGCCCGTCGAGCGCGATGGCCGCGGCGAGCGCGAATTCCGCGTTGGGCCCGCCCGATCCGTCGCCCCGCCGCGTCACGGTGCATTCCCCGCCCGACAGCAGGAGGACGGGAGCGGCGCCGGGGCGGAGGCTCGCGGCGATGCGGATGGCCTCTTCGGCCTGCGAGGCGGCGAGGTCGCGCGCCTCCCCTTCGAGGGCATCGCCCAGCATCCGCACCTCCACGGCGCGCCCTGTGGCGATCTCCGCCGCCGCCTCGAGCGATTGGCGCGGCGCGGCGATGACGGTCGCATTGGCATGGTCGAGGCGCGGATCGTCGGCCGCAAGCGGACCTTCGGCCGCCTCGAGCGCCGCGAGGATATGCCCGGGCAGGTCGATGTCGTATTTCGCGACGAGATCGGCGAGCGGCGCCCATGCGCGGTCGCCGTCGCCGACGGTCGGGCCCGAGGCGATTTCCGCCGGATCGTCGCCCGGCACGTCCGAAATGATCAGGCTCTCGATCCGGGCGGGCGCGCAGGCGGCGGCGAGCCGGCCACCCTTGACGCGGCTCGCATGCTTGCGGATGCGGTTCATCACCGAGATCGGCGCCCCCGACGACAGCAGCGCCCGGTTGAGCACCTGCTTGTCCTCGAGCGTCAGACCCTCGACCGGCGCGCAGAGCAGCGCGGAGCCGCCGCCCGAGATCAGCGCCACGACCAGATCGTCGGGCCCCAGATCGCCCAGCCTGTCGAGCAGCCGCCGCGTCACCGCCGCCCCGGCCTCGTCGGGGACCGGATGGGCGGCCTCGACGATCTCGATCCCCTCGCAGGGCCGCGCATAGCCGTAGCGGGTGACGACGATCCCGTCGCAGGGGCCGTAATGCGCCTCGGCCGCCTCGGCCATCCGGGCGCTGGCCTTGCCGGCCCCGATGATCAGCAACCGGCCCTCGGGGCGCGGCGGCAGATGCGCGGGCACGACCTCCATCGGATCGGCGCGGGCCACGGCGGCCCGGAACAGCTCCGTCAGGAAGGCCCGCGGCTCGTCGATCATCATTGCAGCCAGGTGTCGTAGTCGCTGACCAGAAGGTGACGCGGCGCTTCATCCTCGACCACGTCGGAGAACCGTCCGATCTTGTCGCGGAAGAAATTGTCGGTCTCGTCGTCGTTGACGGTCGAGACCTCGCCCACCAGCACGTCGCCGCCCTCGGCCCAGAAGGCGTGCCAGTCGCCGGGCATCAGCGTCACGCTTTCGCCGGGCGCGAGGCGCAGGCGGGTGCCGGGGGTGAAGGGCCGGACGATGCCGTCGCAGAGCACCTCGCCGCCCGCATCGGCGTCAAAATTCCCCCCGGCGTCGGAGCCGTAGAGTTCCACGATCAGGTCGGCGCCGCCGCGATTGATGATGTCCTCGGCCTTCTGGCGATGGGCATGCATCGGGCTCAGCTGCGCATCGCGCGAGATCAGCAGCTTCTCGGCATAACACATGCCGGTGCCGCGCTGCAGATCGGCGAGCCGCCCGTTGCGCAGGGTGAAGAGAAAAAGGCCCATCCGGTCGAAATCGCCGGCCCCGTAATCGGTCACGTCCCAGCCGCAGCGGGCGTCGATCACATGGCGAGCGGTCTCCTTGCGGGCGACGAATTCGTCGGGCGACCAATGGGCGAAGGGCGGAAGGGTCATGCCGTGCCGCGCGATCATCGCGGCGGCGTCCGACAGGACAGTGTTGATGTCAGAGCGTTTCATGATCGACGTCATACCGGCATCGCGCCGGCATGGCCATCACCAACATGTCCCCGCCCCGGGACGCACCGATATTCGCACCGGGCCGGAACCGTCGCGGCGCTGCGCCATTGGCAATCTAGAACTGGACGAACGCGAAGGAGCCGGCGTGCAGCACGACACGGAGATCCCGACCTGGGGCGCACGGAAGCATCCAGACGCAGACAGATGGACATTTAACCTCTGGGCCCCAGATACCGATCGGATCGCCCTCCATCTCGACGGCAAGACGTATCCCATGGAGCGATCGGCAGACGGCTGGCACAGCGGCACGGCCGAGGCCCCTGCCGGCGCGGAATACGGGTTCGAGCGCGACGGCAAAGTCTTTCCCGACCCCGCCTCCCGCTTTCAGGCGGGCGGCGTACACGCCCTGTCGAAACTCGTGGACATGGAGCATTTGCCGAGATCCACGGGCTGGTCCGGGCGCGACTGGCGCACGGCGGTCGTGATGGAGCTGCATGTGGGCACGTTCACGCGCGAGGGAACGATCGCGGCCGCCACGCGGCGCCTGCCGGAACTGGCGGCGATGGGGTTCACCGCGGTCGAGCTGATGCCGCTGGGTCAGTTCGACGGCGATCGCGGCTGGGGCTACGACGTGGTGCTGCCGAACGCGGTGCATCCGGCCTACGGCACGCCGCAGGAGCTTGCGGATTTCATCCGGCTCGCGCAATCGCACGGACTCATGGTGCTGATCGACGCGGTCTACAATCATTTCGGGCCCGAAGGCTGCGTCCAGTCGCAGCTTTGCCCGTCCTTCTTCGATGCGGAGCGGCAGACCCCCTGGGGCGCCGCGATCGATTTCAATCGCCCCGAGGTGAGGGAGTTCTTCTTTCAGAATGCCGCGATGTGGCTCAGGGATTACGGCGCCGACGGGCTGCGCCTCGACGCGGTGCACCAGATCGGCCTGCCCGGGGAGACGGGATTCCTGCGCGCGCTTGCGGCGTATGTCGACGGGCTCAATCTCGGGCGGGAAGTGCATCTCGTCCCCGAGGACGAGCGCAACCTCACGGATTACATCGAGGCCGAGCCCACGATCCGCGCCCAGTGGAACGACGATTACCATCACGCGGTCCATACCCTTCTGACGGGCGAGAGCTTTTCCTATTACGCCCCCTTCGCGGTCGATCCGTTCGGCGATCTGGTGACGGCGCTGCGCGACGGTCAGGTCGATCAGGGGCAGGAGCGTCCGGAGCGGGACGAGCTGCGCGGCATGCCGTCGAACCATCTGCCGCCCGAGCGGTTCGTCAACGCCAACCAGACGCACGACCAGATCGGCAACCGCGCCCGCGGCGACCGTCTGATCGCGCTGGTGGGACCGGGTCCGGTGCGGATCGTCCATGCCCTCCTGACGCTGAGCCCGTTCATCCCGATGCTCTTCATGGGCGAAGAGGAGGGCAGCCGCGCACCGTTCCAGTTCTTCACCGATTTCCACGGCGATCTTGCGAAGGCGGTCAGCGAGGGGCGCCGGTCGGAATTTCCGGATTTCGCCAATGCCGACGTGCCCGACCCCAACGAGCGGTCGACCTTCACCGCCTCGCGCCCCTACGAGAAGCCCGCCGAGGATGCCGCGGAATGGCGCGAGCTCACCACGCACCTTCTGACGCTGCGCCACGAGCATGTCGTGCCGCTTGTCGTCAGCGGATGGGAGGGCGAGGATGTCGAGCGATTGTCGGGCCGGTCCCTGCTGGCGCGATGGCATTTTGCCGACGGCGCCCTCGAGATTTCCTTCACCATGGAGGGGCCGCCGCCGTCGCTTGGCCGCGACATGCGAGAGATCTTTTACATGACAGACGATTGCGGCGCGGGCATCCGCGTGGGAGTTTCTACAGCATGAATTTCACGGCAAGTTATCGCGTCCAGCTTCGCGAGGGGGTGGATTTCGACGCGATCACCGCCCGGCTCGACCACATCGCCTCGCTGGGGGTGAGCCATCTCTATCTCGCGCCGATCCTGACATCCGCGCCGGGCTCGACCCACGGCTACGACGTAACGGACCCGACCACGATCGACGCCGCGCTCGGCGGCCGCGAGGGGTTCGAGCGGCTGAGCCGTGCCGCCGCCGACCGGGGCCTCGCCGTGGTGCTCGACATCGTGCCGAACCACATGGCCTTCGGGCTCGACACGCCGTGGCTGCTCGACGTCCTGCGGCACGGCGAAGCGAGCGAGCATGCGGCGATCTTCGACATCGACTGGCAGGCGGGGCCGCTCGCCCTGCCGTGGCTGACCGATCCCCTGCCCGTCCTGGCCGAGGCGGGAGAGGTCTCGGTCGAGGGCGACACGCTGATTGCGGGCGCGCTGCGCGTGCCGCTCGCTCCCGGCACCGCGCCCGGTGACGGGCCGCTCGATGCCGAAGGTGCCGAGGCGCTGCACGACGCGCAGGCCTGGCGGCTGCTGCCCTGGCAGCTCGAACGCGACAGCATCACCCATCGACGGTTCTTTTCCGTCACGAGCCTCATCGGCGTGCGGATCGACGATCCCGCGATCTTCGACAAGACGCATGCGACCGTGCTGGACCTCGCGCATTCGGGGCTGATCCAGGGGCTGCGCGTGGATCATGTCGACGGTCTGGTGGCGCCCGGCGCGTATCTCGCGCGGCTGACAGAGGCGCTGCCGGACATGCCCGTCTGGGTCGAGAAGATCCTCGTCGACGGCGAGGATCTGCGCCCCTGGCCCGTCGCGGGGACCACGGGCTACGACGCCGCGACCGTGATCGCGCGGCTGCTGACGGATCCTTCGGGAATGGAGCGGATCGACACGCTCTGGCGCGGCGAGAGCGGCATCGAGGGCGCGTTCCATCCCTTCGTCGAGGATGCCAAGCGCGAGATCCTGACCGACGAGCTGGCCGCGGAGCTGCGACAGCTCATCGCCATGGCCGCGCGCCTCGCCGAGGAGGACGGCTTCATGGCCGGCCCCGAGATGCTGCGCGAGGCGCTGTCGGAGCTGCTGACGGCGTTCCCGCAATACCGATCCTATATCGGCGACGAGGGCGCCGAGATCGACGGCGCGCTCTGGCGCGATACGGCGGCCCGCGCGGCCGAGCATGTCCGCTCGTCCGACGTGATCGACTGGATCGCCGGGCGCATCCTCGAAAGCGACACGCCGGCCGCCCGCGCGCTTGCCGTGCGGATGGAGCAGGTGACCGGCGCGCTCATCGCCAAGGCGCACGAGGATACGGCGGGCTTCCGCTACAACCGGTATCTCGCCGCGAACGAGGTGGGGGCCGATCCGGGCCATCCCTTGCCCCGCGAGGGCGAGGTTCAGGCCTTCCTCGACGCGCGGATGGCGCAGTTCCCGCATGCCCTGAACCTCGGGTCGAGCCACGACACCAAGCGGTCCGAGGATGCCCGCGCCCGCATCGCGGCGATGACCCATGCGCCCGACGCGGTCGAGGAGCTCTGGGAGCGGGCGCGCGGATTTGCGGAGGATCTCGATCCCAACCGGATGTTCTATGGTTTCCAGGTGGCGCTGGCCCTGTGGGGCGAGCCCGACGCGCATGAGCGCGTCGCCGATCACATGGTCAAGGCGCTGCGCGAGGGCAAGGAGGTGAGCTACTGGACCGCGCCCGACGAGGAGCGCGAGGCGCGGATGCAGGAATGGGTGAAGCGCGTCATCGCCGAATGGGATGTCACCCGGCCGGAGGCACTGGAGAGACTTGCCCGGCTCGGGGCGGAGCTCAGCCTGCGCGAGGTGGCGTTGCGCTGCGCGATGCCGGGCATGCCCGACATCTATCAGGGCGGCGAGGCGATGCTGTTGCAGCTCACCGATCCCGACAACCGCCGCGCCCCTAATTGGGAGATGCTGGCGACGTTGCCCGACGGGGACGACGCGTCGAGCCAGAAGTTCCGCCTGCTGACGCTGATGCTGGACCTTCGGGCAAAGCACCCCGAACTCTTCGCGCAAGGGCGCGCGGAATGGTACGACGGCGCGCAGGCACTCGCCCGAGAGCATGGCGAGAAGATCCTGATCGTCACGCTGGGCGAGGGCGAGGGAGAGCCGCTCTGGCGCAGCGAGGCGGAAGGCGTGGTCACCACGATCCGGTTCGACGACGGAACCGACGAGGCCGCATGAGCGATCTTGCGCACCGTACCGAGCGGTTCACGATCGAGGGCGACGTGACCCATGCGGCCTTTCCCGTCTGGATCGCGCGGCACGCAAGCAAGCTCGGGCTTGCCTGCGGGCCGATCGAGGCGTCGCGCCATCGTCTGGAGTTCCGCGCCGAAGGTGCCCCAGACATGCTCGACGCGTTGGAGATGGGGTGCAGCCTCGGCCCGATCGCGGTGCAGGTGCGCGACGTGCGTCGCGACATCCTGGAACGCGGTGCGCCGCTCGCGCGGAACGCGAAGCCAGGCGCCCAGCAAACGGGCAGCAGCGCATAATTCATAGGCGGAACATGGCGAATTGCCCGGTTTTGCCGCAAATGCCCTGTTCCATGCGGTCCGAAGCGCGATAAGGGTCTGGCGCTGAACGACGCCGGACCCGCCCTGATGACCGACCCTTCCCGCTGGCACCCCGCCGCCCTGTCGCAGGATCTGGTCCCCGCGACGGTGATCCCGGCGCGATGCGGACCGCACGAGATCGCCCTTTGGCGGAGCGAGACCGGCGCGCTCCGGGCGTGGCAGGATCGCTGCCCGCATCGCGGCATGCGGCTCTCGCACGGCTTCGTCCGCGGCGAGATGCTGAGCTGCATCTATCACGGCTGGCGGTATGACGGGGAGGCCGTCTGCCGCAAGATCCCCGCCCATCCCGCACTGGAGCCGCCGTCGTCGATCACCGTGCCGCGGTTTCGCGTGGCCGAGGCAGGCGGTGTGATCTGGATCGCGTCGGATCCCGGCAATTCCGCGCCGCCAGAAATGGCCGAAGGATTGCGCCCGCTGCGCTCGGTGCCGGTGGACCGTTCGGCCGCCGGGCTTCGCGACGCGCTCGGCCATGACGTTCCGGCGCGGCTCGAGGACGGGCTCTGCGTCCTCGTTCAGGAGATCGACGAGACGCGCTCTGTCCTGCATGCGTTGACGTCGGGGAACGTGGAGCCGAAAATTGCAAGTCGCCGGCTGGAATCCCTGCGACGTCGTTTCGAGAAGGAGCCTGCCGCATGAAGGATCAGTGGTATCCCGTGGCGATGCTGTCGGAGCTCGGCCGCGATCCCGTCGAGACGATCCTGATGGACGCGCCCGTGCGGGTCTGGCGCGACGCGGACGGGACCGCCTGCGCCGCCACGCCCGAGGGACGCAAGCTGCCCGTGACGGAAGCCTATCACCACCTCTGGACGTCGCCCGGAGCGCCCGACCGGCCGCTCTTCGACATTCCCGAGGCGCGCCAGCCCGACCGCCGCTTCGTGCCCTGCGGCCGCGTGCGGGTGGCCTGCTCGCCGCTGCGGGCGGTGGAGAACTTCCTCGACATCGCGCATTTCCCCTTCGTCCATACCGACATTCTCGGCGCCGAGCCGCATACCGAGGTGGCACGCTACAAGGCCGAGGTGCGCGAGGACGACGACGAGGTCTGGGCCACCAAGGTCGAGTTCTACCAGCCGCAGGCGGCCAAGTCGGCAAGCGGCGGCGTCACCACGCAATACATGTACCGCGTCCCCGCCCCGACCTCGTCGGTCCTCTACAAGACCTCGCCGCCGCGGCCGGGCGAGTGGGACGTGATCGCGATCTTCGTGCAGCCGGTGACCGAGACGAGGTGCGACGTGTGGCCCTGGATGGCCCTTTTCGACGAGACGACGCCGCAGGCCGATCTCGTGGCGTTCCAGCAGATGATCTTCGTGCAGGATCGCTCGATCCTGGAAAACCAGGTGCCGGCGCTCCTGCCGCTCGATCCCGGGCTCGAGACGCCGACGCGCGCCGACATGACCTCGATCGCCTATCGCCGCTGGCTGAAATCGCACGGCTATACCTACGGCGCGCAATTGGTGGCGGCATGATCCTGCACGATTGGGTGCTGTCGCCGAACTGCTACAAGGTTCGCCTGATGGCGGCACTGAGCGGACAGGACCTGACGCTCAGGGCGGTGAACCTCTATCCCGAGCGCGAACATCTGAGCGACGAGTATCTGGCGCTGAACCCCGCCGGCACGCTGCCGATCCTCGAGGACGGCGATCTGGTGCTGGGCGAGAGCGCCGCGATCCTCGCCTGGCTGGGCGAGGGCTGGCTCGGACAGGGCAAGGCGGAGGCGGCCCGCGTGCAAGCCTGGCTGTCCTTTGCCGAACGGCTGAACGCGACGGCGGGGCGCGCGCGCAACATCGACATGCTGGGCGTTCCGGGATCGCTCAGCGAGGCGCAGAAGGGCGGGCGCGCCTGCCTGCGGGAGCTGGAACTGGCCCTGTCGGACCGGCGGATGGAGGGCGGCACGTTCCTCGTGGGCGACGGTCCCACGATCGCCGATATCGCCTGTTTCCCGCATGTCATGCTCGCCCCCGATGGCGGGCTGACACTGGCGCCCTACCCGTCGATCCGGCTCTGGACCCGCGCGGTGCGGGCATTGCCGGGCTTCGTCGAGATGCCGGGGATCCACCGCCTGCACGAGCTTTCGCCCGAGCCGGAGATGGAGACCGAGCTCAGATGAGCGTGCTCTTCCGCAATTGCGCCGCGATCGTCACGTCGGCCGACGCGCCGGTGCTGCGCGATGCGGATCTTCTGACCGCGCGCAACCGCATCGCGGCGATCGGCACCGGGCTGGAGCCGCCGGAGGGCGCGCGCGTGATCGATGCGCGCGGCCTCGTGCTCTATCCCGGGCTCGTCAACACGCATCACCACTTCTTCCAGTGCTTTGTGCGCAACCGGGTGGCGCTCGACTGGACGCGGCTGAGCCTGATCGAATGGCTCGACACGATTTATCCGATCTTCGGGCGGCTCGACGAGGATTGCTTCTATCATTCCTCCGTCGTGGCGATGGGCGAGCTGATCAAGCATGGCTGCACCACCGCCTTCGATCACCAATACGCCTTTCCCGACCATGCGGGCAAACGGCTGATCGACCGGCAGGTGGAGGCGGCGCAGCTCATGGGGATGCGTTTCGTGGCGGGGCGCGGCGGCAACACGCTGCCGAAATCCGAAGGGTCCACCATTCCCGACGCGCTCTGCGAGACGACGGACGACTTCATCGCCGATTGCGCGCGCCTGATCGAGACCTATCACGACCCCGACCCCTTCGCGATGGTGCAGGTGGCCGTCGCGCCCTGCCAGCCCGTCAATTGCCGGCGCGAGACCTTCGCGCAATCCGTGGCGCTCGCCCGCGACAAGGGCGTGCTGCTCCACACCCATGCGGGCGAGGGCGAAAGCCCGGTGATCGCGGCGCGGCACGGGATGCGGACCATCGACTGGCTCGATAGCCTCGACTTCGCGGGGCCGGATACGTGGCTTGCCCATTGCTGGGAGCTCACGCGCGACGAGATCGCGCAGCTGGCCGCGAGCGGCACGGGCATCGCCCATTGCCCCGAGCCCGTCTATCTGGTGGGCGCCGAGATCACCGACCTCCCGGCGATGGACGCGCTGGGGTGCCGGATCGGGCTCGGCGTCGACGGGGCGGCGTCGAACGACAATTCTAACCTGATGCACTGCGTCCATTCGGGATACATGCTGCAATGCCTGGCCGCGCGGGACCGCGTCGATCCGGTGCCGCGTCCAGCGGCCTTCCTGCGCTATGCCACCGAAGGGGGCGCCGACCTGCTGCGCCGGCCCGAACTCGGGCGGCTCGGCGAGGGCATGGCGGCCAACCTCTTCGCGGTGGACATGTCCGCGCTCGACTATGTGGGCACGCGCCACGATCCCGCCGCGCTGCCCGCCAAGGTCGGGATCGGCACGCATGTGGATCTCACCATGATCGACGGACGCATCGTGTGGGAGGGGGGCGAATTTCCCGGCCTCGACGAGCGCGCCCTGGCCCGTGCGGCCGAAACCGCCATGACCCGCGCGCTTTGCGCCTGATGACAGGAGACTTCCCGATGACCCAGACCCGCCGCGCTTTTCTCGGCACCGCCTCCGCCGCCGGCCTCGCCTCGGCCCTGCCCCTGAAACTCTCCGCGCAGGACGCGTTGCAGATGGCGCTGGTGACGCCCTCGCCCACCGCCGATGTGGGCTGGTCGCACACGCTCGTCGAAGGGGCCAGTGCGGCGGCCGAGGCCGTGGGCGGCGAGCTTTCGGTGCTCGAGAACATCGCCGAGGGGCCCGATGCCGACCGCATCATGCAGCGTGCCGCGGCCAACGGCGCGGGCTTCGTTATCCTGGGCTCGTTCGGCTACATGAATGGCGGTCTGCAACTGGCGCAGCGCTACCCGCAGGTTTCGGTCCTGCATGCCTCGGGCTATCAGGTGGCGCCGAACTTCTCGCCCTTCGCGGCCAAGTATTACCAGGGCACGTATCTCATGGGCATGGCCGCCGCGGCCCTGTCAAAATCCGGCAAGATCGGCTCGGTCTCGGCCTTCGCGATCCCCGAGCTCATCACCTCGGTCAACGCCTTCGCCCTGGGAGCGCAGGCGATCAATCCCGAGATCGAGGTTTCGGTGGTGTGGGTCAATTCCTGGTTCGACCCGGCCTCCGAGCGCGAGGCGGCGCAGGCGCTAATCAGCCAAGGCTGCGACGTGATGTTCTCCAACGCGCAGGACACGCCTTCGGTCATCGCGCTGGCCGAGGAGGCCGGCGTCTATGCCTGCAACCTCAACTCGTCGATGCAATCCTACGCGCCGAACTATTATCTCGGCGTCGTCGGCACGGATTGGGCGCCGTTCTTCACCGCACAGGCCCGCGCCCATCTCGAGGGCACGTTCGAAGGCGCGAACTACTATCTCGGGATCGCGGACGAGGTGGTCTATGTCGACGACTGGAACGGCGACATCCCGAGCGAGGTGATGGGCCGGATCGACGACCGCCTGGCCGCCATCGGCGCGGGCGAATTCAACCCCTTCACCGGGCCGCTGGTTGACCAGGCGGGCGAGACGCGCATTCCCGAAGGCACGACCATGACGGATCAGGAGATCCAGGGCATGGACTGGCACGTCGCGGGCGTCACCACGCCGTTGCCGAGCTGAGCCGCATGGCCGGGGGCGACGCGCATCCGCTTTTGCGGCTCGAGGGCGTGTCGAAAAGCTATGGCCCGGTCCACGCCAATCGCAGCGTGGACCTCGCGGTCATGCCCCGGTCGATCCACGCGATCCTGGGCGAGAACGGGGCCGGCAAGTCGACGCTGATGAAGATGATCTACGGCGTCGAGACCCCCGATCGCGGGCGCATCCACTGGGACGGCGCGCCGGTCGCGCCCGCATCGCCGGCCGAGGCGCGCGCCCTGGGCATCGGCATGGTGTTCCAGCATTTCTCGCTCTTCGACACGCTCACCGTGCTGGAGAACGTGGCGCTGGTCGTGCCGGGCAAGCCGCGCGCGCTTGCCGCGCGGATCCGCGATCTGGGGCGCGATTACGGGCTGGAGGTCAATCCCGATGCACGGGTCCATGCGCTTTCGGTGGGCGAGCGGCAGCGGGTCGAGATCCTGCGCTGTCTCATGCTCGACCCGAAGCTGCTGATCCTCGACGAGCCCACCGCCGTGCTGCCGCCGCAGATGGTCGCGCGGCTTTTTGATACGCTCAGGGCGCTGCGCGACCGCGGCGTGTCGATCCTCTTCATCTCGCACAAGCTCGACGAGATCCGGGCGCTTTGCGACACCGCGACGATCCTGCGCGACGGGGTCGTGACGGGCCGGGCCGATCCGCGCGTGACCGACACGCGCACGCTTGCCACGATGATGATCGGCCGCGAGATGCCGAGCCCGCTGCCCGCCGGGACGGCCAAGCCGGGCGAGGTGCGCCTCGCGCTCTCGGCGCTCGACTGGACCGGGCCGGACCCGTTCGCGCCGCCGCTTGAGGGGATCGAGCTTGCCGTGCGGGCGGGCGAGATCGTGGGCATCGCCGGGATTTCCGGCAACGGTCAGGCCGATCTCGCGGCGCTCGTCTCGGGCGAGCAGGTGCTGCCGCAGGCGCGCAGCGGTGCCGTCGCACTCGACGGGGCGGCGATCGGCCATCTGGGCGCGGAGGCCCGCCGCAAGCGCGGCCTCGCCTTCGTGCCGGAGGAGCGGCTGGGCCGCGGCGCGATCCCGGAAATGGCCTTGTGGCAGAATGCCGTGCTGACCGCCCATGACCGCGGCCTCGTGCGGCGCGGCATGATCGACCGCGACGCCGCCACGCGGTTCACCGAGACCTGCATCGCGGATTTCGACGTGCGGACCCCCGGGCCCCATGCCGAGGCGGGCGCGCTTTCGGGCGGCAACCTGCAGAAATTCGTCATGGGCCGCGAGATCATGCTCGCCCCCCGCGTCCTTCTGGTCCAGCAGCCGACCTGGGGCGTCGATGTCGCCGCCGCCGCCGCGATCCGCCGCCGCCTGGTCGAGATGCGCAATGCGGGCTGCGCCATCCTGGTCATCTCCGAGGAGATCGAGGAACTCTTCGAGATCTGCGACCGCCTGCATGTGCTGCGCGCGGGCCGCTTGTCGCCGTCGCTCGCCACCCCATCCACCAGCGCCGAGGAGATCGGCGAATGGATGATCGGCGCAGCAGAGGATCGCCACGCCCATGCAGTTTGACCTCATCCGCCGCGACCGCGCGTCGATCTCGATGGCGCTTCTGGCACCCCTTCTGGCACTCTTGGCCACGGGGCTGGTCTCCTGGGCGATCTTCGCGGCGATCGGCACGCCCGCGGGGCTGGCGCTCTGGACGATGGCGGCGAGCCCCTTCACCAACTGGTACGACTTTTCCGAAGTGCTGCTGAAGATGGCGCCGCTCCTGCTGATCGCGCAGGGATTGGCGATCGGGTTCCGGGCGCGGGTCTTCAACATCGGCGCCGAGGGGCAGCTGATCCTGGGCGCGATCTTCGCCTCCGCCCTGCCGGTGTGGTTTCCCGGCGCGACCTCGCCGTTGCTCTGGCCCGCGATGATGGTCGCGGGGATGGCGGGAGGCGCGTTCTGGGCCGGGATCGCGGCCTTCTGGCGGACGCGCCTCAACGCCAACGAGATCCTCGTGACGCTGATGCTGTCGCTGATCGCGGTGCAGGTGCTCAACTGGCTGCTGCTGGGGCCGTGGAAGGACCCGGCGGGCTTCAATTTCCCGCAGACGGCGATGTTCCAGGCCCAGGCGCTCCTGCCGGGCCTCCTTCCCGGCACGCGGGTCAACATCGCCCTTCTCTTCGCGTCTGTGGCGAGCGTCGCGGCCTATATCCTGATGCAGCGCGGTGTCGCGGGCTACAGGCTCGTCGTGACCGGCACGGCGCCGCGGGCGGCGGGCTATGCCGGGTTCTCGGCCGCGCGGGGCGTCTGGCTGTCGCTGCTGATCTCGGGCGCGGCGGCGGGGCTCGCGGGGGCGGCCGAGGTCGCGGGGCCGCTCGGGCAGCTCCAGCGCTCGGTGAGCCAGGGCTACGGCTTCGCGGCGATCATCGTGGCCTATCTGGGCGGGCTGCATCCCTTGGGCATCGTCGTCTCGTCGCTGGTCATGTCGGCGCTCTATATCGGGGGCGACAACGCGGCCGTGTTCGCCGATCTGCCGCAGGCGGCGGTGCGCGTTGTGCAGGGGTTGCTCCTGACCTTCTATCTCATCGCCGCCACTTTGGTGCGCTACCGCATCGTGCGCGCGCGGGTGGCGCCCGCATGAGCCCGCTGGAATTCATCCTCGCGGGCACGCTGGCGGCCGCGACGCCGCTCCTGCTCGCCGCGTTGGGCGAGCTGGTGGTGGAACGCTCGGGTGTGCTCAATCTCGGGGTCGAGGGGATGATGGCGCTCGGGGCCGCGGTCGCCTTCATCGTCTCGTATCACACCGGCGGCCATGCGCTGGCCTTCGTCGCGGGGGCGCTGGCGGGGATGGGGGCCGCGTTGATCTTTGCCGTGCCGGTGCTGATGTTCCGCGCGAACCAGGTCGCGGCGGGCCTGGCGCTCGGGATCCTCGCGGGCGGGCTCTCGGCGCTGTTCGGGCGCCCCTACGAAAGCCTAACCGTGCGCGCGATCCCCAAGATCGAGATCCCTCTCCTGTCGGACCTGCCGATCCTGGGCGGCATGCTGACGCAGGATGGGGTCGTCTGGGCGTCGCTGGCGATGGCCGCCCTCATGGCATGGGCGTTCCGGTCCACCCGGCTCGGCTGGCGGATCCGCGCGGTGGGCGAGAACCCGGCAGCGGCACATGCGATCGGCACGCCGGTCCTTGCGATCCGCGCGGCCTGCATCGCCTTCGGCGGCGCGCTGGCGGGCCTGGGCGGGGCCTATGCCGCGACGGTCTACACGCCGCTCTGGGCCGACGGGATGATCGCGGGGCGCGGCTGGATCGCCGTGGCGCTGGTGGTGTTCGGGACGTGGCAGACGGGGCGCGTCGCGATGGGCGCGATCCTCTTCGGGGCGCTGTCGATCGGCGAGCTGGTGGTGCAGGCCACCGGCATCGCGATCCCGAGCCAGGCGCTCGCGGCCCTGCCGTACCTCGCGACGATCGTGGTGCTGGCGCTGATCTCGTCGAACCGCGCGCGGATGCGGCTCAACTCGGTCGCGTCGCTGGGCGAGCCGTTCGGACGCTAGATCACGACGAGAGGCGCGCCTCGTCGGGCACGTTCTCCAGCTCGTCCTCGTCGTAATCCTCGCGCCCCCAGAGCACGCCCTTGGCCCCCTCGCCCAGCCGTTCGAAGATCGCGAAGAGCGCGGGGATGATCAGGATGCCGAGGAACGTCGCCGCCACCATGCCGCCCAGGGCCGCGGTGCCGATCGCGTTGCGCGACGCCGCCCCGGCGCCGGAGGCGAAGACCAGCGGCAGCATCCCGAAGACGAAGGCCAGCGCCGTCATCAGAACGGCGCGGTACCGTTGCCGCGCGCCCAGGATCGCGGCCTCGGTGATCGGCATCCCCTCGGCATGGCGCACGCGCGCGAATTCCACGATCAGGATGGCGTTCTTGGCCGCGAGCCCCACCAGCATCACCATCCCGATCTGGGCATAGAGATTGGCCGAGAACCCGAAAACCAGCAGCGTCGTCGCCGCCCCCGCCATCGCCACCATGACCGACAGCATCACCGCGAGCGGCTGCAGCCAGTTCTCGAATTGCGCCACGAGGAACAGGTAGGCGAAGACGAAGGCGAAGATGAACGCGTAGATCGTCGCGCCGCCGGCCTGCTGCTGCTGGTAGGACGCGCCGGAGAAGGAATAGGTATAGCCCTCGGGCAGCGTCTCCTGCGCGACCTCCTCGAGGGCGGCGAGCGCATCGCCGGTCGAGGCGCCCTGGGCCGGGTTGCCCGAAATCGACGCGGTGGTAAAGAGGTTGAAGCGCGGCAGAATATAGGGGCCGAACTCGGTCCGAAGCTCGGTCAGATCGCCAATCGACACCTCTTCGCCGGACGCGTTCTTGACGTAGAGTTCGGAGATGTCCTCGGGCGTGGAGCGGAACGGCGCATCGGCCTGGATGCGGACCTGATAGACGCGCCCCTCGTAGATGAACTGGTTGACGAAGCCCGCGCCCAGCGTCTGGCCCAGCGTCTGGTAGATGTCGCTCACCGTCAGGCCGAGCTGCGCCGCGCGGTCGCCGTTCACGTCGACATAGATCCGCGGCACGCTGGCCGAGAAGGTGGTGCGCACGTTGCCGATCTCGGGCCGCTGGTTGGCCGCCTGCACGAAGGAGCGTGCGACCTGCGCGACCTCCTCGGGGGGCTGGCCTTCGGTCGCGAGCACCTCGAAGCTGACGCCGCCCACGCTGCCCGTGCCGGGGATCGCGGGGGGCGGAAAGGCCGCGACCTGCACGCCGGGGATCGTCTGGAACCGGCCGTTGAGCTGGCCCAGGATGGCGAAGAGATCGCGACGCTCGCCCCAGGGCTTGAGCGTCGCGATCGCGATCCCCACCGACGAGCGCGACCCGCCGAGAAAGCTGAACCCCGCCACCTGGATCACCGCCTCGACGCCGTCGGTGCCCTGGATGATGTCGCCGATCTCGCGCATCGCCGTGGTGGTCCGTTCCAGCGACGCGCCGTCGGGCAGCGACACGTCGACGAGGATCGCGCCCTGGTCCTCCGAGGGGACGAGCTCGCCCGGAAGGCTCGTGTAGGACCATGCGGCCAGCGCGATCACCGCGCCGAGTGCGCCGAGCGCCAGAATCCCCTTGGTCACGAAGAACTTCACCACCCGCGCATAGCCGTTCCGCGCCTTTTCGAGGCCCCAGTTGAACGGTTTGAAGATGCGGTGGGGCCGCCCGGTGCTTTGCAGCAGCCAACCGCAAAGCGCGGGCGTCAGGGTCAGCGCCACGAGCGACGAGAGCAGGACCGAGATCGAGAGCGTCAGGCCGAACTGGCGATAGAGCTGCCCCGAAAGGCCGGGCAGAAGGGTCGTCGGCACGAAGACCGCCAGAAGGACGAGCGTGGTCGAGATGATCGGCCCGGTGATCTCGCCCATCGCCTGGGTCACCGCCTCGCGGCCGGCAAGGTCGCTCTCTTCCATGACGCGGCGGGCATTCTCGACCACGAGGATCGCGTCGTCGACCACCAGCCCGATGGCGAGGATCAGCGCCAGCAGGGTGATGACGTTGATCGAGAAGCCGATCGCCAGCAGGAACGCGAAAGTGCCGATCAGCGAGACGGGAATCGCGATGAGCGGGATGATGGTCGAGCGGACGCCCTGCAGGAACACGAAGACCACGATGACGATGATCCCCGCGGTGATAAGCAGGGTCTTGACGATCTCTTCGATCGTGACGCGCACGTAATCGGTGCTGTCGTAGACGATCTGGTAATCCAGGCCCTCGGGAAAGGAGGGCTGCAGCCGTTCGAGCTCGTCCTCGATCTGGCCCATGACGTTCAGGCCATTGGCGCCGGCGGCCTGGTTCACCTGGACGGTGAGGCTCGGCTGATCGCCGAGGAACGAGTTCGACGAGTAATCCTGCGCGCCAAGCTCGACCCGGGCGACGTCGCGCAGGCGCACGAGGCCGCCATTCTCGCCCGCGCGCAGGACGATCTCCTCGAATTCCTCGACGCTCGAGAGCCGTCCCTTGGACGTTACCGTATAGACGAGCGACTGACCCTCGACCGACGGCGCGCCCCCGACCTGGCCCAGCGCCGCAGCTAGGTTCTCCGAGCGGATGGCGTTCGCGATGTCCTCGGGCGAGAGGTCGAGCGCCGTCATCTTGCCGGGATCGGTCCAGATCCGGAGCGCGTAGTTCGACGGGCCCAGCACCGATGCGTTTCCGACGCCGTTGATCCGCTGGAGCGTGGTCGTCACGTTGGTCGAGACGTAGCTCGCCGCCTCGATGATCGACAGGTCGCTTTCCTCTCCGACGACGAAGGCGATCGCGGCGAGGAAGTTCGGCGATTGCGTGGTGACCGTCACGCCCTGCTCGACCACCGATGTCGGGAGCTGCGACGTGGCGAGCTGCACCCGGTTCGAGACGTTGACCTGCGCGATGTCGGGGTCGGTGCCGATCTCGAACGTGATCGACAGCGAATAGGTACCCTGGTTCGACGACGAGGACGACATGTAGATCATGCCGTCGACCCCGTTGATCGCGCGTTCCAAGGGCGCGCCCACCGTCTCGGCGAGCACCGTGCTGTCGGCGCCGGGATAGGCCGCGGAAACCTGGACCGTGGGGGGGGAGATGTTGGGATATTGCGTGATCGGCAGCGAGAAGATCGAGATCAGGCCCGCGATCACGAGCACGAGCGAGATCACCGCCGCGAGCCGCGGGCGTTCGATAAAGGTCTTCGAGATCATGGATCGGGCGCCCCGGGCATTCCCGACCCGTCGGAAGCCCGCCTCGGGTCGACCTCGGCCCCGTCGCGAAGCGCCATGCTGCCGCGCACGATCACCCGCTCGCCGCCCTCGAGGCCGCGCGTCACGGCGACCTCGCCCGGCCGGTCGACCGAGGCCACCTCGATCGGCACGCTGGTCGCGGTGTCGTCGTCGCGTACCACCCAGACCGAGCGGCCCTCGCGCGCCAGCATCACCGCCGCCTGCGGGATTACCGGATATTCCGGCGGGTCGGCTTCGGTGACGATCAGCGTCACGTTCTGGTTGGGCAGCAGCAAGCCGCCGGGATTGTCGAATTCCACCCGAACCTCGACGGTGCCGGTGGTCGGATCGACGCTGTTGCCCACGAAAGAGAGCTCGCCCTCGTCGCCGTAGCGCGATCCGTCGGGCAGCAGCAGCCACAGATCGTAATCGTCGACCGAAGCCGCGGTCTCGTCCGCAAGGGTTCCGGACACGTCGCGCGGCGCGTCCTCTTCGGGGCCGGTCCGGGGCGACGACGGGGCTTTCGCGGATTGCGGATCGGTCGAGCCGTCCGTGTCCTGCGGCTCGGACGACCCGACGGGGGCCAGATCGGTGCCGCCGATCCCCAGTTGCTGCCATTCGATGAGGCGGTTCTCGCCCAGCGCGAAGACGCCCCACACGGGATCGAGCTGCGTGAGCTCGGCGATGGGGCCGCTCGAGGCGCTGACATAATTGCCGCGGGTCTGGAACGGCTGCGACATGCGGCCCGAGATGGGGGCCGTGATCTCGGTATAGTCGAGATCGAGCTGCGCCTGCCGGACCTCGGCTTCGGCCTGAAGGCGATCGCCGCGCGCCGCCTCGTAGGCCGCGACGGCATCGTCAAGCTGCGCCTGCGACACGGTGCCGCTCTCGCGCAGCTCGCGGGCGCGCGCGAGGCTGCGTTCCGCGGTGGTGAACTGCGCGCGCGCACTTTCCTCGCGGGCCTGGGCGGCTTCGAGCGCGGCATCGTATTGCGAGGGCTCGATCCGGAAGAGCAGATCGCCGCGGTCGACCTGCTGTCCGCCCTCGAACCCGACCTCCTCGATGAAGCCGGGCACGCGGGCGCGCAGCTCGACCCGCTCGATCGGCTCGACGCGGCCGAGGAACCGGAAGGTCTCGGTCACGGGCTGGACCTCGGCGGTGACGAAGACCACGGCCGGCGGCCCCTGGCTCTGGCCCTCGCCGCCGCCCTCGCCCGACGACGCGTCGTCGTCGAGGCCGAAGATCCCGGCGAGGAAACCCGGAACCGGCACCTCGCCCAGGAGGGGCAGGTCTACATGTGGCCCGGAGGATTGCTCCTGCGGCGATCCGCCGCCCGACTGGTCCTGCTGCTGATCCTGTTGCGCCAGAGCGGGCGCGGCGAGAAAGAGCGCCGCGGCGGCGCATCGTAGAAACGTGCAGTCGGGAAATGTCACAGGCGGCGCTCCGTCGGGATCCGCCTTAGATAACCCGGCCGATTCCGAAGTCGATCCGTTTCGGCGCATCTGCGGCGATTCCGCCACCCCGCAGCCTCGCAGATGCGGCCTCGCCTGCCGCGCAACGCGGTCGCGCGACAGGCGGGGTGTCGGCAATCAGGCCACGGCGACCCCGATGGGACAGGTCACGCCTGTGCCGCCGATCCCGCAATACCCGCCGGGATTCTTCGCGAGATATTGCTGGTGATAGCCTTCGGCGAAATAGAATTCGGGCACGTCCCGGATCTCGGTCGTGATCTCGCCGTAACCCGCCGCGGCGAGCTTGGGGGCGAACCGGTCGCGACTGGCGCGCGCGGCTTCATGCTGGGCCTCGCTGGTGGTGTAGATGCCCGAGCGATACTGCGTGCCCGCATCGTTGCCCTGGCGCATGCCCTGGGTCGGATCGTGCCCTTCCCAGAAGACCTTGAGCAGATCCTCGTAGGACGTCACCGTGGGGTCGTAGACCACGCGCACGACCTCGTTATGGCCGGTGCGGCCCGAGCAGACCTCCTCGTAGGTGGGGTTGGGGGTGTACCCGCCGGCATAGCCCACCATGGTCGAATGAACGCCGTCGAGTTTCCAGAACATCCGCTCCACGCCCCAGAAACAGCCCATGCCGAAGATCGCGACCTCCATGCCCTGCGGCACATCGGCGGTGAGCGGACGGTCGAAGACGAAATGCGTCTCGGCCGTCCCGATGGGATCGGCGCGGCCCGGAAGGGCGTCGTCGGGGCCGATCATCTCGGATTTTCTGCGCAGCATCTGGAACATGGGATATCTCCGTTCTTGGTTGCCCCCGAATATAGGAACGACGGCCCCGCGATGCTACTCCGCCGGTGCGGGCGCGAGCCGCGAGAACACCGTCTCGCACCCCGGCGCGGGATGGCGCGGGATCATCAGCGCGAGGATCAGCGACGCCGCCGCCATCATCGCGGCCAGCGCGAAGACGCCCCCCGGCGAAGTCACCCACAGATAGCCGAGCGCCGCGGGCAGGACGACCGCCGCGATGTGATTGATGGTGAAGGCGACCGCGGCGGTGGGGGCGATGTCGCGCGGATCCGCGATCTTCTGGAAATAGGTCTTGAGCGCGAAGGCCAGTGCGAAGAAGACATGGTCGATCACGTAGAGGATCGCGGCCAGCGCCACGCCCCAGCCGAAATAATAGAGCCCGCCATAGGCGAGAAACACAGCGATGAGCCCGGAATATTCGACGCCGAGCGCCGCCCGCTCGCCGAACCGGCCCACCGCGCGGCCCATCAGCGGCGCGAAGAGCATGTTGGCCAGGAAGTTGACGATGAAGAGCGATGTCACTTCGTGCACGTCGAAGCCGAACCGCTCGACCATCATGAAGGCGGCGAAGACGATGAAGATCTGGCGCCGCGCGCCCGACATGAATTGCAGCGCATAGTAAAGCCAGTACCGGCGGCGCAGAACGAAGCTCTTGCGTTGCGGATCGGGCGCCTCGAATTGCGGATAGGCCAGCATGCAGAAGAGCGCGATCACCGCCGTCGCCCCGCCGGCCACGGTATAGACGGTCGCATAGCTCAGGTCCCAGGCCCGCCACGTCACCACCAGAAGTCCGTAGCTCAGGAGCGACGCGGCCGATCCGATCGCCACGATCCAGCCCAGCATCTGCGGTGCCCGGTCGCGCGGCAGCCATTGCAGCTGCAACGACTGGTTCACCGTCTCGAAATAGTGAAAGCCGATCGAACTCAGCATGGTGAGCGCGAGAATGCCGCCGAAGCTTGGGAAATAGGCGGTCAGCGCCGTCGCGACCCCCAGAAGGACCAGCGACACGATCCCCAGCACCTGTTCGCGCACGAAAAGAAGAAGCGCGATGACGCCCACGGCCAGCAGGCCGGGGATCTCGCGGACCGTATGCAGCCACCCGATCTCGACCCCGCTGAAATCCGCGACCTCGATCACGAAATTGTTGAGAAGCGCCGACCACGTCGCGAAGGCCAGCGGCATGGCGAAGGCCATGAGAAAGAGCAGCGCCTCGGGCCGCCTCCAGCGCGGCAGGTGACGCGCCTGGTCGAGGGGCACGATACGCATGGATCATGTCCTACGCCCGGGCCTCGCCGAACGGAAGCGCTCGTGGACGGGCTTGTGGACGGGCCGCTGGGGGCGGGCGCGCGACGCTGGATGGAACGCCAGAGCGAGAGATCCGTTGGGAAGGCCAGACCCAACGATACATTTCGGAGGACGACATATGAAACGCCTTACCAGCACCGCCATCGCCGCGCTTCTCGCAGCGCCGTTCGCGATCGCGCAGCCCGCCCTCGCCCAAACTTCGGACAGCGCGACCCAGAGCGATCAGTCGACGAGCGGCGACCAGAGCATGAGCGGCGATCAGGCCGGCTCGGGCGATGCGACCTCCGGGTCCGCTACACAGGAAGAGCAAGTCATCGTGACGGTGGACGGCACCGAAATCACGACCACCGACGTGACCCGCGCGGTCGCCGGCCTGCCGCCGCAGATGCAGCAGACCCCGGCCGAGCAGCTCGTCCCCTTCGTGGTCGAACAGCTGGTGCTGCGCGAACTGATCGTGCAGGACGCCGAAGAGCAGGGCATCACGGGCGAGCCTCCGGAAAGCGCGAGTGGCGACGGCTCGGCCGAGCAGAGCGAGATGGCGCAGCAGAACGCGACGATCGAAGCCTATATGGAACAGCAGATGGAAGGCGTCGTGACCGACGAGGCCGTGCAATCCGTCTACGAGGATTTCGAAGCGAACGCGACCGGCGAAGTGCCGCCGCTCGAGGACGTGCGTCCGCAGATCGAGCAGCAGCTGCGTCAGCAGAAGCTCGCGGAACTGCGCACCCAGCTGATGGAAGACGTCGAGATCGTCTATTACGGCCCCGACGGCGAGCCGCGCGAAACCTCCGCCCAGAGCGGCATGTCGAACGGCAGCGCCGCAGGTGGAAGCGGCGATACCGGTTCGGACAGCCCCAGCAGCCAGTCGATGAGCGGCACGGATAGCGGCTCGTCCTCCCAGAGCGAAGGCGGGTCGATCGACGGCTCGGCCGGCGCGACTGATGATGGCATGAGCGATAGCGATACGGGCGGTGACAGCTCAGGCGATATGGGCGGAGAAACGGATGGCGGAGATGCCTCCTCCGATTCGTCGTCGACCGACGGGAGCGACGACGGCTCGACCGGCCAGAACTGATCCCGCGAGGATTGCCGAAGAGAGGCCGCGCCGGAGCGATCCGGCGCGGCCTTTTCCTTGCGCCTCAATAGAAGCTTTGCGGGTCTATATCCACATTCAGCCGGATGTCGCCCTTCCAGCGGAACTGCGCCAGCCATTCTGACAACGCCGCCTGCAACGGCGCCGCCTTGTCGGCCTTGACCAGCAGCCGGACACGGTGCCGGCCGCGGATCCGGGCGATGGGCGCGGGCGCCGGCCCAAAGACCTGCGCGCCGATCCGGCGCAAGGGCGCATCCCGCCGCGCCATGTCGGTGCCCAGATCGAACACCGCCTGCACGTCCGGCGCGCTCAGCACGATCCCCGCCATCCGGCCATAGGGCGGCACGCCTGCCGCCCGTCGCTCCGCCGCCTCCGCGGACCAGAACCGGTCCTCGTCGCCCGCGAGGATCGCGCGGATCACCGGATGTTCGGGCTGGAACGTCTGGAGCAGGGCCTGCCCCGCCCTTTCCGCACGCCCCGCACGTCCCGCCACCTGCCGCATGAGCTGGAACGTCCGCTCGGCCGCGCGCAGGTCGCTGCCTTGCAGGCCGAGATCGGCATCGATCACCCCCACCAGGGTCAGGCGCGGGAAATTATGCCCCTTCGCAACGAGTTGCGTGCCGATGATGATGTCCGCCGCCCCTTCGGCGATGGCCGCGATGCGGGCCTTCAGCGCACGCGCGCTCGCATACATGTCCGAGCTCAGCACCTCGACGCGCGCCTCCGGGAACAGCGCCGCGGCCTCCTCTCCCATCCGCTCGACGCCGGGACCGACGGCGGCAAGCTTGCCCTCGACCCCGCAGGCGGGACAGGCCTCGGGGACGGGCTTCGTCTCGCCGCATTGATGACAGACGAGGCGCTTGAGGAAGCGATGCTCGACCATCCGCGCATCGCACTGGTCGCAGCCGATCTGGTGGCCGCAGGCCCGGCAGATCGTCACCGGCGCATAGCCGCGCCGATTGAGGAACAGCAGCGATTGCTCGCCCCGCTCCAGCCGCGCCTCGACCGCCGACTTGAGCGATGGCGACACCCAGCGCCCGGCGGGCAGATCCTCGCCGCGCAGGTCGATCGCGCGCATCTCGGGCATCACCGCCGGACCGAACCGCGAGGTGAGCGTCAGCGACGCGTACTTGCCCGCCTCCACGTTGGCCCAGGTCTCCAGCGACGGCGTCGCCGAGGCCAGCACCACCTGCGCGCCGGTGATCGAGGCGCGCAGCACCGCCATGTCGCGGGCGGAATAGAAGACGCCGTCCTCCTGCTTGTAGGAAGTGTCGTGCTCCTCGTCGACGACGATCAGCCCGAGTTCGCGATAGGGCAGGAACAGCGCCGATCGCGCCCCCACGACCAGTTGCGCACCGCCCTCGCCCACCATGCGCCAGACGCGGCGCCGCTCGGTCATCGTGACGCCGGAATGCCATTCCGCCGGCTTGGCGCCGAACCGCGCCTCGACCCGGGTCAGGAACTCGGCCGTCAGCGCGATCTCGGGCAGCAGGACCAGCGCCTGGCGCCCCGCGCGCAGGCAGGCGGCCACCGCCTCGAGATAGACCTCCGTCTTGCCCGATCCGGTGACGCCGCGCAGCATCGTGGTGCCGTATCGGCCGCTTTGCACGCCGTCCTGCAACGTGGCCGCGGCCGCGGCCTGATCGGCGGTCAGATCCATGCCCGGCAGATCGGGATCGAGCTTCGGGAACGGCGTGTCGCGCGGACTTTCGCGTTCGGCCACGGCACCCTGCGCGACCAGCCCCTTGACCACGCCCGCCCCGACCCCGGCGAGATCGGCGAGTTCCTTGAGGGTGAAGACCACGCCGTCGTTCTCGTCGAGGAGGTCGAGCACGCGGGCCCGCGCGTCGGTCATGCGCGCAGGCTCGTCATGGCCGCGGGCATAGACCTTGCGCATCGAGGGCGCGTTGCCGAGCCCCGGCGCGCGGGTGGCGAGGCGCAGCATGGCGGGCATCGGCGTCAGCGTGTATTCCGCCGCCCGCGCGAGGAACACGCGCAGCTCGTCGCGCATCGGCGCCGCGTCAAGGACGCGGGTCACGGGGCGCACCTTCGCCAGGTCGTAGCCCCCCTCGCCCGGCCCCCAGACCACACCCAGCACGCGACGGGGGCCCAGCGGCACCTCGACGAAGGCGCCTTCGTGACAGCCCCCTTCGGGCGCGCGGTAATCGAGCGTCCGGTCGAGCGGTTGCGTCGTCAGCACCGAGACGAGCGTGCCCTCGTCGAACCATCCGCCGCCGGTGCCTTTGTGGTCGTTATGGGTCAAGTTGCACAAATCCCGTCCGCCGGTTTCGCCGGGCGCACAGATCTACACGCGCGCACCCGCTCCGGGCAAGATGCCCCATGCCACGAAACGCGTGCCGACGACAGCCCGCCCCCCCCCTGTGGCCCGTCGGCACCTTCGGCGTGCGGAGGCATCGTGGGGTCTGGGCGGGCGGGCGCGTGCCCGGTAGGCTCCGGCCAATCCCATCAGGAAGAATGGACCGAGGCATGAGCACGACCCCCAGGACAACCCCCGAAACGACCACCGACGCAACATCCGGTGAGACATCCGGACCGCTGACCCCGCCCGAACTGCGCGCGCGCATCCTGTCGCAGCCCGACCTCATCCTCGACGATCAGGACGTCATGCGGGCCCTCGTGGCCGCCAACGACCGCAACCTCGGCGGCAATGTCGTCGACATGCGCGGCATCGCCATGGACCGGCTGGAGACGCGCCTCGATCAGCTCGAGGACACCCACCGCAACGTCATCGCGGCCGCCTACGAGAATCTCGCCGGCACCAACATGATTCACCGCGCGATCCTGCGCCTGCTCGAGGCAGAGGATTTCGCGACCTTCCTCGACGATCTCTCGGGCCCGGTGGCCCAGACGTTGCAGGTCGATACGCTGCGGCTGCTGCTCGAGAGCGGCGATCACGAGAATTCGCCCGATCTAGGGCCGTTGGCGCAGGTCATGGGCATGGCGGAGCGGGGCTATTGCTGTCTCTATGCGGGTCACCATACCGGCGGACGGCCGCGACGCGTGACGTTGCGGCGATGCCCCGGCGGGGCCAGCCCCGAGATCCACGGCGACCGCGCCCGGGAGATCGGGTCCGAGGCCTGCCTGATGCTCGATTTCGGGGCGGGGCGGCTGCCGGGCATGCTGGTGCTCGGCACGGAGGATCCCGACCAGTTCGCGCAGGGCCAGGGAAGCGACCTTCTGGATTTCTTCGCCGGCGTCTTCGAGCGGTCGATGCGCCGCTGGCTTGCGTGATCTCGCCGGGCCTTTCGGACGCGCTCGAAGGGTGGCTGCGGCATCTTTCGTCGCTCGAGAACGCCTCGCCGGCCACCGTCACGGCCTATCGCAGGGACGTGGTGGGCTTTCTGCACTTCGTCCAGGAGCATCTCGGCGACCGGACGGGCAGCGCGGTGATGGGCGATATCGGCCTGCGCGACATGCGGGCCTGGATGGCGCATGAGCGCGCACGCGGGCTCGGGGCGCGCTCGCTCGCGCGGGCATTGTCGTCGGTCAAGGGGTTCGCGCGCTGGCTGGCCGAGCGCGACGGGTTCGAACCCACGCCGATCCTGTCGGCGCGCAGCCCGAAATACCGCCGCAAGCTTCCGCGGCCGCTGATGATCGAGGCCGCGCATTCCCTGATCGCGACGGTCGAGTTGCAGGCGTCGGAACCCTGGATCGCGGCTCGAGACGTCGCGGTCGTCACGATGCTCTGGGGCTGCGGGTTGCGCATTTCCGAGGCGCTTGGCCTCACCGGTGCGGCCGCCGATCCGGGCACGAACCTGCGCATCACCGGCAAGGGCGGCAAGGAACGGATCGTGCCGGTCCTGCCGGCGGCGCGGATGGCCGTGACGGCCTATGCGCGCGCCTGCCCGTTCGAGCTCCCGCCCGGCGGCCCGCTCTTTCGCGGCACGCGCGGCGGAGCGCTCAACCCGCGCATCGTGCAGAAAACGATGGAACGGACCCGCCTTCAGCTCGGGCTGCCGGCGAGCGCCACGCCGCACGCCATGCGCCATTCCTTCGCGACGCATCTGCTCGATGCGGGGGGCGACCTGCGCTCGATCCAAGAGCTTCTGGGCCACGGCTCGCTCTCGACCACGCAGGCCTACACGGCTGTGGACACCGCGCGGCTGATGGAGGTCTACGACCGGGCGCATCCCCGCGGCTGAGACGCCACGTGCCGGCGGCGTCGCGCCGTGAGTATTTATGGACAGATGAAGCGGGGCGACGCGCCAGGAGGCTTCATCTGTCCCGAAAATACTCGATATCCCGACCTCGCCGCCTCAGCGACGCCGGGGATCGGCGGGATAGACGCCCAGCATGGTGATTTCGTCGGTGAAGTAGTCGAGCTCGTCGAGCGCGCGTCCCAGGGCGGGATCGTCGGGATGCCCCTCGACATCGGCATAGAACTGCGTCGCGGTGAAATTCCCGTCGACCATGTAGGATTCGAGCTTGGTCATGTTGACCCCGTTGGTGGCGAACCCGCCCATCGCCTTGTAGAGCGCGGCGGGAATGTTTCGCACGCGAAACACGAAGCTGGTGATCATTCCGTGCTCGCCGCGCCGCGCAGTGTCATGCTCGGGCGCCATGACCAGAAAGCGCGTGGCGTTGTGGTCCTGATCCTCGACATTGCGCGCCAGGATCTCGAGACCGTAGGTCTCGGCCGCGGTGGCAGAGGCCAGAACGCCCCGACCCGGCTGCGGATCGCGGGAAAGCTCGGCCGCGGCCCCCGCGCTGTCGGCGGCCCCCACCCCCTCGATCCCGAGGGACGCCAGGAACTTGGCGCATTGCGGCAGAAGGACGGGATGGGCGCGCACCTCGCGCACCTCGTCGAGCATGGTTCCCGGGGCCGCCATGAGACAGACATGGACCCGCACGAAGGCCTCGGCGACGATCCTGAGCCCGCTTTCGGGCAGCAGGCGGTGGATGTCGGCGACGCGGCCATAGGTGGAATTCTCGACCGGCAGCATCGCGAGCTCGGCACGTCCCTCGCGCACCGCGGCGATCGCGGCCTCGAACGTGCGGCAGGCCATCGGCGTCCAGTCCGGCCGCGTCTCGACACAGGCCTGGTGGGAATACGACCCCAGTTCCCCCTGGAACGCGATGTGGCCTCGCATCTGCATCTCCTCGATCGTCATTTGGTCGCGGGTCATATCGCTTGAAACACACGCACGGAAGGGGATAGAGAACGCGCAATATCCGGCAAGGGACGACACGCGACATGTTCGACACTATGACACTCACGAAAATCGTCGGCGGCTTTTGCGGTGCCCTGCTGGTTTTCCTGCTGGGCGCCTGGGCGGCCGAGACGATCTATCACGTGGGAGGCCACGGCGAAGAAGGCGAGCAGGCCTATTCCATCGAGGTGCCCGAGGGCGGCGGCGAGGAGGAAGCCGAGGAGGAAGTTCCGTTCGAGGAAGTCTTTGCCAGTGCCGATCCCGCCGCGGGCGAGCGCGTCTTCGGCAAGTGCCGCGCCTGCCACAACATCGACGGCTCGAACGCCGTGGGGCCGCATCTCGACGGGGTCGTCGGGCGCGAGGTCGATGCGGTGGACGGCTATTCCTATTCCGGTGCGCTCGAGGAAGTCGCGGATGTCTGGAGCCCCGAGAACCTCAACGGGTTCCTGCAGGATCCCCGCGGCTATGCCCCCGGTACGAAGATGAGCTTCAACGGTTTGCCGAGCGTCGAGGATCGCGCCAACGTCATCGCCTATCTCGACGGCACCGACTGAGCCCCGGCCCCTCGGGGCCGGCATTCCCACGTTCACGCGACCACACGGGCGTTCACGCGATTTCAACTTGAATCCCCCGGCCGCGCGACCTTAGCGTGACGGGCAATTCCCGTGATCCTTGCGAAATGGACGACCGAATGAATTCTGCGGCTGTTCTTCTCTCCCTGCGCTCCGAACCCGCCCTTGCACGGGCGCTGACCGGGCTTCTGGTCGGGGGCGCGCTCCTGACCCTTGGCGGCATGGCGTGGGGCCAGGCTAGCGGGGACGAGAACGTCACCGTTGCGCATGCCTATTCCGATCTCGGCGCGATCAAGTACGGGCCCGATTTCGAGCATCTCGATTACGTCAATCCCGATGCCCCGAAGGGCGGCGAGATGTCGACCTGGGCGCGCGGCACCTTCGACAGCATGAACCCCGCCGCCCGCCAGGGACGCGCCGCGGCCTTCTCGCTTTTGCCGCACGAGCGGATCATGGAAAGCGTCGCCGACGACCCCTATTCCAGCTATTGCCTGCTCTGCGAGACGCTCGAATATCCTGAAAGCCTCGACTGGGTGATCTTCAACCTGCGCCCCGAGGCACGGTTCTCCGACGGCACCCCGCTCACAGCGGAGGACGTGTACTACACGTTCGAGCTCTTCATGGAGCAGGGCTTCCCGTCCTTCCGCATGGGGGTGCGCGACCTGATCCCGAAGGTCGAGGTCCTGGGCCCGCACCGGATCAAGTTCCACTTCAACCCCGACAGGCCCAAGAAGGGTCGCATCTCGCAGGCCGGCGCCTCGATCGTGTACCAGAAGGCGTGGTTCGAGGAGACCGGTGCGCGGCTCGACGAATCGCGGCTTGAAACGTCGCCCGGAAGCGGGCCCTACGTGCTCGAGACGGTCGATCCGCCGCGCCGCATCGTGGCGCGCCGCGATCCCGATTACTGGGGCAAGGATCTGCCGATCAACCAGGGCCGCTGGAACTTCGACACGATGCGGGTGGAGTATTTCGCCGACGCCAACGCCGCGCTCGAGGCCTTCACCGCGGGCGCCTACACGTTCCGTCAGGAGACCAACTCTCTGACCTGGGCCACGCAATACGACTTTCCGGCGATCCAGAACGGCTACGTGATCAAGGAAGAGCTCGAGGATACCAGCATTCCGGCCGCCACCGGCATCGTCTTCAACATGAAGCAGGACAAGTTCGACGATGTCCGCGTGCGCGAGGCGATCGGCCTCATGTACAACTTCACCTGGACCAACGAGACCCTGCAATACGGTCTCTTCGAGCAGCGCGCCTCGTTCTGGGAGAATTCCGACCTCGCCGCGACCGGCGTGCCGGAGGGCCGCGAGCGCGAGCTGCTCGAGGGCCTGGGCGACACGATCGACCCCGCGATCCTGACCGAGCCCGTGACCATGCCCCACGAAAGCGGCGCGCGGCAGCTCGATCGCGGCAACCGGCGCCGCGCGGGCGAGCTTCTGGAAGAGGCGGGCTGGACCATCGGCGACGACGGCATGCGGCGCAAGGACGGAGAGGTGCTCGCCGTCGAGTTTCTCAACAACGATCCGTCGGTCGACCGGATCTTCCAGCCCTTCGTCGACAACCTCCGGCAGATCGGGATCGACGCGACGTATAACCGGATCGACGATTCGCAATATACCTCGCGCGAGCGGGACGGCGATTACGACCTGATCTTCGACGGGTATCAGGGCGGCCTGATCGAAGGTTCGGGCCTTGGCCAGCGGCTCGGCTGCGAGGATGCCGACGACGTGTTCAACCCCGCGAACTACTGCAATCCGGCGGTCGACGAGTTGATCGAGGTGGTCGAGTCCGCCGAGACGCTGGACGAGATGACCGCCGCCGTGCGCGCCGTCGACCGGCTGCTCCGGGCCGATCACTTCGTGATCCCGGTGCATTACAGCGACGCGTTCTGGGTCGCCTATTACGACATGTACGAATATCCCGAGAACCGCCCGACGCGGGTGCTCGGCAACGACGATTTCTGGTGGTGGAACGCCGAGAAGGCGCAGCGACTGGAAGACGCGGGCGCGCTCTGACGCCATGGGAGCCTATGTCCTTCGCCGGTTGCTGCTGATCATCCCCACCCTTCTGGGGATCATGATCGTCAACTTCGTGCTCACGCAATTCGTGCCGGGCGGTCCGATCGAACAAGTCATCGCCCAGATGCAGGGCGGCGGCGACGTGTTCGAGGGCATCTCGGGCGGCGGGGGCGACGCGGCGGCGGGTGGCGGCGAAAGCGAGGTCTATGCCGGGTCGCGCGGATTGCCGCCGGAATTCATCGCCGAGCTGGAGCGCGAATTCGGCTTCGACAAGCCGCCGCTGGAGCGGTTCCTGACGATGATGTGGAACTATGTCCGGTTCGATTTCGGCGAGAGCTATTTCCGCTCGATCAGCGTCATGGACCTGGTGCTGGAGAAGATGCCGGTCTCGATCACGCTGGGTCTCTGGTCGACGCTGATCGCCTATCTGGTGTCGATCCCTCTGGGCATCCGCAAGGCCGTCAATGACGGCACGACTTTCGACACCTGGACCAGCGCGCTCATCATCGTGGCCTACGCGATCCCGGGCTTTCTCTTCGCGATCCTGCTGCTGGTGCTTTTCGCGGGCGGGTCCTATTTCCAGTGGTTCCCGCTCAGGGGGCTCACCAGCGACAATTGGGAGCAGCTGAGCCTGCTGGGCAAGATCGGCGACTATTTCTGGCACATCGCGCTGCCGGTGACGGCTTCGACGATCTCGGCCTTCGCGACGCTGACGATCCTCACGAAGAACAGCTTTCTCGACGAGATCAAGAAGCAATACGTGACGACCGCCAAGGCCAAGGGCCTCAAGGAATCGGCGGTGCTCTACGGCCACGTCTTCCGCAACGCGATGCTGATCATCGTGGCGGGCTTTCCGGCCGTCTTCATCGGCGTGTTCTTCGGCGGCTCGATCATCATCGAGACGATCTTCTCGCTCGACGGGCTGGGGCGGCTGGGCTTCGAGGCGGCGGTGGCGCGTGACTATCCGGTGATCTTCGGCACGCTATTCTTCTTCGGCCTGATCGGGCTGGTCGTGGGCATCCTGTCGGACCTCATGTATGTCTTCGTCGATCCGCGCATCGACTTCGAGACGCGCGAGGGCTGATCCGCGATGAGCCATCTCGACGATAACGCGCCCGCGCACGGGCCGACCGAGCCGGGCATCGAGAGCCCCCCGCCCCATCCGGGCGGCGGCGGGCAGATGGCGCCGCCGCCCGTCTCGCCGCGGCGGCGCCGCCCGACGCTTAGCCCCCTCAACCAGCGGCGCTGGCGCAACTTCCGACGCAACGGACGGGCCTTCTGGTCGTTGATCGTGTTCGCGGTCCTCTTCGGGCTGAGCCTGTTCGCGGAGTTCATCGCCAACGACAAGCCGATCCTCGTGGGCTATCGCGGCGAGATCTTCACGCCGGTCTTCAACTTCTATCCCGAAACCGCGTTCGGCGGCGATTTCCGGACCGAGGCCGTCTATTCCGACATCGAGGTGAAGTGCCTGATCGCGACCGCGGGCCTCGAGGAATGTTTCGACGATCCCGAAGGGCTGATCGCGTCCGACGTCTCCGCGGAGGGGTTCGAGCGCGGCTGGACGCTCTGGCCGCCGATCCCCTACAGCTACGACACCATCAACGATATCGGCGGCCCCGCCCCTTCGGCCCCCGATGGCGACCACCTCCTTGGCACCGACGACACGGCGCGCGACGTGGCGGCGCGGGTGATCTACGGCTTCAGGCTGTCGATCTTCTTCACCCTCATCGTGACCGTGATCACCTCGGTGATCGGGATCGTGGCGGGGGCGGTACAGGGTTTCTTCGGCGGCTGGACCGATCTGATCTTCCAGCGGGTGATCGAGATCTGGGTCTCCACGCCATCGCTCTACGTCATCATCATCCTCTTCGCGATCCTCGGGCGAAGTTTCTGGCTGCTGGTCTTCGTCACCGTGCTCTTCGGCTGGCCCGCTCTGGTGGGAATCGTCCGAGCGGAATTCCTGCGCGCGCGAAACTTCGAATACGTGCGCGCCGCCCGCGCGCTCGGCGTGTCGAACTGGACCATCATGTTCCGCCACATGCTGCCCAACGCGATGGTGGCGACGGTGACGATGCTGCCGTTCCTGATCACGGGCACGATCGCGACGCTGGCCTCGCTCGACTTCCTCGGTTTCGGGCTGCCGTCGTCGGCGCCGTCGCTGGGCGAGCTGACCCTGCAGGCCAAGCAGAACCTGCAGGCGCCCTGGCTCGCCTTCACCGCGTTCGTCACCTTCGCCGTGATGCTGTCGCTGCTGGTCTTCATCTTCGAGGGTATCCGCGACGCATTCGATCCCAGAAAGACCTTTCAATGAGTGCCGTCCTCACCGTCCGCGATCTGAACGTCCGGTTCCGCCAGGACGGGGCCGAGACGCATGCGGTGCGCGGCGTGAGCTTCGAGGTCGGCGAAGGCGAGACCGTGGCGCTGGTCGGCGAAAGCGGATCGGGCAAATCCGTCACCGCCCTTTCGACCGTCGATCTGCTCACCGGCAGCGCGCGGGTGACGGGCTCGGTCGATTATCACGGCCAGGAGATGGTGGGCGCGTCGGAAAAGCTGCTACGGAAAGTGCGCGGCAACGATATCAGTTTCATCTTCCAAGAGCCGATGACCTCGCTCAACCCGCTCCACACCATCGAGAGGCAGCTGCGCGAATCGCTGGAGCTGCATCAGGGGCTGAAGGGCGGTGCCGCCCGGGCGCGGATCCTCGAATTGCTGGGCGAAGTCGGCATCAACGATGCAGAGAGCCGGCTCGGCGCCTATCCGCATCAGTTGAGCGGCGGGCAGCGGCAGCGGGTGATGATCGCCATGGCGCTCGCCAACCGGCCCGACCTGCTGATCGCGGACGAGCCGACGACGGCGCTCGACGTGACGATCCAGGCGCAGATCCTCGAATTGCTGGCCGATCTCAAGCGTCGCGAGGGGCTCAGCATGCTCTTCATCACGCACGACCTCACCATCGTGCGCAAGATCGCCGACCGCGTCTGCGTGATGAAGGACGGCGAGATCGTCGAGCACGGACCCACCGCCGCCATCTTCGACGCCCCGCAACACGCCTATACCCGGATGCTGCTCGAGGCCGAGAGCACCGGGCGCCCGACACCGGTGCCGCAAGACAGCCCCGTCATCGCCGAGACCGACGCGCTGCGGATCTGGTTCCCGATCCAGACGGGATTGCTCAAGCGCACGACCGGACACGTGAGGGCGGTGAACGCTGCGACGTTTTCGGTGCGCCGGGGGGAGACGCTCGGGATCGTCGGCGAATCGGGTTCGGGCAAGACGACGCTGGCGCTTGCCGTGATGCGGCTGATCCCGTCCGAGGGGCCGATCGTCTTCATGGGGAAAGACGTGCAGGGCCTGCGCGGCCGGAACATGCGGCCCCTGCGGGCCGACATGCAGATCGTGTTCCAGGATCCCTACGGCTCGCTCAGCCCGCGCATGAATATCGAGGAGATCATCGCCGAGGGCCTGCATATCCACGGCACCGGCACGCGGAAGGAGAAACACGATCAGGTCGCGGCGATCATGTCCGAGGTCGGGCTCGATCCCGCCACGATGCACCGCTATCCGCACGAATTCTCGGGCGGCCAGCGCCAGCGCATCGCGATCGCGCGCGCCATGATCCTGCGCCCCAAGCTCGTGGTCCTCGACGAGCCCACGAGCGCGCTCGACATGACGGTGCAGGTCCAGATCGTCGAGCTTTTGCGCGATCTGCAGGCGCGCTACGGGCTCGCCTATCTCTTCATCAGCCACGACCTCAAGGTGGTCCGGGCGCTCGCGCACAAGGTACTGGTGATGAAACGCGGCGACGTGGTCGAGGCGGGCGATGCCGACGCGATCTTCGACGCGCCGGCGACGGACTATACCCGCGCGCTGATGGCCGCGGCGTTCGACATCCGCGCGACCGGGACGGCCTGAAGGGCGCGAGCGGGCCGCGGCAACAATTCACGCGGCGGCGCGTTGAGCCGTGCCCCAACTGGAAGAACAGCATGTTCCGCAAGATCTGCGTCATCGCCAACAAGAAGTCCGGCCGAAATTCGCGCGACAACCAGATCATCGAGGATTCCATCGCGGTCTTCGGCGACGGGGCATGGCGCAAGGACTGGGCCCCCGAGCAGGATCTCGACGCCCTGATCGACGAGGCGTCCGGGAACGGAGCCGAGCTGATCGTCGCGGCCGGGGGCGACGGCACCGTCATGGCCGTCGCGGGGGCGATGCGCGGACGCGCGCTGCCAATGGCGGTGCTGCCGCTCGGCACCTTCAACTTCTTCGCCCGCGGGCTCGGCCTCGACGAGGACCCGATCGAGGCGGCGCGCCAGATCGCCGACGGGCACCCCCACGACATCCGCGTGGGCGAGGTCAACGGGCGCGTCTTTCTCAACAATGCGAGCCTCGGGATCTATCCCGCGATCCTCCAGGAGCGCGAGACGGTCTACAAACGCTGGGGGCGGCGCCGGCTCGTCGCGCATTGGTCGGTGATCAAGACCATGATGCGGTTCCGCAAGCCGCTGCGCCTGACCCTGGAGATCGACGGAGAGGAGCGCGCGCCCCAACGGATCGCGATGATCTTCGTCGCCCGGTCGGCCTATCAGCTCGACTATTTCGGGCTCGACGGGTCCGACCTTATATCGGACGACAAGTTCGCCGTGCTGGTGGCCCATGCGACGAGCCGGCGGCGGCTCTTCCAGATGGCCTGGCGGCTTGCCAGCGGCAAGATGCAGCAGGAGCGCGATTATACGCTGCTGAGCGCGCGGACGCTGATCGCGAAGACACAACGCAGGCGCACGATCCTGGCCTATGACGGCGAGAAGCACCGCGACCCGGGCCCGTTCGAATTCCGCATGACCGAACGCCCGCTCAAGATCATCCTACCAGCCGAAAAGACCCAATGACGCGAATCATCCACCTGTCGGACCTGCATTTCGGACGCGACCAGCCGGAACTCGAAACCCCGCTGATCGACACCGTGAACGGCCTCGAGGCCGATCTTGTGGCTATTTCGGGCGATTTCACGCAACGCGCCCGCGAGAGCCAGTATGCCCGTGCCCGCGCCTTCATCGACCGGCTGACCGCCCCCACCCTGTCGGTGCCGGGCAACCACGACACGCCGCTCGACAACATCTTCGTGCGGATGTTCCGCCCCTGGAAACGCTATCGCGCCGCGATCCACCCCGAACTCGAGCCGATGACCGATTTCGGTACGGCGCGGATCGTCGGTGTCAACACCGTCAACCGGTTCTCGTGGCAGCGGGGCCGGATGTCGCGCCACACCGTCTCGCGCGTGTGCCGCGCCTTCGAGGGGGCAGGTCCCAAGCTGCGCGTCGTCGTCCTGCACCATCCGCTGGAACACGGGCCCGAGGTCGACAAGCGGCTGATGCGCGGGGCGGATCCGGCGCTGGGGCGGTTGCAGGAATGCGGGGCCGACGTCGTGCTGTCGGGGCATCTGCACCACACGATCACGGCCCCCTTCCAGCGCGCGGAGGGATTGCTCTTCGTGCAGGCCGGAACGGGATTGTCGAACCGCCTGCGTGGCGAGCCCAACACCTTCAACGTGATCGAGGGCGACCGGTCCCGACTGGTGATACGGACCTTCGCCGCCGGCGACAGGCCGGTCTTCGCCCAGCAGGACGAGGCCGCGTTCACCCGCAACAACGGGATCTGGAGCGCTGCCTGAACACGGGGTCCGGGCTCAGCCCGGCCCCATTGTGGCGCATTCCATGTTGCGCGCGGCGAGCCTGCGGCAGGCCAGATCTGCGCCGTCCTGGGTCATCCCGACGAAATTCGCCTCGAACCCGCTGCCGCCGTTCACCACCTTGCGCAGCGCGTCGCCGAGCGTGCCGATCTCGACCAGCGCGGTCTTGAGCAGAACGCTCTCGGCCTGATGGCGCGAGCCGTACTTGCCGAGATTGATCCCCCAGTGCCGCCCTCCGGAGGTCGAGACGCGGGTCACCACCTCGAGTGCGCCATCGGGACGCGGCGCGGGCGCGGGCACGCTCGCGAATTGCACCGCTTCGCTGACCGCGCGCGTCACCTCCTCCGCGGGCACGATGCCGGCCGTCTGGATCGTTGCCGCGGGCCGGGCGATCGGCCGAAGCGATCTGGCGACGAGGGCCGAGGATGGAACGCCACCGCCGCCACCGAAATTCGGCGGAGCGGGCCGGCGCACCGCCACCTGCGACGGCGCGCGTGCAAAGCCCAGATCCAGCAGTTCGGCCACCTTGGCGTTACGCTGCGCCGTCGATTGACCACCGAAAACCGTGGCGATGATCCGTTCGTTGCCGCGATGGGCGGAGGCGACGAGGTTGAACCCCGCCGCGCGGGTATAGCCCGTCTTGATGCCGTCGGCGCCCTTGTAGGCCGCGAGGAGCCTGCGGTTGGTGTTGTTGACGGTGCGCACGCCGGCATCCGTGCTCGTCCGCGAGAAGAGGTTGTAGTATTCCGGGAAGTCGTAGAACAACTGTCGGCCGAGCGTCGTCATGTCGCGCGCCGTGCTCAGATGGCCCGATTCCGTGAGACCGTGGGCATTCTTGAACGTCGTGCGCGTCATGCCCATCGCTTGCGCGGTCAGTGTCATCCGCCGGGCGAACGCGGCCTCGGACCCCTCGATCGCCTCTCCGAGGGCCGTGGCGGCGTCGTTGCCGGACTTCACCGCCGCGCCGCGCACGAGATAGCGCAGGGCGATCGTCTGCCCGGCCTGAAGTCCGAGCTTCGACGGAGGCTCGCTCGCCGCGTGTTTCGAGATCTTGACCTTGGTGTCCATCGTGATCTCGCCGCGGCGCACCGCATCGAAAACCACGTAGAGGGTCATCATCTTGGTCAACGAGGCGGGATGCAGCCGGGTATCGGCGTTGCGCGAATGCAGGACCTCGCCGGACCGTGCGTCGATCACCATCGCGGCATAGGGGGCGGCGTTTGCCTGTCCGCCGATCGTCACCGCACATATCATCGTGAGCGCCCAGAAGGCGCTTTGCCACCGTTTCTTGTTCACGGGTGTTACTGCCTCTGTCTGCCTCGGCGCCGAATCTTCGTGTCCGATCTGCCTTGAGGCGACGCTAGCACAAGGATCGGCATCGGAAAACAACATTGTTTCAAGCCGTTTCAACGTGATCCTCGCGCAACATTGGCTGGATCTGGTAGCGCGACCACTCTGCAACCTCAAGATGAGCTTCGGGCATCTTCGCATGACATGCGCGTCGCATCGCAGGCTTCTTCGCCGGCGTGGCAGATCCGCCACGCCGGACTGTTGCCTCCTGCAGGCCTGTCGCGCGACGGATCCGGGCGTGTCCGCCTGCCGGGCCGGCGCGCCGAAAGACCCCCGCCCGCGCTTGAAGAATGCGGCGCCCTGCCATAGCCTTTCGCGCGTACAGCGTCCGATCGTCCAACCGTCCCCCTTTCCACAAGCCGACCCGGACTTATATGAACCCCGTGAAATCAATCCCTCCGCTATCCGAAAGGCCTGACGTGATCGACACGCCCGCGATCCTGGCCAGCAAGCCGACACCCGGCGACAGCGATACGAATGTCGTGCTGGAAACCAAACCCAAGACCAAGCGGCCGCCGCTTTATAAGGTGATGCTGCTCAACGACGATTACACGCCAATGGAATTCGTCGTGCACGTGCTCGAGCGGTTCTTCGGTCTCAACCACGCACAGGCCTTCGAGATCATGCTGACGGTGCACAAGAAGGGGCTCGCCGTGGTCGGGGTGTTCTCGTTCGAGGTGGCCGAGACGAAGGTTACGCAGGTCATGGATTTCGCGCGCCGTCACCAGCATCCCCTGCAATGCACGATGGAAAAGGAATAGGCGCGCGCCGGTCCGATGCTGTCCGCACGTCTCTCCCTCGCCCTCGATGACGGGCTGATCCACGGCCCGGTGCAGGTCATCGGAGCCGCGGGCGACATCGAGGTCGCCGATCTTCCGGCGCCGGTCTCTTTCGTCTCGACGACGCAGCCCGATCACGACCGCCTGGTCCGGCGCGGTCTCGACGTCTCGGTAGCGCCGCGTGACGGCATGGCGACGCAGATCGTGGTGCTTCCGCGCGAACGTGCGCGGGCCCGCGACCGGATCGCGCGGGCCGCGGCGATGGGCGGGCGCGTCATCGTAGATGGACAGAAAACCGACGGGATCGATTCCATGCTCAAGGCCTGCCGGGCCCTGGGCGAGGTCGACGCCGTGATCTCCAAGGCACATGGCAAGATATTCGCGATCTCGGATGGCGACTTCTCGGACTGGAAGGCCGAGCCCGCGCGTACCGCGGACGGCTACTGGACCGCGCCGGGCAGCTTTTCGGCCGACGGGATCGATCCGGGCTCGGAGGCGCTCGCGGAGGCGACGGGACCGCTCAAGGGAACGGTCGTGGATCTCGGCGCGGGCTGGGGATATCTCGCGCGCCGCGCGCTCGAAAGCCGCGACATCGCCGCCCTGCACCTGGTCGAGGCCGATCTCGCGACGCTCGATTGCGCGCGGCGGAACGTCGACGATGCCCGCGCGGCGTTCCACTGGGCGGATGCGACCGCCTTCACCCCGCCGGAGCCTGCGGCCCACGTGGTCTGCAACCCGCCCTTCCACAAAGGCCGCGCCGGCGCGCCGGATCTGGGGCGCGCCTTCATCGCCAACGCCGCGCGCATCCTCGCCCCGCGCGGAACCTTGTGGATGGTGGCCAACCGGCATCTGCCCTATGAGGCGGCGCTGAACGATCTCTTCGGCGAGATCGCCGAACTGCCCGGTACCAACGCCTACAAGCTTTACCGCGCCGCACGCCCGCGCCGCGCCAGATAAGGGTCCACACGCAGATGTCCTTTTCCATCGCAGGCAAGACCGCGATCGTCACCGGCGCCGCGAACGGCGTGGGGCTCGCCGTCGCGCGCCATTTCATCGAACGCGGCGCCAACGTCATGCTCTGCGACATGGACGAGGCGCGGCTGGCCGACGAGATCGGCGACCTGCCCGAGGACGAAGGCGGCACCGCACGATATTTCGGCGGCGATTTGCGCGAGAGGCTGACCATAGCCAACCTTCTGTCGGCGACGCTCGACGCGTTCGACCGGATCGACATCCTGGTGAACGCATCGCGGCAGATGGTCACCTCCGACCCGCTCGATCCGGACGACCAGACGGTGGCCGCGCTGATCGAGCAGAACCTGATGACGTCGCTGCGGCTGACGCAGCAGGTCACGCGCCGCATGATCCGGCAGGCCAAGGAAGAGGGCCGCGACGAAGGGCCGGTCGGCTCGATCATCAACGTGAGCTCCATTGCCGCGCAGCGCACGCAGCCCAACCTCCTGGCCTATTCCGTGAGTTCCGCCGCGGCGGATCAGGCGACGCGCTCGCTCGCCGTGGCGCTGGCGCCCTACCGGATCCGCGTCAACGCGGTGGCCTGCGGCAGCGTGATGAGCGGCTCGCTACGCGGGGCGATCAAGGCCGATGCCGACCTGCGCGACGAGATCATCGAGGCGACGCCGCTCAACCGCATCGCGGGTGCCTCGGAAATCGCCGAAGCCGTGCAGTTCCTCGCCGCCGACGGGTCGGGCTTCATGACCGGGCAGATCCTGACCATCGACGGCGGTCGCACCCTCGTTGACGTGGTCGAGACCCCGGCGCATTGAGCGCGATTCCCGCCGCCCCTTCTTGACGCGGGAATCGCCCTGCGACAACGTCCCGCTCACCATGCGGCGGTTCGGCCGGAGACGAGCGGAGGAGACGAGAACATGCGGCAGGACCCGCTCATTGCCGTCGGCGGCGAGAACCTGATCGACCACGTGACCCGCGAGGGCGAGGTCTTCGCCCATCCCGGCGGCTCGCCCTTCAACGTCGCCATGGCGCTGGGCCGGCTGGGGGCGAACGTGGCCTATATCTCTCCGATCTCGACCGACGATTGGGGCGCGCGCCTGGCCGAGCGGCTCGAGGCGTCGGGCGTGGACCTCACAGGCGGCCGCCGGCCCGAGCCCACGACGATGTCGCGCGTCACCGTCACCGCAGGCATCCCGAGCTACGATTTCCAGCGCGAGGCGACCGCGGAGCGGCAGGTCACGACGCGCGGCCTGGCGGGCGCGCTGCCGCAGGGGGCCCGCGCGCTGCATACCGGATCGCTGGCCCTGACCGACGGGCCGGACGCCGATGCGTGGGAAGCGTTCTGCATCGATTGCGCCGATCGCGGGTTGCTCGTCTCGCTCGACCCGAACGTGCGGCTGTCGGTCCTGCGCGATGCCGAAGGCTACCGCGCCCGGATCGCGCGGCTCGCGGGGCGGGTTCACCTTCTTAAGTTGAGCGACGAGGATCTCGCAGGGCTCTCTCCCGATCTCGATGCCGAAGCGGCGATCGCCCGCCTGACCGGGATCGCGCCGGGGGCGCTCCTGATCGTGACGCGCGGGCCCGACGGGGTCAGCACGTGGCAGGGGGGCACGCGGCGCGACCTTCCGGCGCCCGGCGTGGGCACGCTGGTCGATACGGTCGGCGCGGGCGACACGTTCATGGCGGCGTTTCTCGACGGGCTCGCGCGGGACGGCGCGCTCGACCCCGAGACCCTCGCCGCCCTGCCCCGCGACAGGCTCGACGCGCTGCTCCGCGAGGCGATGATGGCCGCGGCGCTCAACTGCGCGCGCGAAGGCTGCGATCCGCCCACCCGCGCCGAGCTCGACGATGCATTGCGCGGGAAGGCCGACGGATGAGCCTGCACCTCTATCTCGACACGGCGGATACGTCGGAATGGGACGCGCTGATGCCCACCGGGCTCTTTCACGGGATCACCACGAACCCGCTTCTGGCGCAGCGCGCCGGTCTCACCTATCCCGAAATCGACTGGCGCGCGCTGGCGCGGCGGGCCGCACGGCTCGGGGCGCGGGAGTTCCACGCGCAGGTCTTCGGCCCGGTGGAGAGCTATACCGCCTTCGCGGATCACCTCTACGAGGTCGGTGCGGCGGCGGGCCTGCGCACCGTGGTCAAGGTGCCCCTGACCGAGGAGGCGATCCGCGCGACGCCGGCCATCCGCGCGCTGGGCGGGCCGATCCTGATGACGGCCTGCTACGACCCCAAGCAGATGTTCGTGGCCGCGGGGCTGGGGGTCGAGTTCGTCGCGCCCTATTTCGGCCGCATGCTGGAGGCCGGGCTGCCCGCCTTCGAGGCGATGGACCAGATGCGCGCCATCGGCCACGCCGCGGGCGGGGGAACGCGGCTGCTGATCGCGTCGCTGCGCGATCCCGAGCAGATGGTGCGCCTCGCCGCCGCTGGGCACGATTGCTTCACCATCGCCCCCGGCGTGGCGCGCGCGCTGCTCTCCGACGACCGGACCGTCGCCGCGGCGGCCCAGTTCGAGCAGGCCGCTGCGGGTTGAGCGGCCCGTCGAGGGCCTAGCCTTCGGCGGGGAATTGCGCGCGGCATTGCCGGATGCCCAGTTCCGCATCCTCCACCAGACGGGCTTGCGCCGCCCTGAGCCGCGCGAGCCGCGCCCGCTCCTCGGAATAGTCGATGCCGATCGGCGTCTCGTCGGTCACGACGATCGGCCGCTGGCAGGGAAAGCCCACCGTCTCGCCGTCGCGCGTGCGGCGCAGGCACGTGGTCAGCGCAAGCTCGGTCTCGCGCGTGCGGATGACGCGATAGCCCCGCGCCAGCACGGTCTCGGTCTCGGCGATCTCGCGCGTGACGGAGCGCAGGTCGGATTGCGCGTCGCGGATGCAGGCCTCGCGCGGTGTCGCGCAGGCGGCCAGCGCCAGCGGCGCCAGCAGCCAGATCATGGGGTTACGGATCATCGGGATCGCTCCTTTTTCACAGGCCTCGCCTGTCTGTGGATTTCCGCACGACCCGATGATACGCCCATAGCCGGATCAGCGACAGAAGGGATTGCGATGGACGCCGCGACGTTCCGATCGGAGAGGGATCAGGCCGCAACATGGTTTCGCGCGCTGCGCGACGAGATCGTGGCGGCCTTCGAGACGCTGGAGCAGACCCATTCCGAGGGCCCCTTCGCCGAGGCCCCGGCCGGCCGGTTCGAGGTGACCGAGACGCGGCGCAAGTCCGACGACGGCGGCGATGCGGGCGGCGGCCTGATGAGCGTGATGCGCGGCGGTCGCGTCTTCGAGAAGGTCGGCGTCAACGTGAGCGAGGTCTACGGCACCCTCGCGCCGCGCGCGCAGGCCGCGATGGCCGCGCGCAAGGGCATCCCCGGCATGGAAGACGACCCGCGCTTCTGGGCCAGCGGGATCAGCCTCGTGGCGCATATGCAGAACCCGCACGTGCCCGCCGTGCACATGAACACACGGATGTTCTGGACCCCCCATGCCTGGTGGTTCGGGGGCGGGTCCGACCTCAATCCCTGCCTCGAGAAGGCCGACGACACCGCCCATTTCCACGAGACGCTGAGGGCCTATCTCGACCCGCACGGGGCCGGACACTATCCCCGGCTCAAGGCCTGGGCGGACGAGTATTTCTTCATCCCGCATCGCGGCCGGGCGCGGGGCGTGGGCGGGATCTTCCTCGACGATCACTGCACCGGCGACTGGGAGGCGGATTTCGCGCTGATCCGCGATATCGGGCGGTCGTTCCTGCCGGCCTATCTTCCGCTGGTCGAGCGGCGGCGGAGCGAGCCCTTCGACGACGCGGCGCGCGAGGCGCAGCTGATCCATCGCGGGCTCTATGCGGAATACAACCTCGTCTACGACCGCGGCACCAAGTTCGGGCTCGAGACCGGGCACGACCCCGATGCCGTCCTGATGAGCCTGCCGCCGCTGGCAAAGTGGGTCTGATGGGCGGCGCCGGCTATATCGGGGATCTGGTCTTCGTCTACGGGACCTTGCGCCGCGGCTTCATCAACAACGAGGCGACCATCGCCTTTCGCAGCGGGGCGGAATTCATCTCGGAGGGCTGGGTGCCTGGCCTGCTCTATTCGACCGGCTGGTATCCCGCCCTGATCGAGGAGGGGCCCGGATCGGTCAAGGGCGAAATCTGGCGCATCACGACGACCGGGGTGATGGACATTCTCGACGATTACGAGGGCCTTCTCGACGAGCCCGCGGAATACGAGCGCGTGCTGCGCCGGATCCAGACGGAGACGGGCGAGATGACGGCCTGGCTCTATCTTTATCTCGACGATGTCGACCCGTCGCAACTGATCCCGAGCGGCGACTGGGCCGATGCCTTCGTGAGCCCCGGCGATTATTCCTGAGCGCCGCGCGTCTCGCGCAGCGTTTCGAGCATCAGCGACACGTTGTCGGGATCGGCGTCCGGCGTGATGCCGTGGCCCAGATTGAAGACATGCGGGCCGCGCCGGAACGCCTCGCGGATATGGCGCACCTCGTCCACGAGCGCCTGGCCGCCCGTCACCATGTGGCCGGGTGCGAGATTGCCCTGGACGCAGCCGTCGCGCTGGACATGCTCGGCGGCCCATTCGGGCGTCACCGAATTGTCGATCGCGACGCAGTCGGCGCCCGTTTCGCGCGCGAAACCGACATAGCCCTGGCCCGCCTCGCGCGGGAAGGCGATGACCGGCACGCCCGGATGCCGCGCCTTGAGCGCCGCGATGATCCGCTTGGCGGGGTCAACGGCGTAGCGGGCGAAATCGTTGCCCTTGAGCGATCCGGCCCAGCTGTCGAAGACCTTCACCACCTCGGCGCCGGCGTCGATCTGGGCGCTGAGATATTCGATCGTGGCCTCGGTGATCCGCGCCATCAGCGCGTCGAACGCGTCGCGGTCGGAATCCTTCAACGCGTGGGCCGGCGCCTGGTCGGGCGTGCCGCGCCCCGCGATCATGTAGGTCGCGACCGTCCAGGGCGCGCCTGCGAACCCGATCAGCGCCACGTCCGACGGCAATTCCCGCGCGAGGATGCGCACCGTCTCGTAGATCGGGTTGAGCGTGTCGTGAACCGCGTCCGCGCTGCGCAGCCCGTCGATGCCCGCGCGGTCGGTGAGCGGCGAAAGACGCGGCCCCTCGCCCGTCACGAACCACAGATCCGCGCCCAGCGCCTGCGGTACCAGAAGAATGTCGGCAAAGAGGATCGCCGCGTCGAAGCCGAACCGGCGGATCGGCTGCAGCGTGACCTCGGCCGCGAGGTCGGGCGTGTAGCAGAGCGACAGGAAATCGCCCGCCTGCGCGCGGGTGGCCTTGTACTCGGGAAGGTAGCGACCGGCCTGCCGCATCATCCAGGCGGGCGGCACGTCGAGCGTCTCGCCCGCGAGTGCCCGCATCAGCAGTTTGTCGGCCATGCCATCCCCCTCCGGATCGTCGTTCGTGGGGTTGGTCCGGGTCGCGCCCTCGATTGTCAAGACGGTTTCGGTTGCCCCCGCCGCGCGGCCCGGCTAGGCCTGTGCCCCATGACCCTTCCCAGCCCAGACGCCCCGCTCCGGATCGGCACGCGCGGATCGCCCCTTGCCCTTGCCCAGGCGACCGAGACGCGGATGCGCCTCGCCGATGCCTTTCGCTTGCCGTCCGAGGCCTTCTCGGTCGTGGTGATCAAGACCACCGGCGACCGGATCATCGACCGGCCCCTGAAGGAGATCGGCGGCAAGGGTCTCTTCACGCGCGAGATCGAGGAGGCGCTCCTGTCGGGCGAGATCGACCTCGCCGTCCATTCGATGAAGGACATGCCGACGCTGCAGCCCGAGGGGCTTCTGCTCGACACGTACCTGCCGCGCGAGGATGTGCGCGACGCGTTCATCGCGCTTAACGGCGGCGCGCTGGCCGACTTGCCGCAGGGCCGGACGGTCGGCACCTCGTCGCTCAGGCGCCGCGCGCAGCTTCTCAACCGCCGGCCGGACCTCAACGTGGTCGAGTTTCGCGGCAACGTGCAGACGCGGCTGAGGAAACTCGAGGACGGCGTCGCGCATGCGACCTTCCTTGCCATGGCGGGGCTCAACCGGCTCGGCAACGACGACATTCCGCGCCAGCCGGTGTCGCAGGACGTGATGCTGCCCGCGATCGCGCAAGGTGCCATCGGGATCGAGCGGCGCGCGGACGACGATTGCGCGGCCGAGATGCTGTCGGCGATCCACGACCGCGAGACGGGCATCAGGCTCGCCGCGGAGCGGTCGTTCCTCGCCACGCTCGACGGGTCGTGCGAGACGCCGATCGCGGGCCTCGCCACACTCGACGGCGACCGCATGACGCTCTCGGGCGAGATCCTGCGCACCGACGGGTCGGAGGCGCTCTCCGACACCATGTCGGGCGACGCCTCCGACGCCGCGGAGCTGGGAGAGGCGCTGGCGCGTGCCCTGCTCGGGCGGGCGTCGGACGATTTCTTCGACTGGAAAACCGGCTAGCGCGCCCTCATCCCGGCAGGACCTTGCCGGGATTCATGATGCCCTTGGGATCGAGCGTCGCCTTGATCTGTCGCATCAGCGAAAGCGCCACGGGATCCTTGCGCCGCGCCATCGATCCGCGCTTGCCGAGGCCGATCCCGTGCTCGGCGGAGAACGATCCGCCCAAGTCCTGCACGATCTTCTCGACCACCTCCATCATCGCGTCGTGGCCGGCCTCGCTCGTGTCGGTGGGCCAGATCGTCAGGTGCACGTTGCCGTCGCCCAGATGCGAGACCACCACGTTGCGGGCCTGCGGGTCCAGGGCGGCGACGTCGCGTTCGGCGCGATCGAGGAACGTCTCGACCCGGTCGAGCGGCACCGACACGTCGGTGATGACCGAATGGCCCATCGCGGCCGTCAGCTCGCCCGCGGCCTCGCGGCGCGACCAGATCTCGGCCCGCTGCGCCTCGGACCGGGCGACATGCGCGTCGAGCACGCGGCCGTCCTCGATCATGCCGGCCAGCACCTCTTCGAGATAGGCCTGGACGGGAATGGCGCCGTCGTCGCCGGGCTCCGCGTCGCGCGGCGCGGTGGCGCCGATCTCGACCATGATGTTGTGGTCGTATTGCGCGTCGAAGGGCGCCTTGTTCGAGGAATCATGCGCGAGATGCGCGTCGATATAGTTGCGCGGCATGTATTCGAAGGCCTCGACCGCCCCGCCGGTGGCGTTCTGGAGCGTGTTGAGCAGGTCGAGCGCATCGCCGAGCCGCGGCACCGCGACCATCGCCGTCGCATAGGCCAGCGGCTTGGGGTAGAGGCGCAGCACGGCGGCGGTGATGATCCCGAGCGTGCCTTCGGAGCCGATGAAGAGGTCGCGCAGATCGTAGCCGGAATTGTCCTTCACCAGCTCGGTCATCAGGTCCATGATCTCGCCCGAGGGCAGCACCACCTCGAGCCCGAGGCAGAGCGCGCGCGTATTGCCGTAGCGCAGCACGTTCGAGCCGCCCGCATTGGTCCCGAGCACGCCGCCGATCCGCGCCGATCCGCGGGCCCCGAAGGTCAGCGGAAAGACCAGGTCGTGCGCATCCGCTTCGGCATGCATCTGCGCCAGCACGACGCCGGCCTCGACGATGGCCATGCGCGCCTCCGGCCGGATCTCGCGAACCTTGTTGAGCCGCTCGAGGCTGAGCGCGATGCGGCCGGGCGCGTGGGTGCCGCCCATGAGGCCGGTATTGCCCGCGACCGGCACGATCGCGATGCCGGCCTCGGAGGCGAGCTTGACGACCTTCGAGACCTCCTCGGTCGAACCGGGCCGCACCGCGCAGAGCGGCGCGCCGCGATAGGCGCCGGTCCAGTCGCGCGCGAAGGGTGCCGCGTCGTCACCCGTCAGGACGTGGGCCGCGCCCAGCGCCTCGCGAAGTGCGTCGATGATGTCCATGATCCGTGTCCTCTCCCGGGCCAGCTTCAGACCCCCAGATACCGCCCCGCCAGGGTATCGTCGAGGCCGGCGATCGGCCCCTGCCAGACATCGCGGCCGCGCGACAGGATGACGGCGCGATCGGCGATCCGCCTGAGTTCGGCCAGCGACTTGTCGACGATCAGGATCGCCATGCCGGTCTCAACGCGCAGCGCCTCGATCGCGGCCCAGATCTCGGCGCGGACGAGCGGGGCCAGCCCCTCGGTCGCCTCGTCGAGGATCAGAAGCCGCGGGTTGGTCATGAGGGCGCGGCCGATGGCCAGCATCTGCTGCTCGCCCCCCGAAAGCGTGCCCGCGCGCTGCTCCCGCCGCTCGGCGAGGCGCGGGAACAGCCGCTCGACCCGCGCGAGATCCCAAGCGCCCCGACGCGCCGCGGCGCGCAGGTTCTCGGCCACGGTGAGCGGCGCGAAGCAGCGGCGCCCTTCGGGCACCAGCCCCAGGCCCAGGCGCGCGGCGCGATGCGACGGCAGGCGGTGGAGGTCGTGCCCGTCGAAGGTCAGCGCACCGTGCGACGGCATCATCCGGCAGATCGCGCGAATGCTCGTCGTCTTGCCCATGCCATTGCGGCCCAACAGCGCCACGACCTCGCCCTCGGCGACCGCGAGGCTCGCGCCGTGAAGGACCTGCGCGGGACCGTAGGAGGCCCGCAGGTCGCTGACGCGCAGCAGGCTCACGAGACGGGCCCCAGATAGGCGTCCTGCACGCCCGCGTTTTGGCGGATCGCCTCGCCCGGACCGGTCGCGATGATGCGCCCGCCCACGAGGACGCTGACCCGGTCGGCAAGCGCGAAGACCGCGTCCATGTCGTGCTCCACCAGCAGGATCGGCGCGCGGACCTTCACCCGCCGCAGAAGCGCCGAGAGGTCGGCCACGCCTTCGGTCCCGAGGCCCGCCAGCGGCTCGTCCATGACGAGCGCGCGGGGCGCCATGGCGAGCGCGCAGGCGATCTCCACCCGCCGCCACGCGCCGTGCGACAGCGCGCCGACGGGGGTGTGGGCCTCGCCCTCGAGGCCCACCTGCGCCAGCGCCTCCCGCGCCGGGGCGGTGAGATCGCCGCGCCCGAGCGCCCGGGACCAGACGCGCAGCCGCCCGCCCCGCCCCGCCACGGCCAGCATGACGTTCTGCAGCGCGGTGTCCTCGGATGCGAGGGACGAGACCTGGAACGTCCGCCCGAGGCCCGCCCGCGCCCGGCGCGGCACGTCCCAGGCGGTGACGTCGCGGCCCTCGAGCAGGATGCGGCCCGCATCGGGACGGAGCGCGCCGCAGATCTGGGCGATGAGCGTGGATTTGCCCGCGCCGTTGGGTCCGATCAGCGCGTGGATCTCGCCCTGCCGCAGGTCCAGATCGACCGCGTCGCTGACCCGAAGGGCGCCGAAGGCGCGCGTCACGCCGCGCAGGCTGAGGCGCGGTTCAGCCACGAGACGGCACCCTTGCGAGTAGGCCAACGATGCCGCCCCGCCCCGCCAGCACGACGGCGAGCAACAGAAGCCCCAGGAAGACCTGCCAGTATTCCGACAGCCCGCCCAGCCACTGCTCCAGCACGACGAAGAGCGCCGCACCCGCGACGGGGCCGCAGAGCCGCCCAACGCCGCCCAGGATGATCAGCACGATCAGCTCACCCGACACTTGCCAGGAGAACATGGTCGGGCTGACGAAGCGGTTGAGATCGGCATAGAGCGCGCCGGCAAGCCCGGTCACGGCGCCCGAGACGACGAACGCCCAAAGCCGCAGGCGGTCCGGGTCGATGCCCGAGGCCATGACCCGCGTGGGCGCCTGCCGCGCCGCATTGAGCGCGAGGCCGAACGGCGAGGCGGCGATCCGCGCCATGCACCACAGCACGATCAGCAGGATCGCGAAGCAGATGCCGAAGAACTGGATCGGGTCAAGCGTGTCGAGTCCCGGAAAGCCGTTGCGCACATAGATCGACAACCCGTCCTCGCCGCCATAGGCGGGCCAGGAGATCGCAAGATAGTAGAACATCTGACCGAAGGCGAGCGTGATCATGATGAAGTAGACCCCGCTCGTCCGCAGCGAGATGCGGCCGATGACCCAGGCGGCCAGCGCCCCGACCGCGATCGCGGCCAGCCAAATGAACGGCATGGATTTCGTCCCCTCGAAGACGAAGGGCCGGGTGAAGATCGGATCATACGCTTGGGCATGGCTCGCCAGCACGCCCATCGCGTAGCCGCCGATCCCGAAGAACACGGCGTGGCCGAGACTGACCAGCCCGCCGATGCCCAGCGCGAGGTTGAGCCCCGCCGCCGCCAGCGCCAGGATCGCGACCTTGGTGGCGAGCGTCACGGTGAAGGGCGCACCCGCGGCCCAGGCCCAGAGCGCGACGAGGCCGAGCCCCGCGAGGAGCCCCGCATTGATCCACCGCTCAGCCATGACCGTAGAGCCCGCGCGGTCGCCAGAAGAGGATCGCGGCCATCAGCACGTAGATCCCGACCTGCGCCAGGGCCGCGCCCGTCGCCTGCGCCGCCGAGAGGTCCATGACGAGCGACAAGGCCGCGGGCAGCGCGACGCCCCCGAGCGTGTCCGTGAGCCCCACGAGCAGCGCACCCACCAGCGCGCCCTTGATCGAGCCGATGCCGCCGATGACGATGACCACGAAGGCCAGGATCAGGACCGGCTCGCCCATGCCGACCTGCACCGACTGGATCGCGCCGACGAGCGCGCCCGCCAGCCCCGCAAGCGCCGCCCCGAGTGCGAAGACGAAAGTGTAGAGGCGTCCGATATCGACGCCGAGGGCCGCGATCATCTCGCGATCGGCCTCGCCTGCGCGGATCTGTACGCCGATCCGGGTCCGTTGCGTCAGCCAGAAGAGACCGAGCGCCACCACGAGCCCGATGCCGATGAGCGCGAGGCGGTACTTGGAATAGGTTATGGGGCCGAGCATGACGGGGCCGCTCAGCGCGGCGGGGATATCGAGAAAGAGCGGGAACGACCCGAAGATCCAGCGCACCCCCTCGGAAAAGATCAGGATCAGCGCGAAGGTCGCCAGCACCTGGTCGAGATGGTCGCGCGCATAGAGCCTGCGGATCACCAGCACCTCGACCAGCGCGCCCGCCGCCGCCGCCGCGGCCAGCGCCGCCACCAGCGCCAGCAGGAACGAGCCCGTGGCCGACGCCACGGCCGCCGCCGCGAACGCGCCCACCATGTAGAGCGATCCGTGCGCGAGATTGATGAGCCCCATGACGCCGAAGATGAGCGTCAGCCCCGCCGCCATCAGAAACAGCATCACGCCCGACTGGACGCCGTTCAGAACCTGCTCGATCAGCAGCGCCATCGTATCTCCGAAGGCGGGGTCACGCGCGCGGCGTGCTCGCCCTTGTCTGGGGGTGGATCCTGGACAGCCGGACGCGGATCACATCTCGCATTCGTCCACGTAGGCGTTCGCGTGATCCTCGAGCGCCGTGGCGACGATCTTGTTGGTGAAGACGCCGTCCTCCTCGATGACCTCGCGGACATAGATGTCCTGGATCGGATGCTGGTTCGAGGCGAAGGAGAAATCGCCGCGCACGCTGTCGAAATCGGCGGCGCGGAGTGCCTCGCGGAAGGCGTCGGGATCGTCGATCGAGGCCGCGTCCATGGCCGAGATCAGCAGGTTCGCAGTGTCGAAACCCTGCGCGGCGTAGAGCGAGGGGAGCCGACCGTACTCGGCCTCGAAGCTCTCGACGAAGTCGCGGTTGGCCTGGTTGTCGATGTCCTTCGACCATTGCGAGGTGTTGCGCACGCCAAGCGCCGCGGCGCCCACGGCCTGCAGGATGCCCTGGTCGAAGCTGAAGGCGGGGCCCACCACCGGCAGGTCGAGGCCGCTATCGGCATATTGCTTGAGGAACGAGATCCCCATACCGCCGGGCAGGAAGAAGAACACCGAATCGGCATCCGAGGCGCGGATCTGGGCGATTTCGGCGGCGTAGTCGGTCTGCCCCAGCTGGGTGAAGACCTCGCCCGCCAGATCGCCCTCGTAGAGGCGCTTGAAGCCCGTCAGGCTGTCCTGGCCCGCGGGATAGTTCGGCGCCATGATGAAGGTGTTCTCGTAACCCTCCTGGCTGGCATAGGCGCCGGCGGCCTCGTGCAGGTTGTCGTTCTGGTAGCTCACCGAGAAATAGTTCGGATCGCAGCCCCGCCCGGCCAGCTGCGCCGGCGCCGCGTTGGTTGAGAGATAGAACTTGTCGCGTGCGAGCGCGCCCGGCACCACCGCCATGGCGAGGTTCGACCAGACGATGCCCGTCAGGATGTCCACCTCCTCCTGCTGGATCATGCGGTCGCTGATCTGCACGGCCACGTCGGGCTTGCGCTGGTCGTCCTCGATCACGATCTCGAGGTCGTCGCGGTCCGCCTGCTCCACCGCCAGCATGAAGCCGTCGCGCGTGTCCTGCCCCAGCCCCGCGCCGCCGCCCGAGAGGGTGGTGATCATGCCGACCTTGAGGGCATCCGCATCGTCCTGCGCCCCGGCGGTGCCCGCCAGCGCGACGATCGCGCCCATTGCGATCAAGGTTGTCCTGCGCATCCCGAAATCTCCCAAAATGGTCGGAGCACATGACTGCGCGCTTGTCGCCCGAGATCAACCCCTTTTCGTGCCCGACGCCGACGCTAGGTGCCCGTCGAACGAAGATTGCACGCGAAAGCCGCCTCATGCCTGATCACCTCATCGACGACGTCACCGGCCCGCTGACCGCTTGCGGGACGGAATGGGGGCTGGTGTCGGACCGGGTGATGGGGGGCGTGTCGGAGGGCGCGCTGACCACGCAGGAGGTCGCGGGCCGGCGGGCGCGGCGCCTGACGGGCGAGGTGAGCCTCGAGAATGACGGCGGGTTCCTCCAGATGACGCTGGACCTGCGCCCGGACGGTGCCGCGATGGATGGGTCGGGCTTTGCGGGGATCGAGCTTGCCGTGCGCGGCAACGGGGCGGAGTACAACATCCACCTGCGCACCGACGACGTGCGGCATTCGTGGCAGAGCTATCGGCTGACCTTCGTCGCGCCGGAGCGCTGGACGACGCATCGGCTCACCTTCGCCGATGCCCGGCCTCACCGGATCGACGCGCCCTTCAGGCCAGACCGCCTTCGCCGCATCGGCCTCGTGGCGATCGGGCGCGAGATGCGCGCGCATCTCGCGCTGTCGCGGATCGCCTTCTACGGGGCGTGAGCCGCGCTCAGCCGCGCGAGACCACGCTGCGCGGGCGTGCGCGGTAGAGGATGGTGGTGATCATCCCCGCCAGCACCGCCTTGATCACGTCGCCCGGCACGAATGCCGTCGACAGCGCCGCCGCCTCGAGCCAGCCGCGATCGAGGATGATCGACATGCCGGTAATCCCGCAGACGTAGAGCACCACGATCCCGCCGAGCACCGAGGCGATCCCCGCGGCCAGTCCCATCGGCAGGCGCCAGAGCCGCTCGGTGATCCAGCCCGTGGCGAAGGCCGCGACGGGAAACCCGACGAAGAAGCCGACCGTCGGCCCCGCCAGCACGCCGAGCCCGCCGCGCCCGCCCGACAGAAGCGGCAGGCCCAGCAGGACGAGCGCCATGAAGAGCAGCGCGGCCAGCGCGCCGCGTTTCGCGCCGAGCACCGTTCCCGCCAGCATGACGCCCAGCGTCTGCGCCGTGACCGGTACGCCGAAGGCCAGCGTGACCTGCGGGATCAGCCCCAGCGCCGCGATGAGCGCCGCGAACATCGCGATGAGGGTGAGGTCACGTTCCATTGGGTCTTCCTTCGTCGATGAGCCCGCCGCGGGCGCGCAGAGCATCCGCGACGTGGTCGGCATCGTCAAGCGCGGTAATGGCCAGCGGCACGACGATCCGCCAGGAGGGCCGTCGGGCGGACCGCGCCCGCCACGCGCTCGCCAGTTGCGTGCCCCGCGCGGCCAGTGCCGGCGCGAAGCGCAGCACCAGCGCCATGCCGAGCTCCAGCGGACGTGTCGAGACCCCGAACCGGCGCAAGGGCGCGGCCAGGCGGCGGATGACGGCGATCATGTCGTCGAGCCGGGTGGTCATCGTCACCAGCGTCGCCGCCCCCACCGCCGACAAAAGGCGCAGCGACAGGATCGCGCCCTCGCGCAGATCGCCCTCGATGCCGTTCCAGACCAGCAGAACGGCCACGAAGGGCCAGAGCGCGCGCAGCCGTCGCAGCCCCGCTGCGGCGAAGACCCGGCCGGGCGCCAGGAACAGCCCCAGGACGACAAGTGCCGCGAGGGTCTGGCCGAGGAGGCTCTCGAGCGCGAAGAGGCCCAGCGTCGCGAGGCCCAGCGCGCCGAGCTTCGCGCCCGCCGGCCAGCCATGCGCGCGCGTCCGGACGGGCGAGGTCAGCGCGAGCATGGTGCGTTACGCATCTCGGGCGCCGATCCGCCGCATCTCGGCCTCGTATTGCCCGAGCACGTCGGGGCCCCCTTCGGCCGCGATCCGCCCCTGGTCGAGCCAGACGACATGATCGCAATTCCGAAGGTCGGCGGGATCGTGGCTGATATGGACGAGTGCGGCGTCGAGCGCGTCGAGCCTACGCGCAAGGCGCATGCGCGTCGGGATGTCGAGGCCGGAGAACGGCTCGTCGAGGATGATGACGCGCGGCCCCATCGCGAGGATCGCCATCAGGCAGACCAGCTGCTTCTGGCCGTGCGAGAGGTCGTTCACGGGGCGCGGTCCCCATTCGGCGCAGCCGAACCGCGCGAGCATCTCCGCCACGCGGCGGCCGGCCTCCGCCGGCGCGACCCCTTGCTGGCCGAGCCCGAATTGCAGCTCCTCTGCCACGGTGGGAAAGATGATCTGATGATCGGGGTTCTGGAACAGCAGCCCGACGGCCCCGATTGCGGCACGACGGTCGTGCACCACGTCCACCCCGGCAACGCGCAGGCGACCTTCTATCGCGAGCAGTCCCGTCAAGGCGCGCGCGAGCGTCGACTTGCCCGACCCGTTGCGCCCGACAATGCCGATCCGCCGCGCATCCGTGCGAAGCGTCAGCCCTTGCAGGATGGCATGTCCGTCGAGCCGGTAGCTAACGTGGGAAAGATCGAGCACGGATGTCATCGCGCCGCTCTTACCCCGGGGAGCGACGAAATGACTAGCCGCTCGCGACGAGGGTCATGGCCTCTTCGACCAGTTCCATGAGATCGCCGAAATACCCTTCGGACCGGGCGGGCTGATCCGGATCGGAGGTGATCACCATGGTCAGCCCGAGCGCGGGCGCCACGCAGATCACCTGACCGCCATAGCCCCGCGCGAGCGCGTAATCCGCCCCCGCATGCCGCCCGAGAAACCAGCCGAGCCCGTATCCCAGGCCCGACCAGCGCGAGCGGGTGCGACCCTGCCACGAGGCCACAACGTAGTCAGCGCCGATCACGCGGGTGCCGTTCCAGACGCCGTCCTGGCGATACATCTCGCCGAAGCGCAGCATCGCGTCGGGGCTGAGCGCCATCTGGTTGCCGCCCATGTAGCGGCCCTGCGGATCGCGGGTCCAGGGCGGGATGTCGATCCCGAGCGGCCCGCCGAGGCGCTGCCGCGCCTGATCGAGCAGCGACAAGTCCGTCACCTCCGACAGGATCGCGCCCAGCACATGGGTGGAGCCGGTGGAATAGAGCATCCGTCCGCCGGGCTCGGTCACGAAATCACGCCCCAGCGCATCCGCGACCCAGTTGCCGCTGGAAATCCAGGCGCCGTAATTGCCGCCCGAGGTCCGCTCGAGTCCCGCCTGCATGGCTAGGAGGTTCTCCAGCGTGAGATCGGCCACGCGCGGATCGGCCCCGGACGGGATCAAACCGGGTGCCAGATCGCCGATCGTGGCGTCGATTCCCGCGATTTCGCCCCGGTCGATCGCGCATCCCACAAGCGCCGAGACAATGGTCTTGGAGACCGATTTGACGTTGACGGGCGTGCCGAGCGCGGGGCCCGCGAAGACCCGGGCCACGCGCCGCTCGCCGTCGACGGCCACGATCATGGCCCGGATCTGGTCGAAGGCGGCGGCCCGGTCCGACAGCGCCGCCCAGCCATCCGCTCTGGCCGCGCGGGCGGGACGCGCGACGGACGCGGCGGCCAGACCCGCCAGCAGGGTGCGGCGATCCAGCCTCATTCGCCCGCGACCTTCAGGACGATCTTGCCCATGTGGTTCGAGCTTTCCATGAGGGCATGGGCTTCGGCGGCATCGACGAGATCGAAGGTGCTATCGAGGATCGGCGCGACCTTGCCGGCGGCCAGGAGCGGCCAGACATGCGTGCCGAGCGCCTCGGCGATGCGGCCCTTGGCAAGATCGCTTTGCGGCCGCAGGGTCGAGCCGGTGATGGTCAGACGTCGCATCATGACCTGGGCGAAGTTCAACTCCGCCTTGGGGCCGCCCAGGAACGCGATCTGCACCAGCCGCCCATCGTCGGCCAGCGCCTTGACGTTGCGGGGAATGTAATCCCCGCCCACCATGTCTAGGATCAGGTCCGCGCCGCCCTCGCCGCGCAGGATCTCGACGAAATCCTCACGCTTGTAGTTGATCGCGCGCTCGGCCCCCAGATCGGCGCAGAACGCGCATTTCTCGTCCGTCCCCGCGGTCGCGAAGACCCGTGCCCCCCATTCGCGGGCGAGCTGGATCGCGGTCGTGCCGATCCCCGAGGAGCCGCCATGAACGAGGAACCGCTCGCCGCCCGTGAGGCGGCCCCGCTCGAAGACGTTGCTCCAGACGGTAAAATACGTCTCCGGCAGGCAGGCGGCCTGCTGCATCGACAGGCCATCCGGGACGGGCAGGCAATGCGCGCCGGGCGTGCGGACAAACTCGGCATAGCCTCCGCCCGGCAGCAAGGCGCAGACGCGGTCGCCGACCGTCCAGCCGGCGCCCTCGCCCACCTCGACGATCTCGCCCGAACATTCGAGCCCGGGCAGGTCGCTGGCACCTTCTGGCGGGGCGTAGGCACCTGCGCGTTGCAGCGCGTCGGGACGGTTGACCCCGGCGAAGGCGATGCGGATCACGACCTCGCCCGCGCCGGCGCGGGGCACCTCGCGTGTCACGGGCTTCAGGACCTCGGGGCCGCCGGGCGCCGAGATCTCGACGACGTTCATGCTGTCCGGCAAAGTCATCGCACGCGCCTGCCGCCGGGAAAGCCGCCGAGCCCCGCGGGCTTGCGCACCCGCGACAGCGCCCAGTTCGGGCCGGCCATCAGGGCGCGGCCCACGGCGTTGTTCGCGACGCCCGCCTTGAACCGCTCGATCCGCATCACGTCTTCGATCCGGCGGTCGAGAAACGCCCAGGTGTCCTGCGCCTCGAGGGAATCGTCGCCCAGCCAGAAGAGGATGGTGGAGCCGTAGACCCCCGACAGCGTCGCGCGCTTGGTGTACCAGTTCACGTCGTCCGACGTGTCGCCGAGCGTGTCGAGGATCCGGTCGGCCGTGCCCCAGATGGCGCGGCTGCCATCGGCGGCGTATTGCGGCAGGGCGAAGAGCGTGGTGCCGCGGCGCACGGCCTCCTTGTCCTCGACCACCTCGATGCGGGTCCGCACCGCGCGCGTCACCCGCTCGCGGAACTTCAGCGACGAGAGGTCCTCGGCGCGCAGGCGCTTGGCCATCCGGTCGTCGCCGCGCCGGTGGAAGGCCAGCGCCATGTCGACCGCGCCGCGTGGGAAGAGGGCACGTGCCTCGGCGGGCGCGATCCCGGCGTCGCGCGCGGCGGCGCGAAGCGTCGTCTCGCTCCAGCCGTCGAAGGGCACGTGCATCATCGCCGCATCGAGCAGCGCGTCTGTGGGATCGTGCATGATGTCTCCAATTCAAAGGCTCTTGCTGGACAAAGTAGCGAGCCCCTGCTAGAAGACCAACCTCCTGCACTTGATGTAACACAAACTTAGAAAGGTGGTGAAAACCACATGCAGGTCAGCGTTCGCGACAACAACGTCGATCAGGCGCTTCGTGCCCTGAAAAAGAAACTCCAGCGTGAGGGTGTCTTTCGCGAAATGAAGCTCAAGCAGCATTTCGAGAAACCCTCGGAGAAGAAGGCGCGCGAAAAGGCCGAGGCCATCCGCCGGCAGCGCAAGCTCGCCCGGAAGAAGGCCCAGCGCGAAGGCATGCTCTAAGCATCCTTTGCCGCCTGAACGATACCGAGGCCCCCGGACATGCGCGTTCGGGGGTTTTTCTTTGCCCCGCCTGTCCGGCATGTCCCGCACCGCGGCGCGTGTCGCATCTTCAGACCGAAGGACCAAGGCAATGGATCATTTCCTTTATCGAGACGGCCGTCTCTTTGCCGAGGACGTGGCCCTCGACACGATCGCGGCCGAAATCGGCACGCCGTTCTACTGCTATTCCGCGGCGACCCTGACGCGGCATTTCGGGCTTTTCGACGAGGCGCTCGAGGGGCTCGACCATCTGGTCTGCTTTGCGATGAAATCGCTGTCGAACGTCGCGGTGCTCAAGCTGCTGGGCGATCTCGGAGCGGGCGTCGACGTGGTCTCGGGCGGCGAATATGCGCGGGCGCGGGCCGCCGGGATTCCGGGCGAACGGATCGTCTTTTCGGGCGTTGGCAAGACACGCGACGAGATGGCACAGGCCCTCGAAGGCGGACTCCGCCAGTTCAACGTCGAATCCGAACCCGAGCTGCTCGTCCTCGACGCGGTGGCGAGGTCGATGGGGCGGCGCGCGCCGATCACGCTACGCGTCAATCCTGACGTCGACGCGCAGACCCACGAAAAGATCGCCACCGGGCGCAAGGAGGACAAGTTCGGCGTGCCCCTCGCCCGGGCGCGCGACATATACGCGCAGGCCGCCATACTTGAGGGCATCGAGGTGGTGGGCATCGACGTCCATATCGGCAGCCAGCTCACCTCGCTGGCGCCGTTCGAGGCCGCCTACGGCAAGATCGCGCGTCTGACCGAAGAGTTGCGCGCGGACGGCCATGACATCCGGCGCCTCGACCTCGGCGGCGGCCTCGGCATTCCCTATATCCGCGACAATGAGATGCCCCCCCTTCCCAGCGATTACGGCGCGATGGTGCATCGGACCCTCGGCCATCTCGGCTGCGAGATCGAGATCGAGCCCGGGCGACTCATCTCGGGCAATGCGGGCGTTCTGGTCTCTCGCGTCCTTTACGTGAAGGAGGGCGAGGATCGCACCTTCCTGATCCTCGATGCCGGGATGAACGATCTCGCGCGGCCCGCCATGTACGGGGCCTGGCACGACGTCGTCCCGCTAGTCGAACCCGCCGCAGGAACCCCGCGCCGACCCGTCGACATCGTGGGCCCGGTCTGCGAATCGGGCGACACCTTCGCCCGGGCGCGCGACATGCCGCCGCTCGCTGCGGGCGATCTGGTCGCGTTCCGCAGCGCGGGCGCCTATGGCGCGGTGATGTCGTCGGAATACAATTCCCGTCCGCTGGTCCCCGAAGTGCTGGTCCGGGGCGATCACAGCGCTGTCATTCGCGCGCGGCCGACATTTGACGATATGATCAAACGCGATATCGTACCTTCATGGCTGTGACGACGGGCTGAGGCGTCCGCGCATGGCCCGATCAAGGCCGCCGCGCAACTCCCGGAGTGCCATGCCCCCGACACCGACCCTTCCGACGACCCGGTTGCCGGACGCTGCAAGGCGCGGATTGCGCCGTCCCCTCGCGCTGACCCGCGCGGGGATGCTGGCCGAGCGGCTGAGCCGCGCGTTCTGGCCGCTCTGGGCGATCGTCCTGGTGGCGCTCTCGGCATTGATGCTGGGTCTGCACGAGGCGCTGCCGCTCGAGCTCTTCTGGGGGCTGACGCTGATCCTCGCGGTTGGCGCGATCTGGGCGCTCGTCTACGGGGTGCGCCGGTTCCGCTGGCCGGGCGAGGCGGAGGCTCTGGCGCGGCTCGACGAATCCCTGCCGGGCCGGCCGATCACCGCGCTCTCCGACGGTCAGGCGATCGGCGCTGCCGACATCCAGTCGCGCGCCATCTGGGACGCGCATCTCGCCCGCATGTCCGAGCGCATCCGTGCCGCCAGACGCGTCCCGCCCGACCTGCGCGTGGCGTCGCGCGATCCCTTCGCCCTGCGCTACGTCGCGATCCTCGCCTTCGCCGTCGCGCTTCTCTTCGGGTCGATCCTGCGCGTGGGATCCGTGGGCGAAATGGGCCCCGCCGGCGGTCAGGCACTGGCGCAGGGCCCCTCCTGGGAGGGCTGGATCGAGCCGCCCGCCTATACCGGCCTGCCCTCGATCTATCTCGCCGATCTGCCCGAGGGCCCCGTCGATCTGCCCGAGGGCGCAAACGTCACCTTGCGGCTCTATGGTGAGGTGGGCGATCTCGCGGTGTCCGAAACGGTCTCGGCGCAAATCGGAGATCCCGAAAATGCGGGCGCGCCGGTACAGAATTTCCGCATCGCCCAAGAGGGCGAGATCGCCATCGACGGACCCGGCGGCCGCCGGTTCGAGATCGGGCTCCTGCCCGACGCGCCGCCGGCGATCCGCGCCACCGGCGATGTCGAACGCGGCGAGGGCGGCGCGTTCCGTCAGCCCTTCGCTGCCTCGGACGATTACGGCGTGGTGAGCGGCCATGCCGAGATCACGCTCGACCTCGACGCCGTCGACCGCTCCTGGGGCCTCACCGCGGCGCCCGATCCGCGCGAGCCGCTGGTGGTCGACCTGCCCCTGCCGATCAGCGGCGACCGCGCCGATTTCACCGGCACCCTGATCGAGGATTTCGGCCAGCATCCCTGGGCCAACCTGCCGGTCGAGGTGACCTATCACGTGAGTGACGAGCTGGGACAGGAAGGCGCGTCGCCGACCCTGTCGGAAACGCTGGTTGGCCTGCGGTTCTTCGATCCGATGGCGCAGGCGATCATCGAGCAGCGGCGCGATCTGCTCTGGGCGCGCGCGAATGGCCGCCGCGTGGCGCAGGTGCTGCGGGCCGTCTCGTGGCAGCCCGACGACGCCTTCCCGTCCGAGGCGCTCTATCTGCGGCTGCGGGTGGCGATCCGCCGGCTCGAGGCCGGATTGTCCGACGGCGCGCTCTCGCCCACGCGCCAGGAGGAGATCGCCGCGGCCCTCTGGGATATCGCGAACGAGCTTGAATATGGCGATCTTGCCGATGCGCTGGACCGGTTGCGGCGCGCGCAGGAGCGCCTCTCCGAAGCGATGGAGAACGGCGCCGATGAGGCCGAGATCGCCGAGCTGATGCAGGAACTCAACGAAGCGATGGACGCCTATATCCGCCAGCTCGCCCAGGAAAGCGAGGGGCAGGACCAGCAGCAGGCCGGGAACGAGGGGCAGGAGATCACCGGCGACCAGCTTCAGGAAATGATGGACCGCATTCAGGAGCTGATGGAAGAAGGCCGCATGGCCGAGGCGCAAGCCCTTCTCGAACAGCTCAACCGCATGATGGAGAACATGCAGGTCACCCAAGGCCGGGGCGGTCAGGGACAACCGAGCCCGGGCGAACAGGCGATGCAGGACCTTCAGGAGACTTTGCGTGACCAGCAGGGCCTGAGCGACGAGGCCTTCCGCGACCTGCAGGAACGGTTCGGTCAGCAACAGCCCGGACAGCCCGGCCAGCAAGGGCAGCCGCAGCCCGGACAGGGGCAGCCGGGACAGGGTCAACCCGGACAGGGTCAGCCGGAACAGGGCCAGCCGGGACAGGGTCAGCAGCCGGGCCAACCGGGTCCGGGTGGCCAGCCGGGCGAGGGTCTGGCCGACCGCCAGCAAGCCCTGCGCGACGAGCTCGATCGCCAGCGCAGCAACCTGCCAGGGGCGGGAACCGAGGCCGGCGAGGCCGCACGCGACGCGCTCGACCGGGCGGGACGGGCCATGGACGGGGCCGAGGAAGACCTCAGGACCGACGATTACGCGGGCGCGCTCGACAACCAGTCCGAGGCGATGGAGGCCCTGCGCGAGGGGATGCGCTCCTTGGGCGAATCGCTGGCGCAGGAACAGCAGCAGCAATCGGGTCAGGGTCAGGCCAGCGGTCCGGGCGCACCGCAAGGTCAGTCCCGCGACCCGCTCGGCCGCCAGGCGGGCCAGAACGGCCAGGTCGGCTCCGACGAGCAACTGCTGGGGCAGGAAGACATCTACCGGCGCGCCGAGGAATTGCTGGACGAGATCCGCCGCCGCTCGGGGGAACAGGCGCGCCCCGAGGCCGAGCGCGACTACCTTCGCCGGTTGCTCGACCGCTTCTAGGGCGCCGGCCCCAGCGTGGTGTCAGGCAAAGATGCCCGCGGCGCGCCCCAGGAGCATGAAGGCACGGGCCGACCGGGTCTCGGTCCAGGCCGCGATCTGCGGGTCGGTCGCCTCCGGTTCGATCTCGGTCAGGCGATGGTCGAAAAGCCGCAGGAAATGATGCACCGCATCGCGGAAGATGGTGTCCTCCCGCATGCGCGCGGCGCAGCGATCGAGCGCCTCTTCGTCGTCGATCCCGCCCAGGACCGCGAATTCCGCGCCCCGCTCGCCCTGCGCGAAGCGCCGCCAGAGCGCCACGGGCGCACGCTCGGCCTGAAGATCGTCCATATAGAGCCCGTCCTGGCTGAGCAGTGTCAGGACGTCCTGCGCGGCGATGACGATCTGGGCCGCGCGACGGTCGCTCAAGGCCGCGCGCAGGGCGTCGAACCCCTCCTGATCCTGCGCATCGGCGGGAAATTGGAGGGCCCTGACCAGCATGTCGGGCGCCAGAGGCGCTGCACCGGTCCCCGGCGGCGCATCGAGACCGAGCTCCGCCCCTTCCTGCGCCGCGTCATCCCCGGACTTGGCCGCGGGCGCGACGGGCGGGCCCGCCAGAAGCTGGTCCGCGCGCTCGATCGTCTCGGCCCGCGCGGCGAGCCAGGTCTCGAGTTCGGCCAGGCGGTCGGTCACCTCGCCGAGCTGCTGGCTCAGCCGCTTGACGGCCGCATCGGGCGCGGGCCGCGGCTCGGAGGATCGCTCGCGCGCCGCAAGCGCGCGCCGCAACTCGCGGATTTCACCGGCCTGCTCGACCATACTGAGACCGACGACCGCGCTCGCGACGAGGGCGATGGGGGCCACGACCGCGATCACGATCATGATGGCCGGAAGCACCGACAGCGCGCCGCCCTCGCCCCGCCCGGCCAGAAGAAAGAACAGCGCGACGACGACCAGCCAAAGCACCGACAGGCCGAGGCCCGCCTGAACGATCAGGCGCAGGCGCCCGTGAAAGTTGAAGAAATTATCTGCCATCGGGGCCTTTCAGGGCACGCAAAGGACCGGATCAGCGATATTCGACGCTCAGGATCTCGTAGGATTTCTCTCCACCGGGGGTCCGGACCTCGACGCTGTCGCCCTCTTCCTTGCCGATCAGGGCACGGGCGAGCGGCGACTTGATGTTGAGTTTGCCCGCCTCGAGATTGGCTTCGGGCTCGCCCACGATCTGATACGACTTCTCCTCGTCGGTATCCTCGTCGACCAGCTTCACATACGCGCCGAACTTGATCGCGCCCGACATCTTGGACGTGTCGATCACGTCGGCACGCGAGAGAATTCCCTCGATCTCCTTGATGCGTCCCTCGATGAAGGACTGCTTCTCCTTGGCCGAATGGTATTCCGCATTCTCGCTGAGGTCGCCATGCTCGCGGGCCTCCGCGATGGCCCGGATGATCTCGGGGCGGTCGACGGATTTCAGCCGCTTGAGCTCGGTGTTGAGGTCGGTCTGTCCCGCGCGTGTGAGGGCAATCTTTTCCATATCGGAGCGTTCTTCATTGAAAGGACGGACGAAACGTGCGGCCTCTTAACGCAAGCGCGACCGCGAAAGTCAAGCAGACCGGCGGCGCATGGTACTGAAGGCCTGCCCGTTCTTTGCCAACCATGTACACGCTGCGCGGGTTCCGGAACGGCATTCGATGTGTCACGATTGACCGTCGCCTTGGTTGAGCGATACCACGTCAGCCAAACGTCCCGACCGGAGGATCCCCGATGCCCGAACATGCGCGCGAAGCGATGGAATACGATGTCGTCATCGTGGGGGCCGGCCCCGCGGGCCTGAGCGCCGCGATCCGGCTCAAGCAGCTCGATCCCGACCGCGAGGTCGTCCTGCTCGAGAAGGGCTCCGAGGTCGGTGCGCATATCCTGTCGGGCGCCGTGCTCGACCCCTGCGGGCTCGACGCGCTGATCCCCGACTGGAAGGAGCGCGGCGCGCCGGTCGAAGTGCCCGTGACCTCGGACACGTTCCTGTTCCTGGGCGAAAGCGGCAAGACGCGCATTCCCAACGCGCTGATGCCGCCGCTGATGAACAACCACGGCAACTACATCGTGTCGCTGGGCAATGTCTGCCGGTGGCTGGCCGAGCAGGCCGAGGCGCTCGGGGTCGAGATCTTTCCCGGCATGTCGTGCTCGGAGCTCGTCTATCACGAGGACGGGTCGGTCAAGGGCGTCGTCGCGGGCGAGTTCGGCCGCAACCCCGACGGAAGCGAAGGCCCCTCCTACGAGCCGGGGATGGAGCTGCACGGCAAGTACGTGATGCTGGGCGAGGGCGTCCGCGGGTCGCTGTCGAAGCAGGTGATCGAGAAATTCGCCCTTGCCGCCGATGCGGACGTGCCGAAATACGGCCTCGGCATGAAGGAACTCTGGGAGATCGATCCCGAGAAGTCGAAACCGGGATCGGTCGTGCACACGATGGGCTGGCCGCTGGGCGACAATGCGGGCGGCGGCTCGTTCATCTACCACCTGAACGACAATCAGGTCTATGTCGGCTTCGTCGTCCATCTGGGATACGCGAATCCTTACGTGAACCCGTATCTCAGCTTCCAGCAGTTCAAGCATCACCCCTACGTCAAGGAGCTGCTCACGGGCGGCAAGCGCATCAGCTATGGCGCGCGGGCGATCACGGAGGGCGGCTGGCAATCGCTGCCGAAGACGGCCTTCCCGGGCGGCGCCCTTCTGGGATGCGCGGCCGGCATGGTCAACGTGCCGCGCATCAAGGGCAACCACAACGCCATGCTCTCGGGCAAGGCGGCGGCCGAAGCCGCGCACGAGGCCATCCTTGCGGGACGCGCCTCCGACACGCTCGAGGCCTACGACCGCGAGGTGCGCGAAGGGGCCATCGGCCGGGATCTCAAGAAGGTCCGCAACGTCAAGCCGATCTGGTCGAAATACGGCCTGAAGGCGAGCGTCGCGCTCGGCGGGTTCGACATGTGGTGCAACACCGCCGGTTTCTCGATCCTCGGCACGCTGAAACACGGCAAGACCGACGCGCAGGCGACCGAAGAGGCCGCCCGTCACAAACCCATCGACTATCCCAAGCCCGACGGCAAGCTGAGCTTCGATCGCCTGACGAATGTCAGCTTCGCCAACACCAATCACGCCGAGGATCAGCCCTGTCACCTGCGCCTCAAGGATGCGAGCGTTCCGGTCGCGGTGAACCTGCCGAAATATGCCGGCCTCTCGCAGCGATACTGCCCGGCGGGCGTCTACGAATTCGTGAAGGACGAGACGAGCGGCGAGGATCGCTTCGTCATCAACTTCCAGAATTGCGTCCACTGCAAGACCTGCGACATCAAGGATCCGCCGCAAAACATCGTCTGGACCGTGCCGCAGGGCGGCGACGGACCCAATTACCCCAATATGTGAGCCGTCCCGGGGATGTCCGACGGATCCCCGGCGGCGGGCAATTCTGCGAGAGGCTTTGTTGTATTGGCGCAGGGCCGTCGTTAGGTTCGTCGCGACCGCAAACGCGAAAGGCTCGTCATGTTTCGTCCGCTCCTCCTGGCCTCGGCGCTCGGGCTCATGGGCCAGATCGCCTCCGCAGACACGGATTCCGGCGCCTATCTCGCCGGCCGTCAGGCGCAGGTCACCAACGATTTCCAGCAGGCCTCGCGGTATCTGAGCGAAGCTCTCACGCGCGATCCGCAGAATTACGCGATCCTTGAACAGCTGGCCGGGGCCTATCTCTCGATGGGCGATATCGATGCGGCCGAGGACGTCGCCAGCCGCCTGACACGCGCGGGCGGCGTGTCGCAGTTGGCGAACCTCGCGACGCTGGCCCAGTCGGCGAAGGAGGGCGAATGGTCCACCCTTCTCGAGGACATGGATGGGGGTCTGACCGTCGGGCCGCTCTTCGACGGGCTGGCCCGGGCCTGGGCGCTGGTCGGCGACGACCAGATGGAGGCGGCCATGGCCGAGTTCGACCGCGTGGCGGGCGAACAGGGGCTCGAAGCGTTCGGCCGGTACCACAAGGCGCTCGCCCTGGCCTCGCGCAGGCGCTTCGAGGAGGCCGAGACCCTGCTTTCGGACGAGGCGCTGACCCTGACGCGGCGCGGAACCGTGGCGCATGCCCAGATCCTGAGCCAGCTCGGGCGGTTCGACGATGCCGCCGCCACGATCGACGCGGCCTTCGGCAACGGCACGCTCGACGCGCCGCTGGTGGAGCTCAAGCAGTCGTTGGACGCGGACGAGCCGCTGGACTTCACCATCGCGCGCGATGCCACCGAGGGGATGGCCGAGGTGGCGTTCGATATCGGCAACATCATCATGTCCGAGGCCGCGCCCGCCTATACACTGCTCTATGCGCGGGTGGTCAATTATCTTCGTCCCGACCATGTCGAGGCGATCCTGATGAACGCCGCCCTGCTCGACGAGCTGGAGCAATACGACCTCGCGATCACGGCGTCGCAGGGCATTCCCGAGGACGATCCGGCCTTCGCGGCCGCCGAGATCGGCCGTGCGGAGATCATGCTCAAATCGGGGCGCACCGACGAGGCGATCGCGGTGCTTCGCGAATTGTCGGAGACCTTTCCCGATCAGGCGCAAATTCACATGGCGCTCGGTGACGCCCTGCGCGAGGACGACCGGCAAGAGGCCGCCAACGCCGCCTATACCGACGCGATCGAAAGTTTCGCGCGCGAAACACCGGACCAGTGGGTGGTCTACTTCTCGCGGGCCGTCACGTTCGAGCGGATGGACGATTGGGACGCGGCCGAAGCCGATTTCCGCCATGCGCTGGAGATCAATCCCGACAGTCCCATCGTGCTGAACTATCTGGGCTATTCGCTGCTGGAGCGTGGCGAGAACCTCGACGAGGCGCTCGCCCTCATCGAACGCGCGGTGGCCGCGCGGCCCGATTCGGGCTTCATCGTCGATAGTCTGGGCTGGGGTCTCTACCGGCTCGGCCGGTTCGACGAGGCCGTGACGCCGATGGAGAAGGCGGTCGCGCTGATGCCGGTCGATCCGGTCGTCAACGACCATCTCGGCGATGTCTACTGGATGGTCGGCCGCAAGCTGGAGGCGCGATTCCAGTGGCAACGCGCACTGAGCTTCGTCGACAACGACCAGAACGAAGAGGTCGAGCCGGACCGCATCCGCCGTAAGCTCGAACTCGGGCTCGACCGCGTGATCGAGGAGGAAGGCGGCACCCCCCAGGTCGCCAATGACGGCGGTTGAGCGCGGCCATTTCGCGCCGGCCAAGATCAACCTCGCGCTGCACGTCACCGGCCGGCGCGACGACGGCTATCACTTACTGGATTCGCTGGTGGTCTTTGCGGATATCGGCGATCGCGTCACCGCCCGGCCTGCGCGTGCGTGGTCGCTGCGTGTCACGGGGCCCCTGGCCCGCGGCGTGCCCGAGGATGACGACAATCTGATCCTTCGCGCGGCGCGCGCCACGGACGGGCCGCCGGCCGCCTTCACGCTCGACAAGCACCTTCCGATGGAAGCCGGGATCGGCGGCGGCACCTCGGATGCCGCAGCGGCGCTGCGGGCGCTTGCCGCACTCGACGGGCGCCGCGTGCCGCCTGATCCGGTGCGCCTGGGTGCCGATCTGCCCGTCTGTTTGCTCGGGCGGGCCTGCCGGATGGAGGGCGTGGGCGAGGTGGTGACACCACTCGCCCCGCTGCCGCCCCTCCATGCGGTGCTGGTGAATCCGGGGATCGGCATCGCGACGCCGAAGGTCTTCGGCGCCCTGACGAACCGCGAGAACGCGCCCCTGCCCCGCCTTCCCGACATACAAGACACGGCCGCTTTCGCCCGGTGGCTGGCGGAGCAGCGCAACGATCTCGAAGGGCCGGCGCGCCTCATCTCTCCGGCCGTGGGCGTTGCGCTGGCGCAGATCGGCGCGACCGACGGATGCCTTCTGGCGCGCATGTCGGGCAGCGGCGCCACGTGCTTCGGCCTGTTCGAGACCGCGACCGAAGCGGCACTTGCGGCGGAAAGGATCGCGGCGTCGCGACCCGAGTGGTGGGTCAGGGCCGCGGCCCTCGGCTGAGCGGGCGGGCCGTTGCTCCGGGCGCTAGCGGATCCGCACCACCACGTAATCGGCAAGGTCGCGCAGCATGGCGCGCAATTCCCCATCGGGAAGAGGGTCGAGCGCGGCCTTCGCCGTTTCGGCCCATTCGAGCGCGGTATGCCGCGTGGTCGCGATCGCACCCCGGCGTTCCAGCAGGTCGAAGGCCATTTCGAGATCGCCCTCGTCCTGCGCGCCGCGGCCGATCGTGCGGACCCAGAACGCCCATTCCTCGCCCTGCGCGCCGGCCACGGCACGGATGACCGGCAGGGTCATCTTGCGTTCGCGGAAATCGTCGCCGAAATTCTTGCCGGCCGCGTCGTCGCGCTGCCAGTCGAGCAGGTCGTCGACCATCTGGAAGGCGATGCCGATGGCATCGCCGTAGCGGTGCAGCGCCTGCACCCGGTCCTCACCTGCCCCGGCGATCACGCCCCCCACCTCGGTCGCGGCCGAAAAGAGTGCCGCGGTCTTGCCCCGCACGATCTTGAGATAGACCTCCTCGCTGGTCGCGAGATCGCTCATCGCGGTCAGCTGCAGTACCTCGCCTTCGGCGATCGTGGCGGCGGCGCTTGCCAGGATGTCGAGCACCCGCAGCGATCCCGTCTCGACCATGAGCTGGAACGACCGCGCGAAGAGGTAGTCGCCCACGAGGACGCTGGACTTGTTGTCCCAGAGCAGGTTCGCCGTGGGCCGACCGCGCCGCTGTCCCGAGGCATCCACCACGTCATCGTGCAGCAGCGTGGCGGTATGGATAAACTCCACCGTCGCGGCCAGATGCACGTCGTAGGGCCCCATATATCCGTTCATCCGCGCCGCCGCCAAGGTCAGCATCGGCCGGATGCGCTTGCCGCCCGCCCCGATCAGGTGATCGCTGACCTCGGGGATGCGCGGCGCGTGTTCGCTCGCCATGCGCGCCCGGATGAGGGCGTCGACCTCGGCCAGGGGTTCGGCCAAAGCCTGCGCAAGGCGATCGTGGGGCGTGATCCGTGCGTCCATGTTTCCACCGCTCGACAAGGGGGGCCCTCGTGGTTAACTGCGCCCCATGAAAGAACTCATGCGCAGCAGCGACCCGACGAATATCGCCTTCGCGAAGGCACTGCTTTCGGGCGAGGGGATAGAGTGCTTTGAGTTGGACGTCCATATGAGCGTTCTCGAAGGCAGCATCGGGATCCTGCCGCGCCGCCTGATGGTGGCCGAGCGCGATCATTTCCGCGCCGCCTCGGTCCTCGCCGACAACGATGTCGATTTCGGACACTGATCTCACGACGGACGCGTTTCTGGGCGGGCGTCTGACGCTGGTTCAGCCCGCACGGGGCTATCGCGCGGGCGTCGATCCGGTGATCCTGGCCGCGCATGTGCCCGCCCGTCCGGGGCAAAGCGTGCTCGACCTCGGATGCGGTGTGGGCTGCGCGCTGTTCTGCCTCGGCAGACGCGTGGGCGACCTGACGCTCGCCGGCGTGGAGATCCAGTCCGATTACGCCGCGCTCGCCCGGCGCAACGCCGAGGAAAACGGCCTTTCGGCGCAGATCTTCACGGGCGACATAGCGGCCCTCCCGGCGGAGCTGAGACAGCAGCGATTCGACCATGTCCTGACCAACCCGCCCTATTACGCGGCCGCCTCGGGCACCGTGCCCCGCGCCGCGGATCGCGCGACGGCGCATCGCGAGGATCTGCCGCTCGACGATTGGATCGCGGCGGGCGCGCGGCGGCTCTTGCCGCGGGGAACGATGACGGTGATCCAGCGTGCGGACCGTCTGGCGGATCTTCTGGGCGCGATGGACCGGCATCTGGGATCGCTCGAGCTGCTCTGTCTGCACCCCCGGCCCGGCCGTGACGCGTCGCTCGTCCTGCTGCGCGGCATCAAGGGCGGACGGGGGCCGCTGCGAATCAGGGATGCGATTACGATGCACCAGGATGCAACCGAAGGTTGCAGCGGCGAGAGCTATGCGCCGCGCATCGAAGCGGTGCTTCGAGACGCACAAAAGCTGGGATAAATCGCAAAAATCGGAGGCATGCCGCCTGGCTGTGTGACAGAGGCGTGACAGGCGACGGATTATGTGGCTCAATCAACCTATCCGCAACCAAGGAGGACGACGATGGCATTGAGTTCGCATTTGCAGCAGCTGCAATTGAAACATCAACACCTCTCCAAAGAGGTGGAGACGGCTCAACGCAGCCCAAGCTGCGACGCGTTGACGCTCGCGGAACTGAAGAAGCGCAAGCTCCGCCTTAAGGAACAAATCCACCGTCTGTCCCACTAGGGGCCGAACAAGCGGACGCTGGCGACGTGCGCCAGCGTCCCGAGACCCTCGGCTGGCCCGTCAGGCCAGATACTGGCCGCCATTCGCCGACAAGGTCGCCCCGGTGATGAACGCCGCATCGTCGGAACATAGGAACCGCACGCACCGTGCGATCTCCTCGGGCTCTCCCAGCCGCCCGACGGGAATGCCGCCCACGATCTGGTCCATCACCTTTTGCGGGATCGTGCTCATCATGTCGGTGTTGATGTAGCCGGGCGCGACGACGTTCACCGTGATCCCCTTCGAGGCCCCCTCCTGCGCGAGCGATTTCGAGAAGCCGATATCGCCCGCCTTCGCCGCGGCGTAATTCGCCTGCGCGAACTGACCCTTCTGTCCGTTGATCGAGCTGATCGTGACGATCCGGCCGAAACCGCGCTCGCGCATCCCGGTCCAGACGTTGTGGGTCATGTTGAAGACGCCGCTCAGGTTGGTGTCGATGACCTCGCGCCACTTTTCCGGCGTCATCTTGTGAAAGGGCGCGTCGCGGGTGATCCCGGCATTGTTGACGAGGATCTCGACAGGCCCGAGATCGCTCTCGACCTGGGCCACGCCCTCCTTGCAGGCGTCGTAATCGTTCACGCCCCATTTGTAGGTCCTGATGCCGGTCTCGTCGCTGAAGGTCTTCGCGGCGTCGTCATTGCCGCCATAGGTCGCCGCCACCTCGTTGCCGGCCTCCTTCAAGGCGCGGGCAATGGCTGCCCCTATACCGCGGGTGCCCCCGGTCACGATCGCTGTCCGTCCCATCGTCTCTCCTCCTCTTTTGGGTGTTCTAACGTTTCATCCGCCCCGACGCGAGGAAGGCGCGCGCATCCTCTTCACCCTGTTTCCAGGTCTCGCGCAACTTGTCGGGATCGGTGAAGTCGATCTTGTCGGCCACCACGGCCTCGCTCGGGGTGACGTAGACGCGGTCGGGATGGTCGGGGATGTCCTTGAACCGCTTGGTCAGCAGAATGAGCGAGCGTCCCTCGTCGGGGTCCGGCATCGGCGCCTGGTTGATCATGCCCGCATCGACGGCGGGTTTGCCGTCCCAGATCGGCGGCTCGAAAGCCGGCGGGATCGTCGCCGCGGCGCAGACGAGATCCACGATTCTGCCCTCGCGTGCCGCACGATTGCCGTCGATGAGCTCGCCCACCATCCCCGCGGCCTCGGGCCATGTAAGATGCGGGTTCGACCGAATGAGCGTGTCGGCCTCGTAGACCAGCGTCATGGCCGCTCCGGTAAGCTTGGCCCAGGCATGCGAGGGCGGCCGGGCAATGAGGATCTGGAGGGACGGGCCCTCGCCGATCAGATCTCGCGCTTCCCGGTCGCCCAGCATCGCCTCGACGACCGTGCGATACATCCGCTGATGCGGGGTATGGCCGTGCTCGCCGTTCATCGGATCGTGCAGAGAGACGTTCCAGTCCTGCTTGCCGAATTCCTCGATCATCCTGTCGCGCACCATCCGGCCGCGATGGGTGACGAAACCGCAGGCGGAGAACGCCCCGCCCGAGAGTCCGCTGATCCTCGCGGGCTCGAGCGGGATCTCGTTGCGCAGGACGTCGATGAAACCGCCCTGCCACAGGCACCGCGTGCCGCCGCCGGAAAATACGAGTTGGTCGAAGAAGGTTGTGTGGCCTGTCATGATACGAGCCGCGCGCAAGGCTGCGCACGGCGTTTGCTCAGGGGCGCTCGACGCACATGGCCACGCCCATGCCGCCGCCGATGCACAAGGTGGCAAGCCCCTTCCGCGCGCCGCGGCGCTTCATCTCGAAGAGCAGCGTGTTGAGGATCCGGCACCCCGAGGCGCCGATCGGATGGCCGATGGCGATGGCGCCGCCGTTGACGTTCACGATCTCGGGGTCCCACCCCATCTCCTTGTTCACGGCGCAGGCCTGCGCGGCGAAGGCCTCGTTCGCCTCGACGAGATCCAGATCGCCCGGGCGCCACCCGGCCTTTTCCAGCGCCTTGCGGCTCGCCCCGATGGGGCCCGTGCCCATGATCGAGGGGTCCAGCCCGACGGTCGCGTAGCTGACGATGCGGGCCAGCGGCTCGATCCCGCGACGCTCGGCCTCGTCGGCCTGCATCAGCAGGACCGCGGCCGCCCCGTCGTTGATCCCGCTCGCATTGCCGGCGGTGACGGATCCGTCCTTGGTGAAGGCGGCGCGCAGCTTGCCGAGCCCCTCGGCGGTGGCGCCTTCACGGATATGCTCGTCGCGGTCGACGATTGTGTCGCCCTTGCGCGAGGTGACCGTGAAGGGCACGATCTCGTCCTGGAACCGGCCGTCGGCACGGGCCTTTTCCGCCTTGTTCTGGCTTTGCGCCGCGAAGGCGTCCTGGTCGTCGCGACTGATCTGCCACTGTTCGGCGACATTCTCGGCGGTCTGGCCCATGTGATAGCCGTTGAAGGCGTCCCAGAGGCCGTCGCGGATCATGGTGTCGATGAACTTGACGTCACCCATCTTGTGGCCCTGCCGCAGGTTCGCGACATGCGGGCTCATCGTCATGTTCTCCTGGCCGCCGGCGGCAACCACGGTCGCATCGCCGAGTTGGATGTGCTGCGCGCCGAGCGCCACGGCCCGGAGGCCCGAGCCGCAGACCTGATTGATGCCCCATGCGGCCGATTCGATGGGAAGGCCCGCATTGATATGCGCCTGGCGGGCGGGATTCTGGCCCTGCCCCGCCGTCAGGACCTGACCCAGGATCGTCTCGCTGACCTCGGATCCGTCGATCCCGGCCCGCGCGACGATTTCCGACAGAACCTTTGCGCCCAGATCGTGGGCGGGCACGGTCGCGAACGCCCCGTTGAACGTTCCGACGGCGGTACGGGCTGCAGAGGCAATTACGACATTGGTCATGGGGATCCCTTTACGATTGGCCTTCCGGAAACGTAGCCAAGTGGCGCCAATTGGCAACACTCGGCCGCGCGTTAACGGAATCCTTACGTTCAGCGACGGCTTGGCACAACCGCCGGCGATCCCGCGCCGATCAGGCCAGCCGGCTCTCCCGCTCGCACGGCTCCCAGCGCGGACGGATCGTCGGCGCGCCGAAATAATAGCCCTGCAGGCAATCGACGCCGATCCGGCGCAGGGCCTGCGCATCCGCGCGGGTCTCGACCTTCTCGGCGATCGTCACCATGTCGAAATGCCGGCCCAGAGAGACCATCGCGGCAACGAGCGCGCGGTTGTCGCCGTTCTGCGCGATACCGCCGATGAACTGGCCGTCGATCTTCAGAATGTCGAAGTGGAAGTCCTTGAGGTACCGCATCGAGGTGTAGCCGGCCCCGAAATCGTCGATGGCGAAGCTGACGCCGCGCCGCCGATAGGTGTCCATGAAGACGCGCACGAGGTCGGGCCGTTCGATCGCGGAGCCTTCGGTGATCTCGAGAATCAGGCGCTCGCCGACCGTGGGGTCGACCGCGAGCCCGCGATCCAGCGTGTCGCACCAGCTGTCGTTCTCGATGGATTTGGCCGAAAGGTTGATCGCCAGCCTTAGGCTCGGCCGCTCGGCGAGCACGTCGAGACCGTCGCGCAGCGACAGCTGGTCGAGACGGCGCCCGAGATCGAGATGCTCGACCTCGGTGATGAAGTCCTTGGCAGGAATGATGCGGCCGCTGTCGTCGAGCAGGCGGATGAGCCCCTCGAAGAAGGCCGGAAATTCGGGGCGACCGGAGGGCACGATCGGCTGGTAGGCCAGCATGACGTTCCCGCCGGCCACCGCCTTCTCGACGGTGGAGATGACGTCGCGATCGACCGGCCGACGCGAGATCCGCACCCTTTCCCGGGACGCCTCGGCCGCCGCCTCTGATCTCATCTCGCGCGGGGCGCTGTCGGAACCCATCACCATCTCCCTCAGTGTCGTTGGGCAATATGGCCGCGACCCTCTAACAACGGGTAAAGCGCGCAACATTCCCGGCCCCGGACGGGCGCCGGGGGAAGCTGAGACGACGCGAGGAGAGACGGCGTGACCGAGAGATGCGACTGGTGCGGGACGGATCCGCTTTATCTGCGCTACCACGACACCGAATGGGGCGTGCCCGAGCGGGACGGACGGGCACTCTACGAAAAGCTGGTGCTCGACGGCTTCCAGGCCGGCCTGAGCTGGCTGACGATCCTGAGAAAGCGCGACAATTTCAGGGCGGCCTTCGATGGCTTCGACCCCGAACGCATCGCATGCTGGGGAGAGGACGACGTCGCGCGGCTGCTGCGCGACCCGGGCATCGTGCGCCATCGCGGCAAGATCGAGGCCGCGATCCGCAATGCCCGCGCCTGGCAGGAGATCGAGGCCGATCGAGGCTTTTCCACCTACCTCTGGTCCTATGTGGACGGCATGCCGGTTCAGAACGCCTTCGCCAGCATGGCGGAGGTTCCCGCCTGGACGCCGCTGTCGCGCCAGATCTCGCGGGATCTCAAGGTGCGCGGGTTCGCGTTCTGCGGGCCGACCATCGTCTATGCGTTCATGGAGGCATCGGGCTTCTTCAACGATCACCTCGTTCATTGCCCTCGCCACGAAGAGGTCCGGGCGATGGCGGGTTAGCCGCCGTCGATGACCGCGCGCAGCAGCGACCGCGCCGCGTCGCCGGCCCAATCCGCATCGCCGGTCATGCGCGCGATCTCGCGACCCTCGGGATCGAGCAGGACCGTGATCGGCAGGGCCTGTACGTCCATCTCACCCGACACGGCGCGATCCGGATCGAGCAGGATCGGCAGATGCTCGATCCCGTTTTCCGCATAGAACGCCTCGATCCGGTCGAGCGGATTGCGCCAGACCGCGAGGGTCACGACCTCGAAATCCTCACCGCCCAGCGCGCCCTGCAAGGCGTCGAGGGCCGGCATCTCTTCGAGGCAGGGCGGACACCAGAGCGCCCAGAAGTTCACGAGGACATGCTTGCCGCGATAATCGCCGAGGTTCCGCTCCTCGCCCTCGACATCGAAGAACGCCGCGTCCGTGACCGGGCGGGGCTCGGCGTGGAATTCGAGCCTTTGCATGTCGCCCTCGCGCATCTCGGACCAGGCGGCGGGGTCGGCATTTGCGATTGTGGCAAGGCCCAGATAAAGGGCGAGGGTCAAGTATCTCATATATCCTCCGGGGGCGTGTGCCATGGCCGACAAGAACTCCAACGCGATGTGGGGCGGACGCTTCGCCGAAGGACCCGACGCGATCATGGAGGCGATCAATGCCTCGATCGGCTTCGACAGGCGGCTCGCCCCGCAGGACATCGCGGGATCGCGTGCCCATGCCGCCATGTTGGCTACGCAGGGCATCATCGAGCCTAAGGATGCGGAGGCGATCCGGGAAGGCCTCCTCACCGTCTTGTCAGAGATCGAAGGGGGGTCGTTCGAATTTTCGGCCGCCCTCGAGGACATCCACATGAACGTCGAGGCGCGCCTCAAGGAGCTGATCGGCGAGGCGGCCGGACGGCTCCACACGGGCCGCTCGCGCAACGATCAGGTGGCGACCGATTTCCGCCTCTGGACGCGGGACCAGTGCGACGCGGCCATGGACGGGCTCCACGCGCTGCAGCAGGCGCTTCTGGATCAGGCCGAGGCCGGCGCCGATTGGGTCATGCCGGGCTTCACCCATCTTCAGACGGCGCAGCCCGTCACCTGGGGCCATCACATGCTCGCCTATGTCGAGATGTTCGGCCGTGATCGCGCGCGGTTCCGCGACGCTCGCGCACGGATGAACGAATCGCCCCTTGGGGCCGCGGCGCTCGCCGGCACGTCCTATCCGATCGACCGGGATGCCACGGCCCATGCGCTGGGCTTCGACCGGCCCTGCGCGAATTCGCTCGACGCGGTGAGCGATCGCGACTTCGCTCTGGAATTCCTCTCCGCGGCCTCGATCTGTGCGATGCACCTGTCGCGGCTGGCCGAGGAGCTGGTGATCTGGTCATCCGCGCAGTTCCGCTTCGTCGTGCTGTCGGACAAGTGGACGACCGGCTCGTCGATCATGCCGCAGAAGAAGAACCCCGACGCGGCCGAACTGCTCCGGGCCAAGATCGGGCGCATCTTCGGCGCGCAGACCGCGCTTCTGATGGTGATGAAGGGCCTGCCGCTCGCCTATTCCAAGGACATGCAGGAGGACAAGGAACAGGTCTTCGACGCAGCCGACAACCTGATGCTGGCATTGGCCGCGATGACGGGCATGGTCGGCGACATGCAGGCCAATCGCGACGCCCTGCGAGTGGCGGCGGCGCACGGGTTCTCAACCGCGACGGATCTCGCCGACTGGCTGACGCGCGAGGCGGGCCTGCCGTTCCGCGAGGCGCACCATGTGACCGGGAGCCTCGTGGCCCTGGCCGAGAAGCGGGGCTGCGACCTGCCGGATCTGAGCCTCGCGGACATGCAGGGCGTCCATCCCGCGATCACCGAAAGCGTGTTCGACGTGCTGGGCGTCGACAATTCCGTCGCCTCGCGCACCTCCTATGGCGGAACGGCACCTGCCAATGTCCGCGACCAGGCGACGCGGTGGCGCAAGCGCCTGTCCGAATCGTCGCCGCATATCTAGAATGGGGCATCCGAATTCCGAGGTCGTCCGCCCATGTTCCGCCTTGCCGCGCTGCTCTCCATGTTGATCCTCGGCGCCTGCGACGGTGCCACGCCCGCGGCCAATGTCGGCATGTCGTTCGGGCCGAACGGCCTTCGCGTCGCGCCGAGTGTCGGGGTCTACGGCGCGAATGCCAGCGTGCTGGTGCATCCGTGAGGGTCCGGTTCGCCATTCTCGCGCTGTTGCTTGCGGCCGCTTGCGGCGCGGCCGGACCGCCCGAACCCTTCGAGGAACAGGAGGAGCGCGAGACCGGCATCGCGATCTCGGGCACGGCCGAGATCGGCATCAGCGGCGGCAGCTTCTGATGCGGTGGCTGTTCCTCGCGCTGGCCGTGTGGGGGGCGATCCACCCGATGTACTGGTTCCTGAGCTTCATGGCCCAAGGCAACGGGTTCGGCGCCATGATCGACGCATGGTACGTGAACGCCTCGACGACCGGCCTCGTCTGGGACCTGACGATCTCGGCCCTGACGCTGACAATCTGGGTCGCGTGGGAGACGTGGCGCCGCCAAAGCTGGATCGACCTCGTCGCGATTCCGGCGACATTCTGCATCGGCGTGAGCTGCGGATTGCCGCTCTACCTGTTCCTGCGGAGCAGAGCCGACCGCTAGATCGGGATTTCCGTCGTTTCGCGCACCCGCCTCAGGGCAAAGCTCGACTGCATCTGCGCGACACCCGGCAGCCGCGCCAGATGGCGGCGATGAAGCTGCGCGAAATCCTCGGTGTCGCGGACGGCGACCTTCAGAAGGTAATCCGCGGCACCCGCCATCAGGTGGCATTCGAGGATCTCCGGGATCCGCGTCACCGCATCCTCGAAGGCGTCGAGCACCTCGTCGGCCTGACCCGACAACGTGATCTCGACGAAGGCCGTCGTACGCCGGTCGAGCTTGGCCCGGTCGAGCAGGGCGACATAGCCCGCGATCACCCCCTCACGCTCCAGCCGCGAGACCCTCCGATGACAACCCGACGGCGACAGGGCCACCGCATCGCTGAGTTCGGCATTCGTCAGCCGGCCCCGCCTTTGGAGGAGTTTCAGTATGCGTCGATCCATCTCGTCCAGGGCGATCATACGCACATTCCTTCGTCCAATTCGGTTTTTCTCGCATCATACGTGCAAGATTGCGGGCAGAGATGCCATTCCTTTCAAAGCAATTGCGCGGTGATCCTCCTATTCTTGCCACGACATCAACTTCAGGAGGCCGACATGCGCATCGGATGCCCGACCGAGATCAAAGCCCAGGAATACCGCGTGGGGATCACGCCCAATGCCGCGCTCGAGGCGGTGTCCCACGGTCATGAGGTCCTGATCCAGCGGGGCGCCGGCGATGGCGCGGGCTTTGCCGATGCAGATTACGAGGCCGCGGGGGCGCATCTGGTCGACGATGCGGCCGCGATCTTCGCGCAATCCGAGATGGTTGTGAAGGTGAAGGAGCCGCAGGCCGCCGAGCGGGCCATGCTGACCGAAGGACAGCTTCTCTTCACCTACCTCCACCTCGCACCCGATCCGGCCCAGACCGACGATCTTCTGGCCTCGGGTGCGACCTGCATCGCCTACGAGACGGTGACCGATCCGCGTGGCGGCCTACCGCTGCTGGCGCCGATGTCCGAGGTCGCCGGTCGCCTCGCCCCGCAGATGGGCGCGTGGACGTTGCAGAAGGCCAATGGCGGGCGCGGCGTCCTGATGGGCGGCGTGCCGGGCGTCGGCCCCGCGCAGGTGGTCGTGATCGGAGGCGGCGTCGTCGGAACCCATGCGGCGCGCATCTCCGCCGGGATGGGCGCGGACGTGACCGTGCTCGACCGGTCCCTGCCCCGCCTGAGGCAGCTCGACGACATGTATGCGCGCGATTTCTCGACCCGTTACGCATCCGGCGGCAACATTGCCGAACTCGTGGCCGGGGCCGATATGGTGATCGGTGCGGTCCTCATCCCGGGCGCCGCCGCGCCCAAGCTCGTCACGCGCGACATGCTCGCGACGATGAAACCCGGCGCGGTGCTGGTCGACGTGGCGATCGACCAGGGTGGCTGCTTCGAGACCTCGAAGCCCACGACGCACGACGATCCGGTCTACGACGTCGAGGGCATCATGCATTACTGCGTCGCCAACATGCCCGGCGCCGTCGCGAGGTCCTCGACGATCGCGCTCGGCAACGCCACGATGCCGTTCCTGCTCTCGCTGGCCGATATGGGCTGGAAGGACGCGTGCCGCGCCGACCCGCATCTGGCGCAGGGCCTCAACATCCATGACGGCCGGATCACGAACGGACCCGTGGCCGCCGCGCTTGGCCGCGAGGCGATGCCGCTGGCCGATATCCTCGCCTGAGCCGATCCGCCGCTAGAACGGACAGGGCGCGCGAAAGACGCAGCGCTTCCCGCCGGTCGGGTGGCGCAGCGACAGCGTCTCGGAATGCAACATCATGCGTGCGGCCCTCCCGTCGCCGTAGAGCGGGTCGCCGACGATCGGATGGCCCAGCGCCAGCATGTGCACTCGCAACTGGTGCGAGCGGCCCGTCTCGGGATGCAGGGCCACGCGGGTCGCGGTGGCGCCGCGTTCGAGAACTTCCCAGCGGGTGACCGCGCGGCGGCCGCCATCATGCACCATCTGGCGCGGCCGGTTCGGCCAGTCAGCCATCATCGGCAGGTCGAGAGTCCCGCCCTCGTCCCGAACGGCTCCGCGCACCAGGGCGACATAGCGCTTGGCGATATGGCGCCTCTCGAATTGCAGTCCGAGATGGCGTTGCGCGCCCCTGTTGCGGGCAAAGACCATGATCCCCGACGTGTCGCGGTCCAGGCGGTGCACCAGAAGCGTCTCCGGGTCCTGCGCACGCAACCGGCCTTCCAGACAATCGGCAAGCTCCGGCCCCTTTCCCGGCACCGAGAGCAGGCCGACGGGCTTCGCCACGATCGAGAGATCCGCATCGCGGTGCAGGATCTGGATCGGGCCGGCTGGCGGAATGTAGTCGGACCTGCCCACGAGCGATCTCCGGAACTGGAAGGTGCGTCCTGCGGGACGGCGGGCGGGGCGATGTCGGCCGGAGGCCGACGAGCGGCGCACGGCGGATGAGGCTCTTCTAGAGCGCCCGGGATCCGCGTGCCACTGCCGAAGCGCATGCCGGTGTCTTTCATCCATGTTTAACGCGACCGGGCTAGACCGGTGATGAGAAGAACAGAGGATAGGCGAATGGATCTCCAGATTCTCCCGATCGACGACGCGATTGTCCTGCGCGTTCTGGCCAGCCGCGTCGACGCCGCCAGCGCCGTTCAATTCAAGGACGCCGTGCGCGATGCCGCCCATGACGGCCCGCACAGGGTGATACTGGATATGCGGCAGGTCCAGTTTCTTGACAGTTCGGGGCTCGGGGCGGTGATCGGCGCGATGAAGCAGCTTGCCCCGAAGCAACGGCTGGAACTATTGGGCCTGACGCCGGCGGTCGCAAAGGTCTTCCGACTGACGCGGATGGAACAGATCTTCACGATACACGACGGTACGGGCGCATTGGACGGGGCGACGGCACTCCGGAACGACCAAGCCCATGCCTCCTAGAAGCGCCGGCCAGATGAGCTTGCGCGACGAAACCGATACGGTGACATGCCAATCCTGGCGCAACGAGCTGCGCGTCATTTTCCCCAGTGCCCCGCTGGCGGTCCGGGAGGCCCTGGGGACCACGCTCGAGGGGTTGCGCCATCTGCGCCTGTCCTGCGACGAACGCAGCACGGTCGAACTCGTTCTGGCCGAAGTCATGAACAACATCGTCGAACACGCATATCCCGACGGGACGTCCGGCATGATCGAGATGCGGATAACCAACGATCGGGACGGGCTCCATTGCATGACGATCGACGACGGCGCACCGATGCCCGGCGGAGCGTTGCCCTATCCCGATCCGCCCCTTCCCGTGGCCGACGCGGCGGAGGGTGGCTTCGGATGGTTCCTGATCCGCGAGCTCAGCAGCGATCTCGTCTACGCGCGCATCGACGGGCGCAACCGGCTCGAGTTTCGCCTCGATGTCGGGCGCAAGCTGCCGAGCTGCTGATCCGCGGCCGCCGCCCCTGACCGTCCTGCGCGCGGATCCGGCGGCGGCACCGCCACCGAACCTTGGCATCGGCCCGGAGGCATGGCCCGCATGCGACGCCGCGATCGCAAGCAGGAAGGTAAAGCGGCCCCGATGCGCCGCAATCCAGTCCTCGCCGCCGCGGACCGGCGCTAGTTCATCTGGAACTGGAGAGGATAGCTTCCATCCTCGATATCCCCGAAGAGATCCTCGAGATCTGGGTGATCGACCGGCTCGCCGGAATAATCGGCAATCAGGTTCTGTTCGGAGACGTATGCCACGTAATAACTCTGATCGTTCTCGGCCAGCAGGTGGTAATACGGCTGGTCCTTGGCCGGTCGCGCCTCTTCGGGAATCGACTGGTACCATTCCTCGGTATTGCTGAACTTCGCGTCCACGTCGAAGACGACACCCCGAAAGGGATGCTTGCGGTGACGGACGATCTGTCCCAGATGATATCGCGCACGAGTTTTGAGCATCGCAACCTCCAAAGTCCCTCATAATCCGCGCGTTTTGGTTAAGCAACGATATCATCCCGCAGGCAGGGGAAACACAGTGTGAACCTGGTCAGTACAGTCGGGGAGGTCGTGGCCCCGGTCTTCATTCTCGCGGCGATCGGATTCGTCTGGGTCCGGGCCGGCTGGGACTACCAGATCGAGTTCGTAACGCGCATGGCGATGACGCTCTCGATCCCGTGCCTCATTTTCGTGGCGCTGATGCAGACCGAGATCGACCCCGCCGCACTGACCACGCTGTCGCTGGCCGCGATCGTGGCCTACGCCTTCGTCACCGCGGCGATGGGATTGCTGGTCAGGATGCTCCGGCTGGAGATGCGCACCTATCTCGCCCCGCTCATCTTCGGCAATACCGGCAATCTGGGCCTGCCGCTGGCGCTGTTCGCGTTCGGCGAAGAGGGTCTGGGATATGCGGTCGTCATATTCGCGATCATGGCGATCTACTCGTTCACCATCGGCATCTGGATGGTCTCGGGTGGCGGATCCCCGTTCAAGGCGCTGCGCGAACCGCTCGTCTGGGCGACGCTTCTGGGGGCGCTCTTTCTTTGGCGGGGATGGACCACGCCCGATTTCGTGACCAACACGCTCGAGCTCATCGGGCAGATGGCCATTCCCCTGATGCTGATCACGCTCGGCGTGGCCGTCGCACGGCTGACGCCGCGCGGTCTGGCGATGCCGGTGGCGCTCTCCGTGGTGAAGGTCGTCGTCTGCATCGGGCTCGCCTGGGCGGTGGGAGGCGCCTTCGGACTTCCACAGGTCGCCTTCGCCGTGCTGGTCCTCCAGATCTCGACCCCCATCGCGGTGACGAGCTATCTTCTGGCCGAGAAATACGGCGCCGACGCGGATGCGGTGGCGGGGCTTGTCGTGTTCTCCACCCTTCTGAGCGTCGCGACGCTGCCGCTCACCCTTGCGTTTGTGATGTAGGCCGCGCGATTTGCAGGTTTATCGGATGCGCGATCTCGGCTAGCGTGAAGAAAAACAAACGAATGAGCGGCAGATGAGCAGAAAAATCCGCGCCTTCGTTCTTTTGTTGTTTGTCGCCGGGTGTGGCAGCAGCGAACGAACCGCGCCCCGTAATCTCGAGAATGCGTGCGACATCGTGAATGAACGCCCGCATTACCTGCGTGCCATGCGGAGAACCGAGCGCAGCTACGGCATTCCCGTACCGGTCCAGATGGCGACAATTCACCAGGAATCCAAGTTCATCGGCAATGCCCGCACGCCGCTGCGCTATTCTCTGGGCGTCATCCCGATGGGTCGCCAGAGCTCTGCCTACGGTTACAGCCAGGCGCTCGACGGCACGTGGGAGGAATACAAGGAACAGACCGGCAATCGGCGGGCGAAACGCGACAACATCCGCGACGCGACCGATTTCATGGGTTGGTACATGGACCAGTCGACGCGGCGGCTGGGCATCGCCCGCAACGATGCCCGCAACCAGTACCTCGCCTATCACGAGGGGCGCACCGGCTTTGCGAGCGGCAGCTACAACGCCAAGCCGTGGCTCGTGACCGTGGCGGGCCGCGTCGCCAGTCGCGCCGCGCGCTACGACGCGCAGCTGAGGTCCTGCCGCAAGATCTGAGACGGGACGCCGCGTCGCGATCAGCTGCGGCTCGAGATTTCGGATCTGATCGAGAAATACCGGGCGGGGAAATTGCCGCCCGTCTTCAGATCGCCGAGAACGACGGTCGTGCGGCTGCCCGATCCGTCGACGATCACCCATTGCCGAAGCTGCGTGGGGTTGGCCGTGAAGACCAGCTCGATCCTCCCGTATTGAGGGTTTTCGGGATCCTGGGCCACCACGATCGTCTTGGCGCCCTCCTGGCGGTGCCCCACCACCATGTTGCGCTGCGCGAGGTTCACGTTGCTCTCGAGAATGATGTTGAGCGGTGTGCGCGCCAGGGGATATTGCTCGGGGCGGCGCGAATTCGACTTGCCGTCGAAGACCGCGACCTGACCGCCCCCGGCCATGACCAGGGTTTCCTCGGGCGGATTGTAGTCGAAGCGCACGCGACCGGGCCGCTGGATGAAGATGCGGCCCGTCGAGATCGATCCATCGGGCGCGATCTGGGTGAAATCCGCCTCGGCGGTGCGCAGGTCGTTGAGGTACTGCGACAGAGCAGCGAGCGGGATGGGGGCGGCCAATGCCGGCGTGGCGATCAGCGCGGCGGCGCTCGCGGCGAGGAATTGGCGTTTGGTCAGCATGGAAACTCCGTCCTTGGCGTCATGGCGAGACATATAAGGGGCGTGCCCCGGATCACCAATGTCAGGCAATATCACATGGCCGCCATGTCGGAACAAACACCCTTTGCAGGCTTTAAGCGGACGACAGATTTGATGGAAACGGAGAATATTATGCCCGAAGCTTTCGTCGCAGGACTGAACGACAACACGCGCAACAAGATCGTCGATCTTCTCAACGCGCGCCTGAGCGATGTGATTTCCCTGACCCTCGCGGTGAAGCAGGCCCACTGGAATCTTCGCGGGCCGGGCTTCATTGGCGTGCACGAGCTTCTCGATGACGTCGCGGAACGGCTTCGCGACAGCTCCGACCTGATCGCCGAACGTGCGGTGATCCTCGGCGGGATCGCGCGCGGCACCGCCGAAGTCGTGTCGGACCAGACCACGATGACGCCCTACCCCGTCGAGGAAAAGGAGATCCAGATCCATATCGAGGCACTTCGCGAGCGGTTCCTCGATGTGGGCGAGAAGGTGCGCGCCGCCCTGGAGGAAGCCGGGGAGATCGGTGACGACGACACCGAGGATCTCTTCACCGAGGTTTCGCGGCAGATCGACAAGGATGCCTGGTTCATCGGTGCCAACTCGCCCGTCCCGAGCTGAGCCCATACCCAATCCATGACGAAGGCCCGCCGGTTTCGGCGGGCCTTTTCGTTTGCGGACCTTCGATCAGGCCTGCTCGGGCACCAGGATCTCGCGCTTGCCGACGTGGTTCGCGCTGCTGACGACGCCTTCGTCTTCCATCTGCTCTACCAGCCGGGCCGCCTTGTTGTAGCCGATCGCGAGCTTGCGCTGGATATACGAGGTCGAGCATTTGCGATCCTTGATGACGATCGCGACCGCCTGATCGTAGAGCTGGTCCTCGCTGCTGCCGTCGCCGTTGCCGAGCCCCAGCACCGCGTCGATATCGCCGCCCTTGTCCTCGGCCGGCCCTTCGACGACGCCGCCGATATATTCCGGCGGGCCGAAGCCCTTGAGATAGTTGACGATCTCCTCGACCTCCTCGTCGGAACAGAAGGGCCCGTGGACGCGCGTGATCTTGGAGCCGCCCGCCATGTAGAGCATGTCGCCCATTCCCAGAAGCTGTTCCGCACCCTGCTCGCCCAGGATGGTGCGGCTGTCGATCTTGGAGGTGACCGAGAACGAGATCCGGGTGGGGAAGTTCGCCTTGATCGTGCCGGTGATGACGTCGACCGAGGGCCGCTGCGTCGCCATGATGAGGTGGATTCCGCTCGCCCGCGCCATCTGTGCGAGGCGCTGGATGCAGGCCTCGATCTCCTTTCCGGCGACCATCATCAAATCGGCCATCTCGTCGACGACGACGACGATGAAGGGCAGGATCTCGGGCTGGATCTCCTCGGTCTCGAAGATCGGCTCGCCGGTATCGTCGTCGAAACCGGTCTGGACCGTGCGTTCGAACATCTCGCCCCTGGAAAGCGCCTCGCGCACGCGGCCGTTATAGCCTTCGATGTTGCGCACGCCCATCTTCGACATCTTGCGATACCGGTCCTCCATCTCGCCCACGACCCATTTGAGGGCCACGACGGCCTTCTTCGGATCGGTGACGACGGGCGAGAGCAGGTGGGGGATGCCATCGTAGACGCTAAGTTCCAGCATCTTGGGGTCGATCATGATCATCCGGCATTCGTCGGGTGTGAGCTTGTAGAGAAGGCTCAGGATCATGGTGTTGATCGCCACCGACTTGCCCGATCCGGTCGTCCCCGCGATCAGCAGGTGCGGCATCTTCGACAGGTCGGCCACGATCGGGTCGCCGCCGATATCCTTGCCCAAGGCCAGCGGCAGACGCTGGTTGCCGTCGCCGAAATCGCGGCTCGACAGGATCTCGCGCAGGACGCACATCTCGCGGTTCTCGTTGGGAAGCTCGATGCCGATGACGCTGCGCCCCGGCACGGTGCTGACGCGGGCCGAAAGTGCGGCCATCGAGCGCGCGATGTCGTCGGCCAGACCGATCACCCGGCTCGCCTTGAGGCCCGGCGCGGGTTCAAGCTCGTACATCGTGACGACGGGGCCCGGGCGCACCGAGACGATCTCGCCCTTCACGCCGTAATCCTCGAGTACGTTCTCGAGCATCCGCGCATTCACCTCGAGCGCCTCGTCGCTCAGGACATGCCGGGTTATGGTGTCGGGGCTCGTCAGCAGCGCGAGCGGCGGGGTCTCGTAGCTCGAATCGAGCGCATCGACGGCCGGCGCGGGTTCGGACCGCATGCGCGATGCGGGTTGCGCCGTGCGGCGGGGATTGTGCTGGACCACGGGCTTGCCGGTCTCGCGCATCGCGGGGGCGGGAGTGTTGCCGCCGGCCGGTCCGCCCTCCGGCATCGGGGCATCCTGCAACGCCTCTTCGGCCTCGGCATAGGCGGGGGGCTTGGCAAGGTCAGGCGCGGGCGCCTGCGGCGGTTGATCGTAGCGCAGCGGCTGCGGTCCGCGCGGATGCCGACTGGCGAGGATCGGCTCGGCCCGCGGGGCGGTCGCGTTCGCCCGGCGCTGCGCGCGCGCCTTCATGCGAATCGCATCGCTGATCTTGGACCGGATGCGGTCGTCGCCATCCGCCTCGACCTCTTCGATATCCTGACCGGGGCCGTCGGACGCGCGCAGGGCCCCCGTCAGGCGACCGAGGAAGGAGGACCGCTCGATTACCGCGTCGTCGTCTTCGTCGTCCCATGTCATTTCCGGTGGCGGAGCCGCGCGCAGGACCGAACGACGCGGCGCCGCCCCGTCGTCGGGTTCGAGCAGCGTGGCCTGACGCGCTTCCTCGCGCGCGGCGCGTCGCTCGACCCGCGCGGCGCGGGCCTGGGCGGCGGCGTTGACCCCGGCGCCGGCGCCGGAGATCGCGGCCGACCGTGCGAATCCCAGCATCGACAGCAGCCCGATATAGGCCATGATCGTGCCGCGCAGCATCCAGGTCGCGATGCCGCGGATCTCGGCCCGGTCGAGACCCAGCACGAAGCCGCCCATCACGAGGGCCGCCAGCATCATCGCCACCGCCGTCATCTTGAGGCCGAACGCACCCGAGACACCGAGCACCCCGAGCAGCGTGCCGAGCGCGGTATCCCCGAAAAGCCCGCCGAGCCCGAAGGAATGACCCCATCCCGGACCGGGCACGTGGGTCGAGGCATAGATCGACACCAGCGCGATGGCGATCGGTGCGAAGACGGCGCGCGAAAGCGCGCGCTCGTCCCCCACATGGAGGAGAAACCGCATGCCCCAGACGAGGAAGGTCGCGGCAAAGCCCCAGGCCCCGCAGCCGACGATGACATAGAGCGGCGAGGCGACCGATGCGCCCATGCGCCCCAGGATGTTGCGCGCGGGCTCGGACGTGGCGGCAAGCCAGCTCGGATCGTCCGGCACGTAGCTCCCGAGCATCAGCGCGCAGGCGATGCCGAGCCCGATCAGCACGATCCCAAGCAGCTCGCGGCCGCGCCGCTCCAGTGCGGCCTGGGTGTTGCTGTCGAACAGGGGGTCGCGTCCGCGCGTCGGATAAGCCATCGTTACCTCGTTCTCGTTCTTATGCGTAGAGACAGTCGCGGATCGCCGTCAGGCCGCGCGCCACCTCGTCTTCTTCGGCCACCAGCGCGACCCGGATATAGCCGCGGCCGGGATTGTCGTGGCCCACGTCCCGCGAGAGATACGCCCCCGGCAGCACGCGGACGCCCGTCTCGGTCCATACCCTGAGCGCCGCCGCCTCGCCATCCTTCACCGGCAGCCACAGGAAGAAGCCCGCCTCGGGCGACGTGCAGCCCGGAATGCCGGCGAGGATCTGATCGGCGATGCCGTACTTGGCGACGTATCGCGCCCGGCTGGCCGCGACGTGCTCCTCTTCGGACCAGGCGCGTTCCGAGACCGCCTGGATCGGCGTGGGAAGCGGCGCGCCGGCATAGTTGCGAAGCTGTTTCAGGGCGGCGATCGTGCGCGGGCCGCCGGCCGCGAAGCCGGACCTGAGCCCGGCGAGGTTGGACCGTTTCGACAGCGAGTTGAAGATCAGAAGCCGTTCGGGATCCGCACCCATCTCCTGCGCGACCTGCAATGCGCCCGAAGGCGCCGCGTCGCGGTAAATTTCGGAATAGCATTCGTCGGCGAAGACCCGGAAATCGTGCTTTTCCGCGAGGCCGAACAGTACCCGCCAATAGTGCGCATCCGCCACGGCACCCTGCGGGTTCGAGGGCGAACAGACATAGGCGATGGCGGTGCGGTCGAGGATTGCGGGATCGAGGCTCGCGAAATCGGGCAGGAAACCCGTCGCCTCGGTCGCCGCGACGTAATGCGGCTCGGCCGACATGGCGAGTGCCGCCACCGCATAGACCTGATAGAACGGATTGGGCGTCAGGACGACCGGCTTGGCCCCTGCCTTCTGCTCGGGGCAAAGCGCCACGGCCGCGTTGAAAAGCCCCTCCCGCGTGCCGTTCAGCGGCAGGATCCGGCTTTCGGCATCGACCGTCGCGCCGTAACGACGCGCGAGCCAACCGGCGATGGCGCCGCGCAGTCCGGGTGTCCCGTCGTTCGAAGGATAGTTCGCGAAGGACGCCGCATGGGCCGCGATCTCGTCCATTACCCAAGGGGGCGGATCGTGGCGCGGGTCGCCGATGGTCATGTGGATGGTCGGCCCGCCGGCAGCGTGCACGTCGAGAAGCTCCCGCAAACGCGGAAACGCATAGGCCGGCAGGGTCTGAAACCGCGCGGGGAGCTGCATATCGTGCCTCGGGATCCGGGGTCTGACGCCCCATTTGCCGACGAGACTAGCCTACCGCGGTGCCGCCGGTCCAGTGGCGCTCCCCCGATTTCCGGCCGCGGATCTGCCTTGTGACTTTTAGGCCAGCGCCCGCTCCGCCGCCGCGCAGAGCCGCAGGAGCCGCGCTTCGCCTCCTGCCATGCCCTGGAAGAGAATCCCCACCGAGGGCACTCCGGTCGGCAATGTAACGCCCGCCAGCCCCAGCAGGTTGCCGATCCGCGTGTTTCGCAGGGTCATGAGGTTGCGCGCGACGTAATAGGCATCGTCCTCTTCCAGCCGCGCACGTTTCGGCGGCAGGATCGGACATGTGGGAAAGATCACCGCATCGAAGCCCGCAGCGGCCTGCGCATAATCGCGGCGCGCCCGATCGAGGATCCGCCAGGCCGCGACGTAATCGGGCGCACTGACCTCGCCCCCGGCGCGGAACCGGGTGCGCACCTGGTGATACATGGCGTCGGGGTCGGCCTCGATCGTATCGCGCCAGACGCCGTAGGCCTCGGCCGCGAAGACGATCGGGCTCTGCTCCGACGCTGTCGCGACGGCCGGGATCTCGCGCCGTTCGATCTGCGCGCCGGCCTCGCGCAGCCGGTCGAACGCCGCATCGAACCCCCGCGAGACCTCCGGATCGAGATCGTCCATCGCCCCCGTTTCCAGCACCATCAGGCGCGCGCCGCGCAAGCTGCTGGCCGCAAGATCCGGCGCCCGCCAACCGCCCATTGCCGCCCAGAGGAGCGCCGCATCCTCGACGCTGCGCGCGAGCGGCCCGAGCGTGTCGAATGCGGGACAGAGCGGCACGACGCCCCCCATCGGCAGCGATCCGTGCGCGGGCTTGAAGCCGACGAGATCGTTCCAGGCCGCGGGAAGCCGGATCGACCCCCCCGTATCGGAGCCTGTCGCCACGGGCGCGAGGCCGAACGCGACCGCCGCCGCCGCCCCCGAGGACGAGCCGCCCGAGACCGCATCGGCGTCGTTGACGCAGGGCGGCGTTCCGGTCGAGGGGTTGAGGCCGAGCCCTGAGAACGCAAGCTCGCTCATATGCGTCTTGCCCAGGCAGACCAGCCCCGCCGCGGTCGAATTGGCCAGCACTGTCGCGTCCCGTGCGGGCACGCGCCCCTTGAGAAGCGCGCTTCCGGCCTCGGTCGCCACACCGGCCGTGTCGAAGAGGTCCTTCCAGGCGACGGGAACGCCGTCGAGCACGCCGCGCCGGGTTCCGGCAAGCGCCCGCGCGCGCGCGGCGGCGGCTTCGGCCATCGCGCGATCCTCGGTCATGCGCGCGTAAATCCGCGAACCGAGCGGATGATCGCGCGCGGCCTCGAGAAAGCCGCGCGTCAGTTCCACGGGATCGAGCCTGCCCGCGCCGATGGCACGGCCCAGTTCGGCGGCGGTTGCGGTCATCGGATCTTGCATCGGGCCCTCATCGCTCTCTTCCGATCTTGGTAGCGGCAGAGCGGCGCATGGACAACGCCCGCCCGCGCCGGGTAGTGAACCGCCATGAATCACGACGTCATCATCGCGGGCGGCGGCCTCAACGGCTGCGCCCTGGCCATCGCCCTCGCAACGGGGGGCGCGGATGTCGCGCTCGTCGATCCGGTCGCGACGGATGCGCGCGCGGATCCGGGGTTCGACGGTCGATCCTACGCGTTGTCGATCGCGTCGAAATCCATGCTATCGGCACTCAGTCTCTGGGCGTGCCTTGGTGATGGGGCCCAGCCGATCCTCGACATCCGCATCAGCGATGGACGGGTCGGGTCCGGTCCGTCCCCGATGATCCTGGAATTCGACCATGCCGAGATCGAGGAAGGCCCGATGGGCTTCATGGTGGAGGACCGGCACCTGCGCCCCGCCCTGCTCGCTGCCGTCGCCGCCGAGGACCGCATCACCTCGATCACCGGCACCTCCGTCAAAGGGCAGACGCCCGACGCGTCGGGCATCACCGCGACGCTCGCCGACGGGCGCGACTTGCGGGCGCGGTTGCTCGTCGGGTGCGACGGGAAGCGGTCCGGCGTGGCCGAACGGGCCGGGATCAAACGGATCGGTTGGGATTACGGGCAAAACGCCCTGGTCGCGGCGATCGCGCACGAGCGGTCCCATGACGGCGTCGCCCATCAGTATTTCCTGCCCGAAGGCCCGCTGGCGATCTTGCCCCTGCGGGACAATCGCAGTTCCATCGTCTGGACCGAGCGCCGCGACCGCGCGCAGGCCGTGATGCAGCTGTCAGAGGAAGACTATCTCGATGTGCTCAGACCGCGGTTCGGCGACTTTCTGGGAGAAATCTCGCTTGCCGGGAAACGTTACACCTATCCGCTCGGGCTCGGGGTTGCCCAGAGCTTCGTGAGCGATCGGGTAGCGCTCGCGGGAGATGCCGCGCACAGCGTCCACCCCATCGCCGGACAGGGCCTCAATGCGGGGCTGCGCGATGTGGCCTCGCTCGCGGAGGTTCTGATCTGCGCACGGCGGCGCGGCGAAGAGATCGGACGCGCGGACGTTCTGGCCCGTTACGAGCAATGGCGCCGGTTCGACGTAATGGGGCTGGCTCTGGCCACCGACGGCTTCAACCGGCTCTTTTCGAACGACAACCCGGTTCTGCGCGCGGCGCGCGATGCGGGCCTCGGGATCGTGAACAAGCTGCCCGGGCTGCGCCGGGGGTTCATCCGCGAGGCGGCGGGGCTCAGTGGCGACCGGCCCAGATTGCTCGCCGGGCGGCCGATCTGAACGGGGGCGCCCTAGTCGTCGAGGGCCCGGGCCTCGTCGACCAGCATGATCGGAATGCCGCCGCGGATCGGATAGGCCAGATGTGCCGCCTTGGAGATCAGCTCCTGCGCCTCGGCATCGTAGTGCAAGGGCGCCTGGGTCTGGGGACAGACCAGCGCCTCCAGCATCTTGCGGTCATAGGTCTGTTCGGAATGTTCGCTCATTGCATGCGCTCCTCTTCACCGCCACCGCGCAGGGCGAACTCGATCAAGGTGACCAGCGTCTCGCGACGTGTGGCAAGCGTGGGTGCCTCCAGAAGCGCCTGTTTGTCCTCGGGTTCGAACGGGCACAGCATCGAAAGCGCGTTGATCAGCAACTCGTCCTCGGCCTCGGACAGCGAATCCCAGTCTGTCTTGAGATCCTCCGCGTTGAAATAGCGGCCCAGCAGGTTGAGGAACGCATCCCGGTCGAAACTCTTGTCACGCTCGGGCTGACCGAGATCGCGCGCGAAGGTGTCCCAGTTCACGTCGCAGCGTGTATAGGGCTCGAATCCCTCGCATTCGCCCTTCACGCGAAACCGCGACACGCCCGAAAGCGTGATCATGTAGCGTCCGTCCTCGGTCTCGGAAAACCCGGTGAGGCGCCCCGCGCAGCCGATCGAATGCAGACGCTTGTCAGCGCCCTCCGGCACGTCGCGCGGCTGCACCATCCCGATCAGCCGGTGAGGCGTCTTCATGCAATCCTCGATCATCGCGAGGTAACGCGGCTCGAAGATGTGCAACGGCAGCTTCCCCCGCGGCAGCAGCAACGCCCCCGGAAGGGGAAAGACGGGGATGGTCTGGGGCAGGTCCGCGGCTTTGAACATGACCTGCCATCTAGGACGCGGCGCCCGTCAGGCAAATATCATCGACGAGAGCTTCCTGCGGCCTTTGAGCGCCACCGGATCCTTTGCCGGCAGGGCCTCGAAGATGGTGAAGAGCTGCGTCCGTGCCGCGTCGCCGTTCCAGTCGCGGTCGCGGCGGAACAGTTCCAGAAGCTGGTCGATGGCCTCTTCGGTTTGGCCATGCGCGTGCAGCGCCTGGGCAAGGTCGAACCGCGCCTGATGATTGTCGGGATCGGCCTCGACGGCGGCACGCAGATCCTCGACCGGACCGGCCCCCTCGGCCTGACGCGCCAGCTGCAACTGCGCATGCGCCGCCTCGAGCTCGGGCGCATGGCTGATCGCGGCGTCGACGCCGTTGAGGATCGCCTCGGCCTGGTCGAGCTCGCCCATGGCGATATGTGCCCGCACGAGGCCCGCATGGGCCGCCGGCATCTCCGGAGCCTCGCCGACGATCGCGGCGAAGGTCTGCGCGGCATCGCTGGCCGCGCCCTGCTCCAGCATCTCGTCCGCGGCCGCGATCGCATCGGCGAGGCCGTCGCCGCCCGCGGCACCGCCGGATTGCTGCACCAGCCTGTCGACGAAGGCGGTGATCTCGGATTGGGGCACGGCCCCCTGGAACCCGTCGATGGGCTGGCCCTGATAGAAGGCATAGACGGTCGGGATAGACTGGATGCGCAGCTGCGTGGCGATCGCCTGCGCCTCGTCCACGTTGATCTTGACCATCTTCACCGCGCCCTTGGCGGCGGTCACGGCCTGCTCGAGCATGGGCCCGAGCGTCTTGCAGGGGCCGCACCAGGGCGCCCAGAAATCGACGATCACCGGCACTTGCTGGCTCGCCTCGACGACGTCGGCCATGAAGGTGGCTTCGGAGCCGTCCTTGACGAGATCTCCGGCCGGGGGCTGGGTTCCCTGTCCCAATTCGATCATCTTGAAATCCTCATGTGCAATTGGCTTGCGCCGTAGATGGCCCGGTGGATGGGCTCTTGCAAGGCTTGCCGCCCTCATCCGCGCGCAGTCGGGGCGATCGCCCGGCGCAACACGTCCGACAGCGTCCGCAACTCGTCGGCGAGCGGCGTCGTCCGGCGCCAGATCATTCCCACCGTTCGCGTGGGCTCGGGGGCGTCGAACCGGCCCATGACGACCGGCGCAGACCGCGTCTCGACCGCCACGGCCATCTCGGGGACCAGCGTCACGCCCATCCCCGCGGCGACCATCTGCACCAGCGTGCTCAACGAGGCGGCCTCGAGCCCGTAGGGCGTCGCGCGGATATCGCAGAACGAGAGGGCTTGGTCGCGGAAGCAGTGGCCCTCTTCGAGCAACAGGAGACGCATCTCGCGCAGCTGCTCGCGATCCGGCATCGGGGCCCTCGCTTCGGATACCGGGCGTACCAGCACGAAGGGCTCGGTGAAGAGCGCGATCTCTTCCATCGCGGGCTCGGAGATCGGCAGGGCGACGATCGCGGTGTCGATATGCCCCTCGGTCAGGTCTTGCAGGAGATGCGAGGTCGTCGTCTCGCGAATCTCCACTGCGAGCCCGGGCCATTCCGCGCCGATCGCCTCGACGATCCGCGGCAGCAAATAGGGCGCGACGGTCGGGATCACCCCCATCCTCAACCGTCCGGTCAGGCCGCCCTTGGCGACCCTCGCGAGATCGCCGAGATCGTCGACCGCCCGCAGGATGTCGCGGACACGCCCGCGGACCGTGTCGCCGAAGGACGTGAGACGCACGCCTTTCGCGCCCCGCTCGAAGAGGGGCAGGCCGAGCTGCGCCTCCATCTCGCGGATCTGCACCGAAAGCGCCGGTTGCGAGATGTTCGAAACCTCGGCCGCCCGGCCGAAATGGCCGAGGCGTGCCAGAGCCATGAAGTAGCGCATCTGCTTGAGGGTGGGTGCCGCCATAATTTCAGGTTATCGTCACGATATGAAGACGCAACTTAAAATGATGGGCTTCGCAGGTTAGAAGGATTCCAGAAAGACGCAGGGGCCCGTGCGGCTCCCCCAATGACGGAGAGACCAACATGATGGACGGAAGCGACAATGCCGGTGGCTGCCCGGTCGTTCACGGCAAGCAATCCCCCTCATCGCCGCGGGGGCGCAGCAACCGCGACTGGTGGCCCAACCAGCTGAACCTCAAGATCCTGCATCAGAACCTTCCGCAGACCGATCCGAACGGCCCGAATTTCAACTATGCCGAGGAGTTCAAGAAGCTCGACCTGCCCGCGATCAAGGCGGATCTCGCGAGGCTGATGACCGACAGCCAGGACTGGTGGCCGGCCGATTACGGCCATTACGGTCCGTTCTTCATCCGCATGGCGTGGCACAGCGCCGGCACCTACCGCACGGCGGACGGGCGCGGCGGCTCGACCAGCGGCTCGCAGCGGTTCGCGCCCCTGAACTCCTGGCCCGACAACGGCAACCTCGACAAGGCGCGTCGCCTGCTCTGGCCGATCAAGCAGAAATACGGCAACGTCATCTCCTGGGCCGACCTCTTCATCCTGACGGGCAATGTTGCGCTGGAGACGATGGGCTTCAAAACCTTCGGTTTCGCCGGTGGCCGCGAGGACATCTACGAGCCCGAGGAGGACGTCTACTGGGGCATGGAGGACGAGTGGCTTGGCACCAAGGACCAGCGCTATCTCACCCATGAGGATGGCGGCCGGATGCTGGAGAACCCGCTTGCCGCCGTGCAGATGGGCCTCATCTACGTCAATCCCGAAGGCCGCAACGGCGAGCCCGACCCGATGAAGTCGGCCGAGGACATCCGCGAGACCTTCGGCAAGATGGCGATGGGCGACGAGGAGACCGTCGCGCTGACCGCCGGCGGCCATACTTTCGGCAAGTGCCACGGCGCGGGCGATGCCTCGCTGATGGGCAAGGAACCCGAGGCGGGTGCCATGGAAGACATGGGCTTCGGCTGGAAGAACACGTTCGAGACCGGCATGGGACCGCACACCACGACGAGCGGCATCGAGGGTGCCTGGACGCCGACGCCGACGACCTGGGACATGTCCTATCTCGAGACGCTGCTGGGCAACGAATGGGAACTCACGAAGTCGCCCGCCGGCGCGCATCAGTGGAAGCCCAAGAACGGCGCGATGTCCGATGCCGTGCCCGACGCGCATCTCGACGGCGTCAAGCATGCGCCCATGATGACGACCGCCGACATGGCGATGAAGGTGGACCCGGTCTACAACCGGATCGCGTCGGATTACCTCGCCAACCCGCAGAAGTTCGCCGATGCCTATGCCCGCGCGTGGTTCAAGCTCACCCACCGCGACATGGGGCCCAAGGTCCGCTATCTCGGCGCGGAGGTTCCGGCCGAGGATCTGATCTGGCAGGACCCGATCCCCGCATGGGAGCATGAGGTCGTCGACGACGACGACGTGGCCGAGCTGCAGTCGCAGATCCTCGCCTCGGGGCTGTCGGTTCAGGACCTCGTTTCGGCGGCCTGGGCCTCGGCCTCGACCTTCCGCGGATCGGACCGTCGCGGCGGCGCCAACGGGGCGCGCGTGCGTCTCGCGCCGCAGAAGGACTGGCCGGTCAACGATCCCGCGCGGCTCGCCAGCACGATCGGCGTGCTCGACGGGATCCGCGAAAAGTTCTCCAAGCCCATCTCGCTGGCCGACATGATCGTGCTCGGCGGCTGCGTGGCGGTGGAAAAGGCGGCGAAGGATGCGGGATACGACATCACCGTCCCCTTCACCCCGGGCCGCGCCGACGCCACCGAGGAGCAGACCGACGCCGAAAGCTTCGAGCCGCTGGAGCCGAAATCCGACGGCTTCCGCAACTACCAGGAGCAGAGCTTCAGCGTCTCGCCGGAAGAGCTTCTGGTGGACCGCGCGCAGCTGCTGACGCTGACGGCCCCCGAGATGACGGTGCTGGTCGGTGGTCTGCGGGCGCTCGACGCCAATACGGGCGGCTCGAAATACGGCGTGCTGACCAACCGCCCCGGACAGTTGACGAACGACTTCTTCGTCAACCTGCTCGACATGCGGATCGAATGGAAACCCGAAAGCGAGGGGGCCAACACCTATGAGGGGCGCGACCGCAAGAGCGGCGACGTTCTCTGGACAGGGACCCGCTGCGACCTGGTTTTCGGGTCGAACTCGCAGCTTCGGGCGATCGCCGAAGTCTATGCCCAGGATGATGCGGGCGAGCATTTCGTCCGCGACTTCGTGGCGGCCTGGACGAAGGTGATGGACGCCGATCGGTTCGATCTGGCCTGAGGGCCATTCCAGAACGACAGCCGGGGTGCCGCGCCACCCCTGCCCGGCCCGGCGAAAGAATTCGCCGGGCCGTTCGTCGTGCGGGACCCGAAATGGGCGCGGACACATCGATCCGGCCATCCCGCCACGACTCCGCCTGCGGGAACAAGGTCTTCGGGAGGGCAGTTGACCTCCGTTCATCGGAGAAGCGCCATGGCCGCCAGAGCAACGTGGAAGGGGACGATCAAGCTCGCCGAGCTGGCGTTTCCGGTGGCCCTCTACGCAGCCGCGACGACCTCCAACCGCGTGTCGTTCCACATCCTGAACGGCGATACCGGCAATCGCGTCCGTCGCGAATACATCGACGAGGAAACCGGGGAACCCGTCGACAGGGACCAGCAGGTCAAAGGGTACGAAACCGCTCCCGATCAGTATATCGTCCTCGATCCCGAGGAGATCGCCGACACCGTCCCCGACAGCGACAAGACGCTCAGGATCGAGGCCTTCATCCCCTGTTCGGCGATCGAGAGCGTCTATTTCGACAAGCCCTACTTCATCGCACCCACCGACGAGATGTTCTCCGATTCCTTCGCCGTCCTGCGCGAGGGAATGCGCAAGAAGCAGGTGGCGGCCCTTGCCCGCGCGGTTCTCTTTCGCCGCGTGCGAACCGTGCTCCTGAGGGCCCAGGGAATCGGTCTCGTCGCACACACGTTGAATTTCGACTACGAGGTGCGGCCGTCTTCGGAGGTGTTCGAGGATCTGCCGGAGATGAAGATCGATGGAGAGATGCTCGATCTTGCCAAACACATCATCGAGACGAAATCGGGAAAGTTCGATCCGCGGGATTTCGACGACCGCTACGACAACGCGGTGGCCGAACTGGTTCAGGCCAAGATCGAGGGGCGCGAGATCGAGGCGCCGAAGCCGCCCGAGGAAACCAAGGTCACGAGCCTCATGGACGCGCTGCGCGAAAGCGCCAAGGCGACCGGCAAGAAGAAATCGGCATCCGCGTCCCGCAAGAAATCCTCACGCTCCGGCAAGAGCTCGTCCGCTCGGAACCGGAAGAAGGCCGGTTAGATGCGCCTCGACACCTACAACAAGAAGCGCGACTTCGACGCCACGCCCGAGCCGCGGGGCACCGAGGAAGGCTCGGCCGGCGGCGACGGCTATTTCATCCAGATGCACGCGGCGCGTCGGTTGCATTACGATTTGCGGCTCGAACTCGGGGGTGTCCTGCTGAGTTGGGCTGTCACGAAGGGCCCGAGCCTGGTGCCCGGCGACAAGCGCCTCGCGGTGCAGACTGAAGATCACCCGCTCGATTACGGGGATTTCGAAGGGACGATCCCGAAGGGGCAATATGGCGGAGGGACCGTCATCCTGTGGGACCGGGGCCGCTGGGAACCGCTCGGAGATCCTCGCAAGGCCCTGGAAAAGGGACATCTCGAATTCGAGATCCACGGCGAGAGGCTGAAAGGGCGCTGGCATCTTACGAGGATGGCGAAAAAGCCGCGCGACAAGAGGGACAACTGGCTGCTCATCAAGGGCAAGGACACCTTCGCACGCGACGAAGGCAACGCGGCCGTCACGGACGAACACGCCACGTCCGTGAAGACCGGGCGCAGCGTCGACGAGGTCGCGCGAGGCGACGAGCCTTCGCCGGAGGGCGGGGAAACCGCCACGGACAGGCAGGAGCGACCGCCGATGCCCTCGAAGGCGCGCGCGGGGGAATATCCCGGCTTCGTTCCGCCCGCGCTCGCGACGTTGAAGCCCTCGCCGCCGGAGGGTCGGAAATGGCTGCACGAGATCAAGTTCGACGGCTACCGCCTGCAGGCGCATCTGCGCGAGGGACGCGTGACGCTCTTCACGCGCAGCGGTCACGACTGGACCGCGCGGTTCGGCCCGGCGATCCCGGCGGCGCTTGGCGCAATCGACGCACGGGAGGTCGTACTCGACGGCGAAGTCGTCGTATCCGGGCCGAGCGGTGCCTCGGACTTTTCGCTCCTGCAGGCCGACCTCTCCGAAGAGCGGACCGACCGCATGGTGTTCTATGCCTTCGACATCCTCCATCTCGACGGAACGGACCTGCGCCCTGCCCCCCTGATGGACCGCAAGGACACGCTCGAAGCGTTGCTGGGGCAGCCGTCGGACGTCCTGAAATACAGCGAACACTTCGAAGAGAACGGCGATCTGGTTCTGCGTCACGCCTGCCGCCTGAGCCTCGAGGGCGTAATCTCGAAGGATCGCAACGCCCCCTACAGATCGGGCCGGAGCAAGACCTGGATCAAGTCCAAATGCTCGGAGCGACAGGAATTCGTCGTCGGCGGCTACACCCCCTCCTCCGCCTCCAGGGGCGCAATCGGCTCGCTCCTGCTCGGCTATTTCGAGGACGGGAAACTGGTCCATGCCGGCCGCGTCGGAACCGGGTTCACCCGCAAGACTGCAGCAGAGCTTTTCGAGCGACTCGAGGGCTCGACGCGTAAGACCAGCCCCTTCGCCCGGAAACTCTCGGCCGAGGATGCGCGAGATGCGGTGTTCGTCCGGCCCGCCCTGGTGGCCGAGGTGGAGTTCAGCGCCTGGACCGCCAAAGGATCGGTCAGGCATGCCATCTTCCGGGGACTTCGCGAGGATCGCAACCCCAAGGAGGTCGCAAGGGAATCCGCGGATGCCGTGGCGGCAAAACCGGCGCCCGCCGTTCGCCTCACCCATCCCGACCGGATCTACTGGACGGATGCGGGCGTCACCAAGCAGGGGCTGGCCGATTATTATGCGGATATCTGGCGGTGGATGGGCCCGTTCGTCGTGAACCGGCCGCTTGCCCTGCTGCGCTGCCCCGAGGGCGTGGGCGGGCAGTGCTTCTTCCAGAAACACGCGTGGCGCGGGCAGTCATCCGAGATACTCGAAGCGCAGGATCCGACGGACGCGTCCGACGCACCGCTCGTCGCCGTCGACGGTCTTCCGGGTCTTCTGGGAATGGTTCAGGGGGGCGCGCTGGAGATCCATCCCTGGGGGTCCCAACTCGACGATCTGGAACGGCCGGACTTCATTACCATGGATCTCGATCCCGGCCCTGGGGTCGCATGGACCGCCGTGATCGATGCCGCACGAGAAGTGCGCGAGCGCCTGCGCGAGGCGGGCTTCATAAGCTTCGTCAAAACCTCCGGCGGCAAGGGGCTGCATGTGGTGGCACCGCTCAAGCCAAAGGCGGAATGGCGGGAGGTGAAGGCTTTCACGAAGGGGATCGCCGAGGCGATGGCGGCGGACGATCCGGAGCGATACGTCGCCACGGTCACGAAGTCCAAACGCAAGGGCAAGATACTGGTCGACTACCTCCGGAACGGCCGGGGCGCCACCGCGGTCGCGCCCTATTCCAGCCGCGCGCGATCCGGCGCGCCGGTTTCCATGCCGCTCGACTGGACCGAACTCGACCAAGCCATCGGGCCCGACCACTTCACCGTCGGCAACGCGCTGGCCAGAAGTGGCAGCATCGCGGATCCCTGGGCCGATTTCTGGCGCGCTGCACAACCGCTCGAATCCGGGCGCCGCAAGAGCCGCTGATCAGCTCTTCTTCTTGTCCTTCGAGATCGACTTGCGCAGCGCATCCATGATGTCGACCACGTTGTCGGCAGGCTCGGGTGCCTCGGCCGGCTTCGACGTTCCGGCCGCAGGACGTTTCTTCTTCTTTTTCTTGCTCGCGATCAGCTTCTTGAGATTCTCCTGGACGGGATCGCGCACCATCTTCTCGTCCCAGGGCTCGGATCTTTCGTCTATGACCTGCTGCACCAGCTTGACCAGTTTCGAATCGGCCTTGCGATCGGCGATGTCTCCGAAGATCTCCTTCGGCTGGCGTACCTCGTCGCCGTACCGCAAGGTCCAGAGCACGATGCCCTTGCCCTGGGGGACGAGCATGACCGCCCGCTCCCGTCGTGCAAGAACCAGACGCGATATGCCGCGCATACCCGACGCGTCCATGGCCTCGCGGATGACGGCGAACGCCTCCTGAGAAACCTCGTCCTCCGGCATCAGATAGTAGGGGGTATCGTACCAGATCCATTCGATGCTGTCTGAAGGTACGAAGGCTTCGATGTCGATCGTCCTGGTGCTTTCGAGACCCACCGCCTCAAGGTCATCGTCCTCGATGACGATATGGCGCCCGTCCTCGACCTCGTATCCCCGCACCTCTTCCTCGTCATCGACGGGATCCCCGGTTTCGGCATCCACGTAGCGGCTGCGCACGCGATTGCCGGTTTCGGAATTGAGGGTGTGAAACCGGACCTTGTCGCGATCGCTCGTCGCCGGCGTCAGGGAAACATGGCACGTGACGAGGGAAAGCTTCAGGTAGCCTTTCCAGTATGGACGCGGTGCCATGAAATTTCTCCCGGACTGCCAGTCGCAACGCGGCGAAAGTGGATTCGGTTCGCCCGTTTGGCCCGCGATCGAGGCAGGCACCCCGACAGAAGGTCGTTTCCAAGGCTCGACTCCGAAGCAGCGGGAAATTAGTAAGAACAAATGAAGAACATTGGGTACCGATAATGTTCGATGGGAGTCGCAAACGCGTTGTCTGCATGTGGTTTCCCCGGCTGGCTTGCGAGCGGATTCTCCGATCGCGGCCGATCGAGGCGCCCTTTGCCCTGACGTTGAACCACAAGAATGCGGACAGGATCTATTGCCTGACCCCCGCGGCCGAGGCGCTTAGACTGCATCGCGGCATGAGCCTTGCGGATGCCCGTGCATTCTGCCCCTCGCTTGTCAGTCACCCGGCAGAGCCCGATCTGGATGACCGGTTCCTGTCCTGCCTGCGCCGCTGGGCCACACGCTATTGCCCCTGGGTCGGACGCGATGGACTCGACGGTCTGGTGCTGGATGTGAGCGGCTCGACCCATCTCTTCGGTGGCGAGGAGGCGATGCTGGCGGACATGCGCGGCCGGTTCGAACGGGCGGGGCTCACGTTGCGGCTGGGTCTGGCCGATACCCGCGGGGCGGCCTGGGCGCTGGCGCATTTTCGCGAAGGCCGGATCGCGCCCCGCGAGACACGCGAGAGACTTGCGGATTTGCCAGTCGAGGCGCTGAGGCTCGACGCGGAGGTGGTCGTCCGGCTGCAGCGACTGGGGCTGCGCCGCATCGGCGATCTGCTGGCGACCGCGCGCGCGCCGTTGTCGCGCCGCTTCGGGCCGGAACTGATACTGCGCCTCGACCAGTTGCTGGGCGAGTGCCCCGAAGCGATCAGTCCGGAGGCCGATCCCCCGCATTTCGCCGTCCGCCTGAGCTTTCCCGAACCGATCGGCCTTTTCGAGGATGTCATGGCCTCGACCGAGCGGCTGCTCGCGCCGCTCTGCGACAAGCTCACCCTGCACGAGAAGGGCGCACGTCGGCTGAGGCTGACGCTGCGCCGCGTCGATCAGCGCGGCCAGCAGGTGGAGCTGCCGCTCGCGGCGGCGATGCGGGATCCGGCGCGTATCCTGCCGCTCTTCTCGCGTGGCGTCAGCGAGACGGAGGCCGGGTTCGGGATCGACCAGATCCGGCTGGAGGCCACATTGGTCGAGCCGCTGCCGGTGCAGCAGGCCGGCACCATGGCGTCGCAGGCGAGCCCCGATCGGCTCGATGATCTGATCACCCGTATAGGGACACGGATCGGGCTCGAGAATGTGCAGCGGTTCCTGCCCGCCGACAGCCACATTCCCGAGCGCGGCTTCATCATCGCCTCTGCAGCCTACAGCGATCCCGAAAGTGGATGGAGCTGTCTGCGTCCGCGACCCTTGCGCCTTTTCCGCCCCGAACCCATCGCCGCCCGGGGGATGCATCCGCCGGCCCGGTTCAAGTGGCGGCGCATGCCCATGACCACCGTGAACGCCTCGGGGCCGGAGCGGATCGCGCCGGAATGGTGGCTGGACGATGACAGCTGGCGCTCCGGTCTGCGCGATTACTGGAAGGTGGAGACACGCGAAGGCCGCCGCCTGTGGCTGTTCAATACGCCGCAGGATCCGGGCTGGTTCGTGCAGGGAGAATTCGCATGACCTATGCCGAACTCTGCGTCACCTCGAACTTCACCTTCCTCACCGGGGCCTCGCATCCCGAGGAATTGATGCTGCGCGCCGCCGAACTGGGGCTGGAAGCGATCGCCATCACCGACCGCAACAGCCTGGCGGGTGTGGTGCGGGCCTATTCGGCGCTCAAGACCTTGCGCAAGGAGGCTGAAGCCCTGCGCGTCAGGTCCAGCCATCAGGTCGATGCCTGCTCTCGCCAGGAGGTCGGATCGCCGCTGGACCTGCCCGTGCCCGGCAAGCTCAAGCTGCCGCGGCTCATCGTGGGCGCACGTCTGGTGCTGCGCGACTGCCCGGTGGAGTGGATCGCCCTGCCCGCCGACCGCGCCGGCTACGAGCGGCTCTCGCAGCTTCTGACGCTGGGCAAGCGGCGCGCCTCGAAGGGAGAATGCCATCTCGATCTGGCGGATCTCGTGAAGGGATGCCGGGGCATGATCCTGATCGCTCTGCCACCGCCCGATCCTGCCCGGGCACGCAGACCCGTCCAGACGCTCGCCCGCCGCTTTCCGGGTCATGTCTTCCTCGGGGCGGCGCCCCGCTATGACGGGTCCGATCAGGAATGGTTCGATGCCTGCGCGGACCTGGCGCGGCGCAGCGCGGCGCCGATGGTCGCGTTGGGCGACGTCCTGATGCATCACGCGGCGCGGCGGCAATTGGCGGATGTCCTGACCTGCCTGCGCGAGGGGATGACCATCGACCGGATCGGCACGAAGGCGCTGCCCAATGCCGAACGTCGCCTCAAGGGCGCCAGAGACATGGCACGGCTCTATCGCCATCACCCCGCGGCCCTGCGCCGGACCCTGGAGATTGCCGGGCGCTGCTGTTTCGATCTCTCGGAGCTCAGCTACGAATATCCCGACGAGATCTCGGCGGACGAATCGCCGCAGCAGCGTCTCGAGAGACTGGCGCGCGAAGGCATGGTCCGTCGCTATCCGCATGGCGCGACCGAGCGGGCGCAGCGGCTGATGGACAAGGAGCTGAGCCTGGTGGGCGAGCTCGGCTATGCCGCCTATTTCCTGACCGTCCACGACATCGTGCGGGAAGCGCGATCGCGCGGCATCCTGTGCCAGGGGCGCGGCTCGGCGGCCAACTCGATCCTGTGCTACCTGCTGGGGATCACCGACGTCTCGCCGGACATGATCGGCATGGTCTTCGAGCGGTTCATCTCGCGCCATCGCGACGAGCCCCCCGATATCGACGTGGATTTCGAGCATGAGCGCCGCGAAGAGGTGATCCAGTGGATCTACGACCGCTATGGCCGCGATCGCGCGGGGCTCTGCGCGACGGTGATCCATTTCCGCACGCGCGCCGCGATCCGCGAGGTGGGCAAGGTGATGGGGCTGAGCCTCGACGTGACCTCCAGCCTCTCGAGCCAGATCTGGGGCATGTCCGACGGCGGCGCGGACCCGTCGCGCATCCGCGAACTGGGCCTCGACCCGTCCGATCGCCGCCTGGCCCAGACCATCCGCCTCATCGGCGAGATCATCGGCTTTCCCCGCCACCTGAGCCAGCATGTCGGCGGCTTCGTCGTCACCCGCGGACGGCTCGACGCGCTCTGCCCGATCGAGAACGCCGCCATGGAAGGCCGCACGGTGATCGAATGGGACAAGGACGACATCGACGCGCTCGGCATCCTCAAGATCGACATCCTGTCGCTGGGCATGCTGACCTGCCTGCGCAAGGGCTTCGACCTGCTGGAGCGTCACGAGAACACGGCGCTGTCCCTCGACACCGTCCCGCAGGAGGACCCCGCGACCTACGAGATGCTGCAACGCGCCGACGCCGTGGGGGTGTTCCAGGTCGAAAGCCGGGCGCAGATGAACTTCCTGCCGCGGATGAAGCCCGCGACCTTCTACGATCTCGCCATCGAGGTGGCCATCGTCCGGCCCGGCCCGATCCAGGGCGGGATGGTCAAGCCCTATATCCGGCGCCGCCAGGGCCTCGAATCCCCCGAACCCTTCGGCCCCGCGCTGGCCGAGGTCACCCGCAGGACGCTGGGCGTGCCCCTGTTCCAGGAGCAGGCGATGCAGATCGCCATCGTCGGCGCGGGATACACCCCCGAAGAGGCCGACCAGCTTCGCCGTTCGCTCGCCTCCTTCCGCCGTATGGGCACCATCGGCGCGCAGCGCGAGCGCTTCGTCGCCGGCATGACGGCCAACGGCTATTCCGTCGATGTCGCCAACCAGTGCTTCACCCAGATCGAGGGCTTCGCCGATTACGGCTTTCCCGAAAGCCACGCGGCGGCCTTCGCCATGCTGACCTACGTGTCATCGTGGATGAAATGCCACCATCCCGCGATCTTCGCCTGCGCCCTGCTCAATTCCCAGCCGATGGGCTTCTATGCGCCCGCACAGATCGTGCGGGATGCGCGCGAACACGGTATCGAACTGCGCCCGATCTGCGTCAACCGGAGCGCCTGGGACAACGCGCTGGAGCGGCGCACGGACGGGGCGCTGGCGCTCAGGCTCGGGTTTCGCCAGATCAAGGGCCTAAGGGAGGAGGACGCGAAATGGATCGTCGCCGCGCGTGGCAACGGCTATCCGGACCCCGAGAGCCTCTGGCTGCGCGCGGGCCTCGCGCCCGCTGTGCTCGAACGCCTGGCCGAGGCCGATGCCTTCGTCGGCATGGGGCTGAACCGGCGCGACGCGCTCTGGGCCGTACGCGCGATCCGCGCGCCGAAACCGCTGCCGCTTTTTTCCGATCCGATGGACGGCGAAGGCGTGCGGGAGCCGGAGGTGAGCCTGCCGTCCATGCATCTGGGCGAGGAAGTGGTCGAGGATTACGTCTCCATGCGGCTCACCCTGCGTGCCCATCCGATGGAATTGCTGCGCCCCTCAATCGCAAGTCTCGTTCCTCATGACCAACTCGTCACGACACCGCTCAGGCGCATTTCGGTCTGCGGTCTCGTCATCACGCGCCAGCGTCCGGGCACCGCCTCCGGCGTGATCTTCCTGACGCTCGAGGACGAGACGGGTGTCTCCAACATCGTGGTCTGGCCCAAGGTCTATGCCATGTTCCGCCGGATCGTCATGGGCGGACGCCTGCTGCGCGTGACGGGGCGGATGGAGCGCGAGGGGATCGTCGTCCACCTGATCGCCGAGCGCATCGAGGATCTGTCGCACCGGCTCGGCGATCTCGGCCATCCGATGGACGAGAGCGTCGGCGTCACACGACCCGAGGCCGACGATGCCCCCCGACCGCCGCGCTATCCTCCGCGCGCCCTTCACCCGCGCGATCAGTCGAAACGCCTTTTCCCGAGCCGCGACTTCCACTGAGGCGCGCATATTGCGCTTCACCTTGCCGCGCCCGGGAGCGACCACGCCTGCGGCAGGTCAGGCCAGCGCGGCTTGCGTCGTCGCGTGAACGTCGTACCAGCCGAGCTTTCGCCGCTCGCGTTCGGCCTGGATCTTGGCGGGGTCGCCGCCCGCCTCGCGACCGATCTGCTCCATCAGTTTCTGGAACGCCCGGCGATCCGCGGATATCTCGTCATAGGTCCACCACGGCGCGGCGACTTCGCGGCCGAAGGGTCCCGAGGCCCCCATCGGAAAGGAATGGTCCACCGCCCTGCCCTCGCGCGGAGGATCGGCAGGACGCGTCTCGGAAACCAATGCCTGGTTGACCAGGGCGAACCGGTCGTAGCCCATCGCCGCGAACATGTTGAGATACTTCATCCATCCGCCCTCGACGGAGACGAAGGCCGGCTTGACCGTCATCCCGGCGAGCTGCTCCAACGCGGTCCCGTCTGCGCCTTCGATATCGATCTTCATGTAATATGGCACGCCGTGTTCGGCCATGACATCCTGAAGCCGGATCCCCTTCACCGCGACCTTGTCGAATCCCTTGCGCCCGCGGTTCCCCCATTCCTCGTGGATCGAGCTCCACTTGCTGTTGGACAGGTTGACGTAGAACTCGAGCTCCGCGTCGGTCGAGGCGACGGCCCGATCGACGATCGTCAGCCGACCGTCCGAGATCGCATGGGCGAAACGCTGGCGCGCCTCGGCCACCAATGCGGGGTTGGCCTCGATCGCGACGACGCGAAAGCCCTTCTTGAGGTAGAAATCCGTGTCCTGCCCGTCATGCATGCCCAGGTCGTAGACGAGCTCGCGGTCCGCTCCGGTGATCATCTGCTACTCCGCCTGTTGTTCCCGTATCGCCCTACCTCGCGCGGTATGGGTTGGAAAGGCGCTGGCGCCCGCTCGTGCGCCATGCAGCGGCGGTCAGGGTTTTTTTCCCAGCGTGTCGGCCATTTCCGCATCCCGCTGTCCCATCGGCCTGACGCGGCCGCGGGTGGTGTCGCGGCGCGACTGATGCTCGATCTCGGCGTTCAGCAGCGCCCCCAGAAGCACCACGAACGCCGTCATCCATATGTAGAGCAGCAATATGACCACCCCGGCTATGGCACCGTAGGTCGGTTGATAGCTGCCGAAGTTCCGCACGAAGAGCGAGAAGAGAACCGACCCGCCCAGCCACAGTGCCGTCGCCACGATCGCGCCCGGTGTCACCCAGCTCCACCGCGGTGGCCTGCGCGCCGCCGCGTGCCGGTAGAGCAGCCCGAGTGCCGCAAGCGACATCAATGCCAGCAATGGCCAACGGCCGATGGTGACGATCGTGTCGACCGAGCCCGAAACACCCAATGCCTGGGCAGCCGGTGGAACCGCCCCGGCAAGCGCCAGCGACGCAAGCGCGATCGCGGTGAGCACCACGGTCAGCGACAGCGACACCGCATTGCGCAGTAGAAGGTTGCGCGTTTCGACCTCGGCATGGGCCATGTTGATCCCGCTCACGAGGTTGTCGATGCCGCGCGACGCCCAGAACAGCGACAGCGCCATGCTGACGAGTGCCGTCGTCGTGGCACCACCCGGTGCCTGACCCGCGAGCGCGATCGTCTGATCCCGCACCACGGCAAGGGGCTGCGCCGGTGCCAATCCTTCGAGCGCATCGATCTGCCGGATGACGATGTCGGCGTCGAAAAGCAGGCTCGCAAGCGAGGCCAACGTCGCGATTGCCGGAAAGAGCGCGAGCATTCCGAAGAACGCGACCCCGGCGGCCACCAGCGGGACGAGTTCGGGCCCGATCCGCCCCCCGACGCGCAGGCAGACATCGCGCCAGCCCGACAGCGGAATGTCATAGGGCCGCCAGGCCTCGCGCCCCCGCCCGGTCTCCGACGCCGGCGTGGCATGCGCATCGTCGGATTGTGGCCGAGCTTTCCCGCGCGTTGCCTGCGCCTTGCCCTGAACGTCATTCATATCGCCCTCCGCCCCCGGCTTGCCCGACGATATCACCCATCCGGTGACGGGTGGAATGATCGATATTCCGGGTCTGGCCGTAACCCGCGCAGGACCGGTTCGTTCGGCCAGGCGCGACGAGGCCGTCTTTCCTTCCCCCGGCGGGCGCCTGCATCACACGTCTCGCCGCGTATAGATTGACGCTCAGACGCATTCGAGATTATCGAGCGAAGCGGCTGCGATCGCTTCAGCCGATGGGAAAGGCGAAACCTAAATCTTCTGGATTGGCGTCCATTTCAGCGTGATGGCCCTGACGGTCATCGCCGCCATTGCGGTCCTGCGGCTCTTTCAGCAACGCCGCACGCCGCAATCCGTGCTCGCGTGGCTGATTTTCTTCGCCACCTGGCCGTGGGTCGCATTGCCTTTGTTCCTCCTGCTGGGCGTTCGCAAGGAACGCATCCCCGTGCAGCTCGTGATCCGCCCGGGCGAAGAGCGCCTGGCGCATCCGCCCCCGCTCGCGCAGAATCTCTGCGCGCTGGGCGCGCCACCTGCCATGTCCGGAAACAAGGTGCATGTGATCGCCGATTCCGACGAGGCGGCCGCGGCGATCGACCGACTGATCGACGGTGCGCGGGAAACGCTGGACGTGGCGACCTATCTGATCCAGCCCGACGATATCGGAGCGGCCTTCGTCGAGAGGCTCGCCGCCAGAGCGCGCGACGGCCTGCGCGTCCGCCTGCTCATCGACCGGCTCGGCGGGGGGCGCCGAAGGCCGAAGGCCGCATTGCGCGAATTCGCCGCGGCCGGTGGCGAACTGCAATTCTTCCCGCGGCTGTTTCAGGGTCCGCCAATAAGCCAGATGAACCTGCGCAATCATCGAAAAATGATGATCGCGGACGGCAGCCGCGTCCTGACGGGCGGTCGGAATATCGGTCGCGATTACCTCGGCGCATCAGGCGACCCCGAGGTATGGCGCGACCTGACACTCGAACTTGAAGGACCCGTCGCGCATCTCCACCCGCAGGTCTTCGCCTCGAACTGGGAGGGCGAGGTGCGCCAGGGGGAGCGTCCGTTTACCGACGGCGCCGGGATCAGCCAGCTCGTCGTGGCGGGTCCCGACACCGGAACAGACATCCTCCACGATGGCCTCGTCCACGCGATCCATGCGGCACGCGAGCGAATCTGGATCGTCACGCCCTATTTCGTTCCGACGGAGGCGCTTGCCGGCGCGCTCAGCATCGCCGCCCGACGGGGTCTCGACGTGCGGATCATCCTGCCGCAGCGCTCGAACCACATGGTGGCGGATATCGCCCGCGGCTCGTTTCTGCGGAACCTCAGCGAGGACGGATGCCGGGTGATCTGCCTGCCCGAGACGATGATCCACGCCAAAGCCGGTCTCATCGATGATGCGGCCTGGGTGGGGTCGGCGAATTTCGACGCGCGCAGCATGTTGTTGAACTTCGAGACCGTTGTGTTTCTCTATGATCGCGCGTCCGTCGCCCGTGTTTCGGACTGGGCGGCCGACTTGGCGGCCGAGGGCCGGTCAGGGATGCAGGAGGGCGGACGGGTCAGAAAAGCCGCCGAGAAGGTCCTGTCGCTGTGGGCACCGATATTATGACAGATCCCGAGCCGAAGCCGAACCTGAAGCTGCTCAGCTGGAATATCCGAAAGGCGGTCGGAACGGATTGGCGTCGGCGGCCGGACCGCATCATCGCAGCGCTCGCCGACCTGCGTCCGGCGATATGCGTGTTGCAGGAGGCCGACAGACGCCTGTCACCGCGCCGGGCCGCGCTCCCCCCCGCGGAGATACGGCCCGCGACCGGCCTGCGAAGCGTGGGGGCCGCCTCGAACGGCGTGAGTCTGGGCCATCACGGCATCGCGATACTGGTTTGCGATGCCGTCGAGGTTCGATCGGTCGCGCCCGTCGATCTTCCGGGAACCGAGCCGCGCGGAGCCCTCTTTGCCGATCTCGGCACGACGATCGGGCCGTTGCGGGTCGTCGGGGTCCATCTCGGATTGCGGCGACGCGATCGCCGGGCGCAACTGCTCGCAATCCGCCACCAGATGGCGGCTCTCTCCCCCATGCCGACGATCATCGCGGGCGATTTCAACGAATGGTCGCGCCGCGTGGGTCTTGGTCGGCTCGCATCTTCATTCACAATTCACGCGCCCGGGCCGACATTCCATTCGAGCCGTCCGATCGGGTTCCTGGACCGGATCGCGACCAGTCCGGATCTGACCGTCGCCGCTCAGGGTGTCGTGCGGCATCCGCTCGTCGACAGGGCCTCCGATCATCTGCCGATCTGGGCCGAAATCCGGAAGGACGCCCCCGCTTCCGACGGATTGCCATGACGGCATCGACACCCGCCCGCGATCCTGCACCTTCGCTAGCCGAAAGGGAGAGAGGCGTTCGGGACACTGGGTAAGCCGCCAAAGAGTAAAGGTCGGGGGAAATCTCCCGATTCCCCACCGCGGGCGACGCGGCAGTCCGATGCAAAACCGTAGCGCGCTCGCCGCATATCTGCTATGCAAAGGGACGGCCGCGTTCATGTGGCGCGGCTACTCTTTTGAGGGAGGATCCGTGCATGGCCAAGACAATAGGCAATCCAGGCAGTTTCGCAATCAGGGCGATCGGCGACATCTTCGGGGTCGTGCCGCGGGTGTTGCGACGGATCGGTGGCCATTCCGAAGCGGTGCCGGAGTTGCGACCGATCACGTTGGCCGACATTCGCTTTGCCCTGAGGGCCGGCATCGACGACTTTCTCGCATTCCGGTCCGACGTGCTTTTCGCGTGTCTGCTCTATCCGCTGATCGGATTGATCCTGGCGCGGTTCGCATTTCAGGCGGATCTCATTCCACTGATCTTCCCGTTGCTCGCGGGCTTCGCCCTCGTCGGCCCGGTCGTGGCGATCGGCCTCTACGAGATGTCCCGCCGTCGCGCGCGTGGCGACGAGGCGCGATGGTCGGACGGGTTCGCGGTGCTGCAATCCCCCTCGCTCGGCCCCATCGTGGCACTCGGCGCGATCCTCTTCGCGATCTTCGTGGCATGGATGAGCAGTGCGGCATTGATCTATCTCGCGACGCTCGGCCCGGAGCCGCCGGCCGGTCTCGTCGATCTGGTCACCCGCGCGGTGAGCACACCCGCGGGCTGGACCATGACGATCGCCGGCATGCTGGTGGGTTTCCTTTTCGCCTGCCTCGTTCTGTCGATCAGCATCCTGTCGTTTCCCCTGCTCGTCGATCGCGATGTGGGGCTGATCAACGCGATCGTCACGTCGATCCGGCTTGCCGCGGCCAATCCCGGCCCGGTCGCAATCTGGGGCCTGATCGTGGCGGTATCACTGGCGGTGGCGTCCATTCCGGCGCTTCTGGGACTCGTCGCGGCGATCCCCATCCTCGGGCACGCGACATGGCATCTCTACCGCCGGGCGGTGCCGCGCGCCTGAATGCTGCGCACCGTCCACTGGGACGGTGCCACTCCGCCGGCATAACCGCGTTTGCCGAGATCCGGGAACCGGGCAGCAGGATCGAAAGCTGGTCGGCAGCGCGTTCGATGGCCAGAATGAAGCGGCAAAAAGCGCGCCGCACGAACGCGCGTGTCGGGTGGCGCCCTACTTACATGGCCGGGAACTGTCGCCATGACACTCGGGAGCTCATCCTCCTATCGCAATTTGCCGGAAACAAAAAAACGCTCCCGAAGGGAGCGCTTTTCGGTCTTCTAGGGGAAGAGGGGCTTAGCCCTTCTCTTCCACGATCTGCACCATGTGCGAAACCCGGTTCACCATACCGCGGATGGCCGGCGTGTCTTCCAGCTCACGGGTACGGTGCATCTTGTTCAGGCCCAGCCCCTTGAGGGTCGCGCGCTGGATCTTGGGACGGCGAATCGGGCTGCCGATCTGCTTGACGACGATTGTCTTTGCCATGCTCAGGCCTCCTCAGCCACTTGGACGGATGCCTCGGGGGCTTCATCGCGCCGCGGCAGGATATCGGCGACCTTCTTGCCCCGACGCTGCGCCACGGACCGCGGAGAGGTCTCGTTCGTCAGACCGTCAAGCGTCGCGCGGATCATGTTGTAGGGGTTCTGCGAGCCCAGGGATTTCGCAACCACGTCCTGGACGCCCAGCATCTCGAACACAGCGCGCATCGGACCACCTGCGATGATGCCCGTACCCTGAGGGGCCGTCCGCATCAGGACCTTGCCGGCGCCGTGACGGCCGTAGACGTCATGATGCAGCGTCCGCCCGTCGCGCAGGGGCACGCGGATCATGTTGCGCTTGGCGCTCTCGGTGGCCTTGCGGATGGCCTCGGGAACTTCCTTGGCCTTGCCCTTGCCGAAACCGACGCGGCCCCGCTGATCGCCCACGATCACGAGTGCGGCGAAACCGAAGCGTTTGCCGCCCTTCACCGTCTTCGAAACACGGTTGATCGCAACAAGGCGATCCGCGAATTCCGGGGTTTCGTCGCGCTGATTACGGCGACCGCCCCTGTTGTCGTCTCTTGCCATATTCGGCTCCTTCATGGCCCCGTCGGGGCGTTTGTCCCAATCACGGTGGACCGCGCCGGCCCCCTGATCATCGAGGCGACCGAAGTCACCTGCAAATAGGTGGCGCACCGGCACGGCGCGCCACCTGTCGTTCTAGAGCTTCAGTCCGTTCTCGCGGGCGGCTTCGGCCAGCGCGCGAACCTTGCCGTGGAACAGGAAACCGCCACGGTCGAAATAAGCCTGCTCGATGCCGGCTTTCTTTGCCCGCTCCGCAATGGCCTGTCCGACCTTGGCTGCCGCGTCGACATTGTTCTTGCCGACGACACCGAGCTCCTTTTCCAGCGACGATGCAGAGGCGAGCGTGATGCCCTGTACATCGTCGATCAGCTGGGCACTGATGTTCTTGTTGCTGCGGTGAACGCTCAACCGGAGACGTCCCGAATTCACGCTGCGCAGCTTGTTCCGAACGCGCAGGCGGCGTTTCAGAAACAGATCTCTTTTACTGTTTGCCATCTCTCGCGTTCCTTACTTCTTCTTGCCTTCCTTGCGGAAGATAAACTCGCCCTTGTAGCGGATGCCCTTGCCCTTGTAGGGCTCCGGGCGCCGCCAGTTGCGAATGTTCGCGGCCACCTGACCCACACGCTGCTCGTCAATGCCCTCGACCGAGATCTCGGTCTGTCTGGGAGCCGTGATCGTGACCCCCTCGGGCACCGCGAAGTCCACGTCGTGGCTCAGGCCCAGGTTGAGCTTCAGAATGTCGCCCTGCATCTGCGCGCGGTAACCCACGCCCTGAATCTCGAGCTCTTTCTTGAAGCCCGTGCTGACGCCCGTCACGAGGTTCTGAACCATGGTCCGGCTCATCCCCCATTGCTGGCGGGCACGCTTGGACTTGCCGCGCGGCATGACCGTGACCTTGCTGTCCTCGACAGCAAGCGTCACGTCATCCGTGGCGGTGAAGCTCCGGGTCCCCTTGGGGCCCTTCACTTCGATCTTCTGGCCGTTCAACGTGGCCTCCACTCCGGAGGGCAGCTCAACGGGTCGTTTTCCGATACGAGACATACCAATCCCTCCTTAGAAGACCGTGCAAAGAACTTCGCCGCCCACATTCGCGGACCGCGCGGCTGCGTCGGACATCACGCCCTTGGACGTCGAGACGATGGAAACCCCGAGGCCCTGACGGACCGACGGAATCTCGCTCACGCCCGTATAGACCCTGCGGCCCGGCGTCGAGACGCGGCGCAGTTCCTTGATGACGGGCGTACCCTCGTAGTATTTCAGGCTGATCTCGATGGCCGGATGGCCATCGGGACCGGTCGTGGCTTCGTGTCCACGGATGAAACCTTCGTCCGCCAGCACATCCAGCACCCAGGCCCGAAGCTTCGACGCCGGCGTGATCACCGTGGACTTGCCGCGCATCTGCGCGTTGCGGATCCGGGTCAGCATATCACCGATAGGATCGTTCATATCTAACCCTCCTTACCAGCTCGACTTGACCATGCCAGGGATCTGGCCGTCGGAACCAAGGTCCCGAAGCGCGATCCGCGACATTTTCAGCTTGCGATAATAGGCGTGCGGACGCCCCGTCAGCTGACAGCGGTTGTGAAGGCGGGTCGCCGAGGAGTTGCGCGGAAGCTTCGCGAGCTTCAGCTGCGCCTTGAAGCGCTCTTCCATCGGACGGCTTTCGTCACGCGCGACATCCTTGAGCTCGGCACGTTTGGCGGCATATCTGTCCACCAGCGCCTGACGCTTCTTCTCGCGCTCGATCATTGCTTTCTTCGCCATGAGTTCCGTTCCTCTCAGCTGTTGAAGGGCATGTTGAAATGCTTCAACAGCGCTTTGGCTTTGGCGTCGTCGGACGCGGTGGTGCAGATCACGACATCAAGGCCCCAGACCTCATCAACCTTGTCGAAGTTGATCTCGGGGAACACGATGTGCTCCTTGATGCCCATGGCATAGTTGCCGCGGCCGTCGAACGACTTGCCGCTGACGCCGCGGAAGTCGCGGACGCGCGGCAGCGCGACGGTTATCAGACGATCGAGGAATTCGTACATCCGATCGCCCCGCAGCGTCACCTTGGCACCAAGCGGCATATCCTCACGCACGCGGAAGCCCGCGATGGATTTCTTCGCCTTGGTGATGACTGCCTTCTGCCCCGCGATCGCGGTCAGATCGTCGGCGGCCGACTTGGCCTTCTTGCTGTCACGGACGGCTTCGGCGCCGGCGCCGATGTTCAGCACGATCTTGTCCAGACGCGGGATCTGCATCGGGTTCTTCAGGTCGAACTCTTCCTGCATCTTCGCGCGGATGTCGTCCTGGTAGAGGCCGCGCAGACGCGGGGTGTATGTTGCGGTATCGAGCATCAGATCACGTCTCCCGTAGTCTTGGCGAAGCGGACCTTCTTGCCGTCTTCGAACTTGAAACCGACTCGGGTCGCCTTGCCGTTGCCGTCCAGCAGCGCGAGGTTGCTGAGATCGATGGGCATGGCCTGCGGGACACGCCCGCCCTGCGAGGTCTGGCTCTGCTTGGTGTGGCGGATCGCGACATTGATGCCGTCGACGACGGCCTTGCCGGCGGACGGGTTGACGGACGTGATCTCGCCCTCCTTGCCCTTGTCCTTGCCCGCGAGGACGACGACCTTGTCACCCTTTTTCAGTTTGGCAGCCATTACAGCACCTCCGGAGCGAGCGAGATGATCTTCATGAAGTTCTTCGCGCGCAGCTCACGCACCACCGGCCCGAAGATACGGGTCCCGATCGGCTCGTTGTTGTTGTTGAGGATGACGGCGGCGTTCCGGTCGAAGCGGATTGCCGTCCCGTCCTCGCGGCGGACTTCCTTGGCGGTGCGCACGACGACGGCCTTGCGGACATCGCCCTTCTTCACGCGTCCGCGCGGAATGGCTTCCTTGACGGAGACGACGATGACGTCGCCCACCGATGCGTATTTACGCTTGGAGCCGCCGAGGACCTTGATGCACTGAACCCGGCGAGCACCGGAATTGTCAGCGACATCCAGATTGGTCTGCATCTGGATCATGGTTTGTCTCCCGACCTTTGGGGCGAGCCTGGCTCGTCTGTCCCCAGGGTTTCGATTAAGTCACGGGACGGCTGGTCCGCCCCGCCATATGCCGCCTAATGGTGGGCGGCCTCGTTCGCATCGTGACGCGCAGCGTCTTCTTTCTGCTGCACTTTCGCGTGTTCCTCGCGGGCGCGACGCTCTTCCTCGATCATCTCGGGCGTCATGACCTCCCACCGCTTGGATTTCGACTTGGGAGCGCATTCCTGAATACGCACCAGATCGCCCACGTTGAACTGGTTGTTCTCGTCGTGGGCGCGATATTTCTTCGACTTCCGGATCGTCTTCTTCAGAACGGGGTGCGTGAAGCGCCGTTCGACCGACACGGTGACCGTCTGCGTGTTCTGGTTGGAGGTCACGGTGCCTTGCAAAATACGTTTGGGCATCTCTTACGCCTCCGACTGGGCCGCTTGCGCGGCCTTTTCGTTCAGGATCGTCTTGACCCGCGCCACGTCCCGGCGGACGATCCGCATGCGGGCCGTGTTCTCGAGCTGGTTGGTCGCCGCCTGGAAGCGCAGGTTGAACGCCTCTTTCTTCAGGGCGCCGAGCTGGTCCCGAAGCTCATCGGGCGTCTTGTCGCGCAGTTCGCTGGCTTGCATCGCCATTCCTTTCGTCAACATCACCGGAGGGCCGTGCGAACACGTCACCCTGATTCCCGGTGGAGATGGATGAACGCGCCGTATAGACAGCGGAACCGTCATTGGCAAGGGCCTCGTTGGACCGCCTTAGTCATCCAAAAATCGTTTCATCGGGCCCAAACGCACGCGGCCGCCCGAAGGCGGCCGCACGACTTGAGACTAAGGTTAGCGATCAGGCTTTGGAAGCCTTGCGCTTGCGGCGAAGAGCCACGACGCCTCCGACGCCGGCAAGGTAGAGCAAGCCTGCCGCCGGAAGCGGCACCGCCGCCGTGTTGGTGGCGAACGTCACCTGGTTGCCGCTCGCGCCGGCCGAACCGTTGATGAAGAACGACAAGGTATCGCCCTGATTGAGCATCATCTCGAGAAAGCTCGAGCCCGTCGCGGACGCATTCGGCGAGTTGAAGGGCGAGGGCGTCGGAATGATGTCGAGCGCCGTCGTTTCACCGCCGTTCACGGCATAGCTCAGCGAGATGGAATTCGCGGGGAACCCGCCGGTCGCGTTGAACGGATTGATCGTGATGCTGGTGAACGAATTCAGCCAGTCAGCCGCCGTGAACGACAATTCGGTCCCGCCGAAGGATTCACCGGCAGTCGCGATCGCATTGGCAAGCGACGAATCTCCGCCCGACAACGGCGATTGGTAGGGTGTGGTTGTGAGCGCGTTCGCGGAAGAAACGGCAATGATCGACAAGGCTGCAGCAGCAGCAATTTTTCTCATAAACATGATATTCTTTACCTCTGTTGTCGGGAGCGCCGGTCGCGGCACTCCTTACGCAAACAGAGCTATAGCATTTTAAGTTCGGTGCTGTTTAGACAAATTTAAGAAAAGATAGGTGAAAAACTATCGTTAATTTGATCATGTGAAAAGACATCGGGATCATGGTTAATCGGTCTTACCCGAGGCCACGGGAATTGCGATCCTCATTCCAACTACGCAACATCTGCTAAAGCGCGCAAATCTTCGGTCCCTCGCCTCATTCCCACCGATAGTTGAAACTGACACTCACACGCTCCTCCTCGCTCATGTTCATGGGCACCTCGTGCCGGAGCCATCCTTCCCACAAAAGAACGTCGCCCACCTCAGGAGTGACGTAGACGAACTGCTTCAGTTCACGTGCCACATCCTTGCGCCGGGGGGGCGCCGCCATCATCATCGGCAGACGCGGATCCTCGAACTTGATCGCCGACGTTCCCTCTGGCATCGCGACATATGTGGTTCCCGAAATCACGGAATGCGGATGCAGATGCCCGGAATGGACACCGCCTTCCGGGAGTATGTTGATCCAGAGATCATCGAGGACCAGTTTCCGTGTTCCCAGGTCAAAACCAAGCGCCTCGGCAAAGCGCGCGACATGCCCATCGAGCAACTTCGCGACCTCGGCAAAAATCGTGAAGCGCCATGTCAGATCGGTCAGCGACGCATAGCTGGTATATCCGGGAAAATCGTTTTCTTCACACCAGAGCTGTCCGGCTTCATCGTCTTCGGCAATCGAGATGCATGACGCCGCAAGTTCCGCCGGGTCGATGGAGCCCCCCCCTTCCACCAGGGCCGCCCGGTAGAGAGGGGTCACGAATAACGACGATATTTGCGGCATGGACCTTCCTTTAATCTAAGACGGCAGCGATTGCGGGGGGCTCATATAGGGCTAGGCTCCCCGAACGGGAAAAGCCCCCACGAATCGCAGGGGCTTTCAGAGGTCGTCGGGAATTCCGGTTGCGTATTACCAGTCTTCGCGAACCACGGTACGGGTCTTGATCGGCAGCTTCATCGCTGCGAGGCGAAGCGCCTCGCGAGCGACCGTTTCGCCGACACCATCGATCTCGAACATGACCCGGCCTGGCTTGACCTTCGCGGCCCAGAAGTCGACCGAGCCCTTGCCCTTACCCATGCGAACTTCGACGGGCTTCGAGGTGACGGGCACGTCGGGGAAGATACGAATCCATACCCTGCCCTGACGTTTCATGTGACGCGTCATGGCACGGCGCGCGGCTTCGATCTGACGGGCGGTGACGCGCTCGGGCTCGACCGCCTTGAGGCCGAAGGTGCCGAAGTTCAGATCCGATCCCCCCTTCGCCTCGCCGCGAATGCGGCCCTTGTGCATCTTGCGAAACTTGGTGCGCTTCGGTTGTAGCATTTCACGCCCTCCTTAGCGACGACCGGCGCCGCGAGGCGTCGGACCGTCTTGAAGTTCTTGTGCACGGCGATCGCGGGCGCCGGGATCATGCTCCAGGATCTCGCCCTTGAAGATCCAGACCTGGATACCGATGATGCCGTAGGCGGTCTGGGCCTCCACACGCGCGAAATCGATATCCGCGCGCAGAGTATGAAGCGGCACACGACCCTCGCGATACCATTCGGTCCGCGCGATCTCGGCACCGCCAAGGCGGCCGGCGAGGTTCACGCGGATCCCGAGGGCACCCATGCGCATCGCATTCTGGACCGAGCGCTTCATGGCGCGACGGAACGAGACGCGGCGCTCGAGCTGCTGGGCGATGCTCTCACCCACCAGCGCGGCGTCGAGCTCGGGCTTGCGGACCTCGACCACGTTCAGGTGCAGTTCGGACGCGGTCATCGACGCGAGCTTGCGGCGCAACGTCTCGATATCGGCGCCCTTCTTGCCGATGATGACCCCGGGCCGCGCGGTGTGGATAGTGACACGGCACTTCCGGTGCGGGCGCTCGATGATCACGCGGCTGATACCGGCGGCCTTGCATTCGCTCTTGATGAATTCGCGGATCTTGATGTCTTCGAGAAGAAGATCACCGTAATCCTTCGTGTCGGCGTACCAGCGGCTGTCCCAGGTCCGGTTGACCTGGAGGCGCATTCCGACGGGATTGACTTTGTTACCCATTAGGCTTGCTCCTCGACCTGGCGGACCTTGATGGTGAGTTCCGAGAACGGCTTGATGATCCGACCGAAACGGCCACGCGCCCGGGGACGCCCGCGCTTCATCGTCAGGTTCTTGCCGACATAGGCCTCGGCGACGATCAGCTCGTCGACATCCAGGTTATGGTTGTTCTCGGCGTTGGCGATCGCCGACTGAAGGCACTTGCGAACGTCGTCCGAGATCCGCTTGTGCGAGAAGGTCAGATCGGTCAGCGCCTTCTCGACCTTCTTGCCACGGATCAGGGCCGCGAGCAGGTTGAGCTTCTGCGGGCTGGTGCGCAGCATGCGGACCTTGGCCATGGCCTCGTTATCGGCCACGCGACGGGAATTCTTTTCCTTGCTCATTTGCGCTTCGCCTTTCTGTCGGCGGCGTGACCGTAATAGGTCCGCGTCGGGCTGTATTCACCGAACTTCTGGCCGATCATCTCCTCGGAGACGTTCACCGGCACATGCTTCTTGCCGTTATACACGCCGAAGGTGAGGCCCACGAACTGGGGCAGGATGGTGGAGCGACGCGACCAGATCTTGATGACCTCGTTGCGACCGCTCTCGCGGGTTTTTTCGGCCTTCTTGAGGACGTAAGCGTCGACGAAGGGGCCTTTCCAGACGGAACGCGACATGGATCAGCGTCCTTTCTTCTTGGCGTGACGCGAGCGCACGATGAGGCTCTGCGACGCCTTGTTCTTGTTACGGGTCCGCGCACCCTTGGTGGGCTTGCCCCACGGGGTGACGGGATGACGTCCGCCGGAGGTCCGGCCTTCGCCGCCACCATGCGGGTGGTCGACCGGGTTCATCACGACACCACGGACGCTCGGTCGAATGCCCATGTGGCGCGAGCGCCCTGCCTTGCCGAAATTCTGGTTCGAGTTGTCCGGGTTCGACACCGCGCCGATCGTCGCCATGCATTCCTGCCGCACGAGACGAAGCTCGCCGGAACTGAGCCGGATCTGGGCATAGCCACCGTCGCGGCCGACGAACTGCGCATAGGTGCCAGCGGCGCGAGCGATCTGGCCGCCCTTGCCGGGCTTGAGCTCGATGTTGTGGATGATCGTCCCGATGGGCATGCCCGAGAAGGGCATCGCGTTTCCGGGCTTCACGTCCACACGATCGCCCGAGACGATCTTGTCGCCCACGGAAATCCGTTGCGGCGCGAGGATGTACCGTTGCTCACCGTCTTCGTACTGGATCAGCGCGATGAAGGCGGTCCGGTTGGGATCGTATTCGATCCGAACCACCACGGCTTCGACTTCGTGCTTGGTCCGCTTGAAATCCACGATACGATAGAGACGCTTCGCGCCACCGCCCTTGCGGCGCATCGTGATACGTCCGGTGTTGTTTCGGCCACCGTTCTTGGTCAACCCTTCGGTGAGGGACTTGACCGGACGGCCTTTCCACAGCTCCGAACGGTCGATCAGCACCAGCCCGCGCTGGCCCGGCGTCGTCGGCTTGTACGACTTGAGTGCCATGCTTCCTGTCTTCCGTTGTGTGGCGGGCCTCGCTGCGAGGTCCGCGGTTGAAGGGCCCCGAAGGTCCCCGTGAGGCGCAGACGCGAGGTCTGCGAAAGTCTAGATTGCAGCGCCACGGCGCGAACCGGGGCGGTGCAGCGTCTCCGACATCTCGGAAGACGCGCTTCTCGCACCTGGAAGGGCCCGGGTCAAGCCCGGGCCCGGTCGATCTTCAGAGACCGGTGGTCACGTCGATCGTGTTGCCCTCTTCCAGGGTGACATAGGCCTTCTTGACGTCGTTCCGGCGGCCGGGACGACCACGGAACCGCTTCGATTTGCCCTTCGTGATGGACGTGTTCACGGCCTTGACCTTCACGTTGAAGAGCGTCTCGACCGCTTCCCTGATTGCGGGCTTCGCAGCGCTCATCGCGACCTCGAAGACGACGGCCCCGTGTTCGGACGCCATCGTCGCCTTCTCGGTGATGATGGGCTTGCGGATCACGTCGTAATGCTCTGGCTTCGTGCTCATTTCAGTCGAGCCTCCAGTGCTTCGATACCGGCCTTGGTGATGACCAAAGTATCGCGCTTCAGGATGTCGTAGACGTTGGCCCCCATCGAGGGCAGCACGTCCAGACCTTCGATATTAGCCGCGGCGCGCGCGAAATTCGCGTTCACCTCGGCGCCGTCGATGACGAGGGCGCGTTTCCAGCCGAGGTTCTTGACCTGCTTGGCCAGCGCGGAGGTCTTCGCTTCCGTCAGATCCAGCGCGTCAAGCACGACGAGATTGCCCTCAGCCTGCTTCGCGCTCAGCGCATGGCAGAGCCCGAGCTTGCGGAACTTCTTCGTCAGGTCGTGACCGTGGCTCCGCGGAACGGGACCCTTGTAGATCCCGCCCTTGCGGAAGATCGGCGCGTTGCGGTCACCGTGGCGTGCGCCGCCGGTGCCCTTCTGGCGGTAGATCTTCTTGGTCGAATAGCTTGTTTCCGACCGGGTCTTGACCTTGTGCGTGCCTTGTTGCGCATTGTTGCGCTGCCAGCGCACGACGCGGTGCAGGATGTCCGCGCGGGGCTCCAGCCCGAAGAGGGCCTCGTCGAGTTCGACGGATCCGGCGGCGCTGCCGTCCAGTTTGATGGCATCAGTTTTCATCGTCGCCCTCCTTCTTCTCGGTGGCGTCGCTGTTATCGGCGTTCGCGCTCTCGGAGTTGATCTGCGCTTCGGCCTCGGCAAGCGCCGCAGCTTCCTGCTCGGCCTGCTCCTTCGCCAGACGCTCGGCTTCCGCAGCCTCGGCCGCAGCAGCTTCCTCGGCGGCCGCTTGCGCGGCATGTTCGGCTTCGTCGGCGGCAGATCTGAGCGCAGCCGGGTAGATCACGTTCTCGGGCGTGGCTTTTTTGACCGCGTCCTTGATCGTCACCCATCCGCCTTTCGATCCCGGCACCGCACCCTTGACCATGATCAGGCCACGGCTGGTGTCGGTGCGGATGACCTGAAGATTCTGGGTCGTGACGCGCGCGGCGCCCATGTGACCTGCCATCTTCTTGCCCTTGAACACCTTGCCCGGGTCCTGACACTGGCCAGTGGAGCCGTGCGAACGGTGGCTGATCGACACGCCGTGCGTGGCTTCTAGGCCGCGGAAATTGTGCCGCTTCATCGCACCGGCAAAACCCTTGCCGATCGACGTGCCGCAGACGTCAACGAACTGTCCCTCGAAGTAATGCGACGCGATGATCTCTTCGCCCACATCGATGAGGTTTTCCGGGGCGACCCGGAATTCGGCGATCTTGCGCTTCGGTTCCACCTTGGCCACCGCGAAGTGACCGCGCATGGCCTTGGTCGTGTTCTTGGCCTTGGCCGTCCCGGCACCGAGCTGCACGGCAGCATAGCCGTGAAGGTCAGGCGTACGCTGGGCGACGACCTGAAGTTTGTCGAGTTGCAGGACGGTGACGGGCACCTGCCGGCCATCCTCCTGGAAGATGCGCGTCATGCCCACCTTCTTTGCGATAACGCCTGAGCGTAGCATGATCAGGCCCCCATTACTTTGATGTCGACGGCCACGCCGGCCGCCAGGTCGAGCTTCATCAGCGCGTCCACGGTCTGCGGCGTCGGATCGACGATATCCAGCATCCGCTTGTGCGTGCGGATCTCGAACTGGTCCCGGGATTTCTTGTCCACGTGCGGCCCCCGCAGGACGGTGAATTTCTCGATCTTGTTGGGCATCGGGATCGGACCCCGGACCGAAGCGCCGGTGCGCTTGGCGGTCGAAACGATCTCCTGGGTCGACGAATCGAGCACCCGGTAATCGAACGCCTTGAGGCGAATGCGAATGTTCTGGCTGGCGGCCATATCTGTCTCTTTCCCTTGCGGGTTTCAGTCGAGAGGTGGGGCGGAGGTCATTCCCCGCACCACATCGGACCGGTATTCGAAGTGCCTCAGAGAAATGCCTCCGAGGCTCGGCGGGCCCCGGAAAGCATCCAGGGCCACGTGGCTCGCGCGTTACTCGATGATTTTCGAGACGACGCCGGCGCCGACGGTGCGGCCGCCTTCGCGGATGGCGAAGCGCAGCTTCTCTTCCATGGCGATCGGCGCGATCAGCTCGACGCCGAAGGACACGTTGTCGCCGGGCATCACCATCTCGGTGCCCTCGGCGAGCTGCACCGTGCCCGTCACGTCCGTCGTGCGGAAGTAGAATTGCGGGCGGTAGTTCGCGAAGAACGGCGTGTGGCGGCCACCCTCTTCCTTGGTCAGGATGTAGGCCTCGGCCTCGAACTTGGTGTGCGGCTTGACCGAGCCCGGCTTGCAGAGCACCTGGCCCCGCTGCACGCCCTCACGGTCGATGCCGCGCAGCAGCGCGCCGATATTGTCGCCCGCCTCGCCGCGGTCGAGCAGCTTGCGGAACATCTCGACGCCCGTGCAGGTCGTCTTGCGGGTGTCGCGGATGCCCACGATCTCGATCTCGTCGCCCACGTTGATCACGCCGCGCTCGACCCGGCCCGTCACGACCGTGCCGCGGCCCGAGATCGAGAACACGTCCTCGACCGGCATCAGGAACGGCTGGTCCACGGCGCGCTCGGGCGTCGGGATGTAGGCGTCGACCTCTTCCATCAGCTTGCGGATCGAGTTCTCGCCGATCTCGGGGTTCTCGCCGTTCATCGCGGCCAGCGCCGAGCCGGGAACGACGGGGATGTCGTCGCCGGGATACTCGTAGGACGAGAGAAGCTCGCGGATCTCCATCTCGACGAGCTCCAGAAGCTCCTCGTCGTCGACCTGGTCGACCTTGTTCATGTAGACGACCATCGCCGGGATGCCGACCTGACGGCCCAAAAGGATGTGCTCGCGCGTCTGCGGCATCGGGCCGTCGGCCGCGTTCACCACCAGGATCGCGCCGTCCATCTGCGCCGCACCCGTGATCATGTTCTTCACGTAGTCGGCGTGGCCGGGGCAGTCGACATGCGCGTAGTGCCGGTTCTCGGTCTCGTATTCCACATGCGCCGTCGAGATCGTGATCCCGCGCGCCTTCTCCTCCGGCGCGCCGTCGATCTGGTCATACGCACGGAAGTCGCCGAAATACTTGGTGATCGCCGCCGTCAGCGTCGTCTTGCCGTGGTCGACGTGACCGATCGTCCCGATGTTCACGTGCGGTTTGTTGCGTTCGAACTTTGCCTTCGCCATGGGATGGCCTCCTGATCTTTTGTCTTATGAGATGCGCTCCGGAATTGTGGATCCCGGTTGCATCGAATTTCGGGGCCCCCGGGCGTCGCACCCCGGGGGCATCTGGTTCTAGGCGTACTTGCTCTGGATCTCTTCCGAGATGTTCTGCGGCACGGGCTCGTAATGGTCGAACTGCATCGTGAACTGCGCGCGGCCCGAAGACATGGAGCGCAGGTTGTTGATGTAGCCGAACATGTTGGCGAGCGGAACGAACGCGTCGATCACGATCGCATTGCCGCGCGGTTCCTGCCCCTGCACCTGGCCGCGACGGGACGTCAGGTCACCGATCACGTTGCCGGTATATTCCTCAGGCGTCACCACCTCGACCGCCATGACCGGCTCCAGCAGCTGCGCGCCCGCCTTGCGAAGACCCTCGCGCATGCACATGCGGCTGGCGATCTCGAAAGCGAGAACGGAGGAGTCCACGTCGTGGAACTTGCCGTCCACCAGAGCGACCTTGAAGTCGATCACGGGGAAGCCGGCGATCGGGCCGGAATCCATCACCGACTTGATCCCCTTCTCGACACCGGGGATGTATTCCTTCGGCACCGAACCACCCACGATGCGGCTCTCGAAGGAATATCCCTCGCCCGGCTCCGTGGGAGAGATCTCGAGCTGAACCTCGGCGAACTGCCCCGAACCACCCGACTGCTTCTTGTGCGTGTAGGTGTGGCTGATCTGGTTCTTGATCGTCTCGCGATAGGCGACCTGCGGGGCACCGATATTGGCTTCGACCTTGAACTCGCGCTTTAGGCGATCGACCAGGATGTCGAGATGAAGCTCGCCCATACCCTTCATGATCGTCTGACCGGATTCGATATCCGTCTCGACCCGGAACGAGGGGTCTTCTGCGGCAAGCCGCTGAAGCCCGGCGGACATCTTCTCCTGGTCGGCCTTCGTCTTCGGCTCGACCGCGATCTCGATGACCGGATCGGGGAACGTCATCGTCTCGAGCACGACCTGGTTCTGGCTGTCGCTCAGCGTGTCGCCCGTCGTCGTGTCCTTCAGACCCGCAAGCGCCACGATATCGCCCGCATAGGCGTTCTCGATCTCTTCGCGGTTGTTCGAGTGCATCATCATCATGCGCCCGATGCGTTCCTTGCGGCCCTTGGTCGTGTTGAGAACCGAATCGCCCTTCGACAGGGTACCCGAATAGACCCGCGTGAACGTCAGCGAGCCCACGAAGGGGTCGTTCATGATCTTGAACGCAAGCGCCGAGAACGGCTCTTCGTCGCTGGCATGGCGAGCGATGTTCCGCGTCTCGGTCTCGTCATCGGGCGAGAAGCCCATATAGGCGGGAACGTCGAGCGGACCGGGAAGGTAATCGATCACCGCGTTAAGCAGCGGCTGAACGCCCTTGTTCTTGAACGCCGAGCCGCAGAGGACGGGCACGAACGACATCGAAAGGGTGCCCTTGCGGATCAACTCGCGCAATTTGGGCTGGTCGGGCTCGTTGCCTTCGAGATAGGCCTCCATCGCCTCGTCGTCGACGTCGACGGCGATCTCGATGAGTTCGGCGCGCATCGTTTCGGCCTGTTCCTTCAGCTCGTCGCGGATGTCCTGAACGACCCAGGACGCCCCGAGATCCTCGCCCTTCCAGACCCATTCCTTCATCGTCACGAGGTCGACGACGCCCTCGAGCTGATCCTCGGAGCCGATCGGCATCTGGATCGGGGCCGGCGTCGCACCGGTGCGGTCCTTGATCATCTTGACGCAGTTGAAGAAGTCCGCGCCGATCTTGTCCATCTTGTTGACGAACACGATGCGCGGAACCTTGTAGCGATCGGCCTGACGCCACACGGTCTCGGTCTGCGGCTCGACACCCGCATTGGCGTCGAGAACGGCAACGGCGCCATCGAGAACGGCCAGCGACCGCTCGACCTCGATCGTGAAGTCCACGTGTCCGGGCGTGTCGATGATGTTGAAGCGGAAGGACGCTTCCTGCGGGGTGTCACCGTAGATACCCGTGGTGGTCTCGCCATCCTCGGTACGGAACCACATGGTCGTGGTCGCAGCCGAGGTGATGGTGATCCCGCGTTCCTGCTCCTGCTCCATCCAGTCCATCGTCGCGGCGCCGTCATGGACTTCGCCGATCTTGTGGGACTTGCCGGTGTAGAACAGAATGCGTTCGGTGCACGTGGTCTTGCCGGCATCGATGTGGGCCATGATGCCGAAGTTACGGTAACGGGCGAGCGAATAATCGCGGGGCATGATGCGTCCTCGGGTTTGTACGGGGAACCGGTGGTCGGATTACCAGCGGTAGTGGCTGAAGGCCTTGTTGGCGTCGGCCATCTTGTGGGTGTCTTCGCGCTTCTTCACGGCGGAACCGCGGCCCTGAACGGCATCGACAAGCTCGCCTGCGAGGCGCTCTTCCATCGTGTTCTCGTTCCGCGCGCGGCAGGCGTTGATCAGCCAGCGCAGGGCGAGGGCCTCGCGGCGCTCGGGGCGCACCTCGACGGGAACCTGGTAGGTCGCACCACCGACGCGGCGCGAGCGGACCTCGACCGACGGCTTGATGTTGTCGAGGCTCTCGTGGAACACCTCGACGGGCGACTTCTTGAGCTTGCCCTCGACCCGATCGAACGCGTTGTAGACGATGCGCTCGGCGACGGCTTTCTTGCCGTCGACCATCAGGTTGTTCATGAACTTGGTGATAACCTTGTCGCCAAATTTGGCGTCGGGCAGGATTTCGCGCTTTTCGGCGGCATGACGACGGGACATTACGTTTTCCTCAGTCTCTGATCTCAGGTGCCCCGACCATGTTGCGGGGACTCGTTGTTGCGGCGAGACCCCGGAGCAAATCCAGGGCAGCCCAAGGCTTATTTGGGCCGCTTGGCACCATATTTCGAACGACGCTGCTTGCGGTCCTTGACGCCTTGCGTGTCGAGGACACCGCGAAGGATGTGGTACCGCACGCCGGGAAGGTCCTTCACGCGGCCCCCGCGGATCAGCACGACGGAGTGCTCCTGCAGGTTGTGCGATTCACCGGGAATGTAGCTGATCACCTCGTACCCGTTGGTCAGGCGCACCTTGGCAACCTTCCGCATGGCCGAGTTCGGCTTTTTCGGGGTGGTGGTGTAGACGCGCGTGCACACGCCTCGCTTCTGCGGGCAGCTTTCCAGGTGCAGTGACTTGGAGCGTTTGACTTTCGGCTGGCGCGGTTTGCGGATCAGCTGTTGGATCGTTGGCATGCCGGTTACATTCCTCGGTGTTGCAACATCGTCTCAATTCAAAGGATGCGCGCGCATCCCGGTTCATCTTCGTCGCGTGTCTTGCGCGTCCGCAAAACGCAAACGCCGCAGCGGACGAGCAGTCCTTGCGGTTGGTCTCCAGAGGATCGGGGCGTCATCGGCCCGGATCGTGACCACTTCCATCGATTTAAGCACTGGCCCGGGACGGATCCCGGTCGCGCAGTTGGGGCCGTATAAGGCCCGAGTCGCGCGGTGTCAACACCACCCGGCTGGAGCCTGCTTCTCCCGCACCAGGGCATGAAAAAGAGAAAGGCGCCCCACTGGAGCGCCTTTCCGAAGATCTGTCGACCGGGGTTACTCGTCCCGGCTTTCGGGAGTTTCGACCAGATCGGCGACGCGCGAGTCCATCAGGTCGTCGCCCTCTGCCTCCGGTGCGGCAAGCGCCGCGGCCTTCTCGGCCTCGGCCCGGGCGGCCTTCAGGACCTTGAGGTCGCGTTCGGCGGCCACGCGGCGCACCTTGTCGCTCGCCCCGCCCGTTCCCGCGGGGATCAGGCGTCCCACGATGACGTTCTCCTTCAAGCCGACGAGCTTGTCGCGCTTGCCCTGGACCGACGCTTCGGTCAGCACCCGGGTCGTTTCCTGGAACGACGCCGCGGAGATGAAGCTGCGGGTCTGGAGCGACGCCTTGGTGATTCCGAGCAGGATCGGCTCGCCCTGCGCCGGTCGCACGCCGCGCTTGATCGCCTTTTCGTTGGCCTCGTCGAACTCGACCTTGTCGACATGCTCGCCCTTGAGAAGGGTCGTCTCGCCGCTGTCCTGGATCTCCCATTTCTGGAGCATCTGGCGGACAATGACCTCGATGTGCTTGTCGTTGATCTTCACGCCCTGCAGGCGGTAGACGTCCTGCACCTCGTCGATCATGTAGTCGGCAAGCGCCTCGACGCCGAGGATCGACAGGATGTCATGGGGGGCGGGATTGCCATCCATGATGTAGTCGCCCTTCTGGATGAAGTCGCCCTCCTGGACCGGGATATGCTTGCCCTTCGGCACCATGTACTCGATCGGTTCGGCACCCTCCTCGGTCGGTACGATCGCGATCCGGCGCTTGTTCTTGTAGTCGCGCCCGAACTTCACGTACCCGTCGGCCTCGGCGATGATGGCGTGATCCTTGGGACGACGCGCTTCGAAGAGTTCGGCCACACGCGGCAGACCACCGGTGATGTCCTTCGTCTTCGCCCCCTCGCGCGGAATGCGCGCGACCACGTCGCCGGCCTTGATCTCGCTGCCTTCTTCCACCGAAAGAATGGCATCGACCGACATCGGGTAGGTGACCGGGTTGCCCTGGTCGTTCCGCACCGGCTCGCCGTCCTCGCCCATGATGATGATCTCGGGCTTGAGATCGCCACCCTTGGGCACCGAACGCCAGTCGCTGACGATCTTCTGGGTCATGCCCGTCGCATCGTCCGTCTCGTCGCGCACCGAGATCCCGGTGATCAGGTCGACGAAGCGGGCCGTGCCGGCCTTCTCCGCGATGATCGGCAGGGTATAGGGATCCCATTCGAAGAGACGGTCGCCGCGCTTGATCTCTGCCCCGTCGGCCACGTGCATCGTCGTCCCGTAGCCGAGCTTGAAGGTCGCCCGATCGACGCCGTTCTCGTCCACGATCGCCAGGGTCATGTTGCGGCCCATCACGATATTCGCGCCCGACGCGTTCTGCAGGATCTGGGCGTTGCGGTATTCCGCGACACCCTCCTGGCCCGCCTCCTGGAAGTTCTGCTGGCCACCCTGTGCCACGCCGCCGATGTGGAAGGTCCGCATCGTCAGCTGTGTGCCGGGCTCGCCGATCGACTGTGCCGCGATGATGCCCACGGCTTCGCCCTGGTTGACCATCGTCCCGCGCGCGAGATCGCGCCCGTAGCACATGGCGCAGACGCCTTCCTCGGCCTCGCAGGTCAGAGGCGAACGCAGACGTGCCTCCGCCAGACCCGACGCCTCGATCATGTCGGCCTTGCGCTCGTCGATCAGCTCGCCGCGCGTCACCATCACCTCGTCGGTGCCCGGACGGACGAGATCCTCCGCCGCGACGCGGCCCAGAACCCGTTCGCCCAGCGAGGCCACGATCTCGCCATCGTTGACGGCCGGCTTGGCGGTCACGCCGCGCTCGGTCCCGCAATCGTCCTGACGAACGATGCAATCCTGCGCCACGTCGACCAGACGGCGGGTCAGGTAACCCGAGTTCGCCGTCTTGAGTGCGGTGTCGGACAGACCCTTCCGCGCACCGTGGGTGGAGTTGAAGTACTCCAGCACGGTCAGGCCTTCCTTGAAGTTCGAGATGATGGGCGTCTCGATGATCTCGCCCGACGGCTTGGCCATCAGGCCGCGCATGCCGCCCAGCTGCTTCATCTGGGTGACCGAGCCACGCGCACCGGAATGCGCCATCATGTAGACGCTGTTGGGCTCTGCCTCGACACCGTCGACGACCGCGGAGGTCGAGATGTTCGACATCATCGCCTCGGTCACCTTGTCGTTGCATTTCGACCAGGCGTCCACGACCTTGTTGTACTTCTCACCCTGGGTGATCAGGCCGTCCATGTATTGCTGTTCGAAATCCTTCACCTGCTCGCGGGTTTCCTCGACAATCGGCCATTTCGTATCGGGAATGACCATGTCGTCCTTGCCGAAGCTGATGCCGGCACGGAACGCCTCGCGGAAGCCCATCGTCATGATGTGGTCGCAGAAGATGACCGATTCCTTCTGACCGCAATAGCGGTAGACGGTGTCGATGACCTGCTGCACCTCCTTCTTGCGCAGCAGACGGTTCACAAGGTCGAACGGCGCCTTCGCGTTGAGCGGCAGGAGCGCACCGAGCCGCACGCGGCCCGGCGTCGTCTCGAAGCGGGTCATCACCTCGTTGCCCTCGTCGTCGATCTGGCGAAGACGCGCCTGGATCTTGGCGTGCATGTGCACCTCGCCCGCGTCGAGGGCGTGCTGCACCTCGTCCACGTCGGAGAAGATCATGCCCTCGCCCTTCATCCCCTGGCGTTCCATGGTGATGTAGTAGAGCCCGAGGATCATGTCCTGCGACGGCACGATGATCGGCGCGCCGTTGGCGGGCGACAGAACGTTGTTCGTCGACATCATCAGGACGCGCGCTTCGAGCTGCGCCTCGAGGCTCAGCGGCACGTGCACAGCCATCTGGTCACCGTCGAAGTCGGCGTTGAAGGCCGAGCAGACGAGCGGGTGCAGCTGGATCGCCTTGCCCTCGATGAGGATCGGCTCGAACGCCTGGATGCCCAGACGGTGCAGCGTCGGCGCCCGGTTCAGCATCACCGGATGTTCGCGGATCACCTCGTCGAGGATGTCCCAAACCTCGGGGCGCTCCTTCTCCACCAGTTTCTTGGCCTGTTTCACGGTGCTCGAAAGTCCCTTCGCCTCGAGCCGCGAATAGATGAACGGCTTGAAGAGCTCGAGCGCCATCTTCTTCGGCAGGCCGCATTGATGCAGCTTTAGCTCGGGGCCCGTCACGATGACCGAACGGCCAGAGAAGTCGACCCGCTTCCCGAGAAGGTTCTGGCGGAAGCGACCCTGCTTGCCCTTGAGCATGTCCGACAGCGACTTCAGAGGACGCTTGTTGGCGCCGGTGATCACGCGACCACGGCGTCCGTTGTCGAAGAGGGCGTCAACGGATTCCTGCAGCATCCGCTTCTCGTTGCGGATGATGATGTCCGGCGCGCGCAACTCGATCAGCCGCTTAAGGCGGTTGTTCCGGTTGATAACCCGGCGGTAGAGGTCGTTGAGATCGCTTGTCGCGAACCGGCCGCCGTCGAGCGGCACCAGCGGCCGCAGTTCGGGCGGAATGACCGGAATGACGGTCATGACCATCCATTCCGGCCGGTTGCCGGATTCGACGAAGCTCTCGACGATCTTCAGACGCTTGATGATCTTCTTGGGCTTGAGCTCGCCGGTGGCTTCCTTGAGCTCCTCGCGCAGACGCTCGGCCTCGGCCTCGAGGTCGATCATCGACAGCATCTCGCGGATCGCCTCGGCGCCGATATTGGCCGTGAACGCATCCATCCCGTAGGAATCCTGGGCGTCCATGAACTCTTCCTCGGTCAGCATCTGACCGTAGGTGAGATCGGTAAGGCCCGGCTCGATCACGACGTAGTTCTCGAAATAGAGAACACGCTCCAGATCGCGCAGCGTCATGTCGAGCATCAGGCCGATGCGCGACGGCAGCGATTTCAGGAACCAGATATGTGCACAGGGCGCGGCCAGCTCGATATGTCCCATCCGCTCGCGGCGGACCTTCTGCAGCGTCACCTCGACGCCGCATTTCTCGCAGACAACGCCGCGATACTTCATGCGCTTGTACTTGCCGCACAGGCATTCGTAATCCTTGATCGGACCGAAGATGCGCGCGCAGAACAGGCCGTCACGCTCGGGCTTGAACGTACGGTAGTTGATCGTTTCGGGCTTCTTGATCTCGCCGAAGGACCAGCTGAGGATCCGTTCCGGCGAGGCCAGCGAAACCTTGATCTCGTCGAAGGTCTTGGGGGCCGCGAGCGGCGAGAACGGGTTGGTGGTCAGTTCCTGGTTCATATCGTGTCCTTAATCATAAGGGTGCGTAAGGGGAGCCGCGCGACCTCTTCGGGCCGCACGCACGGAGTGGCGATTGGCCCTATTCCGCGTCCTCCTCCTCGTCCGCATCCAGGAGTTCCATGTTGAGGCCCAGTCCCCGGACCTCCTTGACGAGAACGTTGAACGATTCCGGCACGCCGGCCTCGAAATTGTCCTCGCCCTTGACGATGCTCTCGTAGACCTTCGTCCGGCCCGCCACGTCGTCGGACTTCACCGTCAGCATCTCCTGCAAGGTGTAGGCCGCGCCGTAGGCTTCGAGCGCCCAGACCTCCATCTCGCCGAAACGCTGGCCGCCGAACTGCGCCTTGCCGCCCAGGGGCTGCTGCGTGACGAGGCTGTAGGGCCCGGTCGAGCGCGCGTGGATCTTGTCGTCCACCAGATGGTGCAGCTTCAGCAGGTACTTGATGCCCACCGTCACCTCGCGGCTGAACTTCTCGCCCGTGCGACCGTCATAGAGACGGCTCTGTCCGCTTTCCGAGAAACCGGCCCGGCGCAGCGCGTCGTTCACGTCGGGCTCCTTCGCACCGTCGAAGACCGGCGTGGCGATCGGCACACCGGAGACGACATTGCCCGCCGCTTCCAAAAGCGCATCGTCATCCATGCCGTCGATTCCTTCGGCATAGACGTCGTCGCCATAGGCGATCCGCATCGCATCCTTGACGGGCGTGAGGTCGCCCGACCGGCGATAATCCCCGAGCGCGTCGTCGATCTTGATACCGAGGCCGCGCGCGGCCCACCCCATATGCGTCTCGAGGATCTGCCCGACATTCATCCGGGAGGGCACGCCCAGCGGGTTCAGCACGAAGTCGACCGGTGTCCCGTCCTCGAGGAACGGCATGTCCTCCATCGGCACGACGCGGGAGATGACGCCCTTGTTGCCGTGACGTCCGGCCATCTTGTCGCCCGGCTGAAGCTTGCGCTTCACCGCGACGAACACCTTGACCATCTTCATGACACCCGGCGGCAGGTCGTCGCCACGACGGACCTTCTCGACCTTGTCCTCGAACCGCGCGTCGAGCGCACGCTTCTGGGCCTCGTACTGGTCGTTCAGGGCCTCCATGATCTTGGCGTCGTCCTCGTCCTCGAGGGCGAGCTGCCACCACTGGCCGCGGCTCAACTGATCGTCGAGCAGCGCCTCGTCGATCATGGTGTTGGCCTTCACGCCCTTCGGACCCTTCACGGCCTTCTTGCCCATGACGAGATCGCGCAGACGGGCGTAGATGTTGCGGTCGAGGATCGCGAGCTCGTCGTCGCGGTCACGGCTGAGGCGTTCGACCTCCTCGCGCTCGATCTGCAACGCGCGCTCGTCCTTCTCGACGCCGTGGCGGTTGAAGACGCGCACCTCGACCACGGTCCCGTAGTCGCCCGGGGGCAGGCGCAGCGACGTGTCGCGCACGTCGGACGCCTTTTCGCCGAAGATCGCACGGAGAAGCTTCTCCTCCGGCGTCATCGGGCTTTCGCCCTTGGGCGTGATCTTGCCCACGAGGATATCCGCGGGGCCCACTTCCGCACCGATATAGACGATGCCCGCCTCGTCGAGATTGCGCAGCGCCTCCTCGCCCACGTTCGGGATGTCGCGGGTGATCTCCTCGGGCCCGAGCTTCGTGTCACGCGCGGCGACCTCGAATTCCTCGATATGGATCGAGGTAAACACGTCGTCGCGGGTGATCCGCTCCGAGATCAGGATCGAGTCCTCGTAATTGTAGCCGTTCCAAGGCATGAACGCGACGACCACGTTCTTGCCGAGGGCGAGCTCGCCCAGATCGGTCGACGGACCGTCGGCGATGACCTCGCCCTTGGTCACGGTATCGCCCACCTTCACCAGCGGACGCTGGTTGATGCAGGTGTTCTGGTTCGACCGCTGGAACTTGCGAAGGCGATAGATGTCCACGCCGGCATCGCCGAGTTCGAGGTCTTCGGTCGCCCGGACCACGATCCGCTGCGCATCGACCTGGTCGATGACACCCGTGCGGCGGGCCATGATGGCGGCGCCGGAATCGCGTGCCACGACTTCCTCGATGCCAGTGCCGACGAGCGGCGCCTCGGCGCGCAGGAGCGGAACCGCCTGGCGCTGCATGTTCGAGCCCATCAGCGCGCGGTTGGCGTCGTCATTCTCGAGGAACGGGATGAGGGACGCCGCGACGGAGACCAGCTGCTTGGGGGACACGTCGATCAGATCGACATGTTCCGTGGGCGCGAGCGTGTAGTCGCCGCTCTGGCGGGTATTGACCATCTCCATGGTGAAGCGGCCGTTCTCGTCGAGCTGCGCGTTGGCCTGAGCCACCGTGTGCCGCATCTCCTCGGTCGCGGACATGTAGTGCACCTCGTCGGTGACCTGCTTGTCCTTGACCACGCGATAGGGCGTCTCAATGAAGCCGTACTTGTTCACGCGCGCGAATGTCGCGAGCGAGTTGATCAGGCCGATATTCGGCCCTTCCGGCGTCTCGATGGGGCACATCCGGCCGTAATGCGTCGGGTGCACGTCGCGCACCTCGAAGCCGGCCCGCTCGCGGGTCAGACCGCCCGGCCCGAGCGCCGAGAGACGACGCTTGTGCGTCACCTCGCTGAGCGGGTTGGTCTGGTCCATGAACTGGCTGAGCTGCGACGAGCCGAAGAACTCGCGCACGGCCGCGGCCGCGGGCTTCGCGTTGATCAGGTCCTGTGGCATGACCGTGTCGATCTCGACCGAGGACATCCGCTCCTTGATCGCGCGCTCCATACGCAGAAGACCCACGCGGTACTGGTTCTCCATCAGCTCGCCGACCGACCGGACCCGGCGGTTGCCCAAGTGGTCGATGTCGTCGATATCGCCGCGGCCGTCGCGCAGATCGACCAGCGCCTTGATGCAGGCCACGATGTCCTCGCGACGCAGCGTCCGCTGGGTATCCTCGGCGTCGAGGTCGAGACGCATGTTCATCTTGACCCGGCCGACGGCCGAAAGGTCGTACCGCTCGGAATCGAAGAACAGCGTGTCGAAGAGGTTGCTGGCGGCCTCGACGGTGGGCGGCTCACCCGGACGCATCACGCGATAGATGTCCATCAGCGCGGTGTCGCGGTTCAGGTTCTTGTCCTGCGCCATGGTGTTGCGCATGTACGGACCCACGGTGATGTTATCAATGTCGAGCACGGGAATGTCGGTCACGCCCGCCTCGATCAGGTCGTGCAGCGTGCCGCCGCTGACATTGCCTTCCTTGTCGGTCTCCCAGGTCAACTCGTCGCCGGCCTCGACATAGATCGCGCCGGTTTCCTCGTTGATGATGTCGCGCGCGACGAAGCGCCCGACGATCTGGTCGAACGGCAGGAGCAGATCGCTCACCTCGCCTGCATCGATAAGCTGCTTGACCGCGCGGGGCGTGACCTTCTTGCCGGCCTCCGCGATCACCTCGCCCGACTTGGCGTCCACGAGGTCGTATCCCGGACGCGTCCCGCGGACGCGCTCGGGGAAGAACTTGGTCACCCAGCCCTTGTTCTTTTCCAGCGTGAAGGACACCGTGTCGTAATAGGCGTCCATGATCGCTTCCTGATCGAGACCCAGCGCGTAAAGCAACGTGGTCACAGGAAGTTTGCGGCGCCGGTCTATGCGCGCGAAAACCAGATCCTTGGCATCGAATTCGAAATCGAGCCACGATCCGCGATAGGGAATGATGCGGCAGGCAAAGAGAAGCTTGCCGGAACTGTGCGTCTTGCCCTTGTCGTGGTCGAAGAAGACACCGGGAGAACGGTGCATCTGCGACACGATGACACGCTCCGTGCCGTTCACGATGAACGTGCCGTTGGGCGTCATCAGTGGCATGTCGCCCATGAAGACGTCCTGCTCCTTGATGTCCTTCACGGATTTCGCGCCGGTATCCTCGTCGACATCGAACACGATCAGACGCAGCGTCACCTTCAGGGGCGCGGCATAGGTCATGTCGCGCTGCTGGCATTCCTCGACGTCGTATTTCGGCTTCTCGAGCTCGTATTTCACGAATTCGAGAACGGCGGTCTCGTTGAAATCCTTAATCGGAAAGACCGACTGGAACACGCCCTTGATGCCTTCGCCGTCGAGCGGCTCGAGCTGATCGCCGGACTTGAGGAACAGGTCATAGCTGGATTTCTGAACCTCGATGAGGTTCGGCATTTCCAGGACTTCCCGGATCTTGCCATAATATTTACGAAGCCGCTTCTGGCCGAGATAGCTGGACGCCATAGGGGTATCACCTTTGCTTTTCGCGGGTCGCGCGGCCTTGGGGAGAGGGCGCGCGCCCTGACGAAACGGGGGCTTGCGGATCAATACCTGGCTGCCCTCCCACAGGCAGCCTCCCGATCCTCAAAGCCGCACCTGAAGGAAGGTCGTGCCGGACGGCCCTCTTTGAGACGCGGAAGGCTGGCCCCGCGAACGGGACCAGCCGGGATTCTCATGCCGCCCCTGCGGGGCCGGCGATCACTTCAGCTCGACTTCGGCGCCAGCCGCTTCGAGCTTGGCCTTGATGTCGTCGGCCTCGGATTTGTCGACGCCTTCCTTGACGGCTTTGCCGCCGGCTTCGACCAGTTCCTTGGCTTCTTTCAGGCCAAGGCCGGTGATGGCGCGGACTTCCTTGATCACGTTGATCTTCTGAGCGCCGGCGCTCTTCAGGATCACGTCGAATTCAGTCTGTTCCTCGGCGGCTTCACCGGCGCCACCATCGGCGGGACCCGCCATCATGACGGCACCGCCCGCGGCGGGCTCGATGCCGTATTCGTCTTTCAGGATCGTTTTCAGTTCCTGGGCCTCGAGCAGGGTCAGACCCACGATCTCTTCGGCAAGTTTCTTCAGATCAGCCATTTTTCAGTTCCGTTCGGTTAGATGTGTTCCAGCGACCCGAGGTGCAACCCCGGACGGACATTCAGGCGGCTTCCGCCCTTTCCTCGATGGTCGACAGAATGCTTGCGATGTTCGAAGCAGGCGCGCCAACGGCCCCCGCGATGTTCGAAGCGGGTGCGCCAAGCGTGGCCGCGATCGAAGCGATGAGCTCCTCGCGACTGGGCAGCTTGGCGACCGCGGAAACACCGGCACGGTCCAGTATCGTCTCGCCCATGGCACCGCCGAGGATCTCGAACTTCGAGTTATCCTTGGCGTAATCCTCGGCAACCTTGGCCGCAGCCACGGGATCCTCGGAATAGGACAAGACGGTCATGCCCGCGAGAAGGTCCGAAAGCTGTTCGTTCGGCTTCCCCTCGAGGGCAATCTTGGCGAGCTTGTTCTTGGCAACGCGTACGGACCCGCCCGCTTCGCGCATACGCGCGCGCAGGTCCTGCATCTCGGCGACCGTGAGGCCCGCGTAGTGGGAAACCACCACGACACCAGAGCTTTCGAAGATCTGGCCGAGTTCCTCGACCACTTTCTCTTTCTGGGCTCTATCCACAGTTTTACTCCAAGTTTGGAGGGTCCCCCCTCCGGCTCGTTCAACCGGGCCAAAAGCCCGATCATGCGGTCCGAACGGGTCGTCACATCCCCAGAGCGTGCCCCGAAAGGCCGATCGATCAATGTCTCTTCCCGCCTCGGGCAGGAATTACGAGGCGAACCTCACCCACCGTCTCGGACGAAGTGAACTCCCCGCGCGAATCGCACGGGGTGTCCAAGTGGTCCGTCTAAGCCTTTCGCGCAAAGGGAGCAAGGGGCGCCGGGCGAGAAGATCCGTGTTCAGCCGTGCACCTTCACTCAGGGCCGTAGGCAGGCGCCTCGCTCTCGGGCACCGGCCCCAGCCCCGCCATCTTGCGCTCGACGAGCGTCACGCGGTCGTCGAAGCCGAGCGCCAGAACCGCGGGCACCCGCCCGTCACGCAGGAAAGACAGCGCGAACTTGCCGCCCTCCGGCGTGCCCCCGATGTCGTCCCATTCGGAGGCATGCCCGGTATAGGTGTAGGAGCCCTTGGCCTGCTGCATCGTCCAGAAGAAGGGCGTCCCCTCATAGACCTTTCCCTGGCCCAGCATGTTCCGCGCGGCAAGCTCGCCCAGCTCCTGCGCGAATCGCCAATGCTCGATCCGCAGCTTGCCCCAGTTCGTCGGCACCTGCGCGATATCCCCGGCGAGATAGATGTCGGGATACCCGGGAACGGCCAGCGTCTCTTCCACCGCGATACCTCCGTCACTCTCGGCCGGGAACGGCAGCCAGTCGGTCCTCGGCTGCGCACCGACCGCGACCAGCACGAGGTCGCATGCGACAGGATCGCCACCGTCGATATCCACCTGCCGCACATCGCCATCGCCGGTGAAACCCGCGACATCCACCCCGGTGACCATGCGCACACCCGCCTCGCGCTGCTCGCCTAGGATCCGGGTCCCGAACGCGGCCCCGAATTTCTTGGCCAGCGGGACATGCTCGCGCAGGATCATCGTCACCTCGACATCGTCGCGCCGGCCGAGGAACGTCGCCGCCTCGAGCCCGATGAAGCCTCCGCCGACGATCGCCACGCGGCATGTCCCGTCGCGCGTATGCGCCGCGATATCGCTGCGCAATGCGTCGGCATCCGCCTTGGTGCGGATCTTGTGAATGCCCGCGAGATCCGCACCGGGCAATCCGAGGTCCCGCGCGTCGCAACCCGTGGCGATCAGAAGCTTGTCGTAACCGATAGGCTCGCTTTCGCCTTCGAGACGGAGCGTCCGCGCCCCGGGATCGATCCCTGCCGCACGGCCGTGGTGGATCTCGATATCGAATTCGCCGATATCCTCGGCGGCGCGCACGGCAGGCGTCTCCGGCGCGTCCGCGCCCTTGAGGTATGCCTTGGAGAACGCCGTCCGATCGAAGGGCACGCCGCCTTCGTTGGTGACCACCGTGACCGCCCCCTCGAATCCTTCACGGCGAAGGGTTTCGGCCGCACGCCACCCTGCCGCGCCGCTTCCGACGATCACGAACCTGCGTGCGTCGTTGCCGCGCCGCGCGATTTTTGGAAGCGGATGAGGCACCCTGTCGGCAGGGATCGTGACGTGGACATCGCCGTCCTCGATGCGCACGGGATAGGTCGCCAGCGCCTCGCAGGCCGGAGGCGCGATCAGATCGCCGGTCTCGAGGTCGAAGGATGCGCGATGCGCCGCGCAGACGATCCGACCGCCGTCGACCGCGCCGTTCTTAAGCGGCACGCCCTTGTGCGGACACGTCGCCGCGACCGCGTGAACCTTGTCCGCCTGACGAACCAGAAGCACCTTGGTATCGCCGATCTCGACCTCGGTCGGGGTGTTCTCCTCCAGATCGCTCAATGCGAGGGCGTGATGTTCGGTCATGGGCGGTATCCTCGTTCAGGGGGCCGGTGACGCGCCGGCTTTCAGCCTTTCCAACCCGCCGACCGGCGGTTGGGTCCGGGATGCGCGGGGCCCGAAACCCGACATGCCAACGAAAAGGGCGCGCCGGTTGCCCGGCGCGCCCTTAGAGCGCACGGCGTCTGGCCGATTGCCTATTCGTTGCCCGTCGCGGAGGCCACGTCCACGGTCACGCCCGGACCCATGGTGGAGCTGATGGCGACCTGCTTCATGTAGGTGCCCTTGGCCCCTGCAGGCTTGGCCTTGCCGACCGCATCGACGAAGGCGCGCAGGTTCTGGGCCAGCTTCTCGGCGTCGAACGACGCCTTGCCGATGCCGGCATGGATCACGCCGGCCTTCTCGGCCTTGAACTGGACCTGACCGCCCTTGGCGGCTTCGACCGCCTCGCGAACGTCCATCGTCACCGTGCCGACACGCGGGTTCGGCATCAGGTTGCGCGGGCCGAGGATCTTGCCCAGACGTCCCACGATCGGCATCATGTCGGGCGTGGCGATGCACCGGTCGAAGTTGATCTGACCGTCCTGGATCTGCTGCATCAGGTCCTCGGCGCCGACGATGTCCGCACCGGCGGCCTGCGCCTCTTCGGCTTTCGGGCCACGGGCGAAGACGGCCACGCGCACGGTCTTGCCGGTGCCGTTCGGCAACGTCACCGTGCCGCGCACCATCTGGTCGGCATGCCGCGGATCGACGCCAAGATTCATCGCGACTTCGATCGTCTCGTCGAATTTCGAGGTCGCGTTGCTCTTGATCAGGGCAACGGCCGCATCGACGGAGAGGTTCTCCTGACCGGCGACGGCCTCGCGCTGCGCCTTCTGCTTCTTGCTCGGCTTTGCCATTACTTCACCTCGATGCCCATGGAGGACGCCGAACCGAGGATGATCTTCATCGCCTGGTCGACATCGGTGGCGTTCAGGTCGCGCATCTTGGCTTCCGCGATCTCGCGAACCTGCTTGACGGTCACGGTTCCCACGGTTTCACGCGACGGCGTCTTGGCGCCGGATTTCACGTTCGCGGCCTTCTTGAGATAGTAAGACGCGGGCGGCGTCTTGATTTCCATCGTGAAGGACTTGTCCTGGTAATAGGTGATCACGGTGGGGCACGGCGCACCCTGCTCCATCTCCTGCGTCTTGGCGTTGAACGCCTTGCAGAATTCCATGATGTTGATGCCGCGCTGACCCAGCGCGGGGCCCACGGGGGGCGACGGGTTCGCTTGCCCCGCGGGCACCTGCAGCTTCATGCTGCCGATCTTCTTCTTGGCCATGACGGCCTCCTTTCATTCGCGACGGGATCGTTCCCGTCCTACAGATGGCCCCTTGCAGGGACCGCTTGCCGTGGTTCGGTACGGGGATCCGCACCTCCCACGTCGAACGCTCAGATCTCCTTGGAGACCTGAGTGTATTCCAGTTCGACCGGCGTGGCCCGGCCGAAGATCGAAACCGACACCTTCAGGCGCTGGTTGTCGTCGTCGACATCCTCGACCATGCCGTCGAAGCCCTCGAACGGGCCGTCGGTGACCTTGACCCGCTCGCCCGTCTCGAAGCTGATCTCGATGCGCGGGGCGTCCTCGCCCTCCTGGACGCGGCCGAGGATCGCCTCGACCTCGGCGTCGCGCATGGGCATCGGCCGGCCCTGGGGCCCGAGGAACCCGGTGACGCGGTTGATCTGGCTGATCAGGTGATAGCCGTGATCGCTCATCTCCATATGCACCAGCACGTAGCCGGGCATGAAGCGCCGCTCGGTCGGAACCTTCTTGCCGCGGCGAATCTCGATCACCTCTTCGGTGGGAACCAGAACCTCGTCGATCTCGTCACCGAGGTTCTTCTCCGCGACCTCGGTCCGGATCTGCTCGGCGATCTTCTTCTCGAAATTCGACAGAACGCTTACCGAATACCATCGTTTTGCCATCAGAATGCTCGCCTTGCCTGTCCGTTACATCCGGGCCCCGGATAAAAAATCGGCGTGCCACTCGCATCGCGTGCACGCCAATTGTCAGGGGAATCGAGCGACCGTCTAAACGGCAAGCGCCCGAGATGCAAGCCTAGCCGACCGCGCCCAGAAGCGCCTGCAGACCCTGCCGGATCGCGAAATCCACGAAGAAGAAGAACACCGCCGTCAGCGACGCCATGATGAAGACCATGACGGTCGTCAAAAGGACCTCACGGCGCGTCGGCCAGACGACCTTGGCAATCTCCGCGCGGGTCTGCTGGATGAACTGGAGCGGGTTCGTGCGGCTGGCCATGAACGGATCCTCGGGAATGTGTCACCGGGGCAGATACGGGCTTCGTCCCGTCAAATCAAGCACCCCTTCGCGGGCGGCCTGGGGCCCCTAGGCGGCCAGGCCCTTGCTGCCCATCTCGATGAACTTGGCACGCCGGTCCCGGCGCAGACCCTCGCGGTCAAGGCCGGAGAGCTCGTCGATCATCCGGCCGATCTCGGTCCCGACCGATTCCATCGCCTGCCGCGGATCGCGCTGCGCGCCGCCCCGCGGCTCGGGGATGATGCGGTCGATGATGCCGAGCCGCTTGAGGTCCTGCGCGGTCAGGCGCAGCGCCTCTGCGGCCTCGCGCATCTTGTCGGAATCCTTCCACAGGATCGAGGCGCAGCCCTCGGGCGAGATGACGGAATAGACCGAATGCTCCAGCATCGCGACGCGGTTCGCGGTCGCGAAGGCGACGGCCCCGCCCGAGCCGCCCTCGCCGATCACCGCGCTGACGAGCGGCACGCCGAGCTCTAGGCATTTCTGCGTGGAGCGCGCGATGGCCTCGGACTGGCCGCGCTCCTCGGCGCCCTTGCCCGGGAACGCGCCCGGCGTGTCGATCAGCGTGACGACCGGCAACCCGAAGCGGTCGGCCATATCCATGAGACGGATCGCCTTGCGATACCCCTCCGGCCGCGCCATGCCGAAATTCCGCTCCAGCCGCGACTTCGTGTCGTTGCCCTTCTCGTGGCCGATCACCATGACCGGCCGACCGTCGAGCCGCGCGAGCCCGCCCATGACGGCGTGGTCGTCGGCGAAGTTCCGGTCGCCGGCCAGCGGCGTGTATTCGGTGAAGAGCGTCCTGACGTAATCCACGCAATGCGGACGATCGGGATGCCGGGCGACCTGGCATTTCCGCCAGGGCGTGAGGTTCTTGTAGAGATCGTCGAGCAGGGCCGCGGCCTTCTGGTCGAGCGCGCGGGCCTGATCCTCCATGTCCGCGCCATCCTCGCGGCGGGACATGGTGCGCAGTTCTTCCGCCTTGCCTTCGATCTCGGCCAGCGATTTCTCGAAATCCAGATAATGTGTCATCCAGGGCGCTCCGTCGTTGTGACGTTTGTATGAAGCTCCCACGGATCGGATGCAACTCGTCGCGGCTTGACAGGCGCCCGCCCCTGTCGGATCTGCAAGCTCAGCAGAAGGAGCCTCGCCCATGTCCCGCACCGTCTATGTCAACGGAGACTTCGTGCCCGAAGAGGAGGCGCGGATCTCGGTGTTCGACCGCGGGTTTCTCTTCGCCGACGGCGTCTATGAGGTGACGAGCGTGCTCGGCGGCCGGATCCTCGACTTCGACGGCCACGCCGCCCGGCTCGAACGGTCGCTGGCCGAGCTCGGGATGGGAATGCCCGTCACGCGCGACGCCCTGCTCGAAATCCACCGCCGCCTGATCGCCGAGAACGGCATCGATGACGGGCTGGTCTATCTTCAGGTGACCCGCGGCGCCGCCGATCGCGATTTTGCCTATCCGTCGCAGGATACGCCGCAGACTGTCGTGCTCTTCACGCAGTCGAAGCCGGGGCTCGCCGACAACCCGCTGGCGCGCGAGGGGCTGAAGATCATTTCCATCCCCGACGAACGCTGGGGTCGGCGCGACATCAAGACGGTGCAGCTTCTCTATCCGTCGATGGGCAAGATGATGGCCAAGGCCGCCGGTGCCCATGACGCATGGATGACCGAGGACGGCCACGTCACCGAGGGCACGTCGAACAACGCCTACATCGTCAAGGACGGCGTGATCGTGACCCGCGATCTGGGACCCGAGATCCTGCACGGCATCACCCGCAAAGCCGTCCTGCGCTTCGCGCGAGAGGCGCAGATGAAGGTCGAAGAACGCGCCTTCACCCTCGAGGAAGCCGCAGCGGCGCAGGAGGCTTTCGTCACCTCCGCATCGACATTCGTGATGCCCGTGGTCGAGATCGACGGGCACCCTGTCGGCGACGGACGCCCCGGCCCGATCGCGATCCGCCTGCGCGAGATCTATCTCGACGAAAGCCGCAAGGCCTCCCTTTGACGGCTCAGTCGCGGAAATCGGGGTCGTTCAGGATCGTCTGCGCGTAGAGCCGCGTGTTGAGATAGCCGCGATGGGTCGCCATGTAGCCGTGCAGCGCCGCGGCCTGCTGGAGCGTCAGATCCTCGGCGCGAACATCGATCCCGTACCGCTGAAGGCGAAGTGCGACGGATCGTTCCAGCTGCGATGCCCCCGTATCGGCCGGTGGCGACCCCGCACGCGGGGCGCAGGCACCCGTCGCGAGAAGGATGGCAAGGAGGGGCAGGAAGGGTTTCATGTCGATCTCCGTTTGCCGGAGCCTGCATCGGCCCGCAGATCCGGTTGATAATAGAGCATGACGACCCCCGCGATCAGCCCCACGACGGCCGATTTCAGCGCAACTTCCGAGCCGAGCCCGCCGCCGAGCGCCAGAGCGATCGCCGCGACCAGGTCGCCCAGAAGCACGAGCGATGCTATGAAGAGCGCCGCGTAGGCGAAGATCTTGCGCATCGGCGTCTCCCGGTCGTCGCCGCGCACGCGCCGGTCGAGCAGCGCGAAGACCGGCACGAAGACGACCAGCGCCGCGATGTTCCAGCTCAGGCTCAGCCGCGCAACGGGCCGCAGCCACCATTCGATCAGCTCGAACGCGCCGGAGACCACGTTGACGACCGCAACGAGCAGGGCCACGAATGTCAGCCCGTAGAGAAACGCGTCGCGGGCGGAAACGAAGGTCTGCGGTCGGGGAACGGGCGGGGTGAACTCCGCCTCCGCATAGAGGGCGAGCGCGCGGTCCACGTCACGCGGCCGCCACCCGGCCTCGATCAGCGCCCGCGAGATCTCGCCACGCGACCGGCCCGCGACGAGCGCGTCGCGCACGAAGGTATCGAGGGCCGGCGGCCGGGCCATCAATGCGCGGGGTCGGCCTTCGCCAGATCCGCCTTCTGGGTGTCGGCGGCGTCGGTCTGGTACATGCTGCGCCACACGTCGTAGGGCATGCCGTAGAAGGCCTCGCGGGCCTCGGCTTCGGACATCGCGACATCACGCTTTTGTGCCTCTTCCTGGTACCAGCGGCTGAGACAGTTGCGGCAGAAGCCCGCGACGTTCATCAGATCGACATTCTGGACGTCGGTACGCTCGCTCAGATGCTGGCGGAGGCGACGGAAAGCGGCGGCTTCGAGTTCGATACGGGTCTGTTGGTCCATGATCTTCTCCTTTTAATGGTCCTGACCTAGCTGGGGGATCGGAGGCCGGGCTTCAACCCCAGCCCGCTGTTGCGGCACCCGGTCAAAGAGGTCATAACCCGGCGAGATACTGTCCGACGCTAACGGAGAATTTCCGCACATGAGACGCTTGCGCAAGATCAAGATCGTCGCGACCCTTGGCCCCGCCTCCAACGATTACGAGACGATCCGCGCTCTCTTCGAGGCCGGCGCGGACGTGTTTCGGCTCAACATGAGTCACGGCGAACATTCCGACATCGCCGAACGCCACCGCATCATCCGCAAGATCGAAGAGGATACCGGGCGGCCGATCGCCATCCTCGCGGATCTTCAGGGCCCGAAACTGCGCGTGGGCACCTTTGCCAACGGCGAGGAGGACCTTGCCGAGGGACAGGATTTCCGGCTCGACCTCGACGAGACGCCGGGTGACGCCAGCCGCGTGCAACTGCCCCACAAGGAAATCTTCGCGGCGCTCGAGCCTGGCGCGTCCCTGCTCGTCAACGACGGCAAGATCCGTCTGAAGGTCCGCGCGTGCGGCGCGGACCATGCGGATTGCACCGTGACGGTCGGCGGGACGATCTCGAACCGCAAGGGCGTCAACGTGCCCGACGTGGAACTGCCCGTCGCCGCCCTGAGCGAGAAGGACCGCAAGGATCTCGACTTCGTCTGCGGGCTGGGGGTCGACTGGCTCGCCCTGTCGTTCGTCCAGCGTCCCCGCGACGTGGAAGAGGCGCGCGAACTGGCCCGCGGCCGCGCCGCGGTGCTGTCGAAGATCGAAAAGCCCGGCGCGGTCAAGAATTTCGACGCGATCCTGGCCGCATCGGACGGTATCATGGTGGCGCGCGGCGATCTCGGGGTCGAGCTTCCCGTCCAGAACGTGCCGCCGATCCAGAAGCGGCTGGTCCGCAAGTGCCGTGCCGCGGCCAAGCCGGTGATCGTGGCGACCCAGATGCTCGAATCGATGATCGAATCGCCCATGCCCACCCGCGCCGAGGTCAGCGACGTGGCGGCCGCGATCTACGAAGGGGCGGATGCCGTGATGCTGAGCGCCGAATCGGCGGCGGGCTCCTATCCGGTCGAGGCGGTCGAGACGATGAACAATGTCGCCATCGAGGTCGAGAGCGACCCGACCTATCGCGACGTGATCAACGCAAGCCGCGGCGGCGACAAGCAGACCGTGGCCGACGCCATCGTTTCGGCGGCGCGCGAGATCGCCGAGACCACGGACATCTCGGCCATCTGCTGCTTCTCGCAATCGGGCACCACCGCGACGCTCGTGGCCCGCGAACGGCCGCACGTGCCCATCATCGCCCTCACGTCGATGGTCAACACCGCGCGCAGGCTCTGTCTCAGCTGGGGGATGCACTGCGTCCATACCGGCGAGGTCAGCCGCTTCAAGGAAGCGGTGATCAATGCCGCCCGCGCCGCGCGGAGCGAGGGCTTCGCGGATGCCACCGATCAGATCGTCGTGACGGCGGGCGTGCCCTTCGGGCAGTCCGGCACGACAAACATCCTGCGCGTGGCCCCCTGCGAGGAGCGCCTGATCTACGCGACCGATCCCGGCTGAGCCACTTCCGGCGGGGACATCCCCTTGCCAAAAGCGACGCGGCCCAATATAGGGCGCGTTCCTGCGGGGCGACCGGCCCAACGGCATGCCGAGCCGTCCCGTCTCAAACCTCTCGAAGACAGGAGATGGAAATGCCCAAGATGAAGACGAAATCGAGCGCCAAGAAGCGCTTCAAGGTGACCGCCACCGGCAAGGTGGTGGGCGGCCACGCCGGCAAGCGGCACGGCATGATCAAGCGCAGCACGAAGTTCATTCGCGATGCGCGTGGAACCCGCGTTCTGAGCGAGCCCGACCAGAAGCTCGCCAAGTCATTCATGCCCTACGGCCGCTAAGAGGAGTCCGATCCAATGGCACGCGTCAAAGGTGGGACTGTTACCCACGCCCGTCACAAGAAGATCACCAAGGCCGCCAAAGGCTATTACGGCCGCCGCAACAACACCTTCAAGACCGCCACGCAGGCCGTCGACAAGGCGAACCAGTACGCGACTCGCGACCGCAAGAACCGCAAGCGCAATTTCCGCGCCCTGTGGATCCAGCGGATCAACGCCGCGGTGCGCCTGAACGACGATACCATGACCTATTCGCGGTTCATCAACGGTCTGTCGCTCGCCGGCGTCGAGGTCGACCGCAAGGTCCTCGCCGATCTCGCCGTGCACGAGCCCGAGGCATTCTCGGCCATCGTCGACCAGGCCAAGGGCGCCCTCGCCGCCTGATCGCGATCCGCATGGTCGTGAAGGGCCGGATGCGTCACCCGCATCCGGCCCTTTTTCATGCGCGAGGCATGGCGATCAACCGCCCAGACGCTCTTCGAGAAAATCGTTGAACGCCTCCCAGCTCTCCTCGGCCGCACGCTCCTGATAGCTTTCGCCGGGCTCCGTGAAACCGTGAGGCGCGCCCGCATAGATCTCGACGGTATAAGTCGCCCCCGCCCGCTCCAGTTCGACCGTCAGCCTGTGCAGGTTATCGAGGGTCTGAGAGGTATCCCCGCCGCCATGCATGATCAGGATCGGTGCGGCCTCGCCGGTATAGCCCTGTCCTTCGGGCGTCCCGAGCGATCCGTGGAACGTCGCGAAGCCCGTCGCGCGGTCCGCGAAGTCCGACCGGGCCATCTCGAGCGCCACCCCGCCGCCAAAGCAATAGCCGGCGACGACCATCCCCTCGGCGCCCGACTGCGCCTCCGCCTGGTCGAGCCCGGCCTGCAACAGCATGCGCATCTTCTCGCGATCCTCGCCGAGTTCCGAGGACGCGGCGCGGTTCTCTTCCATCGTCCCGGTGGGCGTGTCGGCGCCGAACATGTCGACGACGAACACATCGTAGCCTTCTTCGGCCATCCGGTCGGCCTGGTCCCGCTCGAACTGGTCGATGCCGTTCCAGTCGTGGACGAGAACCACGAGACCGTCCGCATCGTTGTCCGCGGCGGCATAATATCCGGTATGCGCGACGCCATCGACATCGTAGGCGACGTCGTCGGCAAAGGCCGGGCCGACCGCCGTCAGGGCGATCATGGAGGTAAGCAGGGTCTTCATCGAAAGGCTCCTCTTCAAGCGATATGGAGATCTACATGGAACATCGGGGCGCCGGGTCGAGCGAGTCTTGTCCGACGATATCACCCTTCGCCGGCGCGGCGATCCCCCGATATGCCGCAGCCGTCGTGCCGCCGGCCGGCCGCGCTTGCCACAGCGGCCCGCCCGCGATAGCAACCGCGCCAAACGCCGGATTGGATGACGATGATGGATGACCTTCGCACGAAATACCTCTCGCAGATCGACACGGCGTCGACCGAAGCCGCGCTGGAGGATCTGCGCCTCGCCGCCATCGGCAAGAAGGGCGAGGTGAGCCTCGCCATGCGCTCTCTGGGCAAGATGACCCCCGAGGAACGCCAGATCGAGGGCCCGCGTCTCAATGCCCTGAAGGACGAGATCACCTCGGCCATCGCCGCCAAGAAGGCCGCCCTCGAGGATGCGGCGCTCGAGGAGCGGCTGCGCCACGAATGGCTCGACGTGACGCTTCCCGGACGCGGCGGCGCGCGCGGTGTGGCCGAGGGTTCGGTCCATCCCGTCAGCCAGGTCTGGGAGGAATGCACCGCGATCTTTGCCGATATGGGGTTCCGCGTCGCCGAAGGCCCGCAGGTCGAGAGCGACTGGTACAATTTCGACGCGCTCAACATCCCCGACCACCACCCCGCCCGCGGCGAGATGGACACGTTCTACATGCACCGTGCGGCGGGCGACGACCGGCCGCCGCATGTCCTGCGCACCCACACCTCGCCGGTCCAGATCCGCTCCATGCAGGAGCACGGCGCGCCGCTCAGGATCATCTGTCCCGGCCGCGTCTACCGCGCCGATTTCGACCAGACCCATACGCCGATGTTCCACCAGGTCGAGGGCCTCGCCATCGGCCGCGACATTTCGATGGCGAACCTCAAATGGGTGCTCGAGGAGTTCTTCACCGCCTTCTTCGGCACCAAGGTCAGAACGCGGTTCCGCGCCTCGCATTTCCCCTTCACCGAACCCTCGGCCGAGGTCGACATCCAGTGCAGTTTCGAAGGCGGCACCGTGAAGGTCGGCGAGGGCGATGGCTGGCTCGAGGTGCTGGGCTCGGGCATGGTGCACCCGCACGTCCTGCGCGCGGGCGGCATCGATCCGGACGAATGGCAGGGCTTCGCCTTCGGCATGGGCATCGACCGGATCGCGATGCTGAAATACGGCATCCCCGACCTGCGCGCCTTTTTCGATTCGGACCTGCGCTGGCTCCGGCATTACGGCTTCAGCGCGCTGCAGGTGCCGACGCTCCGGGCGGGCGTCTGACCGTTAGACGCCCCCCTTCCTTTGGATACGGAGTGCAGCATGAAGCTTTTCCGGCACGAGAACCGCCAGAAATCAAAACGCTCGCGTCGCTTCTACGCCATGACCGAGATCGTCTATACGGCCGTGGACTTTACCGCGGCCCTGGGCTTCCTCGTAGGCTCCGTCCTCTTCTTCTGGAAGAGCCTCGAGACGATGGCGATCTGGTTCTTCGTCGTGGGCTCGGCGTGCTTCGCGCTCAAGCCCACCATACGTTTCGCGCGCGAAATTCGGCTGGCCGCGATGGGCGACGAGGAGGACCTCGCGGAACGCGAGTGACGACCGCTCTGAGCCGCATGCCTTCCAATCGGACCCGTGCCGGGATACGCACGCACCCAATAGTCAAAATCGGACCCGCGACATGAAATTCACCCTCTCCTGGCTGCGCGACCATCTCGAGACCGAGGCGGGCGTCGACGAGATCGCCGAGACGCTGACCGATCTGGGCCTCGAGGTCGAGGAGGTCACCGACCCCGCCGCGCGGCTGCACGATTTCACGCTGGGCTTCGTCGAAAGCGCCGAGAAGCATCCCGATGCCGACCGCCTGAAAGTCTGTCAGGTCGCGACCGACGCGGGCGTGAAGCAGATCATCTGCGGCGCCCCCAATGCCCGCGCGGGCATCACCGTCGTCGTCGCCAGGCCCGGTACATATGTCCCCGGCATCGACACCACGATCCAGGTCGGCAAGATCCGCGGGGTCGAGAGCCACGGCATGATGGCCTCCGAACGCGAGATGGAGCTCAGCGACGAACATTCCGGCATCATCGAGTTGCCCTCGGGCGAGGTCGGTCAGCGGTTCAGCGATTGGCTGGCCACGAACGACCCGACCCGGATCGACCCGGTGATCGAGATCGCGATCACGCCGAACCGGCAGGATGCGCTCGGGGTTCGCGGCATCGCGCGCGATCTCGCGGCGCGCGGCCTCGGCACGCTGAAACCGGCACCCGAAGCGCGGATCGAAGGCAGCTTTCCCTGCCCCATCGGCGTCACCATCGACGACGACGCCCTTTCCCATGCGCCGCATTTCGCCGGGCGCCTGATCCGCGGCGTAACGAACGGACCCTCGCCCGCCTGGCTTCAGGCGCGGCTCAAGGCGATCGGGCTGCGTCCGATCTCGGCGCTGGTCGACATCACCAACTTCTTCACCTTCGATCGCAACCGTCCGCTGCATGTCTTCGATGCCGTCAAGGTCACGGGCGACCTGCGGGTGCATCTGGCGCGCGGCGGCGAGACGCTGGAGGCGCTGGACGAGCGCAGCTACACCTTCCCCGAAGGCGCGCTCGCCATCTCGGACGATCGCGGCGTGGAATCCATCGCCGGCATCATGGGGGGCGCGCCCTCGGGTGTGAGCGACGAGACCACGGACGTGTTCGTCGAATCCGCGTGGTGGGACCTCGTCACCATCGCCCGGACGGGACGCGCGATGAAGATCCACTCGGATGCCCGCTACCGGTTCGAGCGGGGCGTGGACCCGGCCTTCACGCGGCCCGGCCTCGACCTCGCGACGCAGATGATCCTCGATCTCTGCGGCGGCGAGGCGTCGGAGGCGGTCGAGGCCGGGGCGCCCGCGATCGAAGAGCGATCCTACCGGCTCGACACGACACGCGTGCAGAGCCTCGTCGGCATGGAGATCGCGCCCGACGCGCAGCGCAAGACGCTGGAATCGCTGGGCTTCAAGCTCGACGGAGACATGGCGCACGTCCCCACCTGGCGGCGCGACGTTCAGGGCGAGGCCGACCTCGTGGAAGAGGTCGCGCGCATGGCATCGCTCACCCACCTCGCGCCGCAGCCTATGCCGCGGGAGCGGCCCGGCGTGCCCGCGCCGATCCTGACCACGGGCCAGAAGGCCGAACAGACCGCCCGCCGCACCTGTGCCGCGCTGGGATACAACGAGGTCGTCAGCTATTCCTTCATCGACAAGGCCGCCGCGGCACTCTTTGCCGGCGGCAACGATGCATCGATGCTCGAAAACCCGATCTCGTCGGAGATGAGCCATCTGCGCCCCTCGCTCCTGCCGGGCCTTCTTCAGGCCGCGACGCGCAACATGAAGCGCGGACAGCCGGATCTGGCGCTCTTCGAGGTCGGGACGGTGTTCTCGGGTGGCGAACCCGGCGAACAGGCCGTCCAGATGGCCGGGATCCTGACGGGGCGCACCGGCCCCAAGGACGTTCATGGCAGCGCCCGGGCCGTCGACCTGTTCGACGCCAAGGCGGATCTGCTCGCCATTCTCGGCGGCCTGAACGCGCCCGCCAAGACGCAGATCCTGCGCGGCGGCGAGGGCTGGTGGCATCCGGGCCGGCACGGGCGCGTCTGTCTCGGGCCGAAAAAGACCCTGGCCGTGTTCGGCGAACTGCATCCCCGTATCCTGCGCGCGATGGGGATTCGGACCGGCGCGGTGGCCTTCACGATCTGGCCGGACGAAATTCCCGTCCCCCGCAACCAGGGGCATGCCCGCGCGCCGCTCGAGCTTGCCGATCTGCAGGCGGTGGAACGCGACTTCGCCTTCGTCGTCGATGCGGATGTCGAGGCCGCGACCATCGTGAATGCGGCGCAGGGCGCGGACAAGGCGCTGATCGACGATGTCCGGGTCTTCGACCAGTTCGTCGGCGGCGCGCTCGGCGAGGACAAGAAATCCCTTGCCATCACCGTGCGGCTGCAACCGCGCGGCGAAACACTCACCGATGCGCAGATCGAGGCCGTCGCCAAGGCCGTCGTCGCCAAGGTCGAAAAGGCCAGCGGCGGAACGCTGCGCGGCTGATGCGGGCGGCCGCGGTCGCCGCCATCGTCGTGGCGGCGATGCTCTGGGGCACGACCGGCACGATCCAGGCGGTTCTGCCCGAGGGGCGCGAGCCGCTCGCGGTTGGTGCCCTGCGCCTGATGATCGGAGCGGTCTCGCTGATCGTGCTGGCCGCATTCCAGCGCGCGCGAGTGCCGCGCGGGATGCCCTGGCCGGGCGTGGTGTTCGCCGCGGCCGCCATCGCGGGCTACAACCTGCTGTTCTTTCATGCGGTGACGCTTGCCGGGGTGGGGATCGGCACGGCCGTCACGATCGGCAGCGCACCGATCTGGGCCAGCCTCTTCGAACTTGTCGTCCTGCGCCGGGGGCCGGGCCTGCTGCGCGGCGCGGGACAGGCCGTGTCGATCTGCGGCGTGGCGTTGCTGGGGCTTGCCGGCGGCGCGGTCGCGTCGGCCCCGGGGGTGGCGCTCTCGCTTGGCGCGGGCGCTTGCTACGCCGCCTATTCGCTGGCGACCAGCCGCGTGTCGGGCCGCGCGCCACCGGCAATCATCGCCGCGGCGACGTTCACCCTGGCCGCCCTTCTCGCGGCGCCGATCCTGGTCATCCTGCCGCCCGTCTGGATCGCGGGGCCCTCCTCCTGGGCGGCGTTGGTCTTTCTGGGGGCGGGCGCCACGGGACTTTCCTACGCGCTCTATACCTGGGGGCTCGGGCGGGTGGCCGCATCCACCGCGGTGACGCTGGCACTGGCCGAACCCGTCACGGCATGGCTGCTCGCCACCCTCTTCGTGGGCGAAGAGGTGACGGTGCGTTCGCTGACCGGCGTGTCGCTGATCCTCGTCGGGCTTGCCATCGTCGCCGGCCTTCCGCGGAACCGCGGTCGATGAGATCCGCGCCTATCCCCGCCCGACGAACGGCATGGCGCTCGCCATCACGGTCATGAACTGGACATTCGCGTCGAGCGGCAGGGACGCCATGTGCAGGACCGAACTCGCGACGTGGCTGGCATCCATGACCGGCTCGACCTTGCGGCTGCCATCGGCCTGCGGCACGCCCCTGGTCATCTTCTCGGCCATGTCGGTCAGCGCGTTGCCGATGTCGATCTGGCCGCAGGCGATCCCGAAGGGCCGCCCGTCGAGGCTCACCGTGCGGGTCAGCCCCGTGACCGCGTGTTTCGACATCGTGTAGGCCGCCGATCCCGGGCGCGGCACATGCGCCGAGATCGAGCCGTTGTTGATGATGCGCCCGCCCTGGGGATCCTGCCGACGCATCAGACCGAAGGCCGCGCGCGCGCACAGGAACATGCCGGTCACGTTGGTGTCGATCAGCCTGCGGAAATCCTCCACTGCGATCTCGTCGAGGGTGCCGTCGCCGATATTCATGCCGGCATTGTTGAAGAGCGCGTCGAGCCGGCCCCATTCCTGCGCGACCTTGACGAAGGTTTCGGTGACCGCACCCTCGTCGGTCACGTCGGTCGGCAGGATCAGCGTATCTGCGTCGTGACCTTCGGCCGTTTCGCGCAAGGCGTCCTCGCGACGGCCCACCAGCGCCACGCGCCAGCCCGCATCGAGGAACGCGCGGGCGGTGGTGCGGCCGATGCCGCTGCTCGCGCCGGTGATCAGGATGGTCTGCGTCATGGAAATATCCTCAATGGTTGTCGCGCGGCAGGGATTGGCGGATGCGTTGATAGGCGGTCGCGAGTTCGAGGCAGCCGCCCTGCGCGAGCTGGCCGACATTGGTGCGGTAGATCTCTTCCCAGGGCGTCTGGTGGACGAGCTCGGGCGCTTCCCATGCGGCCTTGCGCTCCTCCCATTCCTCGTCCGGAACGAGCGCGTCCAGCGTGCCCGCATTGAGGTCGAGCTTCACCCGGTCCCCCGTCCTGAGATAGGCGAGGCCGCCCCCGACCACCGATTCGGGCGAGGCGTTGAGGATCGACGGGCTTTCCGACGTTCCCGATTGCCGCCCGTCGCCGACCGTGGGCAGGTGCGTGACGCCCCCGCGCAGCACGGAGGCCGGCGGCATCATGTTGACCACCTCGGCCGAGCCGGGATAGCCCACGCAGCCCACGCCGCGGATGAAGAGGATCGTGGAATCGTCGATCTCCAGCGACACGTCGTTGATCCGGTCGTGGTAATCCTCAGGCCCCTCGAAGACGACGGCCCGCGCCTCGTAGGTGCCCTCGCTGCCCGGCGTGTCGATGTAGCGGCGGCGGAAATCCTCGGAGATCACGCTGGTCTTCATCAGCGCGGAGTCGAAGAGGTTCCCCGAAAGGACGACGAATCCGGCATTGCTCCTGAGCGGTGCGTCGTAGGGGGCGATGACCTCGTGGTCGACGCTGTCGCGCCCGGCGATGTTCTCGCCCATCGTCTTGCCGGTGGCGGTCATGCAGGTCTCGTGGATCCGCCCCGCCTTGGCGAGTTCGGCCATGATCGCCGGCACGCCGCCCGCGCGATGGAACGATTCGCCGAGATAGGCGCCGGCCGGCTGCATGTTGAGCAGGAGCGGCACATCGTAGCCCACCTTCTGCCAGTCCGTCACGTCGAGCTCGACGCCCGCATGGCGCGCGACGGCCTGCAGATGCGGCGGCGCGTTGGTCGAGCCGCCGATGGCCGAATTCACCACGATCGCGTTCTCGAACGCTTCGCGGGTCAGGATGTCCGACGGCTTGAGATCCTCGTAGGCCATCTCGACGATGCGCCGGCCGGTGAGGTATGCCATCTCCATCCGCTCGCGGAACGGCGCGGGGATGGCCGAACATCCCGTCAGGCACATGCCCAGCGCCTCGGCCATCGCGTTCATCGTGCTGGCCGTGCCCATTGTGTTGCAATGGCCGAGCGACGGCGCGGAGGCGCAGGCACGGTCCATGAACTCGTCGTAGTCGATCTTGCCCTCGGCCAGCAGGCGGCGCGCTTCCCAGATCACGCCCCCCGAGCCCACGCGCTTGCCCTTGAACCAACCATCGAGCATCGGTCCGCCGTTGAGCGTGATGGCCGGGATGTCCATCGTCGCCGCCCCCATCAGCATGGCGGGGGTGGTCTTGTCGCAGCCGGTCGTCAGCACCACCGCGTCGATCGGATAGCCGTGCAGCACCTCGACCAGCCCCAGATAGGTGAGGTTCCGGTCGAGCGCCGCCGTCGGCCGCTTGCCGGTCTCCTGGATCGGGTGGACGGGAAACTCCATCGGGATGCCGCCCGCGTCGCGGATGCCGCTCTTGATCCGGTCCATGAGAAAGACGTGGATCTTGTTGCAGGGCGCGATGTCGCTGCCGGTCTGGGCGATGCCGATGATCGGCTTGCCGCCCTGCAGCTCCGCCCGGCTGTATTCCTGATTCTGGTAACGCTCGATATAAAGGGCGGTCATGCCCGGGTTGTTGGGATTGTCGAACCATTCCTGGGAACGGAACCGCTTGTTCGCTCGGGTGTCGGCCATGTCGTCTTTTCCTCCTCGGGCGGCCTTTAGCCGCCGATCGGGGGAGAGTGTCTAATCTGGTATACCAAATTGCAAGAGGAATGATCTTGCCTCTTCGAGACGCGCGCCGTCTCCCCCGGAGAACGCCTGTTCGGGCTCGTCGGGACGCTGCGTCCCGAAGGGCGCGCCGGCGTCGGATGCCGCCGGCAACGGCATCGTGACGGGCACCTTCTCCATCCGCGGGTCGAAGCAGGGTTCGCCCGTGACCATCCGATCCCGCACCGCGTCCCGGCAAAAGCCTGGGTATCGGGCGTCGGTATAAGGATTGCCGCCGTTAAGCGGCCAGGCATCGGCCGCCGAACATGTGAAGGACAGGGTCACACGGGCCCGGTCCGACATGTTCGCGCCCACGCCGTGAAGAAGACGCGCGTGGTGGACGGTCATGCAGCCCGCCCGCCCTGTCAGCGGCACCGCCCGGCCCGCCTCGAAGAGCGGGTCGTCGGGATCGATGGCGCCCCGGACGATGCCGTTGGCGTGGTGCTCGAGGACCGGCCCGCGATGGCTGCCGGGAATGACCATCAAGGGGCCATTCTCGGAATCCACGTCCTCGAGCATCAGGCCGACCGTCAGAAGGTCGTCGTTCGTATGCGGATGGAAGGCCCAGTCCTGACGCCATTCGATCGCCGGGCCGCCCTTCGGGGCCTTGATCTCGAGGTTGGACGCCACCAGCGCCACGTCGGGCCCCAGAAGGTCGCGGAGCACCTCCGTGATACCGGACATGCGCAGCGCCTCGTCGAAACAGACATGGATCTTCTCGGGAACCGCGATACGCGTGAGCCGCGGCTCACGCGGCGAATGGCCGCGATCGAGTCCATAGACCACGTCGCTCCGTGTCACTTCCCGCGAGGCGTCGATCAGGACGCGGGCCACGCCTTGCATGTACGACAGATGATCCTTGCATACGACATCGTTGACCAGCAGATATCCATCGAGCGCGTAGGTCCGTTTCTGTGCGTCGCTCAGCATATCCTTCTCCTCCGTTTTCCGGCCATCTCTCTGTGTTTGGGCATGGTGGCGATTCAGTGGACGATAGTTTATCAGACTGCAACTACCGCGAGAACGGAGGCCTTCGGTCTTGAGAAGCGACATTCTGTCCCAATGCTGACCTTTGCGGCCGCCGTGTTCTTCCTGATCGTGACGCCCGGCCCCGGCGTCCTTTCGGCGGCGGGTGTGGGGTCGGGCTACGGGTTTCGCTCCGGATTCCGCTATCTCGCGGGGCTCTTCGTCGGCACGAACCTGGTCGCCGTCGCGGTGATCACGGGGCTTGGCGCGATCGTGCTGTCGGTGCCCGCGATCCGCTGGATCCTGATGGCCGCGTCGATCGCCTATCTTCTCTATCTGGCCCTCAGGATCGCCACGGCGGGCAGCAGGATCGCCTTCATCGAAAGCGCCAGCGCCCCCGGCATCGGCGCGGGCCTGCTGTTGCAGGCGATCAACCCCAAAGCCTATGCGGTCAACACCACGCTCTTCGCGGGCTTTCCCTACGCCCCCGAAAGCTATCCCTTCGAAGTGATCACCAAGCTGCTGATCGTCAACGCGATCTGGATCCCGATCCATCTGGCCTGGCTCTGGGCGGGGGCGTCGTTGCATCGCCTCGCGCTCGGCGAGAAGGCGCAGCGGCGCATCAACTACGCGATGGCGGCCTCCATGCTGGCGGTGGTCGCTCTGGCCCTGATTTCCGGAATGAGACAGACATGACAACGGACCGCAGCTTTCTTTCGATCGGCGAATGCATGGTGGAGCTGGCCCAGACGGGGCCCGACACCTACCGGCGGGGATTTGCCGGCGATACGTTCAACACGGCCTGGTACGCGCGCCGCCTGCTGCCCCCCGAATGGCGCGTGGCCTACGGAAGCTGCATCGGCACCGATACCGTCTCGGACGAGATGGCGGCCTTCATCGACGCCGAGGGAATTGACACGAGCACCCTGCGCCGCGTGCCCGAACGCAGCGTCGGCCTCTACATGATCTCGACCGAGAAGGGCGAGCGCAGCTTCTCCTACTGGCGCAGCCAATCGGCCGCGCGCCTGCTGGCCGACGACACGGACTGGCTCGACGGTTTGCTCAAGGATCGCGACGTCATCCACCTCTCGGGCATCACCCTCGCCATCCTGCCGCAGGCGCATCGCAGCACCCTTTGCGCCGCGCTGCGCCGCGCCCGCGAGGAGGGCGCCTTCGTCTCCTTCGACACCAACCTGCGCCCGCGCCTCTGGGAGAGCGAGGAGGCCATGCGCGACGGGCTCACGATGGGGGCCGGCTCCGCGGATCTGGTCCTGCCGAGCTTCGACGAGGAAACGGATCTCTTCGGCGATCCGACCCCCGCCGATACCGTCGCGCGCTATCGCGACGGCGGCGCGCGCATGGTCGTGGTCAAGAACGGCGGGGACGACGTCACGCTCTGGTCCGAGGGCGGCGTCGACACCACGCTCACCCCCGTCAGGGTGGAGGATCCGGTCGACACCACCGCCGCCGGCGACAGTTTCGCCGCCGCCACTCTGGCGGGTCTCGGGCGCGGCGCCGCCCTCGACGCTGCGGTTCGCGACGCGATGGAGCTCTCGGCCAAGGTCATCCGGACGCCCGGCGCGCTGGCCCCGTCGATCTTCGAATAGCCGGACATGCCCGTCCGCGGCCCCGATCGCCCGGCGATCCCCCTTGAAAGTTCCCGCGCGGCGGGGTTTGGTATACCAAATCGGGAGGAACATTCATGACCACACAAACTGCCGCCGTGATCGGGCTGGGATCGATGGGCTACGGCGTGGCCTCGTCGCTGCTTCGGGCCGGCCACACGGTGCATGGCTTCGACATCAACGAGGCGAGCGTCGCGCGCTTTCAGGGCGATGGCGGTGCGCAAGGCATCATGGCCGACATCGCGGCGGGTCTCGACGTGGTCGCCACCGTGGTCATCAACGCAGCCCAGACCGAAGAGGTGCTCTTCGGCGAGGCGGGCATCGTGCCGCATCTTTCGCCCGGAACGGTCGTCGTCTCCTGCGCTACCGTCGCGCCCGATTTCGCCCGCGACATGGAAGCGCGCTGCCGCGAGGCGGGCCTCCTCTATCTCGATGCGCCGATTTCCGGCGGCCCGGAGCGCAGCGCGCGGGGCGAGCTTTCGGTGCTGGCCTCGGGCCATCCCGACGCCTTTTCCAAGGCGCGCCCGTGCCTCGACGCGATGGCCTCGCAGGTCTACGAGCTCGGCGACGAAGCCGGACCCGGCTCGGCGATGAAGGCGATCAACCAGCTTCTGGTCGGCGTGAACCTCGCCGCGATGGCCGAGGCGATGACCTTCGGCATGACGCAAGGCGTCGACCCGGCCAAGTTCGCCGAGATCATTCCGCAATGCGCCGGCACGAGCTGGGTCCTCGAGAACCGCGTGCCGCACGTGGTCGATGGCGATTACAGCCCGAAATCGGCCGTCGACATCTGGCCCAAGGATCTGGGCATCGTGCTCGACGTGGCGCATGGCGCGAAGTTCAGCGCGCCGCTCACGGCGGCCGCGCTCCAGCAATGGGTGGCGGCGCAGGGCCAGGGCCTCGGGCGCGAGGACGACGCCGCGCTGATCAAGGTCTATGCCCGCAATGCCGGCCTGAGCCTGCCCGGCCAGGATTAGAGACGCGCAGCCACCGGGCCCGCGCGAAGCCATCCCAATGGAGGGGAGAGCACCATCATGCAAACCGTGAGATTGTCGCCCGAAGACAATGTCGTCACCGCCATCGTCCCGCTCGAAGTGGGACAGGAGGGTGCCACGACCCTCGTCCCGCGCGGTCACAAGATGGCGACGGAAGACATCGCGCGCGGCGCGCCCGTGCGCAAATACGCCCAGATCATCGGCTATGCCCACGAGGACATCCCCAAGGGCGCGCATGTCCACGAGCACAACCTCGACTTTCGCGCCGTCGATCAGGAGTACGAGTTCTCGACCAACCTGCGCCCCGTGGCCCCCGCCGAAAAGCAGGACACGTTCATGGGCTACCGTAGGCCGACGGGCAAGGTCGGCACGCGCAACCACATCGCGATCATCACCTCGGTCAATTGCTCGGCCACCGCCGCGCACAAGATCGCCGAGCATTTCACCGAAGAGAAGCTCGCCCAGTATCCCAATGTCGACGGCGTGACCGCCTTCGTGCACGGCACCGGCTGCGGGATGGGCGGCGACGGCACCGGCTTCGAGGCACTGCAGCGCGTGATGTGGGGCTTTGCCCGCAATCCCAATGTCGGCGGCGTGCTGATGGCGGGGCTCGGCTGCGAGATCATGCAGATCGACTGGCTGATCGAATCCTACGGCCTGACGCCGGGGCCGCTCTTTCAGGCGATGAACATCCAAGATGTCGGCGGCCTCGCCAAATGCGTGGAACTCGGCATCAAGAAGGTCGAGGCGATGCTGCCCCTCGTCAACGCGACCGAGCGCGAGGAATGCCCGGCCTCCGAGCTGATGGTGGCGCTGCAATGCGGTGGATCGGACGCCTGGTCCGGGGTCACCGCGAACCCCGCCGTGGGCCATGCCTGCGACCTGCTGGTCGCGCAGGGCGGCACCGGCGTGCTGGCCGAAACGCCCGAGATCTACGGCGCCGAGCACCTTCTGACCGCGCGGGCCGTCAACCGGGAGGTGGGCGACAAGCTCGTCGGGCTGATCCATTGGTGGGAGGATTACACCGCCCGCGCCAAGGGCTCGATGGACAACAACCCCTCGCCGGGCAACAAGAGGGGCGGCCTCACCACCATCCTCGAGAAATCACTGGGCGCCGCCGCCAAGGGCGGGACGACGCCGCTGACCGGTGTCTTCAAATATGCCGAGCCAGTGACGACGAAGGGCTTCGTCTTCATGGACAGCCCCGGCTACGATCCGGCCAGCGTCACGGGACAGATCGCGTCGGGCTGCAACCTCGTCTGCTTCACCACCGGTCGCGGGTCCGCCGCGGGCTACAAGCCGTCGCCGTCGATGAAGGTCGCGACCAACACCGAGATGTTCAACCGCATGGTCGACGACATGGACGTGAACGCGGGCACCATCCTCACCGGGGGCAAATCGGTCGAGGAAGTCGGGCGCGAGATCTACGAGATGTGGCTGCGCATGGCCTCGGGCGAGAAGAGCAAGTCCGAGTTGCAGGGCCTCGGCGATTACGAGTTCGTGCCCTGGCAGATCGGCTGCACCATGTAAGCGCCGCGCCGGCGACGTAGCAAAGGAGGCGACGATGAGATTTTCGGCCAATCTGGGGTTCCTGTGGGCCGATCGCCCCCTCCCCGACGCCATACACGCGGCGAAGGCCGCCGGGTTCGACGCGGTGGAGCTGCACTGGCCCTACGATCACGACGCGGGCGCGGTGAAGGCCGCGCTCGACGAGACGGGCCTGCCCTGCCTCGGACTCAATACCGTGCGCGGGGATGTGTCGGCGGGCGAGAACGGCCTGTCGGCGCTGCCCGGCCGCGAAGGCGACGCACGCGCGGCGATCGAGCAGGCGCTCGATTACGCGGTCGCGATCGACGCGGCGAACGTCCACGTCATGGCGGGCAAGGCCGAGGGCCCCGAGGCCGAGACGGCGTTCATCGCCAACCTGCAATTCGCCTGCGCGCGCGCGGGCCAGCGCGGCATCCTGATCGAGCCGCTCAACCATTACGACGCGCCGGGCTATTTCCTGAACACCGCCACGCAGGCGGCCGAGATCGTCGAGAAGGTCGGCGCTCCGGATCTTAAGATCATGTTCGACTGCTATCACATCCAGCTGATGCAGGGCGACCTCAGCCACCGGCTGCGCACGCTTCTGCCGGTGATCGGCCATATCCAGATCGCCTCCGTGCCGGATCGTGGCACGCCCGATCACGGCGAACTGAACTATCCCTACATCTACGACCTGCTGGAGGAGCTCGGCTGGCAGACGCCGCTCGGCGCCGAGTACAAGGTCGCGACGCCGACCGACGACACGCTCGACTGGCTGCGCGCCGCGCGCGGCTGAACGTTTCGCGCGCGAAACATTTGAAAGGCCCCGGAGCGTCTCCGGGGCCTTCCGTCGTTCACTCGGCGGCGGCCACGTCCTGGCGCTGGTCGCCGAGACCTTCCACGCTGACTTCCATCACGTCGCCGGGCTTCAGCCAGACCTGCGGGCTCATCCCCATGCCGACGCCCTCGGGCGTGCCGGTCGCGATGATGTCGCCGGGCATCAGCTGCATGAACTGGCTCATGTAGGAGACGATCTCACAGCAGGTGAAGATCATGTCGGACGTGTTCGACTGCTGCATCACGTCGCCGTTGAGCTTGAGGCTCACGGCGAGCTTCTGCGGATCCGCGACCTCGTCCGCCGTCACCAGGTAGGGGCCGACGGGACCGAAGGTCGGGGCGGACTTGCCCTTGGTCCACTGGCCGCCGCGCTCGGTCTGGAAGGCCCGCTCGCTGACGTCGTTGACCGTGCAATAGCCCGCCACATAATCGAGCGCCTCGTCCTCGGAGACGTAGAGGCACGGCTTGCCGATCACGATCCCGAGCTCGACTTCCCAGTCGGGCTTGGTCGCGCCACGCGGGATGAGGACCGTGTCGTTCGGCCCGCAAAGCGCCGAGGTGGTCTTGTTGAACATGATCGGTTCCTTGGGCTCTTCCGCCCCGGTCTCGGCCGCGTGCTTGGAATAGTTGAGGCCGATGCAGAAGAAGTTCGGCACCCAGGCGAGCGGCGAGCCGATGCGACCGGGATCGGCCACGACCGGCAGGCTGTCGATGTCGATGCCGCGGATCTTGTCCAGCGCCTCGAGCGACACGCCCGGCCCGGCCAGCTCGTCCACCTTGCCGCTCAGGTCGCGGACCTGGCCGTCACCGTCCAGAATTCCGGGCTTTTCCTGTCCCTTGGGTCCAAATCTCAGAAGCTTCATGTTTCTCCCTTCCGGCCGAATGCGGCCGTTTGCTTCAGGTTTCTTCCAGCTCGAACAATTGCCGCATGTCGTCGGCAAGATGTCCGGTATGGTCTTCCAGCGCCCCGTCGAGGGCCTGGCGGTCGCGCCGGCGCAGCGCGTCGAGGATCTTGGCGTGCTGCTCGAGCACGACCGCCCGGTTCTTGCGACGGCGCGACGTGAGATAGCGGATGCGCCACAGCCGGGCGAGATAGGCGTGATGCGTTTCGGCCAGCGCCCGATTGCGCGACGCGCGGGCGATGGCCATGTGAAATTCCATGTCGGTCTCGAACGAATCGAGCCGGTCGGCGGTGTAGAAGGTCGCCTCCATCCGCTCGGCGATATCCACGATATGGGCGATATCGGCGTCGGTCGCGTTCTTGCAGGCCAGATCGCCGGACAATTTCTCGAGCGCCTGCAGCACGATGAGCTGATCGACAACCTCGTCGAAGGGCGGATCGGCCACGAGCGGACTGCGCGCCGGGCGCAGCACCACGAGACCCTCTTGGGCCAGCATGCGAATCGCCTCGCGCATGGGGGTTCGGCTGACCCCCAGCTCGAGCGCCGTGTCGCGCTCCTTGACCGGCGATCCCGGCACCAGCTTGCCGCGCAGGATATCGCGACGCAATTCCGCCGCGATCTGTTCTGGCAACGAGTGGTCCGCCATTCTTCTCCATCCCGGTTTCCGACGCACCTGCGACCGGAAACGCCATGCCCTACGGTAATTCGCAATCTGGTATACCAAAAGAGGTTGATTGTCGATTGCCCGTTCACTAGCGTCCTCGGCGATGGTATACCATCTTCACGGCGCGGGAGGGAATACGCGCCAGGCAATCGAGACGGCGTCAACGCCGCCCAGGGAGGACGATATATGAATATGACCAAGATGATGCTGACCGCCGCCGCCGGTGCCGTGATCGCCGGATCGGCAGCGGCGCAGGAGACGACGCTCCGCATCCAGACCCATTACGCGGCGGAGACCCCCAGCGGTCAGCTGATCGGTCAATGGGTTGACGATGTCGAAACGATGTCGGGCGGGGACATAGCGATCGAGATGTTCTATTCCTCCGCCGTCGTCGGCACGACCGAGACCTTCGATGCCGCGATCAACGGCATCCTCGATTGCGACGCGACGGGCGGCGCCTATCAGACCGGCAAGAACCCCGCCTTCCAGTTCGTCGGCGACATCATGGGCGGCTACGACACTCCCTGGCAGCAATATAGCTGGCTCTATTACGGCGGTGGCCTCGACGCGGCTCAGGAGCTTTACAACGCCAACGGCATGCAGCTCATCGGCTGGTCCATCTATGGTCAGGAATCGCTGTCCTCCTCCACGCCGCTCGAAGGCCCCGACGACCTTCAGGGCTGGAAGTTCCGCTCTCCCCCGGGCATGGAAACCGAGATCTTCGAGCAGCTCGGCTCCTCTCCCATCGTGATGGATTTCACCGAGATCTTCACCGCGCTCGAGACCGGCATCATCGACGGGACGGATGCCAGCGGCCTCGCCAACAACGTGGGCCTCGGGATCTACGACGTCGTCCAGCACGCGACCTTCCCCGGCTTCCACTCGATGCCGTCGGACCACCTGGCCTGCAACCAGCAGATCTGGGAGGGGCTGACCGATCAGGAGCGCCGCATCATCGAGGTGGCCTGGCAGAAGCTGTCGTTCCAGATCGCCCTGACCTTCGAGAAGCAGAACGCCGAGGCCGCGGCGGAGCTTCAGGAACAGGGCGTGACGCTCTACGACTGGTCCCCGGAGGACCGCGCCGTGTTCCGCGAGGCCGCACAGGTCACCTGGGAGGATTGGGGCAGCCGCTCTCCCGAGGCCGCGGCGCTTCTGGAAAGCCACAAGGCCTATCTGACCGATCTGGGGCTGATTTCGAGCGACGACAGCTCCGAGAACTGATCGGAGCGCGGTCGACGCGTCCAAACAGCCGAGAAGGCGGATCCCGAACCGGATCCGCCTTCGATGCGCATCCGTGATCTAGCATCAGACCAAGGGGGTTTCGCGATGCATGGAGATAGTGTCTGGCTCGGGCGGCTGCGGCGCCCCATCTTTTACCTGATGGCCGCGTTCATCGCCGCGACGCTGCTGCTCTGGGCCTGGCTGGTCGTCAATCGCCTGATCGACCCCGAAGCCTACGGAATGTACGAGATGATCCGCCCGACGGGTCGGCCCCTCGTCCAGCTTACCCTGTTCTGCTTGTGCGGCGCGACGCTCTTCTCGGCACTCTACCTGTCGGATTTCCAGGGATCGATCGAGCCGCAGCAGAGGGGGATCTTCGATATCCTCTCGCTGGTGCTGAGCCGCATCGCGATGATGATGATCGCGCTCGTCGTGCTCGTCATGTTCTACGAGGTGGTCAGCCGGTACGTCTTTCTCGCCCCGACCCTCTGGGCCAACGAATTGTCGCTCTGGATCGCGGCCTTCATCTTCCTGCTGTCGGGGCAATACGCGATGCAGCAGCGATGCCACATCCGCATTCCCGTCATCTACGACCGGATGCCGTTCTGGATGCGCAAGGTGTCCGACAGCCTTTCGGTCCTGATGATCTGCCTCTTCGTGCTGGCGCTGGTCTGGGGCGGCTACAACGACGCCGAGACGCGGTTCCTGCGGATGGAGACCTTCGGCACGGCGTGGGATCCGCCCATTCCCGGCATCATCAAGCCGTTCCTCCTCCTCGCGATGGTCCTCGTCGCGCTGCAATCGGTCTCGAACCTGATCGCCGACTGGAACAAGGAGAACGCCTACGAAGACCCCGAAGGCGTCGACGACACCGAGATCGAGAACATCAAGCGCACGCTGGAGGAGAAATAAATGGTCGATGTCGGCACGCTCAGCCTGATCATCCTGCTGGCGATGTTCGCCCTGCTGGCGATCGGCATGCCCCTCGGTTTCGCGTCCGCCTTCCTCGCGGTGGTGACGCTGGTCCTGCGCTTCGATCCCTCGATCCTGTTCTCCGATTTCGGGCGCGGACCGCTCTCGGTGCTGGCGCAGGCGGTCTACCGACAGATGACGAACTACGTCCTCATCTCGATACCGCTCTTCATCTTCATGGCGGCGCTCCTCGAACGCTGCGGGATCGCGCGGGACATGTATTCCTCGCTCAACGTCTGGCTCAGCCGGACCCGCGGCGGCATCGCCATCGTCACCTCGATCATGGCCGTCATCATGGCGGCGATGTCCGGCATCATCGGCGGCGAGGTCGTGCTTCTGGGCCTCATCGCCCTGCCGCAGATGCTGCGGCTTGGCTACAACCAGAACCTCGCCATCGGCACGATCTGCGCGAGCGGTTCGCTCGGCACGATGATCCCGCCCTCGATCGTCCTGATCTTCTACGGGCTGGTGACCGAGACGTCGATCAAGTCGCTCTTCACGGCGGCCTTCCTGCCGGGCTTCATGCTCGCCTCGTTCTTCCTCATCTACATCGTGGTGCGCACGCGCATCACGCCGTCGCTCGCCCCCCTCCCCGAGCCGGAACCCGGCGATCCCGAAGGCGGCGAGAAGGGGCTCATGTTCCTGGGCTTCCTCGCCCGGATCACCTGCTGGATCGCGGCGGCGTTGCTGCTGCGGGCGCTCTTCTTCACCGTGACGGGGGCCAACACGATCCGCGAGGGCGTCGATCCGATCCTGCTCGGCATGGTCAGCGACATCCCCTATCTTGTGGGCGCGTTCCTGATCGCGCTGGCGGTGATCTTCGTCGTCGTCGGGCGCGAGCGGACCTCGCAGGGCTGGCAGATGGGCAAGGGCCTCGTCGCGCCGATCGTGGTGATCGGGGTTGTCCTGGGCTCGATCTACGGCGGCATCACCGGCATCACCGAGGCCGCCGGGATGGGTGCGATCGCGGTCTTCGTGATCGGCCTGCTACGGCGCGAGATGACGTTCCTGATCCTGTGGGACAGCCTGATGCGCACGCTGAAATCCACCGGCACGATCATCTGGGTGACGATCGGCGCGGCGGCGCTCGCCGCGGCCTACACGCTGACCGGCGGGCCGACCTATGTGGCCAACCTCATCGTGGGCGCCGAGGTGCCGACGATGGGCGTGATCCTGATCATGATGTTCGTCTTCCTCGTCATGGGGATGTTCATGGACTGGATCGGCATCGTGCTGCTGATCATGCCGGTCTTCCTGCCGATCGTGACGCGCCTGCCGGTCGAGGAGCTGGGCTTCTTCGCCTCGGTGGATCCCCGGTTCGTCCCGATCTGGTTCGGCGTACTCTTCTGCATGAACATGCAGGTGAGCTTCCTGTCGCCCCCTTTTGGCCCGGCCGCGTTCTATCTCAAGTCGGTGGCCCCGCCCGAGATCGAGCTGACCGATATCTTCAAGGGGTTCCTGCCCTTTATCGCGCTGCAGCTTCTGGCCCTGTGCGTCATGCTCGCCTATCCGCCCATCGTGACGGTTTTCCTCTAACCCAAGGCGCTGGCCGCCCCGTTTCGCGACGGGGCGGCCGGACAAAGGAGACGATCCCGTGCCGCCCTTCCCTCCGGAAGATCAAGGTGCCGCATCCTCGGCAGGCGGCCAACGCGTCCGTCATGGGACGTACCGACACTCGGCGGCCGCCCATCCCCACCCATCGTCGGCATCCCGACGATCCCGCTTGCGCATGAAAGGAACACGACATGAGTGATGAAAAGATCGGCTTCATCGGCCTCGGCCTGATGGGACGGGCCATGGTGGAATGCCTCCAGAAGGCCGGCCATCCGGTCACGGTGCTCGGCAACCGCGACCGGAGCGGCATAGAAGAGGCCGTCTCGCGCGGCGGAACGGAAGCCGGGACCGCCCGCGAACTCGCTGAGAGCTGCGATATCGTCATGCTCTGCATGGGGACGTCCGAGCACGTCGAATCGCGCGTCTACGGCGATGACGGCATCCTCGCGGGCGCCAGGGACGGCCAGGTCGTGATCGATTTCGGCACGTCCCTGCCCACCTCGACGATCGAGATCGGCAAGGCCCTTGCGGAAAAGGGCGCCGCATATCTCGACGCGCCGCTCGGCCGGACGCCGGCCCATGCGGTCGACGGCAAGCTCAACATCATGTGCGCGGGCGACCAGGCGGCCTACGACCGGGTGAAACCTGTCCTCGACACTCTGGGCGAAAACGTTTTTCATCTGGGCGAGCTCGGCAACGGACACAAGATCAAGCTGATGAACAACTTCTTCGCCATGACGACCGCGATGGCCATGTCCGAGGTGTTCGCGACCGCCGACAAGGTCGGCATCGAGCGTCAGAAGGTCTATGACGTCATGTCGGCGGGCCCGTTGAAATCGGGGATGATGGACTTCATCAAGAACTACGCGACCGACGGCAAGATCGACCTCGCCTTCTCGGTCGAGAACGGGGCGAAGGATGTCGGATATTACCGCCAGATGGCGGAGAATTTCGGGATCGAGAGCCGCATGTCGGGCTGTGCCTCGGACACGCTGCGCGCCGCCTGCGACAGCGGCGATGGCGGGCTGAACATACCGGAAATGGTTGACTGGATGACCAAGAACCTTGGAGCTAAGTGAATGAGACTGGACGGAAAACGCGCCTTCGTAACCGCGGCGGGCCAGGGGATCGGCCGCGCCATCGCGCAAGGCATGGCGGCCGAAGGGGCGGAGGTCGTGGCGACCGACCTCAAGGGCGATCTGCTGTCGGATATCGGTACGGCCGAACATTTCGCGCTCGACGTCACGGACAAGGACGCGCTGCAATCGGCCGTCCGCGACGCCAAGGCGGATATCCTCGTCAATTGCGCGGGCTTCGTGCATCACGGGACGATCGGCGATTGCACCGAGGACGAGTGGGAATTTGCCCATAATCTCAACGTGCGCTCGCAATTCCATTCGATGCAGGCGGCGATCCCCGGCATGGTCGAGCGCGGCCGCGGCTCGATCATCAACATCTCGTCGGTGGCCAGCTCGATCATCGCGGCGCCCAACCGCTTCGTCTACGCCGCGACCAAGGCGGCGGTGATCGCCATGACGAAATCCGTGGCGCTCGACTACGTGACCACGGGCGTGCGGTGCAACTGCATCTGCCCCGGCACGGTCGACAGCCCCTCGCTCCACGATCGCTGGACCGCGAGCGGCGATTACGAGGCCGCCCAGAAGGCGTTCATCGCCCGCCAGCCCATGGGCCGCGTCGGAACCCCCGAGGAGATCGCCAAGCTCGCGATCTATCTCGGCTCCGACGAGAGCAGCTTCACCACCGGGCACGCGCATGTCATCGACGGTGGGTGGTCGGTGGGCTAAGGCCCGTACCGATGCACCACGACGTCGCACAAAGAGAAGACAAGGTCGGTCTTGGCATCGGCATGATGGCCCTTGCCGTGACCTTCTTCACCTGCATCGACACGTCCGCGAAATGGCTGGTACTTGCCGGCTTTCCGGCGTTGCAGGTGGTCTTCGCGCGGTACGCGGTGCATTTTGCCCTGTCGCTTGTCCTGTTCCTGCCGCGCGAGGGGATGGATGCGATCCGCTCCAACGCGCCGGCAAGGCAGGCGATGCGGTCGGCCTTCCTCTTCGGCAGCACGATCTGCAATTTCACGGCGCTGCAATTCCTGCCGATCACCGTCACCACGACGATCATGTTCGCCGGGCCGATCGCCGTGACCCTGCTCTCGATCCCGATTTTGGGAGAGAGGGTCGGCATACACCGTCTCATCGCCGTCTGCATCGGGTTTGCCGGCGTCCTCGTTGTGATTCAGCCCTGGGGGGCCGAGTTCCACCCCGCCATGCTGCTCAATGTGCTCGCGATGACGCTCGCATCGCTCTACTTCGTGATGACGCGCCTTCTCGCCGGGCTGGAATCGAACGCGACCGCGCAGGTCTGGTCCTCGGGGATCGCGACGATCTGCCTGTTGCCGGTGGTGTTTTTCGTGTGGGAATGGCCCGAGACATTGTCAGGCTTCGTCATGATGGGGATGGTCGGGCTCTTCGGCGCCTCGGGGCACATCTTCGCGACGAACGCGCACAGGCTGGCCGACGCATCGATCCTGGCCCCGATGGTCTATATCCAGATCATAACGGCGGCAGCCGCGTCGATCATCGTCTTCGGCGAATGGCCGACATTCTGGACCCTGATCGGAGCCGCCATCATCGTGCTTGCCGGCGTCTATATCTGGCACCGCGAGCGAACGCAGGCGCGGCGGATGACCCCGCCGCCGGGCGACCCCCGCGCCTCCCGCTGAGCCTCAGTTCACCCGCGTCAGAAGCTCCCGCGCGTCGTGAAACGCGGCGATGTTGTCGCGCTGAAGCTGGCCCATCGCCGCACGCGTGGCATGGGTGCCCGACCCCTGATGCGGTTGCAGAACCACGTTGTCGAGCCGGGCGAAACGCGGATCGGCAGCGGGCTCGTCCTCGAAGACGTCGAGACCCGCACCCGCCAGCTCACCGGCCTCCAGCGCGTCGAGAAGCGCGCGCTCGTCCACCGTGGAGCCGCGGGAGATGTTGATCACCACGCCGTCGCGGCCCAGGGCACGGATCATCTCGGCGGAGACCATCTTCTCGGTCTCGGGCCCGCCCACGAGGGAGACGACGAGGATATCGACCGCCTCGGCCAGCGCGATGGGATCGTCGTGATAGGTCCATCCCTCGGGCGTGTCCTTCGGCGAGCGCGACCAGTAATGCAGCTCCATCCTGAAGGCCGCGAGACGGTCGGCGATGTCACGGCCGATCCGGCCGAGGCCCAGGATCCCCACGCGGCTGCCGCTCATCTTGCGGTTCAGCGGAAAGTCCTCGCCATCGGCCCACGCGCCCGAGCGGACATGCGCGTCGCCCTGCAGCATCCGACGCCCCTGAATCAGCAGCATCGCCACGGCCAGATCCGCCACGTCGTCGTTGAGCACGTCGGGCGTGTTCGTGACCGCGATCTCGCGCGCGGCGGCGGCATCCACATCGATCGCGTCGTAGCCCACACCGAAATTCGCGATGAGCCCGAGCGCGGGGAAGGCGTCCATCTGATCGCCGCCGAACGCCGCATGGCCCTTGTAGGCGATGGCGGTGATCGCGGCGCGCTCCGCTTCGGGAAGGGCCAGCGCCTCGTCGAGCGTGGCCGCCCGAAGCGCGTCGAGATCGGCGCCCAGCGCCGTCTCGTCGATCTCGGTGTAGGTTCCGATGGCGAGGGTCGCGGTCATGGCAAAGCTCCTGGGTTGTTGGTCGGGATCTGCATCCACTTAGCACGATCGCGGGTGCGCAACACCGAAGCTAACCCTACCAGAGCGTCTCGGGCGCCTCTCGCGCCCAGCGGCGGTCGTATTCCTCCGCCCCGGGGCCGTCATCGGTCATCGCGGCGATCATCTCGCCCGCACTTGGCAGGTCGGCGCTCTCGTCGACGCCATTCCAGAGACCCGAGCGCAGGATCGCCCGCGCGCACTGGAAATAGACCTCCTCCACGGCGACCGACAGGACGCATGCGGGGCGCGTCCCCTTCCGCGCGAAACTCTCGCGCAGGCTGTCCTCGACGACGAGGACGCCGCGCCCGTTGACGCGCACGACATTGCGGCTGCCCGGGACGAAGAACATCAGCGACACGCGCCCGTCCTCGACGATGTTCTCGAGCGAATCGAGCCGGTTGTTGCCGTACCAGTCGGGCATCAGGAGGGTCTTTGCATCGACGATCCGGACCACCGGGCCGTCGTCGCCGCGCGGGGAGGCATCCGTGCCGCCGGGCCCGACCGTCGAGAGGACGCAGAACCGCGAATGTGCGATCCACTCGGCATAGACGGGAACGAGGCTGCGGGCGACCTTCTGCACCGCGGCCGGCTTCGGCGCCTTGTAGAGCGCCCGCAGCTCCTCGACATTCTCGACGATCTTCATGATGCGATCCTCCTGAAACCCGCCTCGTCGTTGAGCGCGTTCGACCGGCCCTCGACCGCCTTCTCGAGTTGCCCCATGAAGGCGTCCTTCGGCAGGCCGGGCGGGATGCGCGGCAGGAACTCGAACACCGCGACGCCCGGATGCCGCAGCACGCCGCGCCGCGGCCAGAACACGCCTACATTGGTGGCGACAGGCACGCAGGGCTGACCCAATTGCGCATAGAGCACATGCGTTCCGACCTTGTAGGGCGCGACCACCCCGGCGCCGATGCGGGTGCCCTGGGGATAGATGCAAAGCTGCCCCGGCTCGCGCCGCCCGCGCTCCACGTCGGCGACCATCTTGGCGATCGCCTTGCCGCGCTTGCCCCGGTCCACCGGCACGCAGCCGATGCGATAGGCGTACTGGCCCAGGATCGGCGCATACATCAATTCGCTCTTCATGATGAATTTGGCGCGCGGCACCGCGTTGAAGATGACGAGGATGTCGAAGAACGACTGGTGCTTGGCGGCGACGAGCACCTCGTCGGTGGGCACCTCCCCGCGCAGTTCGGTCTTGAGCCCGATCATCCAGGACGCCGTCCAGATGACCCAGCGGCAGTAAAGCTTGCACGCGTTACGCGCGCCGCGCGGTTCGATCAGCGCCCAGGGCAGGCACACCACGCCGATGAGCAGCATCGCCACGTACATCTGCGCGTTGAAGATCAGCGACCGGATGAATTGCAGCGCTTTCACGGAATCTCCTTCAGGGCACGCAAGGCCGCGTGACGGGTGGCCCAGAACGCGATGAAACCAGCAAGCGGCGGGATCAGCAAGGGTGCCAGCCACCCCGCCCCCGCGAAGCCGAGGCCCGTCAGGAACCCGCCCGCCGCCTCCATGTCCGGAAGCAGGGCCATCGACGCCACGCCTGCGAGGGTGCCGACGATCGCCCCGGCCCCGGCGCGCAGCGTGAAGCGTCGCACGAAAGCCCGCGCGATGAACGCATCGCGCGCGCCGACCTGGCGCAGGACCTCCAGCACCTGCCCGTTCGCGGCGAGGGCCGCATGCGCCGCGAGCGAGATCATTGCCGCCATGCTCAGCAGGATGAGCCCGAGCGCGCCGATCCCGAGAAGGTGCAACCGGTGCGCGGCCCGGATCAGCGGCCGCCGCCACCGCCGGTGATCGTCGATCACCGCATCCGGCGCCTCGGCGCGCAGGCGCATTGCCAGACCCTCGGGATCGAACCCGCGCCCCGTCTCGATCACCTCGATGAGCTGCGGCACCGGCAGGCTGTCGAGCGGCAGATCCTCGCCGAACCACGGCGCGAGCAATGCGCGCTCCTCCGCGTCGTCGAGCGCGCGGGCAGAGGCGACACCGGGCGTCTCGCCGAGGATCTCGAGCACGCGGGCGGCTTGCGCGTCGGTATCGCCCTCGCTTGCGGCGATGCGGATCGTAACGCTCTGCCCCAGCGCCTCGCCCCACCTCGTCGCGAGCCGGTCGGTGGCGAGCGACAGGGCCAGCGCGAAGACCGCGAGGAACGCCATCGTCGCCGCGGTGAAGACCGTCAGCTGCGCGGTGAAACCGCTCGGCGGCACCACCTTCTCGGCGGCCGCATCCCCCTTCAGCAGGGCGAGAAGGCGTGCGGCCCGGCTCAAAGCTCGGCCCCCGCCATCTCCAGCCGCCCGCCCCGCAGCCGGATGTTTCGCGCGGCGACATGCGCCTTGGCCTGGCGGATGAGGTTGAGGTCATGGGTCGCGATCAGCACCGCCTTGCCCATGCGGTTGAGTTCCAGGAGCAGCGACAGAAGCCGCAGCGACATCTCCCAGTCGACATTGCCCGTGGGCTCGTCCGCCAGCACGACGTCCGGCGACAGGATCAGGGCGCGCGCCAGTGCCGCCCGCTGCCGCTCGCCCCCCGAAAGCTCGGGCGGCAGCGCATCGGCACGGGTGGAAAGCCCCACCCAGGCCAGAAGCGCATCGATATCCTCGCGATAGGAGTGAGGGTCCTGCCCCGACGCGCGCAGCGGCAATGCGAGGTTCTCGACCAGCGACAGATGGTCGAGGAAGCGGCAATCCTGATGCACGACGCCGACGCGCCGCCGGAGCTGCGCGATCCCGTCGCGGCCGAGCTGCTCCGCCGGCTTGCCGAAGGCGGTGATCCGCCCCGATTGCGGCACCAGCTCGAGACAGCAGAGCTTGAGCAGCGTGGTCTTGCCCGCCCCCGACGGCCCGGTGAGGAAGTGGAACGACCCCGGCGCGATCCCGAGCGTCAGGTCCGACAGGAGCGTCCGGCCGGCATAGCCGTAGCTCACCTCGTTCAGTTCGATCACGAAGGCCCTCGATGCGTCTTTGCCGACACGGCTGTTGCGTTGCGGTTGCGCCGCGCGGCAAAGTGTTTGAAAGATGACAGCGGATGACTAACAATTCCGCCCACGCGAGCGGAAGCCGAAAAGTCCTAAAAGGGACGGGATATTTCACAGGATAATTCCATGCGGCTCACTTGCCCGAACTGCGCGGCGCAGTATGAAATCGACGCGTCCCTCATCCCACGGGATGGCCGGGAGGTTCAATGTTCGAATTGCAGCCAGACCTGGTTCGTCCGCAAGACCGGGATGCCCGAAGGCGTCCCGTCGGGCAACGTGCCCTTCTCGCAGCCGGACGACACCCCCGCCCGGCGGGAACCGGCGCCCGCCCCGCAGGAACCGGCTTCCACGCCCGAGGACGTGCCGTCGACGCCCGTGGCAGACCCCGATGCGCGCGGCCCTTCCGAACCGGAGGGAGAGGATGCGGCCCTTCCGCGCCGCCGCGAACTCGACGAACGGACCCGCACCATCCTGCGCGAAGAGGCCGAGCGCGAGGCCGAGCAGCGTCGCCGCGCCGCGAGGGATGCGACCGTCCGCGTGCCAGCCCGCCGCGAAAGCGAGGCGCCGCACCCTGCTCCTGCGACGCCCGAGGCCGGGCCGGCACCGGCCCCCCGCGCCGCTCCGCCGCGCCCGCCGCAGGACGAGCGCCCGCTTCCCGATGCCGACCGGATCAGCTCGACCCTGACGGCCACGCCGGAACGGCGCGAGACTTCCCCGCCGAGCGCGCCGCGCGGCGATGACGCGCAGGGCCACCGCGACGCGGCGCCCGCCGACGCGCCGCGCGGCTTCGGCCGCGGCTTCGCGATCGTCCTGATCCTTGCGGCGCTGCTCGCGCTGCTCTATGTCGGGGCGCCCGCCTTGGCGCGGGCCGTTCCGGGGCTCGAACCGCAGATCGCGGCCTATGTCGACGGGGTCAACGCCCTCAGGGGCGGTCTCGACCGCTGGCTCGACGCGCTGGCGTCCCTCTTCGGCGGCTAGATCTCGATCCCCGCGGCGTCGAGCTTCTCGGCGATCCCCGCGAAGTCGGGCCCATGCGCCACCATCACGCCCAGCCGCCGGATCGACGCGATCGCCGCACGGCTGGCATCGTCGGGCCCCGGCCCCGGTTCGCGCAGGATGACCGCGCGGATGCGCCCGGCATGGCGATGGCACGCCTCGAGATAGACATGCGCGTCGTGCTGGCCGGTATCGCCGATCAGAACGAAATCCAGATCGGGATTGGCGCCGAGGATGCGGTCGATGGCGCTGCCCTTGTGATCGCCATGCGTGCCGGAGATGAACTGCGTCTCGCTGATCCCCAGATCGCGCAGGAACATCGGCCCCGCGATCAGACCGGCCCGGTCGAAGACGCGCTCCAGAAACGAATGCAGGTTCCAGGGGCTGGAACTGACGTAGAAGATCGGATTGCGCCCGTGATTGTTCAGGTGATCCATCAGGACGATGGCATCGGGAAAGACCCGCCGCGTCGCCGCCGAGCCGGTGAAGGTGGTCCAGAGATTGCGCGCCAGCGAATAGGCGCCCGTATGCATCATCGTGTCGTCGATATCCGACACCACGCCGAGCCTCGCGCGGGGCGACGGGATCATGGCGCGAAAGGTCTTGCGGCTTTCTGGATCGCCCGTGATCTGCAACGGCACGTCGTGCCAGCCGGGCCGCGGCGCCTCGACGGGGATCTCGATCACCACATAGCCTTCGGCGTCGCTCTTCGACGTGACCCCGTGCGAGGGGGCGATCACCTCGACATCGGCGACCTCGTCGGTGAGGAACAGAGACACCATCTCGCGCATGTTCTGCCACCGGCTCTGCCCGGGATCGGGCGTGGTGCGCCGCAGGCTCGCCAGCACCCGGCCGCGCAGAACGACGCTCCGGCCGGCGACGGCATAGCCGCGATAGGCATCGAGAACCGGTCGCTCGACCGCCCTTCGCGGGCGCACGCGTTCGACCCAGGCCTCGGCGCGTATCGCAAGCCTGTGCAGACTTCCCGGCTCCGCCACATTCCCCTCCGGTCAGATTTCGGACAGGCGCACCCTAGCCCAGCGGGCAGCATCGGCAACGCCTTCGTCGGGGTCCTGTGTCAGTCCGGCCACAGCCTCCGACAGGTCGGGACGCCCCGAATTGCCGATCGCGTAGCAGACATTGCGCACGAAGCGGTCGCGCCCGATCCGCTTGATGGGCGAACCAGCAAAGGCGGCGCGGAACTGCGCGTCGTCGAGCCGCGCCATCCGGGCCAGTTCCGGCGCACGGCGACCGGGCTGCGGCGAGAGGCGCATGTCGCGCGCGCGGGTCGCGAACTTGTTCCAGGGACAGATCGCGAGGCAATCGTCGCAGCCGTAGATCCGGTTCCCGAGGCCCGGCCGCAGCGACGGGTCGACCGGGCCGCGATGCTCGATCGTCAGATACGAGATGCACCGTGTCGCATCGAGCCGGAAAGGTGCCGGAAACGCATCCGTCGGGCAGATGTCGAGGCACTTGGTGCAGGAGCCGCACCGCTCGGCCGCGGGCGCGTCCGGGGGCAGATCCAGTGTCGTGAAGATCGCGCCGAGAAACACCCAATTGCCGAGATCGCGCCCCAGCAGGTTGGTGTGCTTGCCCTGCCAGCCGAGCCCCGCCGCGGCGGCCAGCGGCTTTTCCATCACCGGGGCGGTATCGACGAAGACCTTGATCTCGGCATGCTCCCCCGCCGCCTCCAAGAGCCAGCGGCCGACCTTCTTGAGGCGTTTCTTGACCACGTCGTGATAATCGCGCCCCTGCGCGTAGACGCTGACCGCGCCGCGGTCGGCCAGACCCACATCGTCGAGCGGATCATGCCCGGGCGTATAGCTTTCGGCCAGCATGACGACCGATCGCGCCTCGGGCCAGAGCGTCGCCGGATCGCCGCGCCATGCGGTGCGCTCGGCCATCCAGTGCATCTGTCCGTGATGACCCTCGTCGAGGAACCGGCGCAGCCGTCCGGCCGCCTGCGGGATCGCATCCGGGCGGCAGACGCCCATCTTGACGAAGCCCGCCTCGAGCGCGAAGGCCTCCAGCCGCCGCTTCAGGGGGGCGCCGCCCTGCTCATCCTCTCGCATATGCGCGCATCCCGACCCCGGCCTTCAGAAATCCAGATCGGCGTAATGCGCGGGCGGCGGGAAACCCGGTATCTGGTCGGCGAGAATGTTGCGGAAGGCCGGGCGCGACTTGATCTTGGCATACCAGTCCTTCACCGTATCCGAGCGGCGCCAATCCACGTCGGAAATGTAGTCGAGCGACGACAGATGCGCGGCGGCGGTGAAATCGGCCAGGGTCATCTGGTCTCCCGCAAGCCAGCGCCGCTGGTCGAGCAGCCACGCCATGTAGTCGAGATGGAACTTGATGGCCCGGGCGCCCGACTTGACGGCGGTACTGTCGGGATAGCCCTGCCCCATCATCTTCTTGTTGACCCGCTCGTAGAGCAGCTTCGAGGTCACCTCGCCGAAGAACTTGTCGTCGAACCACCCCATCAGCCGCCGCACCTCGTAGCGCCCTTCGGGAGTCGCCGGCATCAGCGCCACGTCGGGATGCAGCTCCTCGAGATATTCGACGATGGCGGTCGATTCGGAGAGGTGATTTCCGTCGACCCTCAGGATCGGAACCTTGCCGGCGGGATTGCGGCGCAGGAAATCGCCGTCCCTCTCCCAGTATCGCTCCTCGACCAGTTCGACCTCGATCCTCTTCTCGGCCAGCACCAGACGCACCTTGCGGCAGAACGGCGATAGCGGGACGTGGAACAGTCGATACATTCGGGTGGCCTCGGGCTCGGTCGGATGACCCACTCCATGCCGTGTCCGCCCCCGGCGTTCAAGTCCGCGACGCCCGCGGCCGTTACTGAAAGCATGCCGCGCGGCCGTCGGCGGCGATCGTGGCGGCGCCGTCGCGGATCGAGCGCGCCCGCCGCTCCACGAAGCCCGAGGGCGCGCTTGCCGAGCGATCCTTGGGGTCGGGCAGGATCGCGGCGAGACGCGCGGCCTGCTCCGCCGTGAGCGCGGCGGGCGCCACGCCGAAATGGCGCCGTGCCGCCGCCTCGACGCCGAAGATACCCTCGCCGAACTCGGCCACGTTGAGATAGACTTCGACGATCCGCCGCTTGGTCCAGAACGTCTCGAGCACCGGCGTGATCAGGGCCTCGAGCGCCTTGCGCGGCCAGGACCGGCCCTGCCAGAGATAGACGTTCTTCACGACCTGCTGGCTGATGGTCGAGGCGCCCCGCGTCCCGCCCGACGTGATGGCGGCCCGTATCGCGCCCAGATCGAAGCCCCAATGGGTGCAGAAGTTCGCGTCCTCGGCCGCCACGACCGCGCGGGCCATGACCGGCGCCACGTGGTCGATCGCCACCCATTCGTGGTCGAGCCCGCCCAGCCGGCGCTGCTCGGACAGCATGTAGGGCGTCACGGGCGGGTTCACCACGGCCAGTGCGGCCACCCCGAGAAGCAACAGCGCCACGAGGGCCACGACGCCCCGCCCCGCCGACCTCGCGAGGCGACCGGCAGACCAGCGGCGCGCGCGCCCCTGCGGGGGGGCCGCCTTGCGAGCGTTCTTGTTCTTCGCCATGCCGACCCTTTGCCGCCAGAGCCCGGCGCGGGTCAAGCGGGCTCACGCGAAAAGGGCGCGCCGATGGCCCGCCCCTTGTTCGTCATTCTGGCCTCGGGCTTCGGGACAACCCCGCCCCCGGGATCGGATCAGCCGTTGACGCTGTCCTTGAGGGCCTTGGCGATCGTCATCTTCACGACCTTGTCGGCATCCTTCTTGATCTGCTCGCCGGTGGCGGGGTTGCGCACCATGCGTTCGGGGCGCTCGCGGCAATAGATCTTGCCGACGCCCGGCAGGGTGACGGCACCGCCATTCGACACTTCTTCGGTGATCACGTCGGTGATCGCGTCCAGCGCCTCGCCGGCCGCCTTCTTGTCGCTGTCCATCTTTTCGGCCAGCGCGGCGACAAGTTGGGTCTTGGTCATGGGTTTGGTTGCCATCTTCGGTCTCCTCGACAGGGTTCTTGGCGTTCTAACGCGGCATTTACGGCCACATATCGGCGCAACACAACGCCTAGTGGCAACGAGGTCAAGGAAAACAAGGCGTTCGGCGCGGATAAACGCCTATTTTACACTCGTCGGCGCCAAATCACCCGCGAAAGGCCCGCCAGAACGATCAAAAGCAGACCGCCCGCCGCCACCGGCGTGATCGGATCGCCGAAGATCGCGACGCTCAGGACCGCCGCCATGACGAGCTGGCTGTAGATCAGCGGCGCGAGAAGGCCGGTCGATCCGATCGACAGCGCGATGATCGCCAGCAGGTTGCCCGTCCCCGAAGCCAGACCCGACCCGACGAGCAGCCCCGGCACCTGCGGCCAGAGCGGGACGGCATCCGCGATCGCCAGGGGCGTCAGCACCACGAGCCCCGAGACCAGCTGCCCCGCCAGTTGCGACAGCGGCCGGCCGATCCGCGCGGTGGCCCGCGTCGCGGTGATGTAGCTGCCGTAGAAACACCCTGCGAGCACCGCCCAGCCGATCCCCGGCGCCATCCCGAAGCCCGGCCGCACGACCAGAAGCACGCCCGCAAATCCCAGCGCGACCGCGAGCCAGTCCGACCGCCGCACCGCCTCGCCGAGCACCACCCGCGCCAGCACCAGCGACACGAACGGCGCGATGAAGAACGCGCCGAACACGTCGGCCAGCGGCACTTCGGTCAGCGCGCGAGTGATGCAGCCGATGCCGCCCGCGATCAGCGCTCCGCGCAGGGCCGCCGCGGCCAGGAACGCGCGGTGCGGCCGCCAGCTTCGCGCGAGGCAGAGCGCGATCGGCAGGACGAGCACGCTGCCCACCACAAAGCGCCACCAGGCGAGCGTCGCCACCCCGTGCGTCGACGCGTTCGCCGCGGCCTTGTTGAACGTGTCGCCCACCGGGATCAGCGACATGGCAAGCACCATGACGGCCACCGCGCCAAGCTCGCGGCCGGGGGGCGTGGCGGTCACAGGAACGCCGTTTCCTCGAACGACCTGAGCTTGCGCGAATGGATGCGCTCAAGCGGCATCTCGCGGATGATCTCCATTGCGCGCACCCCGATCAGCAGGTGGCGCGCCACTTGCGTCTTGTAGAAATCCGACGCCATGCCGGGCAGCTTCAGCTCGCCGTGGAGCGGCTTGTCGCTGACGCAGAGCAGCGTGCCGTAGGGCACGCGGAACCGGAACCCGTTGGCCGCGATCGTGGCGCTTTCCATGTCGAGCGCCACGGCCCGCGACTGGCTCAGGCGCTGCACGGGCCCCGAATGCTCGCGCAGCTCCCAGTTGCGGTTGTCGATCGTGGCGACGGTGCCGGTGCGCATGATGCGCTTGAGCTCGTAGCCCTCGAGCTTGGTCACGCCCTCGACCGCATCCTCGAGCGCGATCTGCACCTCGGCCAGTGCCGGGATCGGCACCCAGACCGGCAGATCGTCGTCGAGCACGTGATCCTCGCGCAGATAGCCGTGCGCCAGGACGAAATCGCCCAGCCGTTGTGAATTCCTGAGGCCCGCACAATGCCCCACCATCAGCCAGGCATGCGGGCGCAGCACCGCGATATGGTCGGTCGCCGTCTTGGCGTTCGACGGGCCGATGCCGATATTGACCATCGTGACGCCCTGACCGTTCTCGCGCAGCAGGTGATAGGTCGGCATCTGCGGCATCTTGGCCGGCACCTGCATGGGCGCGTCGGGATCGGTGATCCGCTGGTTGCCCGGCCCCACGAACGCGGTATAGCCACTTTCGGGATCGGCCAGCGCGGCGCGGGCATAGGCCTCGAATTCCTCGATGTAGAACTGGTAGTTGGTGAAGAGGACGTGGTTCTGGAAATGCGCCGCGTCGGTGGCGGTGTAATGCGACAGCCGTGCCAGCGAATAGTCGATCCGCTGCGCCGTGAAGGGTGCCAGCGGCCGCGACCCGTCGGGATGGCGGAAATTCTGGCCGTTTACGATGTCGTCATGCGTGGTCGCGAGGTCCGGCACGTCGAAGATGTCGCGGAGCGTGAAATCCATCACCCCGTCCTGCGGCACGGTCAGCGACGGATCGCTCGCCACCGCGAAATGAACCGGCATCGGCGTCTGCGACGGGCCGATCACCACGGGCACGTTCTGGTTTTCGAGCAGGAACTTCAGCTGCTGACGCAGGTAATTGCCGAACAGGTCGGGCCGCGTGATGGTGGTGGAATAGACGCCGGGTTCCGCCACGTGCCCGAAGCTCAGCCGGCTGTCGGTCGTCGCATAGCTGGTCGAGGTCATGCGGATCTCGGGGTAGTAGGCCCGGAACCGCGACGCGGGAACGCCGCCCGTCAGGGCTTCCGCGAATTTCTCGCACAGGAAGGTGGCCGACTGCAGATAGATCTCCTCGAGCCGTTCGACCGCCGCCACCGGATCGGTGAAGACATGCGGCTGCGGCGCGTCGGGCGATTCGATCGGCAGGCTCTCTGGATGGGACATTTGGCGCTCCTGAACTTGTTCCGGCCTTAGCGAAAAGACGCTGCTCCCACAAGCCGCCGTGCCACGGGACGCAAGCCGGGGCCGCCGTTCCGGCCTTGTTATGCTGGGCCCGCCGCGCCGATCCTGCCCGCCATCCGCACCAAGCGGCGTTCTCGCACGCCTCCCCGCAAGGCCGAAGCGGAGAGCCTTGCCATGACCGCCGCGCCACGCCAAATTCCCCCCATGGAAAGTCTCGACCGTTTCGTCACCGCCCAGGACCAGACATATCCGACCGCCCGCCGCGAGGTGCTCGCCGGGCACAAGGCATCGCACTGGATCTGGTACATCTATCCGCAACTGCGCGGGCTCGGCCGGTCCGAGATGTCGCGCCGCTACGGCATCGCCGATCTCGACGAGGCGGCGGCCTATCTCGCCCACCCCGTTCTCGGGCCGCGCCTCATCGAGATGTTCGAGATCCTGCTCGAGCACCACCGCGCGATGGACCCCGCAGACATCTTCGGCGATCTCGACGCGGCCAAGGTCCGGAGCTCGGCCACGCTCTTCGCCCACGTCGAGGGCGCGCCGGACATCTTCGACCGCGTGATCGATGTCTTCTACGACGAGCCCTGCCCCGCGACGCTGGACCGGCTTTGAACCTTCTGTCCTTCGGCCACGGTTACTCGGCGCGCGCGCTGGCACCGCTTCTGCTGGCGCGGGGGTGGCGGATCACGGGCACCACGCGGGCGCCTGGCAAGACCCGAGACATCGCCTCCACGGGCGTCGTGCCGCGCATCTTTCCCGGCGACGACGTGACGGCCGACATCGCGGCGGCGACGCATGTCCTGATCTCGGCCGGGCCGGACGAGGACGGCGATCCGGTCCTGCGCGCCTGCGGGCCCGCCATCGCCCGCGCGGCGCCGAACCTGCTCTGGGTCGGGTATCTCTCGACCACCGGCGTCTATGGCGATCATGGCGGCGGCTGGGTCGACGAGGAGACGCCGCTCGCCCCCTCGACCGCGCGCGGCGCCGCACGGGTCCGGGCGGAGGCGGCATGGCAGGCCCTCGCGCGGGAATGCGGTCTGCCGCTGCACATCTTCCGGCTGGCCGGGATCTACGGTCCCGGACGCGGTCCCTTCGCCAAGGTCCGTGCGGGCACGGCCCGGCGGATCGTGAAGCCCGGCCAGGTCTTCAGCCGCATCCATGTCGACGACATCGCGCAGATCCTCGCCGCCTCGATCGCGCGGCCACGCCCGGGCGCGATCTACAACCTCTGCGACGACGATCCGGCCCCGCCGCAGGACGTGATCGGCCATGCCGCGGACCTTCTGGGCCTGCCGCGTCCGCCCGAAGTCGCGTTCGACGAGGCCGACCTTTCGCCCATGGCGCGCAGTTTCTACGCGGAATCGAAGCGGGTACGGAACGACCGCGTGAAGCGCGAGCTGGGCGTCGCCCTGATCCACCCCGATTACCGCCACGGCCTCATGGCCCTTCTGGACGAAGGCGGCTGACCATGGCATGACGCGCGAGCTTTGCCTGCGCAAACGCAACGGGCGCCTCATTGGCGCCCCAACCGGATCCCGCATCCGCGCGGATCCGACAAGGAACAGCAAGATGTCCCCCAAACACGGAAGTTTCGTCGTCGTCGGGCTCGGCAATTTCGGCAGCACCGTCGCCACCGAACTGGCCCGGTTCGACAATTACGTCATCGGCATCGACCGCGACGAATCGCGCGTCTCGCTCGTGGCCGAACAGCTGAACCAGGCCCTGATCCTCGATGCGCGCGACGACGACGCGCTGCGCGATGCGGGCGTGGCGGATTGCCATACCGGCCTCGTCGCGATGGGCACCGATCTCGAATCCAGCGTCCTCGCGACGATGAACCTCAAGCTCATCGGGATCGAGACGATCTGGGCCAAGGCGACGTCCAAGACGCATCACCGCATCCTGTCGCGCCTGGGCGTGAACCGCGTCATCCATCCCGAGGTCGAGGTGGGCCGCCAGGTCGCGCAGATGCTGCACAACCCGCTCGTCCGCGACTTCGTGACGCTCGGCAACGGCTATCACGTGGTGAACCTAACCGTTCCCGACGAACTCGACGACGCGCCGCTCGACGATCTCAAGCTGCGCAAGTTCGACCTGCGCTGCGTCGGCGTCATGCGCGGCACCGAGTTCGTGGGCCGCGAGGGGGACGGCATCGTCATCAAGAGCGACGACAGGCTGATGCTGCTCGGCCGGCGCGCCGACCTTCGCAACTTCACCTCCAGCCTCTGATGCTCTCCCTCCGCTGGTTCAGGGCCCTTCCGCCGCCGGGAATGCTGGCGTGCTTCTACGCCATCTTCATCACGATCGGCGCGCTGACGCTCTGGCTGCCGTGGATGCATACCGGCCTGGTCAGCTTCGACGACGCTCTCTTCACCTCGGTCTCGGCCGTGACCGTGACCGGGCTGATCGTGGTCGATACCGGATCGGCCTTCACCATCCCCGGACAGATCGTCATCGCGATCCTGATCCAGATGGGCGGGCTGGGGCTCATGACCTTCGCGGTGTTGCTGCTTTCGGCCCTCGGCATTTCCATCGGCATGCCGCAACGGGTCATCCTGCGCGAGGAACTCAACCAGACGTCGATGTCGGATCTCGGCCGTCTCGTGCGCCTGATCCTCATCGTCGCGGTCGCGGTCGAAGCGGTGGGAGCGGTGTTGCTCGCCTTCGTCTTCGTCCCCGAAGAGGGGTGGGCGCTTGGATTGTGGCATGCGGTCTTCCACTCGGTCTCGGCCTTCAACAATGCCGGGTTCTCGACCTTCCCCAACTCTCTCATGAACTATGCGGGCAACCTGCTGGTGACCGTCACCGTCTGTTCGATGTTCATCATCAGCGGCCTCGGATTCGTCGTCATCTCGGAACTGCTGCAAAAGCGCGACTGGACGCGCCTGTCCATGCATTCCAAGCTGATGCTGTCGGGCACCGCCGTTCTGATCGTGCTGGGCTGGGCGCTCTTCGCGATGCTGGAATGGAGCAATCCCGGCACGCTGGGCAGCCTCGGGAGCGTCGCCGACAGGTTGACCGCGAGCTTCTTTCAAGGCGTCACGCCGCGCACCGCCGGCTTCAACAGCATCGACACCACGCAGATGCGCGATTCGACCGCCCTCATGACGATCGCGCTGATGCTGATCGGGGGGGGATCGACCTCGACCGCGGGCGGCATCAAGGTGACCACGGCGATCGTCCTGGTGCTGGGAACGATCGCGTTCTTCCGCCGCTCGACGCAGCTCACCGCATTCGGCCGGTCGATCGCCACGCGCGAGGTGATGAAGGTCATGGCCCTCACCACCGTCAGCATCCTGGTGGTCTTCCTGAGCTTCTTCGCGCTCACGATCTTCCAGGAGACCGAGTTCCTGATCCTCGGCTTCGAGGTCGCCTCGGCCTTCGGCACGGTCGGCCTGTCGATGGGCGCCACGCTCGATCTCAATCCCTTCGGGCGCGTCGTGATCATGATTGTGATGTTCCTCGGCCGGGTGGGGCCGCTGGCGCTGGGCTTCTTCCTCGCGACGCGGGTGACGCCGCGGGTCCGCTATCCCGCCGGTCAGATCCATCTGGGCTAGCTTCGCCTTGCTTGCCGCGACACGCCGCCCCATATCACGCGCGTCTGACATCACGGGATCGCCATGACCTTCCGCCACCGCCTCGCCACCATCCTGGACCGACCGGGGACGACGAACTTCATCATCGCGGTGATCGTCTTCAACGCCCTCCTCCTGGGGCTGGAGACGTCGCCCGCCATCATGGCCCGGGCCGGCACGCTGATCGCAGCACTCGACACGATCTGTCTCGCGATCTTCGTGATCGAGATCCTGGCCAAGCTGGTGGCGCGCGGGCGCGGCTTCTTCCGGTCCGGGTGGAACATCTTCGACGCGATCATCGTCGGCATCGCCCTGGTGCCGGCGGGACAGGGGATCTCCGTGCTGCGCGCCCTTCGGATCCTGCGGGTGCTGCGCGTGATCTCGGCCGCGCCGCGCCTGCGCCGGGTGGTCGAGGGCTTCGTCACCGCCCTGCCCGGGATGGGCAGCGTGTTCCTGCTGATGGCGCTGATCTTCTATATCGGCGCGGTCATGGCGACCAAGCTCTTCGGGGCGGCGTTCCCGGAATGGTTCGGCGATCTGGGGCTGTCGGCCTATTCGCTCTTCCAGATCATGACGCTCGAATCCTGGTCCATGGGCATCGTACGGCCGGTCATGGCCGAATACCCCTATGCCTGGGCGTTCTTCGTGCCGTTCATCATGGTCACCACCTTCGCGGTGGTGAACCTTCTCGTGGGCCTCATCGTGAACTCGATGCAGGATGCCCATGCCGAGGAATCGAACGCAGCGACCGATGCCTATCGCGACGAGGTGATGGCCCGCCTGAAGGCCATCGAGGAAAGCCTGACCGACAGGAGACCCTGAGCCCTCAGGCGCGCTTGCCGATGCTGTCGACGCCCAGGACCGACAGCACCTTGCGCGCGATGTCCTCGGCGTTGAGGCCGGCCGCGTCGTACATCTCCCGCGGTCCCGCCTGGTCGATGAACCGGTCGGGCAGCACCATGGACCGATAGATCAGGCCGGCATCGAACACGCCCTCTTCGGCCAGAAGCTGCGCCACATGGCTGCCGAAACCGCCGATGGCGCCCTCCTCGACGGTGATGAGCGCATCGTGTTCGCGCGCGAGCCGCAGGATCAGATCGCGGTCGAGCGGCTTGGCGAACCGCGCATCGGCGACGGTGGGCGTGATGCCCTGCGCGGCAAGCGCCTCGCAGGCCCTCTCGATCTCGCCCAGACGCGCGCCGAAATTCAGGAGCGCGACGCCCTTGCCCTCGCGGATCATGCGCCCGCGTCCGATCTCGAGCACCTCGCCCCGCTCCGGCAGCGCGACACCGCGACCCTCGCCCCGCGGGAACCGGAACGAGATCGGGCCCGCATCATGCGCCGCGGCGGTCGCGACCATGTGCACGAGCTCGGCCTCGTCGGCCGCGGCCATCACCGTGAAACCCGGCAGGTTGGCGAGGAACGCGGTGTCGAACGATCCCGCATGGGTCGCCCCGTCCGCGCCGACGAGGCCGGCGCGGTCGATCGCGAAGCGCACCGGCAGGCCCTGCAGCGCCACGTCGTGCACCACCTGGTCGAAACCGCGTTGCAGGAAGGTCGAATAGATCGTGCAGAAGGGCTTCATGCCGCCTGCAGCCAGGCCCGCGCAGAACGTCACGCCATGCTGCTCGGCGATGCCCACGTCGAAACAGCGGCTGGGATATTGCCCGGCGAATTTCGTGAGGCCGGTCCCGTCGGGCATGGCGGCGGTGACGGCGCAGATCCGCTCGTCGCGCGCCGCCTCGTCGAGCAGCGCCCCGGAGAACACCGAGGTATAGGACGGTCCGGCGGGCTTCGATTTCGCCTGCTCGCCGGTCACCACGTCGAATTTCGCGGTGGCATGGCCGCGATCGGCCCGCTCCTCGGCGGGGGCATATCCCTTGCCCTTCCTGGTGATCGCGTGGATCAGGACGGGCCCGGTCGCACGCGCCTTGACGGTGCGCAGCACGGGCAGCAACTGCTCCATGTCGTGCCCGTCGATCGGCCCGACATAGGAGAAGCCCAGCTCCTCGAACATGGTGCCGCCGATCACCGAATGCTTGAGCAGGTCCTTGGCCCGCCGCGCCCCGCTCTGGAACGGTTGGGGCAGCATCGACACCGCGCCCTTCGCGGCCGCCTTGAGCTCCTGGAACGGCGCGCCGGCATAGAGGCGGCTGAGATAGGACGACATGGCCCCCACCGGCGGCGCGATCGACATCTCGTTGTCGTTGAGGATCACGATGAGCCGCTTGTCGAGCGCGCCCGCATTGTTCATCGCTTCGTAGGCCATGCCTGCGCTGAGCGCGCCGTCGCCGATCACCGCGATCGCGTCCCCGAGCGCCGGATCCGGCGCCCCGCCCAGATCGCGCGCCACGGCAAAGCCCAGCGCCGCGCTGATCGAGGTGGAGCTGTGGGCCGCGCCGAACGGGTCGTAGGGCGATTCGGTCCGCTTGGTGAAGCCGCTCAGCCCGTCCTTCTGGCGCAGGGTGCGGATCCGGTCGCGGCGCCCGGTGAGGATCTTGTGCGGATAGGTCTGGTGCGACACGTCCCAGACCAGCCTGTCGCGCGGCGTGTCGAACACCGCATGGAGCGCCACGGTCAGCTCGATCACCCCGAGCCCCGCGCCCAGATGGCCGCCGGTATGGCTCACCGCGTCGATCGTCTCGGCCCTCAATTCGTCCGCGAGACGCGAAAGATCCGGGTCCGACAGCTTGCGCAGATCGGCGGGGCTTCGGACATTGTCGAGAAGGGGCGTCTTCGGGCGATCGGTCATGGCATCCTCGGCTGGCGGGTGGATAAGCCTAACCTGAAAGGCTGGCAGTGGCAAAGCGTCATCGGCCGAATGGCGCGGGGTCGAAAGAAGGGGCTAGCGGTCGCGGGACACCACGAACCGCGCGCAGTCGCGCAACACCTGCGCATCGGCGCCGTAGGGGGCGAGCGCGTCGCATGCCTCGTCCACCTTCTCGCGCGCCCGCGCCTGTGCCGCCTCGACGCCCAGGATCGACACGAAGGTGGCCTTGCCCGCGCGGGCATCCTTGCCCACCGCCTTGCCGGTCGTTTCCGCATCGCCCAGCGTATCGAGAAGGTCATCCGCGATCTGGAAAGCGAGGCCCAGCGCGCCGGCATAACGGCCGAGAGGTTCGGGATCGGCCTGCCCCAGGATCGCACCCGCACGCCCCGACCATTCGATCAGCGCGCCGGTCTTGCCGGCCTGAAGACGCGTGATGTCAGCAAGGTCAAGCGGCGTCTCCGCCGTCTCGGCCGCGATGTCGCGCGCCTGGCCCAGGACCATGCCCTCGGCGCCGGCCGCCCGCGCGAGATCGGCGATCAATCGCACGCGCACCCCCGCATCGCCATGGCAATCCGTCCCGGACAAAAGCTCGAAGGCCAGCGTCTGGAGCGCGTCGCCCGCAAGGATCGCCGTCGCCTCGTCCCATTTGCGGTGCAAAGTCGGCTGGCCCCGGCGCAGATCGTCGTCGTCCATCGCCGGCAGGTCGTCGTGAACGAGGCTGTAGGCATGCAGCGCCTCGATCGCCGCGGCGGCGGTGACCGCATCGTCGATCCCGTGGAGCCGCGCGCTCTCGATCACCAGGAACCCGCGCAGCCGCTTGCCGCCCGAAAGCGCGTGGCGCATCGCGTCGTGGACGGGATCGGCGCCCCAGACCGCCCGGTCGAGGCGCGCCTGCACGAGACCGGCCGCCCGGTCGAGCCTGTCGCGAAAGCTCACTGCGGATCAAAGGGGGTGGTGCCCTGGGGCTGGCCTTCGCCGTCGAGCGTGATGGCCGCGACCTTCTCCTCGGCCTCGGCCAGCTTGTCGGCGCAGCGTTTCCTGAGCGCGGCGCCCCGCTGGTAGAGGGCGATGGACTCGTCGAGCGGCACGTCGCCCGAATCGAGCTTGGCCACGACCTGTTCGAGTTCGGCCATCGCCTGCTCGAAACTCATCTCTTCCACGGGGGTGTCGCTCATGACAGGCGCTCCTGCAGGGTCGTCACATGGGCCGCGACGGACGCGCCCAGCGCGTCCAGATCATATCCGCCCTCGAGTGTCGAGACGATGCGCCCATCGCAGACCTCTTCGGCCACGTCGCAAAGCCGCCCGGTCAGCCAGCCGTAATCCTCGGTCTCCCAGTCGAGCTGCGCCAGCGGATCGTCGGCATGGGCGTCGAACCCGGCCGAGATCAGGATCAGCTCGGGCCGCCAGTCGCGCAGCTTCGGAAACACCCGATCCTCGTAGACGTCGCGCATGTGCTTGCCGTCGGTCCGCGGATGCAGCGGCAGGTTCACGATCTGGCCGTGGGCGCCGCGCTCGCCCGGCCCGCCCGTCCCGGGATAGAGCGGCGATTGGTGCGAGCTGACGAAGAGCGCACGGCCTTCGTCCCAGAGCAGGTCCTGCGTGCCGTTGCCGTGATGCACGTCGAAATCGACGATCGCCACGCGCGAGAGGCCGTGCCGCTCGAGCGCGTGTTTCGCCGCCACCGCCACGTTGCCGAAGAGGCAGAAGCCCATCGCCCGCTCGCGCTCGGCATGATGCCCCGGGGGCCGGCAGCCGACGAAGGCCGCGCGCGCCTCGCCGCCCAGCACCGCATCGACGGCCGCGACGCCGCCCCCCACGCCGCGCAGGGCGGCCTCGACCGACCCTTCGGTCATGTGCGTGTCGGCGTCGAGCTGGGCATGTCCCTTGACCGGTTCGGCGGCCCGCACCCTGGCGAGATACGCCTCGGGGTGACAGAGCAGCACGTCCCCGTCGTCGCAGACGGGCGCCTCGCGCCGCTCGAGCCCGGCGACGCCCTGCAAAGAGGCCTCGACCGCCCCGAGCCGCGCCACCTGTTCGGGATGACCCGGCGGGGTCACATGCCGCAACCCCGCATCGCTCGCATACCAGAGCATCCACTTCTCCCATCGCTGATCCGCGGCACATCCGTCGCGCATGTGGCCGCCCTGTTCAAGGGCGTCCGCGGCTCAGTCGCTCGTCAGGACATATCCCGCCCCGCGCACCGTCTGGAGATAGCGGGGCTGTTTGGGGTCGGCCTCGATCTTGCGGCGCAGCCGGGTGATCTGGACGTCGACGGCGCGATCCTGCGCGCTTTCGCCGTCGGGGCCGGTCCGGCCCAGATCCTCGATCAGCTTCGCGCGGCTCACCGGCTCGCCCACCTGGCCCGCGAAGATCCGCATCAGCTGCGCCTCGGTCGTCGTCAGCCGCACCAATTGCCCGTCCTGCCACATCTCGCCCCGCGAGATGTCGTAGCGCACGCCGCCGAGCTGCAGGAATTTCGGGCCGTCGCTCGGCTCGACCTCGTGGGGAACGCGCCGCAGGATCGCGTTGATCCGGAGCAGCAATTCCTTGGGCTCGAACGGCTTGGCGAGGTAATCGTCCGCCCCCGCCTCGAGGCCCTCGATCCGGTCCGCGGTCTCGCCCTTCGCCGTCAGCAAAAGGATCGGCACGTCGCGCGACACGCGAAGCTCGCGGGTCAGCGACACGCCGTCCTCGCCCGGCATCATCACGTCGAGCACGATCATGTCGAAGTCGAGCCCCGCCAGAAGCCGTCGCGCCTGGCCTGCGTCGCGCGCGCCGGTGACGTAGAACCCCGCCCGCGACAGGAACCGGCAGAGAAGCTGGCGGATGCGCTCGTCGTCGTCGACGATCAGCAGATGCGCCTCGACGTCGTTCATTCCACGACCTCGCGCACCGCGTCGAACTGGCTGCGTTGCTCGGGGTCCATCATCGCCTCGAGCACGGCGCGGAACCCGGCGACGGCCTGCGGCCCCGCATCGCGGAACGCCGCGCGCATCCTCACGCGCTGCGCCTCGCTCAGCTCGGCCTCGAGCGCGGCACCCTTCTCGGTCAGATAGAGATGCCGCTCTCGCTTGTCGCGGACGCCCACGCGGGCCTCGACCAGCCCGTCCTCGACCAGCGTCCGCAGCACGCGGTTGAGCGATTGCTTGGTCACGCCGAGAATGGCCAGAAGACTGGTCACCGTCCGCCCCGGCGCGCGGTTGATGAAATGCACGGCCCGGTGATGCGCCCGGCCATAGCCATAGCGCGCAAGGATCCGGTCGGGATCGGCGGTGAACCCGCGATAGGCGAAGAACATCGCCTCGATCGCGCGGCGCAGCTGCGCGTCGGTCAGAAACAGAAGGCTCTCGCCGCTCGAATGCGCCCTGTCCATGCGTTTTCTCCCTGCCATATTTTAGGGCATATTAAGTCAGCCTTGTTGACATTCCAAGGCGCGACTGTTACCCGGATCAAAGAAATGACGTAACAATATGTCCGAAACGGCCTATTTTGCGCAATATCGGAACGCTTTGGAAGGACCACTCCCATGTCTGGAGGTTATGACGACCGCGATGGCAAGATCTGGATGGACGGTACGCTCGTCGACTGGCGCGACGCCAACGTGCACATCCTGACCCATGCGATGCACTACGCGAGCTCCGTCTTCGAGGGCGAGCGGTGCTACAACGGCAAGATCTTCAAGGGCCGCGAGCATTCCGAGCGGCTGATCCGTTCCGCGTCGCTGATCGACTTCGAGGTCCCCTACACCGCCGACGAGATCGACGCCGCCAAGGCCGCGACGCTGGAGGCCAACGGCCTGACCGACGCCTATGTCCGCGCGATCGCCTGGCGCGGGGCAGGCCCCGACATGGGCGTGGCCTCGGCCCGCAACCCGGTCCGGATGGCCATCGCCGCCTGGGAATGGGGCAATTACTACGGCGAGGCCAAGACCCGCGGCGCCAGGCTCGACCTGTCGAAATGGAAGCGTCCCTCGCCCGAGACCATCCCCTGCGAGGCCAAGGCCGCCGGTCTCTACATGATCTGCACGATGTCCAAGCACGCGGCCGAGGCCAAGGGATGCTCGGACGCGATGATGCTCGATTACCGCGGATACGTGGCCGAGGCGACGGGGGCCAACATCTTCTTCGTGCGCGACGGCGAGGTGCACACGCCGCTGCCCGATTGCTTCCTCAACGGGCTGACGCGCCAGACCGTCCTCCAGATGCTGCACGAACGCGGCATCAAGGTGCACGAGCGTCATATCCGCCCCGGCGAACTCGAAGGGTTCGAGCAATGCTGGCTCACCGGCACGGCGGCCGAGGTGACACCCGTGGGCCAGATCGGCGATTTCACCTTCGAGGTGGGCGCGCTGGCGCGCGACATGTCCGACAGCTACGAAAAGCTCGTCCGCAGCTAGGGCGCCGCGTTCTCAGCCCATCATGTCGCGCGCGCCGAGTTTGCGGCGCGCGGTGGCGTTCTTCGCCAGCTGCCGCTCGCGCAGGACGATGATGATGCCCGCGGCGATGACCAGCGCCGCGCCCCCGAGCGTGGCCGGTGACGGGATCTCCTCGAACCAGAGATATCCCACGAGAATCGCCCAGAGCATCGAGACATAGGTGAACGGCGCCAGCGCCCCCGCATCGGCGTGGCGATAGCTCGACGTCAGCAGGACCTGCCCCAGCGCCCCCAGAAGGCCCGCGCCGACCAGCAGGGCCCATTCGCGCGCATCCGGCACGACCCAGCCGAAGGGCAGCGTCAGCAGCGACAGGGCCGAGGCCGTGCCCGAGAAGTAGAACACGATCGCCTCGACCCGCTCGGTGCCCGACATGGCCTTGATGAAGGTCTGCGCGAGGGCCGCGAGCGTCGCCGAGGCAAGCGTCAGGCCCACGCCCAGAAGCGCCCCCGCCCCCATCGCATCCTCCCCGAGCCGTGGCCACACGATGATCGTGACGCCGAAAAGCCCGAGCACCACCGCCAGCATCCGCACCAGCCGGAACGTCTCGCCCAGGATCAGCGCCGCGAAGATCACCAGCATCACGGGCGTGACGAACCGGATCGCGGTGGCCTCGGCCAGCGGCAGGAGGGCCAGCCCCGCGAAGCCGAGCCCCATCGCGCAGGTTCCCGCGATGCCGCGCACCGCATGGGCGCGCCAATTGTCGGTATGGAGCCCCGCCCGCAGATCGCCGCGCGACCAGAGCCACACCGCGATCAGCGGCAGCGACAGGAAGGCCCGGAAGAACACCGCCTCGCCGGCCGGAACGCGGACCGACGCCGCCTTGATGAATGCCTGCATCAGCGTGAAGAGCGACACGGCGCACAGGATGAGAAAGATACCGCGGAGGGGGGCCATGAGGGTCGACTACACCCCCGCACGCGGAAGGGCCAGAGGGCCCGCCGGTCCGGCGCCCGCCGCGATGTCGTCGAGGCCGAGCGTGCCGCCGACCCCGAGGATCCACCCCTCGTCCTGCCGCGACCGCGCGCTCGGCGCCGCGAGAAGCCCGTCGAGATGCCCTTCCGCCTGCGCGGTGCCGACGATGCGGGCAAGCGCGGAGACCTGCGCCGCATCCTTGATCGGCGCCCCCTTGCGATCGCGCGGAATGCCCGGTTCGGCAAGCCGCGCGCGCACCGCCACCCGTGCCAGGGAGGGCCAGATCTCGACCACGCCCACCGGGCCGTCGAGCGGCGCGAACGGCCAGACCGCCATGTCGCGCCCGAGGATCCGCCGCAGCCGCGACAGGGTCGCCATGCCCGTCATGGCCTGCGATCCGGCCGCCCCGACGCCGCCCATCTGCCAGCAGGCAAAGCTGCCACGCGCAAGGTCCTCGACCTCGCGCCGTGCGGGCAGGTCCGGGTCGTGAACGGGCTTCCTTCGGGGCAGGTCGTCAATCTCGCGTCCCTGCAACCCGTTGAACCAGAACGGCCCCGCGCCCGGCAAGAGCCGGTTGAGCCGACCGGCGATGTCGAACCGTCCCTCTCCCGCGGGCAGCGTCTCGAACGCGTCGGCGAACCAGTCCCAGAGCGCCGCCGGCCCGTCCTCGCCGGTGATCCGGCGCGCCACGCCCCGCGGGTATCCGAACGGAAAGTCGAACCCGACGAGCGTGCGCCGGCCGCGGCCGCATTCCGCCGCGACGAGCCCGAGGAGCCAGTGTTCGAGATCGGTCGCGTTGCGGAAATAGACCGGCACCGCCTCGCCCTCCTCGCGCAGGACGGAGGCCCAGATCGCATCCGGCTTGGGCACCGGTCCGCGATCCGGGGCGCCGGACCAGTCGATCATCACGATCGTGTCGAACGGCGCCATATGGGCCGCGCCGCTCACCCGATCATCCGCCGGGCCCGGTCGAGATCCGCCGGCGTGTTGACGTTGAAGAACGCATCGGCGTCCGGAAACACCGCCTGCGCCGCATTGTGCCCGCGCGCCCATTCGGCAACCCTGCGATCGCCGCGGGCGAGCGCGGCGCGCAGATCCTCGCGCAACGCGACGGGCCAGAGGCCGAAGGTCGGATGCCAGAGCACCTCTTCGCCCCCGCGCGTGGCGGCGATCGCGATCGCCTCTTCGCTGCCCTCGGCAGCCAGTTGCAGTTGCGGAACGAGATCGCAGGGAAAGAACGGCGTGTCGGCGGCGACCGTCACGACATGCGACGCCCCCTCCGCCGCAGCCCAGTCGAGCCCGGCCAGCACCCCCGCAAGCGGCCCCTGGTGACCCGCGACCCCGTCGGCGATGACCGGCACGCCCTGCCCCGCGAACCGCGCGGGATCGCCGTTGGCGTTGATCGCCGCCCTGGCGACCTGGGGGATCAGCCGCGCCAGCACCTCGTCGAGGAGCGTACCCGCCCCGAGACGCAGCAATCCCTTGTCGCCGCCGCCCATCCGCGTGGCCCGCCCGCCCGCCAGCACCACCCCGAGCGGCGCCCTCACCGCGACGTGCCGCGGGCGGGCAGAGCGCGGATCGCGCACGGCGCGTGGTGGCGCGCATAACCAGATTGCATTTGAACTTCCCGAACCGCCGGGCCTATCACATGCCCGAGTGAGGCAAGTCTAGGACGCGGCCATGGAAGGCTCCACCCGGAAATCGGCATATTGGCGCGGCCTCCTGGTCGGCTTGCCCTTCATGCTGGTCATCCTGCCGTTCGGCATGCTCTTCGGGGTCGTGGCCACCGAGGCCGGCCTCAACCTATGGGCGACGATGTCCTTCTCGGCGCTGGTCATCGCGGGGGCCGCGCAATTCACCGCCCTGTCGCTCCTGACCGAAGGGGCGCAGACCTGGGTGATCGTCCTCACCGCCCTCGCGGTGAACCTGCGGATGGCGATGTATTCCGCGGCACTGGTGCCGCATCTGGGCCAGGCGCCGCTCTGGAAACGCGCCTGCATCGCCTATCTCACGCTCGATCAGACCTATGCCGCCTCCACGGCGATCTACGAGACCGATCCCGGGATGGGCCTCGGCGCCAAGGTCGCGTTGTTCTTCGGGATCGCGACGCCGGTCGTGCCGCTTTGGTACATGGCGACGCTCGGCGGCGCGCTGATCGGCTCGGGCGTGCCCGACGCCTGGGCGCTCGACTTCGCGCTGCCGCTGACCTTCCTCGCGATGCTGGGGCCGATGCTGCGCACGCTCGCCCATGTCGGCGCGGCGCTGGTCTCGATCGTGCTGTCGCTGCTCCTGACGGGGCTGCCTGCGGGGGTCGGCCTGCTGATCGCGGGGCTGGCCGCGATGGCCGCGGGCGCCGCGATCGAAACTTGGCAGAAGCAGCGGACATGAGCGACGTGCAACTCTGGATCGTCATCGTCGCGCTGGGGATCGGGACGTATCTCTGCCGGTTCTCGTTTCTGGGGCTGATCGGATCGCGGCCGATGCCGCCTGTGGTGATGAAGCTGCTGCGCTATACGGCCGTGGGGATCTTTCCCGGCATCATCGCGCCGCTGATCCTGTCGCCGGCCGCGACCGGGGGCGCGTTCGATCCCGCGCGCGGCATCGCCGCCCTCCTGACCCTGATCGTGGCGCTGGTCACGCGCAACATGCTCGCGGCCCTCTTCGCGGGCGCGGCGAGCCTCTACGCGCTGCTGTGGCTCCTGGGCTGAGCGGTCAATAGACCGGGATCGGCGTGGCAAGCTCCGTGTCGAAGCGGACGTTGTGATCCGTCTCGACGTTGGTCATGTCGACGAACGTCTCCGTCACCCCCGGCAATGTGCGGAACTCCCGCATCAGGCTTCTGGGGAACCAGGTCCGGCCCACGTCGATGCCCGCCTCGCGCAGGATGCCGCTGGTCGATCGGGCGCAGGTCGAGCGGTTGGCCGAGCCGTGCGCCGCGGCCGCGTCGATCAGGGTCCGCGCCTGTGCGTCGGTGACGGGCAGCTCCTGCACGACCATCGAGAAGGTGGGGCGCACGTGATAATCGATATAGGCCTTGCGGATATTCTCGGTGATCCCGTAATGCAGGTCGCCGCGCTCGGGCACGTGGGGATGCCGGAACGACCCGGCCGGATCCCACAGAACCCGCTGCGCCCCGTTGATCAGCAACGCGGTATGCGCCCCGCCGCCATTCTCGGCATCGACGACGGTATAGAGCGTGATCTGCGTCGGCCCGTCATGGACGTAGGCGCGGCGCTGCACCTCGGAGACGGGGGCGGGCGCGAACGTGTCCGCGCCGCCGCAGGCCGCAAGCACCAGCAGCGACAGAAGTCCGGCAATCAGACGTATCACTGGATCAGCCGTTGATCAGTGCCAGCAGGACCAAGGCCACGACAATCGCGATCACGCTGCGGGTCACCCAGGTGACGAAGGCGTTGAACGTCTTTTCCTGATCCCGGATGTCCATCGAACCGTGAGAGTGCTTTGCCATGTCGCGCGTCCCGAAAATTGCCGTTTCGCCGGTGTCATAGACCATTCCGCAAGGGGTGTCATGACCCCAAAACGCGTCATCCGGCCTCACCCGCGGAGGGGTCGAAATCGGCGGCCAGCCGGAACCCGATCCGGCGTGGCTCGACATGCGCGACGGGCTTCGGAAGGGCCCGCAGCAGCACCGAAAGCTGCGTCACGTGCTGCACCAGTTGCGTGCGCATGCCCGCCGCGTCCTGACCGTAGAACGTGACCATGTCGGGATCGAAATATCCCATCCCCATGATCCGCATCACACCCGACGCGTCGCCGGCAAAGGCCATCGCCACCTCGTGGTTCTCGTCGAGACCCTCTTCGAACTTGCGGATATAGAGGATCATCCGCTGATAGGCCCATTCCGCGGGGCTCTTGGCCTTGCCGCCGCCGTCGGCCAGGGCGGGCGGAAGCGGCGGCGCGTTCGCCGCATCCGAGCTCGGCTCGGCACAGACGGAATGGGCGCGCGGCATCGCGTCGTTCTCCAGTGCCTCGGCGGCGGTGTCGATGGTCTCGTTCATCGGCTCAGCGCCCGCCGCACGGTATCGGCCAGGAGCCGCACGATCACGGTCTCGTCGAGATAGCCGGTCACCGGTAGCTGCGCGCTGTCCTGATAGCTGCGGATGGCGCGGCGGGTCTGGGCGTCGAAATTCCCGTCGACCGGGCCCGGATCGAACCCCTCGGTGGCCAGCCGCTCCTCGACGGTCCGGCGGGTCAGCTGGTTGAGCCCGAGCGCCTCCTCGGCGGGGTTTGTCCCGCCATCGGCATCGCCCCCCTGGCTGCGCAGCGCCGCGAGCTGCGCGCGGGCCTCGTCGGCATGCCGGCCGCGGGGAAAGGCCCGCGCGTAGTCCTCGTAGGCCGCGATCGTGCCGCTTTGCTGCGCCTGCGTCCAGAGCACCTCCTCGCGGCGGGAGACCCCGCTTTCCGTCAACCGGCCGTCGCGGATCTCGCGCAGGCGCCGCTCCGCCCGGTCGGCATAGCGCCCGTCCGGATAGCGTTCGAGGAACCGGATCAGGCCGGCCTCGTCCGCGCCCTGCCCGGTCTCGGCCCAGAACCGCTCCTCGTCGGCGGCTTCGGCGTCGGCGCGCGCGCGGGCCTGCTCCTCGATGCGGTCGATCATGCCCCGGTCGAGATAGCCCGACCGCGCCCGGCCGTTGTCATCCTGCCAATTGCCAATCGCGCGCCGGGTGCCCGGCCCGAAGATGCCGTCGACGCCGCGCGTGTCGTAGCCGAGCCGCACGAGGTCGCGCTGGATCTGCCGGCGCGCCTCGCGGTCGAGTTCCAGGTTGTCCTCGACGATCCGGGCGGCGCGGTTCGGCCCCTCGCGGACCTCCTTCAGCCGCTGCGTGGCCTCCGCCGCGAAGACCCCCGAGGGATAGGCGTCGAGATAGGCGATATAGCTCTCCTCGGTATCGCCGTCGCGCGCCCTCTGCCAGAAGGCACGCTCGCCCGGCGGCGCGTCGGCGAGGGGCACGGGCTCCGGAGCGGCGCTCTCCCCGTCCGACAGGAACGCCCAGTCCGGGTCCAGATCCCCGCGGGCCCGCGCCCAATCGGTGGTGTCGCGCAGCCGGTCGCGCAACGATGCGCCGGGCCTTGCCAGCGTGTCCGATGTGATCGCCGGGACCGCCTTGGGCCAACCCTCGATCACGACGACGTCCTCGGGGATGTCGAGCGTGCCGATCCCCCGCGTGAGACTGCCCGACGCACCGTCCCGGTCGAGCAGGGTGCCGAGGAACAGAACGGCGCGCCCCGGGGCCGCGTCCAGGATCTCCATCACCGACGACAGGGGAACGGCGTCGAGCGACGCGCCGGCGATCGAGCGGCCTTCGGCATCGACCGGCAGGAACCAGGTCTCGGAGGCCGAATGGACGAACCATCCCGAAAGCGCCACCATCAGGTTCTCGACGTCGTCGCGGTTCTCGATCCGGCGCAGCGCATCGCCGATCGACCGCCGGTCCGCGTCACGCAGCACCTCCACCTGCAGCCCCGCGTCGCGCAGGGCGTCCGTGGCCTCGGACACGGCCCCGCCGCCGGTCATCTCGTCGAGCCGGTCATAGCGCGCATTGCCGACGAGAAGTGCCACATCCTCGGCCGAGAGGGGCGTGGCGAGGGCCGATGCCAGCGCGATCGGCAGGAGCAGGCGGTTCAGGGGCATGGTCTATCCTTCGTAGTCGCGTTGATCTTCGATGATTATCCCGTCGCGGGGCAACGATCCGGGCTCAGCGATACGGATCTCGCCGCGCAGCTTCAGCAGTTCGCGCACCGAGGCGTCGTAGCGCGCGGGATCGGGCGCGTCGCCCGCCTCGAGGGTCACCGTCATGAGATCGGTATCCCCCTCCCGCGTGATGGTCAGCCGCGCGCGGTCGATCTCGGGATGGCGGGCGACGAGGGCCGCGACCTGTTCGGGGCGCACGAACATGCCCTTGATCTTGGCCGTCTGGTCGGCGCGGCCCATCCAGCCCCTGATGCGCATATTGGTCCGCCCGCAGGGCGAGGCCCCTTGCATCACCGCCGAAAGATCGCCGGTGGCGAACCGGATCAGCGGGTAGTCGGGGTTGAGCGTGGTCACCACGACCTCGCCCACCTCGCCCTCGGGCACGGGATCGCCCGTGCCCGGCGTGACGATCTCCACGATCACGCCCTCGTCGACGATCATCCCCTCCATCGCGTCGCTCTCGTAGGCGATGTTGCCGAGATCGGCCGTGGCATAGCATTGCCGGCACGCGATCCCGCGATCGGCGTAGAAGTCGCGCAACGACGGGAAGAGCGCGCCGCCCGACACGGCCGCACGGGTGATCGAGAGGTCGAGGCCCAGCGCATCGGCCTTTTCCAGGATGACCTTCAGGAAATCCGGCGTGCCGGCATAGGCGGTGACCCCGAGCCGCGCGGCGGCCTGCGCCTGAAGCTCGGTCTGGCCGGTGCCCGCGGGCAGGATCGTGGCGCCCACGGCCCGCGCGCCGCTTTCGAACATCATGCCCGCGGGCGTCAGGTGATAGCCGAAGCAGTTCTGCACGATATCACCCGGCCCGATTCCGCAGGCGCGCAGGAAGCGGCCGAGCCGGAACCAGTCGCCGTCGATCTTGCCGGGCTCGTAGATCGGCCCGGGCGACTGGAACACGTGCGAGAACGACGCCGTGGGGCCCGCAAGCCCTCCGAAGGGGGGATGCGCCGATTGCGCGGCGACGAGGTCGGACTTCCGCAACACCGGCAGGTCGGCGAGTGCCGCGCGCCCGGTGATCCGGTCCGCCTCGAACCCTGCGAGGCTCTCGTTACCGCCCAAGCTTTGCGCCCGCGCCACCTGTCGCGGCAGTTCGCCCGACAGGTCGGCGGCGCGGGCGTCGTCGCTTCGATATTCCAGATCGCTCATCGTCATGCTCTCTCTCTGCGGCAAACCCGTCCGTCAGGCCATCACGGCCGCCGGTTATCCGATGACACGGATGTTTCGCGCGCGAAACATTTGCCGCGCTGGACCGTCTTACGACAACCAACGCTTGCGGCGACGATAGGATCGCGTGTCGCGAAACGATTTGCGACCCTCGTCGGACATGCCGAGGTAGAATTCCTTCACATCGGGGTTCTCGCGCAGATCGGCGGCGGCCCCGTCCATCACGATGCGGCCCGATTCCAGGATATAACCGCGATGGGCGAAGCGCAGGGCCACGTTGGTGTTCTGCTCGGCCAGAAGGAAGCTGACCCCCTCGCGCTCGTTGAGGTCCTTCACGATCCCGAAGATCTCCTCGACCAGCTGCGGTGCGAGCCCCATGCTGGGCTCGTCCAGAAGAATCGTCTCGGGCCGCGACATGAGGGCGCGACCGATGGCGCACATCTGCTGCTCGCCGCCCGAGGTGTAGCCCGCCTGCGACCTCCGCCGCTCCTTCAGCCGGGGGAAGTAGGTATAGACCAGATCGAGATCCTCCTCGACGCGGGCGCGGCCGTCGCGGCGCGTATAGGCGCCCGTCATGAGGTTCTCCTCGATCGTCAGATGCTCGAAGCAATGGCGCCCCTCCATCACCTGGATCACCCCGCGCTTGACCAGTTCGGAAGGGACCAGATCCTGCACCCGCTCGCCGCGATAGAGGATCTGGCCCTTTGTGACCTCTCCCCGCTCGGATTTCAGCAGGTTCGAGATCGCCTTCAACGCGGTCGTCTTGCCCGCGCCGTTGCCGCCCAGAAGCGCGGTGATGCCACCCTTCGGGACCTGCAGGCTGACGCCCTTGAGTACCAGGATGACCGAATTGTAGATCACCTCGATATTGCGCACATCGAGCAGGGCCTCGGTTTCCGCCTGCTGCTCCGAGGGCGCGTGTGTCTCCGTCATGCTCATCCGCAGGCCGTCCTTTCCACCCTCGAGACCGGGGGCGACCTGCGCCGCCCCCCTCGATCGCGCGTCACTCGCATTGCGGCGCGATGTCGTTCTCCTCGGCATAGGCGGTCGAATCCTCCTCGACGAGGCGCGCGATCAGCTCCTGATCCGACTGGATGTAGTCGGTCAGGACCGACCAGGTCTGGTCCCCGGCATTCCACTGGTTGATGGCGACCCGACCCGATCCGCCGTGGTTCGTGCACGAGGCCGAAAAGGTCGGCCCGAACCCTTCGAGGCCGAGCTCGGCCATCTTCTCCTCGGTCATCTCAAGCTGTTCGAGGCCGTCGCGCATCTGGGCGGCATCGATGGCGCTGACGCCGTGGATCTCCTGCGCCTTCTTGGCGGCTTCGGCGGCGATCATCGCGGCGTAGATCCCCCGATTGTAGAGCACCGATCCCGCATGTTCGCCGCCGCCGGCGCCGAGGCCTTGCGACCAGACATGCTCCTCCAGCTCGTGGTAGAGCGCGAAATCGTCGCCCACCGCATGGAAGTTCAGCGCCTTGTAGCCGTCGGCGCCCGCGCCCGAGGGCAGCACGTCGATCTCGGAGCCGGCCCACCAGCTGCCGATGATCTGGTCCATCGGATAGCGGGTATTCGCGGCCTCCTGGATCGCGACCTGGTTCATCACGCCCCAGCCCCACATGATCACGTAATCGGGTCGTTCCCGCCGGATCTGGAGCCATTGCGACTTCTGTTCCTGCCCGGGATGGTCGACGGCGAGCTCAAGGAACTCGAAGCCGTGCATCTGCGAAAGCTCGGTCAGCGTGCGGATCGGCTCCTTGCCGTAGGCCGAGTTGTGATAGAGCAACGCGATCTTCTTGCCCGACAGATCGCCGCCATTCTCGTCCATCAGGTACTTGATGGCGACGGAGGCCCCGTCCCAGTAGGTCGCGGGATAGTTGAAGATCCACTTGAACACATCACCGTTCGAGACCGAGGTGCGCCCGTATCCCAGCGTGTGCATCGGGATGCCGTCGGCCGCGAGCTTGGGGATCAACTGATAGGTGATGCCGGTCGAGAGGGGCTGGTAGATCAGCGCGCCGTCGCCTTCGTCCTTGGTCGCCTCGTAGCATTCGACGCCCTTCTCGGTATCGTAGCCCGTCTCGCATTCGGGCATGTTGATCCTCTCGCCGCCGATGCCGCCGTCGCGGGCATTCAGCAGCGCGAAGTAATCCGCGTAGCCGTCGGCGAATTGCGCGCCGTTGGCGGCATAGGGCCCCGTCCGGTAGCTCAGCGACGGGAATGTCAGATCGGCCATCACCGGCCCGGCCGCCAGCGCGGCACCGAGCGCGAGGCTCGTCAGCAAAGTCTTCATCGTCATCCTCCCTTGGCCCCGTTTCGGGGTCCTCCTCCACGCCCCCGGGCGGCGCGCCGGGGGGTATTCTCGTCACGGGACCGTCAATGCGGAAACGGCCACAATCTCAGCTTTTCCTTCGTCACCCGCCAGAGCTGCGCCAGCCCGTGCGGCTCGGCGATGAGGAAGAACACGATCAGCCCGCCGGTGACCATGTATTCCAGATGCGCGGCCAGATCCGTGGGCCAGCCGAGCCCCCCTACCAGCACGTTCTTGAGAAGGACCGGCATCAGCACCATGAAGGCCGCGCCGAGGAACGATCCCAGGATCGAGCCGAGCCCGCCGATGATCACCATGAAGAGGATGAGGAACGACTTGTCGATGCCGAAGGCCGCGCCCACCTCGACAGCCCCCAGATAGACCGCGAAGAAGAGCGCGCCCGAGATCCCCACGAAGAACGACGACACGCCGAAGGCCGAGAGCTTCGCGCGCAGCGGGTTCACGCCGATGATCTCGGCCGCGATGTCCATGTCGCGGATCGCCATCCATTTGCGCCCCATGCTGCCGCGCGTGAGGTTGCGGCAGATCCACGCGCTCGCCACCACGAAGGCGAGGCAGAAGAGATAGGTGGCCCAGGCCTGTGTCCCGGCCCCGGTGATCGGCACGCCCAGAAGCGTGCGCTCCGGCGCGCTGATCTGGCCCGAGGCGGAGTAGTTGTAGAACCACGGCACCCGGTTGAAGAGCCAGACCAGGAAGAACTGCGCGGCGAGGGTCGCAACGGCGAGGTAGAACCCCTTGATCCTGAGACTCGGCAGCCCGAAGAGCATCCCCACCGCCGCCGTGATCAGGCCCGAGATCACGATATGGATCGCGATACTGATGTCGGGGAACGATGTCATCAGCTTGTAGCAGCTATAGGCGCCGACCGCCATGAAGCCGCCCGTCCCGAGGCTGACCTGCCCGCAATAGCCCGTCAGGATGTTGAGCCCCAAAGCCGCGATCGCGTAGATCAGCAGCGGCAGGAAGATCGCGTTGAGCCAGTAATCGTCGATGACGAACGGCACGACGAAGATTGCGACCGCGAGGATCGCGTAATAGGCCCACCGGTCGAGCCGGATCGGGAAGGTCTGGCTGTCGGCGCGATAGCTCGTCTTGAAATCGCCCGCCTCGCGATAAAGCATCAGACCCCTCCTGCTTGGCTTCTAGACGCGTTCAATGATCCGCTCCCCGAAGAGGCCCTGCGGGCGGAAGACCAGGAAGACGAGCGCCAGCACGTAGGCGAACCAGTTCTCGGTCGCGCCGCCCACCAGCGGTCCCACCCAGAACTCGAAGAGCTTCTCGCCCACCCCGATGATGAGGCCGCCGACGATCGCGCCCGGGATCGAGGTGAAGCCGCCCAGCATCAGCACCGGCAGCGCCTTCAAAGCGATCAGCGACAGCGAGAACTGCACGCCGGACTTGGCGCCCCAGACGATCCCCGCGACCAGCGCCACGAAGCCCGCGATCGACCAGGTGAGCACCCAGATGAAGTTGAGCGAGATCCCGACGCTGAGTGCCGCCTGATGGTCGTCGGCCACGGCGCGGAGCGCGCGGCCCTCCTTGGTGTATTGCGAGAACGCCACGAGTGCCGCCACCAGCACGATGGCGATGATCGTGGCCGAGATGTCGAGATTGTCGATGAAGAGCCCGTAGCCGAAGGCGTCGAACGTCACCTGGTCGACGAGCGTGTTGATCCCCTGCGGCAGCCCCACATCGAGCGTCCGGATGTCGGACCCCCACATCATGTCGCCCAGACCTTCGAGGAAATAGGCAAGCCCGATCGTCGCCATGAAGAGGATGATGGGCTCCTGCCCCACCAGATGGCGCAGGACCAGCCAGTTCACCACCCAGGCGAAGATCACCATGACGACCACCGTGAGGACGATGGCGAGGATCGCGGGAACCTGCCAACCGAAGCCGTGGATACCGGTCCCGAAGGTCGCGTTGATCAGATGCTCGAACGGGACCTGACCCTCCATGATCCCCACGAGGGTCAGCGCCGCGAAGAGCGCCATGACGCCCTGGGCATAGTTGAAGATGCCGCTCGCCTTGAAGATCAGCACGAACCCGAGCGCCACGAGGGCATAGAGCACGCCGGCCATCAGGCCGTTGATCGTTACCTCGAGGGCGAAGAGCACTTGATCAGGCATCGCGCCTTCCTTTCCCTGCGGGGACGGACCGGATCAGGCCATGTCGGCGCGATGCCCGCATCAGATCCCCCTATTCATGCTGCGTGCCCGGCGTGCTCGCGTCGCGGCCGGGATTGGGGCCCGTCGCCGCGGGACAGGTGCAGTCGCCCAGGAGCTCGTTGGCCTTCTCGGACCGCTCGCCGGCCGGCTGCGCCTCGAGCGCGCTGCGCGCCGCGCGCAGGCCCCAGTCGATGTCGCCCTCGACGAAGGCCGGCTTGTTCTTGTCGCCCGAATGAAAGTCGGTCTGGCGCGCGTCGCGCGATTGCCGGGCGATCCGGCCCAAGGCACTCAGCACGGCCTCGCGTTCGTTGTCGCGCAGCTCGTCGAGATCCTCGGGGCGGAACTTCGCCACCATCTCGCCCGCCCAGTCGGGCAGGCCCTGGTCGGCTCCGAGCGCGTCGGCGAGGGTCTTCTTCTGCCATGTCAGATCGGCCATGTCGTATCTCCTTTACGGTTGATACGTGGCCAACGAAGCGGCGGGCGGGGACGATCCATCCTAGTCATGCGCCACCCCCAGATAGGCGTCGATGACCTCCTGGTTGGTGCGTACCTCGTCGGGCGTGCCGTCGCCGATCTTGCGGCCGTAATCCATCACGACGACCCGGTCGGAAATGTCCATCACGACGCCCATATCGTGCTCGATCAGGGCGATCGTGGTGCCGAGCTCGTCGTTCACGTCGAGGATGTAGCGGCTCATGTCCTCCTTCTCCTCGACATTCATGCCCGCCATCGGCTCGTCGAGCAGCAGCAGGTCGGGCTCGGCGGCCAGTGCGCGGGCGAGCTCCACCCGCTTCTTCAGGCCGTAGGGCAGACGGCCCACCGGCGTCTTGCGGATATGCTGGATCTCGAGGAAGTCGATGATCCGCTCGACGCGTTCGCGATTCTCGATCTCCTCGCGCTCGGCGCGGCCCTTCCAGATCGCCTGGGCCAGCATGCCCGCCTTCATGTCGTTGAGGCGGCCCGTCATGATGTTGTCGAGCACGCTCATCCCGTCGAAGAGCGCGATGTTCTGGAACGTGCGCGCCACGCCCGACCGCGCCACCTGATAGGGCTTCATCGGCGGCCGCTTCTCGCCGCGGAACCAGACCTCGCCCTCCTGCGGGTGATAGAACCCGCTGATCACGTTCAGCATCGACGACTTGCCGGCGCCGTTCGGACCGATGATGGCGCGGATCTCGCCCTCGCGGATGTCGAACGAGATGTCCTTGATCGCCTCGACGCCGCCGAAGCGCAGGATGATGCCGCGCAGATCGAGGATCACGTCGCCGATCGTGCGGCCGTCGGCGGTGACATGGGCGGCGCGCGTATCCTTCATTCCGCCGCCTCGCGCACCGGTACGGCGGCCGGCTGCACCTCGGCGTCCTGGATCCTGAGCGTGGCGGTGATGCGCCCCTTGCGCCCGTCCTCGTAGGTCACTTCGGTCTCGGTATAGACCTCCTCCGCGTCGGAATAGAGGGCGGCGAGAATGTCCTCGAACTTCTCGCCGATGACCTTGCGGCGGACCTTCTGGGTGCGGGTGAGCTCGCCGTCATCGGCGTCGAGCTGCTTGTGCAGGACGACGAAGCGGTGAATCTGGCAGCCCGACAGCATCGGGTCGGCGGCGATCGAGCGGTTCACCTCGGCCACGTGGCCGCACATCGTCTCGAGCACGCGGGGATGCTGCGACAGCTCCTGGTACGAGCCATAGCCGATATTGTTGCGCTCGGCCCAGTTGCCGACCGCGTTGAGGTCGATGTTGAGGAACGCGACGCAGGTCTCGCGGCCCGCGCCGAACACCACCGCCTCGAGGATGTTGGGAAAGAACTTGAGCTTGTTCTCGACGTATTTGGGCGCGAACATGCCGCCGCCCGCGAGCTTGCCGACATCCTTGGCCCGGTCGATGATCCGGAGATGCCCGGACCCCTTCTCGAAGAAGCCGGCATCGCCCGTCGCGACCCAGCCATCGGCATCCTTGGTCGAGGCGGTGCTCTCGGGGTTGCGGAAATACTCCACGAAGACGCCCGGCGAGCGGTAATAGACCTCGCCGTTCTCGGCGATGCGGATCTCGACGCCGGGCGAGGCCACGCCCACCGTATCGGAGCGCACCTCGCTGTCGGGCTGCTGGGTGATGAAGACGGTGGCCTCGGTCTGGCCGTAGAGCTGCTTGAGGTTGATCCCGAGGCCGCGGTAGAAATCGAAGATCTCGGGCCCGATCGCCTCGCCCGCGGTATAGCCCACATGGATGCGCGAGAACCCGAGCGTGTTCTTGAGCGGCCCGTAGACCATCGCCTCGCCAAGCCTGTATTTCCATCTGTCGACGGCGCTCACCTCCCGGCCGTCGAGAATGGCGGGCCCGACGCGCTGTGCATGGGCCATGAAATGGTGGAAGAGCGCCTTTTTCAGGCGGGTCGCGTCCTCCATCCGGATCATCACGTTGGTGAGCTGCGTCTCGAACACCCGCGGCGGCGCGAAGTAATAGGTCGGGCCGATCTCGCGCAGATCCGCCATCAGCGTGTCGGGGCTTTCGGGGCAGTTGACGCAGAACCCGGTCCAGTAGGCCTGCCCGACGGAAAAGATGAAATCGCCGACCCAGGCCATCGGCAGATAGGCCACCACGTCCTCGCGATCGGTCAGGCGATCGAATTCCGACGACGCCTTCGCCGTCTGGATGATGTTGTAGTTCGACAGCACGACCCCCTTGGGCCGCCCCGTCGTGCCGGACGTGTAGAGCATCACGCAGACGTCATCGAGGCCGAGCGCATCGGTCCGCTCGCGCAGCTCGGCTCCCAGCCGCTCGCGGGCGGCGCGGCCGGTCTCCTGCACCTCCGTATAGGCCGTGAGCCCGGCATGGTCGTATTTCCTGAGGCCCCGCGGATCGAGATAGATTACATGCCGCAAGGCCGACGCGTCGCCCGCCGCATCGCGCAGCTTGTCGACCTGTTCCTGATCGCCGGCGATCGCCATCACCGCGCCGCAATGGTCGAGCTGATAGGCGATTTCCTCGACGGCCGCGTCCTGATAGATCGGCACCGGGATCGCGCCCGCGCGCTGGATCGCGACCATCGCCCAGTAGAGCGCGGGCCGGTTGCGGCCCGAGATCACGACATGCTCGCCAACCTCGAGCCCGAGATCCAGAAGCCCGAGCGCCAGCGCCTCGACCTCACCGGCGATCTCGGCCCAGGTCCAGCTCTGCCAGATCCCGTATTCCTTCTCCCGGTTGGCCGGTCGCGATCCGCGATCGCGCGCGTTGCGCGCCAGAAGCGCGGGTATGGAGACAGGCGCCTCGCTCACGGAATGTCCTCCCTGACCGCCTCCCCGCGGTCGTCTAGAATGACAGCGTGCCAGATTATGGGAACGGGTCAATAGCCGCTCTGTGCCCGCGACACCGGAACGCGCGGTTCCCCCACGAAAAAGGGCGGCACCGAAGTGCCGCCCCTCTTCAACCGGTCCCTTTTGGAGGGATCAGTTCAGGCTGTAGACCAGCGAGACGCCGAACAGGTGCTCGGTGCTCTTGTTACCCGGCGCGGGGTCGGTGTGGTACTCGGTCAGCAGCGACGTGCGCAGCGCGAGCGCATCGCTCATCGACACGTTCAGGGCCAGGTCGTTGTAGAGGACCGTGTCCGAGTCGGACCAGATCACGTCGGTATCGTTGGTCACGCCGACGGTCTCGTTGATGCGCTGGTAGTAGTCCGACGAGATCGCGATCGCGAATTCCTCGATATCGTCGCCGTCACCGTTGGGATCGCTGATGACGTTGCCGATTTCGCGGAAGCTCGCGAAACGGTAGCCCGGACCGGCCTGGACCGACCATTGCTGATCGGGCGTGTTGAGGACGCGGTAACCGGCACCGAGACCGAGGAACGCGTCGTTCTCGCGCTCGAAGGTATCGCGATCGTCGTCGTCGTCGTCGACATTGCCTTCATAGGTCCCCTGCAGCATGGCGAAGCCATAGAGCACATCGCTGAAGTCGCGGGTGTACTGGAAGCTGTAGAGCAGGTCGTCCTGGTCCGTCTCACCATCCGATTCGGCGTAACGGTAGTTCAGGCCGAGGTCGAAGCCGTTTACGCCCGCGACATAGGTGAAGTTGGCGCCGACGCCGAGATCGGTCGTCTCGTCGTTGTCGGCCTGCGACGAACCGGTGCCGGCGAAGGCACGCAGCGACACGGAGCCGGTGAAGCCGTCGGGACGGCCTTCGTTTCCGAGGCGGAAGGTTTCACGCTCGAAATCGTCTTCGATGTCGTCGGCCAGGTCTTCGTTGGCTTCCTCGACGGCACTGTCACCGATCAGCCCGGTATTGTTGAAGGTGTTGGTCTGCGCATATGCCGACCCGGCGAGCAAGCTCATGACCACCGCGGCGGTGAAAATGGATGCACTGTCTTTCATCGGAATCTCCTAATTTGTCCGGTCAGCGACAACCGATGCCGCTTTCCACGTTCCGATAGCGCCAAGGACGCGGTGTTGTTCAGCCGGAAAGCGAAGAAAGATGACGATCTTTGCATGTCTGTCATTTTCGCAACGCTCACAAAATCGTTACAATCGGAAAGCCCTTTATTAACGGATGGCAAGCGGATTTTCGCCGGGCATTTCAAAGAAATTTTGCGCGGGGCTTGATACCGGCGATCAGCCGTCGGTTGCGAAATTCGAAAACGACTCATCCCGTTCCGACTCACCGCCGCCCCCTGCCGGGAGGGTTTGCGCCGCCCTGCGAAACTCGCTACCCGGCAGGAAAAGGAGACATCCATGGGTGAAATCGTTCTGGTGCGCCACGGGCAGGCAAATTCCCATGCCGACAACGAGGTCGATTACGACCGGCTGAGCGATTTGGGGCATGTTCAGGCGCGCTGGCTCGGCGAGTGGTTCCGGCAACAGGGCATGACGTTCGATCACGTCCTGTGCGGCACGCTCCGCCGGCATGTCGAGACCGCCCGCGCCATGGAACTCGACCCGGTCCGCGACAGCCGCCTGAACGAGATGGACTATTTCAACCTGGGCCAGGCCCTGAGCGAGACGCATGGCGTGCCGATGCCCGATGCGGATGGCTTTCCCGAGCACATGCCGCAGGTGATGCGCGCCTGGCATGCCGCCGAGATCCAGGGCGACGAGAGCTTTGCCGCGTTCGAGGCGCGGATCGTCGACATCCTGACCGAGGCCGCGACCGAGGGGCGGCGCACGCTCTGCGTCACCTCCGCCGGGGTGATCGGCATGGCGCTGCGTCATGTCCTCGATCTCGATCCGCATCGGCTGTCGATGGTTCTCCTGCCGATCCGCAACACCTCGGTCCACCAGTTTCATATCCGACGCGACCAGATGATCATGTCGGGCTTCAACGCGGTGCCGCATCTGGAACGGGCGGACCGCAAGCACGCTCTCACCCATTACTGACAGGGAACGGTCGATGACGCATCTGTGGGTCCGCGCGGAGACGCGCCCGAACGAAGCGCGGGTGGGCATCACCCCCGACGGTGTGGCCCTGCTGCGCGACCGTGGCTTCCGCGTCACGGTCGAGGAAAGTCCGCAGCGCGCGCTGCCGATCCACGGCTACCGCGATGCCGGCGCCGAGATCGCGCCCGCGGGCGCCTGGCGCGAGGCCCCGCTGGACGCGATCGTCTTCGGGCTGAAGGACCTGCCCAACGACGGCACGCCGCTCGCCCATCGCCACATCATGTTCGGCCACGCCTACAAGGGACAGGCCGAGGGCGCGCGATTGCTGGAACGGTTCGCCGCGGGGGGCGGAACGCTCTACGACCTGGAATATCTCGTGGATGGCGACGGCCGCCGCCTCGCGGCCTTCGGCTATTGGGCGGGCTTCGCGGGGGCGGCGATGTCGCTGATCGCCTGGGCCGCGCAGCAGACAGGCCGCCCCTGCCCGCCGGCGCGCACCTTTGCGGATGCCCGTGCGCTTGCCGACGAGGTCAAGGCGCGGATCTCCCCGCTCGGGACCTTTCCGACCGTCCTCGTGATCGGCGCCCGCGGCCGGACGGGCGGCGGTGCGGCGGATCTCTGCGTCGCCGCGAATGCCCCGGTGACGCGGTGGGACCTGCGCGAGACGGCGCATGGCGGGCCGTTCCCCCAGATCATGGCGCATCACCTCCTGCTCAACTGCATCCTGGCCGGGCCCGATACGCCGACCTTCGTGCCTGCGGACGCGGCGCGACAGCCGCGCCGCCTGACCGTGATCGGCGATATCGCCTGCGATCCCGGCACGGACATCTCGCCGATCAAGGTCTATGACCGCGCGACGAGCTGGGACGCCCCGATCCTGCGCGTGCATGAAAGCCCGCCGCTCGACGTGATGGCGATCGACAACCTGCCCTCGATGCTGCCGATCGAGGCATCGGTGGATTTCGCGGCGCAGCTGCTGCCGACGCTCTTCACGCTCGATCGGATCGACGAGGATGTCTGGGGCCGCGCCGAAGCGACGTTCCGGGCGCACCGGCCCTGATCCGACCGGCCGGTGGCGTCAGCCGAAGATCCGGTAATGATCGCATCCGGCGGGAAATTTCCGAGCCGTCGCGCGCGACCAAACAGGGCACGACCTGCCCCCGCACGCGCGCGGCGCCGGTCAGTTTGACGCCGAACATCCGCGTGACCTGTTCGGCGTTCCAGGCCTACTGGCCGCCGCGCGGGCCACGTCGCGATCGTCGTTACGTCGCAGCGCAGAAGCGTGCTCACGCCGGGTCGCCCGTCGCGAAATCCGCCAGGCGTTCCGCGTTTCGCGCCGAAAGGATCACCTGCTTGCCCGCACCGCTCGACTTGCGTGCCAGTTCCCGCCCCAGCCATTCGGAGGCTCCGACGATCCAGTAGCGCCTGTTCTGCCACGTTCTCATGGCGTGTCGTCCCGGCGGATCGTGGCGACGAGCTCGGCCACCATCACGCCGAACCGCCGGAATTGCGACCGATTGATGATCGTGCCGCTCTCGCAAAGATACATCCAGTCCACCACGTCGAGCTTGTGACTGCCCGCCTCGGGCGGAAGGATGATGCGGTAAGCCAGCCGCACGCTCGGGCCGCAGACCTGGCCGGCGCCACGCCCGACGATGTCGTCGGCATCGGCCGTGAAGTTCCGCGCGTCGTCGAGATGCAATTGCCAGGCGCGCGATTGCCGCGTGCCGCTGTCGTAGACGAAATTTTCGTGGAGCGTGCCCCTGTCGCCGTCCCATTCGCCGTGCATCGTGGCGCGAAACCGGGCCGTCACACGCCCCGTCGGTCCATAGATCACGCCATCGCAGGTCAGCCGTCCGTTCAGATGCCGCGCAAGCTCGAAGGTCGGCCCGAGCCCCTCGTACTCTCCGGGTCTTTGGCCCGCGAAGCTGAGAAAGCGCAGGCGTATCGCAACGAGGCCCAGGACGATCACGGCAAAAACCGATATGTATACGAATATGTCCACAACTCGTCCCTGATCAAAAATGGTGGAATACGTTTCCACGTGCCGACATCGTACCGGCCTTGCCGCCGTCCTCCATCAGCGGGTCCCCGGGGCGCTTTGTTCCATCCCTCCTCGTCACGCGTGTCGAATTTTGCGTCAACGGCTGAAATCCCGGTCGGGCGGATGCGGGCGGCCGCGACAGCCCGCCCCCCTCCACCAGAGCTTCACCGCATGCCAGTGGATCAGTGCCCCAGCGGGCGGTGCGCGCCGCGATATGGTCGAGCCCTGTCACTCGGCGGCCATCGCGAGTACGCGCCGCGCCATGGCGTCGACCACATCGCGCGCGCTGGCGAAGCCGTCCTCTTGGAACCCGTTGCGCATCCAGGCGCCGCAGAACCAGGTCCGTGCGCGCCGTCGAGGCGACGCAATTCCTCCCGCGCCGAGAGAGCTGCGAGATCGAAGACCGGATGGCGAAACGTCCCCTCGTCATGGACCAGAGCCGGATCGAGCCCGTGCGATCCGTTGCGGGTCACGAATAGCGGATCGTCCTTCGGGATCGGCTGGGGCGAGTTCATCCAGTAAATGACATATTCGACCGACCCGCCCGCGACGGTGTACCACTGCCCGAATAAGCGAGAAGGGCGTGGTTCTCGAAGAACCGCACCAGCGTCTCGGCCGGAAAATCGAGAACCGCAGCACAGGGCGTGGACCAGATCGCGCCCGAGAACGGCAGCAGGTATTGGTCGCGAAACCACGGCCCCATGCCCAGCGCCGCGAGCAGATCGCCGATCGACATGCCGGACGTCCGATCCGAAAACGGCCCCGAGTTCATCGAGGCCGTGCGGGACTGGATCGATGCCGTCGGCGCGAAGACGGCGTTCATTGAACCGGGTAGCCCTTGGGAAAACGGCTACTGCGAGAGCTTCAACTCGAAGCTTCGGGACGAGCTGCTGAACGGAAAGATTTTCTACTCGCTGGCCGAGGCCCGCGTGATCATCGAGGCGTGGAGGGTTCACTACAATACCGTCAGGCCCCACTCCTCGCTGGGATATCGAGCACCAGCTCCGGAGGCCATTCACTGGCCGTCCCGAGATGACGGATCACCCCCGCCCCAAACATCTACCTTGGCGCCGAGACCCGGCTGCACTAAGACTGAAACCGGACCACCCGATAAGGGCAGGCCAGGCATGAGTGTCGGGCCCTCGGAAGCCGAGACCCTTTGGACCGATTTCCTACGCGATCTTGTGCGCCGCGGCTTGTCGGGCATGAAGCTCGTGGTCAGCGACGTGCACGAACACATCAAGGCGGCCACCGCGCAGGTTCTGTCGACGACCTGGCAGCGCTGTCGCGTGCATCCAGAGGAATGCCCGCGCCCATGCCGGCAAGAACAGCCGGCGGGGAGTGTCCGCCTTCATCGCCACCGCCTTCGCCCAGCCGGACCACATTGCGGCCAGTGCCCAATGGCGGCTCGTGGCCGACCAGATGCGGGGTAAGCTGCCGAAGCCGGCCGACCTCATGGACGGGGCCGAAGAGGATATCCTCGCCTACATGACCTTTCCGCAACAACATCCGGCGCATACCAAAACAGCCGTTGGTCCACCCAGATCGGCATCGAGCCGCGCTCGCGCAACGCCGCGTTACAGCCGGACCAGTTCGTCATGCGGTAGCGGGCGGGGGGGGCGTTGTTGCACAAGTCTGACGACGGAGGATTCACTTTGCGAATCCACGCCGTTAGACGCGCCGCATGAGCAAGCCATCTCCCGCCCGCTATCGCACGACGAACTGGTCCAGCTACAACGCGTCGCTGAGGAAGCGGGGATCGCTGCTGATCTGGGTCGACAAGGACATGACCTGGCTTGCGCCGCGTGAGGGGCGGCTTGGGCGGCCAGCAGTGTTTTCCGATGTGGCTATCCAGTTCTGCCTGTCGATCAAAGTGCTCTTCAAGCTTCCCTTGCGCCAGACCGCCGGGATGGTCGCCAGCCTGCTCCATTTGGCGGGGCTGGACTGGCCGGTGCCGGACTTCTCGACGCTATGCCGTCGGCAGAAGACCTTGGCTGTGCAGATCC
>CANLEQ010000003.1 GCA_947489705.1 uncultured Paracoccaceae bacterium
CTCGCTCATCGGCATCATGCCGATCTTGCGCGGATCATCCACTCAAAACCCTTGTTCAGTTTCCCCGAGCCACCACTCCATATCCAATTGCTGTCTTGGACTGGCGCGTCCGCAAGGTGCCCGCCTGGCGCATCTCGAACACGAGTTCCGCGTCGCAGCACCGAACGAGGCGGCCTAAGGTGCCGCCTGAAACTCGGACATGTTGCTCAGCTTGCAGCCAACGATGACGAGGACGAACAGCGTAGCTAGCAAACGGAAGAACTGCAGCCCCGAGTTCAAGGCGAAAGTGGCGCTTGAGGCCATTCGAGCGGAGATGACGGTGGCCGAACTGGTGGCAAAGCACGGCGTGCATCAGACAGCGATCAACACGTGGAAGCGCCGGCCCGACCATGTCTGGTGCGCCGACATCACCTACATCCCCATGCGGCGGGGCCTTCTCTACCTCGTCGCGATTATGGACAGGGCGACGCGCCGGGTTCTGTCCTTGCGGCGGTCAAACAGTTCGCCATGAGCCGCCATCGGTCCGAGGCCATGGCGGACGGAAATCGGCGGATGAATAGACTTCTGCAACACTGGACGTCCTCATTCAGCACTCGGAGAACGGACACCGGTCGAGGCCGATTAGCGGCTCGGCAACGCGGCGGCATCATCAACAGGAAAGCTTAGCAGCGCCGCGAAACTGTTCGGGAATTGGGGACCATCTCAGCCCACCGCCTTGGCCCACCCGAAACCATGAAGACCGACCAGGCATCACAGGCCACGGCCTTCGAGTGGCAAGATCTTGTCCGCCTGAGGCTGGAATAGTCCTGTGTTCCTTCGCTGCCCGTATGGGAAGCCTACGCAATGCCTGAAGGAAAGCCGACAAAAAACTCTTCGACGGCTCCGGTCAGGCCAGAGGCCTCCAGAGACATGCTTGCCGTCGCCGCGCGGCATGCTGCGACTTGGAAGAGCGTCGGTTGTACGGGACCAAACTGCCGTCCCAAGATCAGGTTCTCCCAATCTGCCAGTCTGATGCGCGTTTGGTGATATCACGCGTCGAGGCGCCGCGCCGCGTCGATAGCGGCGATGTCGATCTGCTGCATATCCATCATGGCCCCATTCAAGCGCTCAGCATGGCCTGCAGGGATGATCGTAGCGCCGGTGCGTCAGGCCTTGTCCTCGAAGACGGGATCGAACCCGCCCCAGATCATGCGCTTTCCGTCGAAGGGCATGTCGAGCTCCTGCCAGCGGGGATCGCTGTCGATGCTGGCGCCGCACCTGTCGTGGCTTTCCTTGTTGGGCCAGACCATCCAGGAAAAGCAGACGGTTTCCCCCTCCTTGAGCGCCACGGCCTTCTTGAAGTCGGTATGCTTGCCATCCGGGACCTCGTCGCCCCAGCACTCCGTGATGGACAGGGCACCGTAGTCGCGGAAGAGCGGCCAGGCCTTGCGGGCGCTTTCGATATAGGCCTCCTTGTTCTCGTTGGGGACTGGGACGAGGAATCCGGCCACGTAGGTCATGCGAGTTTTCCTTTCTTGGCTTCCATTTCTGCCAGCCAGGCATCGACTTCCGGCGGCGGGCTGCCGGTGAAGCCGGCCATCTGATCGGCCAGGGCCTGCCGGAAGGCCGGGCGGTCGGTGCCGCGGGTCACGTATCGGGCGAGGCTCGGATAGGGATCGAGAAGGCCGGTGCCCTTGAGGGGCCTCAGCACGCTCACCATCATCAGATCGCCGACGGTGAAGGTGCCGGTGAACCAATCGGCGTCGCCGAGGCGCTCGGACGCCTCTTCCAGGCGCTGGAAAATGCGCGCCTCGACCGACGGAAGGCGCTGTGCGGCCCAGGGCTCGCCCGCCTCGAAGATAGTGGCAATGGCGTAGTCGGAGATCGGCGGCTCGACGGTGTTGAGCGCGGCGAACAGCCATTCGAGGGCTTTGGCGCGGCCCCGAGGTTCGCGGGGCATGAGACCATCGAAGCGTTCGGCGATGTGCCAGACGATGGCCCCGGATTCGAAAAGGGTAAGATCGCCTTTCTCGTAGGTCGGGACCTGACCGAAGGGTTGCAGGGCCCGGTGGGCCGGCGCCTTCTGCTGTCCCTGCTCCAGGAAACGGACGGCGTAGGGCTGACCCACCTCCTCTAGCGCCCAGCGGACGCGAAGGTCGCGGACCTCGCCCTTCGCGAAATCCGGAACCCAGTCGTAGGCGGTAACGGTGATGGGGGCGTTTGGATCAACGGGCATGGGCATCCTCCCTTCCGGTCTGCGCGAAGACCGGCCTGTGGGAGGCGCGGGAGAGAGCCCAACGGACGCGCATGTCGCGGGCCAGGCTCCGGCCGGCGTCGGCCGAATGGGAGAAGACAACGAGGATCGGGTCAGGCGGCATCGTGAGCGCCCTCCGGCGGGGACATGAAGAGCGTCTCCCAGGTATGGCCGTCGGGATCGTCGAAGGCACCGCCATACATATGGCCCTGCCCCGCCGCCGGGCGGGTCTCCCGTCCGCCCGCCTCCCGCACGCGGCGGTGGATGTCGTCGACGGCGTCCCGGCTCTCGAAAGGCAGACAGAGGAGGACACCGCTCTGTGTCCTGGCGTCGATGATCGTCTTGTCCGTGAAGGTCGCGTAGAAGGCATGGTCCAGCAGCATCACGGCGACGGCGTCGCCCCATCTCATGCCGGAGGCCCGATCGTTGGAGAAGTCCGGGTTCAGGATGAAGCCCAGCGCCTCGTAGAAGCGCGTGGCGGCCCCAACGTCCCTGACAGGCAAGTTGATGTAGATCGCGTGGGGCATGACGTCGCTCCTCATGCTCGGCGGTGCAAACGCCGATGCTTGACTGCTTAGGCCGATTCGATTACAAAAAGCAACAATGACGTTACCTAAAGAAACCCATTTTTGAGCGTATCGGCGAAAGGCCCCCATGGCAGGTGGTACGGCGATGCCTGCGGCACCGCGTTCGGACTCGAGCTGCTGGGCGAGCGCTGGTCCCTTCTGATCGTTCGTGAGTTGATGTTCGGACCACGGCGCTTCACCGATTTGCGCGCGCACCTGCCGGGGATCAGCGCCAAGGTGCTGACCGAGCGGCTCGGCGGGCTGGAGGCGAGCGGCGTCGTCATTCGCTCGACGGCGCCCGAGCCCACGCCGGCGCGGCTCTACGGGCTTACCGAATGGGGCTACCGCGCCGAGCCGATCATCCAGGAGATTGGTCGCTGGGCTGCCGCCTCGCCGCTGCACGACCCGACGCTGCCACTCTCGCCCGCCTCGTTCATGCTCTCGCTGCGCACGATGCTCGACGTCGGGGCCGCCGGGGACATGGAGGCTGTCGTGACCTTCGCAATCGACACCGCGCGGTTCACGGCCCGGCTCGCGGGCGGCGCCATGCCGGTGTCGCGCGGCACCGCTGCGTCGCCCGATCTTGCCTTCGAGGCCGCGTCCGCCCCTGTGCTGGCGGGACTCTTCTACGGCGGAAAGCGTCCGGAAATACTGGGCGTGGACGTCATCGGCGACCCGAACCTGGCCGAAAGCTTCATCGGTCTGTTCAACCTTCCGAACCCGCCGGCCCAACGATAGCCCCGACAATCGGCGCATGAGCTAGGTCTTGAAGGATCGGAACCGCCTCGCGGCACTGTGGCAACACCCGAACTTCTTGCAATAGGGTCGTTACCCCGAGGCAGCACGGGATATGCCCCGCCGGCCGGGGCCAGCGGGGCACCAGACCTACGCTCAGTACTCTTCGAGCACGGTCTCGGCGTCCCACGCGTCCAGTTCTGCATCCGTCCATGCACCGTAGGCGGCGTTGGGGAAAACGATCCACCTGCTCCCAAACTCCTCCGCGTTCGCCATGACGGCGTCCCGCTGCTCGGTCAGGGACTCGACATCAAAGATCGCCTCGAAGTCAGGCAGCGAGTCTCCGAGCAGCATCACGATTTCATGGTCGGCAGAAACGTTGGAGCGCCTTTCTTCCTTCGGCGGTCCGAGAAGCTGGACCGATTGCTCGCTCACCTGCGGCAAATCCAAATCTTGCAGCGTGGCGATCGTTGCGTCCTTCTGATCATAGGTGCGGTCGGAGATATAGCTGATCGTCACCCCTTGCTCGTCGACATAGTCGAGAAATGCCTCGGCGCCCGGGACAAGAGCGGGTTCACCGTCACGCTCCCAGTGACGCCAGGTATCCCACTCGTCGTATGGATGGCAATTGGCGAGGTCGCGCGCAAGAAGCGGCGTATTGTCGATCACCGTCTCATCCAGATCGAAAACGACCGCGAGGCGCGAGGGATCCTCCGCCTCGTCCAGAATGGCGTCGAGGCGCATCCGTGCGATGTTGAAGCCTTGGATCTGAAGGGCCGCGACCTCGGCCGACTGCTGCTGGTAGCGTAGTCCGGCCGCGTGGGCGGAGATGGGGCACTCGCCGCCGTCCTGTGCCGCGGCACCGGTTGCCATGATGCACAGCGTTCCGATGGCCAAAGACCTGAACATGAAATTCTCCTTCTGTTTCGGATCGATGGTTCCAGCTTCGGGTATTCACGGGGGCAAGTACAAGCGAAACCCATGACAGCAAGCCTTGGGCGGCCTACCGGCTTCCTCGATCCATCTCATGTGCGGCCGCTGCCGGCACCGGTCCGAATGTCCGGCGGCCGCCTGTCGATCGGCCCAGAACCGATGATCCGGCCCGCTTCGGGTGCCGGTCAGTTCGCTGACTTTTCTTGAGAGTATCGCAAGGGAACTGCCGGCCCCCGGGAGGAAGGGACCGGCACACTCGGTAATAGGCGCTGCCGGTCAGGCGGCAGCGGTCGCCATGCCGTATTCCGTCGAGCAGAATTCGGACAGGACTTCGGCGTAAGCGGGGTCCTGTTGCGCCACGTAAAGCGTGGCGGACAGCATTCCCTGCTTGGATCCACAATCGAAACGACGGCCCGAGAACGCGAAGCCGGCAAGACCGACCCGGTCGATCCCGGCCGCGATGGCGTCGGTCAGCTGGTATTCGCCCCCCGCGCCGGGTTCCAGCCTGTCGAGATCGGCGAAGATCGACGCGTCGAGCACGTACCGCCCCACAACCGCCTGCCGCGAGGGCGCCTCCTCGGGCGCAGGCTTCTCGACCATGCCGGAGGAAAAGATCACCTTGCCTTCGGTCCGTTCGGGGGTGAGCACGCCGTAGGAGCTGACCGCCTCGCGCGAAACTTCCATCGTCGCGACCATGTGGCCGGCGTCGCATGTCGCATAGGCATCGACCATCTCGGCAAGGCACCCCATCCTGCCGAGGATCAGGTCGTCCGGCAGGATCACGGCGACGGCCCCCGGAAGGGCGTGCTTCGCCGCACAATTGACCGCATGGCCAAGCCCCAACGGCTCGTCCTGCATGACGAAGATGACCTCGTGGCTTTCCTCGTCGAGCGCGTCCTTCTCCATCTGGCGCGCCACCTTGCCCTTGCCCTTGTCGCGCAGGGTCCGCGACAGATCGGCATCGTAGCGCACATGCCGTTCGATCGAGGATTTCGACGGGTGGCTGACGAAGACCATGCGCTCGATCCCCGCGGCACGCGCTTCGTCGATCGCATACTGGATGAGCGGGGTATCGATCACGGGAAGAAGTTCTTTCGGCGTGGCCTTCGTGGCCGGAAGGAATCGCGTACCAAGCCCTGCAACGGGAAAGATTGCGGTACGGACTGCGGCATTCGACATAAGCGTGTTCCTGTTGGTTGGGTTCCTGAAGCCGATGTTGCAACGCAGCATATGCGCTTTGGTTGCGACAAACAGCGCCATGTTCGCAACGTCGCAGGCCATGCCTGGCGGGGCCGAGGGTAAATCATCAGGCAAACCAGTCGCTTGCATCGCGTTCCGCGATGCCCTGCCTGTCGGAGGGAATTCGTGGAGAATTTGTTTCGCGCGCGAAACGCTTCTCCGTTGGGCTTGTCGCCCGTTTCGCGGGCACGTCGAGCATGCAAACCGCCGCCGGGCCCGCCGCAATCCGATTGCTTTCGCGTCTCCGTCGTCTAGATCATTCACCGGGTGGAGCAGGTGCAATTCGCTGGATCCTGCCCTAGGATGCCTGTGTTCAGCATGACCCAAGGACCGATACATGACGCTCAGCAAGTCCGACCAGCAGATGCTCACATCGCTGGCCAAACCCTATCATCGCATTGCGGTGATCGGCGCGGGATCGTGGGGCACCGCCCTTGCGACCGTGGCACGCCGCGCGGGGCGCGAGGTCGTCATCTGGGGTCGCGACGAGGCCGTCACCCGGGCCATCTCGGAAGGCCGCGAGAATCCCAGATACCTTCCCGGTAACACCCTGCCCGAGGGCATCGAGGCGACCACCGACATGAAGGCGGCGCTCGACGGGGCCGAGGCGGTGCTCATCGTGACGCCCTCGACGACCCTGCGCAGCGTCTGTGCGCAGATGAAACCCCATCTCGCGCCCGGCGTGCCGGTCGCGCTCTGCGCCAAGGGGATCGAGGCCAAGACCGGCCTGCTGCTCGGGGAGGTCGCGTCGCAGGAGCTTCCCGGCCATCAGATCGGCGCGCTGTCCGGCCCGACCTTCGCCAAGGAAACCGTGCTCGGTCATCCGACAGCGGCGACCGTCGCCTTCGACTTCCGCTATGCCGACCGGCTCGCGCCCCAGGAAAGCCCGGCCGCGCGGCTCGCCATCTCGATGAGTTCGGAATCCTTCCGCCCCTATATCAGCGACGACCTGGTGGGGGTCGAGATCGGCGGGGCGGTCAAGAACGTCATCGCCATCGCCTGCGGGATGATGTCCGGCGCGGGCTTTGCCGAGAATACCCGCGCGGCGCTCATCACCCGCGGCATGGACGAGATGAAGACCCTCGCCGAGACGCTGGGCGGCCGCCGCGAGACGGTGACGGGCCTTTCGGGCGCCGGCGACCTGACGCTCACCTGTTCGTCCACCACGTCGCGCAACATGAGCCTCGGCACGCAGCTGGGCCAGGGCCTGCGGCGCGAGGATTGCTTCAATGGTGAGCCGGTGGTCGTCGAGGGCGAGGTCAACTCGATCTCGGTCGTCGATCTCGCGAACCAGATCGGCGTCACTCTGCCGATCTGCGAGGCGGTCCATTCGATCCTTCACGAGGGCGCCGATCTCGCACAGACCTTCCGCGATCTGTGGTCGCGCCCCATCGAGGCCGAGCCAAAGGCGCTCGTCATTTCCCTCAATCATCCCTTTGGAGAACACGCATGACCGATGACGCCTTCGTCCCCGGCGAAAACATGGGTGGCCGACGCTTCGTGCTGGCCACGGATCTCGACGGCACCTTCCTCGGCGGCAGCGAAGAGGACCGCAAACGCCTCTACGACTGGATCGAGGAGAACCGTTCGACCATCGGCCTGATCTTCGTCACCGGGCGCGATCCGAAATTCATCGCCGAACTCTGCGAGGGCGGCGTGCCCTGGCCGGAATACGTCGTCGGCGATGTCGGAACGACCATCGCCAGGATCGAGAACAAGACGGTGGAGCCCATCATCACCCTCGAGGAAGAGATCGCCGAGACCTGGAACGACGGCGGCGACAAGGTGCGCGCCGCCCTCGCCGACGAGCCCGGCCTGACCCTGCAAGAGACCGAGTTCCGGTACCGGGTGAGCTACGATCTCGATCCGGCCGAATTCGACCATGCGACTTGCGACAAGGTGCGCGATCTGGGATTCGATCCGCTGGCCTCCGACAACCGCTTCTTCGACGTGCTGCCGCGCGGCATCAGCAAGGGGCCGTCGATCAAGCGGCTGGTGTCGCATCTCGGCGTCGAGCCCAACAAGGTGCTTTGCGCCGGCGATACGCTGAACGACCTGTCGATGCTCGAATGCGGTCTGCCGGCCGTCGCCGTGGGCGGCTCCGAAGCCGCCCTGCTCGATCGCGTCGCGCCGCTGTCGCACGTCTATATCGCAAAGGGCGTGGGGGCGGCCGGCATATTGGAAGCCGTGGCCGAACTCGACCTGCACGACACACCCGAAGGATAATCCATGCCAGCAGATCTCGTCATCGTCTATCACCGCCAGCCCTACGAAGAGGTCGAGGAAGGCGGCAAGATCGTCTTCAAAGAGAACAAGAGCCCGAACGGAATCGTGCCCACGCTGAAGGGCTTCTTCGGTCGCGTCGAAAAGGGATCGTGGGTCGCCTGGAAGCTTTCCGACACGCCCGCGACGCCCGATTTCGAGCGCGTGGTCGAGATCGAGGACAGCTACGGCAAGTATTCCGTCTCGCGCCTGCCGCTGACCGAAGCGCAGGTGAAGTCGTTCTACCACGTCACCTCCAAGGAGGCGTTCTGGCCCATTCTCCATTCGTTCAAGGAGAAGTACGACTACGACCCCGTGGACTGGCCCACCTTCCGCGAGGTGAACTGGGCCTTCGCCGAAGCCGCCGCCGCCGAGGCCGCGGAAGGCGCCGTGGTCTGGGTCCACGACTACAATCTCTGGCTCGTGCCGGGATACCTGCGCAAGCTGCGGCCGGACCTTCGGATCAGCTTCTTCCACCATACGCCGTTTCCCTCGGCCGACATGTTCAACGTCCTGCCGTGGCGCCGCGAGATCGTCGAGTCGTTGCTCTCGGCCGATGTCGTGGGCTTCCATATCCCGCGTTACGCCGCGAACTTCGTGGGCGTGGCCGAAAGCCTCTTCGATATCGAGACGGGCCCGCGCCAGCCTGTGAACCCCGATTTCATCAAGGAACACGTGGCCCTGTCGGAGCGGCGCGTGGCCGAGCAGATCACCTATAACGGCCACGACGTCTACGTTCAGGCCTCGCCCGTGGGCGTCGATCTCGACTACATCCAGAGCAAGGCGGGAACCGACGAGACCACCCGGAAGGCCCGTCAGATCCGCGAGGATCTCGGCGACGTCGCGATGATCCTGTCGGTCGGCCGCACCGACTACACCAAGGGCGGCAGCGATCAGCTGATGAGCTTCGAGCGGATCCTCGACGAGAACCCGGACCTGCACGGCAAGGTGCGCCTGATGCATGTCTCGGTCTCGGCCAACCGCAACATGACGGTCTACGAGGGCATCCAGAACGAGATCGAGGCGACGGTCGGCCGGATCAACGGGCGTTTCGGCAGTTTCGACTGGACCCCCGTGACGCTGATGAGCCGGGCGATCCCGTTCGACGAGCTGGTGGCCTATTACCGCGCCGCCGACGTCGCCTGGATCACGCCACTCGCCGACGGCATGAACCTCGTCGCCAAGGAATTCGCGGCCTGCCGCTCCGACAATCGCGGCGCGCTGGTCCTGTCGGAATTCGCGGGGGCCGCGATCGAGATGGGCTCGGCGATCCTGGCCAACCCGTTCTCGCACAAGAGCATGGACCGCGCCCTTCTCCAGGCATTGAACATGTCCGAGGAAGAGCAGGAACACCGCATGAAGCACATGCGCCAGACGATCGCCAAATACGACATCAAGGCCTGGGCCGAGGATCAGATGAAGGGATTCTCGGGCAAGTCCGGACCTCTCTGATCCCCGTTCCGGACCCGGTCGGTCGATCGGGTCCGGGCGGCCGCGATCAGTTGCTCAGCTGGCGTGCGAAGCCCACGCCCCCACCGAGCAGCGACAGCGCCACCTGGATCGAGCTGACGGGCGATTCGGTCGCGAGCACCACGTCGCCCGGCATGATCTGGAGCGATTTCGCGCTGAAGAGGCCGTCGGCGCTCGTCAGGTCGATGGCGAAGATCACCCGATCCTCGCGCGGGCCGCGCAGGCCGGCGGCGAGTGCGGATTGCGGATATTCGCGCAGGATCAGCACCCCTTCGGGATCGGCACGCGTATCGGTCAATCCGCCGATCAGCGAGATCGCCTCGAGGGCGGTGACGCGATCTTGCGGGAAATAGATCAGGTCTTCCTTGCCCGCCGCCCCGAGGGCCAGGAAATATCGATCGTCCTGCTCCACGATCACCGTATCGCCGGCCTGCACCAGCGCGTTGGCCTGCGGATTGTCGTAAAGCGTGCCGAGCGACGTGGTGTAGCTGTTCGATCCGCGCTGCAGGCGGATACGCGGGTTGCGCAAGCTCGGCGAGACGCCGCCCGCGAGGCTCAGCAATGTGAGCACATCCATGTTGCGATCGCGCAGCGGGAAGATGCCGGGTGCCGCGACGCCCGCCGCGACGGCCACGGAATTGTTGACCCCCTCGACCAGGGCAAGCTGCACCTGCGACGAGGGCGCTATATCCGCGAGCTGCGTCTGGATCGCCTCGCGGGCGCGTTCGGGGCTCATCCCCGTGATGCGGACCTCGCCCACATAGGGGATGAAGACCCGGCCCGAAGGGCTGACGACCAGCTCGCCGAGCGATGCCTGGCGTTCCTCGAGCCCGGTCAGCAGCGAATTTTCGGAACTGTCCCACAGGGTCACCGCGACGCGATCGCCGGGCTGGATGATCTGACCTAGAGACCCCTCGCCCGCCCGCGGCCAGCCGTCGCTGCGGTCCGCGCCGACACCCGGCCAGGCCGCCACCGTCGGAAGCAGGGCCCGCGTGACCGGATAGAAGGCGTAATCCTCCGCATCGGCCGTTCGCGACGGCCGGATCTCCGATTGCAGCGCCGCGCCGCGCGGCAGGCCCGAACAGGCGGCCGTAAACAGCATCGAGCCAGCGATTGTTGCGGTGACGATCCGTCGGATCACGCTTCCCCCCGGGAACGATGGTTGCAGAGGGGCATTTCGCCCGCCGCGCCAAGATACTAGGATGCCGCCGGAACGCAATCGCCCAAGATCCGGAATTCCGCGCCGCATGTCGAGCCCCGCCCATCCCAAGCCCCTCGTCCTGATCGGCGCCGGCGGTGCCGTCGGCCGCCGCTTGCGGCGCGCATGGAAGGCTGCGGGCCATCCGCATGTGGCGCTCGGTCGCGGGGCGGATGCGGATCTGCGCTGGGACATGCGCGCACCGCCGCCGCCCTGCCCGCTTGCCCGCGGCGCGGGGGTCGTGGCGCTCGCCGGGGTCACGCCGGAGACGGGGGGCGATCTCGGGGACAATGCGCGGCTCGCCGCGGCGGCGATAGCGGCGGCGCGCGACTGGGGCGCCGCGCATGTCTTCGTGATCTCGTCATCGGCGGTCTACGGCGCCACGTCGCGCCATCCCGCCGGCGAGACGGCGCCGCTCGATCCCGCGCGGCCCTATGCCGCCGCCAAGATCGAGATGGAACGCGCCACGGCGGCGCCGGACGTCACCGCCCTTCGGCTCGCCAATGTCGCGGGGGCGTCGCAACCCTTCCTCGCGATCCGCGCGGGCCATGCGAGGCTCGACCGTTTCGCGGAAGAGGACGCGCCGACGCGCAGCTTCATCGGGCCCGTCGCGCTGGCCGATTGTCTTGCGAGGCTCTGCGACCTCGCCGCCGATCGACACGCCCTGCCGCCCGTGCTGAACGTGGCGTCGCGCGATCCCCTCGCCATGCTCGACATATTCACCGCCGCGGGCCTCGCGCCCGAGCGGCCGGACGCGCCCGAGGGTGCGGTGGCCCATGCCAACCTTTCCACCGGCCTTCTCTCGCAACTCTGGGAGGTGCCGGCGCAGGATGCCGCGGATCTCTGGGCCGAAACCCGCGCGACCGACGAGGCGAGCGCATGAGCCCGGGAAAACGCCTCTTCGACATCGCGCTCGCGCTGGTGCTGGGCGCGCTCTTGCTCGTGCCGGGGATTCTCATCGCAGCGATTGTGCTCGTCACTTCGGGATGGCCCGTCTTTCACCTGTCGGAGCGGATGCGCGCGCCGGACGAGCCGTTTCGCCTCTGGAAGTTCCGTTCGATGCGGCCCGATCCCGGCGATGCCGGTGTCACGGGCGGCGACAAGAGCGCGCGCGTCACGCCGGTCGGGAAGGTGCTGCGGCGCAGCCGGCTCGACGAGCTTCCGCAGCTCTGGAACGTGCTGCGCGGAGATATCAGCTTCGTCGGCCCGCGCCCGCCGCTGCGCCGATATGTCGAGATGTTCCCCGAACTCTATGCGGAGGTCCTGCGCTCGCGACCGGGCATCACCGGCCTCGCGACGCTGCGGTTCCACGGTCAGGAGGAACGGCTTCTGTCGCGGACCGCGTCCGCCGCCGAGACCGAGGCGGTCTATTGCCGGCGTTGCGTGCCGCGCAAGGCCGCACTCGACCTCATCTACCAGCGCAACAGGACGCTCTGCATGGATATGGCCCTGATCTGCGAGACGGCGGCGCGGTTGCTGCCGAAACGGCGCTAGCGCAGGCCGCCATGCACGTCCTGGAGTTCGAAATATCCAAGCCGCGGCGAGACGAACTGGCGTGACTTGCGCATCACGCCGCGCGTGTCGACCCAGTAGCGGTTGGTGAACGTCTCGCCCTGCCCGTCGGTGCAGGCCTCATCGACCCGAACCGTGTCGAAACGGCGCCCGGTGACGACGACCTGTTCGCCGACCGGTCGGGAGAGCTCGCAGAAATACCGGAACCGTTCGATCGTCTCGTCGCCCTGCAGGCGATAGTGATCGCGCACCACGCGGCCGCCCGTCGTCTCGAGGCGGGGAATATCTGCCGAACTCAGGTCGAAACCGAACCCGGCGGTTCCGACGATCTGCCCCTGCTTCAGCGAGACGCTGTAGCCCTCGGGCGTGACCCAGGTGACGACGTCGCGGTTCACGGCCTGCTGAACGAGGCCCACCTCGCTGCCGAATTCGGGAATGTCGAGCAGCATGACGTCGACCGGCGCGGCGTTGAGCTCCGCGTCGCTCAGGGTGACGCCCTGGGTAGCATCGCCCCGGCGGTCGATAAATCCGGTCGCGGCGCGGCGCAATTCCGCGTAGGCCGATCCGCCCTCGGAGCCATTTCCCGAACAGCCCGCCAGCGCCAGCAGCGCGATGGCCGTTGCGGCCCGCAGGGCCCGGCCCCGGTTGGTCGCGATCATCTCCATACCCGTCCCCATTGCGCGTCGAGGCCCTCCGCGTGATAGTCGCGGATCTTGTCGTAGAGGCGCCCGTCGACATTGAGCCTGGCGCCCCCGTCCCGCGTGATCGGACGGATCGTGGTGCCGAACGCGCTGCCGGACGGGCGGCCGGTGAACCAGCCGACCGGGATCCTGATGTTGATGCCCTTGTCGAACGAGCCCTCGCCGAAATCCTCGGAGGAGACATCGGTCTGCGTGGCGAAGACCCCCACCTCCCAACCGTTCGTGAATTCCCGCGTCAGGGTCAGCGTCGCGCCCACGTCGCCGGCAAGGTAGCGGCCCACATCGAGCTGGACGTTGAATTCGTCCGTCACGTCGTAATAGGCCGAAACGTGGCCGGTCGCGACGTCGTAATCCTGAAACCCGAAGGTCTGGTCGAAATCGCGCTGTGCGACGTAGTTGAGTTCCGCCCCGAGGGCCAGACGGCTCCCCACCGGCTTCCAGAGAAGCTCGGTCGACAGGCCGCCGAACATTCGCTCGAGATAGCCCGCCGTGACGCGGGCGTAGAGTTCGGGCGCCGGCTTGAAGTAATAGGCCGTCGTCAGGCGGTCGATCGCGATGTCCGATTCCTCGTTGTAGCGCGGGAAGTTGGTGCGCACCGGGGGCAGTGCCGAATTGCTGTCGCGCGCCGTATCGTCGAGATTGCCGGCAAGGATCCGCGAAACCGACCCGCTGAAGACGAGGCCGGGGCGCGGCTCGTAACTCGCGCGGGCGCGGACCCCCACGCCGAGCCGCAAGGGCGCCGCGGGGTCGAAGAAGATGCGGCGCACGAACGGCCCGACGGACCAGTCGAAGCGCGGAAAGACTTCGCTGTTGAGCGTCGCGCCGGGATTGGGTCCGCGCGCATTGCCGATCCCCGTCACCGCGCGCAGCTGCGCGGCGGCGTTGGGTGCCGCCACGAGCGCCTCCACGTCGGATCGGCGTATCGTCACGGCCGAGGCCGGGATGCCGTCGACGCTCGGGACGATGCGGAACGTCTCGACCGAGCTCGGCATGGTCCGCGTCAGCGCCCGCGCCATCCGCCCCACGGCCTGCGCGGTCGCGCCGTAGCTCGGGTTGCGGAACCGGACCTCGACCGCATCGGGGCCCAGCACCTCGAACGCCTCGACCGTCAGGCCCGCCTCGCCCGCCTCGTCGGCCAGCGCCGTCAGCAGCGCGGATTGCACCCGCGGCACCGCGGCCCAGTCCTGCGACCATCGATCGGGGCTGGTGGCGCGCGACGGCCGCTCGGCCACGGGTGCGGGTGCGGGCCCCACGCTTCCCTCGACCGGCGGACGGTAGGGATTGCCCGAGAAGGTCAGCCGCAACCCGAATTCGGACCCGTAGAGATAGTAGCCGCCGAGGCTCACCGCCTCGTTGATGTGGTAGGCCGCGCCGAAACTGAACGACGATTCGCGCTCGAGGATGCGGCTCGAGGCCGGCCGCTCGTTGCCGGTTTCGAGCGTGTAGGCGTCGGAGCTGTATTCCGCCATCAGCGTGAGGTCGTCCGTGGCGCGGTAGATCACGCTGCCGAACGGAGCCACGTCGCCGCGAAACCACTGGTCCGCGTTGAAGTCGCCGCCCTCGCCCGCGTCGATCGGGCCGCGTTCGCCCGTCTCTCCGATGGGCTCGAACGATCCGAGCCGTCCCCATCCCAGGCCCGCCGATATCGCCAGCCGGTCGCCGAACGTCTTGGTGGCGACCAGGTATTCGCCCGACGAAACACCGGTCCCCGCGAAATCCTGCAGGCCGATCTTAAGCGCCGGCACGAAGCGCCGCTCGTTGAGCAGGCGGACGGAGATGTCGAAGCTGCGGTCGAAGTAATCCTCGTATCGCGGCTCGTTGAGAAGGTTGAGACCGGAATACTTGGTGTAGCGGAACGCGCCCTGCACGGCCGGCAGGCCTTGGAAGGCAAGCGTGCCGCGGGTCACGTTGCCGAAATAGCCGACCGTGACGGCGATCTCGCCGTCGGGCTGGCTGAGCGCCGTGGGCGTGTCGATCGCACCCGTCATGCCGTAGAAGTTGAAGTCCGGCCGGTCGAAATCGGCCTGCGCCGTTCCGGCGACAAGCGCGATCGCGGCGCTCGAGGTCGCGATGCGCAGGTGTCGCGCCAGTCTTACCTTGGGATACACTTGGGTCCGCTCCCCGACAAAGTCCCGATCCGTCGGCCCTCTATGGCGGCTCGCGGCATCAGCGTAAAGGTCGCGCCGCGCGCGATCACCCGCGCAACGGTTCCGCGGCCGCGGCGCGGCGATAGCCCTCGACCCAGCGGGCGGCCACGGCGGCGGCGGCGTCGCTGTTGCCGGTCGCGAGGGCCTCGCGCAGCGACCGGATCGCCGAGGCGACCTCGATCTCGCTCAACGCCGCCTCGCGCACGCAGAAGATCTTCTCGTGCCGCGTGGTGAGATGCCCTTCGCCGATGATCAGTTCCTCGTGCAGCTTCTCGCCCGGCTTGAGGCCGATCTCGACGATGTCGATGTCGCCGTCGGGATTGTCCTCGCTCCTGAGCGTGTAGCCGTGCTCGGAGATGAGGTGCTCGGCCAGTCCCCAGATCCGCACCGGATTGCCCATGTCGAGCACGTAGACTTCGCCGCCCTCGGCCATCGAGCCGGCGACGAGGACGAGGCTCACCGCCTCCTCGACCGTCATGAAGAAGCGGGTCACGTCGCGGTGGGTCACGGTGACGGGGCCGCCCCGGGCGATCTGGTCCTTGAAGAGCGGAATGACCGATCCCGACGACCCGATCACGTTGCCGAAGCGCACCATGGAGAAGATCGTTCGATTGCTGCGCGCGGCGAGGTCCTGCACCACCAGCTCGGCCAGCCGTTTGGACGCGCCCATGACGTTGGTGGGCCGCACCGCCTTGTCGCTCGAGACGAGGACGAACCGCTCGCAGCCGGCGCGCTCGGCCTCGCGTGCCAGCGTCCAGGTGCCCAGAACGTTGTTGGCAAGGCCCACCAGCGGGTTCTGCTCGACCAGCGTCACGTGCTTGTAGGCCGCGGCATGCAGCACCACCTCGACGCGGTGGGTCTCGATCGCGTGACGCACCAGACGCGATTCGGTGATCGAGCCCAGCACCGCGACCAGTTCCACGCCGGCATCCTGCGCGAGCGGCGCAAGCGCCTTTTCCGTCTCGTAGAGCGCCAGTTCCGATAATTCGAAGATGACGAGCTTGCGCGGCGCGCATGTCAGCACCTGCCGGCAGAGCTCGGAGCCGATCGACCCGCCGCCCCCGGTCACCATCACCGCGCGGCCCGCGAATTCGCGCGCGGCGCGGTCGGTCTGCCGGTCGACCACGGCGCGGCCCATCAGGCGCGCCGGCGACAGCGGCACGAGCTTTTCGATCAGAGGCTCTTGGCCGATCAGCTGCGAGAACGAGGGAAGCGCCTGCACGTCCAGCCCCTGGGCCTGGAGGCGGCGCGCGATCTGCGTTTGTTTCGGACGCGACAGAGACGGCATGGCAAGCAGGACCCGCTCGACCTTGCGCTCGGCCGCGATGGCCTCGATATCGACGGGCCGCAGCACCGGAAGCCCGGCGATGGTGAGGTTCTGAAGCGACGGGTTGTCGTCGACGAACGCCACGGGCTCGATCTTGTCATGGGTGATCAGCGCCCGCGCGAGCTGCATGCCCGTCGTGCCGGCGCCGTAGATCAGCACCCGGCAGCGTTTGCCCTGCATCCTGTAGAACGAGATCAGCAATTCGAGCATCACGAGGCGCGACGCGGCTAGCAGCACGAAGAGGAACAGGCCGAAGACCACGAATGTCGACGGGTCGAGCGGCGCACTGGCGATCCGGTGAAGCGCCGCGGCAATCACCGCGGAAATGCCCGACAGCACCCCCACCCAGCCGATCCCCTTGGCGTCGTAGGCGTTCAGACGGATATTGGGGATCTTGAGGATCACCGACGTCACCGCCGTCATGATCAGCAGCAAAGATAGCGTCAGCACCCCGACCCAGCCGCCGAGGATCCGCCCCAGCGGATCGCCGAGCAGCGCAAGCGTCGCACAATAGGCGAAGGCCGTCAGGACGATGTCGACGGTGACGAAGACCACGCGCTTCTCGGTCCGCTCCAGACCGGTGACGCGCCGCGAAAGCGCCGCCCGCAAGCGCCCGTACCAGCCCGGTTTCGCCGTCTTGGGCGGTGTGCTGGATTGTGTCATCTGCTCCTCGTGTCACGCGGCCGCATCTTTTGCGTCGTGTGCGATCCGCCTGCGATTGGAGTGTCATACCGCAATTTGCGCGCATTCGGCAATGCGAAGGCCGCGCCGGGCGGAAAATCGCCTTGTCGAAGCGTAACGCGCGCCGTCTCAGCCGTCCAGATGCGCGACCGCCAGCGCGAGATCGGCCCGGAAATCCCGTGTCGCCGCGTCCTTTGCCGCCGCATTCGGCACCCGCAGGAGATAGGAGGGATGCAGCGTGAGGAGGATTTCCGTCCCGTCTGCGGCGGTCTCGAACGTGCCGCGGCGCTTGAGGATGCCCTGCCCCGTGCCCGTGAGGCTCGCGGCGGCGGTGGCCCCCATCGCGAGGATCAATTTCGGACGGATCAGGTCGCGTTCGGCGTCGAGCCACCATTTGCACGCCTGCACCTCGCCGCCATCGGGTCGCTGATGGAGACGCCGCTTGCCACGGGGCGCGAACTTGAAATGCTTGACGGCGTTGGTCACGTAGACCCGGTCGCGATCGAGCCCGACCTCTCCGGCGATCTCGTCGAAAAGCTGTCCGGCGGGTCCGACGAAGGGCCGGCCGGCCAGATCCTCCTGATCGCCCGGTTGCTCGCCCACGATCATCAGCGGCGCATCGCGGGGCCCCTCGCCCATCACCACCTGCGTCGCGTTGCGGTGCAAGGGGCAACGCGTGCATCCCTCCGCCTCGCGGCGCAGGGCCTCGATATCGGTGGCGGCGGGGGCGTCGTCGGTCATCCTGAGCCTTTCGCTGATCCGCCCGGCCCGGATGGGCGCGAGCGAGGGTGTCGCAAGCTGCATCTCGCGGGCCCGGGCCTCGGCGCTCGCGATCATGTCGGGGATCGCCGCGGCCTCGGGGAGGTTCCGCCAGTATTTCTTCGGCATCTCCGATTGCATCGCCTGGATCTTGAGGCGCGCGGGGTTGAAGATGTTCCGGAAATACGTCGTCCAGAGACCTTCGGTCGCATCCTCCGGCAGGTCCGGCTTCGGCTGACCGGGGGCGAGCGAGACCGCGCCGTCGGTGAAGATCAGCGTCCGGTCGGGCGTCGCGATCATCCAGTCCATGTCGCCGAAGCGCCGCGCGAAAAAGCCCGCCATCGGCTCCACGATGTGATGCTCGGGCTCGAACCAGGCGGCGAAGCGGCGGCGCGAACCCTCGGCGTCGATCTCGCGAAACCGGACGAAGGCTTTCATCTTGTGCTTGTCGCGGCGAACCGCCTTTTCCAGCCCGCGCAGGGTGGCGAGCGCCGCGTCCCCGCGATCCTGCATCAATCCGGGCGTCTCTCGCAGGCGCCACAGGAACGCATAGAGCCGCGCGAACCGTTCGGGATCGCTGTGCCAGCAGACCGTCTGGGAGAGTTCGACGAAGCTTTTGGGCACGCTGGCGGGCTGCGTGGCGGGCCGGGTCGCGGTGCCGCCGGCAAAAAGGTCCGGCTGGGCCTCGCCATATTGCCAGATGACCTCGCCGGGAGACGTCCCCGACGCCAGAAGATCCCGCGCCGCCGTTCGCCATGCCGCGGCCGTGTCGAGCTCGGGCACGCGGATCGTCCGCATCAGAAAAGGCTCAGCTGTTCCGGTGCGGGTGCGAATCTCGCCCGCAGATCGGCGGTATCGGTCAGGGCCCCGGGGCTCCAGCCGCCGGCGGTGATGAAGGCGCGCGCCTTCTTGAGGCTCGCCCCCATGCGCGTCAGATCCTCGTAGCGCAGGGTGCGATGCCGCCGCGTGGTCAGGATCCTGTTGACGGTCTTCACGCCGAATCCCGGTATCCGCAGGAGCATCTCGCGCGGGGCGCGGTTCACGTCGAGCGGAAAGTGATGCCGGTTGCGCAGGGCCCAGGCCAGCTTCGGGTCGATCGTGAGGTCGAGATTTCCGTCCGCCGCGCCGTCGGTGATCTCGGCCAGATCGAACCCGTAGAACCGCAGCAGCCAGTCTGCCTGGTAAAGCCGATGCTCGCGTTCCAGGGGCGGACGGATCAGCGGCAGTTTCGCCGTGGAATCGGGGATCGGCGAAAAGGCCGAATAATAGACGCGCTTGAGCCCGTAACTCGCATAGAGACGCGTGGACTGGCCGAGGATCGCCGCGTCGTTCGCGCCATCCGCGCCGACGATCATCTGCGTGCTCTGCCCCGCGGGCGCGAACCGCGCGGGGCGCTTGCCGGTATGCGAGCGGTCCTTCGACGCCTCGCGGGTGAGACGTACATCGGCCATCGCCTTGCGGATCGTGCCGGGGTTCTTTTCGGGCGCATAGGCGCGCACCGAGGCGTCGGTCGGAAGTTCCACGTTGATCGACAGGCGATCGGCGTGGAGCCCCGCCTCCTCGATCAGCTTGGGATCGGCATCGGGGATGGTCTTGAGATGGATATAGCCGCGGAAATTGTGCTTCAGGCGCAGGTCGCGGGCGATCCGCACCATGTCGGCCATCGTGTCGTCGGGCGAGCGGATGATCCCCGAGCTGAGGAACAGGCCCTCGATGTAATTGCGCCGGTAGAATTCCAGCGTGAGGGTGACGACCTCCTCGGGCGAGAACCGCGCACGCGTGACGTTGGAGCTCACGCGATTCACGCAATAGGCGCAATCGTAGATGCAGAAATTCGTCATCAGGATCTTCAGCAGGCTGATGCAGCGCCCGTCCGGCGCGTAGGCGTGGCAGATCCCCGACCCTTCGGTCGAGCCGAGGCCGCTCCCGTCGCGGGAGCTGCGCTTGGCCGTGCCCGAGGAGGCACAGCTCGCGTCGTATTTCGCGGCGTCCGAGAGGATCGCGAGTTTCTGCTGGAGATCGAGCTTGCCCATCCTCGGAACATACGTCCCGCGACCATGGCGAACAAGTGGCGAACACTGCGACGGTTTGACCCCCGCCCGGGGCGTGCTCAGGCGTTGAAGAGGAAATGCATGACGTCGCCGTCCTTGACGACGTAGCTCTTGCCCTCGACCCGCATCTTGCCGGCTTCCTTGGCGCCCGCCTCGCCGCCGAGGGCCACGTAATCCTCGAACGCGGTGGTCTCGGCGCGGATGAAGCCGCGCTCGAAATCGCCGTGGATGACGCCGGCGGCCTTGGGCGCGGTCGTGTCGCGCGGAATGGTCCAGGCGCGCGCCTCCTTGGGGCCGACGGTGAAATAGGTTTGAAGGCCCAGAAGCGTGTATCCCGCCTGGATCAGCCGGTCGAGACCGGCCTCCTCGAGGCCCAGTTCCGCGAGGAATTCCGCCGCTTCCTCGGCGTCGAGCTGGGCGATCTCCTCCTCGATCTGGGCGGAGATGACGACCACGCCGGCACCCTGCTCTGCGGCCATCTCAGTGACGGCATTCGAATGCGCGTTGCCGGTCGCGGCCTCGTCCTCGGAGACGTTGCACACGAAGAGGATCGGCTTCGACGTCAGAAGCTGGAGCATCGTCCAGGCCTTGCGGTCCTCCTCGGCGACCTCGACGAGGCGGGCCGGCTTGCCCTCTTCCAGAAGGGCCTGCGCGTCCTTCAGGAGGCGCTCCTGCTGCTGCGCCTCCTTGTCGCCGCCCTTCACCTTGCGCACGAGCCCGGCCAGGCGCTTCTCGACGCTCTCGAGATCGGCGAGCATCAGCTCGGTCTCGATCGTGTCGGCGTCCTGTACGGGATCGACGCGGCCGTCGACATGGGTGACGTCGTCATCCTCGAAACAGCGCAGGACATGCGCGATGGCGTCGCATTCGCGGATATTGGCGAGGAACTGGTTGCCGAGGCCCTCGCCGCGGCTCGCGCCCTTCACGAGGCCCGCGATGTCGACGAAGGTCATGCGCGTCGGCACGATCTGCTTCGACTTGGCGATCTCGGCCAGCCGCGTGAGCCGCGTGTCGGGAACCGCCACCTCGCCGACATTGGGCTCGATCGTGCAGAAGGGAAAGTTGGCCGCCTGGGCGGCGGCGGTCCTGGTCAGCGCGTTGAACAGCGTGGACTTGCCCACATTGGGCATACCCACGATCCCCATCTTGAATCCCATGACGCATTCCTTCCGTTCGGCAACCGCGCCCCCTCTAGTCGGGCGCGCGGGGCTCTACAAGGTCAGTAGCGGTCGCGCCGGTCCGCATGCGACTGATAGATCAGGATCCATGCCAGCAGGATGAACATGGGATGCGTCAGCCCGCCGGAGAAGATGATCGCCGGCACCCAAATGATGAAGGTGATGATCGAGGTGAAGATCCGGCCGGCCAGCAGGATCGACAGCGGGGGGAGGAAGAGTGCGAGTACATAATTCATGCCCCACCAGATAGGGTTCCGCCGCGCATTGGACAATATCCGCCACGCTGCATAAGGATGCCTGAAATCAGCCAGAGTCGGGAGGCAGAATGGGCCGTATCGCAGCGCGTTTCGCGAAACTGAACACCGAGGGGCGCAAGGCCTTCGTCAGCTACATCATGGCCGGCGATCCGGATTACCGCGGCTCGCTCGACCTGATGACGGGGATGCCCGGCGCGGGCGTCGACATCATCGAGCTTGGCCTGCCCTTCACCGATCCGATGGCCGATGGCGAGACGATCCAGCTCGCCGGCCAGCGTGCGCTGGCGGGCGGCCAGACGCTGAAGAAGACGCTGGAGATGGTGGCGGACTTCCGGACGCGCGACGACGAGACGCCGATCGTCGTCATGGGATACTACAACCCGATCTATTCGCACGGCGTGGAGGAATTCCTCGACGATGCGAAGGCGGCGGGCGTCGACGGGCTGATCGTGGTGGACCTGCCACCCGAGGAGGACGACGAGCTTTGCGTGCCCGCGATGCGCAAGGGCATCGATTTCATCCGTCTCGCCACGCCCACGACCGACGATGCGCGCCTGCCCGCGGTCCTGACCAACACGAGCGGCTTCGTCTATTACGTCTCGATCACCGGGATCACCGGTGCCGCGGCGCCGCAGCCCTCCGACGTGGCCCCCGAAGTCGAACGGATCAAGGCCAGGACCGACCTGCCCGTCATCGTGGGCTTCGGCATCCGTACCCCCGAGGCCGCGAAGGGCATCGCCGAGATCGCCGATGGCTGCGTCGTCGGCTCGGCGATCGTGGCCGAGCAGGCGCAGGGCAAGTCGGTCGACGAGGTGCTGGCCTTCGTGCGCAGTCTGTCGGAGGGCGCGCATCAGGCATGAGGCAGCGCCGCTGATTTCGCGTCGCCCGCGCGCAAAACCGGTCTATACCGATATCATCGGGGCGCGCGTGCCCATATCGGACGAGGAGGACTGCCTGTGACCGAGCGCAAGACCCAGATCGTCGTGGTCGGAGGCGGCGCCGCGGGCCTCGGCCTCGCCCGCAAGCTCGGCAAGAGGTACGGCCGCGCCCGGCACGACATCATCCTCGTCGACCGCAACCGGTCGCATATCTGGAAACCCTTGCTGCACGAGGTGGCGGCGGGATCGCTCGACCCGAACCTCGAGGATGTCGGGTATGGCGGTCATGCCGCGCTCTGGGGATACCGGTTCTTCAACGCCGCGATCGAGAGCATCGAACGGGAGAACCGGACGATCACCACCGCCCCCCTGCTCGACGAGGAGGGAGAGGTCGTCGTCGACCGCCACGTGCTGCGCTACGATTATCTGGTGCTGGCGATGGGGGGCGTGTCCAACGATTTCGGGATCGAGGGCGTGCGGGAACATGCCATGTTCCTCGAGGATCGCCGGCAGGCGGACCGGTTCCGGCAGGTCCTGCTCAACGCCTGCCTGAACGTCAACGCGCGCCGGCGGGACGACCCCGACGCCAGGCTCTCGATCTGCATCGTCGGCGGCGGGGCCACGGGGGTCGAGCTTTCGGCGGAGCTGGTCAACTGCGCGAAGACGCTGCGCGATTACGGTCTCGAGGTCTTCGACGAGAGCGCGCTCGAGCTGCATCTGCTGGAGGCCGGGCCGCGACTCCTGCCCGCGCTGGAGCCCGACATCGCGCAAGGCGTCCGCGACGAGCTCGAGGGCCTCGGCGTCGACGTGCGCACCGGTGCCATGGTCGAACGGCTCGAACGCGGCCGCATCCACATCAGGGACGGCGACACGCTCGAGGCGCGGATGATCCTCTGGGCCGCCGGCGTGCGCGGCGACCGGAGCGTGGCACGGATGAGCGATCTGGAGCTCACCAAGCTCGACCAGTTCGTGGTCGAGCCGACGCTTCGCAGCACGCGCGACGAGCGCATCTTCGCCATCGGCGACTGCGCCTCCTGCACCCTGCCCGGATCCGAGCGGCCGGTCCCGCCGCGGGCGCAATCGGCGCAGCAGATGGCGGATTGCGTGTTCGACAATCTCGACCGCGCGCAAAAGGGCGAGCCGCTGCGCGATTTCGTCTACAAAGATCGCGGCGCGCTCGTCTCACTCAGCCGCTTCGCCACCCTGGGCAGCGTCCGGACCGGATCGGGCGGCGGCGTGGCGGTCGAGGGCCGGATCGCCCGCGCGGCCTACATGTCGCTCTACAGACTTCATCTGCTGTCGATCCACGGCTGGCTGCGCGGCTCGGTGCAGATCGTCGCGGCCAAGATCAACAAGGTCGTGCGCCCCACTGTCAAGCTGCACTGACCGCCCTGCGGCGGCATCGCGTTTGCGCCGCCCTGTCCGGTCGGCTAGAGCTTGGCCGTCGCGCGTTTCACCGGGAGGATCATCCATGCCGCATATCACCGAGATCGAGGACCTGAAGCGGATCTACCGCCGCCGGGTGCCCAAGATGTTCTACGATTACTGTGAGAGCGGCTCCTGGACGGAACAGACATTCCGCGACAATTCCACCGATTTCGACCTGCTGCGGCTGCGCCAGCGGGTTGCGGTCAACATGGACGACCGCTCCACCTCCTCGACCATGATCGGCGAGGAGGTCGCGATGCCAGTGGCGCTGGCGCCCGTGGGCATGACCGGCATGCAGCATGCCGACGGCGAGATCCTGGCGGCCCAGGCCGCCGAGGAATTCGGCGTGCCCTTCACGCTGTCGACCATGTCGATCTGTTCGATCGAGGACGTCGCCCAGCACACGAAAAAGCCGTTCTGGTTCCAGCTCTACGTGATGCGCGACGAGGAATTTCTCGAGAACGTCATCGAACGCGCGCGGGCCGCCGGGTGTTCGGCGATGGTTCTCACGCTCGATTTGCAGGTGCTGGGACAGCGCCACAAGGACATCAAGAACGGGCTGTCCGCCCCGCCCAAGCTGACCCCGAAAACCATCGCGAACCTCGCCACGAAATGGGGCTGGGGCATGGAAATGCTCCAGACCAAGCGCCGCAATTTCGGCAACATCGTGGGCCACGCCAAGGGCGTGAAGGACGTGAGTTCGCTCGGGTCCTGGACGGCCGAGCAATTCGACCCGCGGCTCGACTGGGAGAAGGTCAGGCGCATCAAGGAGAAATGGGGCGGCAAGCTGATCCTGAAGGGGATCCTCGACCCCGAGGATGCGCGCCGCGCCCTCGATATCGGGGCCGACGCGATCATCGTCAGCAACCATGGCGGCCGCCAGCTCGATGGCGCGCTGAGCTCGATCCGCACCCTGCCCGAGATCGTCGAGGCCGTGGGCGGCCAGACCGAGATCCATCTCGACAGCGGCATCCGCTCGGGTCAGGACGTGCTCAAGGCGCTCGCCATGGGCGCGGACGCCACGCATATCGGCCGCGCCTTCGTCTACGGGCTCGGCGCGCGCGGCAAGAAAGGCGTCACCGAGGCGCTCGGCGTGATCCATAAGGAACTCGACACGACGATGGCGCTCTGCGGACGTCGCGACGTCAAGAACGTGGATCGCGACATCCTGCTGATCGACGACGCGTTCCATCGGTATCGCCGGAACATCTGATGCCCGGCCGACCGACGACATCCGCGGCGCCCGGACCCGCCAGCGTTTCCGACGACGCACTCTTCGACATGCGCTGGGAACGCGCAGTCGCGGATCTGCGCGCCCCGCTCGGCCGGCTCTATGGCCGCGCGATCCCGATCGACGCGCTCATGGACCGGCTGCACGCGCTTCTGGCGCGGAAATGGGCGGAGCGCCCCGTGGATCTGCGGGTGCTGGATATACGGCGCGACCTCGACCCGCACTGGTTCCAGTCGTCGCGCATGGCGGGCTACGTCTTCTACGTGGACCGCTTCGCCGGAACGATGCGGGGCGTGGCCGACAGAATCCCCTATCTGCGCGATCTCGGGATCACCTATGCCCATTTCATGCCCTGCCTGATGCCGCGACCGGGAGACAGCGACGGCGGCTATGCGGTCATGGACTACACCCGCATCGATCCACGCCTGGGCACGATGGCCGAGTTCAGCGAGGTCTGCGCCGAGATGCGCGCGGCCGGCATCAGCCCCTGCATCGACATGGTGCTGAACCATACCGCGCGGGAACACGACTGGGCCGAGAAGGCCCGCGCGGGCGATGCGTATCATCAGGCCTTCTACCGTCTCTACGACGCGCCGGAGATCCCTCTGGAATTCGAGAAGACCCTGCTCGAGGTTTTCCCCGAACAGGCGCCCGGCAACTTCACCTTCGACGAGGCGATGGGCAAATGGGTCTGGACCACGTTCAACACGTTCCAGTGGGACCTCAACTGGGAAAACCCGGAGGTCTTTCTGGCCATCATGGAGACGATCCTGACGCTCGCAAATGCCGGCGCCGAGGTGCTGCGCCTCGATGCGGTGGCGTTCATGTGGAAGCGGATGGGCACGATCTGCCAGAACGAGCCCGAGGTCCACGACATCCTCCAGGCGATCAACCAGGCAGCGTCGGTGGCGGCACCGGCCACCATCTTCAAGGCCGAGGCGATCGTGGGGCCGGACCGGCTCGTCCCCTATCTGGGCGCGGGGCGGCATACCGGCAAGGTCTGCAACCTCGCCTACCACAACTCGCTGATGGTGCAGTTCTGGTCGGCGCTCGCCACGCGCGAGACGCGGATGATGACCGACGTGCTGGCCCGGCATTTCCCCGACAGCTTCCGGGGCGCGCAATGGGCGACCTATATCCGGTGCCATGACGATATCGGCTGGGCCATCACCGAGGAGGATGCCGGGCGGCACGGCGTGACCGGCCCCGGACATCGGCGGTTCCTGGGCGATTTCTATGCCGGCCGGTTCGAGGGCAGTTTCGCCCGCGGCGCGGATTTCCAGGTCAACGAGGCGACCGGCGACAGCCGGACCAACGGCAGCTTCGCCGCCCTCGCCGGGCTGGAGGCCGCGCTAAGGACCGGCGACGCCGAGGCGATCGACCGGGCCGTCGCGCGGATCGTGTTGGGCCATGCGATCATCGCCGGGTTCGGGGGCCTGCCGCTCGTCTATATGGGCGACGAGATCGGCCTGCCGAACGACACGACGTTTCCCGACGATCCCGATCTCGCCGGCGATGGCCGCTGGATGCAACGGCCCTTCATGGACTGGGATCTGGCGGGGTCCGCCCCCACCACGGACGCGCCGCATGGCCGGATCTTCCGCGCCCTGCGCCGCACGCTCTCGGTGCGCGCGGCCTGCCCCGAACTCGGCGGTGCCACCGCCTCGCGGGTGATCGACACGGGCCACGGGCGGCTATTCTGCGTGGCCCGGCCCGGCATCGACGCGACGACATGGCTGGTCGCGAACATGTCCGACGAAGACCAGCGCCTCCACCGCGACGCGCTGGGCCTGCCCGACGGGCCGGTTCCGCTCGACGCGCTGACATCCCTGCAGCCGGAGATCGCGGACGATCACATCGTGATCCCCGCCCTCGCCTGCCTGTGGCTGCGCGCCGTCCACGACGGGGCGTGATCCGTCGCGCGATCGCGTGGCGGCGCCCCCTTTTCAAACGAGCCGCCCTAGACTATACGCCCGCATCCCTGCGTGCACACCCTTGGAGGCGGCAGGGCGCGATGACACATTTTTAGGAGATTCCTCATGGCAGGCGAAACACCTGACATCATCGCCATGGAACGGACGGGGACAGGCAAGGGGGCCGCCCGTCAGGCCCGGCGCGACATGCTCGTGCCCGGTATCGTCTATGGCGGCGGATCCGATCCGCTTCCCATCAACCTCCCCTACAACGAACTCGTCAAGAAGCTGAAGGCCGGCCGGTTCCTGTCCACGCTCTTCAACCTCAAGGTCGAGGGGCAGGACGACGTGCGCGTGATCTGCCGCAGCGTCCAGCGCGACGTGGTCAAGGACCTGCCGACGCATGTCGACTTCATGCGTCTGCGCCGCACGAGCCGCGTGTCGCTCTACATCCCCGTGACGATCACGGGCGAGGAGGAATCTCCGGGTCTCAAGGAAGGCGGCGTGCTGACCATGGTCCGCCCCGAGGTCGAGCTGCGCTGTACCGCGGGCGAGATTCCCGAAGAGATCGTGGGCGACATCTCGGGCCTCGGGATCGGCGACACGCTGACCATCTCGATGATCGACCTGCCGCAGGGCACGCGCCCGACCATCGACCGCGACTTCGTCATCGCGAACATCCAGGCCCCCTCCGGGCTTGCCTCGCAGCGTGACGAGGACGAGGATGGCGTCGATGCCGACGAGGTGCCCGCCATCGAGATGGGCGGCGCCGATGGCGAAGAAGGAGCCGACGACAACGGCTGATCGCCGGCGACGTCATCGGCGATGCAGGGTGCGACATCCGTTCGCGCCCTGCGAATCCGGCCACCATGCCGTGTCCCGATATAACATCTGAACTTTTCCTGCAGGAGTAGGTTGGACCCTGCGCCCGCCGCGTAAAGTTCATACAGGCCGCGAGATGTCCGACAGACCACTCCCAGAAAGCCAGTCCCAACTCAGTTTCGGGGATTCCCCCCAGAGATTCCGGGATCGGCATCCCGACGACAAGTTCGCGGGGGCATCGGGGGTACTCTTCGAACAAGCAATGTCCCAGACGCGGATGGCGATCTGCCTTGCGGACCCCAATGCGCCCGATCAGCCGATCGTCTTCGTCAATCGCGCCTTCACCAGGCTCACGGGCTATGACGAGCACGAGGTGGTCGGCAAGAATTGCCGGTTCCTTCAGGGTCCCGGCACCGACAGTTCGAAGGTCGCCATGATCAGCAACGCGATCCGCCAAGAGGACGTGATGGTCGTCGAGCTGATGAATTACCGCAAGGACGGGACGCCGTTCTGGAACGCCCTGCATCTCGGGCCGATCTACGACGAATCGGGCAAGCTGCTCTATTACTTCGGCTCGCAATGGGATGTCAGCGACGTGCACGCGGCGCGCGCCGACGAACAGCACGCAAAGGCGCTGGCCCGCGAGCTGAGCCACAGGATCAAGAACATGTTCGCCGTGATCGGCGGCCTCGTATCGGTCACGGGACGCGCGCGGAACTTCCGCGAGGAGGCGAAGGAGATCAACGATCGCATCCGCGCGCTCGGCCGGGCCTTCGAGACCACGCTCGACGAAGCGTCGCTCGGCTCGGTCGATCTGGGCGATTCCGTCCGATCGGTCCTCGCACCCTACGACGCGGAGCGTACCCGTATCGCCTTTCAGGGCGAGAGCTTTCGGGTCGATCCGAACACCGTGTCCACCATCGGCCTCGCGCTCCACGAACTCGCGACCCACGCGATCAAGCATGGCGCCCTCAGCACCGACGACGGACAGATCGAGATTGTCTGGTCGCGCCATGGCGAGGCGCAGGACCTTGTGATGGAATGGCGCGAAACCGGCGTACCGAGGGCGTCCTCTGTGAGCGACGAGGCCGGGGTCGGGATGGGGATCGTCGACAACCTGCTGTCGTTCATCGGCGGCCGGCTGGACCGGTCATGGAACGATGACGGGTTCCTGGCCCGCATCGAGATTCCGTCGCTCCGATGAGCGAAGACGACAAACCTTTTGAAAGACCTTGTTCCATGCGTATTCTCATCCTCGAAGACGAGCCACTCATCCTGATGGAGCTGGCGCTTTCTCTGGAGGACGAGGGGATGGTTCCGGTGACCGCGACCAATGTCCGGGCGGCACTCGAAGCGATCGAGACGCACGACCTCGACGCCGCCATCCTCGATGTCAATCTCGGGCGCGGCGAGACCTGCGAGAGTGTCGCCGAGAGCCTTGCCGAACGGCAGATCCCGTTCCTGCTCCATTCGGGCGATCTGATGCGGCAGGGCGAGCTGATCGAGCGAATCGAGGCGGAGGTGATCCCCAAACCCGCTTCGTCGAGCCGGGTGGCGAGCCGCGCCATCGCGCTGGCGCGGGAGAAACGGCCGGCCTGATCGTCTGTCGGCGCAACGAGACGGAGGATAGGATGCGACTGTTCGTGGGGCTGGGAAATCCCGGCGCGAAATACGCCCTCAACCGGCACAATATCGGCTTCATGGCAATCGACCGCATCGCCGATGATCACGGGTTCAGCCCCTTCCGCGCGAAGTTTCAGGGGCAGGTTTCCGAGGGTCGGCTCGGCTCGGACAAGGTCTTGCTGCTCAAGCCCGACACGTTCATGAACCTGTCGGGCCAGTCGGTCGGCGACGCGATGCGGTTCCACAAGCTCGACCCCGCCGATATCGTGGTCTTTCACGACGAGATCGACCTCGCCCCGGGCAAGCTCAAGGCCAAGACGGGCGGCGGACATGCCGGGCATAACGGTCTGCGCTCGCTCCACGCCCATATCGGCCCCGATTACGCCCGCATCCGCATGGGGGTCGGTCACCCGGGCCACAAGGATGCGGTGGCGGGCTACGTCCTGCGCGACTTCGCCAAGGCCGATCGTGACTGGCTCGACGACATGCTGCGCGGCGTATCGGACGGCGCGGAGGATCTTGCGCACGGCGATACGTCGAAATTCCTCAACGCCGTGGCACAGAGGCTGACCCCGTCCCGCCCCTCGACCGGCAGCCGCAAACCGCAGGCGGCCCCCGCGGCGGAGGCCCGGCGCGAAAGCACGCCGGAAGCCGCCGACGACCGCAATCCGCTTCAGAAGCTGATCGACCGCTTTTCCTGACACCCCGGCATGAGCGCGGTGGACGGACGGACGGCGTCGCCTTAGGGTGGAACCATGGAAATGGATACTCCCACCAACGTGCTCGGCGGCGATCTTCGGCCCTGTTCGAACGACCCGGTAACGGGGTTCTTCCGCGACGGGCAATGCAATACCTGCGCCGCCGACGAAGGGTCGCATACGGTATGCGCGGTGATGAGCGCCGAATTTCTCGCCTTCTCGAAATATCTCGGCAACGACCTCAGCTCGCCGCGTCCGGAATTCGGCTTTCCCGGCCTGCGGCCCGGCGATCGCTGGTGCCTCTGCGCCGCGCGGTTCCTCCAGGCGGTCGAGGAGAATTGCGCACCCCGCATCCACCTCGAGGCCACGCATCTGCGCGCCCTCGACATCGTCGCGCTGGAAATCCTGGCCGCGCACGCGGAGCGGTAACCCCCGCCGGCGACCACGGGGCCAGTCGGTCCGCTAGTCGATATCGACGTCGAGGGCCTTGGCGACCGTGTAGATGTCCTTGTCGCCCCGCCCGCACATGTTCATGCAGATGATGTGATCGCGGGGAAGCTCCGGCGCGATCTTCATCACATGGGCAAGCGCGTGGCTCGGCTCCAGCGCCGGGATGATCCCCTCCATCGCGCAGCAAAGCTGGAATGCATCGAGCGCCTCACGGTCGGTGATCGCGACATATTGCGCGCGCTTGGTTTCGTGGAGCCACGAATGCTCGGGGCCGATGCCGGGATAGTCGAGGCCCGCCGAAATGCTGAACCCTTCGAGGATCTGTCCGTCGTCGTCCTGAAGCAGGTAGGTCCTGTTACCGTGCAGAACGCCCGGCCGTCCGCCCGTCAGCGAGGCGCAATGCTCCATCTTGGCGTCGACGCCCTTGCCCCCGGCCTCGACGCCGATGATCGCCACGTCCTTGTCGTCGAGGAACGGATAGAAAAGCCCCATGGCGTTCGATCCGCCGCCGATGGCCGCGACGAGCGTATCGGGCAGACGGCCTTCGGCCGCCTGCATCTGCTCGCGGGTTTCCTTGCCGATGATCGACTGGAAATCGCGCACCATCGCGGGATAGGGATGCGGCCCCGCCACGGTGCCGATGCAATAGAACGTGTCGCGCACATTGGTCACCCAGTCGCGCAGCGCGTCGTTCATCGCGTCCTTGAGCGTTCCCCGCCCGCTCGTCACCGGAACGACTTTCGCGCCCAGCAGTCGCATGCGGAACACGTTGGGCTGCTGCCGCTCGACATCGTGCGCGCCCATGTAGACCACGCAATCCAGCCCGAACTTCGCACAGACGGTGGCGGTCGCGACGCCATGCTGGCCCGCCCCGGTCTCGGCAATGATGCGCTTTTTGCCCATCCGCCGTGCGAGCAGGATCTGTCCCAGCACGTTGTTGATTTTGTGGGCACCGGTATGGTTCAGCTCGTCACGCTTGAGATAGATCTTGGCGCCGCCGAGTTGTTCGGTCAGCCGCTCGGCATGATAGAGCGGGCTTGGCCGGCCGACGTAATGCGTCCAGAGGTCGTTCATCTCCGCCCAGAAGCTCTCGTCGGTCTTGGCCTTCTCGTATTCCGCCTCGAGCTGGAGGATCAGCGGCATCAGCGTCTCGCTGACGAAGCGGCCGCCGAATTTTCCGAACCGCCCCTTCTCGTCGGGGCCGGTCATGAAGGAATTGAAGAGATCGTTGGCCATGAGGGTTCTCCATCGGTCGGTCCACAGACGTAACCCCGATCTTGCCCGGAAACAAGAAGCCGCGGTCTAGCTGTCGGCGCGGACGGCGCGGGCGAAATCCCGGATCAGGTCGCCGTCCTTGAGGCCCGGCGCGCGTTCCACGCCCGAGCTCACATCGACCTGCCGCGCCCCCGTCTGCCGGATCGCATCGCCGACATTTTCCGCATCGAGGCCACCGGCCAGCATCCAGGGTACCGTCCATTGCCGATCGGCGATCAGGCGCCAGTCGAAGGCGCGCCCGTTGCCCCCCGGCAGCGCCGCACCCTTGGGGGGCTTCGCATCGACGAGAAGCTGATCGGCGACGCCCTCGTAGATATCGAGCTTGGGCAGGTCGGCCGCCTCCGCGATGCCGACAGCCTTCATCACAGGCAATCCGTAGCGGGTGCGGATCTCCGCGACGCGCTCGGGCGCCTCGGTGCCGTGCAGCTGAAGCATGTCGAGCGGGACCTTGTCGACCAACGCGTCCAGCGTTTCGTCGTCGGCATCGACGACCAGCGCGACCTTGGCGATGCCCGGCGGAACCGACGACGCCATGAAGGCCGCATCGTTCAGGTCGAGGTTGCGCGGGGATCTGGGAAAGAAGACGAACCCCACATATGCTGCGCCCGCCAGCAAGGCGGCCGCCACATCGGCCGTTTCCGTCAGACCGCAGAACTTGATCCTGACATCGGGCATGACACTCAGCGCGGAACGCTGCCATCCTCGAGCAAAGCGAGAACGTCGTCATTGCGCCGCGTGCCGCGATCGCCCCGGCGGAGTTGTTCGTTCTCGCGCTTCAGGGCATCCTTCTCGCGACGCTCGGATCTCGCGGCGGCTCGGTGCTTGTGCTCGCGCAGGAATTCCCAGACGAAGCCGATCAAGAGGCCGATCACGATCGCCCCGAGGATGACCGCGAACATCGGCAGGGTCAGCTGCCACGACCAGCCGAGGAACCCGGCCATCGCCTCGGGCAGGACGCGCAGCGTCACCAGCGCCGAGTTGGCAAGTGCCACGACGATCAGCAGGACGGCCAGAACGGCGAGAAAGATGTATTTCACCAGATGCATAGACGCCTATCCTTCGTTCAAGCGATCGCGCAGAAGTTTACCCGTCTTGAAGAACGGCACATGCTTTTCTTCTACATGAACCGTGGCGCCGGTCCTAGGGTTCCGGCCCTGGCGAGCGTCCCTTTTCTTCACCGAGAACGCCCCGAACCCGCGCAGCTCGACCCGGTCGCCGCGCGCCATGGCGTCGATGATGCTGTCGAAGATCGTGGTCACGATACGCTCGACGTCACGCTGGGTCAGATGCGGGTTCTCATCGGCGATCCTCTGGATCAGCTCGGACCGAATCATAGTCATGTTCCCCCGTACTGCACGCGCGCTTCCGGCGCGTTTTGCAACAGATCGACTATAGCGGGATTTTCGCCGCGAAAAACCGATTTTGCCGAAGAAACGATGTTCGGCGTCACGTTCGTCGCGAAAATTGTCGCGCTTTCAATCACTTCAAATGCATCCCGGTCGGCATCCGCACCGATGCCTCTCGGAACGAACCTCTCTTGAGCGGTCATCTTTAACGAAGAAACCCGCGGCAACAAGGCCGCGGGTTCCACTTCGTTCAGCTAGGGTACCTGCCCCCGATCAGTCGTCGCCCTTGAGCGCCGCCCCGAGGATATCGCCGAGCGAGGCGCCCGAGTCGGAGGAGCCGTATTGCTGCACGGCCTCCTTCTCTTCGGCGATCTCGCGGGCCTTGATGCTAAGGCCGAGGCGACGGGTCTTCTGGTCAACGTTGGTCACGCGGACATCGACCTTGTTGCCGACGCCGAAGCGCTCGGGCCGCTGCTCGGAGCGGTCACGCGACAGGTCGGAGCGACGGATGAACGATTTCGCACCCTCGTACTCCACCTCGATGCCGCCATCCTCGATCGCGGTGACCTCGACCGTGATGATGGAGCCGCGCTTCACGCCGCTCGTCACCTCGGTGAAGCTGTCGTCGAGCGCCTTGATCGACAGGCTGATCCGCTCTTTCTCGACATCCACCTCGGTCACGACGGCCTGAACGGTGTCGCCCTTCTGGTAGTTCTGGATGGCTTCCTCGCCGCGCTGGTCCCAGCTGATGTCGGAGAGGTGAACCATCCCGTCGATATCGCCGTCGAGACCCACGAACAGGCCGAATTCGGTGATGTTCTTGACGTCGCCCTCGACATGCGTGCCCTCGGGATGCGTCTCGGCGAAGATCTCCCACGGGTTGCGCATGGTCTGCTTGAGACCGAGCGACACGCGGCGCTTCTGCGTGTCGATCTCGAGTACCATGACCTCGACCTCTTGCGAGGTCGACACGATCTTGCCCGGATGGACGTTCTTCTTGGTCCACGACATCTCGGACACGTGGACGAGCCCCTCGACGCCCGGCTCGAGCTCGACGAAGGCACCGTAATCGGTGATGTTCGTGACCCGGCCCGTATGCGTGCTGTCGAGCGGGAACTTCGCCTCGACGGTATCCCACGGATCGTCCTGCAGCTGCTTCATGCCGAGGGAGATGCGGTGGGTCTCCTTGTTGATCTTGATGACCTGAACCTTGATGGTCTCGCCGATCGTCACGATCTCGGAGGGGTGGTTCACACGGCGCCAGGCCATGTCGGTGACGTGCAGAAGCCCGTCGACACCGCCGAGATCCACGAAGGCACCGTATTCGGTGATGTTCTTGACCACGCCGTCGACGGCCTGACCCTCGGCGAGGTTGCCGATGACCTCGGCGCGCTGCTCGGCCCGGCTCTCCTCGAGGATCGCACGGCGCGACACCACGATGTTGCCGCGGCGGCGGTCCATCTTGAGGATCTGGAACGGCTGCTTGAGACCCATCAGGGGCCCTGCATCGCGCACGGGGCGCACATCGACCTGCGAGCCGGGCAGGAACGCCACGGCGCCGCCGAGATCGACGGTGAAGCCGCCCTTGACGCGGCCGAAGATCGCGCCCTCGACGCGGTTCTCGTCGGCATAGGCCTTCTCGAGACGGTCCCAGGCGGCTTCGCGACGGGCCATCTCATGGCTGATCACGGCTTCGCCACGGGCATTCTCGACCTGACGGAGATAGACTTCGACCTCGTCGCCCACGTTGATCTCGGGGGCCTGGCCGGGTTCTGCGAATTCTTTCAGATCGACGCGGCCTTCCATCTTATAGCCGACGTCGACGATGGCCTGTCCCGCCTCGATGGCGAGGACCCGACCCTTGACGACAGACCCTTCGTCGGGCGTGTCGATATCGAAGCTTTCGTTCAGGAGGGCTTCGAATTCCTCCATCGATGTATTTTGAGCCATGTGGCCTATGGTTTCCTTTTATCGGTCTATACGGGCCGCGCGGTTGTCTCCGCCGGTCTTGGCTTGGTCATTTGAAACGGGGTCCGGGTATGACAAAAAGGGCCGGTTGGTACCGACCCTGCTCACGCCCGGGGCTGTCCCGCCCCTTCGACGGGTAAGTGTTTACGACATGTGTGCGTCCGGCGCAAGGCTCGGCTTCACGACCGCACCGCGGCCACGATCTGCACGGCGCGCACGATCGCCTCCTCCACGCTGAGGTCGGACGTGTCGATCTCCACCGCGTCGGGTGCGGGCCGCAGGGGCGCGTCGGCGCGTCCCATGTCGCGCGCGTCGCGGGCGTGCACGTCGGCTAGGACAGCCTCGAACTCCGTCTCGGCCCCCGCCGCGATCAGCTCGTCGAACCGCCGGCGGGCCCGGATCTCGGGGGATGCCGTGACGAAGAGCTTCACCTCCGCTTCGGGGCAGATCACCGTCCCGATATCGCGCCCGTCTAGCACGGCGCCCGCACCGCGCCGGGCGAAATCGCGCTGGAACGCCAGAAGCGACGCGCGGACCGCGGGGATCGCCGCGACCTCCGACGCCTTCGCGGCGACGGGCGCGGTTCTGAGGTCGGAGCGTTCGAGATCTGCGGGGCCGAGCGCGGCCGCCGCGTCCTCCGGCGCCATCCCATCGAGCGCGCGGGCTGCCGTCGCGCGATAGAGCAGCCCCGTATCGAGATGGCCGAAGCCGAAGTGACCTGCCAAGGCTCGGGAGATCGTGCCCTTTCCGGCCGCGGCCGGTCCGTCGACGGCGATGGTGAACCCCATATCGCCGCTCAACCGGTGCGGAAATCGGCGTCGGCGCCATCGGCCTTCGGCAGATCGCCCTCGATCTCGTAGTAATCGCCCTTCTCCGCGCAGTTGATATGCCCGGCGAGTTTCGCGCCAGTGGGTTTGTCGAGCGCGCCCGCATGGATCATCAGCGCCGCACCGCCTTCGTCGCTGAACAGGTTCGACCCGCAGATCGGACAGAAGCCGCGCTTTACGCCGCCATTGCCCTCATACCAGGTGATATCGCCCTCGATCTCGACATTCTCTCGGGGCACCGAGGTGAAGGCGGTGTAATGGCCGGACATACGGCGACAATCCTGCGAATGGCTCGCGACCACGGGCGAGAGCTTTCCACGCACCCGGAACGAGACCTCGTTGCAAAGGCACCCTCCCATCACCGGCAGGTCCGCATCGTCGCTGAACATCATCGGATCTCCTTGGTCAGATCTGCACCGAGCGCCGTCATCAACGGCTCGAAGATGGGAAAGGATGTAGCGATGGGTCCCGCATCGTCCACCGTGACCGGCTCGCGCGTTGCCAAGCCCAGGATCAGCGCCGACATCGCGATCCGGTGGTCGAGCCGCGCCGCGACCGTGGCACCGCCCTTCACGCCGCCGGCGCCCGTTCCGGTCACGCGCCACCAGTCGGGCCCGTCCTCAACGGTGACGCCGCAGGCCCGCAGGGCGGCGGCCATCGCGTCGATCCGGTCGGATTCCTTGACCCGAAGTTCGGCCACGCCGGGCATGTCCGTGACCCCCTCCGCGAAGGCCGCGACGACCGACAGGATCGGGTATTCGTCGATCATCGAGGCCGCGCGCTCGGGCGGCACGCGGATGCCTTTCATGCCGGGCGAGTACCGCGCGCGCAGATCGGCCACCGGCTCGCCCCCCTCGTCGCGGGGATTCTCGTAAGCCAGATCCGCGCCCATCTCGCGCAAAGTCTCGAAAAGGCCGGCGCGCGTCGGGTTGAGCCCGATATTGGGCACCAGGACATCCGATCCCTCGACGATCAGCGCGGCGCAGACCGGAAAGGCGGCGCTCGACGGATCGCGCGGCACCGCGATCGTCTGGGGTCGCAATTCGGGCCGTCCGGTCAGCGTGATCTCGCGGCCCTCGTCGGTCGCCCGCGTCGTGATCTCCGCACCGAACCCCGCCAGCATCCGCTCGGAATGGTCCCGCGTCGCCTCGCGCTCGATCACCACGGTCTGTCCCGGCGCGTTGAGACCGGCCAGAAGCACCGCCGACTTGACCTGCGCCGAGGGCACCGGCGTGGCATAGCGCACCGGCACGGGCGACGCCGCGCCCACCAGCGTCAACGGCAGCCGCGCGCCCGCGCGCCCGACCGCCCGCGTTCCGAAGAGCGACAGCGGCTCGGTCACGCGGCCCATGGGGCGTCCGTTGAGCGACGCGTCGCCGGTGAAGGTCACCGCCATGTCGTGCGTCGCCACGGCCCCCATCAGAAGGCGGACGCCGGTGCCGGAATTGCCGCAATCGATCACCTGCTCGGGCTCGCGAAACCCGCCGACGCCCACGCCGTGGACCGACCATGCGCCCGCACCGTGCCGGACAACCTCGGCCCCGAGCGCGGCCATCGCGCGGCCGGTATCGAGGACGTCACCGCCTTCGAGCAGGCCGGTGATCTTGGTCTCGCCCACCGCCATCGCGCCGAGGATCAGCGCGCGGTGGCTGATCGACTTGTCGCCCGGCACCTGGGCCGTGCCGCTCAGGGCTCCCGAGCGGCGCGATTGCAGGGGGACGGGATCGCCATGGGCCGACATCGGAACCTCGTGCGCGGACAGGAAAGGGTCCGCGCGACAATAGGCATGGCGGGGTCGGTCGCAAGCCTAGATGAAGATCGAGAGCGGGATGACGAGGAAAACGAAAACGGGAAGTGCTACATGCTTGAGAATACGGATCATTGCGGGACTGCCTCGGGTGGACTTTTTTTGATTGTCCCATCGATGGCACCGCGCGGCGCACCTGCATACTCGCGAATGCGTGATCGGCGCAGCGCCGCCTATCCCTGTCGTCGGAAAGTCACGTAATGCGGCGTCCGGCCCTCGCGCAGGGCCTTGCGCTCGTAGCGCGTGGGGATCCAGTCGTCCCAGGCCTCGGGCCCCTCGTCGGCAAGGTCGAAGCCCGCGCGCGGCACCTCCTCGAGGGTCTGACGCACGTAATCGGGAATGTCCGTCGCGACGCGGAAATCGGCACCCGGCGCCATGATTCGCGCAAGCGGGTCGAGATGTTCGGGTGTCACGAACCGGCGGCGGTGATGCCGTGCCTTGGGCCAGGGATCGGGATAGAGCAGGAAGGCCCGCGCGATCGAGGCGTCGGGCAGCACGTCGAAGAGGTCGCGCGCATCGCCCGGATGCACCGCCAGGTTCTCCGCTCCCGCCTCCCGGATCTTGCCCAGCAGCATGGCGACCCCGTTGATGTAGGGTTCCGCCCCGATGATCCCGACCTCAGGGTTGCGGACGGCCTGGTGGACCAGATGCTCGCCGCCTCCGAACCCGACCTCCAGCCAGACGGGCCTGTCGCCGAAAAGCGCGCCGAGATCGAGCTTCGCCCTTTCGGGGTTCTCGTCCCATCCGACCGCACCGGGGCTGAGCCGGGCGAGATCCTCGGCCAGATAGGCCTCTTGGCTGTCGCGCAGGGCGTGGCCCTTGCGACGGCCGTAGAAATTGCGCCAGGGGGCGTGCTTCGGCTTGTCGGTCATGGGCGCGCACATATTTCAAGCGACAGGCAGGTGCAACTGAGCCCCCGGCAAGATGGAGATCGCGACATGAGCCTCGAGACCGCCGACTGGTCGAACATCCCCGCCCCCGAGGATGACGGGGCCGCGGATCACCTGCTGGACGCGTTGCTGCCCGATCTGCCGATGCACAGCACGGCCGGCGCGGACGTGTCGCTCGCCGCCATGCCCGGCACGAACGTGGTCTATTGCTATCCAATGACCGGCCGTCCCGATCGGGCGCTTCCCGACGGCTGGAACGAGATCCCCGGCGCGCGCGGCTGCACGCCGCAAAGCTGCGCCTATCGCGACAGGCTGACGGAGCTTCGCGCGGCCGGCGCGCAGGAGGTCTACGGCGTGTCCACCCAGACGCCGGGCGAGCAGGCCGAGGCGGCGGCGCGTCTGGGGCTGCCCTTCGCGCTGCTGTCCGATCACCGGCTCGAACTCGCGGAACAGCTCAGCCTTCCGACATTCGAGGTCGAGGGCGTCACCCGCCTCAAAAGATTGACGATGATCCTCGAGAATGGCCGCGTCGCCAAGGTGTTCTATCCGGTCTTCCCGCCCGACGCGGATGCGGGGCGGGTGCTCGACTGGTTGCGCATGCGCGGCTGACGGCGCGGGGCCCGCGCCCCGCCCCCCCGCGGAGATCTCAGACCGCCCGGCGCAGCGCGTCGGCCAGATCGGTCCGTTCCCACGAGAAACCGCCATCCTCTTCGGGCGCGCGCCCGAAATGGCCATAGGCCGCCGTCCGCTCGAAGATCGGACGGTTGAGTTGGAGGTGTTCGCGGATGCCGCGGGGCGTGAGGTCCATGCACTCGTAGCACGCCTTCTCGATCGTCTCCTCGTGGACCTCGCCGGTCCCGTAGGTATCGGCATAGATCGAGAGCGGCTTCGCGACGCCGATCGCATAGCTCAGCTGAATCGTGCACCGCTTGGCGAGGCCCCCCGCGATGACGTTCTTCGCGAGATAGCGCGCGGCATAGGCGGCCGAGCGGTCGACCTTGGTCGGATCCTTTCCCGAGAACGCGCCGCCGCCATGCGGGGCGGCGCCGCCGTAGGTGTCGACGATGATCTTGCGCCCCGTGAGACCGGCATCGCCGTCGGGCCCGCCGATCACGAAGATGCCCGTCGGGTTCACCCACCATTCGGTCGCCTCCGTGAGCCAGCCATCGGGCAGGACCTCGCGGATATAGGGCTCCACGATGGCGCGAATATCGTCGCTCGTCTGGGTCTCGTGGCGGTGCTGGGTCGAGAGCACGATCTGCGTGACCTCGACCGGCTTGCCGTCCTCGTAGCGCAGGGAGATCTGCGATTTCGCATCCGGCCCGAGCGTGGGCTCGGTCCCGTCCTTGCGGACCTCGGCCAGCCGCTTGAGGATCTGGTGGGCATAGTGGATCGGCGCGGGCATGAGCTCGGGCGTGTCCTCGACCGCGTATCCGAACATGATGCCCTGGTCGCCCGCCCCCTCGTCCTTGTCGCCCTCGGCATCGACGCCTTGCGCGATGTGCGCCGATTGCGCGTGCAGCAGGTTGGTCACCTCGCAGGTGTTCCAGTGGAACTTGTCCTGCTCGTAGCCGATATCGCGGATGCAGTCGCGCGCGATCGTCTCGACCTTGCCCAGATATTCGGAAAGCTTCGACTTGTCGCTCAGGCCCACCTCGCCGCCGATGACGACGCGATCGGTCGTGGCGAAGGTCTCGCAGGCCACACGGGCCTCGGGCTCTTGCGACAGGAACGCGTCGAGAATGGCATCGGAGATGCGATCGCAGACCTTGTCCGGATGCCCCTCGGAGACGGATTCCGAGGTGAAGATATAATTCTGACGCGCCATGAAGTGCTCCATTCACATGTGTAGGGCGCACGCCAGGAAGCCGTTGTGCGCCGGGGGGGACGCTCTGCCGTAGCCGCCCTTCGCGGGTTATTCAACCTCTCAATCGCGGCATCGTCACGCCCAGCCCGAGAAGCGCCAGAAGCAGCAGCAGCGCCACGGGCAGATCGCCCGAACGCGCGTAGGGCGTCGGCGGATGGGCGGGCGGAAGCGGCCTGTCGAGATAGCCCGCCTGCCCGAGCGGCAGCATCGCCCGCACGCGGCCCGCCGCGTCGATCATCGCCGAAATCCCGGTATTGGCCACGCGCACCATCGGCAGGCCCTGTTCGATCGCCCGCATCCGCGCCTGTGCCAGATGCTGTTGCGGCCCCGCGAAGGTCCCGAACCACGCATCGTTGGTGATCTGGAGAAGCCAGTCCGGCCGGTCCGGTGCGCCCGCCACGTCCTGCGGAAAGATCGCCTCGTAGCAGATGAGCGGCAGCGGACGCCCCAGCGGCCCCAGATCGAGCAGCCGCGGGCCGGGACCCGCGCTGTAGCCGTAGCCGTCGCGCGACGCGAAGCTCTGCAGGCCGAGGATCCGCGTCACGCTGCCGAAGGGCATGTATTCACCGAAGGGCACAAGATGATGCTTGTCGTAGCGCGCCGCGATCTCGCCGCTTTCGTCAAGCACCACGAGCGTGTTGTAGGCCCGCAACCCCTCGAGCCGCTGCGCCCCGAACGCCACGGGAATGCCGCCCGCGGCGGCGGCGATATCGCCCAGCGCCGGATGCCCCGCCTCGATCAGATAGGGCACCGCGGTCTCGGGCCAGACCACCAGATCGGGCGCGCCCTCCGCGGCCGTAAAGCTCAGCTGCCGCTCGAAATACTGCAGCGCGTGGACCGCATCCCATTTCTCGTCCTGCGGCGCGTTGGGCTGGACGAGGCGGATGACGGGTGCATCGGGCGCCGCCGGGCGCGGCGGCGGCAGGATCGACCAGCCGCCCAGAAGCATGAGCCCCCAGAGGCCCGCGAGTGCCCCGCCCCGCCCGATCCATCCCGGCGCCATCGCCACGGCGCCCGCGCCGAGCGTGGTGACAAGCGTGAGCCCGAAGGGACCGATCCAGGCGGCAAGCTGCGCGCCGGGCCCCTCCGACCAGAGATAGCCGATCATCGACCACGGAAACCCCGTCATGACGTAGCTGCGCGTCATCTCGACCGCCGCCAGGGTCACGCCGAACGCGACCGCGTAGCGCCAGCGGCGCCCCGCCCCGAGCCGGAACGCCGCCCATGTCGCCAGCGCCCAGAAGAGCGCGAAGCCCGTCGCGATGAGCACGAGCGCGAAGGGCGCCATCCATCCGTGCCGCGCGATGTCGATCAGGAACGGCTCGACGATCCAGTGCAGGGTGAGCGCGAAATACCCCGTCCCCCCGGCAAACCCGCGCCACGCGGCGGCACGTCCCGAAGGCGCCCGGAAGCCGAACCACGCCAGCATCGCGAGGCCGGCCAGACCGACCGGCGTCAGCGCGAAAGGAACCTGGCCGAGCCCCGCGACCGCGCCGGCGAGGCCACTCAGGGCAAGGGGCCGCAACCCGCCGGTTTCACGCATCCCTGGTGTCGGGAACCCGTACGCGAAGACGCTTGAGACGGCGCGGATCGGCATCGACGATCTCGAATTCCGGGCCCGCCGGATGCGGCACGACCTCGCCCCTGATCGGCACCCGGCCGGTCAGCAGCACGACGAGCCCGCCCAGCGTGTCGATCTCCTCGTCCTCGTCGGGATCGACGAGCCGCATCCCGATCTCGGCCTCGAATTCCTCGAGCGGCGTCTTGGCCTGGGCGAGATAGGAGCCCCCCTTCTCGACCATCCAGAACTTGTCTTCCTCGGTATCGTGCTCGTCCTCGATCTCGCCGATGACCTGCTCGATCAGATCCTCGATCGTCACCAGACCGTCGACCCCGCCATATTCGTCGATGACGAGCGCCATGTGCATCCGGTCCGTCTGCATCTTCTGGAGCAGCACGCCGATCGGCATCGAGGGCGGCGCATAGATCAGCGGCCGCAGCATGTCCTCCATCCGGAAGTCGGACCGTGCGCCGAACCCGTGCCGCAGCGCCAGATCCTTGAGATGCAGCATGCCGACGGGCGAATCGAGCGTGCCCTCATAGACCGGAAGCCGGGTCATGCCCGATTCCTGGAACACGTCGACCAGCGCCTCGAGCGAGATGTCGACCGGAACCGAGACGATCTCGGCCGAGGGGATCGACACGTCCTCGACCCGCATCCGGCGCAGGTTCAGAAGGCCGGGCGGCAGGCGGACCGGGGCCGAGCCGTCATCGACCGCCTCGTCGTCCTGCGGCGAGAACGCGCCGAAGATCCTGCCGAAGAATCCCTTTTCGGGACTGTCATCCTCATCGCTGCGGGGATCGGTCTGTTCCGGTCCCGGCTCGTCTACGTTGGTCATCGCACCTTTCCAGTCAAAGCAGCTTGGGGCGCATATGGATCGGGAAGACCCATCCGCGCAAGTATCTCCGTCTCGGTCGCCTCCATGAGGTCGCCGTCGCGCGGGCGTTCGTGATCGTAGCCCAGAAGATGCAGTACCGCATGCACGACGAGATGTGTCACATGCGCGTCGAAGGGGATCCCGCCCGCGCGCGCCTCGGCCGCGCTGACGCCGTAGGCGATGGCGATGTCGCCGAGTTCAGGATCGGCCGGGTCGGGCGCGTCGGGGCGCTGACCCTCCCGCGCGGCGCCGCGCTCGGCCGAGGGCCACGACAGCACGTTGGTCGGACGCGGCTTGCCTCGGAAATCGCCATTGAGCGCCGCGATCCGGTCGTCGCCGCAGGCGAGGATCCCGACCTCCCATTCCGTGCCCAGCCCGAGATGAGCGAAGGTCTCGGCCACCGCGCGCTCGGCCAGCACCTGCAAATCCGCCTCCGACCAGCGCGTATCCTCGACCGACAGCGCCACGACGGGGACATCGGGAAAGGTGTCAGCCATCGGCCTCGTAGGCCTCGATGATCCGGGCGACCAGCGGGTGCCGCACCACGTCGCGGCTGGTGAAGTAGTTGAAGCTGATCTTCGGGATTCCCTTGAGCAGGCGCTCGGCATCGGCGAGGCCGCTGACCTGTCCGCGCGGCAGGTCGATCTGCGTCCGGTCGCCGGTGATGACCATGCGCGATCCCTCGCCCAGCCGCGTGAGGAACATTTTCATCTGCATGCCGGTGGCGTTCTGCGCCTCGTCGAGTACCACGAAGGCATTGCTGAGCGTGCGTCCGCGCATGAAGGCGAGCGGCGCGATCTCGATCCGCTTCTCCTCCATCAGGCGGGCGAGCATCTTGCCCGGCATGAAATCGTTCAGCGCGTCGTAGAGCGGCTGCATGTAGGGATCGACCTTGTCCTTCATGTCGCCGGGCAGGAAGCCCAGCCGCTCGCCCGCCTCGACGGCGGGCCGGCTGAGGATGATGCGGTCCACCTGGCCGTTGATGAACATGTTGATGCCCACGGCGACCGCCAGATAGGTCTTGCCGGTGCCCGCCGGCCCGATCCCGAAGGCGAGCTCGTGCGCGAAGAGCGCGCGGGCATAGGCCTTCTGCGCCTCGGTACGCGGCTCGACCAGCTTCTTGCGGGTCTTGATCTCGACATTGCCGGACTGGAACATTTCCATCTGGTCGCCGTCGCGGGGATTGTCCTCCTCGACCGCGGCGCCCATGCGCAGGGCGCTGTCGATATCGCCGTGCGCGACCGGCTTGCCGGCCTCGAGCCGCTGGTAGAGGCCCTGAAGCACCTCCGCCCCGCGCGCGGCGGAGGCCCCCTCGCCCATCACGACGAGCTGGTTGCCGCGGCGCACGATCTGCACCTCCAGCGCCTGCTCGATCATCGCGAGGTTGGCGTCGAACTGACCGCAAAGATCGATCAGCAACCGGTTGTCGGGGAATTCCAATCGGGTCTCGGACGGGCGTTCGGCCAGGCTCACATCGTCGGGCGTGGTGGCAGGACTGGGTGTAAGGGCCAAACGAAACCTCCGTTCATGGCGGACCGTAAGATATGGTGGGGGCTTTGGCGGTCTCGTGCAAGAGCCGCCGGACAAGTCGTTCGGCCCTGCGCGCGCGAACGCCCGAAAAAGCGGCGCAGCGGTGGCGATCCCCTAGACCAGTTCGGCCGCCAGGGAATTGGCCGCGCTCCCGGTGATCCGCACGCGCCGCAGGTCGCCCGCCACCAGGTCCGACGATTCGACGAAGACGGAATGAAGGTGATCGGACTTTCCGACCATCTGTCCCGCCGCCCGTCCCGGCCGCTCGAAAAGCACGCCCACCTCGCGGCCGACCATGCGATCCTGAACCGCGCGCTGCTGCCGCTTCAGCAGGGCCTGCAACCGCTGCAGACGGTCGTCCTTGGTGGCCTCGTCGACATGCGCGCGCTCGGCGGCCGGCGTGCCGGGACGCGGGCTGTACTTGAAGCTGTAGCACTGGCCGTATTCGACCGCCTCGACCAGATCCATCGTCGCCTGGAAATCCGCCTCGGTCTCGCCGGGAAAGCCCACGATGAAATCGCCCGACAGCAGGATATCCGGCCGCGCCGCACGGATCCGCTCGATCAGCCGCAGATAGCTTTCCGCGCTGTGCTTGCGGTTCATCGCCTTCAGCACGCCGTCGCTGCCCGATTGCACCGGCAGGTGCAGATACGGCATCAGCTTGTCCACTTCGCCATGCGCCGCGATCAGCGCGTCGTCCATGTCGTTGGGATGCGAGGTGGTAAAGCGGATCCGCTCCAGCCCGTCGATCGTCGCCAACTCGCGAATGATCCCCGCAAGGCCGCCCTCGTGCCCGTGATAGGCGTTGACGTTCTGGCCCAGAAGGGTGATCTCGCGCACCCCGCGCTCCACCAGGTCGCGCGCCTCGGACATCACGCGCGCGGCGGGGCGGCTGACCTCTGCGCCGCGGGTATAGGGCACCACGCAGAACGCGCAGAACTTGTCGCAGCCTTCCTGCACCGTCAGGAAGGCGGCCGGCGCGCGGCGGGCCTTGGGACGTGCGGTCAGGTGGTCGAACTTGTCCTCCTCGGGGAAATCCGTATCCAGCGCCTTCTGCCCCGCCCGCGCCCGCGCCTCGAGCTGCGGCAGCCGGTGATAGCTCTGCGGTCCCACGACCAGATCGACCAGCGGCTGGCGGCGCATGATCTCCTCGCCCTCGGCTTGCGCGACGCAACCCGCGACGCCGATCCTGAGCTCGGGATTGGCGTCCTTGAGCTCGCGAAACCGCCCGAGCTCGGAATAGACCTTTTCGGCGGCCTTCTCGCGGATGTGACAGGTATTGAGCAGAATCATGTCCGCGCCCTCGGCACTGTCGGTCTGGACATAGCCCTGCCCGCCCAGCGCCTCGGCCATGCGCTCGCTGTCGTAGACGTTCATCTGGCAACCATAGGTCTTGATGAAAAGCTTGCGCGTCTGGGACATGGGGGCAATCTTTCGGGTGGGTTGGGGATCGCGGCGGTGCATACGCGATAACCGCCCCTCCCGCAACGCCACTGGCCTCGCGACGCGGCGCGGGATATGCGGTCTTTCATGCTGCCCTGGATTGCCATCGCCGAGACGACCACCCCCGACGGAGAGGTCCTGCGCCTCTTTCGCCGCGGCACGGAATACTCGATCCGCCTCGCCGGCGGCAACGAGCTGATGAGCTCGCGCGTCAGCGGCTCGGAGGCGGCGCTGGCCACCCTGACCGCCGCAGCACTCGGTGGACGGGACGCGCCCCGCCTGCTGATCGGCGGGCTCGGGCTGGGGTTCACCCTGCGCGCCGCGCAATCCGCCTTCGGCCCCGAGGCGCGGATCGAGGTGGCCGAGATCGTGCCCGACCTCGTCGACTGGGCCGCGGGGCATCTCGCGCCGGTGTTCGGCGATTGCCTCGCGGATATGCGGGTGGAGGTCTCGATCCGCGACGTCGCCGCGATCATCGCGGAGGCCGACAGAGCCTACGACGCGATCCTGCTCGACGTGGATAACGGCCCCGACGGGCTGACGCGGGCCGGCAACAACGCGCTCTACGGCGCGGGCGGCCTCGGCCTCGCGGGCCGGGCGTTGCGGCCGGGCGGCATTCTCGCGATCTGGTCCGCCCATCCCGACGCGGCCTTCGAACGCCGCCTGCGCGCGGCGGGCTTTGCCGTCCGCCGCGAGACGGTGCGCGCGGGCGGCGGCAAACGCGGTCCGCGGCACACGATATGGCTCGCGCGACGCGACGGTTGAGCCTCGCCAAGACGGCTTTTTGCCGGTAAATTACCGGCAATTCGCCTCGGAGGAGCCGCCATGACCACCCCTGATCCCCACCGCATCGTCTCGTCCCACCATCTGGCCGACGGTCCCTGCTGGGAGATGTCGGAGCTGGAATACGGTCTGATCGTCGCGCACAACGCCTTCTATCGCTGGATCACGAAATGCATGGCCGCCGCCGGGATGGGCGAGTTGTCGCCGCTGGAGGTTCTGGTCCTGCACAACGCCAACCACCGCGAGCGCGCGAAACGCATCGGCGACATCTGCTTTCTTCTGAATATCGAGGACACCCATACCGTCACCTATGCGCTGCGCAAGCTGGTGCGGATGGAGCTGCTCTCGGGCGAGAAGCGCGGCAAGGAGGTCTTCTACACCACCACGCAGCAGGGCCGCGACATGTGCGAGCGGTACCGCACGCTGCGCCAGCAATGCCTGCTCCAGGGATTGCCGCAGACCGGGATGGAGGGCGACGCCCTGCGCGAGGCCGCGGCTCTCCTCAGGGGCCTTTCGGGGCAATACGATCAGGCGAGCCGCGCGGCGACGTCGATCTGACGCCGGATCGCCGGGCTCAGTTGCCCATCGCGCCCGGCAGGAACGTGACGATCGACGGAAAGAGCGTGATCAGCACCGCCCCCAGCACCAGCAGCAGGAAGAACGGCAGAGCCGCGCGCGCCACCCGCAGGATGTCGATCCCCGTCAGCCCCTGGATGACGAAGAGGTTGAAGCCCACCGGCGGCGTGATCTGGCTCATCTCGACGACGAGGACGAGGTAGATCCCGAACCAGAGCCGGTCGATTCCCGCGGCCTCCACCATGGGCAGGATGATCGAGGTGGTCAGCACCACGATCGAGATCCCGTCGAGAAAGCATCCCAGCACCACGAAGAACACGGTCAGCACCGCCAGCAGCGCATAGGGTGACAGATCGAACGTCCCGATCCAGGCGGCGAGGTTGCGCGGGATGCCGGTGAACCCCATCGAGATCGACAGGAACGCCGCCCCGAGCAGGATGAACGCGATCATGCACGAGGTGCGCGTGGCCCCCATCAGGGCCGACCGGAACTCCGACCAGCCGAACGACGAGGTGAGCGAGGCGAGGACCAGCGACAGGAACACGCCCACCGCGGCCGCATCGGTGGGCGAGGCGATCCCGGTATAGATCGACCCGATCACGCCCGCGATCAGCGCGATCACCGGAAGCAGGCGGCGCGACGCCATGAGCTTTTCGCGGATCGAGAAATCCCGCAGCTCCGACGGGATCAGGTCGGGATCGAGCAGCGCGCGCACCACGACGTATCCCGAGAAGAGCGCCACCAGCAGGATCCCCGGCAGGATTCCCGCCACGAAAAGCCGCGCGATGCTCTGCTCGGTCGCCACGCCATAGACGATCAGGATGATCGACGGCGGGATCAGCAGCCCCAGCGTCGCCGAGCCCGCCAGAGTGCCGAGGATCAGGCTCATCGGATAGCCGCGGCCCTTGAGCTCGGGCACCGACATCTTGCCGATCGTCGCCGCCGTTGCCGCCGACGAGCCCGAGACCGCCGCGAAGATCGCGCAGCCGAGGATGTTGACGTGCAGCAGCCGCCCCGGCGCGCGCCCGAGCCACGGCGCCAGTCCCGAGAACATGTCCTCGCTCATCCGCGAGCGCAGCAGGATCTCGCCCATCAGGATGAAGAGCGGTAGTGCGGCCAGCGGCCAGGAATGCGAATGCCCCCACAGGGTCGTGGCCAGAACCAGCCCCTCGGGCGCGTTGGTGAAGAACGCCATCGCGACGAAGGCCATCACCATCAGCGACAGCGCGACCCAGAGCCCCATGGCGAGGAGTGCGATCAGCAGGCCGAAGAGGATCGCGAAGGTGGCGGGATCGGACATGTCAGGCCTCCCCCTCGTCGATCAGGACCGGGCGCCCGCTCCGCAAGGCGGTCAGCGCCGTGTCGATCATCGCCACACAGAGAAGCCCCAGCCCCGCCACCATCGGGATCTGCGGAATCCAGAGCGGGATCGCGATGATGCCGGTCGAACGGTCGCCGTAATGCCAGCTTTCGCCGACCAGGTTCGCGGTCCACCACGTCGCGATGCCGACCATCCCGGCCCCGATGACCAGCACCAGGATCTCGGACATCCACATCAGCCGTGGCGGCAATTTGCGCACCACGAGGTTCACACGGATATGCACGCCGTGCCGCAGGGTCGAGGCCGCCGCGAGGAAGGTCGATGCGGCAAGCGCGAAGCCCGCGAAATCGGCATAGGACGGGATCGTCCAGTTGAGATCCGTCCCGCCCAGCCGCGACGCGATGTTGAGCGCCACCTGCGCCGTCACCACCACGCATATGCCGAGGATCGAGAGCGCGGCGAGCCAGCCGGCGCCGTGATAGAGTCCGTCGAGTATCCGCCGCATGTCCCGTACCCCCGCCTTGTCGCAAGACACCCCGGGAACGGGTCCCCGGGGTGCTTTCTGCTGCGTCTTGCGGACCCGTCAGGATCCGGCGTCGCGATAGGCGTCGAGGATCTCCTTGGCCTCGTCGCTCGCCGTCTCGTTCCAGGTCTCGAGCATCCGGTCGCCCAGTTCCTGAAGACCGCTGACGAGCTCATCGCTCGGCTCGTAGACGGTGATGCCGTTATCGGCGAGCTCCTGCGTCTTGGCCTCGGCCTCCTCCATCGACATCTCCCAGCCGCGCGTCTCGGCGGCCTCGGCGGCGTCGAGCACGGCCTGCTGCTGGTCTTCGGGCAGGCGGTCGAAGGCGCGCTGGTTCACCACGACGAGGTTCTTCGGCACCCAGGCGTTGATCGGCGAGTAATGCGTCAGGAAATCCCACGCCTTGGAATCGGCGCCGGTCGAGGGCGAGGTGATCATCGCCTCGACCTGGCCGGTGCTGAAGGCTTGCGGGATGTCGGGCGCCTCGACCTGAACCGGGGCCGCGCCGGCAAGCTGCGCGAATTCCTCGAGCTGGGCGTTGTAGGCCCGGAACCGCAGGCCGTTGAGGTCGTCTACCGTCTCGATCTCGCCGTTGGTATAGAGGCCTTGCGCCGGCCACGCGACGGAAAAGAGCGGCATCAGTCCCTCTTCGGCCAGAAGCTCGGTGATGACCGGCTCCTGCGCTTCCCAGAGCCGGCGCGCCTCCTCGTAGGAAGTCGCGACGAAGGGCTGCGAATCGAGGCCGTAGGCGGCATCCTCGTTCGACAGCCGCGACAGGAAGAACTCGCCGATCGGCACCTGCATCGACCGGACGGCGCCCTTGATCTCCTCATGCGGAAACAGCGAGCCGGCCGAATGGATCGTGAATTCCAGACCGCCATCGGTCGCCGCGCTGACGTCTTCGGCAAATTGCTGGATGTTCTGCGTATGGAAGATACCGTCGCCATAGGGCGTCGGGAAATCCCATGTATCGGCCGCGAGAGGCGATGCGGCCAGGGTCAGGCCGGCGGCGAACAGGGCGCTCGGGGTGGGAATCATGTACTCTCTCCTGTCGATCATGTCGTTTTCTGTTCTTGCGCACCACGTTGACAATTTATCGCTTTTTTGTCAACGTTAAGCATTGATCCCGAAAGTCGCCCGATCCCATGCCGCTGCCCGATGCCGTTCTCGCCCGCCCCGATCCGCCACGGCTCACGCCGCTGGGGCTCGACGGCATGCTGGTCACGTTCTCGGACGCGATGAGCGACGCCGCCAATCGCGCGGCGCTGGCCTTTCGCGCCGAGATCGACGCGCAGGGCTGGGACGGCGTGCGCGAGACGGCGACCTCGCTCTGTTCCGCCTTCGTGATGTTCGACCCCATCCGCCTTCCTCCGGCAAAGCTGCAGGCACGGCTCGGCGAGATGCTCGACGATCGCAACTGGCTTGCCGCCGATCTGCCGGCCGATCGCACGCTCTGGACCATCCCCGCCTCGTTCGAGGGCGATCACGCCCCGCAGCTGGCAGATGCGGCGGAACTCGCGGGCCTCAGCATCGAGCGGGCGGTGTGCGAGATCTGTGCGCGACCTCTGAGGGCGCTCGCCCTCGGTTACGCCCCCGGGCAGGCCTATCTCGGCGCGCTTCCCGAGCATTGGGACCTCGCGCGGCAGCGCGACCTGACGCCGACGGTGCCCGAAGGCGCGGTCGTGACGGCCGTGCGGCAGGTGATCGTCTTCGCCACGTCGGGACCGACCGGATGGCGACAGATCGGCATGACCCGCTTCAAGGGGTTCCGCCCCGACGATCCCGACCGGCCCATCGCCCTCGCCCCAGGCGACGAGGTGCAGCTGCGCGCCGTCTCGCGCGACGAGCTGGACCGGCTGGCCGCGGACCCGCTCGCCGGCGCCACGTCCGAGGCCATCCGATGACCGCGCTGACCGTCGTCAAGATTGGCCAGGGTGCCTCGGTCCAGGATCTCGGGCGCCTCGGCCTTCTGACCCAAGGGCTGTCGCGCGGCGGTGCCGCCGACCGGCTCGCTCTACTGGAAGGCGCGGCGCTTCTGGACCAGTCGCCCGATTGCGCGGCGATCGAGATGACCGCCATGGGCGGCAGCTTTAGGTCCGACGTGGCCCTGCGGTTCGCCCTGACCGGGGCGCCGATGCGCGCCGCGATCGACGGCACCGCATTGCGGTGGTCCGCCTCCTACCGGCTGGAACCGGGCCAGGTGCTCAGCCTTGGGCCGGGCAAGCGCGGCGTCTGGTCGTATCTGCATGTGGGCGGCGGCATCGCGACCGATCCCGTGATGGGCAGCCGCGCGGCGCATCTTTCGCTCAGGCTCGGCCCGATCCTGAGCGCGGGCGACACCCTGCCCGTCGGTCCCGACGATGGCGGTCCGGTGGAACGGGTCCTGGACGTGGACGACCGGTTCGGCGGCGGCCCCATCCGCCTGCTGCCGAGCGCGCATACCGCGCTTTTCGCGCGCGCCGATCTGGAGCGGTTCGAGGCCACGACCTTCACCCGCGATCAGCGCGGCAACCGCCAGGGGGTGCGCCTCTCGCATGAGGGCGCGCCCTTCGCGACCCGCGACCAGCTCGGCCTCGTGAGCGAGGTCATCGTGCCGGGCGACATCCAGATGACCGGCGAAGGCACGCCCTATATCCTGCTTCCCGAATGCCAGACGACCGGCGGCTATCCCCGGATCGGCAGCGTGGTTCCCGCGGATCTGCCGCGCGCGGCGCAGGCGGCCCCGGGGGCTGCGCTCGACTTCCGCTTCGTCGACCGTGACGAGGCGCTTGCCGCGCACGCCACCGATGCGGACCTGTTGCGGGATCTGAGGAAATCCGTCCGTCCGCTGGTGCGCGACCCGCACCGGATGCCGGACCTGCTCAGCTATCAGATGATCTCGGGCGTCACCGCCGGAGACTTCCTCGAAGGAGAAGACCTATGACCCGCGTGGATCTCAACGCCGATATGGGCGAAAGCTTCGGGCCCTGGAAGATGGGCGACGACGACGCCCTTCTCGACGTGGTGAGCTCGGCCAACATCGCCTGCGGGTTTCACGCCGGCGATCCGGACGTGATGGCCGCCACGATGGCGCGCGCCGTGGCGAACGATGTAGGGATCGGCGCGCATCCGGGCTTTCCCGACCTGCAGGGCTTCGGACGGCGCAAGATGCACATGGATCACGATGCCGTCGCGCATATGGTGCAGTACCAGCTCGGCGCGGCGCAGGCGATGGCCCGTGCGGCCGGGGGCCGCGTGCGGCACCTGAAACTCCACGGGGCGCTGTCGAACATGGCGATGGTCGACGGCGAGATGGCGCGACGGGCCTACGACGCCGCGCTGCGGGTCGATCCCGACCTCATCATCATGGTGCTGGCCGCGACGCCCATGCAGGAGGCGGCGGAGGCGCTCGGCTGTGCGATGGCCCGCGAGATCTTCGCCGATCGCGGCTACAACGACGACGGCACCCTGATCCAGCGCGGCACACCCGGCGCGATGATCACCGATGCCGAAGAGGCCGCGGAGAGGATCAGCACGATGGTCCGCGACGGCGCCATCATCGCCGCCTCCGGCGCGCGTCTCGAGGCGCGGATCGACACGATCTGCCTGCATGGCGACGAGCCGTCGGCGGTCGACGCCGCGCGCACCTTGCGACGAAGGCTCGAGGGCGACGGCGTCACCATCGCGCGGTTCGGAGCCTGAATGTTTCGCGCGCGAAACATTTGAGCCCTCGGCGCCGCGGCCTTCCGGCGCATCCGGCCGACCGCTATAGGGGGCGTATTCCGCAGAAAAGCGCCCCCCGGAAAGGAGCTTCCATGTCGCAGGTCCTCATCGCCCCGTCGATCCTTGCCGCAGATTTCGCCGATTTCGGGGCCGAATGCCGGGCCGTCGAGGCCGCGGGTGCCGATTGGATCCATGTCGACGTGATGGACGGCCATTTCGTCCCGAACCTGACCTTCGGGCCCGCCACATGCGCCGCGATCCGGCCGCATATCAAGGGCGTCATGGACGTGCATCTGATGATCTCGCCGGTCGATCCGATGATCGACGCCTTCGCGCGGGCCGGCGCCGACATCCTGACCGCGCATGTCGAGGCGGGGCCGCATATCCACCGCACGATCCAGGCGATCCGCGCGGCCGGGATGCGGCCGGGTGTCGCACTCAACCCCGGCACGCCCGCCTCGGCGGTGGCGCATGTGCTCGACCTGGTCGATCTCGTCTGCGTGATGACGGTCAATCCAGGCTTCGGCGGACAGGTCTTCATCGACCTGTCGCGGAAGATCGCGGAGCTGCGCGCGATGATCGGCGACCGGCGCATCCATATCGAGATCGACGGCGGCGTCGACGCCACCACCGCGCCGGGCGTGGTACGGGCCGGCGCGGACGTTCTCGTCGCGGGCTCGGCGGTCTTCCGCGGCGGGTCGGTCGCCGATCCTGCCCCCTATGCGCGCAACATTACGGCGATCCGCACCGCCGCGACCAGCCGGCAGGCCTGATCGCGACGCGACGCTAGCGGGTCCGGTTGCCGCCGCGCCGGTCCATCCAGCGCCGCCAGATCGCCCTCTTCTGCCGGCCGCCGAGTTCCACCCCATCCCAGCTTTGGTCCTCGTCCCCGAAAAGGGGCCCGAGCACGCGGCGGCGGAACCGCACCCAAGCCCGCCAGAGCACGATGGCCAGCACCGCGAGCGTCGTGAGGATGACGATGTTCGACCACGGCACGATCTTGACGTCGGGCCCCGCAACCGTCCGCACGCTCGTCGCGTTGGGAAAGATCGTCAGGAGCTGCGACCGCCAGCCGTAATGCGTGACCACCACCCATTCCGGATCGGACCGCGTCGAGATCAGATCCGCGGCCCGCGCCTGGAGGTTCGAACTGTCGAGCTTGAAATAAGGCGGCCAGCCCCAGCCGGTATCCTCGTTGCGATAGACCGAGGGGCGGCCGTCGGGGCGCACCGCCTCGATGAAGCGGATGTCGCGATTGACGCTCGCCCCGTCGGTGCCGGCATCCGCATTGGCCCAGAAGATCGCGTTCGCGCCGAAATCCATGCGCCGGATCTCGGTGTTGACGATGCGGACGATGTCGCGCTGCGGCAGGGTATAATGCAGCATCGCCAGAACGAAGAGCGCGACGATCACACCGAGGAGCAGTTTGACATATTTCATGGGCGCAATGCTCTCACGGATCCGCCCCGCGGACCAGTGCCTTCGCCTTGCGCGGACCGGCCCCGCGCGCGAGGATGACGCCCATGCTGATCAACCCGGCCCCCGGCCCCCGCAACCTCATCACCGACGTGCCCGGCATCGCCGTGGGGCATGCGCAGGACGCAAGCCTCAAATCCGGCGTGACCGTCGTTCTGGGCGAGCGTCCGATGGTGGCGGGGCTCCACATCATGGGCGGCGCGCCCGGCACCCGCGAGGCCGCGCTGCTGGCGCCCGAGAACACCGTGCCGGCGGTCGACGCGCTGACGCTGTCGGGCGGATCGGCCTTCGGGCTTTCGGCGGCCGACGGAGTGATGGCGGGATTGCGGGCGATGGGCCGGGGATACGTCGTGGGCGACCGGCGGGTGCCGATCGTGCCGGCCGCGATCCTCTACGACCTCGCCTCGGGCGGCGATCACGACTGGGCCGTGACGCCCTATCCCGAGCTTGGTTCCCGCGCGCTGGCCGCCGCCGGGCCCGATGTGGCGCTGGGCAACGTGGGCGCGGGCACCGGCGCCATCGCGGGGCAGATCAAGGGCGGGATCGGCAGCGCGTCCTGCCGGCTCGAGACCGGCCGAAGCGTGGGCGCGATCGTCGCCGCCAACCCCGTGGGTGCGGTCGCGCATCCGCGAACCGGCCAGTTCTGGGCCGCGCCCTTCGAACAGGGCGCGGAATTCGGCGGGCGCGGCATCGCGCCGCCGCTCGACGCGCTGAATATGGGCGATCTGGTCAAGGGGGCCAACACCACGATCGCGGTCGTGGCGACCGATGCGACGCTGACCAAGGCCGAAGCGACGCGGCTCGCGACCGCGGCGCATGACGGGATGGCCCGCGCCGTCCTGCCCAGCCACACGCCCTTCGACGGCGATCTGGTCTTTGCCGCGTCGACCGGGAGGGCCCCCGCCCCCGACGCGGCCGAACTGCTCGCCCTGGGGCATGCGGCCGCGACATGCCTTGCGCGCGCCATCGCCCGGGCCGTCCACCACGCGCGCCCGGCGCCGGGCGACGTCGTTCCGTGCTGGGAGGAAAGGTTCGGCGGCGCGGGCCTCAGTTCTTCCAGAACGCGCGGGTGAAGATGACGTAGACGGCCATCAGCTCCAGCCGTCCCACCAGCATCCCCGCGATCAGCAGCCATTTCGCCGCGGGGTTGAGCGGGCCGAAATATCCCGACGGGCCGATGATGGGCCCGAGCCCCGGCCCCACATTGCCGATCGCGGTCGCCGCGCCCGAGACGCAGGTGACGATGTCGAGGCCGGTGAGGCTCAGAAGCACCGCGAGGATGCCGAGTGACACGATGAAGAGCACGAAGAACGCCATCACCGAGCTCAGGACATCGTCGGAGACGCGTCGATCCTCGTAGCGGGGTGCGAAGACGCCGTGCGGCGAATGGATGCGGCGGATCTGGGTCGCCACCGCCGAGAAGAGGATCTGATACCGGAACACCTTGACCGAGCAGCTGGTCGAACCCGCGCAGCCCCCGACGAGGCCGAGACAGAAGAACACCACCATCGCGAAGCTGCCCCAGAGCTGGTAATTGACCGAGGCGAAGCCCGTGCCGGAGATGATCGACGTCACGTTGAAGATCGCCTCGCGAAAGCTTTCCTCGAACGCCCGCTCGTCGGCGAGGACCTGGAACACGCTCAGGATCACCGTCGCGGTCAGGATGACCCCCAGATAGGCGTGGATCTGGGAATCCCGGAAGAACGGCCGCGCCGTGCCGGCCAGGAGCTGGATGTAGCGCACGAAGGGCAGCGACGCGAACACCATGAAGAGCGCCGCGACATATTCCGGGGCGCCCTGGAACGCCCCGAACGAGGCGTCGGTGGTGGAGAACCCGCCCGTCGAGACCGTGGTCAGCGCATGGTTGATCGCGTCGAACCCCGACATTCCGAGCGTGCGGTAGCTCAGGAAGCACATGAAGGTGATGACCACGTAGATCCAGCTGATCTGGCTCGCGATCTCGGCCGCGCGCGGCAGGATCTTGCCCATCGTGTCGAACGCCTCGGAGCGGAAGATCTGCATGCCGCCGATCCTGAGCTCCGGCAGGAACACCATCGCCACGACGACGATGCCGATGCCGCCGAACCACTGGATCATCGACCGCCAGAGCAGCAGTCCCGCCGGCATCTCCTCGAGATTGGCGAAGACCGTCGATCCGGTGGTCGTGAGGCCCGACATCGCCTCGAACATCGCGTCGGTGAGGCTGGCATCGACGGGGCCCACGAGGAAGGGGATCGCGGCGAAGATCGGCAGCGCGACCCAGACCGCCGTGGTGAGAAAGAACGTCTGTTGCAGCGTCAGCCGCCCGGTCGTGCCGCTGGCGCAGGCCATGGCGACGAGGCCGCCGGTCAGCATGGTGAGCACGGCGCTTTGCAGGAACACCTCCCATTCGCCGTTGAAGAGCACCAGATCGACCGCGAAAGGGACCAGCATCGTTCCGCCGAGGCAGGCGACCAGCAGGCCGATGACGTATCCCACGGGCCGGATATCGAGGGCGGGCACCCGTTCGACGAGCGCGGCCTTCATCGGGCGTCCCGGTAGGCCGTGCGCAGGGTCGCGGCGTCGGGCGTCGCGGGGCGCGCGACCGGCTGACCATCCGCCCCGAAGAACGGCGTCCGGGTCCAGCGGCCGGAGAGGCGCGAAGCGATGCCGCGCTTCGCGACCGCCATGACGAGCGCATAGGTGTTGCCGCGCGGGCGCGGGATGTGCCCCGTCGCCGATCCGCGATGCAGCCGCGCCGCGGGCTTCGAAGGGGCGTCGGCGAGGCGCGCGGCCTGAACGCTGAAGAACGGGACGCCGCGCAACGGCGCGCCGTTGCCGACCGGCGTGTCACAGCAGGTCGTGAACCAGCGCAGCGGGCCGCGCGGCGTCAACCGCTCGCAGGCCAGATGCGCGCTACCCCGGACGATGTCGATCCGGTCCGGGGTCGTGGTATAAAGGGCCACGCCCCCGGCGGGGTCGAGCGCGCCCGCGTCGCCGTGGAGATACGCGAAGGCGCGGCAATCGGTGCAGTAGCAGGTGGCCGGCGTCCCCGATGCCGGCACCTCCTGCACCCGCATCGCGAAGGCGCCGCAGCGGCAGGTCCAGTTCGCGTCGCTCATGACGCGCGCCCTCCCCGCGCGTCGGCGGTTCGTACCCGCGACCGCGTCGGACGTTCTCGCGGTCCGACCGGCTGACCCACGGGAATCGTCATCTGCCGCGACCGAGCCCGGTGAAGAGCTCCGGATCGAGGCTCGGCTGGTCGAAGGTCGCACCGTCGACGAGGATGCTGACCGCGTCGTGGTTGTGCAGGCTTTCCTGATGCGAGGCGATGATGCGGAAATCGCCGATCCGCCCATCCGCGCGAAGCTCCCGCGCGAAGAGCCGCGCCGCATCCTCGACGAAGACGGGGTTCGCGGCGTTGAGCTCGGCGAAGGCCTGCTCGTCCTCGCGCTTGACCATCACCTGAGTCTCGGTCGGGACGGCGCGGCGGCAGAGCTCGACCAGATCCTCGAACCAGAGCGTGTCCCCGCCTTGGCCCAGCACGAGGGAGATCCGCGCGACGGAGCGCTGCGAATGGGGCGTGGCGAGCTGTCCGCGCGCATCCCGCGCGTGTTCGCTGAGCGCGAGCGAGCACGGGCAGGTCGACGAATAGACATAGTCGAGATGCACGATCCGACGCCGCGCGCCCCGACGGTCGATCAGCTCGAGCGCGATATCGTAATACTGGTATCCTGCAAGCCCGGATCGCAGGCTCGTCTGCTTCAGCGGATAGGACAGCCGCATCTGGATCCGCGCATCCTGCGCCGCGAGATCGGCGCGATAATCCTCGAGCGCCGATTCGACGACGCCGAAGCTGAACCGCGTCTCGGCATGCCGGTAGAAGCTGCGCATGATGCGCGACATGTTGATGCCCTTCTGCCCGGCGACGAGGCTGACCGTGCCGGTCACGCTGGTCTCCAGCGTCAGGTCGGCGCCGTCGCGGGTGGGATAGCCGATCGGCAGGCGGAAATCGCTGATGCCCACATGCTGCAGCACCCGGTCGAGACCGCGATCGGGCCCGGTGGGCGCATTCTGGAGATCCGGCAGGCTCGCGCGATAGGCCTCGGTGGCGGAGAAATCCGTCTCGTAGGTGTCCGAAAGCGCCGGCTCCCCGGCCCGGCCGCCCTGACCCGGCAGAAGCGCCAGCAAGCCGGGATCGACGGCGGCCAGATCCTCCGCGCTCGCCTCGGACGCCCAGAGCCGCAGCCGGGCCAGCAGCGCGGCCGCCTCGCCGCGCGAGAGATCCTCGTTTCGATCCGTCATGTGCAGGTTCATCGGACTTCCCCGTCATTCGCCCGGGCTAGGCCCGCGCGCCCCCTATATAGGCAAGGACGCGGCGGACCGCCAATGCAGAGCGTCGGACCTCAGATCGCGTCGAGCGCGGAGTTGAGATCCGCCAGCAGATCGTCGGCATCCTCGAGCCCGACCGACAGCCGCACGAGGCCCGGCGTGATGCCGAGGTGATCGCGCTGTTCCTGGGTCAGGCGTTGATGCGTGGTGGTGGCGGGATGGGTGATGATCGACTTCGTGTCCCCGAGATTGTTCGAGATCGTCACGAGCTCGAGCGCATTGAGAAACCGGAACGCCGCCTCCTTCCCGCCCTTGATGTCGAGCGCGATGACCGTGCCGGGCCCGTGCATCTGGTCGGCCACGATCGCCGCCTGCGCGTGGTCCTCGAGGCCCGGGAAGATCACCCGCGCGAGCCGCGCATCGCCCGAGATCGCCTCGGCCAGCACCTGCGCCGCGCCCGACTGGGCACGGACGCGGAGATCCAGCGTCTCGAGCCCCTTCAGCATCGCCCAGGCGGTGAAGGGCGACATCGCGCCGCCGGTATGCTTGAGATAGGGCTCGACGGTCTTGCGGATGAACTCCTCCGATCCGAGGATCACGCCGCCCAGCATCCGGCCCTGCCCGTCGATATGCTTGGTCGCCGAATAGACCACCACGTCTGCGCCCATCTCGAAGGCGCGCGAGAAGGTCGGCGTGACGAAGACGTTGTCGACCACCACCAGCGCGCCCGCCGCATGGGCGATCTCGGCCACGGCGCGCAGGTCGACGATCTCGAGCGTGGGGTTCGAGATCGGCTCGAGGAACACGGCGCGGGTGTCGTCGCGGACCGCGGCGCGCCACTGGTCGAGGTCGGTGCCGTCGACGAACGTCACCTCGACGCCGTAGCGGGTCAGAATCTCCTCGAGGATGTAGAGGCACGACCCGAAGAGCGCGCGCGACGACACGATGTGGTCGCCGGCCTTGAGCATCGAGGTCAGCGCGCCGTTGACCGCCGCCATGCCGCTCGCCGTGGCGAAGGCCGCTTCGGCCCCCTCGATGGCGGCGATCCGGTCCTCGAACATCGCGACGGTCGGATTGCCGTAGCGGGCATAGATGAACTCGTCGTCGCCAAGCTGCTCGAATCGCTGCTGGGCCGCCTCGGGGCTGTCGTAGACGAATCCCTGGGTCAGGAAGATCGCCTCGCTCACCTCGCCGTACTGGCTGCGGCGGATGCCGGAATGGACGGCTTGCGTCCGCTTGTTCCAGGTCTTGCTCATGGGGTGTTCCCTTCGACGTTGCCCCACCGATACCAAAGGCGGAAGCTGCGTCCCGACCTCTTTAGCGGTATGTTTTACGTGGCCCGCAATCCGGTGTACAAATCGCCACGCGGGTCGTGCTAATCTTCCCGTGCGTGCAGGTCAATACGGACACTATCGGTGCGGAGGGCGCAATGGCCGAGATCGAGCTTCATTACTGGCCGACGCCCAATGGCTGGAAGATCTCCATCGCCCTCGAGGAACTCGGCCTGCCCTATCGCGTCCGGCTCGTCGATATCGGCGCGGGCGATCAGAAGACCGACGCGTTCCGGGCGATCTCGCCCAATGGTCGTATTCCCGCCATCGTCGATCCCGAAGGCCCCGACGGCGCGCCGATCGCGATCTTCGAATCGGGCGCCATCCTGCAATATCTGGCGCGCAAGACCGGACGGCTCGGTGGCGATGGCGAGCGGATGCGCATCGCGGTCGATGCCTGGCTGATGTGGCAGATGGGGGGTCTTGGGCCGATGGCGGGCCAAGCGCATCACTTCCTCAAATACGCCCCCGAGGACGTGCCCTACGCCAGGGACCGCTACCGCACCGAGGTCGCGCGGCTCTACGGCGTGCTCGACCGCCGGCTGGGCGAAAGCCCCTTCGTCGGCGGCGACGCCTATTCCATCGCCGATATCGCGATCTATCCCTGGGCCTCGCTCTGGGAGGGACAAGAACAGACGCTCGACGACAAGCCGCACATGGCGCGTTGGCTGGACGAGGTCGGCGCGCGCCCCGCGGTGCAGCGTGGCACGGCGCTGCACCTCGAGAAGCGAAAGGCGTTCCAGTCGGATGCGGCCGCGCAGGATCGCCTCTTCGGGCGGGATGCTAAGGACGGGTAACCAATCTTCAACCGGCACGCCCTAGGCTCGATGGAGACCTCACTGGCAATGAAGGACGTGCCATGCAGATGCGCAAGCGGCGGTGGCCCTCGGACGTGATCGTCCTGCTCGAATCGAAGGGCGAGCGGGTCAAGGCGCGCGTCAGCGACGTGAGCGAGGGCGGCGTGAAGGTCCGCTCCCCGAAGCTTTGCGGTGCCGCGGGCCAGAGCGTCACGATCTTTGCGGCCCGGCAGGCCGCCACCGGCGAGATCCGCTGGACCCGCGGCGACGTCTACGGCCTGTCGTTCCGGCCGGGCCTGTCCGACGACATGCTGGCGGCACTGACCGGCGGGCTCTACCGCGCGCCCGCGCGCGAGACGTTCGGCCACCGCCGCAGCCCGACAGGCCGCGGGCGGCATGGGCCGCGGGCCGGGTATCTCGACACGATGTGAGCCCTCTAATCGCCCTCGCCGGTCCCGTGCTCGCGGAAAAGGCGGCTCTGGGCGATGAAGAACACGAACACGGCCCCGGTCAGGCCGAAAGTCTTGAAGTTGACCCAGGCATCGGTCGACATCGTGCGCCAGACGATCTCGTTGAGCAGGGCGAGCGCGAAGAAGAACGCGCAGAAGCGCCGCGTCAGGATCATCCACCCTTCCTCGTCGAGCGGGACCACCCCCTCCATCACCATGCGCAGATAGCTCTGCCCGCGCAGGATCCCCACGAGGAGGATCACCCCGAAGATCAGGTAGATGAGCGTCGGCTTCATCTTGAAGAACCGCTCGTCGTTGAGCCACACGGTCAGCCCGCCGAAGACGACGACCAGGATCAGGGTCATGGCCTGCATCCGCGACAGGCTGCCGGTGATCTTCCAGATCAGCCCCATCGACACGACGAGGATCGGCACGAAGAGCGCGGTCATCAGGATGAAGCCGGTATATTCCTCGCCCGCGACGACGAAGGTCCGGTCGCGCAGCAGCAGGTAGCCCACGAAGAACAGCGCGACGGGTCCCATCTCCAACGCCGTCACCAGCCCCTTTTTCGATTGCTCGGCCATGCCACCCTCTATCCGCTGAATTCCACGATGACCGCACCTAACGCGATCAGGGCCATGAGGACCAGCCTGCGCGCACCGACCCGTTCGCCCAGCATCAGCCAGCCGATCAGCGCCGCGAAGACGGTCGAGGTCTCGCGCAGGACCGCCGCCTCGCCGACCTTGTCGAGCCGGGTGGCGAGCAGGATGGCGCCGAAGCTGCCGAAGGCCACGAGGCCGCCGGTCAGCCCCAGCCGCAGGACCGATCCCCAATCGACGATCCGCGCCACCGCCCGGCGATGCGCGATCGCGACCAGCGGGGAAAAGCCCAGCCCGTCGATCATGAAGAACCAGGCGAGGAAGGTGAACGGATCGGCCGTCGCCCGGATGCCGTAGGCATCAAAGGTCGTGTAGAGCGCGACGAAGATGCCGGTCAGCACGGCGAGCCCCAGGGCCAGCGGCATCGTCTCGCGGTCGACGCGCACGTTGCGCAGGTTGTAGACCGCGAGCCCGTAGATCCCCGCGAGCAGAACCGCGACACCGGCCCATTGCCCCGCCGTGAACCGCTCGCCGAAGACGATGGAGGCGCCGATCACCGTGAAGAGCGGCCCGGTTCCGCGGACCACCGGATAGACGACCGTGAACGCCCCCTTGGTGTAGCAGAAGGCCTGCGCCACCTTGTAGCACAGGTGAATGCAGAAGGCGCCCGCGAAGATCGGCCACATATGCGGCTCGGGCCAGGGAACGACGAAGAGCGCGAATGGCGCGGCCATCACGCCGTAGCTCGCATCGATCGCCATGCGGCTGATCCACGGATCGTGGCGTCCCTTCTGCAGCGCGCCGAACACCGCGTGCAGGATCGCCGCGAAAAGCGCGAGCGCCAGGGCCAGCCGGTGTCCCTCAACGGTCCCTTCCAGCGCGATCAGCCAGTCCATCAGGGCGCCTGGAACGCGGGTCGGTCCGCGCCGTTGGAATCACAGCGACAAGGGAGGCCCCGCGACATGACCGACACGATCCTGGCGGACCTGCAACAATCCTTCGGCACGCTGCCAACCGCCGCCGATGCGATCCGGCTGATCGCGGCGCTGATCCTCGGCGGCGCCGTCGGCTGGGAACGCGAGTACCGCGACAAGCCTGCCGGGCTGCGCACCCACATGCTGGTCTCGATCGCCGCCTGCCTCTTCATCCTCGTGGGCCGGCATCTGGGGTCGATGGATTTCGGCACGCCCGACCAGATGCGGATCGATCCGCTGCGCCTGATCGAGGCTGTGACGGCCGGCGTCGCCTTCCTGGCCGCGGGCCTGATCTTCACCGCGGGCGGTCGCGTGCGCAACATCACCACCGGCGCGTCGCTCTGGCTTTGCGGGGCGATCGGCCTGGCCTGCGGTACCGGCGAGGTATGGCTGGCGATCCTCGCGACGCTGATGGTGGTCATCGTCCTGTCGGTTCTCGGCGCCATCGAGCGGCGCAGAGCGCGGCTCGAGGCCGAGGGGTCGGAGTGAGCATCAGGCATCGGCCCCGGTCAGGGCGGCGGCGAATTCCTGCGGATCGAACGGCGCCAGGTCGTCGATCTGTTCGCCCACGCCGATCGCGTGGATCGGCAGCCCGAACCGGTCGGCCAGCGCCACCAGAACCCCGCCCCGCGCCGTGCCGTCGAGCTTGGTCATCACCAGACCCGACACGTCGGCGAGCTTCTGGAACGTCTCGACCTGGCTCAGCGCGTTCTGACCGGTGGTGGCGTCGAGCACGAGGACGGTGTTGTGCGGCGCGTCGGGATCCTTCTTGCGGATGACGCGGACGATCTTGGCGAGCTCTTCCATCAGGTCGGCGCGGTTCTGGAGCCGCCCGGCCGTGTCGATCAGCAGGAGGTCCGCGCCCTCGGCCTCGGCGCGGGTCATCGCGTCGAAGGCGAGGCTGGCCGGATCGCTTCCGTGCGGGGCCGTCATGACCGGCACGCCCGCGCGGTCGCCCCAGATCTGGAGCTGTTCGACGGCGGCCGCGCGGAACGTGTCGCCGGCCGCGATGACGACGCTCTTGCCGGCGGCGCGGAACTGGCTGGCGAGCTTGCCGATCGTCGTGGTCTTGCCCGAGCCGTTGACGCCCACGACCAGCACGACCTGCGGCGTCTTGGCGTAGATCGGCAGCGGTCGTGCCACGGGCTCCATGATCCGTGCGATCTCGTCGGCCAGCAGCGCCTTGATCTCGGCCGTCGAGACGCGCCGGCCGAACCGTCCCTCGGCCATGTTCGCGGTCACCCGCGCCGCGGTCTCGACGCCCATGTCGGCGGTGATGAGCAGATCCTCGAGCTGCTCCAGCATGTCGTCGTCGAGCGGCCGTCGCATGACCGGCGCCGCGGCGGGCGCGCCGCGCCCGAAGAGCCGGCCGATCATGCCGCCCGACTGGCGCGCGGCGGGCGGGCTGTCGTCGGGGATCTCGATCGGCGTGGGGGCCGTGGGAACCTCGGGCGGCGGCGTCTGTTCGGGCAGCTCGGTCGGTACGGGCGCGGGCGCGGGATCGCCCGGCCGGGGGAAGGGATCGGGGGCCGGCGGCGGGCCCGGATCGGGCTGCGGCGGGGGCGGCGCCGGGTCGGGCTCGGGTTCGGGGTCCGGTTCGGGGGCCGGATCGGGGCCGGGTGGCGGCGAGGGATCGGGCTCGGGGCCGGGTTCGGGCGACGCGACCGCCTCGGGGATCTCGTCCTCCGGCGCGGTATCACCCCCCTCCTCGACGATCGAATCGATGCCCTCGTCGAGTTTCGACGACGATTTGAAGAGTTTCGATTTCAGCTTGTTGAAAAACGACATGAGCCTGCCTCCGGAGCTGCCTTTCACTTAAGTCAGGCATCCGCATATGGAAACCCGGCACCGGGCACGGCGAAAAATGTGGGCCCGGCGCGGGCGCCATCTGGATCGGGACGCGCAGCCGTGTCAGGATCGGCGCATGAAACCGATCGCCCTTTGCCTCCTCCTCGCCACGACCGCACCCGCGTTGGCGCAAACGCCCATGAGTGCGGCGGAATTCGAGGATTACGTCACCGGCCGCACGCTTTATTACGAATCGGGCGGGATCGCGTTCGGCGTCGAGGAGTATCACCCCGGCCGCGAAGTGCGCTGGTCGTTTCTCGACGACGAGTGCAAGGAAGGGACCTGGTATCCGCAGGGCGAGCAGATCTGCTTCGAATATACCGACGGCACCGGCCCGCAATGCTGGACCTTCTTTCTCGAGGGCGGCGGGCTGATGGCGCGATTCGGAGAGGATCCGCCGGGATCGGAGCTTTACGAGACCCGCGCCAGCGACGAGCCGCTGCAATGTCCGGGCCCGAAGGTCGGCGTCTGATCGCGTCGCCCGCGCCTTCTCAGAGCAGCTTGCCCTGCTCGGGAGGTTCGACGGGAGTGCTCTTCGCCTTGCGGGCCGGTTTCGGGCCGGGCACCATCCGGCCATCGGCGAATTCGATCTCCAGCGCGCGGGCCTGGCGCGCGGCCTCGGCCGAGGTGACGACGGCACCGTCGCCGCGCACCACGGCATAGCCGCGCGACAGGGTCGCCTCGTATCCGAGCGACAGACGCAGACGGTCCAGCGCGTCGAGCCTGCGGGTCTCGGCCTCGATCCTCAGGCGGACCGAGCGGGCCATCCGCGCGCCGTGATCGGACAGACGCTGCCGGATGCGAAGGGCATCCCGCGGCGGGGTCTGCCGGTCGAATTCGAGCACGCGCCGCGCCAGCCGGTCGCGCCCGGACGCCACCGCCCGGAGCAGCGCCGGCGAGAGGCGCGCGGCGCTGCCGGCAAGCCGGCGCTGCCGCTCGGCAAGACCCTGACGCAGCGTGGCCGGACGCAGGCCCGCCCCGATCTCGCTCAAACGCGCGCGGCGCCGGGCGAGCATGCGGTCGCGCCCGGCCTCGAGGCGGTGGTCGAGGATGTCGAGCCGCTGCCGCGCCGCGGTGAGCAGCGTGTCGGCCCGCGGCATCGCACGCGCGAGCGTGTCGACGTGCCGGCGGCGATCCGACATGCCGCGGGTGAGCGATCGGATCAGGCGCTGTCCCTGCCCGTCGAGCCATGCCTGGAGCTCGGAGCGGACCGGCACGGCGAGCTCGGCCGCGGCGGTGGGCGTCGGGGCGCGCCGGTCGGAGACGTAGTCGATGAGCGTGGTGTCGGTCTCGTGCCCGACGGCCGAGATCAGGGGGATGTCGCTGGCGGCGGCGGCGCGCGCGACGATCTCTTCGTTGAAGCCCCAGAGATCCTCGATCGAGCCGCCGCCGCGGGCCACGATGATCAGGTCCGGACGCGGAACCGCGCCGTCCGGCGCGAGCGCGTTGAAGCCCGCGATCGCGCGCGCGACCTGCGCCGCGCAGTCGCGGCCCTGCACCGCGACGGGCCAGACGACCACGCGCCGCGGGAACCGTTCGCGCAGGCGGTGCAGGATGTCGCGAATCACGGCGCCCGAGGGCGAGGTGACGACCCCGATCACATCCGGAAGGTAGGGAAGCGGACGCTTGCGCTGCGGATCGAAGAGCCCCTCGGATTGCAGCTGGGTCTTGCGCCGCTCCAGCATCGCCATGAGGGCCCCGACACCGGCCGGGCGCAATTCCTCGACATTGAGCTGGTACTTCGATTGCGAGCCGAAGGTGGTGAGGCGTCCGGTCGCGACCACCTCCATCCCCTCTTCGGGCCGCGCAGTCAGCCGGCCGGCCTGCCCCTTCCACGCGACCGAGGCGAGCACGCTGCGGTCGTCCTTGATGTCAAAGTAGAGATGCCCGGAGCGCGCGACGAAGACGCGCCCCACCTCGCCCTTGATGCGGACGCGGCCGAACTCGCCCTCGAGCACGCGTTTCACCGCACCGGAAATCTCCGAGACGGTGTATTCATGCGCGTTCTCGCCGGGATCGGGATCGTCGAGCAGGTCCATGCGACGCAGGATAGGGGGGCGGTCCGGACGGCGCAAGCAAGCGGCAAGGCGTGCCGCCCGTGGCGAAGGGCGGAATTCGAGTATTTAGAGACAGATGAAGAGCGGCGGATTCCCCGGCGCGCGCTTTTCTTCGGGTCGCGCGGCGGCTATTGCGGCATCGAGACGAATTATCGGAGCGGCGGGCATGAACATTCTGATCCTTGGCAGCGGCGGGCGCGAACATGCGTTGGCCTGGGCCGCGTTGCAGAACCCCAAATGCGACCGCCTGATCGTGGCCCCGGGCAATGCGGGGATCGCCGGGATTGCCGAGATCGCGACGCTCGACATCGAGGATGGCGATGCGGTGGCGGGCTTCGCCGCCGAGAATGCGGTCGATTTCGTCATCATCGGCCCCGAGGCGCCGTTGGCGCGCGGCGTCGCGGACCGGTTGCGCGCGGCGGGGGTCAGCGTGTTCGGACCCGATGCGGCGGCGGCGATGCTCGAGACCTCGAAGACCTTCACTAAGGAGATCTGCGACGCGGCGGGCGTTCCGACCGCACGCTGGGCGCGGTTCGACGCGGCCGAGCCGGCCCATGCGCATGTCGAGGCCGAAGGGGCCCCGATCGTGGTCAAGTCCGACGGCCTCGCGGCCGGCAAGGGCGTCGTTGTCGCCGAGACCACCGCCGAAGCCCATGCCGCCATCGACGCCAATTTCGACGGCGATGGCGGTGCGGCGGTCGTGATCGAGGAGTTCATGACCGGCGAGGAGGCATCGTTCTTCGTACTGGTCGACGGCACGACGATCCTGCCCTTCGGCACCGCGCAGGACCACAAGCGGGCGGGAGACGGCGATACCGGGCCCAATACGGGCGGCATGGGCGCGTATTCCCCGGCCCCGATCATGACGCCCGACGTGACGGAGGCGGCGGTGGAGCGGATCATCCGTCCGGTCGTGGACGAGATGGCGCGCCGCGGCACGCCCTATCGCGGGATCCTCTATGCGGGGCTGATGATCGAGGACGGCGCGCCGCGGCTCGTGGAGTTCAACGCGCGGTTCGGCGATCCCGAATGCCAAGTGCTGATGATGCGGCTCGGCGCACAGGCGCTCGACGCGATGCTGGCCTGCGCCGAAGGCCGGCTCGGGGAGGCGCGGGTCGCCTGGGCGTCGGACCACGCCCTGACCGTCGTGATGGCGGCCCGCGGCTATCCCGGGCCCTACGAGAAGGGCGATGCGATCGGCGGGCTCGACGCGCTGACCGGCACGTCGTCGCAGATGGTGTTCCATGCCGGCACCGCATTGGCCCAAGGGGGTGCGGTCGTGGCGCAGGGCGGCCGCGTGCTCGGCGTGACCGCACGCGGACGCGACCTCATGCAGGCGCGCGAGCGGGCCTATGCGATGTGCGACGCCATCGACTGGCCGGGGGGATATTTCCGGCGCGATATCGGCTGGCGCGCGCTCCGGACCTGATCGCCCGACTTCCTCCGCCGAAAGGACAGCCCATGCCCGACCCCAATCCCGCAGCACTCGACTTCCTGCTGACCCGCCGCTCGCGGCCGGCCAAGACGCTGGGCCTGCCGGTGCCCGACCGCGCCGCGCTCGCGCCCATTCTCGAGGCGGGATTGCGCAGCCCCGATCACAAGAAGCTCGAGCCGTGGCGCCTGATCGTGCTGAACGGCGCGGCGCTGATGCGCCTGTCGCAGCTGATCCCGGATCGCGGTCTGGCCCTGAGCTATCCCCCCGAGGAGATCGACAAGCAGGTCGCGCAATATGCCAATGCCGATCTCGCCGTCGCGGTCGTGGTGAGCCCGCAACCCTCGCCGCAGGTGCCCGAATCCGAGCAGGCGCTGTCGGCCGGGGCGGTCTGCCTGCAGATCCTCAACGCGGCGCTGGCCTCGGGCTGGGGCGCGAACTGGCTCAGCGGCTGGGCGAGCCACGATCCGGTCTTCGCCCGCGAGGGGCTGGGACTGGCCGAGGGCGAATGGATCGCGGGCTTCATCCATATCGGCACGGAAAGCAGCGCGCCGCCCGAACGGCCCCGCCCCGATCCATCGGCCAAGATCACCTGGATGGACGATTGAGGGCGGTCACGGATGCGGGCCGTGCGGTGGCGCAACTCGGGGACCCCGCGTTCCGGAGCGTACTGCTGCGCGGCATCGGGCTGACCCTGGTGCTTCTGGCGGGGTTCATCGCGGCGACGGTCTGGGCGCTCGGCTGGCTGATCCCGGACCGGTTCGCCCTGCCCTGGATCGGCGAGATCTCATGGCTCGACGATGCCGTGTCGTGGTCGTCGGTGCCGCTTCTGCTGTTCCTGTCGACGTTCCTGATGATCCCGGTGGCTTCGGCCTTCACGTCGCTCTTTCTCGATGACGTCACGGATGCGGTCGAGGCGCGGCATTACCCGCACCTCTCCCCGGCGCCGCGATTGTCGGTGCTGCAGGGCCTGCGCGACGGGGCGACGTTCCTGGGCGTTCTGGCGCTGGCCAATGTCGCGGCCTTCGCGGCCTATCTCGCCCTGCCGCCCGCAGCACCCTTCATCTTCTTCGCGCTCAACGGATATCTGCTCGGGCGGGAATACTTTCAGCTCATCGCGGCGCGGCGGCTCGGCCCTTCGGGGGCACGGCGGCTACGGCGTCGCCACGCGCTCGGGATCTGGGCGACGGGCTGCCTGATGGCGGTGCCGCTGGTCGTTCCGGTCATGGGGCTGGTCGTCCCGGTTCTGGGGGCCGCGACCTTCACCCATCTGTTTCACCGGCTACCGGACGCGGATCCAGCCGGTCGAACCAGTCGATATCGCGAACACTGATCCAGTTCGACGTGATGACCACGAAGAGCGCGATCCAGATCACGACCGAGATCGCCGTGACCCAGCGCGCCGTGCGCCACATGTTGGTCGAGGCGGGCGAGCCGGCATGGGTGCCGGGCACGATCTCGCCCTCGTCGCCCTGGGTCCTGAGACCGATCGGCAACGCCACGAAGAGCACCATGAACCAGGTCACGGCGAAGAGGACGATGGCGGATGTGATGCTCATACCTGCTCCAGTTCGATGAGACAGCCGTTGAAATCCTTGGGGTGCAGGAACAGCACCGGCTTGCCGTGGGCCCCGATCCGGGGGGCGCCGTCGCCGAGGATCCGGGCGCCCTGCGTCACGAGGCGGTCGCGCGCGTCGTGGATGTCGTCCACCTCGTAGCACACGTGATGGATGCCGCCCGACGGAGATTTCTCGAGAAACCGCGCGATCGGACTGTCGGGGCCCAGCGGGTACAGCAATTCGACCTTGGTATTGGGCAAGCTCACGAAGACCACCGTGACGCCGTGCTCGGGTTCGTCCTGCGGGGGACCCACCTCGGCGCCGAGCATGCCGGCATATTGCGCCGCCGCGGCCGCGAGGTCCGGCACGGCTATGGCGATGTGATTGAGGCGTCCGATCATGGCAACGGCTTTCGCGCGAATGGTGGGGGACAATAGGCCGTGGCGCCTTGAGCCGCAACCGGGTCGGCGCTGCGCGATTGCCGCGGGAATTAACACAATTTTAGGTAAAGAGGGTGTTGATGGCTTCGCAAGCCACGGAGAACCCCATGCAAGAGATGCGCGACGAATTCCTCTTTCCCCGACGTCCGACCGCAGAACGCCCCCTTCTGGGCCAGACCGTCCTCGTCGTGGAGGATAGCCGCTTTGCCGGCGAGACGATGCGGCTGATGTGCCTGCGCGGCGGTGCGCGGATCCGCCGGGCCGACAGCCTGCGCTCCGCGGCCCGCCACCTGACGACCTACAGGCCAACGATCGTCATCGTCGATCTGGGCCTTCCCGACGGATCCGGGGTCGACCTGATCCGGCAACTGGCCGGCGGCATGCCCCGCATTCCCTCCCTCCTCGCGGTCTCGGGCGACCCGACGCAGCAGGAAGCCGCCTTCGCGGCGGGGGCCGACGATTTCCTGCCCAAACCCTTCGGATCCGTGGCGGCGTTCCATGCGGCGATCCTGTCGCGGCTGCCGGAATGCGAACGCCCCCGCGGCCCCCGGATCGTCACGGACGAGATCGTGGCCGCGGATGCCGGCGCGCTCGGCGACGACTACGCGTTGATCGCCGACCTGCTGCAAAGCGATCACGAGGCGCAGGTGATGGATTACGCGCTGAGCTTCACGGTCAACCTTGCGCAGAGCATCGGCGATTCCGAATTGCTCGCGGCGGCGCGGCACCAGCAGGGCGCGTGCGCGGCTGGCGTGATGCGCGGCCCGGCGCATGCCGCGCTCGCCGATCTCATCCGCCGCCGCCTGACCCCGGGCGGGTCGGTCGCGGTCTAGCGGCGCCCCGCCCGGGCTTCGTCGGCATCGGCCCCGGGGCGGCCGACGAAGCCCGCGTCACTTCTCCGGCGGCAGGGGGCGCAGGCGCAGCTCGCGCAGCTGCGCGGCGCTGGCCTCCGAAGGTGCTCCCATCATCAGGTCCTGCGCCTGCTGGTTCATCGGGAACATGATCACTTCGCGGATGTTCTGCTCGTCGGCCAGCAGCATGACGATCCGGTCGATGCCGGCCGCGCAACCGCCATGGGGCGGCGCGCCGTACTGGAACGCGTTGACCATGCCGCCGAACCGGGCGCGCACCTCCTCTTCGGGGTAGCCCGCGATCTCGAACGCCTTGAACATGATCTCGGGGCGGTGGTTCCGGATCGCACCGGATACCAGCTCGTATCCGTTGCAGGCCAGATCGTATTGATATCCCAGAACTTCCAGCGGATCACCCTCGAGCGCGTCCATCCCGCCCTGCGGCATCGAGAACGGGTTGTGCGAGAAGTCGATCCGGCCCTCGTCATCCTGTTCGTACATCGGGAAATCGACGATCCAGGCAAAGGCGAAACGGTCTTTCTCGGTCAGGTCGAGCTCGTCGCCGATCACGGTGCGCGCACGACCCGCGACCCCTTCGAAATCGGCCGGCTTGCCGCCGAGGAAGAAGGCCGCGTCGCCCACCCCGAGGCCCAGCTGCTCGCGGATCGCCTCGGTCCGCTCGGGGCCGATATTCTTGGCCAGCGGTCCTGCGGCCTCGAGCCCCTCGCCCTGATCGCGCCAGAAGATGTAGCCCATCCCCGGCAGGCCCTGTTCCTGGGCGAACTTGTTCATCCGGTCGCAGAACTTGCGCGAGCCGCCGCCCGGCGCGGGAATGGCGCGGATCTGGGTGCCGTCTTGCTCCAGGAGCTTGGCGAAGATGGCGAAGCCCGACCCTTCGAAATGCTCGGAGACGACGTGCATCTTGATCGGGTTGCGCAGGTCGGGCTTGTCGGTGCCGTACCAGAGGGCCGCGTCGCGGTAGGAGATCCGCTCGAATGTCTGGTCCACCTTGCGGCCGCCGCCGAACCGCTCGAAGCAGCCTCGCACGACGGGCTCGATAGTGGCGAAGACATCCTCCTGTTCCACGAACGACATCTCGAGGTCGAGCTGGTAGAAATCGGTGGGCGAACGGTCGGCGCGCGGATCCTCGTCGCGGAAACACGGCGCGATCTGGAAATACTTGTCGAAGCCCGACACCATGATCAGCTGCTTGAATTGCTGCGGCGCCTGCGGGAGGGCGTAGAACTTGCCGGGATGGAGCCGCGAGGGCACGAGGAAATCGCGCGCGCCCTCGGGCGAGGAGGCGGTCAGGATCGGCGTCTGGTATTCGTTGAAACCAAGGCCCCACATCCGCTCGCGCAGGTCGCGCACCACATCGGACCGCATCACCATGTTCTGGTGCAGTCCCTGCCGGCGCAGATCGAGGAAGCGGTACTTCAGCCGCGTCTCCTCGGGGTAGTCCTGCTCTCCGAAGACCGGGAGCGGCAGCTCGTCGGCGCGGCCGAGGATCTCGATGCCGCGGGCATAGACCTCGATCTCGCCGGTCGGGATCTTGGAGTTCACGAGGCTGTCGTCGCGGGCCTTGACCGATCCGTCGATGCGGATGCACCACTCGCTGCGCACCATCTCCATTTCCGGGAAGATCGGACTGTCAGGATCGCAGATCACCTGCGTCATGCCGTAATGGTCGCGCAGGTCGACGAACAGCACGCCGCCGTGGTCGCGCACCCGGTGGACCCAGCCGGCCAGACGCACGTCGTCGCCCACGTGGCTCTTGTCCAGATCGGCGCAGGTATGGCTGCGATAGGCGTGCATGGAGCGTCCCTTCGATGGCTTCAAACGACTTCGCGCATACACAAGCCCACCGGAGGGAAGTCAAGCGCGGGGACGCCTACCGTACCAAGTGGAGGGTTGCATCCGCGCGCAAATATCGCAGGTTAACTTTTTGTGAGCGATACTGCGGGGATCGGCGCCCCGCCATACGAGGAGCGAGAGTAGACCGATGTGGGATCGGATGTTCGAACGCATTGCGCGCGATGTCTTTCGGGACGGGACGATAGAAATCACCCTGCCCTCCGGGCGCAGGTTCACCACCGGATCGGGCGGCCCCGAGATCGCGGTCAAGATCACCGATCCGACCTTGCCCAGACGGATCGTGACCAATCCGGATCTGGGCCTCGGCGAAGGATACATGGACGGTTCCATCGAGATCGAGGGCGACGACTTGCGGGGGCTCATGGACATCACGATGCACAACCTGTCGTCTGGCAACCGCACCCGCATCCACGACATGCACAACACGCTGGGCCGGCACATGCGCCGGCTGAGCCAGTGGAACCCAATGAGCCGCGCGCGGCAAAACGTGGCGCATCACTACGACCTTTCGGCGGAGCTCTACGACATCTTCCTCGATGCCGACCGGCAATATAGCTGCGCCTATTTCCGGCACGACGACAACAGCCTCGAACAGGCGCAGGCCGACAAGAAGAGGCATATCGCCGAAAAGCTCGTGATCGAGCCGGGGATGGAGATCCTCGACATCGGCTGCGGATGGGGGGGCATGGCGCTGACGCTGGCGCGGGATTTCGACGCGCGGGTGACGGGCGTGACGCTTTCGCACGAGCAGCATGCCTTTGCCGAACGCCGCGCCCGCGAGGAGGGCCTCGATGATCGCGTCGAGTTCCTCCTGCAGGATTACCGCGCGATCGACCGGACGTTCGACCGGATCGTCTCGGTGGGCATGTTCGAGCATGTGGGCGCGCCCCATTACGACGAATATTTCGGCAAGGTGCGCGAGATGCTGCGCCCCGACGGGATCGCGCTCATCCACACGATCGGGCGGACCAATCCGCCGGGCGCGACATCACCCTGGATCGCGAAATACATCTTTCCAGGTGGCTATGTTCCGGCATTGTCGGAAATGAGCGCCGCGTTCGAGCGTCAGGCGCTCGGCTCGACCGATATCGAGGTGTGGCGGCTGCATTACGCCAAGACCCTCAACCACTGGGAGCGCCGCTTTTCCGAAGGGATCGAGAAGGCCCGCGCGATCTACGACGACCGATTCTGCCGGATGTGGCGCTATTATCTCATCGCGTCGGAAATGAGTTTCGTGCACGGCCAGCAGGTCGTCTTCCAGGCGCAGCTCGCCCATCGCAAGGACGCCGTACCGATCACGCGCGACTACCTCTACCGCAACTGAGCCGGCGGCGGCCGCCCCCGGAATGACCTTGCGCCCTCTCCCTGCGGGGCTATAACGCCCGACGATTTGCCCCGGGGGACGCCATGCCGAAACGCACCGATATCCAGTCCATCATGATCATCGGGGCGGGACCGATCATCATCGGCCAGGCCTGCGAGTTCGACTATTCGGGCGCACAGGCCTGCAAGGCACTGCGAGAGGAAGGCTACCGGGTCATCCTCGTCAACTCGAACCCCGCGACGATCATGACCGATCCGGGGCTCGCCGACGCCACCTATATCGAGCCCATCACGCCCGAGATCGTCGCCAGGATCATCGCCAAGGAGAAGCCCGACGCCCTGCTGCCGACGATGGGCGGACAGACCGGGCTCAACACCGCTTTGAAGCTGGAAGAGATGGGGGTGCTGGCCGAGCACGGCGTCGAGATGATCGGCGCCCGGCGCGAGGCGATCGAGATGGCAGAGGACCGCAAGCTCTTCCGCGAGGCGATGGAGCGGATCGGCCTCGAGAACCCCAAGGCCACCATCGCGTCGACCATGGACGAGTGCATGGCCGCGATCGAGCATGTGGGCCTGCCCGCGATCATCCGCCCCGCCTATACGCTCGGCGGCACCGGCGGCGGCGTGGCCTACAATCGCGACGATTACATCCGGATCTGCAAATCCGGTCTCGACGCCTCGCCGGTCAGCCAGATCCTGATCGACGAGAGCCTTCTGGGGTGGAAGGAATTCGAGATGGAGGTCGTGCGCGACCGCGCCGACAACGCGATCATCGTCTGCGCCATCGAGAACGTCGACCCGATGGGCGTGCATACCGGCGATTCGATCACCGTGGCCCCTGCCCTCACCCTCACCGACAAGGAATACCAGACGATGCGCTCGGCCTCGATCGCGGTTTTGCGCGAGATCGGGGTCGAGACGGGCGGGTCGAACGTGCAATGGGCCGTGAACCCCGAGGACGGCCGCATGGTCGTGATCGAGATGAACCCGCGGGTCAGTCGCTCTTCCGCGCTGGCCTCCAAGGCCACCGGCTTTCCGATCGCCAAGATCGCGGCCAAGCTTGCCGTGGGCTACACGCTCGACGAACTCGACAACGACATCACGGGCGTCACGCCCGCGAGCTTCGAGCCGTCGATCGACTACGTCGTCACCAAGATCCCGAAATTTGCCTTCGAGAAGTTCCCCGGCAGCGAGCCCACGCTGACGACGGCGATGAAATCCGTGGGCGAGGCGATGGCGATCGGGCGCAGCTTCCACGAATCGCTGCAAAAGGCGCTGTCGTCGATGGAATCGGGGCTGTCGGGCCTCGACGAGATCGAGATCGACGGCGCGCCGGACCATGCCTCGGTCATGGCCGCGCTGAGCCAGCAGACGCCGGACCGGATCCGCGTCATCGCCCAGGCCATGCGCCACGGCCTCTCCGATCTCGATATCGGCGCCGTGACGAAATTCGATCCCTGGTTCCTCGCCCGCATCCGCGAGATCGTGGAGGTCGAAGAGACGATCCGGCGCGACGGCCTGCCCGACGATGCCGACGATCTGCGCCAGCTCAAGATGATGGGCTTCACGGATGCGCGCCTCGCCATGCTCACGGGCGCGACAGAGACCGAGATCCGTCGCGCGCGTACCAATCTGGGCGTTACCGCCGTCTTCAAGCGGATCGACACCTGCGCCGCGGAATTCGAGGCGCAGACCCCTTACATGTACTCGACCTACGAGCATCCGGTGATGGGCGACGTGGAATGCGAATCGCGTCCCACCGGCCGCAAGAAGGTCGTGATCCTGGGCGGCGGGCCCAACCGGATCGGCCAGGGGATCGAGTTCGACTATTGCTGCTGCCATGCGTGCTTCGCGCTCAGCGATGCGGGCTACGAGACGATCATGGTCAACTGCAACCCCGAGACGGTGAGCACCGATTACGACACGTCCGACCGGCTCTATTTCGAGCCGCTGACCTTCGAGCACGTGATGGAGATCCTGCGGGTGGAGCGCGAGAACGGCACGCTGCACGGCGTGATCGTGCAGTTCGGCGGGCAGACGCCGCTGAAGCTCGCCGATGCGTTGCAGGAGGCCAATATCCCGATCCTCGGCACCTCGCCCGACGCCATCGACCTCGCCGAGGATCGCGAGCGGTTCCAGGCCATGCTGAACGATCTGGACCTGCGCCAGCCCAAGAACGGCCTCGCCCGGTCGGACGAGGAAGCGATGCGCATCGCGGCCGAAGTGGGCTATCCGCTGGTCATCCGCCCCTCCTACGTTCTGGGCGGCCGCGCGATGGAGATCGTCCGCGACGACGCGCATCTGGCGCGCTACATCCGCGATGCGGTGAACGTGTCGGGCAAGAACCCCGTCCTGCTCGACAGCTACCTCACCGGCGCCGTGGAGGTCGACGTGGATTGTCTCAGCGACGGCGAGAACGTGCATGTCGCGGGGGTGATGCAGCATATCGAGGAGGCGGGCGTGCATTCCGGCGACAGTGCCTGCTCGCTGCCCCCCTACACGCTCGAGCCCGAAATCGTCGCCGAGATGGAGCGCCAGACCAAGGCGATGGCCGTCAAGCTCGGCGTCGTCGGCCTGATGAACGTGCAATTCGCCATCAAGGACGGCGAGATCTACGTGCTCGAGGTCAATCCGCGCGCCTCGCGCACCGTGCCCTTCGTCGCCAAGGCCACCGACAGCGCCATCGCCTCGATCGCCGCGCGCCTGATGGCCGGCGAGAAGCTCAGCGACTTCCCGCATCGCGATCCCTATCCCGACGGGACGGGTCCGGGCGAGACGGTGCCGATCGCCGATCCGCTGACCCTCGCCAATCCGGCGATGCCGTGGTTCTCGGTCAAGGAATCGGTGCTGCCCTTCGCGCGGTTCCCCGGGGTCGACACGCTGCTCGGCCCCGAGATGCGCTCCACCGGCGAGGTGATGGGCTGGGACCGCGATTTCCCGACCGCGTTCCTCAAGGCGCAGATGGGCGCGGGTGTCGAGCTTCCGACGGAGGGCCGCGTGTTCCTGTCGATCAAAGAGGCCGACAAGACCGACCAGTTGCTCGAAACCGCCCGGATCCTGACCGATCTCGGCCTGACGATCAACGCGACGCGCGGCACGGCGAAGTTCCTCGACGCGGCGGGCATCGGCTCCACGGTGGTCAACAAGGTCTACGAGGGCGGCCGCACGATCGTCGACATCATCAAGGACGGAGATATCGCGCTGGTGATGAACACGACCGAAGGGGCGCAGGCGGTCGAGGACAGCCGCTCGCTCCGCGCCGTGGCACTGATGGACCGGATCCCCTATTTCACGACGCTGGCCGGGTGCCATGCGGCTGCGCAGGCGATGCAGGCGCGGATCCGCGGCGAGATCGAGGTGCGCAGCCTGCAGGGCTGAGGCCGCGCACCTGCCGCATCAGCGAAACGCGGGACAGATTCATCTTGGCCAAGCTCTATTTCCACTACTCGACGATGAATGCGGGCAAGTCGACCTTGCTGCTCCAAGCGTCGCACAATTACCGCGAGCGCGGGATGGTCACCCGCCTGCTGACGGCCGCACTCGACCGGCGCGCGGGACCGGGCCGGATCGGTAGCCGGATCGGCATCGGCGAGGCGGCCGAGACCTACGGCCCCGATGACGACCTCATGCAAAGGGTGATCTCGTGGCTGCAAGAGACTGATATCGCGTGTCTTTTCGTCGACGAGGCGCAGTTCCTGACGGAGGCGCAGGTCTGGCAGCTAGCGCGGGTGGTCGACGACCTCGACGTTCCCGTCATGTGCTACGGTCTGCGCGTGGATTTCCTGGGGCAGCTCTTTCCCGGCTCTTCGGCCCTCCTGGCGCTGGCCGACGAGATGCGGGAGGTCCGCACGATCTGCCATTGCGGGCGCAAGGCCACGATGGTCGTGCGCAAGGACGAGACGGGTCGCGTCGTCACCAGCGGCGCCCAGGTCCAGATCGGCGGGAACGAGACCTATGTCTCGCTCTGCCGTCGGCACTGGCGCGAAGCGGTCGGCGACCGTCAGAGGGCGTGCGGCAACGGCTCGCCGGCCGCATAGGCGCGCAGGTTCTCCAGAACGACCTCCCCCATCACGACGCGCACGTCCATCACCGACGTGCCCATATGCGGCAACAGCACGACCTGCTCCATTTCCCTGAGGGCGGCGGGCACCTCCGGCTCGTTCTCGTAGACGTCGAGCCCCGCCCCGGCGATGCGCCCGGCCGCGAGCGCGTCGATCAGCGCCGCTTCGTCCACCACGTCGCCGCGCGCGATGTTGATCAGATGCGCGTCGGACCGCATGGCGGCGAGGATGTCCGCGTCGATCAGGTGCCGCGTCGCGGGAGAGGCCGGGACCGCAAGCACGAGGATATCGACGCTGCCGGCCAGCGTCTTCAGATCCTCGACCTGCGTGGCGGGCATACCGGGATCTTCGACCCTGGAGCGGTTGTAGAACGAGACCTCCATGCCGAACCCGTGATGGCAGCGCGCCGCAATGGCCTTGCCGATCCGGCCCATCCCGACGATGCCCACATTTGCCCCGGTGATGCTCCAGCCCAGAAGATCGCCGGGATGCCAGCCCTTCCAGTCGCCGCGCCGCAGGAGCCGTTCGCCCTCGCCGGCGCGGCGTCGCACCATCGCGATGAGCGTCATGGCGATATCCGCGGTGCCTTCGGTCACCGCGCCGGGCGTATTCGTGACGGCGATCCCCTTCCGGCGCGCGGCCTCCACGTCGATATGGTTGTAGCCGACGCCGTAATTGGCCAGCAGGCCGCAACGCGGATCGCCCTCGAACGCCGCCGGGCCGATATCGTCACCGATACAGCAAAGAACGGCATCGAACTCGGCCATCCGGTCCCGCGCCGTCGCCGGCGTGAGCGGCGCGTCTTCCTGCGTCACCTCGTAGAGCTCGCGCACCTGCGCGAGCGTCTCGTCGGGCAGCCAGCGGCTGACGAACAATGTCTTCAATGCAGTCTTCCTCCATCCGGAACCGTTTGATCGGGCGTCACCAGAACCACCTCGCCCGAGGCGTCGGGAAGGCCCAGAACCAGGACCTCCGACATGACCGGTCCGATCTGGCGCGGCGGGAAATTGACAACCGCAAGCACCTGACGGCCCACCAGATCCCCGGGCGCGTAATGTGCCGTGATCTGCGCGGAGCTTCGCTTTTCACCGAGATCGCCGCCGAAATCGATCCAGAGCTTGATTGCTGGCTTTCGCGCCTCGGGAAAAGGCTCCGCACGCGTGACGGTGCCCGCGCGGATGTCGAGCTTCAGGAAATCCTCGTAGCGCGCGGTCATGATACGAGATCGCGCGAGCCGGCGCGCGGCTCGGGCGGTTTCCGATCCGTCCGGTCGCCGCCCGCGAGGGGACACAGGGCCGCCTGCCGGGCGTTCACGCTCATCGACATCGTCTTCCGTCGCATCGACTTACCTCACCACATCGCGGAATGCCCGGCGACATACCCCCCTCGGGAGGACCGGGCGCCCGTCAGGCGTGGCCGAACGCCTCGGCGATAGCCACGTTCAGAGCCTCGTCGGGGCTGCGCCCGCCCCACCCGACAAGCTGGAACGCGGGATAGAACCGCTCGGCGGCGGCGATCGCGGACGCGATCATGCGGTCGATCTGTTCCGGGCTGGCCATCTGGCCGCCGGTCAGGACCAGACCGTAGCGATAGACCATCAGTCGCGGTTCGAGCCAGTAGGTGAAGGCCCCCGACCAGATATGGTCGTTGGCGGAATTCAGCACCTCGTAGATCAGGGGAAGGCGATCCTCGGGCGGCTCCATCTCGAACGTGCAGATCAGGCGAAGCGTTTCGTCCTGAGGCGCCCAGGCCAGCGTCAACGCATAGCTGCGCCATTGACCTTCCACCAGCATCGAGATCTGATCGTCGTCGACCCGATCGAATTGCCAGCGATTATGTTCGGCCAGATGTTCGACGATATCGATGGGGTCCAGTTCATCCGTCTGGAACGCCTGCTGGGTCAGCGCCATGCGCGGCCTCGCTCTGTTTCGCCCGGGCCTTTCGCGGCCTCTATGGCTTGGTGACTGCTCAAGGATAAGCGTCACGTTTCGACGCCCCTCACCAAATATGGTGTGGCAACGAATCGCACCTGTAAAGGCCATAATGCGAGGCAAGCGCAGGAAGATGTGGACAGCCGTTATTTCCGGACGCCCGCGCCGATTCTCAGAGGGCCCGGCGCGAGCGCAGCGCGGCGCCGATGGTTCCGTCGTCGAGATAGTCGAGCTCGCCGCCGATCGGCACGCCCTGGGCCAGCGAGGTGACCGTGACGTTCCGGCCCTGCATCTGATCGGCGATGTAATGCGCGGTCGTCTGGCCATCGACGGTAGTATTGAGGGCGAGGATCACCTCGGTGATCCCGTCCCGCCCGACCCGGTCGAGTAGATGCGGGATCCGCAGATCCTCAGGCCCGACTGCATCGAGCGCCGAGAGCGTGCCGCCGAGCACATGGTAGCGCCCGCGAAAGACGCCCGCACGCTCCATCGCCCAGAGATCGGCGACATCCTCGACCACGCAGACCTCGCCGGTCGCGCGCTTGTCGGAGGTGCAGATGTCGCAGATCTCGCTGGTGCCGATATTGCCGCAATTGATGCAGGGCTTGACCGTCTCGGCCACATCGGCGAGCGCCTGGGCCAGCGGGCGCATCAGCTGCCCGCGCTTCTTGATGAGGTGCAGCACAGCGCGGCGCGCCGAGCGCGGCCCGAGCCCCGGCAACCTCGCCATCAGGTCGATCAGCGCCTGGACGTCGTTTCCCGCGGCACGCATGCGCTAGAAGGGCAGCTTCATGCCGGGCGGCAGACCCATGCCTTCGGTCAGTTTCTGCATCTCTTCCTGGGACCGCGCGGAGGCCTTGAGCTGCGCGTCCTTGATCGCGGCGAGGATCAGATCCTCGACCACTTCCTTCTCGTCGGCGTTGAAGATCGACGGATCGACGTCGAGGCCGATGAGTTCGCCCTTGGCGGTCGCCGTGGCCTTGACCAGACCCGCGCCGGATTCGCCGGTGACCTCGATGCTGCGCAGTTCCTCCTGCAGGCTTTCCATCTTGCCCTGCATGTCCTTCGCCGCGGCCATCATCTTGGTCATGTCGCCAAGACCGCCCATTCCCTTGAACATCGTCGGATCTCCTGCCTGTGTTCTCGCTGCCCCCTCAGATACGAACGGGCGGCCGGTTTCGCAAGCGAGCGGAGGGATTCTCCGCGCGCCTCACTCGTCGGCGAAGGGGTCCCATTCGTCCTCGACCTCGGGCAATGCCTCGGCCGCCGCATCCGCTGCGATCTGTTCGAGAGACCGGATCTCGATGATCTGCGCGCCCGGAAAGGTCGCGCGCACCGCCTGCATCAGCGGATGCTGCTCGGCACGCGCCCTGAGCGCTGCATCCTCGGCATCGCGCTCTTCGGCGATGGTGGCCGCACCGCCCTCCGACACGACCGACACGGCCCAGCGCACGCCGGTCCAGCCCTGCAGGCGCTGCGACAACCGCGCGGCGAGGTCGCGCGGGGCGTCGTCCGCGGGCTCGAACTCGATCCGGCCGGGCGCGTAGCGTACCAGCCGCAGGCCGGTCTCCACGTCGATCAGCAGCTTCGCGTCGCGATTGTAGCGGATGAGCGCCACGACCGCATCGAACGTGGCGAAGCGCGCGAGAGCATCGGGCGCGCGTGCCAGCGCCGTGGCGCCGCCGCCGGGGCCGGACGGCCCGGTCGCACCGGTCGTGGCCGCGGATGCCACCGGCGCGCGACCGCCGTCGTCGGGGGGCGACTGCGCCGTGCGCTGCGAAGGGGACGCCGAGGGCTCGCCCGGCGACGGCGCGTCGCGCAGCTTGCGCAGCAGTTCCTCGGGAGGCGGCAGGTCCGCCACGTGGGTCAGGCGGATCACCGCCATCTCGGCGGCCATCATCGCGTTGGGGGCATGCGCCACCTCTTCGAGCGCCTTGAGCAGCATCTGCCACGTGCGCGTCAGGACCCGCATCGACAGCGCCTCGGCCATGCGGCGCCCGCGGTCGCGCTCGTCGGGCCCGATGGTCGGATCGTCGGCGGCCCCCGGCGTGATCTTGATGACGCTCATCCAGTGGGTGATCTCGGCCAGGTCCCTCAGAACCGCGAGCGGATCGGCCCCGTCGGCATATTGCGTGGAGAGCTCCGAGAGCGCCGCGGCGACCTCGCCCTTCATCACCAGATCGAAGAGGTCGAGCACGCGCCCGCGATCGGCGAGCCCCAGCATCGCGCGGACCTGCTCGGCCGTGGTGCCGCCCGCGCCGTGGCTGATCGCCTGGTCCATGAGGCTCAGCGCGTCGCGCACCGAGCCTTCGGCCGAGCGCACGATGAGCGCCAGCGCGTCTTCGGCGATCTCGGCCTTTTCCCGTGTGGCGATGCCGCGCAGATGGGCCAGCATCACCTCGGGCTCGATCCGCCGCAGGTCGAACCGCTGGCACCGCGACAGGACCGTGACCGGCACCTTGCGGATCTCGGTCGTGGCGAAGATGAACTTCACATGCGCGGGCGGTTCCTCCAGCGTCTTCAGCAGCGCGTTGAACGCCGCCGTCGAGAGCATGTGGACCTCGTCGATGATGTAGATCTTGTAGCGCGCCGAGGTGGGCGCGTACTGGACCGAATTCAGGACGTTCTCGCGGATGTCGTTGACGCCGGTCTGCGACGCGCCGTCCATCTCCATCACGTCGACATGCTGACCCTTGGCGATGGCGCGGCAGGGATCGCATTCTCCGCAGGGACTGGTCGTCGGGCCGCCCTGCCCGTCCGGCCCGATGCAGTTCATGCCCTTGGCGATGATCCGCGCGGTGGTCGTCTTGCCGGTTCCACGGATGCCCGTCATCATGAAGGCCTGCGCGATCCGGTCCGCATCGAAGGCGTTTTCCAGCGTGCGCACCATGGCATCCTGGCCGATCAGGTCGGCAAAGGTCTGCGGGCGATACTTGCGGGCGAGAACCTGATAGGCGGCAGCGTCTGACATGGGGGTCCTTGAGCGGGATTCGGGAGGCGCGCGGCCAGACTAGCGGCCGTCCCGTCCGGGGGCTAGAGCAGCCACAGCACCACGCCCAGAAGGATCGTCGCAACGCTCAGCATGAGGCAGAGCGCGGTGATGCGGCGCATCGGCTGCGCGCGACAGGCGCGCGCGGCGAGCGAACGGTTGTTGGCCCGCGCCTCGAACCAGCCGGCCACGAACACGCCGAGCGACGCGAGCAGGAACAGCGACGCCACCGCCTTCGGCAGCCAGGTAGGCTCGGCCGGTCCGAAGACCGCTTGCAGCGCGATCGCGACGACGACGCAAGTCAGACCGGTCCGGATCCAGCCGGCGAACGTCCGCTCGGCGGCGAGGAGCGTGCGATCCTCTGCCCAGTCGGTACGATCCTGCGCCATCTTGTTCTTCGGGTTCATGCAGATCTTCTAGCGCATTTGCCCCACCATGCCACGAAGGATCGTCGTTCCGGGACAGGCCGCCTCACGGTCGATCGACATGCTTGCCGAGGGTCGGCCGGGCGCTTCTTCAGAGTGGTCGCGCGCGAGCGCGAAGGGGCTTCGACGTCAAATACGCTCCGGGAAACAAGAAAGGCCCGCCGATCGGAATCGGCGAGCCTTTCGGTCTTAATGGCGGCGCCCGCCGGCGAGGATGAGATCGCTACGGCGCTCTCTCGGGCGGGACCGCGAAGGAAGCCGGGTTCAGACCGCTTCCTTGATGAACTTCACGGCGTCGCCGAACGTCTGGATCGTCTCGGCGGCATCGTCGGGGATCTCGATCCCGAACTCTTCCTCGAACGCCATGACCAACTCGACGGTGTCGAGGCTGTCGGCCCCCAGATCGTCGATGAACGAGGCGTTCTCGGTCACTTTCTCTTCTTCCACGCCGAGATGTTCCACAACGATCTTCCTGACGCGCGTCTCGATATCGCCTTCGCTCATTTCCTGTCCTTTTGTTCTCACGGGATAATCCCGATCTTCTGTTCGGCCCTCGGGCCACTTACGCTTCCGGATGGACGCCATGAGCGCGTTCGCGGCGCGGCCACCCCCGGAAAATTTGCGCCGCCTATAGCATAACGGATATCAAAGGCAAACGCCTTAGCGTCATATGCGCAAGGACGGCGATGCCGCTCAGACCATCGTCATGCCGCCGTTGACGTGCAGCGTCGCGCCCGTCACGTAGGCCGCCTCGGGACTGGCGAGATAGAGGACGGCGGCCGCGATCTCGTTCGGGGTGCCCATGCGGCCGGCGGGGATCTGCGCCATCAGCGCGTCGCGCTGCTTGTCGTTGAGCCCTTCCGTCATCGCGGTCTCGATGAAGCCGGGCGAGACGCAATTGACGGTGATTCCGCGCGACGCCACCTCCTGGGCGAGGGATTTCGACATGCCGACCATGCCCGCCTTCGCGGCCGCGTAATTCGCCTGACCGGGATTGCCGGTCTGGCCGACGATGGACGAGATGTTGACGATCCGTCCCCACCGCGCCTTCATCATCGCGCGCAGGCTGGCCTGGCACAATTGCATCGTCGCCGTCAGGTTCACGTCGAGGACCTGCGCCCAGTCGTCGTCGCCCATGCGCATCAACAGGTTGTCGCGGGTGATGCCGGCATTGTTGATCAGGATGTCGAGCGATCCCATTGCATCGGCGGCCCGTTTGGGCAGCATCCGCAGCGCGTCGGCATCGCCGAGATCGCAGGGCATCGCAAAGGCCCCCTCGCCCAGCTCGGCCGCGAGTTCGTCGAGCGGACCTTGCCGCGTGCCAGAGAGGCCCACCTTCGCGCCCGCGCCATGCAGCACGCGCGCGATCTGCCCGCCGATTCCCCCGGATGCGCCCGTTACCAGGGCGGCCTTTCCTGCAAGGTCAAACATCATAATCTCCCCATTTGCGACGTATCAAGAAATGGCCGCGCGCACGTCGTCGGGCGCACCGACCTGCCGGGTGGCGACGGATTTGTCGATCCGCCGGATCATCCCTGAAAGCGCCTTGCCCGCGCCCACCTCCCAGGTCTCGTCGATCCCGGCGGCGACCATCGCCTCAACGCTTTCGCGCCACCGAACGGCCCCGGTGACCTGGCGCACGAGAAGATCGCGGATCTCGTCGGGATCGCTGACCGGGGCGGCCGTGACGTTGGCCACGACCGGAACCGCCGGGCGCGCGATCGCGACCTCCGCGAGGGCGTCGCGCATCGCGCCGGCCGCGGGCTCCATGAGCGCGCAATGGAACGGTGCCGAGACCGGCAGCATGACGGCCCGCCTCGATCCTGCGGCCTTCGCGAGTTCGACCGCGCGTTCGACCGCGTCCCGGTGGCCCGAGATGACGACCTGGCCCGGATCGTTGTCGTTGGCGGCCTCGCAGACCCGATCGCCCGCGGCCTCCGCCGCGATCCGCGTCGCCGCGTCGAGATCGAGGCCGAGCAGCGCGGCCATCGCGCCTTCGCCCACCGGAACCGCGTCCTGCATCGCGCGACCTCGCCGGCGCAGCAGTCGCGCCGCGTCCGCGACACTCAGCGCGCCGGTCGCGGCGAGAGCGGAATATTCCCCAAGGGAATGACCCGCCGCCATCGTCGCGCGGTCCCAACCGAATCCTTCGGCCTCGAGCGCGCGGAACGCGGCCAGCGAGGTCGCCATGAGGGCGGGCTGCGCATTGGCCGTCAGCGTCAGCTCTTCGGCCGCACCCTCCCAGATCAGCGTGCTCAGCTTTTCGCCGAGCGCCGCGTCGACCTCCTCGAAGACCGCGCGGGCCGCCGGGTACGCATCGGCCAGATCCCGGCCCATGCCGATCATCTGAGCCCCTTGTCCGGGAAATACCAATGCCACCGCCATGCCTGTCCTCCGAGCAAATTTGCAACGGCATAGACCTTCGCCGGGAGCTTCGCAATCTTTGGTGCGACCGTGCACATCCGCCGCGCGCGGGGCGGTGTTGTTCTGCCGGGGTGTCTCGGCAAGACTCGTGCGCTCAGAGACACCGCCGAGGCCCCCCATGCGATTGAGCAATACCCAAGCCACCTACGGCTTCGTCACGAAGATCTTCCATTGGCTCACCGCGCTCCTGATCCTGACGGCGATCCCGCTGGGGCTCGTCGGGAGCGAGTTGCCGCAGGACACATCGGCGCAGGTGGCGCGCAAGGCCATGGTGTTCAGCCTTCACAAGACGCTCGGGGTGACGATCTTCTTCGTCTCGCTGATGCGGATCCTCTGGGCCGTCACGCAGACGAAGCCCGCCCCGGTCCATCAAGAGCAGCGCGGCGCGGCCCTGCTTGCGCAGGGCGTTCACTGGTCCCTCTACGGCGCGCTGATCGTCGTGCCGCTCTCGGGCTGGATCGGGCATGCCGCAGCCGAAGGCTTCGCCCCGATCCTCTGGCCCTTCGGGCAGTCGCTCCCGCTGGTTCCCAAATCGACCGGCGTCGAGGCAATCGCCTTCACGACCCATTGGGTGTTCACGAAGGTCCTCATCGCATCGCTCGTCCTGCATGTGGCGGGGGCGGCCAAGCATGCCTTCGTCGATCGCGACGGTACGCTTTCGCGGATGTGGTTCGGGCCGGCGCCGGCAATCCGTGCGCATTCGGGCGAACGCCTCGGCGCCGCGTTCCTCCTGGCGGCGGCGGTCTATCTTGCCGGCGGTGCCACCGTCGTCGCCATCACCGCCGAAGAGCCCGCGACGCAATCCTCGGGCCGCGATGCCGGCGCCGGAAACTGGCAGGTCGAGACCGGCGAGATCGCCATCGAGGTTCGGCAGATGGGGACGGCCATCGAAGGAAGCTTCGCCAACTGGACGGCGGACATCACCTTCGACGAAACCCTCCGCGACGGACGCCACGGCACCGTGACGGTGACGATCGACATCCCCAGCCTTACCCTCGGATCGGTCACCGAACAGGCCATGGGCCCGCGCTATTTCGATGCCGAGAACAATCCGGAAGCCGTCTTCGAAGCGGAGATCGTGCCGGCGGACGACGGCTATATTGCCGAAGGCACGTTGTCCCTGGCCGGCGAGACGGCCGAGATCGACCTGCCGTTCGCCCTCGATATCGACGGCGACGCCGCGGAGATGACGGGGCGCACGATTATCGACCGGCGGAGTTTCGGCATCGGTGAGGGGCAGACGGATCCCGGAACGCTCGGCTTCGATGTCGGGGTCGATATCGCGCTGCGGGCCCGGCGCTTCACGGACGGGTAGCCCGGAACGCCGGAACAGACGGGATCACTCTTCGGCGGGCGATCCTTCGAGGGAAATCTGGACCTCGACCTCGTCGCTGACGAAGGGCACGAACGCGTCGAGGCCGTAATCGCTGCGCATCAGCGTCGTCTCGGCGCTGAAGCCCGCGACCATGTTGCCCATCGGGCCCTCGCCGATATTGTTGAGCTCCGCGTCCAGCACGACTTCCTGCGTCACGCCATTGATCGTCAGATTGCCGGTGATCTCGGCTTCGTCGTCGCCCTCGACCGTGATCGAGGTGCTCTCGAAGGTGATCATGTCATCCTCGGTCGCCCCGAAGAAATCGTCGCTCATGAGGTGGTTGTAGAGCTCGGAATTCGTCTGCATCGACATGGTCGGGACGGAGACGCTCACCGAGGAGCTCTCGGGGTTTTCCTGGTCGAACGTGAACTCGCCCTCATACCCGAAGAAGATCCCGCGGGTGGTCGAGAAACCGCCATGGGTCCAGGAGAACAGGATCTCGCTATGCGCGGGATCGATCGTGTAGCGGACGGGCTCGGCATGGACGCTGCCCGCGACGCAGGCAGCGGCGAGAGCGGTGGGGAGGAAAAGCTTCATGAGTTGATTCCTTGTTGGGTTGGCATCGAGGTACCTAACAGCCGGCGGCCACCGCTCAATCGCGCATAGGCGAACATGTCGTGATCGCCTGCGAACACCCTGGACGCGCAGCTTGCATCGCGCGGCGATCGCGACTATAGGCCACGGACTTCCGCGAAGACGATGATCGGCGCAGCCTCTCGTGTCCGGGGCGCGGAAGGTTACATTCCCGGTCTTTGAAATGCGCCCTGAAACAGAACTGGACCAACCATGCCGCTTTACGAGCATGTCTTCATTTCCCGTCAGGACCTGTCGAACACGCAGGCCGAGGGGCTGATCGAGCATTTCGGCACGATCCTCTCCGACAACGGTGGCACCCTCGTCGATCACGAATACTGGGGCGTCAAGACGATGGCCTACAAGATCAACAAGAACCGCAAGGGCCACTACGCCTATCTGCGCACGGATGCCGCGGCCCCCGCGATCCACGAGATGGAACGCCTGATGCGCCTGCACGACGACGTCATGCGCGTGATGACCATCAAGGTCGATGCGCACGAGGACGGCCCGTCGATCCAGATGCAGAAGCGCGACGACCGTGACGACCGTCGCCCCCGTCGCTGATTACCCGAAGAAAGGACGCTAAACCATGGCTGCTAAACCGTTTTTCCGCCGCCGCAAGGTCTGCCCCTTCTCGGGCGACAATGCACCCCGCATCGACTACAAGGACACGCGTCTGCTGCAGCGCTACATCTCCGAGCGTGGCAAGATCGTGCCCTCGCGCATCACCGCCGTCTCGTCTAAGAAGCAGCGTGAGCTGTCGCGCGCCACCAAGCGTGCACGGTTCCTGGCCCTGCTTCCCTACGCCGTGAAATAAGGAGTCCACCCAATGGATGTTATTCTTCTGGAACGCGTGGCGAAGCTTGGCCAGATGGGCGATGTCGTCTCGGTCAAGCAGGGCTACGCCCGCAACTTCCTCCTGCCGCAGAAAAAGGCGCTCTGGGCCTCCAAGGCCAACGTCGCGGCCTTCGAGGATCAGAAAGCCCAGCTCGAGGCGCGCAACCTCGAGACCAAGAAGGAAGCGCAGGAGCTGGCGACCCGTCTTGAAGGTCAGCAATTCGTCGTGATCCGCTCGGCCTCCGACGGTGGTGCGCTTTACGGGTCGGTCTCGACGCGCGATGCCGCCGAAGCCGCGTCCGAGAACGGCTTCGACGTCGATCGCAAGCAGGTGGCCCTCGGAGCGCCCATCAAGGAGCTCGGCCTGCACGAGGTGATCGTGACGCTGCACCCCGAGGTCGAGGTGACCATTCAGCTCAACGTCGCCCGCTCGGCCGACGAGGCGGAGTTGCAGTCGCGCGGCAAATCGATCCAGGAACTGGCCGCCGAAGAAGAGGCCGCCGCGGAGTTCGAGATCCAGGAGCTCTTCGACGATATCGGAGCGGCCCAGATGGACGAGTTAGAGAGCGAAGTCGAACAGCGCAACGATCAGCCTGCGACGCAGGAAAAGTCGACGCTCGACGAGAAGCTGGGCCGCGACGACGACGCCTGAGCGGTTTCGTCGCCCATGTGACCCGAGCCGCGCCGGAGACCTCTCCGGCGCGGCTTTTCTTTACGCGGCGGCACCCCTTCATCGGCGCGGCCGTTCCGACGCTCGGAGCGACGGACGATTGTCGGATGGGAGCGCACCTGAAGGCATGGACACCCGCACTCGAGCGCCGGCGCATCCCGAAAGAATAAGGGCGCACCCGAAGGCGCGCCCTGAAATCCGTCGCAAAAGGACGCCAGAGCTCAGACGGTTTCGTCTTCCTCGAGCTTCTGGACTGCTTCCTGAAGCTCTTCCTTCGTGATTTCCTTTTCGGTCACGTCGGCCTGATCGAATACCAGATCGACGACCTTGTCCTCGAAGAGGGGCGCCTGGATCTGCTGGCGGGCCTGCGGGTTCTGCTGCACGAACTCGAAGAACTGGCGTTCCTGACCGGGATACTGGCGCGCCTGGTTCATCACCGCCTGCGTCATTTCCGCGTCTGTCACCTGTACTTCGTGCTTGCGGCCGAGTTCGGCCAGGAGCAACCCGAGACGCACGCGCCGTTCGGCAAGTTTCATGTGCTCGGCGTCGGGCTCGATATTGGCGTGGTCATGCCCCTCGACGTCGGGATTTTCCTCGTGCCAGAGTTGATGGGCGATCTGCTTGGCCTCGGCATCGACGAGCGACGGCGGAAGATCGAAGCTGACCTTCTCGTCGAGACGGTCGAGAAGCTGACGCTTCATCACCGCGCGCGACGCCTGGCCGTATTCCGCCACGAGACGTTCGCGGATCTGGCCCTTCAGACCTTCGAGATCCTCGGCGCCGAACTGCTTGGCGAGGTCGTCGTTGATCTCGGCCTTCGCGGGGGCTTTGACCTCCTTGACGGTACAGGCGAACGAGGCCTGCTTGCCGGCAAGATGGGCGGCCTGGTAATCGGCCGGGAAATCGACGGTGACCTCGACCTCGTCGCCGGCCTTGGCGCCCTTGAGCTGCTCCTCGAAGCCGGGGATGAAGCTGTTGGATCCGAGCGTCAGGGGATAATCCTGCGCCGCGCCACCCTCGAACGGCTCGCCGTCGATGCTGCCGACGAAGTCGATCACGACCTGATCGCCATCCTCGGCCGCGCCGTCCTTGGCTTCGAAGTTCTGGGCGCTTTCGGCAAGCTGGGTCAGCGCGTCGTCGACCGCCGTCTCGTCGGGCGTTACGACCAGCTTTTCCAGGCTGATCGTGGAGGCGTCGAATTCGGGAATGTCGGGCAGCGCCTCGTAGGTCATGTCGACCTCGACATCGTCGCCTTCGTTCCAGTTCTTGTTGGTCATCTGGACATCGGGCTGCATCGCGGGACGATCGCCGGTTTCCTCGAAATGCTTCTGCATGGCGCCGTCGACCGATTCCTGCATCGCCTCGCCGGTGAGCCGCGGTCCGAACTGCTTTTTCAGCAGCGCGAGAGGCACCTTGCCCTTGCGGAAACCCTTCATCTCGACATCGGGCTGCGCCTCGACGAGCTTCTGCTCGACCTTGGCGTTGAGCTCCTCGGCCGTGACAATGATGTGGTAGCCACGCTTGAGGCCTTCGTTCAGGGTCTCGTTGACCTGCATATCGCCTTATCCTTCTCGTCCATGGTGCGGGTGAAGGGACTTGAACCCCCACGCCTTGCGGCGCTTGGACCTAAACCAAGTGCGTCTACCGATTCCGCCACACCCGCAAAACTAGGGAACACGACGGCCCCCGAAAATTCGCGCCTTCCTAGCAAAGGGGTCTGCGGGATGCGAGCGGAAAAGCGGCCCGCGCGCGCACCCTCGGGCGGATTGTCGACGCATTTCGGCCCGGCATGCGGGTCACCCGCGCCGGGATAGGCCGTTCAGGACGCCGCGCCGACGCTCCGCGCGGCATCGTCGGGCTGCGAGAGGCACCCGCCGCCCGCCGGGGTGGAAACGCCCGTGGTCCCCGGCGCCGTGAGCGGCCATCCGCGCGCGGACCGCACCGCCAGATAGCCGAAGGCCTGCGCCTCGAGCATGTCGCCGTCGAGGCCGACGCTCTCGACCGGCTCGACCGGGCAGTCGCATCGCTCGGCCAAAAGGCGCATGACCAGCGGGTTCGATCGTCCCCCGCCGGCCACCAGCATACGGTCGGGCGCCGCGGGGCAATGCTTGAGCCCGAGCGCCGCGGCAAGCGCCATCGCCGCGGTGAGCGTGGCGGCCGCATCCGCGTCGGGCAGATCCGCGACCGCCTCGAGCAGCCACGCGAAATCGTTCCGGTCGAGCGATTTGGGCGGAACGCGGCGAAACCAATCGTGCGCCGCGAGCCGGTCGAGGACCCCTGTGTCGGGGGTGCCCGATTGCGCCAGCGCCCCGTCCTCGTCCATGTCGCGGCCGGTCCTCGCGCGCATCAGGTCGTTGAGCGGCGCATTGCCGGGCCCCGTGTCGAAGGCGAGGCAGGCCCCCGCCTCGGCGGGATTCGCGATCCGCGGATCGACCCAGGAGAGATTGCCGACCCCGCCCAGATTGAGGAAGGCGAGCGGCGCATCCGCCCCCATCCATCTCGCGCAGGCGTGATGGAAGAACGGAACCAACGGCGCGCCCTGCCCGCCCATCGCGACGTCGGTGCTGCGGAAGTCCCACACGACGGGGCAGTCGAGCATATGCGCCAGAAGGCGCCCGTCGCCGATCTGGCACGTCCCGCGCCCGCCGGGATCGTGGGCGGTGGTCTGGCCGTGAAAGCCCACGACATCCGCGCCCGCCATCTGGCCCAGAAGCGCGGCATGGGCCGCGACGACGAGAGCGGCCGCCTCGGGAGCCGGATCCCATTGTCCCATCGCCGCGCGCAGGACGTCGCGTTCCGCGGCATCGTAGGGTCGGTAGTCGTGCGCGCCGAACGCGAAGACCTGCGCGCCGTCGGTCAGGACCATCGCCGCGTCCACCCCGTCGAGCGATGTGCCCGACATCGTGCCCAGCGCCCAGACGGGCCCCGACTTCAACGCCTCCAGCAACATCGGGTTTTCCTTTCTCGGTCCGGCGGATATAGGGTCGTGCAGACGCAAGATGGACCCAAATCCCATGACCTACCAGCCGAAATCCGATTTCCTCCAGGTGATGATCGAGCGGGGATATCTGGCCGATTGCACCGATTACGAGGGGCTCGATCAGGCGCTCCGCACGGGACCGGTTCCGGCCTATATCGGCTACGACGCCACGGCAAAGTCGCTGCATGTGGGACATCTGCTCAACGTGATGATGCTGCGCTGGCTGCAAAAGACGGGGCATCAGCCGCTGACCCTGATGGGCGGCGGCACGACCAAGGTGGGCGATCCGAGCTTTCGGGCCGACGAGCGTCCGCTGCTGAGCTCGGAGCAGATCGGCGACAACATCGCCGGGATGCAGGGCGTCTTCGCCAAGTATCTCGACTATGGCGAGGGGGGGACCGACGCGCGGATGCTCGACAACGCGGAATGGCTTGACGGGCTCAACTACCTGACGTTCCTGCGCGATATCGGCCGGTATTTCAGCGTGAACCGGATGCTGTCGTTCGAGTCGGTCAAGTCGCGGCTCGACCGGGAGCAGTCGCTGTCCTTCCTTGAATTCAACTACATGATCCTGCAGGCCTACGATTTCCTGGAGCTCAACCAGCGCTACGGCTGCGTGCTGCAGATGGGCGGAAGCGATCAGTGGGGCAACATCGTCAACGGCATCGACCTGACCCGGCGCGTGGCGGACACGTCCGTCTTCGGCCTGACATCGCCGCTTCTGACCACGTCGGACGGGCGCAAGATGGGCAAGAGCCAGGGCGGCGCGGTCTGGCTCAATGCCGACATGCTGAGCCCCTACGAGTTCTGGCAGTTCTGGCGCAACACCACCGATGCCGATGTCGGCCGGTTCGCGCGGCTCTATACCGAACTTCCGATCGACGAATGCGACCGTCTGGGCGCGCTCGCGGGATCGGAGATCAACGCCGCCAAGATCATCCTCGCCAACGAGGTCACGGCGCTCTGCCACGGCCGGGAGGCCGCCGAGGCGGCCCACGCCACCGCGCGCGAAGTGTTCGAGCATGGCGGCACCGGAGAGGAACTGCCAACGCTGTCACTGCCCCGGCACGAGGCTTCGGCCGGGATCTCGGTGGTGCAGCTCATCGTGCGCGCTGGTCTCGCCAAGTCCGGCAAGGACGCCAAGCGCCTGATCGCCGAAGGGGGCGCGCGGATCGACGATGCGGTTCTCACCGATGCGGGCCTCGTTCTCGACGACGCCGCCCTCGCGCAGCCCGTCAAGCTCAGCGCCGGGCGCAAGCGTCACGCGCTCGTCACGATCGCCCCTTGAGGCCCACGCACCATCACAGCTCCTCGCCCGAAAGAGATCATTCATGGCCACCATCCTCGACAAGATCAAAGCCTACAAGCTCGACGAGATCGCGTCGCGAAAGGCCGATCGCGACCGGGCGACGATCGATTCCGCCGCGAAAGACGCTCCGCCGGTCCGTCCCTTCGCGAGCGCCCTCACCGGGGCCGCGCGGGAGGGCTACGGACTGATCGCTGAGGTCAAGAAGGCGAGCCCGTCGAAGGGGCTGATCCGGTCCGAGTTCGAGCCCGCCGCGATCGCGCGCGCCTACGAGGAGGGCGGCGCTGCCTGCCTGTCGGTGCTCACCGACGCGCCGAGCTTCCAGGGTCACGAGGATTTCCTGACGCAGGCACGCGAGGCCTGCGACCTGCCGGTCCTGCGCAAGGATTTCATGTACGACCCCTGGCAGGTCGCCGAGGCGCGCAGCATCGGGGCCGACTGCATCCTCGTCATCATGGCGAGCGTCGATGACGGCCAGGCCGCCGAGATCGAAGCCGCGGCGCAGGACTGGAAGATGGACGTCCTGATCGAGGTCCACGACGCGGCCGAACTCGAGCGGGCGCAGCGCCTGCAATCGCCGCTGATCGGCATCAACAACCGCGACCTCAACACGTTCGAGACCTCTCTCGCCACGACGCGCGATCTCGCCCGGAGGGTCGAGGCCGACCGGATCATCGTGGCGGAATCGGGCCTCTCGACCCCGCAGGACCTCGCGGATCTCGCCCGCTACGGAGCGCGCGCCTTTCTGGTCGGCGAAAGCCTCATGCGCAGGGACGACATCGCCGCGGCCACGCGCGAGCTTCTCGCCGATCCGCTGACGCCCGGAGCACGCTGATGCCGCTCACGCATTTCGACCAGGACGGCAACGCACACATGGTCGACGTATCCGGCAAGCCCGTCACCGACCGCGAAGCGCGCGCGAGCGGCTGGATCCGGATGTCGCCTGCGACGCTCGACACGATCACCGAAGGGCGCGCGAAGAAGGGCGACGTGCTCGGGGTCGCGCGGCTCGCCGGCATCATGGCGGCCAAGCGGACGTCGGATCTCATCCCGCTCTGCCATCCCCTGCCGATCACCCGGGTCGCCCTCGATCTCGCGCCCGATCCGGCCCTTCCGGGCATCCGCGTCGAGGCGAATGTGCGCACCAGCGGCCAGACCGGCGTGGAGATGGAAGCCCTTACCGCCGTCTCGGCCGCGTGCCTGACCGTCTACGACATGGTGAAGGCGATCCAGAAGGACATGGAAATCGGCGGGATCCGCGTGACCTTCAAGGATGGGGGCGCGTCGGGACGGTTCGAGGCCGCCCCATGATCTCGGTGGCGCAGGCGCTCGACGCGATCTTCGCCCTGGTGGATCCGCTCGAGGCGGAAACGGTCTCCCTTCGCGAGGCTTCGGGGCGGGTTCTGACAGGCCCCGTTGCCGCCCTGCGCGACCAGCCGCCCTTCGACGGATCGGCCATGGACGGCTATGCGGTGGCCGCGGCGGAGGTCGAGATCGGTCAGGTGTTCGAGGTCGTCGGGGAAAGTGCCGCCGGGCGACGGTTCGCCGCGAAGGTGTCGCAAGGCCAGGCCGTCCGGATCTTCACCGGAGCGCCGGTACCCGAAGGCGCAAGCCGGATCGTTCTCCAGGAAGACGTGGAGCGAGCCGGCGATCGCATCACCGTGACGGATCGTCCCGGCCCGAACACGCATATCCGTCCCGCCGGGGGCGATTTCCGCGAGGGACAGAGCGTTGCCTTCGATCGCCCTCTGCGCCCCGTCGATCTCGCCTTGCTCGCCGCTATGGGGCACGGCGCCGTCAGGGCGACCCGGCGTCCGCGGGTGGCGATCATCGCGACCGGAGACGAGCTGGTGGCCCCGGGCGACAGGCCCGGCCCGGACCAGATCGTCGCGTCCAACAATCTCGGCCTCGCCGCGATGGTGGAGCGCGCGGGCGGCATCGCCCGGCTTCTGCCCATCGCGCGCGACACCGAGGCCGCGCTCGCCGCCGCCTTCGACCTCGCCCGGGGGAGCGACCTCATCGTGACGATCGGCGGCGCCTCGGTCGGCGACCACGATCTGGTCGGAAAGGTCGCGGCCGCACGCGGGATGGACCGGAGCTTCTACAAGGTCGCGATCCGGCCCGGCAAGCCGCTGATGGCGGGCCGGCTCGATGGCATCCCGATGATCGGCCTGCCCGGCAACCCCGTCTCGAGCCTCGTTTGCGGCGAGGTCTTCGTACGGCCCGCGATCGCGGCGCTTCTGGGGCTGCCGAAGCGCCCTGCCGGTCGCCGCGAGGCCCCTTTGGCCCAGGCGCTCGAGGCGAACGGTCCGAGGGAGCATTACATGCGCGGCGTTTTCCGCGACGGAACCCTTTCCGTCGCGCCGGATCAGGACAGCGCGATGCTCCACGTTCTAGCGGAGGCGAATGCGCTGGTCATCCGACGCCCCGGCGACGGGCCGCGCGAGGCGGGCGACATAATGCAGTTCATCGAGATCTGACGCGCGTTGACACGGATCGGGAACGCGCCTAGAACATTCTGCGAACGGTTGGGTTTTTCTGGGGACAGAGCAAACAATGTTGACGCGCAAACAGTTGGAATTGCTGACATTCATCAACAAGCGTCTTCAGCGTGACGGTGTGCCCCCCTCGTTCGACGAAATGAAGGCGGCGCTCGATCTGCGCTCGAAATCGGGGATCCATCGCCTGATCACCGCGCTGGAGGAACGCGGCTTCATTCGCCGCCTGCCGCACCGGGCGCGCGCTATCGAGATCGTGAAACTGCCGGACTCCCTGGATACCGGGTCGAACGCCAGGCGCGGTGGGTTCGAGCCCGAGATCATCGACGGCGATCGTCCCGATGTCGACCCGCCGCGCGGGGCACGCGAGGTCCACGTCTCCGCGGTCGACCTGCCCGTGATGGGCCGGATCGCCGCCGGTGTCCCGATCGACGCGATATCAGAGGTTTCGCATACCGTCGCCGTGCCGAGCCAGATGCTCTCGGGAAGCGGCGCGCATTTCGCTCTGGAGGTCAAGGGCGACTCGATGATCGAGGCCGGCATCAACGACCGTGACGTGGTGGTCATCCGGGAGACGAGTGTCGCCGATGACGGCGATATCGTCGTGGCGCTGGTCGAGGGGCAGGAAGCCACCTTGAAGCGGATTCGCCGCCATCAGGGGACGATCGCGCTCGAGGCGGCCAATCCGGCCTACGAGACGCGCATCTATTCCGACGACAAGGTCAAGGTGCAGGGCCGGCTGGTCGGGTTGATCCGTACCTACTGACCCGTCTCCTCGGCGCGGGTCATGCGCCTGTCGATGCGGAGTTGCGGAAGCGGTTCGGGCCAATCCGCGCCGGTGTTCCAGGGTCGGCGTCCGGAGACGATCCGGGCCGAGATCAGATCGGCCCGGTCCTCGGCCAGCCGGACCGATACCGCACCCGTTTTGCGCAGCAGCGGTGCGTTCAGCAGAAGACAGGACCCGCCGTCGCGTTCGACATCCATCGTCGTCACAACGATGTCGACCTGCCGGCAGAACTGCTGCGCCCGCTCGCTCGACCCGCGCCCCATTACCTGGACCAGGTCGAGACCGCCCAGGGTGAACCGTGCATTGCCGTCCTCGACGACGTGGCGCGACGCGGCCAGTTCCTGATCGGGCGTATCGCCGTCATTCTCGAGCCAGACACGTGCGGCGAACCCGTCCCCGCGGGGCTTGGAGAGCGCCCGGCCATCTGCCTGAAGAACCCCGACAAGTCCGCCCGAAGGTGCGATCAGGATGTCCGGACGGTCCGCCGCGAGCCACATTCCCCCCGCCACCGCCGCGATGCCGACACCCGTCCACCTGCCCCGCCCCTGCCAGAGGACCACCACCAGCATGCCCAGCGTGAAGATCGGCAGGAACGGAGCCGGCGCCGCCGGAACATGCGACACCGCATGCGGCAGGTCGGCCACCCAATGCGCCACGATCATGATCCAGACGACCGCGGGCTTCATGATCCAGAGTCCCAGCCAGGCGAGGCCGAGCGGCGCGAGACAGGCGGCGAGAAGCGCCGCGGGCATGACGATCGCGCCCATCACCGGTACGGCGAGCATGTTGGCGAGCAATCCGTAATGGGACACCTGATTGAAATGCGCCGCACCGTAGGGCGCCGTCGCGGCCCCCGCAATGGCCGACGACATCAGCACACCGACGACGGGGGCTACCCAGCGCGACTGGCGGGCCGGCGTACGATTGCGAAGCGCGCGGAACACGGCGACGAGCGCCGTCGTGGCCGCGAACGACATCTGGAATCCGGGCTCGGTCACGGCTTCGGGCCGCAGGAGCAGGACGATCGTGGCCGAGACCGCCACGGCCCGCAGCGTCACCGCCCGGCGGTCGAGACAGACCGCCAGCAGCATGACCGCCGCCATGATGAAGGCGCGCTGCGTCGCGACGTTGCCCCCCGAAAGCGCCAGATAGAACGCGCCTGCCGCCAGGGCGCCCAAAGCCGCGTATTTCTTGACGGGTCGGCGCAGCGCGAGACCGGGAACGAGCACCAGACCGAACCGCAAGGCGGCAAAGGCCGCGCCCGTCAGAAGCCCCATGTGCAATCCCGAGATCGCGAGCAGATGCGCGAGGTTCGACGCGCGCAGCGCCTCGAGCGTTCCGGTGCTCATCGCGGATCTGTCGCCGGTGGTGATCGCCGCGGCGAATGCGCCGGCCTCGCCGGGCAGGACCGCCACGACGTAGCGCGAGATCGCCATGCGTATCCTGCCGATCGGCCGCGTGCCGTCGTCGGGCGCCATCAGCAGGGCCGGCGTTCGCGCATACCCGACCGCGCCGAGGCTCTCGTACCAGGCCATGCGCTGGAAGTCGAAACCGCCGGGCTCCACGGGGCCTTGCGGCTGCGACAGATGCCCGGTGACCATGATCCGCTGTCCCGGACGAGGCTCGAGCCAGTCCTGCGCGCCATGAAGGGAAATCCGGACGCGCCGCGGCGTCTCGAATGCGGCCACGCGTTCGAGCACCACCTCGTCGAGCGTGATTCGCGGCATGTCGGAAGCGGACCGATCGACTTCGATCACGCGTCCCTCGACGGCCCCGTAGTAGCGCCAGTCTATGACGGGCCCCGCCACCTGGTGGGTCCTGACCCCGGCCAGGCCGAAACCCGTGGCGACGAGGACCAGCGCGACCGCGAGCGGCCAGCGCCACATCCCCGCGGCAAGCGCCGGGATCGCCAGGCAGATCGCGGCGGCCAGGAGGATCCAGACGCCCCGTGTCGGTTCGGCGGGAAGCGCGAAGTAGCACCCTATGCCGATCCCGAGACAGACCGGGACCCAAGGCACGAGCGCGCCACGCTGTGCGTCGAGGCGCAGTGCCGCACCCAGGCGCGTGACCGGCCCTGAGGGCACCCTTGTTCTCCTACAATCGATTGATTACACCGCAGCGAGTAATTTCTGGAAATGGTTTCCAAATGGTTAACGCCTCCCAGGCGCCCGGATCGGTCGTCACCCGCTTCGCCCCGTCCCCCACGGGGTTCCTGCATATCGGCGGCGCGCGGACGGCCCTGTTCAACTGGCTTTTCGCACGCGGGCGCGGCGGGCGGTTCCTGCTGCGGATCGAGGATACCGACCGTGCGCGATCGTCGAACGAGGCGACGCAGGCGATCTTCGCGGGTCTGCGCTGGCTCGGGCTTGACTGGGACGGCGACCCGATCAGCCAGGCTTCCCGCGCGACCCGTCACGCCGAGGTCGCGCACGAGATGCTGGCTTCGGGCGCGGCCTACAAGTGCTTCGCGACGCAGGAGGAAATCGAGGCATTTCGCGAGGCCGCCCGCGCCGAGGGGCGCAGCACGCTCTATCGCTCCCCCTGGCGCGACGCGGACCCGGCCGATCATCCCGACGCGCCTTTCGTCGTGCGGGTCAAGGCGCCGCTCGAAGGCGAAATGGTCATCGAGGATCAGGTTCAGGGACGCGTAGTGATCCGCAACGACCAGCTCGACGACATGATCTGCCTGCGTTCCGACGGAAGCCCCACCTACATGCTGGCCGTCGTCGTCGACGATCACGACATGGGCGTGACCCATGTGATCCGGGGCGACGACCACCTCAACAACACTGCGCGCCAGATGCTGGTCTATCGCGCAATGAACTGGCCCGAGCCCGTGTGGTCGCACATCCCGCTCATCCACGGGGAAGACGGCAAGAAGCTCAGCAAGCGTCACGGCGCGCTCGGCGTCGAGGAATATGCCGCGATGGGATATCCCGCGGCCGCGATGCGCAATTACCTGGCGCGGCTGGGCTGGGCGCATGGCGACGACGAAGTCTTCACCACCGAGGAAGCGCAGGGCTGGTTCGACCTCGATGGCATCGGCAGGTCGCCGGCGCGCCTGGACTTCAGGAAGCTCAACCACATTTCCGGGCAGCACATGGCGAAGCTCGACCCCGACGAGCTGATCACCGGGCTCAGGGCATGGCAATCGGCAGCCGGCACGCCCGAACTGAGCCAGCCGGAAGAGAACGCCCTCCGCCCTGCCCTGCCGCTGGTGCAGACGGGTGCCAAGTCCTTTCCCGAGCTTCTCGAAAAGGCGCATTTCGTTCTTGCCGGGCGCCCCCTGACGATCGCGCCCAAGGCGGCGAAGGCGCTCGACGCGGCCGGCATCGGCCTGCTCCGCGAATTGACGCCGCACCTGCAAACTGTTAACTGGGATCGCGACGCGCTGGAAGCGGTCGCTTCGCAAACAGCGCAGGAACGCGAAGTTGGGCTGGGCAAGATCGCGGGTCCGCTTAGGGCCGCGCTCGCCGGGCGCACGGCTACCCCGAGCGTCTTTGACATGATGGTGGTCCTGGGGCGCGACGAGACCTTGTCGCGCATCGACGACGCCCTGGCATCCGGGACCGGCGTTCCGGAAAGCATCCGTTGAGCGCGACGCGCCAAGCGCTTCCCGCCCAGCAACACAAGGGAGACAGGCATTGGCCGACGAACAGAAAACCGCAAAGCTGACCTTCGGCGATACCGAGGTCGACCTTCCGCTACTGAGCCCCACTGCGGGCCCCGACGTCATCGACATCCGCAAGCTCTATGCGCAAGCCGGCGTCTTCACCTACGATCCCGGCTTCACCTCGACGGCATCCTGCGACAGCACGATCACCTTCATCGACGGTAACGAGGGGCAATTGCTGCACCGCGGCTATCCGATCGACCAGCTGGCCGAAAAATCCCATTTCCTGGAGGTCTGCTATCTCCTGCTCTACGGCGATCTTCCCAATGCCGCGCAGCTCGAGGATTTCGAACATCGCGTGACGAACCACACGATGCTGCACGAGCAGATGCAGAACTTCTTCCGGGGCTTCCGGCGTGACGCACATCCGATGGCCGTGATGGTCGGCGTCGTCGGTGCGATGAGCGCGTTCTACCACGACAGCACCGACATCTCCGATCCCTGGCAGCGCGAGGTCGCCTCGATCCGTCTCATCGCGAAGATGCCGACAATCGCCGCCTGGGCCTACAAGTACCATGTCGGCCAGCCCTTCGTGTATCCGCGCAACGATCTCGACTATGCGTCGAACTTCCTGCGCATGTGCTTCTCGGTTCCGGCCGAGGATTACGTCGTGAACCCGATCCTGAGCCGTGCGATGGACCGGATCTTCACGCTGCATGCCGATCACGAGCAGAACGCCTCGACCTCGACGGTGCGGCTCGCTTCCTCGTCGGGCGCGAACCCGTTCGCCTGCATCGCGGCCGGCATCGCCTGTCTGTGGGGTCCCGCCCATGGCGGCGCGAACCAGGCCTGCCTCGAGATGCTGCGCGAGATCGGCACCCCGGACCAGATCCCGAAATACATCGAGCGCGCCAAGGACAAGAACGATCCGTTCCGCCTGATGGGATTCGGCCACCGCGTCTACAAGAATCACGACCCCCGCGCGCAGGTGATGAAGCAATCGGCCGACGAGGTTCTGGACCTGCTCGGGATCGAGGACAATCCGACGCTTCAGACCGCCAAGGAGCTCGAGAGGATCGCGCTGGAGGACGATTACTTCCGCGAGAAGAAGCTCTTCCCGAACGTCGACTTCTATTCGGGCATCATTCTCGACGCGATGGGCTTTCCGCAGTCGATGTTCACCCCGATCTTCGCCGTGGCACGGACGGTCGGCTGGATCTCGCAGTGGAAGGAGCAGATCAGCGATCCGCAGCTCAAGATCGGCCGTCCCCGGCAGCTTTACATGGGCGAGACGCTGCGCGACTACACGGATGTCGAAAACCGCTGATCGCCACCGGCGCGACAAAGATAAAAGGCCCTTCGCGATGCGAAGGGCCTTTTTTCGCGATTGTATATTTGACAAACCCGATTAGAAAACCGCTCCGCTTGGCGGATCTACGTTCTCCCACTTTTCAGCGATGTCGCCGCAGACAGCTTTCATCTCGTTGTAAGTGTAGATCGGCTTGGACGGCGATGGGTGCGTTTTGCCAGAGTTGGCGCAGAGCACGAGCGTGAGTGCTCCCTCCGGCTTGGCTTCTTCTATGAAGGGGCGCTCACCGAAGTAGCCGTACATGAAGGCAGTTTGGTATCCGGCGACCTCATCGGACACAGCGCCCGATTTGGAGTACCGAAACATCAAACCCCCGATTTTCTGGGTGTTTGCTTTTGTGGTTCTCGAAGTCAGCATGTCCGGCCTGAACTTGACTTTGGTCCCGTTGAAGGACTGGTCGAAGCTCTCTGACGACGACGTCAGCGTAAACCCCGAGAGGTCAAAGCTGTCACTAGCGTCGCTGAAGGCCAGAACAAAGTCTGCGTTCTGATCAAATATCCGCTGGTCGAACTCAGAATCAGCAAGCATGTTGCGAATTTGCTCTGCCTTCTCAGGCAGATCGCCAGGTAGGGGATTCCCATCCTCGAGGTGATCCGATAGAGTTTTCTTGGCGATGGTGTGCTGAAAGTACCGGGCTAGAGACACGTACTTGCAGCCGCGAACGATGGTGCGCCTTGCTTGGTTTGACGCGGCCATGTACTCGGCCAACTTGGGCAGCATGATCTCTGGGGAGGGAACGAGCCTATGGGTCTTCTTCAATGAACTATTACTCCAAGCCTATGCATGATGGAGCAAGCCTCCAGATTGGCCCGCTAACATCCACCCTTGCTCAATATATCTACACTGATTTTGATTTGCGCTCAAAATACTGCCTGTACCGCTCCTACCAGTCAAGCGGCAGAAAGTGCGTGGAAGTTTTGGCGGCTATCCCGGATGACGACAGCGCCTTCCAAATGAGCCTGCTTTTAGGGCTAGACTAGCTCGCGTCGTTCTCCTTTGGCTTCTGCTTCGCCAGCTTCTTCAGCCGTTCGTTGAACCGGGCCTCGTCGTCGTCGGCGCCGAGTTCTCGGGCTGCCTCCTTGAAACGCTCTAGTTGACTCTTCTGCTCCGACTTTCCCATACTTTGCTCTCATGTATATCTGCTTCGTTGATGAATCTGGCACACCGCCGAAACCTACGCAAACTCGGCCCGCCGCCTACTGGGTGTTAGCTTCAGTTATTGTGCACGAAGCGCAATGGCAGAACATCTCGTCAGAGTTCTCCGCACTGAAGCGGCGTTTCCGCGTTACCGGAGAAGTAAAGTGGAGGTACTTTGGCCCCCATAACAGAGATAAGGATAACTCGGTCGCCCATCTATCCGAAGATGAGCGCAACCAATTTCGGGAGCAAATGTATTCTATTCTGACGAAGCGAAACAGTATCAAGATAATCTATTCCGTGTGCTCAGTTGAGGCAGCTTTTGAGAAGCCCAGAATCAACACGCAAGACGACCTCTATTTCGAAACATACAAACCGCTATCAGAGCGATTCCAGTATTTCTTGCAAGACATCAGCCGAGAAATCGGGGCGACTCAGCTAGGGATTGTCGTCGCTGACCATCAAGGCCGGAAACAGGACGAAAGCCTACGTGACGAACACCAGCGCATGGTGCGTGAAGATGGGATGTTCACGTCAAACTTCGACAACTACATCGAGACAATCTTTCTAACGCCATCCCATCATTCCGTTGGAATTCAATTTGCCGACATGGTCGCTGGTGCGATTGGTCGCCGTTTCATGTCCAACGATCGGCAGTTCTATAATATGATCGAAAGCTCTTTCCGCCGGTCAACAGATGGTCGACTGCTTGGATTTGGGGAAGTCCGAGTCCCCCGGCAAGGATGGCGTTAGTCGCCGGGCGGAGGTCTCCCCCCTGATGCTTTTCGACACATCCCCGGCAACACAAAGTCTAGTCACTGGCAGGCTTTTTGTCAAGCGACTCAATGAGTTGGATTATATGTCAGCCGTTTTCCAGATGCCGATTTTAGAGCGATTTCAGCGCGTTGCGCGTCACCCACTCCGTTTGCGGCGCGATTGTTATACCGGAAATCAAACTCTGCGGCGTAGCGGTGCAGGTGCTTCTTGCCGCAGTGCTGGTAGACTCCCTTCATGCCGCGCTTGAAGATGCTGTAGAAGCCTTCGACGGTGTTCGTGTGGACCTCGGGGGCCCCGCGACGAACGTACTCGCCAGCGCCGTGACGGGTGAAATCATGGCCCGCGAAGTCGTCAGCCAGCTTCTGGTACTGACCCGCTTCGTCCGTGTAGATTACGGCCTCGGCAGCGATGTTCTCGCGCAGGATCGGGATCAGCGTGGACTTCTTGAGGTCGTCCACAATGATGCTCTTGGCGCGCTTTGTCTCGCGATCCACCAGCGTCAGCATCTTGTGCTTGTGCGCGTAACCGCGACCCTTCTTCTCGCCGTGCGGCTTCTTCGTGCGGTCGTTGCCGATGAACGTCTCGTCCACCTCGACAGCGCCACCATTGCCGCCCATCGGGGCAAGTTCGCCGGAACGCATACACTCGCGGATGCGGTGCGTCAGGAACCACGCGCTCTTGTAGGTGATGCCGAGAACGCGATGCAGCTGGTGGCTGCTGATGCCCTTCTTGCTGGATACCATCAGGTGGATCGCTTGCAGCCACAGGTGCAGCGGCAGGTGGCTTTCCTCGAAAATGGTGCCCTTGCGGACGGTGAACTGCTTGCGGCACTCGCGGCATTTCCACAGTCCGTGACGCTCTTTGCCTTCCGGGTTCTTCTTGCTGGCCTTCGTGCGGACACCCTCAAGGCGATAGGCGCGATCCACGACGCCGCAATGCGGGCAGACCGTGCCGTCGGCCCAGATCATCGCCTCGACGTGCGCAAACGCGGCGGCTTCGTCGTGCATGTAAAGGGCGGAAAGAACGGACATGGCGGGGCCTCTAACTGGTTGAGTTAGATATACGCTCTGGCCTTGGGTTTGTCAAATATACAATCGCCCTTTTTTTGTCGTGCCGTGGGCGGCGTGCCTGATCTCAGCGCCGGATCATTCTGCCCGCGTCGGCAGCATCCGCCCGATCACCCCGTCGCGCTTGGATGCGTGCCAGAGCGCCCCCGCGACATGCGCGACGATCAGGACCAGAAGGAGCTTCGACGTCCATGCATGGAGGGTGGCCACGGTTTCGCTGCCCGTCAGCACCGCGGTCAACCCTGCCAGCGGCATCGCGATGAGGACCACGTAGAAGGCCGCGTGGTTCGCGCGCGAGAGCTTCTGCACCGCCGAGGGCTCCGTCTCGGGGGGCGGGGGTGCGCCGTGGCGACGACGCGTGACGGCGCGGACGATCATGGCGATGAGGATCGCGCTGCCGATCACGCCATGGACGATCGCGGTGCCGGTGACCCCCGCGTCGAGCGACAGATCGCGGTGGAACGACTGGGACATTCCGCCTCCGGTCGCGAATTGGAAGGCGACCAGCCCGACGACCAGCCAGTGAAGGCCGATCTGCCGGGTGGCGTAGGTATCTAAAGATTTCATGGATCTCTCCTGCACTGGATCGACACGAAAACGCGCAAGGATCGCATCTGTTCACGGCGGGGCCGGACCCGCGTCGCCATGCCGCTATCGCCTCGGGCCGGCGATCGACCCACGCCGCGTGGCCGGGGCGCACGATCGGGTCCGGCAGTTTGCTTTCAGACCCAGCTCCGCGCGCGGGCGCGCAAATGCGCCAGACGCGCGTTCACGTCGCCCGAGACAGGGCCGGTCCGCGGGGCGTCTCGCAGCGTGGTGAACCAGTGTTCGGGCGGGTTGCGTCCCAGGCGATTGTTGGCGAATTCGAGTCCGCGCAAAACCGCCTGCGCCCGCGGCGGCAGGCGGTCGGGTATCTCCGCCCCCGAAAGCGTCGCCCAGACGCCCGTCCAGAGGCGCCCGACCGACCAGGGATTGTACCCCCCGCCGCCAAGCACCAGCAGTCGCGGCGCAAGCGTCGCTGCGGCCGCCACGATGGCCCAATGGGCATTGTTCGACATCTGCAACCGCGACAGCGGATCCTCCGCCACCGCATCGGCGCCGCATTGCAGGATCAGGGCCTCGGGCGCGAAATCCTGGATCAACGGCAGGATCAGCCCGTCGCGTATCGCCGCCATATCGGCGTCGTTGGCCCCTCGGGGCAAGGGGAGGTTCCAGACGTTTCCGCCGCCGCGATCCTCGAGGGCGCCCGTGAAGGGCCAGCGCCGCTCCTCGTGCGTGGAGACGATGAGGATGTCGGGATCGTTGCCGAACCCGTGGACGACGCCGTCGCAATGATGGGCGTCGATATCGAGATAGGCGATGCGGCGCAGACCCATTCGCCGGAACGCCAGAATCGCCAGGCACGGATCGTTGAGATAGCAAAATCCGTTCGCCCGGTCGGGCAGCCCGTGATGGGTCCCGCCGCCGGGATTGTAGATCACCCCGCCCCCGCGCAGCATCCCGGCCGCCATGATCGATCCGCCTGCGGCCGTTGCGGGCCGGCGGAACACCTCCGGATAGATCGGGTTCGCAGCGGTTCCGAGCCCGTGGCGAAGGCGTTCCTCGGCACCGAGCGTGCCGTCGCGTTCGGCCCTTTGCAAAACCTCCAGATAGGTCGGATCGTGCCATGCCGCGAGCGCGGAGGGCTTCGCGCGCGGGGATGTCAGATACTGCGCAGGCGCCAGCCAGCCCAGCGCCCGGGAAAGGTCCATCACCGTCGAGACGCGGGGCACGCGCAAGGGATGCAGCGCCCCGTAGCTCGATCCGCGATAGATCTCGGACCCGATGAAGCGGGGGATCACCGCGCCGCCGATCGCGGAGCGATGCGGGGCGCGGGCGCCAAGCGGGGCGGTATCGGCCCCGGCGTTAACATCTCGACCATTGTCATCCGCTCCAGATACGTTTTTGGTTGTGCCCGTGAAAGGGCTGCCATCTTGCGATTGCGGCCGTTCGGAATACATTCCGTTGCAACGCAAAAGAGTGGCGTATGAACCGCCCGCGGAGGCACCCCCATGGATCCGAGCGAGCCGGTGACACGACCATTGCAGTTCATGCCCGCGGGCAAGAGGGACGTACGGACCCAGTTCGGCGCGCTGTGCTGGCGTATCCGCAACGGCAAGCTGCAGGTCCTGCTGATCACGACACGTCGGACGCGCCGGTGGGTCGTTCCCAAGGGATGGCCCATCGAAGGTGCGACCCCGGCCCAGGCGGCCGCGACGGAAGCCTACGAGGAAGCCGGGGTGGAGGGCGAGGTGCGCGACCAGTGCCTCGGGATCTTCGCCTACACCAAAGAGATGGACGGCGATGACCTTCCCTGCGTCGTGGCGGTCTTCCCCCTGAAGGTCAGGACCGTCCACAAGGTCTGGCCCGAGAAAGACAATCGGTCCCGTCGGTGGGAGCGGCCGAAGAAGGCCGCGAGGCTGGTTCAGGAACCCGAGCTTCAGCGAATGCTGGTCGGTTTCGATCCCAAGTCCAGCCTGGTCTGATCGACGGATATCCCGGCCCGCCGAGTTCGGGCCCTATCGCAAGACATGTCATTTTCGGAACGCATGGAATGATTCGCTATTCTTTGAGATGCGCCGCCGGGCATGGGTTCGAGGCCTGGTTCAGATCCGGCGAGGCCTATGACGACATGCGCGAGGCGGCGCAGGTCACCTGCCCCGAATGCGGCGAAACCCGCGTGGAAAAGGCCCTGATGGCGCCGGGCGTCGCCGCGACCACCCCTCAAGCGCAGGAGCATCCGCTTGTCCGGCTGCGACGCGAGATCGAAGCCACGTCGGATTATGTCGGGCGGGATTTCGCGAAACGGGCCCGTGCGATGCACGAGGGGGCCGAACCGCCCCGCGCGATCTACGGAGAGGCGGCGCCTGCCGAAGCGCGCCAGCTGATACGCGAGGGCGTGTCGATAGCGCCCCTGCCCTTCCGCCCCAAATCGAAGTTGAACTGACGCGCCTCCTTCACCTCGGTGGTGGGCGGCGTTGCCGCGCGGTTCCGCCGCGGCATATTCGGCCCGACCGCCGGCCCCGGTGGATTGACGCACCCCCTTCCCTGTGTCGCGGCACTCTCTAGGTGAAGGCGCGACCCCATCGGAGACGCATCGTGCTGCACGTTTGGAACCTGACGAAATCCTACGCCGGCACGGACGCTCCGGTGCCCGTCCTGCGGGGGATCGACCTCACGCTGGATGCCGGACGCACGCTCGCGCTGACCGGCGACAGCGGATCGGGAAAATCCACGCTGCTGCACCTGATCGGCGGACTCGACACCGCCGACGAGGGCGCGATCGCGATCGACGGCGTGGATATCACCGCGCTCGGCGACCGGGACCGCGCTCGGTTGCGCCGCGGCACGGTCGGTGTGGTGTTTCAGCAATTCAACCTCATCCCGTCACTCGACGTCGCCGCCAACATCGCCTTTCAGGCCCGCCTCGCGGGCAAGCCGGACGCGGCGTGGATCGCGACGCTGACCGAACGCCTCGGCCTCGAGCCTCACCAGTCGAAATATCCCGAACAGCTTTCGGGCGGACAGCAGCAGCGGGTCGCGATCGGCCGAACCCTCGCGGCGCGGCCGCGCCTCGTCCTCGCGGACGAGCCCATGGGCAATCTCGACGAGGAGAGCGGCGCGCATGTGCTGTCGCTGATGCTCGAACTGGTTTCGGAGACCGGGGCCGCTTTGCTGGTGGTGACGCATTCGGCGTCGCTCGCCGGCCGCATGGAACGGCGTTTGCATCTGCGCAGCGGGCAGATCGCGCCATGATCCGTCCGGGCCTTCATGCCCTTCTGTCGCATTGGTTGAGGCACCCGTTCCAGCTCGTGACGCTGATGCTGGGCCTTGCCGCCGCGACCGCCCTCTGGTCGGGGGTGCAGGCGATCAATGCCGAGGCGCGGGCAAGCTACGATGCCGCCGAGGGAACGCTCTCGGGCAATGGCCGCGAGACGCTCGGTCCCGTCGAAGATGGCCCTCTCGATATGGGGCTTTTCGTCTCGCTGCGCCGTGCAGGCTGGCAGGTCTCGCCGGTGATCGAGGGGCAGCTCGACGCGTCGTCGGACGCTTTGCGCATCATCGGGGTCGACGTCTTCACTTTGCCCCCCGGCGATCTTCCCGAGGCTGCGACCGAACGTGGCGGTCGCTCTTCCTTTCTTGAACCGCCCGGAGAGCTTCTGGTCTCGCCGGCCGCGTTCGAGGCGCTGCGCGATGCCGAGGGCCTGCCGCCCCGTGTCGCGGTCGAGGGGATCGCGGCGGGCGTCGCCTATGCCGATCTCGGCACGGCGCAACGGCTTCTGGACCGCGAGGGCGAGATCGACCGCCTGATCGTGACCGGTCCCCCCTCGCTGACCGCGCCGCCCCTTTCAAAGATCGCCCCCGAGCTCGAGCGGCGCGGTCCCGCGGGTGCGGGCGATATCGCGCGATTGACCGACTCGTTTCACCTCAACCTCACGGCTTTCGGGCTCCTGAGCTTTGCGGTCGGGCTCTTCATCGTGCGCGGTGCGATCGGTCTGGCGTTCGAGCAGAGGCGCGGCGTCTTTCGGACCCTGCGCGCCCTCGGTCTCGATGCGCGAACTCTGCTGGCCCTGCTCGTGGGCGAGTTGCTGGTGCTCGCGCTGGTGGCGGGGGCGATCGGCGTGACCATCGGCTATGTCATCGCGACGCTGCTTTTGCCGGACGTGGCAGCCACTTTGCGCGGGCTTTACGGCGCCGATGTCGAAGGCGCGCTGTCGCTGCGCCCGATCTGGTGGCTCGCCGGCCTCGGGATCGCGGTGCTCGGGACGGCGCTTGCCGCGTCGGGGGCATTGTGGAAGATCGCGCATCTGCCGCTCCTGGCCCCGGCGCAGCCGCGCGCCTGGGCGCGCGCCTCGGCGCGTGCCATGCGGTGGCAGGCTCTGGCCGCCGCCGCGCTTCTGGTCATCGCCCTTCTTCTGGGGGCCTTCGGGGGCGGATTGGTCGCAGGCTTCGTCATGCTCGGCGCCCTTCTCGTCGGCGCGGCGCTGATCCTGCCGATCGTTCTCGACGGCGTGCTGTCGACGCTGGCCCGCTTCGCCCGCAACGTGCTTCCGCAATGGTTCCTGGCCGATACCCGACAACAGCTTCCGGGCCTCAGCCTCGCATTGATGGCGCTGCTTCTGGCGCTTTCGGCGAATATCGGCGTGGGAACCATGGTGAACTCGTTCCGCGCCACATTCACCGGCTGGCTCGATCAACGTCTCGCGTCCGAGCTTTATGTCACCGCCGACACCGATGCGGAGGCCCGCGCCTTGCGCGACTGGCTGGCGACCCGAACCGACGCGATCCTGCCGATCCGAAGCGTGGAGGCGGACCTTGCCGGCGCGCCGGGCGAAGTCTACGGCGTCGCGGACCATCCGACCTATACCGAGAACTGGCCGCTCATCGCGTCGGATGCGGGCGTGTGGGGGCGTGTCGCCGCGGGAGATGCCGTTCTGGTCAACGAGCAGCTGGCCCGGCGAGAGGATCTTTGGCCCGGCACCACGCTGAACCTGCCCGGATGGGACGCCGCACCCGTCGCGGGCGTCTACAGCGATTACGGAAATCCGCTGGGCCAGGTGCTCGTCGGCCTCGATCGGTTCGAGACGCTTTATCCCGACGCGCCCGACCGGCAATTCGGTGTGCGCGTCGCGCCCGAACGGGTCGATGCCTTGCGACGCGAGTTGGACGAGGCCTTCGACCTTTCGGCGCAGGCGGTGACGGATCAGTCCGAGATCAAACAATTCTCGCTGCGGGTCTTCGAGCGCACGTTCACCGTCACAGCCGCGCTCAATGTCCTCACCCTCTCGGTGGCGGCGCTGGCGATCCTGACCTCGCTTCTGACGCTTGCGACCATGCGCCAGCCGCAGCTGGCGCCCGTCTGGGCGCTGGGTCTGACGCGCGCACGCCTCGCACGGTTCGAGATCGCGCGGGCGGTGCTGCTCGCGGCGCTGACCTTCGCGGCCGCGATCCCCGTCGGCCTCGTCCTTGCCTGGGTGCTTCTGTCGGTCATCAATGTCGAGGCGTTCGGCTGGAAGATCCCGATGCAGCTTTTTCCGCGAGACTGGCTCTGGCTTGGCCTGCTCTCGCTGGCTGCCGCGATTCTCGCAGCACTCGTTCCGGCGATCCGGCTCGCGCGCATGCCGCCCTCCGATCTTTTGAAGGTCTTCGCCAATGAACGCTAGCTTTCTCACCCGCCGCCGATTGCTGGCGCTATCCGTGGCAAGCCTTGCCGGACCAGCGGGCGCCCAGGGCTTTGCCGGGCTCGGGCGACAATCGGGCGAATTCGCGCGGCCCCGTCCCGAAACGGCGATCACCTTTCCTGCCGATCACGCGCCCCATCCCGCATTCCGCATCGAATGGTGGTATGTCACCGCGAACCTCACGGGCCCCGACGGGAGCCCCTACGGCGTTCAGTGGACGCTGTTCCGCTCGGCGCTGAGGCCCGAACCGGATCCCGCGGGGTGGGCGACGAGCCAAGCGTGGATGGGTCACGCCGCGCTCACCACGCCCGAACGGCACTTCGCCACCGAACGGCTGGCGCGGGGCGGCATCGGTCAGGCCGGCGTGACGCTCTCTCCGTTCAGCGCATGGATCGACGAATGGACGCTGTCGGGCCCGGATCTCCGGCAGGTAACGATGAAAGCCGCCGGCGCGGACTTCGCCTTCGCGCTCGAGCTCGCGACGGAGGCGCCCTACGTCCTGCAGGGCAACAACGGATATTCGGTCAAATCCGCGGCGGGCCAGGCAAGCCATTACTATTCCCAGCCATTCTACGACGTTTCGGGCAAAATCACCCTGCCCGATGGCGACGTGCCGGTGACGGGCGAGGCATGGCTCGATCGCGAATGGTCGTCGCAGCCGCTGTCGGGCGATCAGGAGGGATGGGACTGGTTCTCGCTGCACCTCGATGGCGGCGACAAGCTGATGGGGTTCCGGTTGCGCGGGACGCCGGACTTCACCGCCGCGACCTGGATCGGCGCCGACGGGTCGGTGACCCCTTACAACGACGGGGTGTTCTCGGCGCGACCGCTTGAACGGTCCGACGTCGCGGGACGCGAGATTCCCACGCGCTGGCAGGTAAGCTTGCCGCCGCGGGCAATCGATGTGACGGTCACCGCACTCAACGAGGCGGCGTGGATGCCGTTGTCGTTCCCCTACTGGGAAGGCCCCGTGATCGTGGACGGCAGCCATTCGGGTCGCGGATATCTGGAGATGACAGGTTATGGATGATTGGGCGAACGATCTCGGCGCGTTGCGGGAGCGGTGCTGGCGCGAACTGGAACGCGCCGCGTCGGACCCGGAGGCCCCGATGCACCGCACCGTGCTCGCCACCACGGGCCTCGGCGGCGGGGCGGAGGCGCGTACGCTGGTGCTTCGGCATGCCAATGCGGACCGGGCGGAGCTCGGGATACAGGTCGACGCGGCCTCCACCAAGGTTGCCGAGATCCGCGCCAATCCGCTGGCGACGCTGCTCTTCTGGGATCCGGGGACGGCGTTGCAGATCCGTGCCCGCCTGCGCCTTGCGGTCGATGCCGAAACCAGGGCGATCTGGGACGGACTCTCCGAGGACGCGCGCAGCAACTATGGTGGCACGCCGCCCACCGGTGCGCCGATCCCGGCGCCCGACGCCTATGACAAGGTGCCCGATCCGAGCCGCCTCGTGCGTCTCGTGGGCGAAATCGACTCCATGGACGTGGTCTATCTTGGGCCCGCGCATCGGCGGGCGCTCTTCGCCCGGAAGGACGGATTCGCGGGTACGTGGCTGGCGCCCTGATCGGCGCCCGCGCTAGACCGGGCCCGTAACGAGGGAGATTCCATGCGACAAACCTGGCCCGCGACGCGCGATCTGGTTCTGATCGGGGGCGGGCATACCCACGCGCTCGTGCTGCGCGCTTGGGGCATGCGGCCGCTGGCCGGTGCGCGAGTGACGCTCGTCAATCCCGCGCCGACCGCGCCCTATACCGGCATGCTGCCGGGGTTCGTCGCCGGGCATTACGACCGCGAAACGCTCGACATCGATCTGATGCGCCTCGCGCAATTCGCCGGAGCGCGGATGATCCTGGGACATGCGACCGGGATCGACCGCGCCGCCGGCGAGATCGCGGTCGATGACCGGATCCTCGGGTCGCGCCGCGTGCCCTACGACGTGGCCTCCATCGATATCGGCATCCATTCCGAGATGACGGAGCTGCCCGGGTTCGCCGAACACGGCGCGCCGGCAAAACCGCTCGACCGTTTCGCGCAAAGCTGGGCCGATCACCTCGCTGGGCCCGAACGCGGCGCGGCCATGGCGGTCATCGGAGGCGGTGCCGCGGGTGTGGAGCTTGCCATGGCGATGTCGCACGGCGCGGGCGGCGCCCCCGTGACCCTGATCGATCGCGGCAGCGCCCTGCGCGGCATGGGCCACGGTGCCGCGAAGGCGCTGCGTGCGGCACTCGGCCGCCACAACGTGGCGGTGGTCGAAGGCGTGGCGGTGAAGGCCGTCACCGCCACGCATGTGGTGCTGGCCGACGGGCGCGAGATCCCCGCGCGCCTCGTTGCGGGGGCGACCGGGCCGCGGCCGCATGGCTGGCTTGCGGATACGGGCCTCGCCCTCACCGACGGCTATGTCGATGTCGACGCGGAACTGCGCAGTTCCGATCCGGCGATCTTCGCCGCGGGCGATTGTGCGCATCTGACCTTCGCGCCGCGTCCCAAGGCCGGTGTCTTCGCCGTTCGTCAGGCCCCGATCCTGCACGCGAACCTGCGCGCGGCTCTGGGAGGCGGCCGGTCGAAAGAGTACCGGCCCCAGCGCGATTACCTCAAGCTCATCTCGACCGGGGGCAAGTCGGCGGTCGCCGACAAGTTCGGCCTGCGCCTTTCCGGCTGGCCGCTCTGGTGGCTCAAGGATCGCATCGATTGCAAGTTCATGCGGCGGCTCGCCGAATTGCCGATCATGGCGCCTGACGCACCGCCCGCGAACCACGCGCGTGGGCTGCGCGACCTGACCCGACAGGCGCCCTGTGGCGGCTGCGCAGCCAAGATCGGCCAGACGACGCTGACCCGCGCCCTCGGCCCCGTGGGCGCCTTGCGCGAGGATGTCGAAACGGGGATCGGCGACGATGCGGCCGTCCTTGCCATGGGCGTGGTCCGTCAGGCGATCACGGTCGACCAGATCAGCGCGGTGACCGCCGATCCGCGCCTGATGGCGCATATCGCGGCGCATCACGCGTTGGGCGACTGCCTTGCGATGGGCGCCGCGCCGCAGGCCGCGCTCCCGATCCTGACGTTGCCGCGTGCCCTGCCCGAGATCGAGGGGCGGATCCTGCGCGACGTCATGGAAGCCGCGCAGAAGGTCATGGCGGAAGCGGGGGCGACGATCGTCGGGGGGCATTCGGCGACGGGACCCGAGATGGCGGTCGGCTTCGCCGTGACGGGGCTGCTCGACCGGGCCGCGATCACCCTGGCCGGCGCGCGACCCGGCGACCGTCTGATCCTGACGAAACCGCTCGGATCGGGCATCGTTCTCGCGGGGGCGATGGCCGGCCGGACGCGCGGCGTGGATCTGGCCGCGACGCTGCGGCTCATGGCCGAGCCCCAGATCGACGCGGCCTTGATCCTGCGGGATGCGACGGCGATGACGGATGTCACGGGGTTCGGCCTTGCGGGGCATCTCGTGGGGATGCTCGACGCATCGGGGGCCGGCGCGTCGCTCGATCCCGATGCCATTCTTGCGATGCCCGGCGCGCTCGCCCTCGTCGAAGGCGGGCAGAGATCGACCTTGCACGACGCGAACCGGCAGGTCGCCCGACGGGTCCGGGGCGACGCGACGGCCCGGTACGAGCTGCTTTTCGATCCTCAGACGGCGGGCGGATTGCTGGCCTCTGTGGCGCCTTCCACGGCGACACACGTCGTCGAGACCCTGCAAAACGCAGGCTATCGGGCGGCAATCATCGGCGAGATCACGGCCGGGCCGGCGGCGATCCGCCTCTCGCGCTAGCTCCGGCGTCGTGCCATCCAGGCGGCTACCCCGTCGGCCGCACGCTCAAGCCCGTCGGCATCAAGGCGCTGCGCGTGGATCGTCCCATCCGGTTCCGCCCCCGCCGCCTGGCGCGCATAGCGCGGGTCGTAGTGATGCTCCATCAGCTCCGCCGCCAGCGCACGCACATCGCCCGCCGCGGCCAGGCTGCGCCAATGCTCGACGCGCGCGTGCCCCTGCAACGGGATAAGAGAGACGAGCACCTCGTCGAGCCGGTTCGGGTCGGCCACGATATCCGCATAGGCGCGATGCAGGTATTCCGCCCGCGCGGCCAGGGGGGCCTCGACGCGCAGCCGCGGCGCGTGCCCCATCGCCGACCAGAGCGACGGCGGCACGATCACCCGGCCGACCTTGCTCGATTCCGCCTCGACGAGGACCGGACGCGACGGGTCGAGGCCCAGCGTCACCTGTGCCAGCTGCGATTCGAACGACTTCTGCGACGGCTGCTCCCCCATCGCCCCGAAGACCGAGCCGCGATGATTGGCGAGCCCTTCGAGATCGATGATCTGAACGCCCCGGCGCGCGGCCAAGTGCAGGAGCGCGGTCTTCGCCGTGCCGGTATAGCCGTCGAGCAGAACGACGGGGGCCCGAAACGGCCGGTCGTAGAGATGCTGGCGCACCTCGGCGCGATAGCTGCGGTAGCCGCCCTTGACCACGGCCACGCGCCAGCCGATCTGCGACAGGATCGACGCGAAGGAATTCGACCTCTGGCCGCCCCGCCAGCAATAGACCAAGGGTCGCCACCCGCCGTCGTGACCCGCGAGCGGCCCCTCGATATGGCGCGCCGCGTTCCGCGCGACGAGGGCCGCACCGATCTTGCGCGCGAGAAAGGCGCTCTGCCTGGTATAGATCGTGCCGACCCGCGCGCGTTCCTCGTCGTCGAGGACGGGAAGGTTGATCGCACCGGGCACGTGATCCTCGGCGAATTCCGACGGGGCGCGCACGTCGATGATCGTGTCGAAGCGCGGGTCGGAGAAATCGCTGAGGTCGTTCGGGATGAATTCCATGCGGTGGGCCTATCCCCAACCTAGCGCGGGGAAAAGAGCGACGCGACGGTGCGGGCCATCGCGCGACCACTTTCCCATGCGTGACCGGCATGGCCGAGCGCCCAGTCGCCCCCGGCGAGGACCCGCTCCGCGCAAACGGCGAACGGTTCGTTCAGCGGCCGTACGACCCGCCCGAAACGCCAGCGATGGGCGGCGACATGGCGCGGCGGTGAACCCTGCCCCAGACAGGTGCCGAGGCGGTTCGCAAGTTCGTCCGCCACGTCGTCCTTCGTGCGTTCCAGGTTGTCGCGGGTCCAGCTCTGCGTGGCATGGACGACATATCCCTGCCCCGTCCGCGCCGGCAGGATTGCCGCGAAGGGGGCCGGCGGATCCGCAATCTCTCCGGCAGGCATGTCCCACGACGCCATCACGGTCCAGACCGGCGCCATCTCGACCGCCCGAAGGTCCACGTGCGGGAAGATCGCCGCGACCTGCGGGGCCGGAATGGCCACGATCACGGCATCGAACGGGCCGAAGCGCCGCCCATCTTCTGCCACGAGACGGCGATCGGTGGAGATCTCGACGATCCGCGTGGCGGCCTCATGCGTCGTGCGAAGCGCCCAGGGTTTGAGAAGCCCGCTCATTGCGGGGCGCCCGCGCCATCCCCCCGGGACCGCGTCGCAGGATTGCAGGCCCTGCATCGCCGCATCGAACCCCGTCTCTGCGCCCCGCTCGGCGATCGGGGCGCCGTGGTCGAACGTGCCCGCCTCGGCGCGGCGCGTCGCCAGCCGCCCCCCGATGCCCCGGCCCTTGTCGAAGACGGCCACCGGGTGCCCATCTGCAACCAGGTGTCGCGCCGCCGTCAATCCGGCCATCCCGGCCCCAATGATCGCAATTCTAGTCATGAAGCAGACACTATCACAGGAACCGGCCACACAAAGGCTTGGCGTATGAGCGCGCAGCGGTTAGCGTGCCTCGGAACAACTTCCGGGAGAGTTTTTCATGATTTCAGTCTTCAAAGCCGGAACTCTGGCGATTGCGCTGATTACGATGCCGGGGTTTGCCTCGGCGGCGCAATGCGGCGACACCGCCGCGGGATATGAGACGTGGAAGTCGCAATTCGCCCGCGAAGCGCAGGCGGCGGGCGTCGGACAGCGCGGTCTGCAGGCGCTCGCCAACAGCCGATACGCGCAAGCCACGATCAATGCCGACCGCAACCAGACGAGCTTCAGCTATTCTCTCGAGAAGTTCATGGAGGTGCGGGGGGCCGAGACCATCGTTGCGCAGGGGCGCCAGCGACTGAACGCAAACCCCGCCTTCTACGCCGCGCTGGAACGCCAGTATGGCGTCTCCCCGGGTGTGATCCTTGCCATACACGGCATGGAGACCGGCTTCGGACGCTTCATGGGAGACAGCAACGTCGTCTCGTCGATCGCGACGCTCGCCTATGATTGTCGGCGCTCCGGCTTCTTCACGCCTCATGCCCTCGCGGCGCTGAAGCTGGTCGATCGCGGCGCGCTTTCGGCCGATACGCAGGGCGCGCGCCATGGCGAGGTCGGGCATACCCAGTTCCTGCCGGGCAATGTCCTGCGCTACGGCGTCGATGCGGACGGCAATGGTCGCGTGGATCTGACGAACGTCACCGATGCGCTGGCCTCCACGGCGAATTTCCTGCGGCAGAAGGGATGGCGCCCGGGGGCCGGCTATCAGCAGGGCCAGCCCAATTTCCGCGCGATCGAGGCGTGGAACGCGGCCAGCGTCTATCAGCAGGCGATCGCACGCATGGCGGCGCGGATCGACGGCGGCTCCTGAGAGCAGCGCGTCAGGAGGTGGCCGGATGCGCGGTGCGGCCCAGAGGATGCGCCTCGCCTGCGATGCTGTGGCGGGCCCGGCCCGCCCATTTGGAGGCATAGAGGGCTTCGTCGGCATCGGCCATCATGCGGTCCAGATCGGGCCTCTCGTAGCGGGTCGAGATCGCCGTCCCCACGCTCGCCGAAATGTGGCAGGTCTGCCCGGCGAAAAAGAAGGGACGCTCGATCCCCGCGATGATCCGGCGCGCGGTCTCGTCGATCAGATCCGGATCGACCATACCGTGCAGGATCAGGACGAACTCGTCGCCCCCCACGCGTGCCACGGTATCGGTCGCGCGGGTCGCGGCGCGCAGCGTCGCCGCGACGGCCTGAAGGACGTGGTCGCCCGCGGCATGTCCATGGGTGTCGTTGACGGCCTTGAAATAGTCGAGGTCGATGTTGCTGAGCGCGAAGGGCTCGTTGCCCGCGACGAGCCGGTTCGTCACGCGTTCGAGGGCCCGCCGGTTGTTGAGGCCCGTCAGGGTATCGGTAAAGGCCTGCGCCTCGGCCTCCGTCTTCGCCCCGTCGAGGCGCGCGATCAGCCGCCGGCTCTCGGCCATGACTGCCGAATTGGCCTCGATGAGATAGAGCATGTCGACGGTCATGTCCGTCTGGCTGAAATCGGCACTGGTCAGAGGCGCGCCGCCCAGATCGCGCAATTCGCCCAGATCGAGTGCCAGGCTCAGGATCCCCCCGTCCTTCGAGCCCATCGGAAGGGCAAGCCCGCGCATCCGGACGGAACGTCCCTCGCGAAACCTGAGCTTGAGACGACGACCCGTCATCGACAGCAGCTCGCGCGCCTCGCCGATCCCTCGCGGGCGCGTGAACTCGAAACACGCGCGCAGGTCTCGGGAAACCAGCTTCCGCTCGCCGGCGAGGCGAACCAGACCGGGAGCTGCATGCCGGATCTTGCCGGTCTCGTCGAACCTCAGATGCATCGGCAGCATGGTGTCGATCACCCGGCTGCTCAGCTCGACGGTCTCGTCCCGGCCGGTCGAGGTCATCGGTCTCCCGCCAGCATGAAGCTGTTCCCGGCCGCATAGCTCGTCGACAGAAGCATGATCTCCACCGCCCTCACGCCGGGGCGGTCCGAGACGTCCAGGCACTCGACCATCGCGAGCGCGCCGTAATCGTCCGCCATGCCCCGCAGGCACCCCAGCAGGACGTGCTCGAAACCATCGACCGTCGCCTCCCATTCGAGCGTGTAGCGCGTTCCGTCCACCGTCTCGACCTTGAATGCCGGAACCTCCAGATCCGGAATGGCAAGCCTGCTGCGATCGGCGAGATCGCCCAGCGATTCGAGGAATTCCTCGAGATCCGCGCCCCCGAATCGCAGCAATCGCCTGATCCGCCACATGTTCGGATGCGAGACGAGATACGTGCCGAGATCCTCCAGGAAATCCGAGCGCGGCTTCTTGAGCCGGGCACTGGTCACATCGATCACCCGGCTCGTCACGTCGTCATCGTAGGTCAGCATCGCCTCGAAGGTTCTGGGCTCGAGTGCCGCGGCCGCGGTCACCTCGGCCCAGACCGGCTCGCCATAGACGTCCTGAACGAAATTCTGGATGGATCTGTTGATCAGTCCATGCATCGGTCGAACTCCCCTTCTCTCGACAGGAGCCCTAACGCCAGTGATTTAAGGTATCGTTATCGCCGTCAGGTCCAGTTCACCTGCTGCCCGCCGGGCAAAGCGGCGCGGGCCTGCCCCGGCGCGGTGTAGGAGAGCCGCCTGTCGTCGCAGAACTTCACGATCCAGGCATCGTCCATCATCACGAAATCGAGAATCGAACCCAGGAATTCACCGTCATTCAATCTTTGTGCCAGATCCTCGCGCGAGGCGCCGGTACTGCCCATGAAGATGTCGAGCAGATCTTCCTCGGTCGCGATCCATGCAAGTGCGTCCAGTGCAAGGGTTTCGGCGGCCTCCCGGGAATAGGCGGAGTCCTGCTTCATTCTCGGACCTCGTGCGGAAAGAAAGACTTTGTTAAGTTTAATAATCGAATGTAGGTCACGACGAACAGTACAGCTATGAACGTAAGGGGCGGAATGTCACGCCGAGTCCTCATTGTCGATGCGACAGCAACCAATAGGATCGCCCTGAAGGCCATTCTCTCAGGAGCGCGCTATGACAGCGCCGCAGTCGCCACCGGACGTGAAGCCCTCGATGCGATCCGCGATCAGACACCCGATGCGATCCTCGTCGATGCGGTCCTGCCAGACATGGAGATCCACAGGTTCTGCGCCTTGGTTTCCGCGCAGCTCGGCGACGCGATGCCCCCCGTCATCGTCATGCTCGAACCGGATGCCGGCAAGCTCCGGCTCGAGGCGATCAAGAGCGGCGCCGCGGCTCTGCTCTCGCGCCCGGTCGAGCGGTCGTGGTTGCTGACCAATCTGCGTGCGCTCCTGCGCAGCCACGAGACCCGTTCGGAACTGCGCCGTCGAAACGTGACGGCCGCAAATCTCGGGTTTGCCGATGCCGGCGCCGGGTTCGGCGCCGCCGCTCGGATCGCCCTCGTGGCCGAGGACGGCGCGCGCGGTGCAGCGCTAGCCCGCGTGCTGCGCCAGCAGACGTTCCACCGCATCGAGACCCTTACCACGGAAGAGGCGTTGGCGGCCTCCGACGATCCGGCGCGTGCGCCGGAACTGTTCCTGCTCTGCCTCGATCAGGATGTCGACGATACATTCACCCTGATGGCCGAATTGCGGGCCCGGCGTGACACGCGCCGGGCCGTCATCATGGTAGAATACGATCCTGCCGAGCGGTCGACCGGCGCGCGGGCGCTCGATCAGGGTGCAAGCGACCTCATTCGCAGCGATGCCTCGGTCGAGGAATGCGCGCTGCGGATCGACAGGCAATTGCGACTGAAGCGGCAAGACGACGTCCTGCGCGCAAGCGTCGATGCGTCCCTCCAGATGGCGGCCCACGATCCTCTGACGGGGCTGTTCAACCGCCGCTATGCGATGCGCTATCTCGAAGATCTCGCGACGCAGGTCGAGAACAGCGATCGCGGCTTCGGATTGCTGCTGCTCGATATCGACCATTTCAAGGCCGTCAACGACAGCCACGGCCATGCTGCGGGCGATACCATCCTGAAGCAGGTCGCCGAACGCCTGAAGGACAACCTGCGCGAAGGCGACCTTCTGGCCAGGATCGGCGGAGAGGAATTTCTCGTGGCCTTGCCCGATTGCGCGAATGACGAAGCCTATATCGCCGCCGAACGTCTGCGCACGGCCATCGCCGCCGAGCCGTTCCAGCTGCGCGATGGCACGACACTGCGGGTGACAATCTCTGCCGGATCGATCTGCGGGTCCGGCGCGCCGGACGAGCTTCTCTCGCGGGCCGACGGGGCACTTTACCGTGCCAAGGAAGCGGGACGGGACCGCGTCGAACGTGCCGCCTCCTGCGGCACCTCGAAAGCGAGCCGTCGCCATGGCGACATGACGATGGCCGACCGAACGTCCCCGAAACCTCAGAACGCGCGATTCCTGTCCTGATTTGCGACATCCCGACGCAAGCCCGACGCACGGCCTATCGCTGCATTCCCTGCGGGGTTAAGTTCCGCCAGCCTTCTGGGGACAAGACATGTTCGACAATACGACCGATACACCCGCCGAAGATCGCCTTCTTCGCCCCGCGCTTCTGCGCGGCTTCAGGCGCAAATGCCCCAATTGCGGATCGGGTCCGCTTCTCAAGGGGTATCTGAAACTGCGCCCGCGATGCTCCGTCTGCGGCGAGGATCTGCGCTATGCCCGGGCGGATGACGCGCCGGCCTATCTGACCATCCTGATCGTCGGACATCTGATGGCGCCGTTTCTGCATTGGGGATTCGTCCGTTTTCGCCCCGAGCCCATCGTCCTCGTGGCAATCTTTGGCACCGGATGCGTCGCGCTTTCGCTCTACTTGCTGCCGCGGATCAAGGGGATGGTGGTCGGCTTTCAGTGGGCCCGCCGCATGCACGGGTTTTGACCGGGACCGTCGCGATCAATGCCGCCGCGACCGTGATCGCGGTCCGCGAGCCGGCCGGAAAGGCGCGCGTCCTGGTGGGACGTCGCGGTCGCAACGCGGCCTTCATGCCCGACAAGATCGTCTTTCCTGGGGGACGCGTGGATCCCGAGGATGAAGACGTCGTCCTGTCCGGCGGGCTCGCTCCGGTCTGCCGCGACCGCCTCGCGGTCTCGAGCAGCGTTGCCCCCGAGACGCTCGCCACTGCGGCCATTCGCGAATTGTGGGAAGAGACCGGCCAGATTCTCGGAACGCCGGGCCCCTGGCCCGATGCACCCCCCGCATGGTCGGGATTTGCGGCGCAAGGCTTTCGCCCGGACGCGCGGAGCCTGACCTTCGTGTTCCGGGCCGTCACCCCGGCCGGCCGGCCGCGGCGCTTCGATGCGCGCTTCTTTCTCGTCGACGCGACGCAGCTCGCGACCGACCCTGACGACTTCACGCATGCCGAGGACGAGCTGAGCGGGCTCCAGTGGATGCCGATCGCCGAGGCGCGGTCGTTCGACCTGCCCTTCATCACGCAGGTCGCGCTCGCCGAGATCGCGGCCCGCCTGCCCGATCTTTCCGCCCCCGAGCGCGTGCCGTTCTTTCGCAACGATCCCGAAGATATCGCCATCGACGACGTCGCGCGGATCTAGTGCGCCGCCCTTGCCACCCCGGGCCGGGGGCCTGCGTCACTCTCGCGGCGTCCCGTCCCGGACCGGCAGCATCCGCCGCCCGCAAGATGGGACAGGCGCGCCGGCTGCGCCGAGGACATTCGGCGCCGCGGGTCTGCTTTCCATCGCGATCAGCGTGGCCGCTTGGGCGTTTCGCGCAGCCGAGAGAGGTCGTAGCCGTTGAAGGCAAGGATCTCGCGCGCGGCAATCAACCGGTCGGACGGAATGTCCGGGTCGCGGTTCAGGATCCAGGCCGCCCGTCCCGAAGGCACCCCCACGACCGCGGTGCGGTAGCCTTCGTCCACCCAGAGAACCCAATATGGCGCCGTGAGGAACGGCACGGTCTCGAACGTCACGTCGAGGCGCCCCGGTCCGACGGGCCGGGCAAGACCGCCGATCCGGCGCAATTCGCCATCCCGCCCCACACAGGTATTCGAGACGTCGAGCGCGCCGTCGGGACGGAGAGAATAAACCGCCTGCGTATCGTGACATCCCGACTGAAACGGGGTCGGATAGGAGGCGATCTCGTACCAGCGGCCCGCATAGCGCGCGGGATCGAACAGCGCGATGGACCCCATGGTCACATCCCTGTCGCGATAGCTCGGCGCGGGAATGATCGGCGCCTCCGTCGAACAGGCCGCGAGTGCAAGCAATGCCGGGATCAAGATCCGATGCATTGCGTCGCCACCATGCCGGATCCCGTGAGGATCTCGTGACACCCCATGAGCGGACGCACCGGTGCGCAGCTGCGCGATCGCGCCAGACACGCACCCGCGCAATTGTTGCCATTCGAGCAGGCGCGCCCCGCATCGCCGAGCGGCGCATAGCAGGTCGACCCACCCTGCCCCGTTTCAGCCCAGCGACCGCCGGTCGCGGCACACGTCAGGCGGTCCTGCGGCGCCCCAAGCGACGTGACGGGCATGGCGGGGTCCCGGTCCGGCTCCGCGCCAAGACAGGCCGCGAGCACGGTCAGTGCGGCCAGTGCCGGGAAGATCCTCATGCAAGCCCCCGCACCACCGGGACCAACGCTCGCCCAAGAGCGGCATGGGCCGGCGCGCGGAAATGGACCCCGTCCGTCGGATCGGTCGCGATGACGCCGCCCGCGTCGAAGAATGCGGTGCCGTGCGCCTGCGCCACCCGGGCAAGGTGTTCGGCGAGACCTGCGCCGCGCTCGCGCGCGCCCTCATAGCTTCCGGCCGAAGTGCCCGCCGGATAGGGCGCGGGCGGCGCGATCAGCAGCCGCTTCGCCGTCGGGACATGCTGCGCGACATCGCGGAGCAACCGTCCGGCGCAATCCGCGACGTTCGGTGCGCGCAAGCAGAACATTGCCTTGAGATCGTTCGTCCCCAGCATCACCGCGACGATATCGATCGGAACATGCGACAACAGCACCGCCGGAAGGACACGCAGGCCGTTGCGCCAGGGCCCGGCGGTCGGGTCTTCGAGGCAGAATGTCCGCCCCGGCAGCCCCTCGACCGTCACCTTCCACCCCTCGCCAAGCCCCTGCGCGAGTTGGCCGGGCCAGCGCGTCCCATCGTCGAGCCGCGCCTCGCCGCCATGGTCGTCGCGCGGAAGGGTGCCGTGGCTGTTGCTGTCGCCATAGATCAGGATGTGGGGCATGTTCGATCTCCGTCGCACGAGGCGCCTCCACCGAAGAAGGCCCGAAACCCGCGTTCCACGCAACGTCAGTAGGGAGAAGGATGGATGCGGTGGACCGCGTCGATATCGTCGATCACCTCGGGAGCCAGCGTGACGTCCTGACCGGAAAGGATGTGGTCGAGCTGATCCAGACGGGTCGCACCCAGGATCGGAATGGTGTTCCAGGGCCGGGATCTGGTCCAGGCCATCGCCATGTGAACGGGATCGACCCCATGCTTGCGGGCGATCTCGAGGTAGGCGCCGACGGCCGCAAAGGCACGGTCGGTCTTGCGCCCGCCCAGATCGCCATTGATCGCCATGCGCGAGCCCTCCGGCAACGCGCCGCCCTGGTACTTGCCGGTGAGAAGCCCCGCGCCCAACGGCGAATAGGCCAACAGGGTGACGTCCTCGTGGTGGCTCATCTCGGCCAGATCGGAATCGTATTGCCGGCAGAGCAGCGAATATTCGTTCTGCATGGTCGCCACGCGCGGCCCGCCGGAGCGTTCGGCGGCCAGCTGCCACTGCATCGCGCCCCAGCTGCTGTCGTTGGACAGGCCGAATGCGCGGATCTTGCCCTCGCTCTCGAGGTCCTTCAGCGTCCCCATCGTCTCGTCGACATGCGACTGCATCGCCTGCGTGTCCTGCTTCGTCGGATCGAAGCCCCAGATCTGACGAAAGTGGAACGATCCGCGGTTGGGCCAGTGAAACTGGTAGAGATCCACGTGGTCGGTCTTGAGCCGGCGCAACGAGGCGTCGAGTGCAGCCCGCAGCGTCTCCGGGCCGATCGGCGCGCCGTCGCGCACGTTCTTCGACGGGCCGGAGCATTTTGTGGCCAGAACGACCTCATGACGACGCCCGGTCGCGGCGAACCAGTCGCCGATGATCGTCTCGGTATCGCCAATGGTCTCGGGCCGGACCGGGTTCACGGGATACATCTCCGCCGTGTCGATGAAGTCGATCCCCGCATCGAGCGCCCGTTCGATCTGCGCATGTCCCGTCGCGGCATCGCTCTGCCGCCCCCAGGTCATCGATCCGAGGCACCATTCCGATACTTCAATTCCCGTGCGTCCCAGCGTCGTGCGATTCATGTGAAAGTCGTCCCTGTCGTGGCTTCGGGCCAAGGGGTGGGCCACCGCGCGTCGATTGGCAAGGACAAAGCGGGCGCAGAACCCTGCGCGCACCGTGGCGGGATCGGACCCGTGATCCTGCGGTTCGACCCCCGGCCGCGCGACGCGATACGTCCCCCTTCGCGCAATATCCGGGTCGCAACCGGATCCCGCTCCGGCGTATCAACCTCCCCGAGGGAGACTTGTCATGGATCAGTCGGAACAGAGCTATTACTGGCCGCTCATGCGGCGCGCGATCGCCCGGATCGACACGGAGGACGGGCGCGACCTGACCCTGGCGGAGATCGCGGAGGAGATGAATCTCGCCCCCGAACATTTCCAGAGGGTTTTCAGCCGATGGGTCGGCGTGAGCCCCAAGAGGTTCCAGCAATTCCTGACTTTGGGCCATGCCAAGCGCCTTCTCGACGCGCGTTTCACCACGCTCGCAACGGCCGACGGCGTGGGCCTTTCCGGCGCGGGTCGTCTGCACGATCTCTTCGTTCGGTGGGAGGCGATGAGCCCGGGGGAATACGCCCGCAAGGGTGCGGGCCTTACGATCCTTCACGGCTATGCAACGGGCCCGTTCGGACGGATGCTCGGCATGGTCACCGATCGCGGCCTCTGCGGGCTCGCATTCTGCGAGGAAACCGGCGACGCGGCAGCACTCGCGGATCTGAGCGCGCGATGGCCGGGTGCGACGCATCGACGGGACGACGACGCCCTCGCCCCGCATCTCGATGCCGCGATGACCGCCGGTTCCCGCAGCAAGCTCCACCTCATCGGTGCACCGTTCCAGATCAAGGTCTGGGAGGCGCTGATGGCCATCCCCACCGGTCACGTGACCACCTATGGCGAGATCGCACAGGCCATCGGAAGCCCCAGGGCGGTTCGTGCGGTCGGCACCGCCGTCGGGCGCAATCCGATATCCTGGCTCGTCCCGTGCCACCGTGCGGTGCGTGCGACCGGCGCGCTCGGCGGCTATCACTGGGGCCTGCCGGTCAAGCGGGCGATGCTGGCGCACGAGGCCGCGGAAACCGGCTTCGATCTGCCGGGATAGACCCGGAAAACACACCTTCGTGCTGCGCAACGGGCTGCCGAACGTCAGAATTCAGGTGCAACCTGAGGTACGCATGCTGTATTGCCGGGAAAGATGTGCACATGTTACGCTCTCAGTGAGGACAAAATGAACATGACGAAAACCCCGCTTCTCATCGCCACCGTCGGCATCCTGACCCTCGGGGCCTGCGTCAACCAGACGACCGGCGAACGCAATCGCACCGGCACGGGCGCCCTCGTGGGGGCGGGTATCGGCGCGCTCGCAGGCGCGACGCGCGAATCCGGTGACGACCGGCTCCGCAACGCCGCCGTCGGCGCCGCGCTCGGCGCCGCGGGTGGCGCGGTGGTCGGCAACATCCTCGACAAGCAGGCGGCCGAACTCCGCGACGATTTCTCGAACGGCGCCATCGACGTGGTCAACACGGGCTCGGAGCTGGTCGTGCGGATGCCGCAGGACATCCTTTTCCCGACCGACAGCGCGACCGTCGGATCCGGGCTTCAGGGCGATCTGCGGGTTCTGGCCGCGAACCTGAACCGCTACCCCAATTCGACGATCGAGGTGCAGGGCCACACCGACAATACCGGTGCCGCAGCCTACAACCAGGAGCTGTCGCAGCGCCGGGCCCAATCCGTCGCGTCGATCCTGGCAATGAACGGGGTGTCCCCGGCACGGATTCGCTCGGTCGGGTATGGAGAAGATCAGCCGATCGCGTCGAACGCGACCCCCGAATCCCGCGCCCAGAACCGCAGGGTTCAGATCGTCATCCGTCCCACGCAATAAGCATCCGCTCCGAGCCGCCGCGATCCTGCCCGAACAAGGACGCACACTGCGCGAAGGCCCCGCCGACGATATCGGCGGGGCCTTCGTCTTTCGCGCCTTTTGCGGCAGCCTTCACAGGCGTTTTCACCGCTTCGGACGAGCGATCGCCTTCAAAAGCCCAAGACCGACACCACCGCCTCTCAAAGATGATCGTGCGCTGGAAACACATTGTGCGAGACGCGAGGATTCCGTCCGCGGCCCCCGCCCCCCGTCGCACATTTCGCCCCCCCCCGGCTCCCCAGGCATTCGATACGAAAACGCCTGCCGCAGGGATCTGCGGCAGGCGTTTGGAGACGCTCGGGCGCCGCGGATGCGGCCCCGTCGGTCAATGAACCTCAATGCAACTTTGTGTCGACGGTCTGGATCGACTGGTCGATCAACTGGTTCTGACGCGAGGGATCCATCTTCTGGACCAGAACGTCCCGCGCCGCCGCGATGGCCACGTTGATGGCCCGGTTGCGCACATCGCGGATTGCCTGCTCTTCGGCCGAAGCGATCTGCTCCTTGGCGGCTTGAACCCGGCGCTCGATGGAGGCCGCGATATCCGCCTTGGCCCGCTCGGCATTGACCCGCGCATCCTCACGCGCGGAGGCGACGATGCGATCCGCTTGGTGCTGCATGTCCTTCTGCTTACGCTCGTAGGATGCCAGCAGAGACTGAGCCTCCTCGCGAAGCTCTCGCGCCTCGGACAGGTCGGACCTGATGCTTTCCGCGCGCTTGTCGAGCATGGCGAAGAGTGTCGAAGGCACCCGCAGATAGAGCAGGACCGCCAGGAAGATCAGGAAGCCCAGGATCACCACGAAATCGGTGTTGTTGAGCGAAATGAAGGGACCTTCGGCCGCGAATGCGGGTATCGGAAGCGCCACCGCCGCGGCGAACAAGTACCTGCGCATCATGCGGTCTCCTTCAAACGGCGATCGACCGCGTCGTCGACCTGGCTCTGATCGGCCTCGAACCCCATCGCGGCGACGACGGCGAGCGCGGTATCCTTGGCAACCTCTTCGACGGACGCCATCGCATTGTCGCGAATCTCGGCAATCCGCTTCTCGGATTCCGCCTGCTGAGCGCCGATCTCGGCCTCGGCCTTTTCCGACGCACGATCGAGCTGCGCCTGCATCTCGGCCTTGTTCTCTTCGGAAATGCGGTTCGCCTCCGCGCGGGCCTCGGCAAGCGCCCTGTCATAGGCACGTTCCGCCTCGGTGGCCTTCTGTTTCAGCTCTTCGGCGGCGGCGATATCGTTGGTGATCGTCCCCTGACGCTCCGCCAGGACGGACGAAATACGCGGCAACGCGATACGCGTCAGTACGAAATAGATCGCGACCAGCGCGATCAGCAACCAGAAGATCTGGTTCGGGTAGGAGCTCGGATCCAGCTGCGGCATGCCGCTGGCGACTTCCTCGCCCGGGCCGATTACGGCTTCACGTGTTTCAGTTTCCATCGGCGTCCTCTTGAAGATCGGTCGGCCGGAAGCGGTCTCCCGCTTCCGGCGTCTGAGAAGTCAGGAGAGGATCAGACAGCGAACATCAGCAGAAGCGCGATCAGGAACGAGAAGATCCCGAGGGCTTCGGCAAAGGCGATGCCGATGAAGAGAGTTGCGGTCTGTCCGGCCGCGGCCGAGGGGTTGCGCAAGGCGCCGCCGAGGAAGTTGGCAGCCACGTTGCCGACACCCAGAGCGGCGATGCCCGTTCCCAGCCCGGCGATGCCGGCCCCGATGAACTGGCCCATATTTGCGATATCGCCTTCCATGATGACTCTCCTTGATGAATTGGAAGTTGACGTGTCCGGCGGACCGATCGGTCCGTCAAATCAGTGATGCGGATGCAGCGCATCCTTGAGGTAGACGCATGTCAGGATGGTGAAGACATACGCCTGGATGAAGGCCACCAGCACTTCGAGCGCGTAGATGGCGGTGATCGCGAGGATCGGCAGGAAGGCGAAGAGCCCCAGCGCCCCGGCGAACCCTGCAAAGACCTTCAGAACCGCGTGCCCGGCCATGATGTTGCCAGCAAGACGAATGGAGTGGCTCACGGGGCGGACGAAATACGAGATCAGCTCGATCACGGCGAGGATCGGGCGAAGCGCCAGAGGCGCCGACGACACCCAGAAGAGGCCGAGAAACGAGGCGCCGTTGCGAACGAAGCCGAGAATGGTGACGCCCAGAAAGACCATGAGGGCGAGAACCGCCGTCACGGCGATATGTGCGGTGGGCGCGAACGACATCGGCAGCAGCGCCAGGCTGTTGGCCATGACGATGAACATGAAGAGCGTCATGATGTAGGGGAAGTATTTCAGCCCCTCCTTGCCTGTGATGTCCTCGGTCATCTTGTAGATGAAGCTGTAGGACAGCTCGGCCACGGATTGCGCGCGACTGGGGATGACGGAGCGCCCCCGGCTGCCGATGACGAGCAACAGGACCACGCAGATGACGGCGACCGCCATCCAGAGCGTGGCATTGGTCAGCGTGAACATACCCACCGGGCCGTCAGAGAAGAGCGGCTGGACGATGAACTGGTCCATCGGGTGAATGTTCAGGCCGCTGGCCCCGTGCGCCGCCTCGGCGGTCGCGTGGGCGGCATCCGTCCCGGATTCTGCTATCTTGGCGGCGACCTGCTCAGCCATTGTTACCCTCGTTCCTGTCGTGCGACGCCGCGCTGGCGTCCCTCTCGATCTCTTTCGCGGTTCGCAGCATGACGTTGACGCCCGCCGCGAGGCCAAGCAGCACGAAGACGATGAGGAAAAGAGGCATGGTCCCCAAGGCGTAGTCGAGCCCGTATCCAATGCCAAAGCCGATCAGAAGACCGGCCGTCAGTTCCGTCACCATTCGCCACGCCATATTGGCCATCGAATAATGTTCGTCCGATCTCGGGGTGGGACCCTGTGACTTGCGCGCCGCCGCAAGACGCCGCTCGAGCGCCTCCATGCGGTCGCGTGTGGTATCGTCGACCACGGCCGTCCCCCTGTCAGACGGGCGGAAACTAGTCCGGCGCGGCGACCATAGTCAAGCCATCGCGGCGCCAGTCAAGTCGCTGTTCTGAAACGATATTCTGAAAACGCTCCGCCACTATGATACCGAAGTTTTCCGCAGAGGACGTTCAACCATCGGGTTAAGTGACACTTGACCGGAACGATACGGGCTGTCACGCCACTGCAATGCGCGATCTCGATCTGACCTTTTCGGCGCTGGCCGATCCCACGCGTCGCAAGATCCTGGCGATGCTTCTTGAAGACGACATGGCGGTGACCGATGTCGCCGCCCCGTTCGATATCTCGCTTGCCGCGATCTCGAAACATCTTGGAATTCTCAGCCGCGCCGGTCTGCTCAGCCAGGAGCGGCGCGGCCGTGTCGTCTGGTGCAAGCTGGAGCCGCAAAGCCTGCGGGATGCGAGCATCTGGATGCAGGGCTTCGGGCAGTTCGAACCGGTCAATCTCGACCCGTTCGAACAATTCCTCGCAAGCGAAGGTCTGATCGGCGCCCCCGGGGACGCGATCGACGATTAGAGTACGAAGGAAACGATCGCCACGACGATGACGACAAGGCCCACGATGTAGATGATGCGGTTCATTAGATGTCCTTTGAGACTGTTTTATAGAAACGTTGCCCTGCAGCGCGGTTATTCCGGCGCAATGCAGAGATGGCGGTAAAGAAAAAGGCACCCCGGAGGATGCCTTTATCGCAATCTTGCGTCCGTCGCGAATTACTCGGTCGTGGTCGTGGGGGAATCGTCGTCGTCGTCATCGTCGTTGGCGATGGCAGCAAGCGCACCGAGGGCCAGAAGACCACCACCGACAGCAGCCGCGGTACCGGCGGCGCCCAGGCCACCCAGACCGGCGGAACCGGACGATCCCTGTGCGGGGGCCATGGTCACCACGGCGCATTCGGGCGCATCGGGCGTGACGTTGCAGTCGACCACGGGGGCCAGGCTGCCGGCGACGGCGGTTTGGGTCAGAACGACGGAACAGACCGCCGTACCTGCGAGGATGGATTTGATGCTCATTTAGGCCCCCTTGGGATTCGTCGAAAGTTCGATATTGCTACCCCTAATTGCGTCTCGGCGATGACGCAAGCGCTCTCGAAACAGCTATTGCACGGGTGACACACTATTTTGCGTCGAATTCGCGCCGTTATTCGCCGCGCTCCGCGAGGCCGGCATCTTTTTGCCGGTCTTCGTGGGTTTGCCGGGTGGAATGCTGCTCGACCGCCGAGAACCCTGCCCAGGAAGAAGCTTCGGATTTCAGAAATTTAAGCAGTTCCTGGACCTTCGTGGTCCGGTGCAGGTCGACATGCGTGACCAGCCAGATCGGCACCGACCATTCCGGCCTGGGGGCGAGGGCCGGAAGCAAGTCGTCCATCTTTTCCGCCTGGAAAACGGGCAGAAAGCCCAATCCTGCCCCCGAAACGATCGCATCGCGCAAAACGCGATCGTCGGTTCCCCGGAAAACCCGGCGTTCGGGCGGGATGGTTTCGTTGAGCCATCGATTGAACGGCGCGCGATTGTCGAACATGTCGTGCGCGACGAAATCGTGCTGGGCCAGATCGGCATCGCCGTCGGGCAGTCCGCGCCGCTCTGCGTAGCTGCGCGACGCATAGAGGGTGAACAACTCCGCGCCGAACGCCTGCGCCACGTTGTCGGGTTCCTGAGGCGCCGCTCCCGCCCGGATGGCGACATGCGCCTCGCCGTATTCGAGCCGATAGACCCTTTCGTCGGTGAGGAACCGCACGACGAGGCCGGGATGCAGAGCCTGGAAGCGGACCAGCGCCGGCGTGAGGAACGGCGAGAAGGCACCCAGCGACGTGACCACGAGCTCGCCGTCGACCGCGTCGCCCTGCCCCCTGATCCGGCTGACCAGCTGCGCGAACTGGTCGTCGGTCGCCTGCGCCACACGCAGCAGGTCCGCGCCGGCCTCGGTGGCGGTATAGCCGCGCGAGTGGCGCTGGAAAAGCTTGGCCCCGAGCCCCGCCTCGAGCGCGTCGATGTGACGGATCACGGTGGCATGATGCACCCCGAGCACCTCCGCCGCCCCGGAAACGGTGCCGATCCGGGCAACATGATAGGCTGTCCGTATTTCGTCCCAAGCCGTGATTGTCATGCGCAGCACTCCAGATGCCTCCGCACGCTGAGTTCCACGCGCCCTTGCGGAAATCAAGACGCCCGGAGGATGCCACCGGTCGTGGTGGAACCCGATGAAGGGAATATCGTTCACTTTCCGGATATTCACATTCTGAGAGGACATTCAGTGATGTCACCCATGACCCGGAACCTTGCCTTGACCGCCGCGGCGATCGTGATCCCTGCCGTTGCGGCCGCCGCCGCGGGCCCCGAGCGCGTCCGCCGCCTTCCGGGCCAGATGCGGGACCTTCCGGGCCAGATGCGGGACCTGTTGACCGAGGATGACAGCGTCGAGGGTCAGCTCAAGCGTTTGACGCACCGGCTGAACGGGCTGACCGAAGATCTCCACGCCCACAGCGTCAACCGCGACGCGATGCTCCAGATGGGCCGTATGGCCGCGATCCTCGGTGCCGTTCTGTTGGTCCCCGCTGCCTTGGCGGCCTGGGTCGGCCCCGAGCGGATCCGCGAGAAGGCCCGCCAGTATCGCGACGAATGGACTTCCGCCGACGGCGTCGGCAAACCGCGCGGGTTTGCCGACGATATCGAGGATCTCGAGGACGACATCGAAGAGCAGCGCGACGATGCCTATGACGCGGTGACGCGGCGGGCGCGCGAGATGCGCGACTGACTTGACATGACGGACGGGAGGATTTAGCTCCCCGCCATCCCGGAAGTCAAAATGCTTCCGGTCCCCCCGGGTTGCGGGGGGATCGCCTCCCACCAGCGCGTTGCGCCCGTGGGAGCGTTCGTCGTTTGGGAAACCGGTTCTTATCCTCCGGGAGTTCCGCACAAGAAGGAGGCCTCACATGTTCGAGAATCTTTCGGAACGCCTGGGCGGAGTTTTCGACCGGCTGACCAAGCAGGGCGCGCTGAGCGAGGACGACGTCAAGACGGCCCTGCGCGAAGTCCGCGTGGCGCTGCTCGAGGCCGACGTCTCGCTGCCCGTGGCGCGCGATTTCGTCAAGGCGGTTCAGGACAAGGCCACGGGTGCCGCGGTAACCAAGTCGGTCACGCCGGGCCAGCAGGTCGTGAAGATCGTCAACGACGAACTGGTCCACGTCCTTGGCGGCGACGATCCCGAGCCCGGCAAGCTGCGCATCGACAGCGCCCCCGCCCCCATTCTGATGGTCGGCCTCCAGGGGTCGGGCAAGACCACGACCACGGCCAAGCTCGCCAAGCGTCTCAAGGACCGCGAGAAGAAGCACGTCCTGATGGCCTCGCTCGACACCAACCGGCCCGCGGCGATGGACCAGCTTCAGATGCTGGGGCTGCAGATCGGCGTCGACACGCTGCCGATCGTGAAGGGCGAGACGCCGGTCCAGATCGCCAGGCGTGCCAAGCAGCAGGCGACCCTCGGCGGATACGACGTCTACATGCTCGACACTGCCGGGCGCCTGCATATCGACCAGGAACTGATAGCGCAGGCCGCCGAGGTGCGCGACGTCGCCAACCCGCGTGAGACTCTTCTGGTTGTGGACGGCCTCACGGGTCAGGACGCCGTGAACGTCGCCACGGAATTCGACGACAAGATCGGCGTGACCGGCGTCGTCCTCACCCGGATGGATGGCGACGGGCGCGGCGGCGCCGCACTTTCGATGCGGGCCGTCACCGGCAAGCCTATCAAGTTCGTCGGTCTCGGCGAAAAGATGGACGCGATCGAGACGTTCGAGCCGGAGCGGATTGCCGGCCGCATCCTCGGCATGGGCGACATCGTGGCCCTCGTCGAGAAGGCGCAGGAGACGATCGAGGCCGAGCAGGCCGAGCGCATGATGAAGCGCTTCCAGAAGGGTCAGTTCAACATGAACGACCTTCGCCAACAGCTTGAGCAGATGATCAAGATGGGCGGCATGGAAGGGATGATGGGCATGATGCCCGGCATGGGCAAGATGGCCAAGCAGGTGCAGGATGCCGGCATGGACGACAAGGTCCTGACCCGTCAGATCGCCCTGATCCAGTCCATGACCAAGAAGGAGCGCGCCAATCCGCAGATTCTCCAGGCCAGCCGCAAGAAGCGCATCGCGGCAGGCTCGGGTTTGGACGTGTCCGACCTGAACAAGCTTCTCAAGATGCATCGTCAGATGTCTGACATGATGAAGAAAATGGGCAAGGGCGGCATGCTGAAGAAGGCCATGGCCGGGATGTTCGGCAAGGGCGGCCCGACCGAGGACCAGATGAAGGCCGCACAGGCCCAGATGGGCAGGTCCGGCGGGATGCCGGGTATGGGCGGCAATCCGTTCGGCGGCGGCGGCGCGCTGCCCCCCGGGCTCAGTGGCTTCGGAAAGAAGAAGTGATGCGCCGGATGTTCGTTTTTTCAGGTCGGCTCGACATGCCCTCGCCTTTCGAGGGAGCCTTGGCATGACCGACAGCAATCCGGTCGATCACGCGACGCGCGATCGCGCGGCGGAGCTTTTGAAGGCTCATCGCGCAAGTATAGATCGCCTCGATGCGATCCTGATCTACACCTTGGGAGAGCGGTTCAAGCACACCCAGGATGTCGGTCACCTCAAGGCCCTTCACGACCTTCCCCCGAGCGATCCCGACCGCGAGGCGAAACAGATCGCCCGGCTCGAATCCCTGGCGAAGGAGGCGGATCTCGATCCCGACTTCGCGCGAAAATTCCTGACCTTCATCATTGCGGAGGTCATCCAACACCACAAGAAAATCTCAGGAGAACAATGATATGGCTATGAAGATCCGTCTGTCCCGCGGTGGCTCCAAGAAGCGTCCGCACTACTCGATCGTCGCCGCCGATTCGCGCTATGCCCGCGACGGCCGTTTCGTCGAGAAGCTCGGCACCTACAACCCGCTGCTGCCGAAGGACAGCGAGGACCGCGTCAAGATGGACACCGACCGCGTGCAGTTCTGGCTCGACCAAGGCGCGCAGCCGACGGACCGGATCCAGCGATTCCTCGAAGCCGCGGGCGTTCGCGAAAAGAAAGAGCGCAACAATCCCCAGCGTGCCGAGCCCGGCAAGAAGGCGCAGCAGCGCGCCGAAGAGCGTGCGGCCAAGTCCGCCGCCGCGGCCGAAGCATCGGCCGATACACCCGCCGAGGAAACCGCCGAATAATCGGCGCCTGTCGATGCATCCGATCCTCCGTACCGGACATCCCGTTTTGACGCGCGATGTCCGGTCGACGGCCGCGCCTCATCGCGAACGATCCCTCGGGAACGTCCGCGAGTGTATGTGCGGGCCGGCCATACGCCCGCCCTTCCCTTCCAGACATTTCCCTCGTCGTTCGCATCGCACGGCGGTACTGAACGGGTCTCTGACGGACATGCAGGGCGGCGTCCGGGACGCGGCCTCGGACCGTACGCCATGAAGGATCACGTTTGCGTCGGCGCCATCGCGGGTGCGTTCGGGGTTCGCGGCGAGGTGAGGCTGAAGAGCTTTTGCGCCGATCCCGAAGCCATCGCCGATTACGGCCCCCTTTCGAGCGAGGACGGCGCGCGACGCTTCGACGTGTCGCTCGACCGTCCCATCAAGAACGGGTTTGCCGCGCGTCTCTCCGGCGTCGCGAGCAAGGAGGAGGCCGAGGCGCTGCGCGGCACGCGGCTGTTCGTCCCGCGTGATCGACTGCCTGCGACCGAAGACGACGAATACTATCATGCCGACCTGATCAATCTCGAGGTCGTGGATACCGGCGGAACATCGCTCGGGCGGGTCAAGGCGGTGCTGAACCATGGCGCGACCGACCTGCTCGAGGTCGCGCTGCGGGGTCGGTCCGAGACCGTGCTGCTGCCCTTCACCCGCGCGGCGGTGCCGAATGTGGATATCGGCGCGGGCCGGATCGTCGCCGATCCGCCAGAGGGGCTCTTTCCCGATGAGTGACGAGTCCGGGCGATCCCACGGCCGGCTGAAGATATCGGCCTCGCGCCGTCCCTCGGCACTCATGCAGGAGACGCCGGTTCTCCACGATGCCTGGGAGGCGCGTATCGTCACGCTCTTTCCCGAGGTGTTTCCCGGTGTCCTCGGCGCGTCCTTGACCGGTCGCGCGCTGAAGGACGGCCTCTGGAGATGCGAGGCGATCGACTTGCGCGCCTTCGGCGAGGGTCGGCATCGCAATGTCGACGACACGCCCGCGGGCGGCGGTGCGGGGATGGTCCTGCGCGCCGACATCGTCGAGCGCGCAATCGCCCATGCGCAGCGCGGCGTCACGTTCGAACGCGCGGAGTGGCCTCTGGTGTATCTCTCGCCGCGCGGCCGGCCATTCGAGCAGGCCACCGCGCGCCGCTGGTCGCGCGCGCGGGGCGTCACCCTACTCTGCGGCCGGTTCGAAGGCGTCGACCAGCGCGTCCTCGACGAATACGCGATCGAGGAGGTCTCGCTGGGCGATTTCGTTCTGACCGGCGGCGAGATTGCGGCACAGGCCATGCTCGATGCGACCGTCAGGCTGTTGCCGAACGTTGTCGGCAATGCGACGAGTCTCGATGACGAGAGCTTCTCCGACGGGCTGCTCGAAGCGCCGCACTACACCCGGCCGGCCAGTTGGAAAGGCCGCGACATTCCCGACGTGCTGACCTCCGGCGACCACGGACGCGTCGCGGCCTGGCGGCGCGAACAGGCCGAGGCGCTGACCCAGGCCCGCAGGCCGGATCTTTGGGCAGCTTACCAGGCCAAAAAGGGATCGTCGCAGACTTGATCAAGCGGCCCGATCCACATATACGACGGCGATCCGGCGGCGCGCGAGTCGACCGGGTCCTCGCCCCGTGTCGCGATGACTTCGATCGCACTTCGACATCGCGGGCGATGCACTGACAAGGAACACGACCTGCATTCTCTGGTGGCGACGCGCCCGGACCGAAGGCCAGAGCTCTGAGGCGGCACATATCTTCGCGGACCCTACCGCGGGCAACATCAAGGAGCGAGCCAGATGAACCTGATCGCAGAACTCGAAGCAGAGCAAGTCGCCGAACTTGCCAAGAAGATTCCCGACTTCAAGGCCGGCGACACCATTCGCGTCGGCTACAAGGTCACGGAAGGCACCCGGACCCGCGTCCAGAACTACGAAGGCGTCTGCATCAGCCGCAAGAACGGCGCCGGCATCGCCGGGAGCTTCACGGTCCGCAAGATCAGCTTCGGTGAAGGGGTCGAGCGTGTGTTCCCCCTGCATTCCACCAATATCGACGAGATCGCAGTGGTGCGCCGCGGCAAGGTGCGCCGGTCCAAGCTCTATTACCTGCGCGCGCGTCGCGGGAAATCCGCGCGTATCGCCGAAGTGACCAACTATCGTGCGCCCAAGAGCGAACGCGAAGCCTAAGGAGCCGACGTCATGAGAAAAGATACCCATCCCGATTACCACGTGATCGACGTCAAGATGACGAATGGCGACGTCGTTCAGATGAAATCCACCTGGGGAAGCGAAGGCGATCAACTTGCCCTCGACATCGATCCCAGCGTTCACCCGGCCTGGACCGGCGGCTCGACCCGCCTCATGGATACCGGCGGCCGCGTGTCGAAGTTCAAGAAGAAATACGAAGGCCTGGGCTTCTGAGCGCCCATTCTTTTCGGATGCTTCCAGACGCCGCCCTTCGGGGCGGCGTTTTTGGTGGTACACGGCGATCGCCCAAGGGGCGAAAATCCCGGCGTTTCTTTCCGGCCTCGACGTCTTTCCACCCGGCCCACGCGCCCATATAGTCCGCGCAAATCCCGGAAAACGCGGGCGGAAAGGGGCAATAACCGGCATGGCGCATATCATCGTGGTGGGAAACGAAAAGGGCGGATCCGGAAAATCCACGACCTCCATGCATGTCGCCACGGCCCTCGTTCGGATGGGCCACAAGGTGGGCGCGCTCGATCTCGATCTTCGTCAGCAGAGCTTCGGCCGCTATATCGAGAACCGCCTCTCGTTTCTGGCGAAATCCGAAATCGACCTCGCCTCGCCGAACTTCCGGCAATTGCCCGAGATCGACGAGGCCGCGATCGGGCCCGACGAGAACCTCAGCGATCGTCGCCTTTCGGCCGGGATTTCCGCGCTCGAGGAAACGTCGGATTTCATCCTCGTCGATTGCCCGGGCTCGCATACCCGGCTCAGCCAGGTCGCGCATTCGCTTGCCGACACGCTGATCACCCCGCTCAACGATTCCTTCGTCGACTTCGATCTTCTTGCACGCGTTGACGGTGAGACGCACAAGGTCCTGGGCCCTTCGGTTTATTCCGAGATGGTATGGAGCGCACGTCAGATGCGCGCAAAAGCGGGGTTGCGGCCGATCGACTGGATCGTCGTGCGAAATCGCCTCGGCACCCAGCAGATGCGCAACAAGAAGAAGGTGGGCGACGCTCTGGAAGGACTGGCAAAACGCATCGGCTTCCGCGTCGCCCCCGGCTTTTCGGAGCGGGTGGTGTTTCGCGAGCTCTTTCCGCGCGGGCTCACGCTTCTGGATCTGAAGGATATCGGCGCGGGGGGATTGAACCTGTCGAATGTCGCGGCGCGTCAGGAACTGCGCGATCTTCTTCGCGCGCTGCAGCTTCCGAACGTCTCGGTCACGATCTGAACGAACTTGACGCGATGCAAAACGGGCCGCCGAAGCGGCCCGAGGCAGAATGCTCAGAGGTTGGATTGCTTCGGCGATAGCCCGATATGATCGCCCATCGCCATCATGTCGGACAGCAGCTTCGCGGCATCGTCCACCGGCCCAGGCTCGTTCTCGAAGTTGCTCTTGGCCTCGTTGTGCCGGCGCGCCGCGGCTTCGATCATCCGGTCGAGCTTTTCCTGCGTCATCTCTTCGCGGGAATGGCTCTCCTCGGCCAGTACCGAAATGCCTTCGGCGCCGACCTCGGCAAAGCCGCCCGTAACGACGAATTCCATCTCGCCTTCGGGGCCCTCGGCGTGAAGAACGCCCGGGCGCAGGGTCGTGATGAGCGGCGTATGGTCCGGCATCGCGGTCAGGTCGCCTTCGGTCGCCGGGATGCGCACCGCGGTGACCTCCATCGACGCCACGCGACGCTCCGGGCTGACGAGCTCGAACCTCATCGTATCGGCCATGTCTGGTCCTTTCTAAGCGGGCCGGGCGTCAACCCGGCCGCCGTTTGAAAAATCAGGCGTCCGCAGCCATCTTTTCGGCCTTGGCCTTCACGTCCTCGATGCCGCCCACCATGTAGAACGCCCCTTCGGGAAGGTGATCGTATTCGCCCGCGACCACGGCCTTGAACGACGAGATCGTCTCCTCGAGCGGGACCTGCACGCCGTCGGATCCGGTGAAGACCTTCGCCACGTCGAAAGGCTGCGACAGGAACCGCTGGATCTTGCGCGCGCGCGCGACCGTCAGCTTGTCCTCCTCGGAAAGCTCGTCCATGCCGAGGATGGCGATGATGTCCTGCAGTGACTTGTAGCGCTGGAGGATCCCCTGAACCTCACGGGCGACGGTGTAATGCTCCTCGCCGACGACGCCCGGATCGAGAATCCGGCTGGACGAATCGAGCGGGTCGACGGCCGGGTAGATCCCGAGCTCGGAGATCGAGCGCGACAGAACCGTCGTCGCATCGAGGTGGGCGAAGGTCGTCGCCGGAGCGGGGTCGGTCAGGTCGTCCGCGGGCACGTAGACGGCCTGGATCGAAGTGATCGAGCCGGCCTTGGTGGACGTGATGCGCTCCTGCATCTGGCCCATGTCCGTGGCGAGCGTCGGTTGATATCCCACAGCCGACGGAATGCGGCCCAGAAGCGCCGAGACCTCGGAGCCGGCCTGCGTGAAGCGGAAGATGTTGTCGACGAAGAAGAGGACGTCCGTCCCCGATTCATCGCGGAACTGCTCGGCGAGGGTCAGACCCGACAGCGCGACGCGCATCCGCGCGCCCGGCGGTTCGTTCATCTGGCCGTAGACGAGCGCCACCTGCGATTCCGACAGGTTGTCGGGCTTGATGACGTTCGACTCGATCATCTCGTGATAGAGGTCGTTGCCCTCGCGCGTCCGCTCGCCCACGCCGGCGAAAACGGAATAGCCCGAATGCACCTTCGCGATGTTGTTGATGAGCTCCATGATCAGAACCGTCTTGCCCACGCCGGCACCGCCGAAGAGGCCGATCTTGCCGCCCTTCGAATAGGGTGCCAGCAGGTCGATGACCTTGATCCCCGTCACGAGGATGTCGGAGCTCGTCGCCTGCGCTGCGAAGTCCGGGGCCGGCTGGTGGATGGCGCGATGTTCCTGGGCCTCGATCGGGGCCCCCTCGTCTACCGGCTCGCCGATGACGTTGAGGATCCGGCCGAGCGTGCCCTTGCCCACCGGCATCATGATCGGCCCGCCCGTATCGGTGACGGCCTGACCGCGCACGAGGCCCTCGCTCGAATCCATGGCGATCGTGCGTACGGTGTTCTCGCCCAGATGCTGGGCGACCTCGAGCACGAGGCGCTTGCCGTTGTTGTCGAGTTCGAGAGCGTTCAGGATTTCCGGCAGATGGTCGTCAAATTGCACGTCGACCACGGCGCCGATGACCTGGGTCACTTTGCCTTTGGCATTTGCCATTTCTTGTTACTCCGGTTCGTCTTAGAGCGCTTCGGCGCCCGAAATGATTTCGATCAGCTCGTTGGTGATCACGGCCTGGCGGGTACGGTTGTATTCGCGGTTCAGATCGTCGACCATTTCCTCGGCGTTGCGCGTGGCGTTGTCCATGGCGCTCATCCGCGCGCCCTGCTCGGACGCCGCGTTCTCGAGCAGGGCCGCGAAGATCTGCGTCGCCACGCCGCGGGGAAGCAGGTCCGCGAGGATCTGTTCCTCCCCCGGCTCGTAATCATAGAGCGTCTTGTCCGCCGGCGCCTCGCCCTCGTCGCCGCCGAACGTTGCCGGAACGATCTGTTGCTCGCGCGGATGCTGCGTCACCACGTTCTCGAACTCGCCGTAATAGATGAAGGCGCGGTCGAACTCGCCGTTGTCGAACCGATCGAGAACGTTGCGCGCGATCTCCTGCGCATCCCCGTACCCGACGCGTTTGACGTCCGAGTGATCGACATGGTCGATCATCTGGTCGGCATAGGTCCGGCGCAGGACGTCGCGCCCCTTCTTGCCGACCGTGATGATCTTGACCTCCTTGCCTTCCTGGCGGGACTGCTTGATCCGCTGCACGGACTTCTTGACGATATTCGTGTTGAAGCCGCCGCAGAGCCCCTTCTCCGAGGTCATGACGATCAAAAGATGCACGTCGTCCTTGCCGGTGCCCCTGAGAAGCAGCGGCGCGGTTTCGCTGTCGCCCACAGAGGCCGCAAGCTGGCCCATGACCGCGTCGAAACGCTCGGCATAGGGCCGGGCATTTTCGGCCGCTTCCTGCGCGCGGCGCAACTTCGCCGCGGCCACCATCTGCATGGCCTTGGTGATCTTGCGCGTCGATTTGACCGACGAGATCCGGTTCTTGAGATCCTTCAGGCTCGGCATGTCGCTCTCCCTTCAGGTAATCAGGCGAAATCGGTCGCGTATTCGTCCAGCGCGGACTTCAGGCGGTTTTCGGCGTCACCTTTGATCTTCGGATCCTCGTTGGTGATCCAGTCGAGCAAGTCGCTGTGCTTGGACCGCAGGTGATTGAGCAGGCCCTGCTCGAACGCCCCGACCTTGTCGACGGGAACCTCGTCGAGATATCCCTTCGTACCCGCAAAGATCACGCAGACGATCTCGGCATTGGTCAGCGGCGAGTATTGCGGCTGCTTCATCAGCTCGGTCAGGCGCTTGCCGCGGTTGAGCTGACGCTGGGTCGCGGTGTCGAGGTCCGAACCGAACTGCGCGAAGGCCGCCATCTCGCGATACTGCGCGAGTTCCAGCTTCACGGGCCCCGCCACCGACTTCATCGCGTTGGTCTGCGCCGAGGAGCCGACGCGGCTCACCGAAAGACCCGTGTTCACGGCCGGACGGATGCCCTGGTAGAACAGGTCCGTCTCGAGGAAGATCTGTCCGTCGGTGATCGAGATCACGTTGGTCGGGATGAAGGCCGACACGTCGCCGCCCTGCGTCTCGATCAGAGGAAGCGCCGTGAGCGAGCCTGCGCCGTATTCCTCGGAAAGCTTCGCCGACCGCTCCAGCAGGCGGGAATGGAGATAGAACACGTCGCCCGGATAGGCCTCGCGCCCGGGCGGACGGCGCAGCAGCAGCGACATCTGACGGTAGGCGACGGCCTGCTTCGACAGGTCGTCGTAGACGATCAGCGCATGGCGGCCGTTGTCACGGTAATATTCGGCCATCGCGGTCGCGGCATAGGGAGCCAGGAACTGCATCGGCGCGGGGTCCGACGCGGTCGCGGCCACGATCGTGGTGTACGCGATCGCGCCGGTTTCCTCGAGCTTCTTGACGAGCTGGGCCACGGTGGACCGCTTCTGCCCGATGGCGACATAGACGCAGTAGAGTTTCTTGCTCTCGTCATCGCCAGCGGCGTCGTTGTAGCTCTTCTGGTTGAGGATCGCGTCGAGCGCCACGGCGGTCTTGCCTGTCTGGCGGTCGCCGATGATGAGCTCGCGCTGGCCGCGGCCGATCGGGATCATGGCGTCGATCGCCTTGAGGCCGGTCGGCATGGGCTCGTGCACGGATTTACGGGGAATGATGCCCGGCGCCTTGACGTCGGCCACGCGACGCTCCGACGTCTCGATCGGACCCTTGCCGTCGATCGGGTTGCCGAGGCCGTCGACCACGCGGCCGAGAAGCGCATCGCCCGCCGGCACGTCGACGATCGAATTCGTCCGCTTGACGACGTCGCCTTCCTTGATGTCGCGGTCGGAGCCGAAGATAACGACGCCCACATTGTCGGTCTCGAGGTTGAGAGCCATACCCTGGATGCCGCCGGGGAATTCGACCATCTCGCCGGCCTGGACGTTGTCGAGGCCATGGACCCGGGCGATCCCGTCGCCGACGCTGAGGACGCGGCCGACCTCGGCCACCTCCGCCTCTTGTCCGAAGTTCTTGATCTGGTCTTTGAGGATCGCAGAAATCTCGGAAGCTTGGATGCCCATTATCCGACCTCTTTCATGGTGTTCTGGAGTGAGATCAGCTTCGAGCGGATCGAGGTATCGATCATCTTCGAGCCGACCTTGACGACAAGACCGCCGATGAGGCTTTCATCGACGCTCAGATTGATGTTCACGTCCCGGCCCATCGACGCCTTCAGCGTCTCGGCGAGGTTCGCGCGCTGTTCGTCCGAGAGTTCGGTCGCCGCGGTGACGTCGGCGGTGATCTCGCCGTTCTCCTGGGCGATGAGCGCGCGCAGTTCGGTGATGAGCGCTCGCAGGACGAAGAGGCGACGCTTCGACGCCATCAGCCGCAGCGTGTTCGCGGTGATCGGATGCAGCTCCATACGTTCCGCGATCGCGCCGATCGCGTCCTGCTGTTGCGCCCGCGAATAGATCGGCGAATGGATCAGGTCGCGGAAATCGTCGCTGTCTTGCAACGCACTCGCGAGCGTATCGGTATCTTGTCGAACGGCCGGCAGAGCGCCCTCGTCCTTCGCAAGTTCGAATATGGCCGTGGCATAGCGCTTGGCAATGCCGGAAGAGATCGAAGCCGGTTCGGACACGTCCACCCTTTCGATGTTCGCCAAACCCCGCTCGGAGCACCGGGCGGGGTGTGGTGTGGTTCCAAGTACCCGCCAGGACCGGGTACGCATCAAAATCGGGCCTGCTCTAACAGAGGGTCACCCCCCCCGCAACCGCCCTTTGGCACCTGCCAGCGCGACGCAGGACAGCCGCCCCGCGCCGCGATGCGGCTTCCCGCCCCTGAATGTCCTGCCCCGGGGCGGGACCGGCGCATCGAAGGCCGCGGGCATACCGTTAACCATTTCCGTACTTAATTCCAGCCGCCGCCTGCCCGTCCCTTCGTGCCGGCTCGGGCGCCGGCGCGCCGAGCCCTTCGAGCACGCGCGAGGGCCGCCTTTGGCGAATCCCGAGCCCGCCCGCCCGGGCGGGCACCTGCTTGCGGGCCTCGACCACGAGGACACCGCCCGCGAAACGCCCCGTGATGCTGCGTCCCGTCCGTTCGAGGAGGCCACCCATGCGCATCCAGATCTTCTGTTCGCTGGGCGGCTGGAACAGCGCCGCGGCATGTCGGAGCGGGAGGAAGTCGAACGCCTTGAGCTGGGTCTCGAGCTGGCCCAGCGAATAGGGCCGGCCGAATCCGAACGGCGTATGCTCGTTGCTCGACCAGAGCCCCGCGCGGTTGGGGACGATGAAAAGGGCGCGCCCCCCGGGGCCCAGCACGCGGTAGCTCTCGCGCAGCACGGCGGCGGCGTTTTCCGACGTCTCGAGCCCGTGCAGCATGATCAGCTTGTCGGCATGTCCCGTCTGGATCGGCCAGAGCGTCTCCTCGCTCAGGACCGAGACGTTGGGTTTTCCCGCGGGCCACGGCATCACGCCCTGCTGCGCGGGCATGAGCGCGATGACCCGGCGCGCCTCGTCGAGGTAGGGGCGAAGCATCGGCACCGCGAAGCCGAAGCCCAGCAGCGTCTCGGCCTTGGCGGACGGCCAGAAGTCGCGAACCTGGTCGCGCACGGCCTTTTGCGCCGCGCGCCCGAGGGCCGTACGATAATAGAAGCTGCGCAGATCGCGCACGTCCAGATGCATTGTCGGGCCTTCGTTGCGCCTTATGCTCCCAAGGATAGGCGCCACCGAACCGGAGCACAGATCCATGTCCCTCACGATTACCACAATTCCCTGCCTCAGTGACAATTATGCCTTCGTGTTGAACGACGGCACGCGCACGGCGCTGGTCGACGTCCCCGAGGCGGCGCCGATCCTCAAGGTGCTCGACGAGAAGGGCTGGTCCCTCGACGAGGTCTGGCTGACGCACCACCATGCCGACCACGTGGACGGGCTGCCCGCGCTGAGGGAGCGGTTCCCCGACCTCCAGATCACCGGCGCCGAAGCCGACCGCGACCGTCTGCCGCGGCTCGACCGCGCCGTCGGGGATGGCGAGACGTTCCGGTTCGGCGACGCGGAGGTTCACGTGCTCGACGTCTCGGGCCACACGGTCGGGCATGTCGCCTTCCACGTGCCGTCCGCGCAGGCCGCCTTCACCGCCGACAGCCTGATGGCCTTCGGTTGCGGCCGCGTATTCGAGGGAACCATGCCGCAGATGTGGGAGAGCCTGTGCAAGCTGCGCGCCCTCCCCGACGATACGATAATCTACTCGGGGCACGAATACACCGAGAAGAACGCCGACTTCGCCCTGACGATCGAGCCCGGCAACCACGCCCTCCAGACCCGCGTCAAGGAGGTCAGGGACAAGCGCCAGCGTGGTGTTGCCACGGTTCCCTCGACGTTGCGCGACGAACGGGCGACGAACCCGTTCCTACGCGCGGACTTGGAAAGTGTGAAAGACGCCGTATCTATGACCGGCGACGACGATGCGGATGTCTTTGCCGAGATCCGGTCGCGCAGGGACGGTTTCTAGTCTGCCGTATCTTTCGTCGCTTTTCGCCGTGCGATCGGTCACGATGAAATTGTGATACCCGCGGCGAAGAAAAACCTTGAAGACGGATCGCAAACCTCCAACCTTCATGGGTGAGGCCATGGTGGGGTTGCTGGCCCGTTCAGCGCCCGCCCGAATAAAAAGGAGCACCCCTCGTGCCATCATTTTCCAACACGCTTGAGCAAGCCATCCATTCGGCACTGGCCCTCGCCAATACGCGCCGTCACGAGCTTGCCACGCTGGAACACCTTCTTCTGGCGCTGACCGACGAGCCCGAGGCCGCGAAGGTGATGAAGGCCTGTTCGGTCGACCTCGAGGAATTGCGCCAGTCTCTTGCGGATTTCATCGACGACGACCTCTCGACCCTCGTGACCGAGGTCGAGGGCTCCGAAGCCGTGCCGACGGCCGCGTTCCAGCGCGTGATCCAGCGCGCGGCGATCCACGTCCAGTCCTCCGGCCGGACCGAGGTGACGGGGGCGAACGTCCTCGTCGCCATCTTTGCCGAGCGCGAATCCAACGCGGCCTATTTCCTGCAGGAGCAGGACATGACGCGCTACGACGCGGTCAACTTCATAGCCCACGGCGTCGCCAAGGATGCCGCGCAATCCGAACAGCGGCCGGTCTCAGGTTCGCCAGATGGAGAGGACGAGGGATCGATGCAGGTCGAAGAAGGCGAGGCCAAGGAATCGGCACTGGGCAAGTATTGTGTCGATCTCAACCAGAAATCGTCGAAAGGCGATATCGACCCCCTGATCGGGCGCGAGCACGAGGTCGAGCGGTGCATCCAGGTGCTCTGCCGCCGGCGCAAGAACAACCCGCTCCTCGTGGGCGATCCCGGCGTGGGCAAGACCGCCATCGCGGAAGGCCTCGCCAAGAAGATCGTCGAGGGCCAGACCCCCGAGGTGCTCTCCGGCACTACGATCTATTCGCTCGACATGGGCGCGCTTCTGGCCGGCACGCGGTATCGCGGCGATTTCGAGGAGCGGCTGAAGGCCGTGATGACCGAGATGGAGGAACACGACGATGCCGTGCTCTTCATCGACGAGATCCACACCGTGATCGGCGCGGGTGCCACGTCCGGCGGCGCAATGGATGCGTCGAACCTGCTGAAGCCCGCGCTGCAGGGCGGCAAGCTGCGCTGCATGGGCTCCACCACCTACAAGGAGTTCCGCCAGCATTTCGAGAAGGACCGTGCCCTGAGCCGCCGGTTCCAGAAGATCGACGTGAACGAGCCGTCCGTCGATGACAGCGTCAAGATCCTCACCGGGCTCAAGCCCTATTTCGAGGATCACCACGAGATCAAGTATACGCAAGATGCGATCAAGACCGCCGTCGAGCTTTCGGCGCGCTACATCAACGACCGCAAGCTGCCCGACAAGGCGATCGACGTGATCGACGAGGCCGGTGCGGCCCAGCATCTCGTGGCATCGTCCAAACGCCGCAAGACCATCGGCACCAAGGAGATCGAGGCCGTGGTGGCCAAGATCGCCCGCATTCCGCCGAAGAACGTCAGCAAGGACGACGCGGCGGTCCTCAAGGACCTCGAAGGCACGCTCAAGCGAGTGGTTTTCGGTCAGGACAGCGCGATCACCGCGCTCAGCTCTGCCATCAAACTCAGCCGGGCGGGCCTGCGCGAACCCGAAAAGCCGATCGGCAACTACCTCTTCGCGGGGCCCACGGGCGTCGGCAAGACCGAGGTCGCGAAGCAGCTTGCCGACACGCTCGGCGTCGAGCTGCTGCGCTTCGACATGTCGGAATACATGGAGAAGCACGCGGTCAGCCGTCTGATCGGCGCGCCTCCGGGCTATGTCGGGTTCGACCAGGGCGGGATGCTCACCGATGGCGTGGACCAGCACCCGCATTGTGTGCTTCTGCTCGACGAGATCGAGAAGGCGCATCCGGATGTCTTCAACATCCTTCTGCAGGTCATGGACCACGGCAAGCTCACCGACCATAACGGCCGGTCGGTCGATTTCCGAAACGTCGTGCTGATCATGACGTCGAATGCGGGCGCGGCCGAGATGTCGAAGAACGCGATGGGCTTCGGTCGCGACCGCCGCGAGGGCGAGGACACCGCCGCGATCGAGCGGACCTTCACGCCCGAGTTCCGCAACCGGCTCGACGCGGTGATCAGCTTCGGCGCCTTGCCGCGGGAGGTCATCCTGCGCGTGGTCGAGAAGTTCGTCCTCCAGCTCGAGGCGCAGCTCATGGATCGCAACGTGACCATCGAGTTGACCGATGACGCCGCCGAATGGCTGGCCGAGCGCGGCTACGACGAGAAGATGGGCGCCCGGCCGCTCGGACGTGTCATCCAGGAGCACATCAAGAAGCCGCTGGCGGAGGAGTTGCTCTTCGGTCAGCTCGCCAAGGGCGGGGTCGTTCAGGTCGGCGTGAAGGACGGCCAGATCGATCTGCGGATCAACCCGCCCGAAACGCGCCGGTTGAGCTCGAAGAAGCCGCCGCTCCTGACCGCCGAGTGACGCGGTGGCGGCCGGGTCGTCGGACCCGGCCGCACCTCGAACAGATCTCCCCGGACAATCTTCGGGGCCTTGCGCCGCCTCCCGATCCGGAGGCGGCGCATTTCGTTCGGCTCCACCCGAGTACGGGTAGCGTCGCGCCCCCGGCGCAATCGCCCTGCCCGCATCGCGCGACATCCTGCGAAAGCCGGGCTCGGTGTGCGCTAGCTCCCTGACCCGTCGGGCAGGTGCGCTCCTCAGCGTTCGGTCAGCTTGAGCTCGATCCGCCGGTTCCGGGCGCGCGCTTCGGCCGTCCCCGAACTGTCGATGGGGCGGAATTCGCCGAAGCCCGTGGGGGCGAGACGCCGCGCGGGAAACCCGAGATCCTCGGACATGAACCGGACGACCGACAGGGCGCGCGCCTGGCTCAACTCCCAATTGTCGTCGAACGACGCCGTGGGAAGGATCGGCACGTCGTCGGTATGCCCGTCCACCCGGATGACCCAGTCGATGTTGTCGGGGATCTCGCCGGAAACCTCCTCCAGAAGCGCCGCGACCCGTGCGACCTGGTCCTTGCCCGCTTCCGAGAGGGTCGCCGACCCCGACGGAAACAGCACCTCGCTGTCGAAGACGAAGCGGTCGCCCACCACTTCCACGCCATCGCGATCGCCCAGCAGGTCGCGCAGCCGCCCGAAGAATTCGGATTGATACCGCTCCAGCCGCTCGCGTTCGGCCGCCTCCAGTTCCGCGCGCCGTCGTTGCTCGCGCGCTTCGCGAACGAGTGCCGCGTTGAGCCTGGTGCCCAGATCCGCGATCTCTTCCTCCCGTTCGGATTCCGCCGCTTCGGCCAGGTCGAGAGAGGCCTGCAAATCCGCGAGCTCGCGACGCAATTCCGCCACCTGTTCGGTCAGCGCCGTCACGCGGCGCGCCGCGGCGGTGCCGTCAGCCTCGGCCGCCTCAAGTTCGGAATTCGCCTCCGCCAGAAGGACCGCCTGCCGTTCCGCGGCACTCATCTGTTCGGCCGCGCGGTTTTCGGCCGCGAGCTTGAGCGCGAGGGCCTCTTCGAGTTGGGCCCTCAGCTCGGCCTGCGCCTCGGTCGCGCCTTCGAGCGCCGCGGCCTCGCTGCGCGCCTGCGCGAGGGCCGCGGCCAGCCGGTCGCGCTCGGTCGCCTCGCGGCCGGCCTCGGCCCGGAGCGTTTCGACCCTCGCTTGCGCTTCGGCAAGTGCCGCGCGTGCCGCATCGAGATCGCGTTCGAAGGTCACGCGCGCCGCCCGCGCCGCGTCCAGCGCGTCGGCGATCGCGGCCGCCTCGCGCAATTGCGAAGCTTCCCGTGCCAATGCGGCCTGAAGCAGGGCCTGTGTCTCGTCCAGCGCCCCCTCCGTTTCAGCCTGCGAGACCCGCGCGGCACTCAGCTCGTCCGCCGTGGCCTCCAGTTCGGTGTTCCGCGCCTCGGCGTTCTCGAGCCGCCGCGACAGACCTGCGGCGGTCGCATCCGCCTCGTCGCGCGCGAGAAGCGCCGCGGCGAGGCGCGCGTCGAGCTCGCTTTCCGCGCGTCGTGCCGCCGCGAGCAGGGTGAGCGTCTCCTCCGCCTCGGCGCGTTGCTCCTCCAGCGCAAGCGTCATGGCCGACAATTCGGCATCCGCATCACGAAGACGCGCACGCAGCGCCTCGGCGGCGGCGGCCTCGGCGAGACGCGCGGCCTCCTCCTCCGAGAGCGACGCTTCAAGCGTCTCCATCTCGCCGGAAAGCGCTGCTTGCGCGTCCCCCGCACGGTCGAGCTCCGTTCTCAGATCCGCGGTCAGGGCCTCCAGCGCTTCGCGTCGCGCGGCGGCAAGACGCGCCTCCTCGGCCGCCGCGTCAATCTCGTCGCGGGCCTGCGCAAGGGCGAGGTTCAACGCCTCGCGCTCTGAGATCAGGCGATCTTCCGTCTCTTCCAGGGTCGCGATGCGGGCCTGCGCGCTCTCGCGCTGCGACAGGAGCGACGCGACCTGCTCCTCGAAGCTGGCGATGCGCCCGGCCTGCTCCTCCGTCTGCGACCGCAGCCCGGCGATCCGCTCCGCCTGCGCCTCCGACGTCTCCCGGAGCGCGTCACGCTCCGTCATCAGGGCCGCCGCGCGTCCCTCGGCCAGTCCCAACGCCTCGCTGAGGCCCGCGATCTCCGCCGACAACGTGTCGAGCTCGCTTCGCTGCCCGGAAATTTCCTCGCGCAGGACGAATTGCACGACCATGAAGATCGTCAGGACGAACATGATCACCAGGAGAAGCGACGTCATCGCGTCCACGAAGCCCGGCCAGATGGCGGCGTTCATCGCGCGATTGGCGCGGCGGGTCAAAGCCATGGGATCACTCCCTGTCGACCGGCTCGGCCCGCGTTCCACGAGCCATCGCGCGCGTCATCTGCCGCAATTCCTGGCGCAGCTCGGCAATGGATTCCTGCCGCCCCGAGGCAAGCTCCTCGGAAATGCGCAAAAGCTGCACGTCGATGGAGCGCAGGCGCAACCGGCTTTCTGCGTCGATGCCGCCATTCTCGCCCGCGTCGCTCAGGGCCTGGGCCAGACGGTCCTGCCCCGCACCCAGCCGCTCCATCGCGCGGCCGAGCGCCACCTCGCCCTCCATCCGCTCGGCAAGCCTCGACATACCGTCGGCGAGCGCACCCAACCGCTCGTCGACCTGCGCGCGGGCGTGATCGGAGCTTGCGAAGAGGGCTTCGAGCCGGTCCATCTGCCCCGCCATATGCTCCATTGCAGCGGCGACAACGGCGGTATCGCCCCCGGGCCCCTCGAGTTCGGGCCCGGCGAAACCGAGCCGGGTGATCAGACTCAGCCATTCCTCGAGCTCGCGGTAGAACCTGTTCTGACCGTGGCTCGCGAAAAGCTCGAGCAATCCCACGACGAGCGACCCGGCGAGCCCCAGCAGCGACGACGCGAAGGCCACGCCCATGCCGCCGAGCTGCGATTCCAGCCCGTTCATCAACCGCCCGAACACGTCCATGCCGCCCTCCCCCTCCACGGGGGCGAGCGCGCGGATCGTCTCGACGATCGCCGGAACGGTCGTCGCGAGGCCGTAGAAGGTCCCGAGAAGCCCCAGAAAGATCAGCAGGCTCACGATGTAGCGGGTGATGTCGCGCGCCTCGTCGATCCGCGTGGCGACCGATTCGAGGATGGAGCGGGCCGAAGTCGGCGATATCTGCAGGTTGCGCCGCGAGCGCAGCAGCGCGGCCAGGGGCGCCAGCAGACGCGGCGCCCTGGTGATCTGGTGGCCGGGTGTGTCCCGCGCGAACCCTTCGATCCAGTTGACCGACTGGATGAGCTGGATCTCCTGCCAGAAACACGCGACCACGCCGATGAGGAACACGAAGAAGATGAACCCGTTGAGCAACGGATTGGCGAGGAATACCGGCGCGACGCTCGGGAAGGCCAGATAGGTGCCGATCGCCACGAGGATCAGGACGATCACCATGCTCACGATCTGGCGGACGGGTTGCGAAAAGTTCGGCTCGGCCGCACGGTCGGTATCGAGCATCATGGGCGGGTTCCGGTCCTGATCATCGCGATCCAGCATAAACCAATGGCCATAAAAGGAAAAGCGCCCTAACCGAGGGCGCGCACGCGGCTGGTCAACCAGTCCAGATCGGCATCCCCGATCCCGAGTTCCGCCAGATGCGCGGCGGTGTTGAAGAGATATTCGTCGTTGGGCCCCCGACCGCCCGTCGCCGTGGCGATGATCCGCGCCTGTTCCTCGAGCGTGAGGTCGCAATATTGCTCGTGCTCGGCGTCGATGACGTAGGCCACCGCGTCCACCCGCCGCCCGTCCGAAAGGTCGAGCGGCACGACCCGTTCCAGATATGCCGACGAGATCAGCTCCCGTTCGCGCAGCGCCACCAGCGTCGCCGCCTCGTGACCCGGATCCACCCGGAACGCCACGCCGCGGCAGGCAGCGCCAGGATCCTCGTCGAGCGCCAGCACGAGGCCCGGCACCGCCTCGCTTCCGCGATGGTGGATGGACCGCATGCAGAATGTCCGTCGATATCCCGGCAGGGTCGCGACGCGCTGCTCGGCCACCGGGAAATCGGGGTTCCAGACGAGCGAGCCATAGCCGAAGACCCACATCGGTCCGTCCATCGTCTCTGGTATGCTGTTCATGCGGCCTATAGACACGATGCGCGGGCGCGTGAAAAGGGGCCCGGCAGGCGTGAGGGGCCCATTCGATGCGCAAGATTGTCCTGGTGGTTCTGGCCGCCGCCCTCGTCTGGTCGGCCTACTGGTTCGTCGGCGCCGCCGCGCTCGACCGCGCCCTCAATGCGGGCCTCGACGAACTCCGTGCCGCCGGCTGGAACATCGAGGCCGCCTCGCGCGAGACGCGCGGCTTTCCCAACCGCTTCGACACCACGTTCGACGCGCTCGAGGTGGCAAGCCCCGGCGGCACGCGGGTCAGTCTGCCGCTCTTCCAGATCCTCGCGCTCAGCTACAAGCCCAACCAGGTCATCGCCGTCTTTCCGCACGAGATGATCGTGGAGAACGCGAGCGGCGACGCCCGCGTGACCAGCGAGACGGCACGCGGCTCGATGACATTCCGGACGGCAGCGTCCCTGCCCCTCGACCATTCGTCCTTCGTGATCGACGCCCTCGCGGTCGAGAGTGCCGGCCGCTCCTTCGCGATCGACCAGCTCAGGTTCGCGACCCGCATCCCGCCCGGCGCGCCCGATGCGAGCCACCAGAATATCGGCATTGCCGTTACGAACCTGTCGCTCGCCGATACCCTGACGGAGCGTCTAGGCGCGTCAGGGCTCGGCCCCGTCGACGCTCTGCGCCTCGACGCGACGCTGCATTTCGAGCGCCCGATCGATCGCCACGCCCCCGAAGACCCGCCGGCCCTGCGACAGATCGAGGTCCACGACCTGTCGCTCGATTGGGGAACGATCGCGCTCGACGGCGCGGGTCTCCTGGATGTCGGGCCCGACGGCATCCTGTCGGGTGCGCTCGACCTTTCGCTCGAAAGCTGGCAGCGCGCGATCGAGATGGCCGTGGAGGCGGGGCTCGTGCCCGAGGAGCAAAGCCGCATGATCACGCAGGGTCTCTCGTTTCTCGGGAGCGGGGGGGAATCCGCGCTCGACCTGCCGCTGCGGTTCGCGGACGGGCAGATCCATCTCGGGCCGATCCCGCTCGGACCGGCGCCGCGCCTCGACATGGGCGGCTGACGCCGGGCCCCGCTCAGCCGCCGGTGCGAGAGATCAGCCGCGCCTCGAGCTGCACCAGCGCGTCGTAGATCAGCACGGCGAACAATCCCACGATCAAACCGCCCTGCAGCACATAGGCGGTGTTGTTGGTCAGCAGCCCCGCGATGATCACCTCGCCCAGCGTGCGCGCCGCCACGGTGGAGCCGATCGTCGCGGTCCCCAGCGAGATCACCACCGACAGCCGGATCCCCGTCAGCATGACCGGCAGGGCAAGTGGCAGCTCCACCCGGATCAGCCTCTGCCAGCGGTTGAGCCCGATCCCCCGCGCCGCCTCGATCGTCGCGGGCGGCAGGGTCGACAGGCCCGTCATCGCATTCTCGAAGATCGGCAGCAGCCCGTAGAGAAACAGCGCCACCAGCGTCGGGCCCGCGCCGAAGCCGAGCATCGGCACCGCAAGGGCAAGGACCGCTACCGGCGGAAAGGTCTGGCCCATATTGGTGATGGTGCGCGAGAGCGGCCGGAACGCGGCCCCCGCCGGCCGGGTCACCAGGATCGCCAGCGTCACCGCCACCAGAGTGGCCGCGGCGGAGGCCAGCACGACCAGCGTGAGATGGCTGAGCGAAAGCGACAGCAGCGACGCGCGGTCGTAGATCACCGGCCCGCCCGCGGGCGCGAACGGGGCGAAGACCGGCGCGAACCAGGTCGGCCGCAGGACCAGCGCGATCAGCACGACGATCAGCGCCGGCCGCAGGATCGTGCCGATCCTCATGCGCGCCGCTCCGCCCGGGCACGGATCGACGCGAGCGTCACGCGGCCCGGGCCGCTGCCATCGCGCATCACCGGCACGGCGTCGCGCCCGGTCCAGAGGCAGGCCGAGAGCGCGTCGCGCAGGCTCGCCTCCGCCGGCAGGGCGTCGCCCTCGGCCGGGCCCTCCTCCATGATCTCCGAGACCGGGACGAGCGACAGCAGCCGCAGCGGCCGCTCGACGTCTCCGACCATGTTGGCGACGAACTCGGTGGCCGGCCGGGCCACGATCTCGGCCGGCGTGCCATGCTGGACGAGCCGACCCGCATCCATCACGGCCACGCGGTCGCCAAGACGAATCGCTTCCTCCATGTCGTGGGTGATCAGCATGATGGTCGAGCCCAGTTGCTGCTGGATGCGGCGCAGATCCTCCTGCGCGCGCATCCGGATGATCGGGTCGAGCGCGCCGAAAGGCTCGTCCATCAGCAACAGGTCGGGCCGTGAGGCCAGCGCGCGCGCCACGCCCACGCGCTGTTGCTGTCCACCCGAAAGCTCGGCGGGATAGCGGTCGCGGAACTGCGCGGGCTCCATCGCGAGAAGCGTCAGCAATTCGTCGACGCGCGCGCGGATGTCTCCCTTGGACCAGTTGAGCAATTCGGGCACCGCGCCGATATTGCGCGCCACGGTATGATGCGGGAAGAGCCCGTGGCCCTGGATCGCATAGCCGATGCGCCGGCGCAGCAGATGCGGCTTCTCCGCCGAGGTCGCGTCGCCGTTGATCCGCACCTCGCCCGATGTCGGCTCCACCAGCCGGTTGATCATCCGCAGCAGCGTGGTCTTGCCCGATCCCGACGTGCCGACGATCACCGTGATCGTGCCCGTCTCGACAATCATCGACACGTTGTCCACGGCCGCGGTGCCGTCGTAGACCTTGGTGATTCCGTCGATCTCGATCATGGACGTGCCTCCGGTGTGGCGCGGACGAGGTCCACGAGGATGTCCATGACGATGGCCGAGACCAGCGCCAGAAGGACGGTGGGCAGCGCGCCCAGCAGGATGAGGTCCGTAGCGGTCTGGTTCAGCCCCTGGAAGACGAAGGTGCCGTATCCACCGCCGCCAATCAGCCCCGCGATGACGGCGAGCCCGATATTCTGCACCAGCACGATCCGCAGCCCCGCCAGCAGGACCGGCAGGCCCAGCGGCAGTTCCACCCGCAAGAGGCGCTGCCCGACCGTCATGCCCATTCCGCGCGCGGCCTCGAGCGCGGCGGGCGGCGCCGCGGCAAGCCCCGCCACCGTGTTTCCCACCACCGGCAGCAGGGAATAGAGGACGAGCGCCAGGAAGGCCGGCGCGAAGCCGATCCCCGCAATGCCGAGCGTCCGCGCCCCCGGCACGCTGGCCCCGACCCATCCGAGGATCGGGATCATGATGCCGAACATGGCAAGCGACGGAATGGTCTGGAGAAAGCTCAGCATGGGCAGCACCGTGCGGCGCAACCTCGCCTTGCGATGGCAGAGGATCCCCAGCGGGAAGCCAATCAGGGCCGCGGCGGCCAGCGATCCGAAGGCGAGCCCGAGATGGCGCAGCGTCGCGGCCACGAAGGCGCTCTTGCGGCTGGCAAATTCCTGCGCGATCGACAGGTCCGACAGCACCCCCGACCCCAGCAGCAGCGCCAGCACCGCAAGCCCCAGCGCGAGCAGCCCGCCCCGCAGGAGCGGCCCCGGCGAAAGCTGGGCCAGCGCATCGGCCATCAACAGCAGGAAGACCATCAGAAGGGCCCAGAAGCCCGCGGCCGGCGAGACGCGGGCGTAATCGCCCGCCCCGTCGAGCAAGGCGGGCGCGCCGCGGACGATCAGCCAGAAAAGACCGCAGAGCCCGATTGCCGCGCCCCCGAGACGCAGGCGCCGCCGGACATTCTGCGCCCCGAAGAGCAGGCCCGCGACGATCGCCGCAAGCCCCGCCCCGGTCGCCCCCGGCCCGGCCAGCGCCCAGGCGCGCAGACCTTCGCCGGCCACGATCCGGTTCGCGGCTAGCGTCATGAAGGGCGTCACCAGCAAAAAGAGCCCCAGCCCCGCGAAGAGAAGCCCTGGCGGCGACAGCGCCGATGCGGATCGCGGGAGGGGCATGACGCCGAGGATCAGTCCAGCACGCCCGTCAGCGTCAGATAGTCTCGGGCCACACCCTCCGCGGGTTCGCCGCCGACCTGGATCCGGCCGTTGAGCTCCTGCAGCGTCTGCATGTCGAGACCTTCGAAGATCGGGTCGAGCACGTCGGGGATCGACGGATATTCCTCGAGCACCTCCGCGCGGACGATCGGTGCGGGTTCATAGACCGGCTGCACGCCCTGATCGTCCTCCATCACCACGAGGCCAGTGGCCCCGACGCCGCCATCGGTTCCGTAGACCATCGCCGCGTTGACCCCCGAGGTGCCGCGTGCGGCGGCCTGGATCGTCGCCGCGGTATCGCCCCCCGACAGGATCACGGTCTGGTCCGGCGTGAGCTCGAAGCCGTAGGTCTCCTGCATCGCGGGCAGCACGGCAGGCGAGGACACGAATTCGGTCGAGGCGGCGAGCTTCACGTCGCCGCCATCGGCGACCCAGGTTCCGAAATCGGTCATGGTCGTCAGGGCGTTGGTCTCGGCGACCGGGCCCGTCACCGCGATGGCCCAGGTGTTGTTGGCGGGCGCGGGTTCGAGCCATGTGATATCGTTCTGCTCGGAATCGAGCTCGGCCGCGCGTTCATGCGCAGCGTCGGCATTCTTCCAGACATCGCTCTCGGCCTCGTTGAAGAAGAAGGCCGCGTTGCCGGTATATTCGGGATAGATGTCGATCTGCCCGGCCAGCAGCGCCTCGCGGACCACCTGCGTTCCGCCGAGCTGCAGGCGGCGCTCCACCGGCAATCCGGCATCCTCGAGCGCCAGCGCGATGATGTTGCCGAGCAGCCCGCCCTCGGTGTCGATCTTGGACGAGACCGTGATATCGGCCAGCGCGGCCGTGCTCATGGCCCCTGAAAGACCGACAGCGGCGATAAAAGTGACAGGTTTCATTGTGGGATCGCTCCTTGAAGAGATTGACCAGACGCTGCGCATCCTTCGAGATGGGCATTAACCTAGCGAGCGAAGGGCCCGGGCCAAGTGCCACGCGTCATCCCGGCCCCGACGCCGCGCCGGGTTGTCGCTTCGGACGGCCCCTCGCGGCGGCACCTTAGGTGAATTGCTCCTGGATCAGCCGTTCCTCCAGTCCGTGACCCGGATCGAAAAGAATTGTGTGGGAGATCGTGGGCTCGCTCTGGACCGTGACGCTCGCGACCTCGCGCACGGATTTCCCGTCGGCATCCGACATGACCGGCCGCTTCTCGTGTTCGAGCACGTCGAAACGCACCATGGCGTTCTTGGGCAGGAGTGCGCCGCGCCAGCGTCGGGGCCGGAACGCCGCCATCGCGGTCAGCGCAAGCACATCCGCGCCGATCGGCAGGATCGGTCCGTTGGCCGAATAATTGTAGGCTGTCGATCCCGCGGGCGTGGCCACCATGGCGCCGTCGCAGACCAGCTCCTCCATCCGCACCCGCCCGTCGACGCTGATCCGCAGCTTCGCGGCCTGCGGCCCGGCGCGCAGCAGCGACACCTCGTTGATGGCGAGCGCCTTGTGGGTCTCTCCGTCGGTCGTCGTGGCCACCATCGACAACGGATTGATCCGCTCGACCTCCGCCGCTTCGAGGCGCGCGAGCAGGTCGTGCTCGTGAAACTCGTTCATGAGAAAGCCGATCGTGCCGCAATTCATGCCATAGACGGGCGCCGGCAGGGCCTCGGTCGCATGCAGGGTGTGCAGCATGTGGCCGTCGCCCCCCAGCGCCACGATCACATCGGCATCCTCCGGCTGCGCCTGGCCGTAGCATTGCGCCAGCCGCGACATCGCCGATTGCGCGATCTCGGACCGGCTCGCCACAAAGGCGATCTTGTCGAACATGCGTGGCACTCTCCCCATTTCCGAGGGCCACGGTGACGATGGCGCGACAGTTTGACAAGCGCAGAGGCGCGCTCGGCGCTGCATCCCCTCTTTTGCCGAACCGGCCTTTGCGTTATGCCGCGCCATATCGCCTCGCTTGCTCCCGAAAGGATGTCCGCCATGAACGCTCCGCACCGCGACGAAGGCTTCTTCACCCGCACGCTTTCCGACAGCGACCCGGATGTGGCGCGCGCCATGGAGCAGGAACTGGGTCGACAGCGCCACGAGATCGAGCTGATCGCCTCGGAGAACATCGTCAGCCGCGCCGTGATGAACGCCCAGGGTTCGGTCCTGACGAACAAGTATGCCGAGGGCTATCCCGGCCGGCGCTATTACGGCGGATGCCAGTATGTCGACGTGGTCGAGACCCTCGCCATCGACCGCGCGAAAGAGCTCTTCGGCTGCGGCTTCGCCAACGTCCAGCCCAATTCCGGCAGCCAGGCCAATCAGGGCGTCTTCACCGCGCTGATCCAGCCCGGCGACACGATCCTCGGGATGAGCCTCGATGCCGGCGGCCACCTCACCCACGGCGCCAAGCCGAACCTCTCGGGCAAGTGGTTCAACGCCGTGCAATACGGCGTGCGCCGCCAGGACATGGCGCTCGATTACGACCAGGTGCAGGCGCTCGCGACCGAGCATCAGCCCAAGATGATCATCGCCGGCGGCTCGGCCATCCCGCGGATCATCGATTTCGCCCGGATGCGCGAGATCGCCGACAGCGTGGGCGCCTACCTGCTCGTCGACATGGCGCATTTCGCGGGGCTGGTGGCCTCGGGCGACTACCCCTCGCCCTTCCCGCACGCCCATGTCGCCACCACCACCACCCACAAGACCCTGCGCGGACCGCGCGGCGGCATGATCCTCACCAATGACGAGGCGCTGGCCAAGAAGTTCAACTCGGCGATCTTCCCGGGCATCCAGGGCGGGCCGCTGATGCACGTGATCGCCGGCAAGGCCGTGGCCTTCGCCGAGGCGCTGGAGCCGGGCTTCAAGACCTACCAGCAACAGGTGATCCGCAACGCGCAGGCTCTGGCCGACCAGCTGATGAAGAACGGGCTCGACATCGTCACGGGCGGCACCGACACGCATTTGCTGCTGGTCGACCTGCGGCCCAAGGGCGTCAAGGGCAACGCCACCGAAGCGGCTTTGGGGCGCGCGCACATCACCTGCAACAAGAACGGCATCCCCTTCGACGACGAGAAGCCGACCATCACCAGCGGCATCCGCCTGGGCTCTCCGGCCGGCACGACGCGCGGCTTCGGCGAGCCCGAGTTCCGCCAGATCGGCGACTGGATCGGCCAGGTGGTCGACGGCCTCGCCGCGAACGGCGCCGACGGCAATTCCGAGATCGAGGCCCGCGTGAAGGCCGAGGTCGAGGAGCTTTGCGCCCGCTTCCCGATCTACCCGAACCTGTGAGCCGTCTTGCCAGCCAGACCTACGGCGAGGGGGGCCGGCCCCTCCTCGTCGCGCACGGCCTCTTCGGCACCGGCCGCAACTGGGGCGTGATCGCCAAGCGCCTGTCGGATCGCGGTCAGGTGACGACCGTCGACATGCGCAACCACGGCGATTCGTTCTGGGACGACGACCATTCCTACGCGGCACTCGCCGACGACCTCGCGCAGGTGATCGGCGACGGACAATGGGACGTGCTCGGCCATTCGATGGGCGGCAAGGCGGCGATGGCGCTGGCCCTGCGCCACCCCGACAAGGTCCGCCGGCTGGTCGTGGCCGATATCGCTCCCGTCGCCTACACCCATTCGCAGCAGCACTTCATCGACGCGATGCGCGCCCTCGACCTCACCGGCATCGAGACCCGCAAGCAGGCCGATGCGGCCTTCGCCCACCACGTCCACGATGACGGCGTGCGCGCCTTCCTGCTGCAATCGCTCGACGTGCGCGAGGGGCGCTGGCGGATGAACCTCGACGTGCTCGAGGATCAGATGGACGCGATCACCGGCTGGGCGCCCATCGACGCGACCTTTCCACGCGCGGCCTTCTTCCTCTCGGGCGGCGACAGCGATTACGTCCAGTCCGAGCATTCCGACGTGATCCGCGCGCTCTTCCCCAAGGCGCGCTTCGCCTGGATCCCCGGCACGGGGCACTGGCTTCACGCCGAAAAGCCGCGCGACGTCGAGGCCTCGATCCGCGCATTCCTCGACGCCTGAGGAACCGCCCGGGGCCTTTCCCGGTTACGCAACCACATCATGAAACGGAGCCAGATCATGACCCTGCCACTTAAACTCGTCGCCATTGCCGGCCTTCTCGCACTCGGCGCCTGCGAAACCGTCGGCGGGGCCGGTCAGGATATCCAGAGCGCCGGACGCGCCGTCCAGGGCACCGCGCAGGATGTGCAGAACGACCTCTAGGCCGTGTTTCGGGCCTTGCGGCCCGCCGGACCACACGGCAAAACGCATCACGGGACAGGGCTCATCCCCTGTCCCGTTCTTTATGTCAGATGCTTCCGGAGCCTGCCCGATGCGCCGCCTCGCCCTTCTCGCCCTCGCCCTCACGACCCTCTCGGCCTGCGCCACGATCGGCGGCGTCGGACGCGACATGCAAAGCGCGGGCCGCGCGATCGAGCGCGAAAGCTACCAGGCACGGAACTGAACCGCTCCACGACGCCTTACCCCCTCGCGCGGTTGTCGCGCGGACCCAAGGAGGGTGTCATGAAGAACCCGATGCTGGCCAAGAACCCGTTCATGAGCGCGTGGCTCTCCGCCGCCAACCAAATCGCCGCCCCCGCCCGTTCTCAGATGATGTCCGAGATGAGCAAGGCGCAGACGCAGATGATGCAGGACTGGCAGAAGGCGTGGATGAAGATGTGGTTTCCGTGGGTGAGCAAGTAACCTATTGAGGGCCCAACTTAGATTACTTATTTCTCATTTTCACAAATGAATCTATTCTACCAACCTATATTTATCGATCTCAGCATCATAGATGTAGGCGCTATAATCTTCGGCATTAACACTTTTGTCAAAGTCATAAACGCTGATGCAGAAGTTATAAGAGCCTTTTCCAAGCTTGTCTTCGATTTCAGCCCTCTCCACCACGACACCAATCCAATTGCTCAAAAGGTTCAAAAGAGGTCCACCACTACTTCCGGGAGCCACCTCGCAAGACGTTAAAATATCGCTACTTCCGCCAAATCTATCTATTTCACCATTGATAGTTCCCTCATGAATAATGAGAGGGCTTTTAACCATCAATGAAACTCTTGGAAACCCCGCAGTATAAACACGCTCTAACAGGGTATAACCACGAGTGCCTAGCGCCACAATGTCACGACTTTTTGCGACAGTAAGAATCGCTAGATCAATACTTTTAAATATAGCTATCGCTAATATATTGTGACTAGCCCCATTTACACACAAAGAAATACTATCGTAGAAGCGGCCACTATCATCTAAAATGTTATGCCTGCATGTAAGGAACCGATTAAATTCTTCAGGGATTTCATCTCCGGCATAGCAAAATGCCGTACCGGTGTACTCCTCACCGGAACCCGAGTCGAACAGAGTAAGCTCTCCTATCGAGTACTTAAGGTTTCTTGACCAATACTGCACGCCGCCAATGACGGCGCCACAGTCGCTTCTTCTTAAAAACGACTTCAAATCGGTAACATCCACTATATAATCCGAAACACTATTTTCACCGCCCTTCCTAAACGGTCCATTTGAAGATAACCCTTGCATTGCCGACCTCAAAAACCGTAGCAGGTTGTCAAAGTTTGAAGTTGGAAAGCTTTCTATTATAAATTTAGCCAACTCTCCTTCGGTAATGCTGAGAATGCTGCCGCTTAGTCGTATCCGGTTAATACATCGGGTGGAATGTTTGTGAATCTTTAATGAAAATAATTCAGGTTCAACTGACGCAAACTTAAGAGTAGATACTATTATATCAACAAAATCTTCAATTTTGTCGTAAGGGCTGTTTCGTGGATTCCACATAAGCGCATTTTCCGCTAGGATCTACGTTGCATTTTGAGGAAGCCTGTCTAGTAATGAAAGATCTGTGTTCCTTCACCCATCCATCTTCAGCGCATTGATAAACGCTTCCTGCGGGATCTCGACCTTGCCGAACTGGCGCATTTTCTTCTTGCCGGCCTTCTGCTTTTCCAGAAGCTTCTTCTTCCGCGTGGCGTCGCCGCCGTAGCATTTGGCGGTCACGTCCTTGCGCATCGCCGACAGGGTTTCGCGCGCGATCACCCGCCCGCCGATCGCGGCCTGGATCGGGATCTTGAACATGTGGCGCGGGATCAGTTCCTTGAGCTTCTCGCACATCGCCCGCCCCCGCCCCTCGGCCCGGTCGCGGTGGACCATCATCGACAGCGCATCCACTGGCTCGTCGTTGACGAGGATCTGCATCTTGACCAGCGCGTCCTGCCGGTAGCCGATCATCTGGTAATCGAAGCTGGCATAGCCCTTGGTCACCGATTTCAGCCGGTCGTAGAAGTCGAACACCACCTCGTTGAGCGGCAGGTCATAGACCACCATCGCGCGGGTCCCGGCATAGGTCAGGTCCATCTGGATCCCCCGCCGGTCCTGGCAGAGCTTGAGCACATCGCCCAGATACTCGTCCGGCACCAGGATCGTCGCCTTGATCCGCGGCTCCTCGATCCGCTCCACGAGGGTCATGTCGGGCATGTCGGCGGGGTTGTGCAGGTCCGTCCGCTCCCCGTCGCGGAGATAGACGTGATAGATGACCGACGGCGCCGTGGTGATCAGCTCGATGTCGTATTCCCGCTCCAGCCGGTCGCGGATGACCTCCAGATGCAAGAGCCCCAGGAACCCGCAGCGGAACCCGAAGCCGAGCGCGGCCGACGTCTCCATCTCGTAGGTGAAGGACGCGTCGTTGAGCGCGAGCTTCTCGATCGCGTCGCGCATGTCGTCGAAATCGTTCGTGTCCACGGGGAAGAGGCCGCAGAACACGACCGGCACGCTCGGCTTGAAGCCCGGCAGCGCGGTCTCGCAGGGTTTCTTCTCGTGCGTGATCGTATCGCCCACCCGCGTGTCGCGCACCTGCTTGATCGACGCGTTGAGATAGCCGATCTCGCCGGGCCCGAGGCTTTCCACGGCCGTCATGGCGGGGCGATAGACGCCCACATCGTCCACGTCGTAGGTGCCGCCGGTCTTCATCATGCGGATGCGGTCGCCCTTCCTGAGGGTGCCGTCGATGATCCGCACGATCACGATGACGCCGAGATACTGGTCGTATTTCGAGTCGACCAGCATCGCCTTCAGCGGCGCCTCCGCATCTCCGCCCGGTGGCGCCGGCAACCGCTTCACGATCGCCTCGAGCACATCGGGGATCCCGAGCCCGGTCTTGGCCGAGATCTCCACCGCGTCATGCGCCTCGATCCCGATCACGTCCTCGATCTGGGTCCGGACCCGCTCCACGTCGGCCGCCGGCAGGTCGACCTTGTTGAGCACCGGCACGATCTCGTGGTCGGCGTCGATCGCGGTATAGACGTTGGCGAGCGTCTGCGCCTCGACCCCCTGGCTCGCATCGACGACGAGCAAGGAGCCCTCCACCGCCTGCATCGACCGGCTGACCTCGTAGGCGAAATCGACATGGCCCGGCGTGTCGATGAGGTTGAGCACATAGGTATGGCCGTCCTGCGCGGGATATTCGATCCGCACAGTGTTGGCCTTGATGGTGATGCCCCGCTCGCGCTCGATATCCATGGCATCGAGGAGCTGTTCCTTCATGTCCCGCTCGGCCACGGTGCCGGTCAACTGGATCAACCGGTCGGCCAGCGTCGACTTGCCGTGGTCGATATGGGCCACGATGGAGAAATTGCGGATATATTTGAGCTCTGTCATGGGGATGATATGCGGAGATTTGTCGAACTTGGCAATGGTGCGCGTGGCGGTCCGGTCATGCTTTGAACCGCCACCAGGATAAGGAGAATACGCGATGGCAGCACGGGTTTCGATCGCCGGCCGCGTTCAGGGCGTCGGATTTCGCGCCTTCACCGAGGCGGTCGCGCGCCGGCACGGCGCCTGCGGCTGGGTCCGCAACATGGAGGATGGCCGCGTCGAGGCGCATATCGAGGGCGAGGATGCGGCCATCGAGGCCGTTCTCGACGAGCTGCGCCAAGGCCCCCCGCTCGGACGCGTCGACAGCCTCGATCGCGAGACCGTCGATGACCAGGGCGCAACGGATTTCGAAATCCGCCACTAGTCGGCGATTTGCGGATTTCTCGAAACGCCGTTTCGTGCTACGCGACCTCTCGTGGCAGACACCGATCGACCGGGGATCAACTCCGGCGGCGGTCCTAACGAGAGGCAGGCAACATGAAGAAACTTACCGCAATCGCTCTTCTGACCATCTGTGCAGGGGGGGCGGCGCAGGCCGGCGTGATCGAACGCGCCTGCCTCGGCTCCGACCGCACCCAGGCAAGCCGGGGCCTTTGCGGCTGCATCCAGCAGGTCGCCGACGTCACCCTCACCCGCCGCGACCAGCGCATGGCCGCGCAGTTCTTCAAGGATCCGCACCGCGCCCAGGAAGTGCGCCAGTCGAGCAACCCGCGCGACGAGACCTTCTGGAGAAAGTACCGCAGCTTCGGGTCGACGGCCGAGAACTACTGCAGCTGAGCGATCAGCCCGTCGCAGGCCGCCTCGACCAGGGCCAGCGCGCCGGCGAAATCGCCGGTGAAGTAAGGGTCCGGTATGGCGTCCTGCCCGCTGCCCGACAGCGGCGCGAAGAGCATCACGGGCGTCGTGTTCCCGGCGGGGCGAATCGCCTCGATATCGCGCAGGTTCGACGGGTCCGCCGCGAGGATCAGATCGAACCGCGCGAAATCCGCCGGGGCGATCTGGCGGGCGCGCAAGGCCGCGATGTCGTAATCCTTCGCGGCGGCCGCTTCCGTCATCTCGACATGCGGCGCCTCGCCCACGTGCCAGTCGCCGGTGCCTGCGCTGTCGACCTCGATGTCGAGCCCCGCGGCCGCCAGCCTGGCCCGCAGCACCGCCTCCGCCGTGGGAGAGCGGCAGATATTGCCCAGGCACACGATAAGAATGCTCGCCGGGCGTGCGGTCGGGTCGGTCGTCGAATGGGTCACGTATCGTCCTTTCGCTGAGGACCCGCACCATAGCCGAAGGAGCGGCGGAATGGAAAAGATCGTGATCCTGAGCGGAGCGGGCCTTTCGGCCGAAAGCGGCCTCGGCACGTTCCGCGACGAAGGCGGGCTCTGGACGCAATACGATCTGGCCGATGTCGCCACGCCCGAAGGGTTCGCCCGCGATCCTGGCAAGGTCCTCGATTTCTACAATGAGCGCCGCGCCAACGCCGCGGGCGCCCGGCCCAACGCCGCGCATCATGCGCTGGTCCGGCTTCAGCACGAGCGCGACGTCCTGCTGGTGACGCAGAATGTCGACAGCCTGCTGGAGGCTGCGGGGGCACGCGACGTCCTGCACATGCATGGCCGCCTCGATCGCGCGACCTGTGCGGCCTGCGGCGCGAGCTGGCCGGCACCGCCCGTCATGTCGGTTTCGGACCGCTGCCCGGACTGCGGCGCCCGCGCGACCCGTCCCGACGTCGTCTGGTTCGGCGAGATGCCCGTGGGCCTCGACCGGATCGACGCGGCCCTGTCGCAGGCGACGCTCTTCGTGGCGGTCGGCACCAGCGGCACGGTCTATCCCGCGGCGGGCTTCGTCGATCTCGCCCGCGCGAACGGCACGCCCAGTGTCGAGCTCAACCTCGAGGCGTCAAGCGGCGTCTTCGACGACGGACGCTACGGTCCGGCAAGCGAGATCGTCCCCGCCTGGGTGGGGAAAATCCTCTCCGACAATCGTTAAGCAATTAGGTCACAGATTTTTGAAGATCTGCGTGGCGCGCCCACATTCCGTTGCAGGCTCGCGGCAAGCGGGTCCATCGTCGCCCCATCCTCACATCGGCGCAGGCGCAAATCGACGCGATCCCGATCAGGGCAAATCCCGAAATGTCCCGCGACGGGGCGACGACACAAAGGCATAGTCATGACGAGAACCTTTCCCCTGGCGCTCGGTGCAGCGTCCCTCGCGGCGCTGGGCGCCACGACCGCCACGGCACAGTCGGATGCCGACCGGCTCGCTCAGCTCGAACAGCGCATCGCGACGCTCGAATCGCGATCCGAAGCGGCCTCGGAACCGCTGACCTTCGGCAGCGACACGGGCACGACCTTCGAACTCTACGGCTACTTCAAGGCCGACTTCATCTACGACAGCGGTTACGAGCTCGGCAACTCGACCTTCGGGCTCGTCGGAATGGACAGTTCCGACGACGGCGAATTCTTCAACGCCACCGTGAACCAGACCCGGATCGGCCTGCGCACCACCACGCAGACCTCGTTCGGCGAACTCGGAACCGAGATCGAGATCGACTTCTACGGCGGCGATTCCGCCTTCTCGACGGCCGATGGCAACGTGCGGATGCGCAATGCCAACCTGACGCTGGGCGGGCTCCGGGTCGGCAAGTACTGGACCTCGTTCATGCCGCTCAGCTCCTATCCGGTGACCCTCGACTTCCAGGGCGTCGCGGGCATTCCCTTCGCCCGGCAGGAGCAGATCAGCTACGAGTTCGACATCACCGGCAATTTCATGGGTGAGGTCGCGGTCGAGGAAAGCAACGGCGACAGCGACGATCCGGTCCTGATCGGCGCCGTCGGATACGACACCGATCCCCTGCTGCTGCGCGCCTCCGCGATCGCCGGGAGCGTGAACGACGACGAGGGCGGAACCGAGGACGTCTACGGGTTCAACCTCTCGACCACCGCCCAGCTCTGGGACGGTGCGACGCTCGACGCCGCCTATACCTATGGCGAGGGGATCGCGTCCTATCTGGTGTTCCTCGGGGACGACCTCGATACCGACGGCGACCCGATCGAGGTGCAGGCCGCCTATATCGGCCTTGCGCAGACCGTCGGCGAAGACCTCACCCTGCGCGCCATCTACGGCTACCGCGAGAACGATACCGGCACGCCCGACGCGACCGAAAGCCTGAGCTCGGTGCACCTCAATGCGGAATACCAGCTGATCGAAAGCACGAGTGTCGGCGTCGAATACTTCCACGGAACCCGCGACACGTTCGCAGGCGACAGCTACGACGTGGACCGGATCCAGACTTCGGTCACCTTCAACTTCTGAGCGCGGGCGGACGGGGCAATCCGGATTGCCCCGTCGACGCGACATGGCGAACGCAAAAAGCCCCGCCGAAGCGGGGCTTTTTCATGTCCGGCAAACGATCGCGGCTCAGGCGGAGGCCCGGGCTTTCTCGATCTCTTTCTTGATCTTCAGCGCGCCGGGCGACAATTCGGCCGGTTTGGCCTTGGCCATGAACCCGTCGAGGCCGCCACGGTGATCCACCGTGCGCAGGGCTGCGGCCGAGATGCGCAGCTTGAAGGTCCGACCCAGCGATTCCGACATGAGCGACACGTCGTTCAGGTTGGGGATGAAGCGGCGGCGGGTCCTGTTGTTGGCATGGCTGACATTGTTGCCAGTCATCGGGCCTTTGCCGGTCAGTTCGCAAACGCGCGACATGGGTCTGATCCTCGTCTGGTCGTGTCCGGAAGGGGCCGCGTGACCGGGCCTGCGGACGCAAATGGGTTTGAGTTGAGGGGCAATAGGCAATCGGAACCCGATGGTCAAGGACCAATGGCCGATTTCAGCCCCGGTCTTCAGGCCCCTCCGGGGAAAAGCCGGCGCAACATCTCGTCGGCCGCCGCCGAGGGGGCCGTCTCCCCCCTCGCCACGGCCTCTCCCAGCGATGCCATCGCGTCTTTCGTCGCGGCATCCGACGTCAGGTGCCGCAGGATCCCGTGGCGCACCGCGTCGTGGAACCAGTGGCGATTCTGTGCTGCGCGGATGCGCTCCCAATGCCCCGTTTCGCGACGGTGCCCGGCCAGCGCCGACATCTCGTCCCACACGGTCGCGAGGCCCTCCTGCGAAAGCGAGGACGCGGTCAGCGCCTTGGGAAAATCCTCCGGATCGCCCTCGCGCCGGCGCAGCAGGTGCAGCGCGCCTGCGTAATCCGCGCGGGTACGTTCGGCCTGCGTCTTCATCTCGCCATCGGCCTTGTTGATGACGATGAGGTCCGCGATCTCCATGATGCCGCGCTTGACGCCCTGAAGCTCGTCGCCGCCGCCGGGCGCCAGCAACAGCGTGAAGATGTCGGTCATCTGCGCCACCAGTGTCTCGGACTGGCCCACGCCCACCGTCTCGACGATCACCACGTCGAACCCCGCCGCCTCGCAAAGGGCGATCGCCTCGCGCGTGCGCCTTGCCACGCCGCCGAGCTCGGTCTGGCTCGGCGAGGGGCGGATGAAGGCGCGCTTCTCCCGGCTGAGCCGCTCCATCCGGGTCTTGTCGCCCAGGATCGAGCCGCCCGACCGGGTGGAGCTCGGATCGACGGCGAGAACGGCCACCCGCTTGCCCTGCCCGGTCAGCATCATCCCGAAGGCCTCGATGAAGGTGGACTTGCCCACACCCGGCGTGCCCGACAGCCCGATCCGGAGGGCCTGCCGGCCCGGGTCCGCCACCGCGTCCAGCAGCCGCGCGGCCCGCCTCCTGTCGGCGGGCCGTCCGCTTTCCACCAGCGTGATGGCCCGCGCCAGCGCCCGGCGATTGCCGTCCTTCACCCCGTCGATCAGCATCTCGTCATCCATGCCGCGATGTGGCCCGAGCGACCCGGGATTGTCCAGCCGCCCGCGCCCCCTTAGGACGGCGCCATGCATCTGCCGATCGACGACATCCTCGACGCGTTCCGCGCCTCCCTCGCAAGGGACGGCCGCGTCGTGCTGCAGGCCCCGCCCGGGGCGGGCAAGACGACCCGCGTGCCGCTCGCCCTGCTCGACCGGATCGAGGGCCGGATCGTGATGCTGGAGCCGCGCCGTCTTGCCGCGCGCGCGGCGGCCGAACGGATGGCCGCGACCTTGGGCGAGGCGGTGGGCGAAACCGTCGGCTACCGCATCCGCGGCGAGGCGAAGGTGTCGCGCGCCACCCGGATCGAGGTGGTAACCGAGGGCATCCTGACGCGGCGGTTGCAGAATGACCCGAGCCTCGACGGCATCGGCTGCGTCATCTTCGACGAATTCCACGAACGCTCCCTCAACGCCGATCTCGGCCTCGCGCTGGTCTGGGAGGTGCGCCAGGCACTGCGCGAGGATCTCGCGGTCGTCGTCATGTCGGCGACGCTCGACGCGGACCCGGTCGCCGCGCTTCTGGACGCGCCCATCATCACCAGCGCCGGGCGCGCCCACCCGGTCGAGACGCGCTGGCTCGACACGCCGCGCGCGCGGTCCGACCGGTTCGAGCCCGCCATGGCGCGCCTCGTCACCCGCGCGGCCGCCGAGACCGAGGGCGGCATTCTCTGCTTCCTGCCCGGCGAAGGCGAGATCCGGCGCGTGATGGCGGCACTCGACCTGCCGGGGATCGAGATCCGCCCGCTCTACGGCGCCCTGCCCTTCGCAGAGCAGCGCGCGGCGATCGCACCTTCGCAGGGCCGCAAGCTCGTTCTCTCGACCGCCATCGCCGAGACCTCGCTCACGATCGAGGATATCCGGGTCGTCGTCGATGGCGGCCTCTCGCGGCGTGCGCGGTTCGATCCGGGCTCGGGCATGTCGCGGCTGGTCACCGAACGCGTCAGCCGGGCCGAAGCGACGCAACGCGCGGGCCGCGCCGGGCGGGTGGCCCCCGGCATCGCCTACCGGCTCTGGACCCGCGGCGAAGAGGGCGCGTTCGCCGCCTTCGCGCCGCCCGAAATCGAGACCGCGGATCTGGCGCCCCTGGCGCTCGACCTGGCGCTCTGGGGTGCCCGCGCGGCGTCCGACCTGCCGTTCCTGACGCTGCCGCCCGAGGGCGCAATGGCCGAGGCCCATGCGCTGCTCGGCGATCTCGGCGCGATCGAGGACGGCCGTATCACCGATCACGGCCGCGCGCTGGCACATAAACCGCTCCACCCGCGGCTTGCCCACATGCTGGAGCTTTCCGGACAGGCGGCGGCCCCGCTCGCGGCCCTCCTGTCGGAGCGCGACATCCTGCGCGATCGCGGCGTCGACCTGATCCAGCGGCTGCGCGCGCTCGACAATCCCGCCGCCTACCGGCTGCCCAAGACAACCGTCGCGCGGATCAGGACCGAGGCGAAACGCCTCGCCCGCGATGCCGGGCCCGATGCCGACCTCACAGACGCGCAGCAGGCCGCCCTCGCCTATCCCGACCGGATCGCGCTCAGACGCCGGGGCGACATGCCGCGCTGGCTTCTGTCGGGCGGCAAGGGCGTGCGGATGGCCGAGGACGATTCGCTGGCCGGCGAGCGCCTGCTCGTCGTCACGGATACCGACGGCCATCCGCGCGAGGCGCTGATCCGCCAGGCCATCGCGATCTCCGAGGCCGATCTGCGCAGCGTGCACGGGGATCGGATCGCGTGGCACGACGTCTGCCACTGGTCGCGCCGCGAGGGCCGCGTCGTCACCCGCCAGCGGGAGCGGCTCGGCCAGATCGTCCTCGACGACCGGCTCTGGCCCGACGCACCCGAAGACGCGGTGGCGCGGGCAATGCTCGAGGGCGTGCGCCTGATCGGGCTCGCGCCCAGCGCCGCGACAGCGCGGTTTCTCGCCCGCATCCGCCTCACGGGCGCGTTTCCCGCGGACGAGGCCGCGCTGCTGGCAAGCGCCGAGGAATGGCTGCTGCCCTATCTCGGGGGGCTGCGCTCCACCGCCGACTGGAAACGGTTCGACATCCTTCCCGCCTTGCGCGCGCGGCTCGACTGGGACGCCCAGCAAAGGCTCGACCGCGAGGCGCCGCCCCACGTGATCTCGCCGCTCGGGCGCAAGCTTCCGATCGATTACGGTGGCGCCGTGCCCGAGATCTCGGTCCGCGTGCAGGAGCTCTTCGGGATGAAGACCCACCCGCAAGTGGCCGGCACACCTTTGAAAATTTCTCTTCTATCGCCTGCGGGGCGGTCCGTTCAGGTGACCGACGACCTGCCCGGCTTCTGGGACGGAAGCTATGCCGACGTGCGCAAGGACATGCGCGCGCGCTATCCCCGCCATCCCTGGCCCGAGGACCCGCGCGAGGCGCCCCCGACCCTGCGCGCCAAGAAGCGCGGCACCTGACCTGGGTTGATGCGGGAAAGATCGGCGACCTGGGGACAGGCGCAAAGAAAAGCCTGTTTTCCCCGTCTCCAAGTTGTAACGATTTCTTTATCCGTTAGTAATGCCTTCAGGCGCGCCGGGGTGGCTCATCCTGTCTTGGTCGTCAGACCAGAACGGGAGACCTCTATGGACGATAAGAAACGCACCGAGATCGAGCAGACGCAGCTTTGGATATTTCCAAAGGTCAACCGGCCGGTCTTCGTCAGCTCCGCCCTTCTCATTCTCGGCTTCATTGCCTTCGGCGCGATCTTCAGCGATCTGGCTAACACCGTCTTCTCGGGCGCGCAGACCTTCCTCGCCACCACCTTCGGCTGGGCCCTCGTGATCGAGGTCAACCTGCTGCTGATCTTCGTGATCTTCGTGGCGCTGGGACCGTTCGGCGACATCCGCCTCGGCCGGATGGACGAGGCGCCGGAATACGGCATCCTCAGCTGGACCGCGATGCTGTTCTCGGCGGGGATCGGGATCGGCCTGATCTACTGGGGCGTGGCCGAGCCCATGTTCCACTACTTCGCGCCGCCGATGGGCGAGGCCGAAACGCTCGAATCCGCGCGCCAGGCCATGACGCTGAGCTTCATGCACTGGGGCTTCCACGCCTGGGCGATCTACGCCGTCATCGCGCTGGCGCTGTCGTATTTCCACTACCGCCAGGGATTGCCGTTGACGATCCGCTCGTCGCTCTATCCGCTGCTGGGCGACCGGATCTACGGCCGCTGGGGCGACCTCGTCGACGTGCTGGCCGTCTTCGGGACGATGTTCGGGATCGTGACCTCGCTGGGGCTTGGGGCGATCCAGGTGAATGCGGGCCTCTCGCGCGTCTTCGGCCTGCCCGATTCCGCCTTCGTCCAGGTCATCATCATCGCCGTCATCACCGCGGCCGCGACCATGTCGGTCCTCGCCGGGCTCGACGGCGGGATCAAGCGGCTCTCGAACATCAATATCGGGCTGAGCTTCGCACTGCTGGCCTTCATGCTGGTCGTAGGTCCGACGCTCTTCATCTTCGACAGCTTCGTCGAGAATTACGGCAATTACATCGCCTCCCTCATCGATATCGGCAGCTGGACAGAAGGCTGGACCGGCGACGACTGGCAGAACAACTGGACCATCTTCTACTGGGCCTGGTGGGTCAGCTGGGCGCCCTTCGTCGGCATCTTCATCGCCCGGATCAGCCGCGGGCGCACGATCCGGGAATTCCTGGCCGGCATCATGCTGATCCCCTGCTCGATCATGTTCTTCTGGTTCACCGCCTTCGGCGGTACGGCGATCCGCATGTCGCTCGACGGAGAGACCTCGCTCGTCGAAGCCACGCAGGAGAATTACGCCCAGACGATGTTCGAGCTGCTGACCTTCTTCCCGTTCTCCAGCTTCACGTCGATCTTCGCGATCGTGCTGATCGTCATGTGGTTCGTGACCTCGTCCGATTCGGGGTCGTTCGTGATCGACATGCTGACCGCGGGCGGCGATCCGAACCCACCCAAGGTCCAGCGCGTCTTTTGGGCGGTGAGTGAGGGCGCGGTCGCCTGCGTGCTGCTGGTCATGGGCGGGCTCAACGCGCTGCAGGCCGCCGCGGTGATCGCGGGGTTTCCCTTCGCGCTGGTGATCCTGGCGGTGGCGCTCGGGTTGTGGCGGGCGCTCAGATGGGACGATCTGATGGTCCATCGCCATCGCCAGCGGTTCCGCAGCGATGTCGAGGCCGAACACAACATGCCCGACGCGCCGCATTCGGCCGCCCTCGAGAACAGCGGCGCCGATCCGGGCAAACCCCGCCGCAGCGGCGAGCCGTCGCCGGCGGAGTGACACGACACCCAAGGGCCCCGGATCACTTCCGGGGCCTTTTCGCGTCAGACCCCCAGGCAGTGACGCATGACCGCCTTCTGTGCGTGTAGCCGGTTCTCTGCCTCGTCGAAGATCACGGAATGCGGGCCGTCCATCACCTCCGACGTGGCCTCGTCGTCGCGATGCGCGGGCAGGCAATGCATGAAGAGCGCGTCGTCCTTGGCCCGTTTCATCAGCGCCTCGTTGACCTGATAGCCGCGCAGCTGGTTATGGCGCCGCTCGCGGGCGGATTGCGGATCGTGCATGCTGACCCAGGTGTCGGTCACGACCAGATCTGCGCCCTCCACCGCCTTTGCAGGATCGCGTTCGGTCCGGTAGAGCCCTTCGAGCGCGCGATCTGGGTCGAGCGGTTCGGGCCCCGTGAAGGTCAGGTCGAACTCGAATTGCCGCGCGGCGTGGGCGAAGCTCGCAAAGACGTTGTTGCCGTCGCCCGACCAGACCACCTTGCGCCCCGCGATCGGTCCGCGATGTTCCTCGAACGTCATGATGTCGGCCATGATCTGGCAGGGATGGCTGCGATTGGTGAGCCCGTTGATCACCGGCACCGTCGCGTGCTCGGCCATCTCCAGCAGGGTCGCCTCCTCGAAGGTCCGGATCATGATCAGATCCACGTAACGCGACATGACGCGGGCCGTGTCGGCGATGGTCTCGCCATGGCCGAGCTGCATGTCAGCCCCCGACAGGACTAGCGTCTGGCCGCCCATCTGGCGCACGCCCACGTCGAAGCTGACGCGGGTCCGGGTCGAGGGTTTCTCGAAGATGAGCGCGACCATGCGCCCCGCGAGCGGCTGCTCGTCGTCCGGGGCACCCTTGGGCCGGTCGTTTCTGGCCGTCTTCATCGCGCGGGCGCCGTCGATGATCGACCGCAGCGCGGCCCTGTCGGTTTTGTGGATGTCGAGGAAATGGTTCATGAAACGACCCTTGGAAATGTGCGGCGGAAGGCGGGCCGCCGGGAAATCTATACCCCAGGCCCGCGCGGTCAGGCCAGAGCGGTGGCGGCGGCGTCGAGCCGGCGCACGGCCTCGGCCAGATCGTCGTCCCCGATGGTCAGAGGCGGCAGCAGGCGCACGACGTTGTCGCCCGCCGGAACCGTCAGCAGATGCTCGGAATAGCCCGCCTTCACGAAATCCGCGGCCGGAACGCGGCATTTGAGCCCCAGCATCAGGCCCGATCCGCGCACGTGGTCGAAGATGTCGGGATGGCTCGCCACCAGCCCCTCCAGCGCCTGGCGCAGATCCGCGGCCCTGCGACGCACGGCGGGCAGGAAATCGGGCGCCGTCATGATCTCCATCACGCGAACCCCCACGGCACAGGCCAGCGGATTGCCGCCATAGGTCGAACCGTGGCTGCCCGCGCCCATCCCCGAGGCCGCATTTTCGGTGGCAAGCACCGCGCCCAGCGGAAAGCCGCCGCCGATCCCCTTGGCGACCATCATGATGTCGGGCGCGATTCCCGCCCATTCATGCGCGAAGAGCTTTCCCGTCCGGCCCATGCCGCATTGAACCTCGTCGAGGATCATCAGGATGCCGTGCCGGTCGCAAAGCTCGCGCAGGCCCTTGAGGCAGGCGTCCGGCATCGGCCTTATGCCGCCCTCGCCCTGCACCGGCTCCACGATCACGGCGGCCACATCGTCGTCGAGCGCCGCCTCGAGCGCGTCGTGATCGCCCCAGCGCAGATGGCTGAACCCAGGCAGAAGGGGGCCGAAGCCCCTGGTCATCTTCTCCGACCCCGCCGCCGCGATCCCCGCCGAGGAGCGGCCGTGGAAGCTGCCCTCGAAGGCCACGATGCGGCTGCGGCCCTCGCCCTTCTCGAACCAGTACTTGCGCGCCATCTTGACCGCCAGTTCGCAGGCCTCGGTGCCGGAATTGGTGAAGAACGCGGTATCGGCGAAGGTGTGCTCGACCAGCAGATCGGCCAGGCGCTGCTGCTGCGGCACCTGGTAGAGGTTCGAGACGTGCCAGAGCTTGCCGGCCTGATCGGTCAGCGCGGCGACGAGCTCGGGATGGGCATGGCCCAGCGCGTTGACCGCGATGCCGGCGCCGAAATCGAGATAGCGGGTGCCGTCCTCGGCGCTGAGCCAGGCGCCCTCGCCATGGCTGAACGCGATCGGCGCGCGGTTGTAGGTCGGCAGGATAGAGGGGATCATCGGATCGCTCCTTCACGGGAATGCGCGAAGCCCGAGCAATGCCAAACGGCACGGGGGCTGTCAATTTTGGGGAGGAATGGCGCGCAGGGACGCACCGCCTGAGATCAGCGGCGTCGTCGGAGGAAGGAATGTGTCGCGATGTCCATGCGCCCTCCTAGCCCCCTGCCGCCCCTGCGTAAAGACCTCTCAAGATTTCAGGCGATAGCCGCGCTGGAACCACACCAGCGCCAGCGCCGAGAGCGCCACGGTCACACCGCCGCAGACCGCAAGGCCCAGCCACGGCGACGCGTCCGACACCCCGAGCGTGCCATAGCGCGCCCCGTCGATCAGGTAGAAGATCGGGTCCGCATGCGCGGCCATGGTCAGCCCCTCGGGCAATGCCTCGATCGAATAGAACGTGCCCGACAGGAAGCTCAGCGGCGTGATGATGAAGTTTGTGATCGCCGACATCTGGTCGAACTTGTTGGCCACGATCCCCGCGAGGATGCCGAGCGCGCCCATCATCAGGCCGCCCAGCACCAGGAACGTGAGGAACCACAGCGGATGCGCGAGGCCGGTGCCGACCACCACGACCATCACCGCCCCGATGACCAGCCCGACCAGCGCACCGCGCGCGAGCCCCCCCGCGAGATAGCCCAGCAAAAGCTCCATCGGCGAGAGCGGCGGCATCAGCGTGTCGACGATGTTGCCCTGCACCTTGGAGGCAAGGATCGACGACGAGGTATTGGCGAAGGCGTTCTGGATCACGGTCATCATCAGAAGGCCGGGTGCGATGAACATGACATAGCTCACGCCCATGACGTCGCCCCGCGCGGGCCCGATGGCGATGGCGAAGACCGCCAGCAAAAGCCCCGCATTGATCAGCGGCCCCATGATGGTCTGGCTCCAGATCGACATGAAGCGGCGGCATTCGCGCTGCGCCAGCGTCGAGAGCCCGGTGACGTTCCAGCGTCCGAAGCGGCGTACGCCCATCTGCTCGGTTTGTGACATTTCGGTTCGTTCCCTTGGAATGCGTCGCTTGTATCTGGCGCGGTCGTGATTAGAATAGGCTCACCAAGGAAATCTCAAGGCGAGGTGTCGGAATCGCACCTCGCCTTTGCAATTGACGGGGGCCCCCATGTCCTGGACCGATGAACGCGTCGAGACGCTCAAGAAGATGTGGAACGAAGGCCAGTCGGCCAGTCAGATCGCCAAGGAGCTCGGCGGCGTGACGCGCAACGCCGTGATCGGCAAGGTGCACCGCCTGGGCCTCTCGAACCGCAACGGCATCCTCGAGAAGGCGATCGAGGAGGAGACCAAGGTGGCTGATGTGCCCCCCGCCCCGGCGCCCGAGCCCGAACCCGCCGCGATCCCCGAGGAGCCCTCGACCCAGTCGGCGAGCCCGCCCGCCTCGAACCGCCGCGCGATCATCCCCGCGGGCCAGCCCCTGCCGCCGCAGCCCTCGGCCAACGAGATCAGCCCCGAGGCCCTCGCCTCCGTGCGCGAGGTGGAAAAGACCGCCAAGAAGCTCAGCCTGATGGAGTTGACCGAGCGGACGTGCAAATGGCCCGTCGGCGACCCGGCGACCGAGAACTTCTGGTTCTGCGGTCTCAACGTGCAGCCCGGCAAACCGTATTGCGAGGCCCATGTGGGTGTCGCGTTCCAGCCGATGTCGTCGCGGCGCGACCGCAAGCGCTGAAGGCGCGGCGGCGCCTAGCGGCGCGCCGCCACCCTGCCCTCGATCGCGGCCCAGATTCCTGCGGTGATGTTCGTCTCGTCGAACCGCTCGAGCTCCTGAATGCCCGTGGGCGAGGTCAGGTTGATCTCGGTAAGGTACTCCCCGATCACGTCGATCCCGACGAAGACCTGTCCCTTCTCCTTCAGAAGCGGCCCGATCGCGTCGCAGATCTCGCGGTCGCGCGGTGTCAGGGCTACCTTCTCTGGCCGCCCGCCGACATGCATGTTCGACCGCGTCTGGCCCTCGGCGGGCACGCGGTTGATCGCCCCCACGGCCACGCCGTCGACCAGGATCACTCGCTTGTCGCCCTTCGAGACCGCCGGCAGGAATTTCTGCGCGATCAGCGGCTCGGAACTGATCCCTGCGAACATCTCGTGCAGCGAGGCGAGGTTGCCGTCCTCGTGGCGCAGCCGGAACACCCCCGCGCCCCCGTTGCCGTAGAGCGGCTTCACGATGACGTCGCCATGCTCGGCCTTGAACTCCCGCAGTGCATCGAGGTCATGCGCGATCAGCGTCGGCGGGATCAGATCGGGAAACTGCAGCACCAGCAGCTTCTCGGGATAGTTGCGCACCCAGAACGGATCGTTGACCACCAGCGTCGTGTCGCGCAGCAGGTCCAGCAGATGCGTGCTGGTGATATAGCCCATGTCGAAGGGCGGGTCCTGCCGGAGCCAGACCACGTCCATCTCGGAAAGGTCCGCCTCGCGCATCTCCCCCAGACTGTAGTGATCGCCCTTCACGCGCCGCACGGTCAGATCGCCGCCGCGCGCGGTGACCCGTCCGTCGCGCCAGGCGAGCTTGTCGGGCGTGTAGTAGAACAGGCTGTGACCCCGCGCCTGCGCCTCTTCGGCGATGCGGAACGTGCTGTCGGCGTCGATGTTGATCGGGCCGATCGGGTCCATCTGGATCGCGATTTTCAATGACATGTCCTGGCGCCCTTTCCCGTTCTGTCGCGCGATACATGGCGCAGCGGAGGCGCGGGGGCAATGGCGTCAGGGGAATGCGTTGCGCCGCACCTCGATCCGGCCGGTCCCGTCGAGCAGGGCCGCGTCGAACCGCGTCTCGCTGCGCTGCCCGTCCGGCTGACCGGCAAGGAACTCGGACGCGGCGGCCAGGATGCGCGCGACCTGCCGCGGGCCGATCCGCTCGGCGGCAAGCGCATGGGTCCTCGCGCGCTTGACCTCCACGAAGACGATCGCCGCGCCGTCGCGGCAGATCAGGTCGATCTCGCCCCCCTGTCCGCGCCAGCGACGTGCGAGAACCTCGTGCCCGAGATCGGCGTAATGCCGCGCCACCTGATCCTCCGCCGCATCGCCGGCGAGGTGATTTCGCAACGGATCCACGCCGTTACCCTTCGTCGCTGAGGCGCAGCGCCATCTGATAGGCGTCGCGCTTCTTCACGCCGTAGCCTTCGGCGACGAAGGCCGCGGCATCCTTGACGCCCATCGTCGCGAGGGCCTGCCGCAAGGCGGTCTCCATGTCCTCGGAGGAGACGCTGTCGCGCCGCCGATCGACCACCACGACCAGCTCGCCGCGCGGCGGATCGCTCTCGCACCCCTCGATCAGGGCGCTGATCGTCCCGCGGCGCACCTCCTCGAACTTCTTGGTGAGCTCGCGACAGATCGCGGCCTCCCGGTCGCCCAGCCGGGCCAGGAGCCCGTGCAGCATCGGCACGCACCTTTTCGCCGTCTCGAAGAAGACGAGCGTGGCGGGCGCCGCCTCGAGCTCCGCCAGAACCCGGTCGCGCGCCGACGCCGCGGGCGGCAGGAACCCCGCAAAGAGGAACCGGTCGGTCGGCAGGCCCGACAGCGCGAGGGCCACCGTGGGCGCCGACGGCCCCGGCGCGGTCGTGACCATGAGGCCCCGTTCGGTCATCGCGCGCGCGAGGTCGAATCCCGGATCGGCGATCATCGGCATCCCCGCATCCGAGGCGAAGGCCACCGAATGACCCTCGGCCACCAGCTCCAGGATCTTCGGCCGCACCGCCGCCCCGTTATGGTCGTGATAGGTCCAGAGCCTGCGTCCGCCCACCGGAATGCCGTGGATCTCCATCAGCTTGCGCAGATTGCGCGTATCCTCGGCCAGCAGCACGTCGGCGTCGCGCAGGATGTCGAGCGCACGCAGCGTGATGTCGCGCGCGGTGCCGATGGGTGTGGCAATGAGGTACAATCCGGCCGACAATCGGTCCGAAGATCCGATCATGGCCGCGCCGCCGATTTACACACCGAACACTTGCGCATATCGTGACCTCCACATCTCTGCCGACCATTTTCCCGGGGGTTACCTACCATGTTTGCTTCGCTGCGCACCATGCGCAAACCGATTGCGCGCGCGGCGCTTGGCTGCTTGGCCGCCTTCGCCCTCGTCGCCTGCGATACCGTCGCGACCGGATCGCGCGGGAATACCGGCCCCCGGGTCGACGCCGCATCCCCCGTCCGCGTGGCCCTCCTGGTCCCGAGCGGCGCGTCGGGCGGCGGCGGCATGGTCGGCCGCTCGCTCGAGAATGCCGCGCGTCTCGCTGTGGCCGACGTGCAGGGCGCGCAGATCGACCTCGCGGTCTACGATACCGGCGGAACCCCCGCGGGTGCCGGCTCGGCCGCGAGCCGCGCGGTCGCCGAGGGGGCCCAGATCATCCTCGGCCCGCTCTATACGCAATCGGTGACCGCCGTGGTGCCCGCCACCTCGCAAAGCGGCGTCAACGTGCTCGCCTTCTCCAACAACACCGCCGTCGCGGGCGGCAACGTCTTCATCCTCGGCCAGACGTTCGAGAACGTCGCCAACCGGCTCGTGGGCTATGCCAGCCGCCAGGGCCGCTCGAGCGTCGCGGTCGTCCATGCGAGCGACGTGGCGGGCCAGGCGGGCCGCGACGCGATCGTGGGCGCCGCGCAATCCTCGGGCATGAGCGTCGCGACCGTGCAGGCCTATCCGCTCTCGCAGGACGGCATCGTGTCGTCGGGGCCGCGCATCGCCGAGGCGATCCGCCAGACCGGCGCCGACACGGTGTTCCTGACCGCCAATGTCGACAGTGACCTGCCGCTGGTGGCGACGTCGCTGCCCGAACAGGGGATCGATCCGGGGCAGTACCGCTATCTCGGGCTTACGCGCTGGAACGCGCTGCCGCAGGTCCTGTCGCTGCCTGGGGTGCAGAACGGCCTCTTCACCATGCCCGACATGTCGGTCCTCAACGCCTTCGAGGCGCGCTATACCCAGGCCTACGGCACCGCGCCGCACCCGCTCGCGGGGCTCGCCTATGACGGCGTGCAGGCGGTCGGATCGCTGCTGGCGCAGGGTCGGTCGGATGCGCTGACCGCGTCTGCGCTGACGCAATCCTCGGGCTTTGCCGGGGCCTACGGCGTGTTCCGCCTGCTCCCCGACGGCACCAACCAGCGCGCGCTGACGGTTGCGCAAGTCCAGAACAATCAGGTGGTGGTGCTTGACCCTGCTCCCAAACGGCTCGGCCGCGCCGGTTTCTGAACCGGCCGGACCCGACGACACGCATCGCGATCCGGGCGACCTGATCTGCCCGGTCGAAAAGGTCTTCGACCGCGAGACCGTCCATCGGCGGCTCGCGGCGGATCTCGACGCGGCCGGCGAGCCGGCCGAGATCCGGCAGATCACGGTGGGCCACCTGCGCGCCGCGCGCAAATCCGGCCGCGCGGCCATCGCCGAAGCCTTCGCCCTCGCGCCGCTCGACGCGCGCAAGACCGTCTCGGCCTATTCCTATCTGACCGACCGTCTGGTCGAGACCGTGCATCACGTCGCCATCACCTATCTCCATCCGGTGGCAACCCCGACCGAGGCGCAGCAGCTGGGCGTCTTTGCCGTGGGCGGCTACGGCCGCGCCGAGATGTGCCCCCATTCCGACGTGGACCTGCTGTTCCTGAGCCCCTGGAAGCTGACCGCCTGGGCCGAGAGCGTCATCGAATCGATGCTCTACATGCTGTGGGATCTGCGGCTGAAGGTCGGCCACGCGAGCCGGACCGTCGCCGATTGCGTGCGGCTCGGACGCGAGGATTACACCATCCGCACCGCCCTTCTGGAGCATCGCTTCCTCACCGGGCGCCCCGAGCTTGCCCGGCAATTGCAGGACGCGCTCTGGGGCGAACTCTTCGACGGCACCGGAAGCGACTTCGTGCGCGCCAAGCTCGACGAGCGGACCGCCCGCCACCAGCGTCAGGGCGGCCAGCGCTATGTGGTCGAGCCGAACGTGAAGGAGGGCAAGGGCGGCCTGCGCGACCTGCAGACGCTGTTCTGGATCGCGAAATACGTCAACCACGTGCAGGATGTCGCGGATCTGGTCCAGAAGGGCACCTTCACCGACGCGGAATTCCAGAGCTTCGTGCGCGCCGAGACCTTCCTTCTGGCCGTGCGCTGCCACCTGCATCTCGTGACGGGCCGCGCGATGGACCAGTTGACCTTCGACCTCCAGGTCGAGGTGGCCGAGCGGATGGGATACGTCGACAAGGGCGGACGCCGCGCGGTCGAGCATTTCATGCAGGCCTATTTCCGCCACGCGACCCGCGTGGGCGAGCTCACGCGGATCCTGCTCACGGCACTCGAGGCCGACCTGAAGAAGGAGCCGCCGAAGCTCGTCGGGTTCTTCCGCCGGCGCAAGCGCGTCCGGCCCGGATACGCCATCGTGCAGAACCGCCTGCGCTATGCCAACGAGGACGCGTTCCTGGCCGACAAGCTCAACCTGCTCCGGATCTTCGCCGAGGCGCTGAGGACGGGATACCTGCTGCATCCCGACGCGATGCGCACCATCGCCTCGAACCTTACACGCATCGACGACGAGATGCGGCGCGACCCCGAGGCGGTGCGGATCTTCTTCGACCTGCTGCTGAAATATCCCGATCCCGACCGGGCGCTGCGCCGGATGAACGAGCTCGGGGTGCTGGGGGCGTTCCTGCCCGAATTCGAATCCATCGTCGCGATGATGCAGTTCAACATGTATCACCATTACACGGTCGACGAGCACACGATCCAGTGCGTTTATCACATGAGCCAGATCGAGGGCGGTACGCTCAAGGACGATCTGCCCGTCGCCAGCCGGATCGTCGAGGAGGGCTTCAACCGCAAGGTGCTCTATCTTGCGTTGCTGCTGCACGATATCGGCAAGGGCCGGCCCGAGGATCACTCGGTCCTGGGCGCCCGGATCGCGCGCAAGGTGGGTCCGCGGCTGGGCCTCGGACGCCAGGACGTCGACACGCTCGAATGGCTGGTGCGCTATCACCTGCTGATGTCCGACATGGCGCAGAAGCGCGATCTCAGCGACCCGCGCACCGTGCGCGACTTCGCCAAGGCGGTGCGCACCAAGAAGCGGCTCGACCTGCTGCTTCTGCTGACGGTCTGCGACATCCGCGGCGTGGGCCCCGGCACCTGGAACAACTGGAAGGCGCAGCTGCTGCGCAGCCTCTACCGCGAGACGGCGCATGCGCTGGAAAACGGGCTCGAGGCGCTCAACCGCGAGAATCGCGGCAACGAGGCCAAGGCGCGATTGCGCGAGGCCCTGCCCGACTGGGATCGCCGCGCCATCCGCGCCGAGACGCAGCGCCATTACCCGCCCTATTGGCAGGGCCTCGGCATCGCCTCGCACATGGCCTTCGCGCAGATGCTGCGCGACATCGAGGACAACCAGATCCGCATCGACATCACCGATGACGAGGATCGCGATGCCACCCGCATCTGCTTTGCCATGGCCGACCATCCCGGCATCTTCTCGCGCCTCGCGGGCGCGCTGGCGTTGGTAGGGGCCAACGTGGTCGACGCACGGACCTACACGTCGAAGGACGGCTATGCCACGGCGGTCTTCTGGGTGCAGGACCACGAGGGCCACCCCTACGAGGCGGCACGCATCCCGCGCCTCAAGACGATGATCGACAAGACGCTCAAGGGCGAGGTCATCGCGCGCCAGGGCCTCGACGACCGCGACAAGATCAAGAAGCGCGAGCGCGATTTCCGCGTGCCCACCAACATCGCCTTCGACAATGACGGGTCCGAGATCTACACGATCGTCGAGGTCGATACCCGCGACCGGCCGGGACTGCTGCACGATCTCACGCGCGCGCTGGCCGAGGCCAACATCTCGATCGCGAGCGCGGTGATCGCGACCTACGGGGCGCAGGTGGTCGACACGTTCTACGTCAAGGACATGTTCGGGCTGAAGATCTATTCCGACAACAAGCAGAAGACCCTGGAGCGCAAGCTGCGCCATGCGATCGACACGGGCGCCGCCCGCGCGCGGTCCTGATCCCGTCCCCCGCGTGCAGGCCGGCGAAATGTTTCGCGCGCGAAACATCTGCGCGCCTTGTCAGCGTCGTGCAAATGCGCGCCTTGTCAGCGTCGCGCGAATGCGCGCCTTGTCAGCGCCGTGCAACCGGCTCATTGAGACGCCATGAAGACCACCGCGCCGCCCCGCCTCATCAAGGGTTTCCTGACCGTCGGCAGCTGGACGCTGATCAGCCGGATCATGGGATTCGTCCGCGACATGATGATCGCCGCGACACTGGGCGCGGGCCCGGTGGCCGAGGCGTTCCTGGTGGCGTTCTCGCTGCCGAACATGTTCCGCCGGTTCTTCGCCGAGGGTGCCTTCAACATGGCCTTCGTGCCGATGTTCTCGAAGAAGGTCGAGGCGGGCGACAACGCGCGCGACTTCGCGCAGGACGCGTTCACGGGGCTCGCGACGATCCTCATCGTCTTCACCCTGATCGCGCAGGTGGCGATGCCGTGGCTCGTGCTGCTGATGGCGGCGGGCTTTGCCGAGGATCAGCGGTTCGAGCTCGCCGTGCTCTACGGGCGGATCTGCTTTCCATATATCCTGCTGATCTCGCTGGCGGCGCTTTTGTGCGGCGTGCTGAATTCGCTCGGGCGATTCGTGGCCGCGGCCGCGGCGCCCGTGCTCCTGAACCTCGCTTTGGTGGTGCCGCTCTTCATCGGCTACCGCGTCGGCTGGGATCCGGGGCTGACGCTCGCCTGGACGGTGCCCTTCGGCGGCGTGCTGCAGCTCGGGCTGGTCTGGATCGCGGCAGCGCGGGCGGGGTTCCGCCTCGTGCCGCGCCGGCCGAAGATGACCCCGGAGCTCAGGCGGCTCGCGATCATCGCGGCCCCCGCGGCGCTTGCGGGCGGGGTGATGCAGGTCAACCTGCTGGTCGGGCGCCAGGTGGCGAGCTTCTTCGACGGTGCGATCGCGTGGCTCAACTATGCCGACCGGCTCTACCAGCTGCCGCTGGGCGTGGTGGGAATCGCGATCGGCGTGGTCCTGCTGCCGGAATTGTCGCGACGCCTGCGCGCCGAGGACGATGCGGGCGGGCGCGACGCGCTGAGCCGGGCGGCGGAGTTCGCGCTGATGCTGGCGATCCCCTCGGCGGTGGCGTTCCTCGTCGTGCCCATGCCGCTCGTCACGACGCTGTTCCAGCGCGGCGCCTTCGACCCCGACGACGCGGCGGCGACCGCGCTGGCCCTCGCGATCTACGGTCTGGGGCTGCCGGCCTTCGTGCTGCAGAAGGTCTGGCAGCCGCTTTATTACGCGCGCGAGGATACGGTGTCGCCGTTCCGCTATGCGCTCGTCTCGCTGGTGGTGAACGTGGCCGTGGCGATCGGCCTCGCACCCTATATCGGCTTCGTGTCGGCGGCGTTCGGAACCACGCTGGCGGGCTGGGCGATGGCGATCCTGCTGATCTGGGGCGCGCGCGGCATGGGAGAGACGGCACGCGTCGATGCGCGGTTCCGCCGCCGCCTGCCCCGGATCCTGCTGGCGAGCGTCGCCATGGGACTGTGCCTGTGGGTCGCCAATATCGTGCTCGGCACGATGTTCGGCGGCCCGTGGCAATTCCTGGCGCTGCTGATCCTGATCGGGGTGGGCGCGCTCAGCTATTTCGCGATCGGCAACCTGATCGGCGCCGTGTCGCTGCGCCAGATCCGGCACTCGATCCGGCGCTGATCCCCCGCCCCGGCGTCGCGCCGGCGGGCCGCGCGGCCAGATGAGTATTTAAGGACAGATGAAGCCAGGGGGCGGGTCCGCCTCGAGGCCGGAACGGGCGTTCAGCGCTGGCGCAGACGGTCGAGCACCTTGCGCCAGCCGCCCGGCGAGACCACGAACGACAGCGCGAAGCCGGCCGCGAATCCCCCCAGATCGGCCACCCATTCGAGCCCGCCGCCGAAGGCCAGCCCGAAGAAGAGCTGGATCCCCATCAGGAACGCGATCAGCGTGAAGGCGCGCAGCCGTTGCTCGCCGATCGCGCCCAGGCCCGTCCAGAGGATGAACGTATAGGCGCCGATGAGCCCGTAGACCGCCGGATAGCCGCCCACCAGCGCCACGTCCGGATCGAGGACGCTCGCATAGACCAGGGCGCCCGCCACCGACGACACCGCCAGCACCGCGACGAGGGCGGCGGCCGAGAACGCCTCGGCCACCATCTTGCCCAGCGCCAGCAGAAAGACGAGCACGAAGAGCATGTGGCCGAAGCCCAGATGCACGAACGAGTAGCTCAGGAGGCGAAGCAGCGCGCGCGGCGGGAACTGCCCCGTCTCGACCATCCGGTCCCAGAGCTGCGGCGAGAAGGCCCAGGCGTTCAGCGCCTCGAGCCGCCAGCCCACCGCATCCGCCCCGCCGAAGCCCCGCGCGCCCGCCTGGAAGGCAAGCTCGATCCCCGCGATCGCCACGGCGAGGACCACCACCACGGTCGGGATCGCGTTGAAGGGATTCTGGTTGATGTCGCTGCTGGCCATGGTCGGGCTTCCTTGACGGTCATTCACGCCATCGGTAAGCGAGACCGACCCGATGATCCAGAAGGCACGACCATGGCAGAGGCCCCGTTCACCCCGCGCGTATTCTCCGGCATCCAGCCCTCGGGGAACCTGCATCTGGGGAATTACCTCGGCGCGCTCAAGCGGTTCGTGGACTGGCAGGATCGCGACGTCGAGACGATCTTCTGCATGGTCGACATGCATGCGATCACCGTCTGGCAGGACCCCGCCGCCCTCGCGCATTCGACGCGCGAGCTTGCCGCGGGCTTCATCGCGGCCGGGATCGACCCGGAAAAATCGACGCTCATCAACCAGAGCCAGGTGCCCGAGCATGCGCAGCTTGCCTGGATCTTCAACTGCGTGGCGCGGATGGGCTGGATGGGGCGGATGACGCAGTGGAAGGACAAGGCCGGCAAGAATGCGGAGGCAGCATCGCTGGGGCTTTTCGCGTATCCGGCGCTAATGGCGGCCGACATCCTCATCTATCACGCGACGCATGTGCCCGTGGGCGAGGACCAGAAGCAGCATATCGAGCTCACGCGCGACATCGCGGCCAAGTTCAACCACGATTACGGCGTGGAGTTCTTTCCCCTGACCGAGCCGGTGATCGAGGGCGCGGCCACCCGCGTCATGTCCCTGCGCGACGGCACGAAGAAGATGTCGAAATCCGACCCGTCGGATGCGAGCCGGATCAACATGACCGACGACGCCGACACGATCGCCAGGAAGATCCGCCGCGCCAAGACCGATCCCGAGCCGCTGCCCGAGACCTATGAGGGGCTGAAGGACCGGCCCGATGCGCGCAACCTCGTCAACATCTATGCCGCGCTGTCGGATCGCGACGTGGCGGACGTGATGGCCGAATGCGGCGGACAGCAATTCGGCCAGTTCAAGCCGGCGCTTGCCGATCTTGCGGTCGAGAAGCTCGCGCCGATCTCGGCCGAGATGGCGCGGCTGATGCGGGATCCCGGCGAGATCGACCGCATTCTCGCCCGCGGGGCCGAGCGTGCGCGCGCGATCTCGGCGCCGATCCTCGACGAGACGTATCGCATCATCGGCATGGTCCGGTAGCGCCAGCAAGAGGAAGGAAACGCGATGGCCGTCGGCAAAGACATCCGCACCTATTTCGACGGGGCGTGGCACGACGGTGACGTGGCCGTGCTCCGGGCCGCGGATCACGGGGCATGGCTCGGCTCGTCGGTCTTCGACGGCGCGCGCTATGCGCATGGCGTGGCGCCGGACCTGCGCGCGCATTGCGCGCGGGTGAACCGCTCGGCCGAGGCGCTGATGCTGAGGCCGACGATGGGTGTCGACGAGATGGTCGCGATCACCTGGGAGGGGCTCAAGCGCTATCCTGCCGATGCCGCGGTCTATATCCGTCCGATGTACTGGGGCATCGACGGGGGCCCCGGCGCGATCGCGCCCTCGGCCGAGACGACGGGGTTCTGCATCTGCCTCGAGGCGATCCCGCTCGCAGCCAATGCCGAGACGACGCTGACCACCACGCGGTTCCGCCGGCCCGTGCTGGAATCGGCCGTGGTCAACGCCAAGGCCGGGTGCCTCTATCCCAACAACGCGCGGATGCTGCGCGAGGCGCAGGCGAAGGGCTTCGGCAACGCGCTGGCCGCCGACGCACTCGGCAACGTGGCCGAAAGCGCAACGGCCAACGTTTTCATCGTGCGCGACGGCGAGGTCCTGACGCCGATCGCCAACGGCACGTTCCTCGCCGGCATCACCCGCGCGCGGCACATGGCCAACCTCGCCGCCGCCGGCAATCCGGTTCGCGAGGCGGTGCTCTCCTTCGACGACGTGCGCCAGGCCGACGAGGTGTTCCTGTCGGGCAACATGTCCAAGGTCTCGCCGGTCACGGCGTTCGACGACCGGCACTACCAGGTCGGTCCGGTGACGCGACGGGTCCGCGAGATGTACTGGGACTGGGCACTCTCCGAGCGGTCCTGACGGCGCGAGGTGGACAGCATCCGCCCGCGATGTCATGATTTCATCGCCCGACGAGTGGAATGATCCGATGCGCAAGTTCCTGGTGATCCTGGACGACAGTCGCGAATGCCTGAACGCCATGCGCTTTGCGGCGATGCGTGCCAACAAGACCGGTGGCGGCGTGCAGATCCTCTCGGTCATTCCGCCCGACGAGTTCAATCACTGGATCGGCGTGGGCACGATCATGCGCGAGGAGGCGCGCGAGAGGATCCGCGCGCATTACGAGGTCTTCGCCAAGTGGATGCGCGACCGGCAGGGCATCGACCCCGAGCTGGTGATCCGCGAGGGCGAGCCGGTGCCGCAGATCCTCGCCCAGATCCGCGAGGACGACGAGATCGGCGTCGTCGTCCTGGGCGCCAGCGCGGAGAAGGGCGGACCCGGACCGTTGGTGCAGCAGATGTCGCGGATCGCGGGATCGCTTCCGATCCCGATGACCGTGGTGCCGGGCGAGCTCAGCAAGGATCAGCTTGAGCAGATCACCTGAATTGCGCGTGGCCTGGATCGACCGGGGCCGCGGCGTGGCGCTGGTCGCGATGATCGTGTTCCACCTGAGCTTCGATCTGGTGATGCTGGGCTTCGTGGGCTGGAACGTGGCGAGCGGAACCGGTTGGTTCTGGTTCGCCGCATCGATCGCGGGCGGGTTCATCGCGCTCTCCGGCGTATCGCTGCAGATCGCGCATGGCGGGGGCATCCGGTGGCGTGGGTTCTGGCGGCGCGAGGCAGTATTGATCGCGGCGGCAGCGGCCGTGACGATCGCCACGCATGTCGCGATGGGGGCCGCGGTCTGGTTCGGCATCCTGCATGCCATCGCGCTCTTTTCGCTGCTGGCCTTGCCGTTCCTCGCCGCGCCGACATGGACGCTCGCGCTTGCCGCCGTGGCGACGCTGGCCGCTCCGCATCTGCTGACCTCGACGCTGTTTTCGCATCCCGCGCTCTATCCGCTGGGGCTCTCTCCGGAGAGCTGGTACGCGCTCGATTACGAGCCGGTCTTTCCGTGGTTCGCGGCAATGCTTCTCGGCATGATCGTCGCCCGCCACGCCCCCCTGCCGCGCGGGCCGAAGGCGGGCGACCTGCTGGCCCGGATGGGGCGGCATTCGCTGCCGATCTACCTGCTGCACCAGCCCCTGCTGATCGGCGCGCTGCTCGGGCTGAACTGGCTGCGCGCAGTTTAGAATCGTTCCAGATCCTTGACAGTTTCGGCCCGGACGCGCATATCCGGTGAACCTTCACCCCAGGGAGACGCGCGATGTTCATCCAGACCGAATCGACACCGAATCCGGCCACGCTGAAGTTTCTGCCCGGCCAGACGGTCCTGGATACCGGAACCGCCGATTTCCCCAGCGCCGAGACCGCCGGCACCTCGCCTCTGGCCTCGCGCATCTTCGCGGTAGACGGCACGACTGGCGTGTTTCTCGGCAACGATTTCGTCACGGTGACGAAGGACGACATGACAGACTGGGACAACATCAAGCCCGCGATCCTCGGCGCGATCATGGAGCATTTCCAGTCTGGCCAGCCCGTCATGGCGGGCGAGGCCGAGCAATCCGGAGGGCATGCGGTCCACGACGGCCCCGATGGCGAGATCGTGGTGCAGATCAAGGAACTGCTCGACACCCGCGTGCGCCCGGCCGTGGCGCAGGATGGCGGCGACATCACGTTCCACGGGTTCGAGCGCGGCGTCGTCTATCTGCACATGCAAGGCGCCTGTGCCGGATGCCCCTCCTCGACCCTGACGCTCAAGATGGGGATCGAGAACCTGCTGCGCCATTACATCCCCGAAGTGGTCGAAGTGCGCCCGGTTGCCTGAGCCCACGATCCTCGCCTTTGATACATCGGCCGCGCATTGCGCGGCCGCTTTGCTGTCGGGCGACCGCGTTCTGGCGGAAACGTTCGAGGAGATGAACCGCGGACAGGCCGAGCGTCTGATGCCGGTCCTCGACGCGCTTATCGCACGAGCGGATCTGTCGCTTGCGGATCTCGACGCGATCGCCGTGGGCGTGGGACCGGGCAACTTCACGGGCATCCGCATCGCCGTGGCCGCGGCGCGCGGGCTCTCCATGGGGCTCGGCATTCCCGCCATCGGGGTGAGCACGTTCCGGGCGATGGCGCCCGCCGGGGATGCGCGATGCGTGGTGGCCCTCGCCGCCCCGCGCGGCCAAGTCTACCTGCAGGCCTTCGAGGATGGCAGCGCCGTGGATGCGCCCGCTTTCGCCGAGGCCATACCGCCCGAGGAACGCCTGGTCGTGGCGGATGCCGGCCTCGATCCGCCGATGCCGGTGCAGCCGGGCCCCGACTGGCCCGCGCGTGTCGTCCGGATGGGCGCGCTCGCCGCTGGCGATCTTGCGCGGGGCACCGCGCTCCCGCCCCCTGCCCCGCTCTATGTCCGGGCGGCGGACGCGGCGCCGGCCCGGGCCGTGCCCCCGGTCAGATGACGCCCGAGGAGATGGCGGAGATCCATGCGCGGGCGATGCTTCTGCCGCGCCCGTGGAGTGCGGCCGAAATCGCCGCCCTCTGCGACGGGCCCGGCATCGTCGCCTGCGAGACCGCGCATGGCTTCGCGCTCGGCCGCGTGGTCCTCGACGAGGCGGAGCTTCTGACGATCGCGGTCGCGCCCGCAGCGCAGGGCCGGGGCGAAGGCCGCGCATGCCTTGCGCTCTTTCAGGGTCGCGTCGCGGCGGAAGGCGCGGCGGCCGTGTATCTCGAAGTGGCCGAGACCAACGTGCCCGCAAAAGCGCTCTATGCCCGGGCGGGCTATCGCGAGGTCGGCCGGCGGCGCGGCTATTACGCGCGCGCCGGAGGGCCGCCGGTCGATGCGCTGGTCCTGCGCCGCGACCTTGCCGGATGACCCCGCGTCATCTGCGCAAATGCGCGTCATATGCCGCGATCGCGGGCCTCGGGAGACAAGTCATCCCTTGATCTTCCGGGCGCGCCGCGCCTTAATCGGGCGCGTTGCGGCGCGCGCATGCCGCCGCGCCGGGTGCGCGGATGCGACCGCCCGGCATCGCAGAAAAACTAGGGAGACGCCCCCAATGACCATCATGAGACCCCTTCTCGGCGCCGCGGCGGCGACTGCTCTGGCCACCGGGGCTGCGCTGGCGGATCCGGGCCTGATCATCGATCTGGGCGGCAAGTTCGACCGGTCGTTCAACGAATCGGCCTATAACGGCGCGCAGCGCTGGGCCGAGGAGACCGGCGGCGACTACATGGAGACCGAGCTGAGCTCGGAGGCGCAGCGCGAGCAGAACATGCGACGCATGGCCGATCGCGGCGCCGATCCGATCGTCACGATGGGCTTTGCCAATGCCTCGACACTGGAACAGATCGCCTCGGATTATCCCGACACGACCTTCGTGATCATTGACGCCGTCGTCGAACAGCCCAACGTGCAATCCATCATGTTCGACGAGCATACCGGCTCGTATCTGGTGGGCATCATGGCGGCGATGGCCTCCGAGACGGGAACCGTGTCCTTCGTGGGCGGCATGGACGTGCCGCTGATCCGCCGGTTCGCCTGCGGCTATGCCGAAGGGGCCAAATCGGTCAATCCAGATATCGAGGTCATCGCCAACATGACCGGCACGACGCCGGCGGCCTGGAACGACCCGGTCAAGGGCGGCGAACTCACCCGCAGCCAGATCAGTCAGGGCTCCGACGTGGTCTATGCGGCCGCGGGCGGCACCGGCGTGGGCGTGCTTCAGGCCGCTGCCGACGAGGAGATCCTGGCGATCGGCGTAGACAGCAACCAGAACTACATGCATCCGGGCACGATGCTGACCTCTATGGTCAAGCGCGTGGACAATGCCGTCTATGACACGTTCGTCGCCGGAACCGAGGGCACCATCGAACCGGGCCTACAGACCAAGGGCCTGGCGGACGAAGGCGTCGGCGTCGCCATCGACGAGCACAACGAGGACCTCGTGACCAAGGAGATGATGGCCGCCGTAGAGGAGGCGCGGGAGGGCATCATCGCCGGCGATATCGAGGTTCACGACTATTACGAAGACGACAGCTGCCCCGCCCTGTCGTTCTGATCGACCCAACACGAAAGGCCTTCGCGTCGCGGCGCGGAGGCCGCCATTTCCACGGGATGCCGCAATGACTGACCCCGCGATCGAGCTCAAGGGCATCTCGAAGGCGTTCGGGCCCGTGCAGGCCAACAAGGACATCGCGATCCGGGTCATGCCCGGCACGATCCACGGCATCATCGGCGAGAACGGCGCGGGCAAATCGACGCTGATGTCGATCCTCTACGGGTTCTACCGCGCCGATGCGGGCGAGATCTTCATCCGCGGCGCGCGCGTCGACATTCCCGACAGCCAGGCGGCGATCCGCGCGGGCATCGGCATGGTGTTCCAGCATTTCAAGCTGGTGCAGAACTTCACCGTGCTCGAGAACATCGTGCTCGGGGCCGAGGATGCGGCACTGCTGAAGGGATCGCTCGGGCGGGCGCGCAAGCTGCTCAAGGAATTGTCCGAGGAATACGAGCTGCATGTCGATCCCGATGCCCGGGTCGAGGATCTGGGCGTCGGCATGCAGCAGCGAGTCGAGATCCTCAAGGCGCTCTATCGTCGGGCCGATATCCTGATCCTCGACGAGCCGACAGGCGTGCTGACGCCCTCGGAGGCCGACCATCTCTTTCGCATCCTCGCGGGGCTCAAGCGCGAGGGCAAGACAATCATCCTCATCACCCACAAGCTGCGCGAGATCATGGAGGCGACTGATACGGTCAGCGTGATGCGCCGCGGCGAGATGACCGCGACCGTCAGGACCGCCGAGACCTCGCCGCAGGAACTGGCCGAGCTGATGGTGGGGCGCGAGGTGCTGCTCCGGGTCGACAAGGCCGAGGCCCGGCCGGGCGAGGTCGTGCTCGCGGTGGAGAACCTCAGGGTGGTCGACGGCGCCGGGGTCGAGCGTCTGCGCGGCGTGTCGCTCGACGTGAAGGCGGGCGAGATCCTGGGGATCTGCGGCGTCGCGGGGAACGGGCAGTCGGAACTGCTCGAGGTGCTCGGGGGCATGCGCATCGGCGAAGGCCGCGTCACGCTCAACGGCGCCGCGATCCCGCTCGAGGGGAAGGGCGCGGATGCGCGCGCCCGGCGCCGCATCGGCATCGCCCACATCCCCGAGGACCGGCAGGAGGAGGGCTTGATCCTCGACTTCCACGCCTGGGAGAATGTGGGCTTCGGTTATCACGACGATGCGCGCTACCGGCGCGGGCTGCTGATGGACAACGATGCGCTGCGCGACGATGCGCGCGCCAAGATCGAGAAGTTCGACGTGCGGCCCGCCGATTGCTGGCAGCGGGCCCGGAACTTCTCGGGCGGCAACCAGCAGAAGCTCGTCATCGCGCGCGAGCTCGAGCGCGGTCCGGACCTGCTGCTGGTCGGGCAGCCGACGCGGGGGGTCGATATCGGTGCGATCGAGTTCATCCACGAGCAGATCGTCGCGCTGCGCGATGCGGGCTGCGCCGTCCTGTTGGTGTCGGTCGAGCTCGACGAGATCATGGCCCTGTCGGACCGGATCGCGGTGATCTTCGACGGCCGGATCATGGGCGAGCGCCTGCCCTCCGAGACCAGCGAGAGAGAGCTGGGACTGCTGATGGCAGGGATCACCGACACGGCGAAGCCGCATTCCGACGCCGAGGTGGAACGCAACCTCGCCCATAGCGCGAAGGCGTCGCATTGATGGAAAAGCTGCCGAAATGGGCCGATATAGCCCTCATTCCGCTGATCAACCTGGGCCTCGCCCTGATCGTGTCGGGCATCGTGCTGGGCTTCATCGGGCAGAACCCGTTCGAAGCGCTGGGGATCATGGTCACGGGCGCGGTCGGATCGACCTATGGCTGGGGCTACACGCTCTATTACGCGACGAACTTCATCTTCACGGGGCTGGCCGTCGCGATCGCCTTCCACGCGCAGCTCTTCAATATCGGCGGCGAGGGGCAGGCTCAGCTGGGCTCCCTCGGCGTGGCGCTGGTCTGCCTCGCCCTGCCTTGGCCGCACTGGACGCTGGCCCTCCCCTTCGCGATCGTGGGCGGCGCGCTCTTCGGGGCGGCATGGGCTGTGATCCCCGCGTATCTGCAGGCGCGGCGCGGCAGCCATATCGTCATCACGACGATCATGTTCAACTTCATCGCCTCGGCCCTGCTGGTCTATCTGCTCGTGGGGGCGCTCAAGGCGCCCGGCATGGCGCCCGAGACGGCCGGCTTTCCCGAGGGTACGCAATTGCCCACCGCGCGCGACATCTTCGCCGCGATCGGGGTCGACTTCGCCCGCACGCCGCTCAACGTGAGCTTCGTCGTGGCGCTGCTGGCGGCCTACGCGCTCTGGATGCTTTTGTGGCGGACGCGGCTCGGATACGAAATCCGCGCCTTCGGGCATTCGCAATCGGCCGCGATTTATGCCGGGATCAGCCCGTTCCGGATCACCATGACGGCGATGCTGATCTCCGGCGCGCTGGCCGGGCTGATGGCCGTCAACGCGGTGATGGGCGAGCAGGAGCGGCTCTTGCAGGACAACGTGCAGGGCGCGGGCTTCGTCGGCATCGCCGTGGCACTGATGGGCCGGTCGCATCCGGTCGGCGTGTTGTTGGCGGCGATCCTCTTCGGCGCACTCTACCAGGGCGGCGCCGAGCTCGAATTCGAGACCAGCGTACCGCGCGAGATGGTCGTGGTGATCCAGGCGCTCGTCATCCTCTTCACCGGCGCCCTCGACGGCATGGTGCGCAGCCCGCTCGAAAAGACGTTCCTGCGGTTCGGCCGGCAACGGCCCGATCCCGACATGGCGGCGAAATAGCATGAACGACCCCCGCCGCCCCGCCGCGATCCGACAGACTCCGAACCGGAGCCCCAGAAGATGAGCTATCTCGACCTGATCCAGATCCTCGACAGCACGATCCGGCTGGCGACGCCGCTGCTCTTCGCGTGCCTCGCAGGACTCTTTTCCGAACGGGCGGGCGTGTTCGATATCGGGCTCGAGGGCAAGATCCTGATCTCGGCGTTCTTTTCGGCGGCCATCGCCGCGCTGACCGGATCGGTCTGGCTGGGTCTTCTCGCGGGCATCGCCGCGTCGGTGGTGTTCTCGGCGATCCACGGCCTCGCCTCGATCACCTTCCGCGGCGATCAGCTCATCTCGGGCGTGGCCATCAACTTCCTCGCCGCCGGCATGACGGTGTTGATCGCGCAGGACTGGTTCGCGCAGGGCGGGCGCACGCCCGCGCTGTCGGGCGAGGCGCGCTTCGCCAGCATCGACCTGCCCTTCGCCGAGGCGCTTTCGGGGATCCCGTTGCTGGGGCCGCTCTATGCCGAGGCGATTTCCGGCCATACGATCCTGGTCTATGCGGGGCTGCTGACCGTGCCGCTGACCTGGTACGTGCTCTTCCGGACGCGGTTCGGATTGCGGCTCCGGGCGGTCGGCGAGAATCCGGGAGCCGTCGATACCGCCGGGGTGAGCGTGGTGCGCCTGCGATATGCCGCCGTGCTGATCTGCGGGGTGCTCTGCGGCTTCGCGGGGTCGTATCTCGCGACCGGGCTCGCCGCGAGCTTCACGCAGAACATGAGCGCGGGGCGCGGCTATATCGCGCTCGCCGCGCTGATCTTCGCGAAATGGCGGCCGTGGTACGCGCTCGGGGCGTGCCTGCTCTTCGGGCTGCTGCAGGCAGTGTCGAACCGCTATTCGTCGCTCGATCTCGGGATCGTCGAGATCCCCAACGCCTTCGTGCTGGCCCTGCCCTATATCCTGACGGTCGTGATCCTCGCGGGTTTCGTGGGCCGCGCCGTCCCGCCCCGCGCCGGGGGCACGCCTTACGTGAAGGAGCGCTGAGATGTCGCGCGACGCAGACGACCTGACCCGTTTCATCCGCGACCGCGCCGGGGATGCGCCCGTGCGGATCGGCCTCATTCTCGGATCGGGCCTCGGCCACGTCGCCGATGCGGTCGACGGGATTTCGATCGATTACAAGGATTTGCCGGGTTTTCCTTATGCAGGCGTCTCGGGGCACAGCCCCAAGCTCACCATCGGCGAGCTCGAAGGACAGCGGATCGCCGTGCTGGGCGGCCGGGCGCATTACTACGAGGCGGGCGATCCGGCCGCCATGCGCCTGCCCCTCGAGACACTGAAGGCGCTCGGAGCCGAAGGGCTGATCGCGACCAATGCGGCGGGCTCGCTCGATCCGAAGATGCCGACCGGAAGCGCGATGCTGCTGACCGATCACATCAACTTCTCCGGGCTTAACCCGCTGATCGGCGAGCCCACGGATGCGCGCTTCGTGCCGATGACCGACGCGCATGATCCGGACTGGCGCGCGGCGCTGGTCGCGGCGGCGGAGGCCACATCCACACCGCTCCATCAGGGGGTCTATGCGTGGTATTCCGGCCCCTCCTTCGAGACCCCGGCCGAGATCCGGGCGATCCGGATGCTCGGGGCGGACGCGGTCGGCATGTCGACGGTCCCGGAGATCATCCTCGCGCGGTTCCTCGGCCTCAGGGTCGCGGCGATCTCGGCCATCACCAACATGGCGGCGGGGATGAGCGACGAGCAGATCGGCCACGCCCATACCAAGGAGATGGCCCCCCTGGGGGCTGCCAAGCTCGAGGCGATCCTGCGCAATTTCCTGGCGCGCTTGTGACACGCGAGACTGGCTTTATTCCCGCAAGGGTGCTTACAAGACCGCATAGCCCGGATCAGGGGTCGCCATGCAGATATACCTCCCCATCGCCGAGATCTCGGTCAACGTCTTCCTGCTGCTGGGTCTCGGCGGGCTGGTCGGGATCCTGTCGGGGATGTTCGGGGTGGGCGGCGGGTTCCTGATTACGCCGCTTCTGTTCTTCGTCGGCATCCCGCCCGCGGTGGCGGTGGCCACCTCCGCCAACCAGATCGTCGCGTCGAGCTTTTCGGGACTCCTGGCGCATCTGCGGCGCAAGACCGTGGATCTGCGGATGGGCGTCGTGCTGCTGATCGGCGGGCTCGTCGGCGCGGCGTTCGGCATCTGGATCTTCAACATCCTGCGCGAAATGGGTCAGGTCGACCTGCTGGTCAGGCTCTGCTACGTCGTGTTTCTGGGGGCGATCGGCGGGCTGATGTTCATCGAGTCGCTGAACGCGATCCTCGACACCCGTGCCGGTACCCCGCCCCGGCGCAAGCACCATACATGGATCCACGCGCTTCCCTTCAAGATGAAGTTCCGGACGTCGGGCCTCTATATCTCGGTGATTCCGCCGGCGATCGTGGGGCTTTGCGTGGGCGTTCTGGCGGCGATCATGGGGGTGGGCGGCGGCTTCATCATGGTGCCGGCGATGATCTACCTGCTCGGCATGCCGACGAAGGTGGTGGTGGGCACGTCGCTCTTCCAGATCATCTTCGTGACCGCCTTCACGACGCTTCTCCACGCGATCACGAACTACACGGTCGACATGCTCCTGGCGGTGTTCCTGCTCGTCGGCGGCGTCATCGGGGCGCAGGTCGGAACGCGGATCGGCGTGCGGATGAAGGCCGAGCAATTGCGGATCCTGCTGGCGCTGATGGTGCTGCTGGTCTGCGGCAAGCTGGCGTTCGACCTGCTGGTCGAGCCGTCGGAGCGGTTCTCCATCGGGACGCTGGAGCCGTGATCCGCGCGCTTTGCCTTCTGCTGGTCCTGTCGTGGCCGGGGGTCGCGCAGGCCGAGGATCTGGTCGCGGGGCTCAGCAAGTCGCGGATCTCGATCTCGGCCAATTTCGACGGCTCCGAGATCCTGATCTTCGGCGCGGTGAAGCGCGCGGCACCGGCGCCCGAGGGGCAGATCGGCCTGATCGTCACGGTGGAGGGGCCGAAGAACCCTCTCGTCGTGCGGCGCAAGGACAAGCAGGCGAATATCTGGATCAATTCGGCCGGCGTGCAGGTCGACGGCGCGCCGAGCTTCTATGCGGTCAACACGTCCGGACCGATCGACGAGGTTCTCGACGAGGCGTCCGACGCGGCGCACCGGATCACCGTGCGCAAGGCGATCCAGTCAGTCGGCGATCCGGAGGATGTGGCCGATCCGTCGATCTTCACCGACGCGCTGATCCGGATCCGGGAGGAGGCGAACCTCTATCAGCTGAACGTGGGCGCCGTCGAGGTGAGCGATCAGACCCTCTTCAACACTTCCGTCGCACTGCCGGCAAATCTCGTCGAGGGGGCCTATACCTCGCGCGTTTTCCTCACTCGCGGGGGGGCGATCGTGGCGGAATACGCGTCCATCATCGACGTGGAGAAGGTCGGGCTCGAGCGGTTCCTCTATGTCCTCGCGCATGACCAGCCGGCGGTCTACGGCCTCCTGTCGCTCGCCATCGCGATCGCCGCGGGCTGGGGCGCATCCGCCGTGTTCCGCTACATCCAGAGTTGAGCCCGCGGGCAGCGACGCTCAGCCGCCCGGCGCGGGATCTCCCTGATCCGCGCTCAGCTCGAGCGCCGCGGCGGGTGTCACGAGATCGTCTGTCCCCAGGGCCTCGGTCGGGCGCGCCAGCCGGTTGCGCATCACCCAGAAGAGACGCTCCTCGGCGCGGGTGATCGCGACATAGGCGAGACGTTTCCAGAGCGGCACGCCCGCCTCCATCCGCCCCACGCGCGCCGCGGCCCAGAGATCGGGGGCGAAGACCTGGACTTCGGGCCATTGCGACCCTTGGGCCTTGTGGATCGTGACGGCGGCACCGTGCAGGAAGGTGGCGCCCATCCGCGCCGCGAAGGGAATGAATGGCTCGTCCTCGTCGGGCATCTCGATCTTGACGATCGAGGCCACGTTGACGCGCGGATCGGGGGCGCCCACGACATGGAGGCGCGAAAATCCGGGGCGCGTGCCCTCGCCCAGATAGATGACCTGCGCGCCCTTGATGAGGCCGCGCGCCTCGAGGTCGATGCGCTTCTTGCGGTGCTTGAGCGGCAGCTCGATCCCGTCGCAGATCAGCGGCTCGCCCGGCAGGAGCGCGTCCGCCGGCGCACTATAGGCCGCGCGAAAGGCGTGGATCAGCCGGATGCGCGTGGCGTTGCGCCAGACGAGCACCGGGCTGCGCGCCATCTTGGCGGCCTCGACCCGCTGGCCCATGACCACGCGGTCGTCGCGCGCGGCGGCCTCCTCGACCATGCCTTCGAATCGTTCGAAGCCGAGATCTGGATCGGCGAGGGCATGGGCCAGATCGAGGATCGGATTGTCGGCGTCCTGTCGGTGCACCCGGTTGAGATAGGCGACCCGCTCGCCGGGCAGGTCGTCGAACACCATTGAGCCCGATTGCTGCACCGGGGCGAGCTGGGCCGGATCGCCGAAGAGCAGCAGCGTCGGAAAGATCTCCTGGAGGTCCTCGAACTGCTTCTTGTCGAGCATCGAGGATTCGTCGACCATGCCGATATCGAGCGGTTCCTCGCGGCGCTTCCAGCCGGTGATGAAGTCCGACCCGCGCAAACCCGCCGCCGCCAGTGCCCCGGGGATCGAGTTGTTCTGCTGGAAGAAGGCATGCGCGCGGTCGAGCGAAATCTCGTCGAGACCCTCGACCACGGGGCGGTCGCCCTGTCCCGAAAGCCATTCGGCGATCTTTTCGTATTCGGGATCGTAGACGGGCGTGTAGAGGATCCGGTGGATGGTCGTCGCGGGGACGCCGCGGTTGCGCAGGACCGAGGCCGCCTTGTTCGTGGGAGCGAGGATCGCGAGCGTCCTGCGATCCTTGCGCCGGCGCGATTCGTAGTCGCCGGAGATGACCTCGACCCCGGCGCCGCGCAGGGCCTGGCTCAACTGCGCCAGGAGCAGCGTCTTGCCGGAGCCCGCCTTGCCGGTGATCGCCATGACCGCCGAGCGGCCTTCGGTCAGCGGGGTCGACTGCCCCGCCTCGATATCGACACCCGCGCCGCGCAGAAGGTCTGCGGCGCGCGACTGGGCGTCGGTCTGGTCGGGCGAGAGGATCGGTGCGGGAACGGCCATGCGCCGTTCCTACCCCGATACGGAGCGATTGCCTAGCAGGCGAGATCGAGAGAGGCGGACTTCGTGCCGCTCGGGAAGGCGGCGGTGAACCAGCCCCGCGACTGGGCGTCCTCGATCTGTGCCCGGCGCAAGAGCTTTGCATGCGCCGCGTCGCTGAAATTCCAGAGCCCGACGCCGATCGCGTCCTTCTCGGGGCCCGACATGCCGAGGATCTCGGGGCAGCCCCCGAGCATCTGGTAGACGCGGATCATCACCGCGTCGAAGACGCCGACGTAATGCTCGATCCCGAAGCCGCGAAGCACCTCGCCGCCGGCCAGCATCAGCGCGGCGGACACCCTTGGCTTGGCCCCTTCGGCAAGGCAGAACCGCGTGCATTCCCAGATCAGCGGGCTCTCGATACGCACGCCCCCGGTGAGGTTCAGGAAATGGTCGTTGACCATCGTCCGCCCCGTCGTCGGCAGCAGACGCATGGATCCGCCGTGGCGTCCGTCGGGCTGTTCCCAGATGACGTAGAGCGGGTTGAGCGTATCGTATTCGTCACGCTCCCATCCCTTGTCGTCGACGGTGACGTCCTCCCATTTCAGGCGGTCGTGAAACTGACGGGCGCGATCGCGAAACATCGTGTCCGCAAGAAGGGGGAACTGGTGAAGCTCGTCGGCGTAGAGATAGCGGATCATCGATCGCTCCTGTCGGGATCATGGTTGATAATCCGACAATCGATCGAGAGGCTTAACGCCCGTTAGGGGGACCGTTCCGAGCGAGGGGCCTTCGCGCAACGCCCCCCCGGGTCAGATCGACACGAGCCCGAGTTTCACCGCGCGGGCGACCGCATGGGTCGTGTTGGAGGCCGAAAGCTTGGCACGGGCGCTTTCGATATAGACCCTCAGCGTATGCTCCGAGATCGACAGGCTTTCGGCAGCCTGCGCGCGGCTGTAGCCCCGCGCGAGGCTGCCGAGAGAATCGATCTCGCGCGGCGAAAGCAGGATGCGAGGCTCTTCGACGCTGCCCTGCTGCATCTCGATCGCGCGCTGGTTGACGAGATGGGCCAGAAGGATGAGGTCCCTGCCATGCGCGTTCTTGAAATCCTCCCAATCCTGGTCCTCGCCCTCGAGGGTCGCCGTCAGATGCGCGAACTGGCCGTTGGGCCCGCGGATCGGGATAGTCGCGCCGTGGCTTCCGATCCGGGCGTCCCGGGCATGCGCGTAGAGGCGGCGTGCGCCCTTCGGGGACCAGTCGAGAGAGGACCAGTCGATCGGGTGAAACTGGCTATAGGCGGCCTGCAGGACGGGATCGTACCGCGCGAAATCCTCCGAGATGTAGTGATCGCGCCACGCGTCGTCGTAGGTGCCGGCGCCGAACATCTCTCCCTCGAAGCTCACCCAGTGGTAGAGGAGATGCTGCAATCCAAGCCGGTCGCGCAGATCGGTGACCTGCCGTTCGACCTGGCCGACGCTCGAGGCGCCGTTCAGCGCATCAGTGAAATTTTCGAGAGTCCGCGACATCACGATGTGTGGGGCGACGAAGAGGAGCCTGTTCCGCGGCCAGAATTTCGGCGCGGGCCGTATTGCGCGCCTCTTCCAGTTTCACCACGGTCGCACACAGATCGTTTGCCTCCGCAAAAGCCTTGAGATCCGCCAGAACATCCAGAACCCATTCGTTATCCATGATAACTCTCCTTCCAGCTGTTTCGCAATATTATCTGCTACCTTGGAGTGTTTAATTCAGCCGTATTAAGAAGTCTTTACAACTCCCCAGATCTGGGGAGGAACGGGAAACGCCGGCTCAGGAGCGCCGTTCCGCGGCCTCGCGCGCGTCGTCCAGGGTCCTGAGGCCAGGCACCGGGGATTGCACCAGAACGGCCATGTTTCCGGGCTTGTGCCGGTTGCCGCGCATCTTGCCATGTGCCGCCGGAATCTCCGACCAGCCGAAGACCTCGGACATGCACGGGTCGAGTCGCCGTTCGATCATCAGCTTGTTGGCCGCGGCGGCCTGTTTGAGATGGGCGAAATGGCTGCCCTGGATGCGTTTCTGGTTCATCCAGACATAGCGGGCATCCATGGTCAGATTGTATCCCGTCGTGCCCGCGCAGATCACCACCATGCCCCCCTTCTTGCACACGAAGGTCGAGACGGGAAACGTCGCCTCGCCGGGATGCTCGAACACCATGTCGACGTTGACGCCCTTGCCGGTGATCTCCCAGATCGCCTTGCCGAACCGGCGCAACTCCGTGAACCAGAGCTTGTAGGCCTCGGAATTGACGATCGGCAGCTGGCCCCAGCAATCGAAATCGCGACGGTTGATCACCCCCCGCGCACCGAGGCCTAGGACGAAGTCGCGCTTTCCCTCGTCGCTTATGACGGCGATCGCGTTGGCGCCGGCGGTGTTGATGAGCTGGATCGCATAGGAGCCGAGGCCGCCCGACCCGCCCCAGACGAGGACGTTCTGACCGGGCTTGAGCTCATGCGGGTGGTGACCGAAGAGCATCCGGTAGGCCGTGGCGAGCGTCAGCGTGTAGCACGCCGATTCCTCCCAGGTGAGGTGACGGGGCCTGGGCATCAATTGTTGCGCCTGGACGCAGGTGAATTGCGCGAAGCTGCCCCCCGGCGTCTCGTAGCCCCAGATCCGCTGGGAGGGCGAGAACATCGGGTCGCCGCCGTTGCATTCCTCGTCGTCGCCATCGTCCTGGTTGCAATGGATGACGACCTCGTCGCCGACTTTCCAGCGGGTGACCTTCTCGCCCACCGCCCAGACGATGCCCGACGCGTCGGAACCCGCAATATGGTACTCCGCACCATGGACGTCGAACGGGCTTATCGGAATGCCGAGCGCCGCCCAGACGCCGTTGTAGTTCACGCCGGCGGCCATCACCAGGACCAGAACCTCGTGGCTGTCGGGCCGCGGGGTTTTCACGATCTCGCGCTGGAAGCTCTGCTCCGGCTCGCCGTGACGCTCGCGCCGGATGACCCAGGCATGCATGCGCGCGGGAACCTCGCCGAGGGGCGGAATCTCGCCCGGAGCATAGAGATCGGTGCGCGCGCCCGCGTTCGCCTGACCCTGCGAAGCCATCCTTTGCCCCCCGGTTTCGCTGCAGCGCAGCGGATCCCTCCCGAGGATTTAACGCGCAAAGGCTAACAAAGCAACCGCAGCGTGGCCAAGTTTGAAATTTTGTGACGCTATTCGCCCCCACCTGCCGCGCCGTGCTGCACTGCATCGGAGGCGAGCGGGATCGACGCGGCATAGAACGCCACGATCGGCGCTCCGTCTTCGACCAGCGTCAGCTCGCCCGCATCGCTCTCGCGCACGAGGCGGCGCAGCACCAGCATGTCGATCCCGGCCTCGACCGACAGCTCGACGGAACCGCGTCGCAGATGCACCGGAATCTCGGCGTCGAGCCATGCGGGAAGCCGCGCCGAGATCCAGTGCTGCACCTCGGCGCGCGACCGTGCGCCGTCCTCGATCGCTGCGGCGACCATCGGAACGGGCAGGATCGGAACGTGTCGACGGATGCTGGCCATCAGATGGGCCGCGATCCCCGTCACCCCGCCTTCGGTCCGGGCGCTGACCTCGCGCAGCGATATGGGCGTGCCGAACGCAACGGCGGCATAGCCGAAGCGCCGCGCCCGGCCGGTCAGCCGATGCCCGAGCCAGCGCATGGCGAAGGCGCCGCCGGCGATGAACGAACCACGGAACTGTCGCTGGCCGGTCCGTCCCGCCTCGATCAGGATCCGGTCCTCGATGACCCGATCGTAATTCAGTGCCACGGGAACGAAGACGATGTCGCGCGTGGTATTGGCGCGCTCCTGGACGATATAGCTCAGCAGCCCCAGTTTCGCCTCCCCCACCCGACCGTCGAGGCTGAGGCCGCCTTCGGGGAAGATCGCCTGGGTCACGCCATTCTCGACGGCCATCTGGACGTAGCGGGCCAGAACGCGGCGATAGAGCTTGTTGCGCGACGAGCGGCGGATAAAATAGGCACCCATCGCCCGAAAGAGCCACGAGAGCGGCCAGATCCGGGCCCATTCGCCCACCGCATAGCTCAGCGCCGAACGATCGGCCGCGAGATACGTCACCAGCACGTAATCCATGTTCGAGCGGTGGTTCATTACGTAGACGACGGTCGCGTTGGGATCTATGCGGGCAAGAGCGTCCTGATCGATCCGGACGAGCCTGACATGAAACAGCATCTTGCTGAGCCATTTGGCTGCACGGATCGAAAATCCGAAATAGGCCATCGCGGAAAAGGAGGGCACGATTTCGCGGGCGTAGCGTTTCGCTTCGGAAAACGCGACATCCTCGCGCACGCCCGTTTCCCTAGCATGATGCGTTACCGCCGCGACGACCTGGGGATCATAGATCAATCGCTGGATCATGTCGTGGCGCCGCGCGAGCTTGAAGGGCTGGATCGGCCGCTCCAGCCGCTTGTTGATCTCTTCCACGGCCTTTTCCATCCGGCGGCGCAGAAACCAGCGCACGGGCGGAATGAAGAAATGGCTGGCGAACGTCACCAGCGCGAAAAGCAGGATCAGTGCGAATAGCCAGACGGGAAGCTCGACGGTGCCAAACATGTGGCGGACAATGCCAGCGCGGGCGGGCGGGGTAAACGAAAATGGGGGCGCATCGCTGCGCCCCCATTCGCCGCAGGCTCTCGCCCGGGATTACATGTAGGTGAAGTCGCCGTCGGCCGTACTGACCGAGACACCGGCGCCGTCATAAGCGGACAGCGAGAAGAGCTGAACGCCCTCGAGGCTGACCGACAGATCGTCCTCGATCATCGCGAAGGTGAAATCGTCCTGCGTCCCGGATCCCGAGATCTCGAGGATGTCGCCTTCGTCGATGCTGTAATCGGCGACCGTGTCGAGGCCGTCGGAGGCGTCGCCGCTATGACCGAACGCATCGCTTCCGGTTCCGCCGAAGACGAAATCGTCGCCGCCATTGCCCATCAGCACATCGTCGCCGGAGGCACCATAGAGGCTGTCGTCACCGCCGCCGCCGCCGATATCGTCATTGCCCGATCCGCCACCGAGCACGTCGTCGCCGCCGGCACCGCGCAGGATATCATCGCCGTCGCCGCCATAGGCCTCGTCGCTGGCCATGCCGGTCTGGCTGTTGTCGAAGCCGTCATCGCTGTCGGCCCAGCTGCCGGTGTGGATCTCGTCGTTGCCCGCGCCGCCATAGATGACGTCGCTGCCATCGGCACCAGCATCGAAGGTTTCGCCCGCCGCAGACGAAACGCGGCTGTCGTCGTCGCCGGTAATGATGTCATCGCCGTCGCCGCCATAGATGATGTCGTTGCCGGCACCGCCCGCATAGCCGTTGTCGTAATCCGCCAGCGTCAGCGCGCCGCTCGCCCCGTCATCGGCCGCGTTCCCGGCATCGTCGTCAGCACCGGCATAGAGAACGTCATCGCCCGTGCCGCCATTGACGGTATCGCTGCCCTGGCCGGCATAGAGGATGTCGTCGCCCGCGCCGCCGACCACGGCGTCGTCGCCTGCCGCACCGTAGATCGAGTCGTTCCCGGCGCCGCCATAGACGCGGTCGTTGCCAAGGCCGCCGGAGACCTCGTCGGCACCGTCGGCACCGAAGACTGTATCGTCGCCATCGCCGCCGAAGACCGTGTCGTTGCCGGCACCGCCGCCGACGAGGTCATTGCCCGACCCGCCGCCAGCGACGTCGTTACCGCCGAGGCCGAACACCTCGTCATTGTCGGCGCCGCCGAAGATCCGGTCGTCCCCGTCACTGCCCAGGATCGTATCGTCGCCGAGGCCGGCGAAGACTTCGCCGTCGCCGTTGCCCGCCTCGATGCGGTCGGAGGCGATGAGACGCTGGTCGGCAAGCTCGGCAAGGGCCCTTTCGACGCTCGCGACCTCGATCTCGCCCGCAGCGGCAGGGACGAGACCGATATAGCCGTTCTCGCCGCCGTCGACTTCGCCATCCGTTCCGTCACCGATGCGGTCCGGAACATCGATCCCGTGCAGCACGACTTCCCGCAGGAAGAGCGGCATCAGGTCGTCCATGTCATACTGGTTGCCCGTCACGGGGCTGACGAAATTGCTGGCCTCGGTCAGGTCGTAATTGGCGATGAACGCCACCTGTCCGTTCTGGTCGGCGAACGGAAAGTTTCCGCGGCCGTTCACCAGCGAAAGAAGGATGTCGCCATAGCTTCCGACACCTTCGAGAACCTCGACGATGCCGTCGCGATCCGCGTCATCGGCGATCGTCGGCGCGGTGCTGTCGATCGGGTTGCCGGCGTCGTCGAGCAGGCCGTGGATGTGTTGCGCGTGCCCCTGCCCCGGGGTCAGCCCCTCGGCCGCGACCGAGACGTTCAGCACCGGACTCCCGTCGCCTTCCGTCGACATGCCGATCACGGCGCTGCCGGAGACGCCCGAGCTGTTGAGCGCGTTGAGATCGACGGTCCAAGTCCCGTCGAGACTCCAGGCTGCGCCGTCTGCGGGGGTCAGGAACGTGGTGAAAGAATCGTAAGAGGAATTCAGATGTGCCATGATGCGGCCTCTCCCTTTGCTGTACCGCCACAGCCACGGCCCGTGCGCGCGAAGAGTTTCAAATTAATCGAGATGCCTTCCCTACCCGCACCCGGCACGGATGACGGCACGACCACACGCTCTGGTTGCCCGGACCACCGCGCGCCGGCAGGGGCGGTTTCCAGGGTCGATCCTGCGTGAAACTCGCGCATTCCCCCCACGCGGCGATCGGAAATCTCATCGCGCGGTTCGAAACTTCCAGCGCGCCAAAAACGGGAATTAACTCTGGTCGGATCCAATGCGGGGTTTAGGAACGCGCCGGCATTCAATTCGATGGGAGTAGGCAATTTCCGTCTCACGGTGCAGTGAGTTTTTCGATCGCTCTTGCATTTCCCAATCAGGTCATATTTTGAGTATCATGTAACCACAAGGAGACGGAAATGAACTTCGATCTCAACAACATGTCTCGCGAGGAACTCGAAAGTCTGCGTAAAGACACCGACAAGGCTCTCGCGACGATCGACGATCGCCGACGGGCCGAAGCCAGAGCCGCTGCGGAAAAAGCCGCGCGGGATCATGGATTTGCCCTGGAAGACATTCTGAAATCGCAAAAGAAACCGAGCAAATCCCCGGCGAAATACAGAAGCCCCGACGATCCGCGGAAAACCTGGACCGGCCGTGGTCGCCAGCCGGGCTGGATCAAGGATGCGCTTGGCAGCGGAAAATCGCTCGACGATTTCCTGATCTGAGGCGGCGCGCCGAGATCCGTTTTTGAGTTTGCGGAAGGACGCGGGAATTTTGGGGCTGCGCGCTTTCTCCGGAGTTCTGGAAGCCTGTCTATTTCGTCAGGCCGGAAGGCATAGTTACCGTTCGAATTACCGTGATGCTCCACTAACGGGGAACGGTAATTCGATCCGGGCCCGCGTCTCTGACGCGAGCGCCCGTATGGATACGACGCAACTGCGTACCCATCGACAACCTCTGATTGAGAAGAGTCTGAGCGGCCCCGAGGGACATTGCGCGCGCCCGGGGCCGACACACCGTCATGGCGTGTCGGTAAGCTCCCGGGCGATGGGTAGATCAGACGGCGCGCTCGACCATCAATTTCTTGATTTCGGCGATCGCAGCGGCGGGATTTAGCCCCTTGGGGCAGGTCTGCGCGCAATTCATGATCGTGTGGCACCGATAAAGCTTGAACGGATCCTCGAGGTCGTCCAGCCGCTCGCCCGTGGCCTCGTCGCGGCTGTCGATGATCCAGCGATAGGCATGAAGCAGCGCGGCCGGGCCGAGGAACTTGTCGCCGTTCCACCAATAGCTCGGACAGGCCGCCGAACAGGAGGCACACATGATGCATTCGTAGAGGCCGTCGAGCTTCTTGCGGTCGTCGATCGACTGGCGCCATTCCTTCTGCGGGCGCTGCGTCTTGGTCTCAAGCCACGGCATGACCGCAGCGTGCTGCGCGTAGAAATGCGTGAGATCCGGGATCAGATCCTTGACCACGGACATGTGCGGCAGCGGATAGATCCGCACGTCGCCCTTCACCTCGTCGATCCCGTAGATGCACGCGATCGTGTTGATGCCGTCAATATTCATGGCGCAGGATCCGCAGATCCCCTCGCGGCACGAGCGGCGGAAGGTGAGTGTCGGGTCGATCTCGTTCTTAATCTTGATGAGGGCGTCGAGAACCATCGGACCGCAGGTGTCGAGATCCACGAAATACGTATCCAGACGCGGATTCTCTCCGTCCTCAGGGGACCAGCGATAGATCTCGAACTTCTTGAGATTCGTGGCGCCTTCGGGTTTGGGCCAGGTCTTGCCGGTCCGCATCTTTGAATTCTTGGGAAGGGTCAACTGAACCATCGGAGACTCCGTTTCGGATTTTCATAGTACATAGGACGTAACGCCCAAGGCCGAAAGGCCCGGCGGGGGCGCATATGGTCGCGCGCAGATGAAGGGCACCGGTAACGTCACCCCAGGAACGGCGCGATGCCCCGTGTGGAGAGGCAGCGCACCGTGTCGGGGCGGGAGGCGATGCGGATCACGCTTTCGGTTGTGGCGGCCGTGGGGCCAAGCATGGAATCCGAGGCGAGGCCCAGAAGCTCCGGCCCGGAAGCGTTGTCGATGATGCAATCGATCGCGGGCTGGACCGGAACGCCGGGAAACCGTTCCACCACCACGCGGGTGACGACCGACCGCGCCGCCGACCTCGTGACATCGTCGCGGGCCGTCTGGCTGCAACCGGCGAGGATGACGAGACCCAGAAGCGCCGGACGCATCATCGGAGAACCAGCGGACGCTCCGGCGCCGCCCCCGTCCGGTCGCGAACGCAGCGGTCGTAGACTTCGTAGGGATCCCGCCCGGCGACGTAATCAGCGGTGACGCCAACATTGACCGCCCCCGAAACCCTGCCGCCCGACCCGATGCCGAGGCCGATCCACCCGCTCGGGGCCACGGCCCTATTCGCACGATCCGCGCAAAGGCGCACCGCCGTCTCGCGCGACGCCGGCGCGCAGGCCGCGAGCGCGCCCAAGAGGAGAAGGCCCCTCCGCGCGCTCACCGGCAGCGCCCCGACCGGGCCGAAGCGCCCCGGTTCCGCAGGCGCCGGATGCAATCCATGCCGGTGCGCATTCTAGTAGACTCGCGTCTTGGGCTTGATCTTGTCGAGATCGATGCCGCCCTCGTTATGGCCCAGAAGCGGGTTGAGATGCACCGGGCGATATTCCAGCTCCACCCCGCCATTCACGTAGGCGAGCGTGTGCTTGCGCCAGTTTTCGTCGTCGCGATCGGGATGATCCTCCTGCGCGTGGGCGCCACGGGATTCCTTGCGCGCCTCGGCCGAGACGATCGTGGCCAGCGCGTTCGGCATCAGGTTGGTGAGCTCCAGCGTTTCCATGAGGTCGGAATTCCACACCAGGCTGCGATCGGTCACCTTGATGTCGTCGAGCTTGCCCGCAACCTGCATCATCTTCTCGACGCCGTGGGCCAGCGTCTCGTCGGCGCGGAAGACCGCCGCATCCTGCTGCATGGACCGCTGCATCTCGAGCCGCAATTCCGCGGTGGGCACATTGCCCTTGGCGTGCCGCAGAGTGTCGAACCTGTCGAAGGCGCGATCGACGGAGGACTGGTTCAGCGTCGGATTGGAGGCATTGGCGTCCACCACGCTGCCGGCCTTGATCGCAGCCGCGCGACCGAAGACGACGAGGTCGATCAGGCTGTTGGAGCCCAGGCGGTTCGCCCCGTGAACCGAGGCGCAGCCGGCCTCGCCCACGGCCATCAGGCCCGGAACGATGCGGTCGGGATCGTCGGCGGTCGGATGCAGGACCTCGCCCCAGTAATTGGTCGGAATGCCCCCCATGTTGTAATGCACGGTGGGCAGGACCGGGATCGGCTCCTTGGTCACATCGACCCCCGCGAAGATCTTGGCCGATTCGCTGATACCGGGAAGGCGGTCGTGCAGCGCCTCCTTGGGCAGGTGGTTGAGGTTCAGGTGGATGTGGTCGCCATCCTTGCCGACGCCGCGGCCCTCGCGGATCTCCATCGTCATGCAGCGGCTGACGACATCGCGGGAGGCGAGATCCTTGTAGGTCGGCGCATAGCGTTCCATGAAGCGCTCGCCCTCGGAATTTGTGAGGTATCCGCCCTCGCCGCGCGCGCCTTCGGTGATCAGGCAGCCCGCGCCGTAGATGCCCGTGGGGTGGAACTGCACGAATTCCATGTCCTGGAGCGGCAGGCCCTGACGCGCGACCATGCCGCCGCCGTCGCCGGTACAGGTATGCGCGCTCGTCGCGCTGAAATAAGCGCGCCCGTAACCGCCCGTGGCCAGAACCGTCATCTTGGCGTTGAAGACGTGGAGCGTGCCGTCCTCGAGGTTCCACGCCACGACGCCCTGGCATTGCCCGTCCTCGGACATGATCAGATCGATGGCGAAATACTCGATATAGAACTCGGCGTTGTTCTTGAGCGACTGTCCGTAGAGCGTGTGCAGGATCGCGTGCCCGGTCCGGTCGGCGGCCGCGCAAGTTCGTTGCACCGGGGGGCCCTCGCCGAACTGGGTCGTGTGGCCCCCGAAGGGACGCTGGTAGATCTTGCCGTCCTCGGTGCGCGAGAACGGCACGCCGTAATGCTCGAGCTCGTAGACCGCCTTCGGGGCTTCGCGTGCGAGGTACTCCATCGCGTCGGTATCGCCGAGCCAGTCCGACCCCTTGACGGTGTCGTACATGTGCCATTGCCAGTGGTCGTCGCCCATATTGCCGAGCGAGGCCGCGATGCCGCCCTGCGCCGCCACGGTATGCGACCGGGTGGGAAAGACCTTGGTCACGCAGGCGGTGCGCAGGCCCTGCTCCGCCAGACCCAGCGTCGCGCGCAGGCCCGATCCGCCCGCGCCCACCACGATGGCGTCGTAATTATGGGTCGTGTAATCGTAGGCAGCCATGGATTGGGCCCTCCGGGTTTAGAGCGCCAGACGCACGAGGGCGAAGAGCCCCGCGGCCAGTGCGGCGTATGAGATACAGGTGACGGCGATGATCAGAGCGTGCCGCGTGAACCCTTGCGAGTAATCCTCCAGCATCGTCTGCGCCCCCATCTTGAAATGGATCCAGCCGACCGCGAGCGTCAGGGCGGCGACGATGGCGGGAAAGGGCCGCGAATAGTATGCGACAACTTCCGCATGGTCGGCCCCCAGGATCGGGCCGAAGGTGAAGATGAAGAGCGGCACGAGGATGAGGAGACCCACGCTGCTCTTGGTCATCGCCCAGGCCCGTTCGGTTCCCGACTTGGCGGAGCCGAGCCCCTGGGCGCGCTTGCGGTCAGTGATGTAGTCCATGTTGTCCATCTGCTTGCTCCTTACACGATCAACGCGGTCAGGACGGTCAGGACGACCGATCCGATGATGCACCCCCAGCCCAGGAGACGCGACGTCGGGAGATCGAACCCCCGTCCGGTTTCCCAGTAAAGATGCCGCAGACCGGCCAGGGTATGGTACCACAGCGCCCAGAGCGACAGGAACATCACCAGATCGCCGAACCATGAGGTCAGCACGGCATCCGCGGTCGCGAAGGCCTCAGGCCCGGTCGCGGCGGCGATCAACCACCACGTGACCAGCAGGCCACCGACGATCAGACCGTTTCCCGTGATCCGCGTCAGGATCGAGGTGATCGAGTTCAGCTGCTTTCGATAGATCATGAGGTGGGGGCTCAGTGGGCGATCGCCCCGATTCACATCGGCCATTGGCACTCCTTGATTGTGCGACGCGGGCGCGCGATGCCCGTCGGATCAAGCCTTCTTCTAGCGTGTTTCGCAACCGTGTCACGGGTCTGCACGGAGCTATTTCGCCGCAAGGGCGGCAAAACAACGGTAAAACGGCGACAGGTCCAGGCTTTGTGATCACGAATTCCGGCCGGCGCCCTGGTCGCGGCGGCGCCCCTCGCCCCCCGCGATCAGGTCGCTCGCGTCACTGTGCGCCGAGCTTCATGTCGGGGGAATAGGGGCTGTCGATCTCCTTCGTCACCGCCTGGGCGCAGCGCATCACCCCGTTCTCCGCGTCGAACGCATAGGAGGGACTTCCGTAGAGGGTCCATCCCTTGGCGAGCGCCTCGCTCACCTTGTGGCAGAAGGTCGACGAATCGTCGCCAGTCAGAAGTCTGTAGATCATGTCTTCACCTCGGAAATGGCCAGACGCCGAGCCAGGCGTGAACGGCCGTGACGACGACATAGATGACGGCCGCGATCACGGCGAGCCGTATCGTCCCCGCATGCGTGCCGCCCCGATACGGGGTCCAGTCCCCGTCGCGGGCGTTGATCGCCCGCATCTCGACCAGCGCCCAGACCAGCAGCGTCCCCCAGAGCACGAGGGACGCGAGATCGCCGTTCACCAGGAGATGCAGCGCGGCCCAGAGCGTGAAGCCCCAGAGCTGCGGATGCCGCATGCGGGCGCGGAGCGGCGACTTGGAACTGCCGAGGCCGAAGAGCGCGATCGCGAAGAACATGCCGAGGTCGACCACGTGCACCCCCCATTCGGGCGGGGTGTAGATCGGCACGAAGTCCGCGCGACGGTATCCCGCCACCATGAGGACGACAGACAGCACCAGGATCGCGGCGAAGATCCCCTTGCTAGGCGCGCCGATCCGGTCGTTCAGCGCCGCACGCGCATCGGGTGCCACCGCCTTGAAGAGATGGGCGGACACCCAGAGCGCCAAACCGACGATCAGAAGTCGCATCATGCCGTCCTTTGCGCCGCGTCATGCCGGGCGAGTGTCGCGCGCGCACCCGCGACGTGCAAGCCTTCCACGATCTGACCGTCGAGCACCGCAACGCCCTGCCCGGCCTGTTCGGCCGCCTCGTGCGCCGCGATCCGCCGGCGCGCGAGATCGACCTCCTCGTCGGTTGGCGAGAAGACGGAATTGCAGATGTCGATCTGGGCGGGATGGATCAGGGATTTGCCGTCCATGCCGAGGCGGCGGCCCTGGCGGCATTCCTCGCGCAGGGCGTCCTCGTCGCGCAACGTGTTGAACACGCCATCGATGCAGGGAATACCCGCCATCCGCGCCGCGGCGAGACAGGATTGCAGCGCCATCATCAGCGGCATGCGGTCCGCGCCGGGATCGCAGCCAAGCTCGGCCGCGAGGTCGTTCGTGCCGAGGACGAACCCGGCCATGCGCGGGGCATGCGCGATCTCGGTCGCGTTGAACACGCCGTGCGTGGTCTCGATCATCGCCCAAATGCGGGTCTTGGAGGTCGCGGGCCGCGCGTCGAGCCGGCCTGCCAGTTCCGCGACATCCGCCGCGGAGCCGACCTTGGGAAGCAGGATGTTATCCGGACCGATCTCCATGATCTCCTCGAGGTCGTCGCTCCCCCACGCGGTGTCGAGCGCGTTGATCCGCACCAGTTGCGCGCGCGCACCGTAGCCGCCCTGGTTGAGGGTTGCGGCCAACGTCTTGCGGGCATTCTCCTTTTCCGCCGGGGCGACGGCATCCTCGAGATCGAAGATGATCGCGTCGACGGCGAGGCCGCGCGCCTTGTCGAGCGCGCGACCGTTCGAGCCCGGAACATAGAGAACGGATCGCCAGGATTGCCGGGAGGTGGTCATGGGGCGTCCTTTGCATGGTGAATGTCGCCCGCCACGGAGCGCGCGCCGGGGCTGCGATGCCCGGTGCACAATCGGCGGAGACTGCGTGCGCGAGGTTAACCGCTTCTTCCGGCACGCGCCACAGGCTCTGAAGGACGTGATCCCAAGATCGGAGTATCTGCGATGAACAGGAACCTGACCATCCTGACCCTCGGCATCGGCATCATCGGCCTGAGCGTCACGGCCGCCCGCCCGCAAAGCGGCAATTGCGCCCCCCGGCCTGTCGTTCTCAAGCGCCTCGCCGAGGACTTTTCCGAGGCAAGGCAGTCGATCGGGCTCGCGCGCGACAACAAGGTGGTCGAGGTCTTCGCCGCCGAAAGCGGCAGCTGGACGATCATCGTCACCGCGCCGAGCGGCATCACCTGCATCGTCGCGGCGGGCGAAGCCTTCGAACGCCATGGTGTCGAGGCTGCGATGGTGCCGGGCACGCCGCTCTGATCCCCGTCGCGTCGGCCTAGGTCAGCGCGGTCCAGACCAGTCGCCCGCCCGCCAGCACGAGGAAGAGATAGGTCAGCCCGAAGAACAGGCGCTCGGGGATCCTGCGATGCAGCACGACCCCGAGCCACACCCCGCCGATCGCGAAGGGCGCGAGCAGCAGATCGGCGGCGAAGCTCGTTGCGGTGAATGTCCCCAGCACGGCGTAGAGGACGAACTTCATAAGGTTGATTGCCCAGAACGAGATGACGGTCGTCGCCTGATAGCATTCCTTGCCGATGCCGCGCGACAGAAGGTAGACGGCCGCGGGCGGCCCGCCGGCATGGCTGATGAAGCTGGTGAAGCCCGCGACGGACCCCCAGAAGAGCCCTGCCCCGCCGCCATGCGGCAACCCGTCGAGCGCCAGCCATTCGGCGGAGCGCGCCATCTGGAACGCGACGAACGACAGCGCGACGATCCCGATCAGCAGGGCGATGATGTCGGACGGGGCCACGGTGAAGACCGCCGCGCCGATGGCCACACCCGGCACGGCGCCCCAGATCAGCCACCGCGCCGCGGGACCGTCCCACTTCTTCCAGTAGGGCCGGAGAGCCGTCACATCCATCAGCATCAGCAGCGGCAGCATCACGGCCAGCGCGTCGCCCGGGCTCACGACGAGGACGAGCAGGATCGTGGAGACGAACGCCGCGCCCGAGCCGAAGCCTCCCTTGGAGATGCCGGCGAAGAGAACCGCGGGAATGGCCGTCGCGAAGAACGGCAGGCTCAGTTCCATGCGGCCTAGGGCCCTGCGCCGCGACGCGGCCATTCCGAGGACATTGCGCTGCGAATGCGGATGCCGACCTGATTTCCTCGGAACAAGTGCCGCATCTCCCGCGTCGACCAACTGCCACTCGAAGACAGTTCTATAGCCAAGGGAGCGGCTCGATGAAACACATCTTCTCCACGACACTGCTGATGGCGGCCCTCGCCGCCCCCCACGTCCAGGCCCAGGACACCGGAACGGTATTCGAACAGGGCAGCGCCTTCGGGGATTTCGAGCTCGGATCCGCATCGCTCAACGCAAGCGACATCATGGGATCGCGCATCTACGCAACCGACGCCGAAATCCCCGAGACGGTCGATTTCGGCGTGCCCAGCGAATGGATGGAGATCGGCGAGATTTCCGACATGGCGCTCGATCGGGACGGCGCGGTCAGGGCCGTCATCGTCGGGATCGGCGGCTTCCTCGGCGTGGGAGAGCGTGACATCGCCGTCGATTTCGACCACATCGAGATCGTGCGCGAGATCAACGGATCGGCGGGCTATTTCTTCGTCATCCACGCGGCGCGCAACGAAATCGAAAGCGCCCCGCCCTACGAGGGTGCGGCTCTCGATCCGCAATGAGCGCAGGCGCGTATCGGGCGTCGACAACCCGGCGGACTTGCGCCGCCCCATGAGGTGCAATAACCCTCTGCGCAATTTCAGCAACCATTGGGGATTTCCATGGCCAGATCGAAAATCGCGCTGATCGGCGCAGGACAGATCGGCGGCACGCTTGCACATCTCGCCGCGATCAAGGAGCTGGGCGACGTCGTCCTGTTCGATATCTCCGATGGCGTGCCGCAGGGCAAGGCGCTCGACATCGCCGAGTCGGGCCCCTCCGAGAAGTTCGACGTGGCCCTCAAGGGAACGACCTCCTACGCCGATATCGCGGGCGCGGATGTCTGTATTGTGACCGCCGGCGTGCCGCGCAAGCCGGGCATGAGCCGCGACGACCTTCTGGGCATCAACCTCAAGGTCATGAAGGCCGTCGGCGAAGGTATCGCCCAGCACGCCCCGGACGCGTTCGTCATCTGCATCACCAACCCGCTCGACGCGATGGTCTGGGCCCTGCGCGAATTCTCGGGCCTGCCGCACCAGAAGGTCGTCGGCATGGCGGGCGTTCTCGACAGCGCGCGGTTCCGCCACTTCCTCAGCCTCGAATTCGGCGTCTCGATGCGCGACGTCAGCGCCTTCGTTCTGGGCGGGCACGGAGACACGATGGTGCCGCTCACGCGCTATTCGACCGTCGCCGGGATCCCCCTGCCCGATCTGGTCAGCATGGGCTGGACCACGCAGGACAAGCTCGACGAGATCGTGCAGCGTACCCGCGACGGCGGCGCCGAGATCGTCGGATTGCTGCAGACGGGATCGGCGTTCTACGCGCCCGCGACCAGCGCGATCGAGATGGCAGAATCCTATCTCAAGGATCAGCGGCGCGTCCTGCCCTGTGCGGCCTGGTGCGACGGCGTGTTCGGGCTCAAGGGCACGTATGTGGGCGTGCCCACGATCATCGGCGAGAACGGCATCGAGCGCGTCGTCGACATCAAGATGACCAAGGACGAACAGGCCATGTTCGACAAGTCGGTCGAGGCCGTTAAGGGTCTGGTCGAGGCCTGCAAGGGTATCGACGACAGCCTGACTTGATCCACCCAGCCAGCCCCGGGCACGTACCGGTTTGGGGCTGGTTACTCCATTACCCTTCGATCTCGTTGCTCCGAAACTTCAAGGAGCGGCGCGGCCACAGATGACCGCCTGAATCCTTTTGCCGGCAGTCCAAATTAAGGCTCTACGGCGCATAAACGACCCTCCCTGAGTGGGTTCGAGTGTAATTGGCGCTCCTGCAAACGGACACATCTTTTGCCCTCGTGCAGACCCTGCGCCCCGCCATAGAAGGTAAGCTTTATGTCCGACCCGGAACGTGGATTTGTCTTTGCTGCGACGGGAGACGTCTATGTTACACTCGCCCGCCGCGCCGCGCGTACTTTGCGGATCGCTGTTCCGGACGCGAATATCGATCTCTTTACAGACAATCTCACCGGCGATCCTGTTTTTTCGATGGAGCATCATCTGACGGACGGTTTTTTCCGTCCCAAAATGGAGGCGATGCGTCGGTCCCGCTTCGAGCGAACTGTCATGCTCGACGCGGACATTCTCGTCCTAACAGCTGTCCCTGAACTTTTCGAAGTACTTGATCAATACGAGATAGCCGGCGCGGCGGGTATATCTAGGCGACGGATGTTCTACAAACCGTCGGACAGAATTCCCCGCGCCATTCCAAACATCAATACCGGTGTCCTCGCCATCCGCCGGACATCCGGGACGCAAGCCTTTCTGGAAGAATGGGAGCGCCGGGTCAGGGAAAATGGCGACCGGTTAGACCAGCCCGCCTTTCGCAAACTTCTTTGGGAGATGAGGCCGACATTCCTCGTACTCCCACAGGAATATAACCTAATGTATAAAAACCTAATCGACATCTGGTTCGGCGAAATGGGGTATCCCCGCATCCTGCATGTGGCCGACCTCCATCGTCGACCGAAAGGGGATCCGGAAACACCTCTGACCACGGAAGAAGCACTGGGTCCGATCCGCGCCCGTCATTTAAGGAAGGTGCGCTTGGCAGACTGGACGCTGGGCGGCGATCCGAAGCGTCGCACCGGACTTCCCCCGCCTCCGTATGCGCGCGGGACGCGGTATTTCGCGCGCATGCTGCTCAAGAGCATTCTGCAGCGCTGACGGCAACGCCGCGCGATTCATCCCCGGCCCGTAGTCGGTCTACATCCTTGACCTAAACTTTCAGCACATGTGATTACGGAGTTGGTCGTGTGATCACAGCAATTTCAATGTGATCACAGGTGCGGGTTTTTGCCGGTTTTTCGGGGTGTCAAGCGCCATAAGCCTTTATGTCCGGCCCGGCATGCGTCATCCATGGCGCAAACCGAACCAATCCGAGGACCGGCCCCATGAACATCCATGAATACCAGGCGAAGGCGCTGCTGCGTGAATATGGCGCCCCGGTCAGCGACGGTCGCGTCGTCACCCGCGCCGAAGAGGCCAAGACCGCGGCGGGCGAACTCGACGGTCCGATCTGGGTGGTGAAGGCCCAGATCCACGCGGGCGGCCGCGGCAAGGGCAGCTTCAAGGAAGCCGATAGCGGCGAAGGTGGCGGCGTGCGTCTGACCAAATCGGTGAGCGAAGCCGCCGAGGAAGCCAAGAAGATGCTCGGGCGGACGCTCGTCACCCATCAGACCGGCCCCGCGGGCAAGCAGGTCGGCCGCATCTATATCGAGGACGGGTCCGGGATCGAGACCGAGCTCTATCTCGCGCTCCTGGTGGATCGTCAGACCGGCCGCATCGGCTTCGTCTGCTCGACCGAAGGCGGCATGGATATCGAGGAGGTCGCGGCCAACACGCCCGACAAGATCCTGAGTTTCAGCGTCGATCCCGCCGCAGGCTATCAGGCGTTCCACGGCCGCCGCATCGCCTTCGCCCTCGGGTTCGAAGGCCAGCAGGTCAAGCAATGCGTCAAGCTGATGGGCCAACTCTATGCCATGTTCGTCGAGAAGGACATGGAGATGCTCGAGATCAACCCGCTGATCGTGACCGACAAGGGCGATCTCAAATGCCTCGACGCCAAGATAAGCTTCGACGGCAACGCCCTCTACCGCCATTCCGACATCGCCTCCCTTCGCGACGAGAGCGAGGAGGACAGCAAGGAACTCCAGGCGTCGAAATACGACCTGAACTACATCGCGCTCGACGGCGAGATCGGTTGCATGGTCAACGGCGCCGGCCTCGCCATGGCCACCATGGACATCATCAAGCTCAACGGTGCCGAGCCCGCGAACTTCCTCGACGTGGGCGGCGGCGCCACCAAGGAGAAGGTGACCGAGGCGTTCAAGATCATCACCTCCGACCAGAACGTGAAGGGGATCCTCGTCAACATCTTCGGCGGCATCATGCGCTGCGACGTCATCGCCGAGGGCGTCATTGCCGCGGTCAAGGAAGTCGGCCTCAACGTGCCGCTGGTGGTCCGCCTCGAAGGGACGAATGTCGAGGAAGGCAAGAAGATCATCACCGAGTCCGGTCTCGACGTGATCGCGGCCGAAGACCTCAAGGACGGTGCGCAGAAAATCGTCGAGGCAGTTCGCGGCTGATGAACGGGCAATCCGACATTGCGAAAGGACCCAGGCGGGCCGTCGTTCATGTCGGCATGCCCAAGGCGGGCTCGACAACGATCCAGAATTTCCTGTCGGCGAATGCGGACAGTCTGGAAAGCCGGGGAGCCGTCTATCATCGCGCCATCCCCGGACGTACCGATCAGCCCGAATACGTCCTCGCGGCCTTCGCCGAAATGGGCACGCCGGTGCCGTCCCATCAACGCCCATATCTTGGGGTGACGGACGGCGCCGACGAGAGCCGCGTTCTCGCGGCGCTCGAGCGCGCGATTTCCGAACCGCGGGGCTCGACCTGGATCATCTCCAGCGAATACCTCGTGGGAATGCTGGACACGCCCTCGAAGATCGGCGCGCTCCATAGCTATCTTGCCGCGCGTTTCGACGAGGTCCGGTATCTCCTCTACCTGCGGCGTCAGGATCGCTTCTTTGAAAGCCTCTACAGCCAGATCCTGCGCCACGGCGACACGCGGACGCTCGACGCGTTCGCTTGGAATTCTCCACCGCCCGATTACGACGCGGTCGCGCAGTTGTGGGAAGACGGTCTCGGTTCCACCGCCCTGCAGGTACGTTTGCTGGAGCCCGAAGAACTGATCGGGGGCGACCTGATCGAGGATTTCTGCAGCGCGGCCGGCATCGACGCCGCCGACCTCCCCCGCCCCCAGGATTTCAACAAGGGCTTCACCACCCGCCAGGCGGCGATGGTGAGACGGTTCAACAGCGCGATCGCGCGCGTACCTCTCACAAAGCGCCTTGAGCGGTGGAAGTATCCGCTCATCCGGGCCATAGGTTCGGCCGGGGGCGGCGAGCCGTTGCGCCTAAGCCCGGAACAGCGGCGCCACGTCCTCGCGAAGGTCGCCACGTCCAACGAACGCCTGCGCGCACGACATTTCCCGAACCGGACAACCCTCTTTGCCATGTCCGATCTCGATACCGATACCGCACCATCGAAAGGGCCACGCAAATGAGCACGACACCCCGGAGCATCGGTCGATCGCCACTCCTGATCGGGGCGGCACTTCTCGCCGGCGGCCTGCTGTTGCGGCAATGGCAGCCGGCCGTCCTGTCGCTTCCCGAACCGGAGGATCGGCGTCACCGGGATAGAGGCCGGCGCCGGGCGTTCCGCCAGGCGCGCGACGGCATCGCGCGTTTCCTGCCGTCGAACATGACCGGGTCGCTCGGTCGGTCGCTGGCGATCATGGGCACGGGCCTCGTGCTGGTGCGCCTGCTCGACATGGCGGTGGACGACGACGAAACGCTGTTCTGAACACCCTCCGGTCCCTGCGGCCGGCCAAGACGATTGACTTAAGAAGGAGCCGACATGGCCATTCTCGTTGACGAAAACACCAAGGTGATCTGCCAGGGCCTGACCGGCTCGCAGGGGACGTTCCACACCGAGCAGGCGATCGCCTATGGCACCAAGATGGTCGGCGGCGTGACCCCCGGAAAGGGTGGCCAGACGCATCTCGACCTGCCCGTCTTCGACAGCTGCCACGAGGCGGTGGAGCGAACCGGCGCCAATGCCAGCGTCATCTACGTGCCGCCCCCCTTCGCGGCCGATTCGATCCTCGAGGCGATCGACGCGGGCATCCCGCTCGTCTGCTGCATCACCGAAGGCATCCCGGTACTCGACATGATGCGCGTCAAGCGCGCGCTGCAAGGCTCCGATACCGTGCTGATCGGGCCGAACTGCCCCGGCGTGATCACGCCCGACGCCTGCAAGATCGGCATCATGCCCGGCCATATCCACAAGCGCGGCAGCGTCGGCGTCGTCTCGCGCTCGGGCACCCTGACCTACGAGGCGGTCAAGCAGACCACCGATGTGGGCCTCGGGCAATCGACCTGCGTGGGAATCGGCGGCGACCCGATCAAGGGCACCGAGCATATCGACGTGCTGGAATGGTTCCTGGCCGACGACGAGACCGAGAGCATCATCATGATCGGCGAGATCGGCGGCTCCGCCGAGGAAGAGGCCGCGCAGTTCTTGGCCGACGAGAAGAAGCGCGGCCGCTGGAAACCCACCGCGGGCTTCATCGCCGGCCGCACCGCCCCTCCGGGCCGCCGGATGGGCCATGCCGGTGCCATCGTCGCGGGCGGCAAGGGCGACGCCGAAAGCAAGATCGAAGCGATGAAATCGGCCGGCATCACCGTCGCCGACAGCCCCGCAAGTCTGGGCGAGGCGGTGAAGGCCGCGATCGAATTAAACTGATCCGCATGGATCCCGGGGCGCAGGGAAACTTGCGCCCGGCCGGTAGAATGGGGCGACGAGACGCATGACGAAACAACACGATCTGACATGGGCGCTTTGCATCCCGACGATCAATCGTATCGACATACTGCAGATCTGCGTCCGGTCGGCGATTGGACAGACCGTTCCACCCTCTGAAATCTCGGTCTCGGATGCGAGTGAAAATTGGCAAGAGCACAGGGATCTCATAGCGGATATTCTGCGATCGACTGACATAGTTCTTCATTACGTCGAGGCTGAGGGTAAATCTTCGGCTGTGCAACGGAACCAGGCCGTCGCGAACGTCCGATCGGATATCGTCTTCTTCACCGACGACGATACGCTGATGCATCCGGATTGCGCGGAGGCGATCCTTCGGATCTATGCGGCCGATCATTCGAAGAGAATTTCCGGGATCGCTTCGGCGAACGTGAACGAGCGACCGGACATCTCGGGGTTCGAACGCAAGGCCTCGGGTCCTGCGAATGCTGGTGCGACGCCCGCGATTGAAGAAAAGGGCCTACTTGCCCGGAACCGCGACCTTTACCGGCGGATGATCCGCAATTCCGCCGTCATGCGGTTCCTCGAGAGGGAAGTCCTTTTGATGGCAATGAACCGCATGTTCGTTCCCTACGATGCGCATCGACGGCGTGCCCACGACGACGGAAACGAATTCGAGTTCATCGAGAAGGGCACCTATTACGTCAAACGCCACCTGCCCGGATACGCAATGTCGACCAGACGCGATCTTGCGCTGAAGGAACAGTTCAACCCCCATCTTCTCGCCTACTGTCCCTGCGAGGATCTGGAGGTGAGCTATCGCTGGGGCAGGTACGGCACGAACATCGTTAGCCTGCAATCGCGTGTCTATCACTACGAAGTGGCGTCGTCCCGAGTGACACGCAAGCAGGCCATTCTTCTCGGCATTCTGAATTCGGCATTCTTCACGCAACTGAACACTGATGATAGGCCGCGTCACAAGACCGCTTTCTATATCCTGAGTATCAGACGGCTTTTCGGAGAGTTCCTTAAAGATGCTCTAACGGGCCGGTTCACCTTTCCGCAAGCGAGGGGGGTTTTCGAGGGCATCGTGAAATCCCGTGAGATATTCGCGAAAGCGGGAAAGGATCTTACCGACTGGTATCCGTCGCTCCAGCGAGACGTCCTGAGGAAATGAATATCGGCAACAAAGGAAGATCCACGCTTCCCGGAGCGGTCACCTCGACCATCGCCGGCCGTCGCTGCTCAGGTTCCGAGGAGGAGAGCGTTGTTATATGACGTTCGTGGGCGCGATATCGACGTGCTTTCGCAGATACGCATCTTTTTCCGGACGTGCCTCGCGGTCGGAATACTGGTGGTTCATGCTCTTCGTATTTGCGGGGAACGTGGCGGCCGGGTTTCTCGACGGGCTGATCTTCGGGTTCGAGCGGGTGGAATACGATGCGGGGGGCGTCGCCTACGAGACGACGGGATGGCTCGGCGCGGCGTTCAGCCTCGCGACCCTGCCGCCCAGCCTCAGCGCGGGGTGGCGCCGGATGCACGATAGCGGGCGGTCCGGCCTCTACCTTCTCTATCCGCTGATCGTCATTGTCGGCATCTTTACCTTCGTCGGCATACTGAGTGGCTTCCACACCGTGCTGGCCGGGGATTTCGCCGAGATCCTCGCCGGCGGAAGTCTTGTCGTCCTCGGGATCGCGGTCTTTGTTTTCTTCCTTTCACCCTTACTTGTCCTGTGGTGGCTGACACGCCCCAGCGACCCCGAACCCAATGCCTACGGACCGCCCCCGTCCCATATCGTCCAGCCATCCGACTGACCCCGGAGATCCAAATGACCGACCAATCCCCCAACGACGTCTTCCGCCAGCATAGCTTCGCGCAAGGTCACAACGCCGCCTATCTCGAACAGCTCTACGCGCGCTATGCCGAAGATCCCTCGGCCGTCGACGAGAGCTGGAGGCGCTATTTCGACGAGCTGGGAGACGCGGAGGATGCGGGCGCCGAGGCGCAGGGTCCCTCCTGGGCGCGCAAGGACTGGCCGCCGCAGCCCGACGACGAGCTGACCGCGGCCCTCGACGGCCAATGGCCCGCCGAGGCGGCGGCTGACGGGAAGGCGCTGGCCCGCAAGATCACCGAGAAGGCCGACGCGACGGGGGCGAAGGTCGGCGAGGAACAGGTGCGCAAGGCGGTGCTCGATTCCCTCAGGGCGCTGATGCTGATCCGGGCCTACCGGATCCGCGGCCACCTCGCCGCCGACCTCGACCCGCTCGGCATCCGCGAGACGACCCACCACCCCGAGCTCGATCCGGCATCCTACGGCTTCACCGAGGCCGACATGGACCGGCCGATCTTCATCGACAACGTGCTGGGGCTCGAGGTCGCGACGCTCAGCAACATCCTCCAGATCCTCAAGCGCACCTATTGCGGCACTTTCGCGCTGCAATACATGCACATCTCCGATCCCGAACAGGCCGCCTGGCTCAAGGAGCGGATCGAAGGCTTCGGCAAGGAGATCGCGTTCACCAAGGAAGGCCGCCGCGCGATCCTCAACAAGCTGGTCGAGGCGGAGGGCTTCGAGAAATTCCTGCACGTCAAGTACATGGGCACCAAGCGGTTCGGCCTCGACGGTGGCGAAGCGACGATCCCGGCGATGGAGCAGATCATCAAGCGCGGCGGCGCGCTGGGGGTCAAGGAGATCGTCATCGGCATGCCGCATCGCGGCCGGCTCAGCGTGCTGGCCAACGTGATGCAGAAACCCTATCGCGCGATCTTCAACGAATTCCAGGGCGGCAGCTTCAAGCCCGAGGATGTCGACGGATCCGGTGACGTCAAATACCACCTCGGCACCTCCGACGACCGCGAGTTCGACGGCAACAAGGTGCACCTGTCGCTCACCGCCAACCCGAGCCATCTCGAGGCTGTGAACCCGGTCGTCCTGGGCAAGGCCCGGGCCAAGCAGGACCAGCTTCACGACACCGATCGCGGCCAAGTCCTGTCGGTCCTGCTGCACGGCGATGCGGCCTTCGCAGGCCAGGGCGTCGTGGCGGAATGTTTCCAGCTTTCGGGCGTGCGCGGTCACCGCACCGGCGGCACGATCCACATCGTCGTCAACAACCAGATCGGATTCACCACCTCGCCCGCCTTCTCGCGCACGTCGCCCTACCCGACCGATATCGCGCTGATGGTCGAGGCGCCGATCTTCCACGTGAACGGCGACGATCCCGAAGCGGTTGTCCACGCGGCGAAGGTCGCGACGGAATTCCGCCAGAAGTTCCGCAAGGACGTGGTCATCGACATCTTCTGCTACCGCAGGTTCGGTCACAACGAGGGCGACGAGCCCATGTTCACCAACCCGCAGATGTACAAGACCATCAAGCAGCAGAAGACCACGCTGACCAAGTATACCGAGCGTCTGGTCCGCGAAGGCCTGATCCCCGAAGGGGAGATCGAGGACGCCAAATCGAGGTTCCAGAACCACCTCAACGAGGAATTCGAGGCCGGCAAGGATTACCGGCCCAACAAGGCCGACTGGCTCGACGGCAAGTGGTCGGGCCTCAACAAGCAGGGCGAGAAGTACCAGCGGGGCAAGACGGCGATCGGGGAAGACACGCTGACCGAGATCGGCCGCGCGCTGACCGCCGTGCCGGACGGCTTCGCCACCCACAGGACGGTCGACCGCCTGCTCGAGGCCAAGAAGCAGATGTTCGAGACCGGCGAGGGCTTCGACTGGGCCACGGCCGAGGCGATCGCGTTCGGCTCGTTGCTCCTCGAGGGATACCCCGTTCGCCTCTCGGGCCAGGATTCGGGCCGCGGTACGTTCAGCCAGCGGCACTCCGCCCTGATCAGCCAGAAGACGGAGGAGCGGTACTACCCGCTCAACAATATCCGCGAGGGCCAGTCGCAATACGAGGTCATCGATTCGATGCTGTCGGAATATGCGGTTCTCGGGTTCGAATACGGCTACTCGCTCGCCGAGCCGAACACCCTCACCCTCTGGGAAGCGCAGTTCGGCGATTTCGCGAACGGCGCGCAGATCATGTTCGACCAGTTCATCAGCTCGGGTGAATCGAAGTGGCTGCGCATGTCGGGGCTCGTCTGCCTGCTGCCGCACGGCTACGAGGGTCAGGGGCCCGAGCATTCCTCGGCTCGGCTGGAACGGTTCCTGCAGCAATGCGGCCAGGACAACTGGATCGTGGCCAATTGCACGACGCCCGCCAACTATTTCCACATCCTGCGCCGACAGCTGCATCGCAGCTATCGCAAGCCGTTGATCCTGATGACGCCGAAATCGCTGCTGCGTCACAAGCTGGCGGTGAGCAAGACGTCGGATTTCACGGATGGGTCGAGCTTCCACCGGATCCTGTGGGACGATGCGGAGCACGGCAATTCGACGCTGGAACTCAAGGCCGACGACAAGATCCGGCGCGTCGTTCTCTGCTCGGGCAAGGTCTATTACGATCTGCTGGAAAAGCGCGACGAGGAAGGGCTCGACGATGTCTATCTGCTCCGGGTCGAGCAATTCTATCCCTTCCCGGCGCACAGCCTCGTGAGGGAGCTTCAGCGCTTTACCCAGGCCGAGATGATCTGGTGCCAGGAAGAGCCAAAGAACCAGGGGCCGTGGACCTATATCGAACCCAATATCGAGTGGGTGCTGAGCCGCATCGACGCCACGCACAAGCGCCCCGTCTATACCGGCCGTCAGGCGGCCGCATCGCCGGCGACGGGCCTTGCCTCGCAACATAAAGCCCAACAAGCGGCGCTGGTGAATGCCGCGCTGGGACTGGAAGGATAAGACAATGACCGAAGTTCGTGTGCCCACCCTGGGTGAATCCGTGACCGAGGCGACCATCGCCACCTGGTTCAAGAAGCCGGGCGACAGCGTCGAGATGGACGAGATGCTCTGCGAGCTCGAGACCGACAAGGTCACGGTCGAGGTCCCCTCTCCCGTCGCGGGCGAGCTTGGCGAGATCGTGGCGCAGGAGGGCGAGACGGTCGGCGTCGACGCGCTTCTCGCGCATATCAGCGAGGCCGGCGAAGGCGGCGGCTCGAAGGACGACAAGCCCCAATCCTCCGGCAAGAAGGCCGAGACCGAAGAAGGCACCCGCGACGGCTATTCCGGGTCCGACACCCCCAAGGAAGAGGCGAAACCGTCCGGCGACGGTGACGCGGAAGGCGGCGACGAAGGCGACGGCGAAGAGATCGACGTCATGGTGCCGACGCTCGGTGAATCGGTGAGCGAGGCCACGATCGCGACCTGGTTCAAGGCCGAGGGCGACAGCGTCGAGGCCGACGAGATGCTCTGCGAGCTCGAGACCGACAAGGTCAGCGTCGAGGTGCCCGCCCCTTCGGCCGGAACGCTCGGCAAGATCCTCAAGGGCGAGGGCGAAACCGTCGAGGCCGGCGGCAAACTCGCCACGATGACCCGCGGCGGCGGCGGCGCCAAGTCCGCCTCTACCGGCGGCGACGACGCACCGAAGAAGACCGAAGCCCCGGGCGGCAAGGACGGCGCCGATGTCGAGGATGCGCCCTCGGCCAAGAAGGCCATGGCCGAGAAGGGTCTCAGCCGCGACGAGGTCACGGGCTCGGGCCGCGACGGGCGCGTGATGAAGGAAGACGTGCAGAACGCCAGGCAGACCCCGAAATCCGAGGGCAAGCCCGCCGGTGCGTCGCGCCCCGCTAGCCCCGCCTCGGATGCCGACCGGGAGGAACGGGTCAAGATGACCCGCCTGCGCCAGACCATCGCCAAGCGCCTGAAGGAAGCGCAGAACAACGCCGCGATGCTGACCACATACAACGAGGTGGACATGACCGAAGTCATGGAGCTTCGGAACGAATACAAGGACCTGTTCCTGAAGAAACACGGGGTGAAGCTCGGCTTCATGTCGTTCTTCACCAAGGCCTGCTGCCATGCGCTCCAGGAAGTGCCCGAGGTCAATGCCGAGATCGACGGTACCGACGTCGTCTACAAGCGTTTCGTCCATATGGGGATCGCGGTGGGCACGCCCACCGGCCTCGTTGTGCCGATCGTGCGCGACGCCGATGCGATGTCCTTCGCCCAGATCGAGAAGACGATCAACGAGCTCGGCACAAAGGCGCGGGACGGCAAGCTCTCGATGGCCGACATGCAGGGCGGGACGTTCACGATCTCGAACGGCGGCGTCTATGGCTCGCTGATGTCCTCGCCGATCCTGAACCCGCCGCAATCGGGCATTCTCGGCATGCACAAGATCCAGCAGCGCCCGATGGTCGTCGGCGGCGAGATCAAGATCCGCCCGATGATGTATCTCGCGCTCAGCTACGATCACCGGATCGTCGACGGCAAGGGCGCGGTCACGTTCCTCGTCCGCGTAAAGGAAGCGCTCGAGGATCCGCGCCGCCTTCTGATGGATCTTTGATCCTGTGGGCGGGGCCGGTCGTCGGCACCGCCCGGTCGTTCAGTCCATCAGCGACGGCACCTGGTCGATCAGCGGGCGCACCGCTTCCATGCAGGTCCCGATGGACTCGTCGCCGCAAAACACACGCAGGGCGCGATCGTCGCCCAGATCGAGGACGAAGCCGGTGGTCATCTCTCCCATCCCCATCATCGCTCCGCGGTGCCCATGCGGCGGCCCGCCGGCCCGGTCCTGGCGTCTCTCGCGCGGCGGTCCGCGGCGGCCATCGTCCGCCTCCCTGTCGTCGCGATCCATCATCGGCCGGTCCATCATGGAGCGGTCCTCGTTGACCCCGTCATCCTGCGCGATGGCCGGCGCGGAGGCGGTCAGAACGGCGATCCCGCCGGCGATCAATGCGTGTCTCCACATGGAACACTCTCCTTTTGTACATGTCCCCATCAACCGCGACGGCGGGCGCGCTGTTCCTGACCCGCAGCGTCCGAGGCGACATTTGGCGACCGCGGATGGCTCGCGCGACCGTGTGGCGCGAGGCGCCCTTGCCGCGGGAAGCAGCCGATGATCCGCAAGACCGCCCTCGCCGCCCTCGCGCTCCTCTCGGCCTGCGCCATGCCCGTCGAGCAGGGCGTGCAGGTCCGCCATGTCGCCTCGACCGAGACGGCGGGCAATGGCGCGCGGTGGCATCTCTTCCTCTTCGACCCGAGCCGGCCGCGCGATCTCGACGCGCGCATCGCACTTGCGCGCGACGCCATCCGCGACGACCCGGCCTGCCGCTGGATCGGGGCCCCGCGAGACGAGATCGCCGCGCAAACCAAAGCGCAGGGCGCGCGTTACACCGAGACGGTGCTTGCCGCGCCCCTCATCTGCAAAGGATAAACCATGCAAGTTCTGATCCGCTTCGACACCACCGATGCCGACGCCTTCGCGTCGAGCTATGCCGACGCGTCCGAGCGCCGGGACCAGGCCGGGCTGCGGCAGCTTCAGCTCTGGCGCGAAGAGGGCAGCTCGACCGTCTGGGGCCTTTTCGACGCGTCCGACAAGGCGAAGGTGGACGAGTGGCTCTCCGCCGAAATCGGCCTTCGCGACGCGCTGACCGGCACGCAGGCGCATTACCTCCGCACCGCCTGAGAGGTCGCGGGACGGCCCGACGAAAGGACGCTCGATGTCACCTGAACTCCTCGTCTTGATCCTTGCCGCGTTGCTGCAATGCGTCCAGTTCGTGCTCTACGCGATCCCCGCCAACCTCGAACTCGGACCCGGCTACACGATGTCGCCGCGCGACCGCGCGCCCTCCCGGTCCCTGTCGGACCGCACGGCGCGGATCGGCCGCGCGCTCGACAATCATTTCGAGGGGCTGATCCTCTTCGGCATCGCCTGCACGGTGATCGCCGTCAGCGGCCAGTCGAGCGGGTTTACCGCCGCCTGCGCATGGGTCTATCTCGCGGCGCGCGTGCTCTATATCCCCGCCTACATCCTCGGCTGGAGCCCCGGCCGCTCCATCATCTGGGCCGCGGGTTGGGCGGCCACGCTTCTCATGCTACTCAGCGCCCTGATCTGAGCGCATACGATCCCCCGAAAGGAATACCCCATGTCCAGCTACGACGTCATCATCATCGGCTCCGGGCCCGGCGGCTATGTCTGCGCCATCCGCTGCGCGCAGCTCGGGCTCAAGACCGCCTGCGTCGAGGGGCGCGAAACGCTGGGGGGAACGTGCCTCAATATCGGGTGCATTCCGTCGAAGGCCCTGCTGCACGCCACCGAGATGCTGCACGAATCCCAGCACAACTTCTCCAAGATGGGGCTCAAGGTCGATACGCCCAGCGTCGACTGGCAAGCGATGCAGGCCTATAAAGACGACACGATTGCCCAGAACACCAAGGGGATCGAGTTCCTCTTCAAGAAGAACAAGGTCGACTGGCTCAAGGGCTGGGCGTCGATCCCCGAGGCCGGCAAGGTCAAGGTCGGCGACGAGGTGCACGAGGCGAAGAACATCGTCGTCGCAAGCGGCTCGGATGCCGCGAGCCTTCCGGGGATCGAGATCGACGAGAAGATCGTGGTCAGCTCGACGGGTGCGCTGTCGCTCGAGAAGATCCCCGAAAAGATGGTCGTGATCGGCGCCGGCGTGATCGGGCTGGAGATGGGCAGCGTCTATGCCCGGCTCGGCGCCGAGGTCACGGTGGTCGAGTATCTCGACACGATCACGCCCGGCATGGACGGCGACGTGCAGAAGAACTTCCAGAAGCTGCTCTCGAAGCAGGGAATGACCTTCGTGCTCGGCGCCGCGGTGCAGGGGGTCGAGGTTGCGGACGGCAAGGCCAGGGTCGCCTACAAGCTCAAGAAGGACGACAGCGAGACCGAGATCGAGGCGGATGCAGTGCTGGTCGCGACCGGCCGCAAGCCCGTGACCGAAGGGCTCGGCCTTTCGGATCTCGGGGTCGAGCTCACCGAACGCGGTCAGGTCAAGACCGACGATCACTGGAAGACGACCAAGGACGGCATCTACGCGATCGGCGATTGCATCGCCGGCCCGATGCTGGCCCACAAGGCCGAGGACGAAGGCATGGCCGTGGCCGAGGTCCTCGCCGGCAAGCATGGTCACGTCAATTACGGCGTGATCCCCAGCGTCATCTACACCCACCCCGAAGTGGCGAGCGTGGGCCGCACCGAAGAGCAGCTCAAGGGCGACGAGGTGCCCTACAAGATCGGCAAGTTCAGCTTCATGGGCAACGGCCGTGCCAAGGCCAATTTCGCGGCCGATGGCTTCGTGAAGATCCTAGCCCACAAGGAGACCGACCGCATCCTCGGCGCGCATATCATCGGCCCGATGGCGGGCGATCTGATCCACGAGATCTGCGTGGCGATGGAATTCGGCGCGGCGGCCGAGGATCTGGCGCTGACCTGCCACGCGCACCCCACCTATTCCGAGGCGGTCCGCGAGGCCGCGCTCGCCTGCGGCGACGGCGCCATCCATTCGTGACAATGGAAAAAGGGATCGCCGCGGCGCTAGCCCTGACGCTAAATGTTGAAAAAGTTCCTCGGCTGGCCGCACTTTGGCCAACCTTTCCTTCGACACCACGCTTGACCATCGTTTGAATGGAGGAAACCGGTGTCGAGCGTCTCGAATATATCTTCGGGAGCAGCGGTGGTGCCGCTGGCCCAGAGACTGCCCGCGCCCGTCGCGGGTGTCGATCTCAACTTCTGCCGCAACACGGCCTGTGCACTCTACGGTGTGCGGCCTGATCCGTTTCGACGGCCGAGTGGTGCACCAGCTCCGCCATCTGGCGTGCCTCGCGGCGCAGTCACGGGCGGCAAGCACAAAGAACTTTACAAGTGTCCGGCCTGCGGCGCAACCTCGCGGGTGAAGAACAACCGCGCGGTCGCGGAAGAGCGCGGGCGGATGCGCCGCCTGCGTGATACCGATCCCTGTGCGCCGGCGTGCCGGACGGAAGGATGCGCGAACGAGGATCTACCGGTCGAGGCTGATCCAGGCCTCTACCAGCGCTTCGGCAAGACGGAGGGCCGGGGACCCGCACTGGCGGTGCAAGGGCTGCGCGAAGACCTTTTCCAGCGGTAAGCCGGCGCGTCGGCACAAGCGGTCGGACAAGAACCGTCTCGTGCTGGGTATGCTCTGCAACGACCTGTCCCTGGCGAAGGTGTCGAAGATCTCCGGCCGTCCTATCGGGATATCTACCGGCAGATCGGGTTCTACCACGACCAGGTCAGGAGCTTCGTGGCACGCCGTGAGGACTTCTCCCGGATCGACTTTGCGGCATTCGGCTCCCGCTTCGCCACGGACAGCCAGGCGCTCACCGTGAACTGGCCCAACCGGAAGCGTCGCTTCCCGGTCGTGTTCCAGCATCTTTGCACGGCGCACGCACGCTCTGGCTTCGTCATGGAGGCGTCTTTCCAGCTCGACCCGGAGATCTCGCCGGCGGAGGCCGAGGCGCAGTCCCTCGCGGCGCAGGAGGACCATATCTCGACTGCGTTCCGGCAGCACGCGCGCATCTGGACGAAGTCGGAGTTCGACGCCCATCTCGCCCGCCTCGCCAAGGCTGCGGGGCTGTTGCAGGTGGAAGAATACGGCCTCCCCGCCAGCGGCTCGATGCTGCGCTACGATGTGATGCAGTTCGCCCACGCGATGCGCCTGCGCGACCACATCGGCGCGACCGACGCGCCGCTCATCTTCGTAATGGATGGGATGCTGGCCTGAAGCAGTCCTTCAAGACAATCTTCCAGCCGGAGGTCTCCGTCGGCCGGGCGCACCCAGCCGTGGTGGACTTCGACAAGGCGATGACGAACGATATGCGCAACTGCGTCGTGGCCGACGGTCGCACTGACCTCTGCGCCTCGACCGGCCTTACTCCTGTGGAGTTGAGCCTGATCCCGTCGGAATTCTTCACCGACATTCTTGATGAGGAGGTGGCGGTCCGTCTCGTCGGGGAACCGGTCGGCGGTGGTTCCAGTATCCTTTCCCGACCAAGAGCGAGCCCAACAAGCGGGTGCAGATCCTGACCGACGATCCGGGCTGGGAGCACGGGAAAAAGCGAAACTGATGCGCCTGGCGACACTCCGGAGCGTCGACAGTTACTTCCACCGCTTCCGCTCGAACGTCCTGTGTGGATGGCTCCCGCATAGCAAGGCTTAAATGAGATTGCGTGTACCTTTTCAGAAGCGGTTTTGTGTCCGGCCTGTTTGCGCGGTTCGCACCGCTGGCCCTGATGGGATCCGCAGATCAGGTTCCTATCTGCTTCGCG
>CANLEQ010000004.1 GCA_947489705.1 uncultured Paracoccaceae bacterium
TAAGCACGTGCTTAGGGATATCCCTAAGCCTCCATGGTCATGCTCGAGTGTCCGGTCGAAAAGGGGGCCAGTTCAGTATCGACACGCGCATCGTCTGTAGCGACGTACAAAATCACCTTGCCTACAGACTGCACCAACTTCCTCGTGAGTTCCCGATGCCAGATCGGTCGGAACACCGAAATTAAGTCCTCAGGCAACAGGTCGACCACTTGCCGCTTCCCGATTTTCGGGAACACATGTCCCTCCATCGCAGCGATCCAATTCGATGGGCGCGCAAGACTCTGACAATGAGCATGCCAATATTCTCGTGCTGCCTCTTCAAACGTAATACCGCGCCGCTGAGCTTCGCGCCGTTCGCGAAGTGGATCTAGTCCCCGGGCTCGCTGCGATGCAGCCCCGGCAGCCTTCTCCCGCGCGACAGTGAGGGAAGTCGCAGGATACGTTCCAAGTCCCATGCGCTTTTCGATTCCACGCACGGTGTACCTATACACCCAGCTAGCCGATCCAGCCGACGTAATCTTGAGCATGAGACCCCCTCCGTCACCGAGGGTCCGCCCTCTTTCAAAGTTTGCCATCGCCTGTTGGATGAGCTTCGAAGTCAACTTTCCCCTTTTCATATGGTTCGGCTCCCCTGATCCAGTATCCGCCTCAGTATCCGAGCATATGTTGATTTTCGATATCGATCCAGTTCAGAAAGTCCCTTTTTCTTGGATCATATCGCTACATGTAGAAGGTGACATTTCCCCTACGGGCTGCCACTTTCTTCGAGGATCGACAGCGACGACACCCGCCTTTCGGAGTGGCATGTGTTCTCGCGACCGGGCATGTCGAAGAGGGATTGTCCGGCCGGACCGGCAAGTTGTCCTGCGGCATCCCCCCAAGCCATACGAGCATTCCGTGCCCTCGGGGCCGATCCCTAACGCGTCGCTCGCAACACCTTGCGCGTGCAGGGAACGGGCGCGTTCCCGACGCTCCGCCCGAGCGGGTGGCAGTGACGCGGTTCTTCTACGACAGGACGATCATCAGGCGAGCGCGTCGCGCGCGACATCCGGGGGACGAATCGCGACCCGGCGGCCCGGACGCGCCCGACAGAGTCGTGCCCCCGCGCTCCGCGGAGTCGGACACACGCCAATTCACCCTGATGCCCCGGGGGCGCCGATGGACAACGGCGAACGCGGCCCTTCTCAAGATCGTCGAGCGGCGGGCCTTGCCACGACAGGCGGCATTCGGAAACTGCCCGGATTGCCGCGCAACCGGAGGGTCGTGCGCAGCCGAGACGCCGGCGGGCCGTACGGGTCAGTCGCCCCGGGCGCGCTCGATCGCCGGCAGGATCTGGTCGTCGAGGCTGCGCTGCGTCAGCGGGCCCGCGAGCCGTTCGAGAACGCGTCCCTCGCCGTCGATCACATAGGTTTCGGGCACCCCGTAGACGCCCCAGTCGCGCGCCACGCGGCCTTCCGCATCGGCGCCGAGCTCGGCGAACGGGTTGCCGAGCTCGGCGAGGAACGCCGCGGCATCCTCGGGATCGTCCTTGTAGTTGACGCCGTAGATCGGGATCCCCTGGGCGGCCAGTCCTTCGAGCTGCGGATGCTCCACGCGGCAGGGCACGCACCAGCTCGCCCAGAAATTGACCAGCTTCACGCCCTCCTCTTCGAGAAGGTCCCGGTCGAAGCCCGCATATTCCCCGAAGGGCGCGGCCTCCAGCGCGGGGGCCGCCCGCCCGACGAATGTCGAGGGCAGCGCATCGGGATCCTCGCGCTGCATCCCCGCGTAGAAGAGCCCGGCCAAACCCAGAAAGACCACCGGCGGCACGACCGCCAGAAGCGAGATCCTAGCCATGTCGACGTCCCTCGGCTGCTTGCAATGCCCGTTTTACGCGCCGCCCGCGCCAGATCGTGATGCCCACGAGCGTGAGAAGCAGGATCAGCGTCGCGGCATAGGCGAACCCCACCTCGAGGGCATAGCGTCCCAGATCGGGCATCACGCCATCCTCTCGCGCAGGCGCAGCGCATGCAGGCGCCGCGCGCGGATTTCGGTGCGCGTCCCCGCGAGGACCAGCGCCAGGAATAGCAGAATGAACCCCGCCATGCTCAGCAGCAGCGGATGATAGAACACGTCCGCCACGTTCTTCTCCCGGTCGAGGCTCAGCGAGGCGCCCTGATGCAGGCCCTGGTTCCAGAAATTCACCGCATAGCGCGACAGGATCGCGAAGACGGAACCCACGAGGCAGAGGACACTGGTCAGGTCCGCGGCGGTGTCGGGATCGTCGATGGCGGCCCAGAGCGCCATGTAGCCCAGATAGAACAGGAACAGGATCAGGAACGAGGTCAGCCGCGGGTCCCACGCCCAGAACGTACCCCACATCGGCTGGCCCCAGACGGCGCCGGTGATGAGCGCGATGAGCGTCATGGTGACGCCCACGGGTGCTGCGGCGCGCGCCGCCAGCGCGCTGACGTGATGGCGCCGGACCAGCCAGATCAGCGAGGCCACCAGCATCATCAGCCATCCGTTGATCGCCATCAGCGCGGCCGGGACGTGCAGATAGATGATCTTGACCGTCGAGCCCTGCCGGTAATCGTCGGGCGTGAAGAAGAAGCCCCAGACCAGCCCGCCGACGAGACACACGCCCGCCAGGACCGAAAGGATCGGCACGGCGCGCGCGGTCAGCGACATGAAGCGCGCGGGGTTGGCGAGAGACCAGAACGACGTGGAGAACGACATAGCCATTCTCTATCCCCGCCCCGCGCCCATCTCAAGCACGCTAGCGGGTTCGTGACCCCGCGCGCTCATCGCAGGTTGACCCGCAGCGCGGCCGAGGTCGCGAAGGGCAGGATGGCGAGGCATCCGAGGCTGACCGCCCCCAGAAGGGCCAGCGGCACGAGGGGCGAAAGGCCCTCCGCCCCGCGCCGTGCCACATCCGCGCCGAAGATCAGCGTCGGCACGTAGAGCGGCAGCACCAGCAGCGACAAAAGCAGCCCGCCCCGCCGCAGCCCGACGGTCAGTGCCGCGCCGAATGCGCCGATCAGGCTCAGCGCGGGTGTGCCCGCCAGCAGCGAGACCGCGAGCCAGAGATGGCCGGGCCAGGGCAGCGCCAGCAGCACGGCGAGCGCCGGCGCCGCGAGGCAGAGCGGCAAGCCCGTGGTGATCCAGTGCGCGGCCGCCTTGGCCAGCGCCACCCCCTCGAGCGGAACCGGCGCGGTCGCCAGGAGATCGAGCGCGCCGTCCTCGCGGTCGAGCGCGAAGACCCGGTCGAGCGACAGAAGGCAGGCGAGCAGCGCGCCGATCCAGAGGATGCCCGGCGCCACGGGCCCGAGCCGCGCGGTCTCGGGCCCGATCCCGAACGGCACCAGCACGACGACGATCAGGAAGAAGGCGAGGCCGAGCCCGAAGCCGCCCCCCGCCCGGACGCCCAGCCGCAGATCGCGCAGGAAGATCCGGGTCATTCCACCGCGCCCTCGGCGAAGACGTCGCCACGCGCCACCTCCGGCGCGGCGCGGAATGTCGAAAGGTCGAGGCGCGGCGCGGCGAGCCCCAGATCGACATGCGTTGCAAGCACCGCCATGCCGCCGCCGGCGAGGTGCCGCTCGACCGCGCGGGCGAACCGCCCCACGCTCGCCGCGTCGAGCGAGACGGTCGGCTCGTCCAAAAGCCAGACCGGCCGTCCGGTGAGGCCCATCCGCGCGAGCCCCAGCCGCCGCCGCTGCCCCGCCGAGAGGTGCTGCGCCGCGCGGTCCCTGAGAGGCGCAAGGTCGAACTCCTCCAGCACGCCCTCGATACCGCCGCGCAGGCCGTGCAGGCCGGCCCAGAATTCGAGGTTCTCCGCGACGCTGAGCGTGGCCTTCATCCCGTCGGAATGGGCGCCGAAGGCGATCCGGTCCGGGCCGGGGGCGACGCGGCCCGCCTGCGGCGGCTGCAATCCCGCCAGCGTGCGCAGCAGGCTGGTCTTGCCGATGCCGTTATGCCCCGTCAGGATCAGCGCGTCGCCGGGTGCCACACGGAACGACAGCCCCTCCAGAAGCGGGACGCCCCCGCGCGAGACGGCCAGATCGCGGACCTCGAGCGCGCTCACCCGACGGGCAGAAGCGCCGCGCCAATGCGGCGCCCCTCGCTCAGCAGGACGTTGTAGGTGCGGCAGGCCGCTGGCGAGGCCATTACCTCGACGCCGAGCCCGGTCTCCTCCAGCGCGGCGCGGAACTGCTCGGGTGCATGGGCGATCTCGCCGCCCGTCCCGACCAGCAAAACGTCGATCCGGTCGCGCGCGTGCAGCAGGGTCTCGAGATCCTGCCAGCCGCCCCATGGCGTGACCCCGCCCGGCAGAACGGCAAGCGCGCCCTCGTGGGCGACGCCGCCCACGCGGAAGAAGCCGGGGCCGTAGCCGTCGATCGGCCGCTCGCCCTCGAAGGGCATCTCGTTGAGTTCCATGTCGCCTCCGGTATCGGTTGGCCCAAGACTAGTGCCGGACCGGCGGCCCCGCCACCCCCGCAAACGGGATGCCGGGCGTCCGACGCCTCAGCTGTCGATATTCGCGAACTGGTTGCCTTCGGTCTTGTCGGGCTTCGACCAGTCGCGCTTGACCCCGAGGAACAGCACCACGTTCTTGGCCACGAAGACCGACGAATAGGTGCCCACCACGATGCCCCAGGTGATCGCGAAGACGAAACTGCGGATCACGTCGCCGCCCAGGACCAGAAGCGCGATCAGCGCGATCAGGGTGGTGCCGGAGGTCATCACCGTGCGGCTGAGGGTTTCGTTGACGCTGAGGTTCATCACGTCGCGCAGCGGGCGCTGCTTCCACTTGATCAGGTTCTCGCGCAGACGGTCGAAGATCACCACGGTGTCGTTGATGGAGTAACCGATGATCGTGAGGATCGCGGCGATCGTGGCCAGGTCGAACCGGATCTGCAGCAATGCGAAGATCCCGATCGTCAGGATCACGTCGTGGAACAGCGCCACGACCGCACCCAGCGAGAACTGCCATTCGAACCTGAGCCAGATATAGATCAGGATCGCCCCGAGCGACGCCGCCACGGCCAGGAACGCCGTCTGGATGAGCTCGCCCGACACTTTCGGGCCGACCGATTCGACCGACGGGAAGGTGATGCTCGGATCGACCTGCTGCAGCGCCTCCTCGACCGCGGCGATGGTCTCGGGCGTCACGCTTTCCGTTCCGTCCTGCGCCTGGATGCGCACCATGGCGGCGTTGCGATCCTCGCCGAAGCTTGGGTCGAAGATCTCGCTGATCGCCACGTCGCCGAGCCCCAGCGGCTCCATCGCCGCGCGATAGGCCGCGACATCCACCGATTGCTCGGACTGGGTGCGGATCGTCGTCCCCCCCTGGAAGTCGATGCCGAAATTGAGCCCCATCACCGCCCAGGCGAGCACCGACAGGACCATCGCCACGCAGGACGCGCCGAACGTGGTCTTGGCGTATTTGAAGAAATCGTAGTCGGTATCGTCACGGACCAGTCGCAAGCGCATCTCAGACCTCGATCGTTTTGGGGCGGCGGCGGTCGAACCAGGTGACCACCATCAGGCGCGTCACGAAGATCGCGGTGAACACGGATGTCAGGATCCCGAGGCCCAGCGTCACGGCAAAGCCGCGCACCGGTCCCGAGCCCAGCATGAAGAGGATCGTCGCGATGATGAACGTGGTGATGTTGGCGTCGACGATCGCCGAGAGCGCCTTCTCGTATCCGAGCGAGATCGCCCGGCTCGGCCCCCGCGCCGTCTTGAGCTCCTCGCGGATCCGCTCGAAGACCAGCACGTTCGCGTCGACCGCCATACCGATGGTCAGCACGATGCCCGCGATACCCGGAAGCGTCAGCGTGGCGCCGATCATGCTCAGCAGGCCGAAGATCAGCCCCACATTGATCAGCAGCGCGATATTGGCGAAGACCCCGAAGAGGCCGTAGCTCGCCCACATGAAGGCCAGCACCAGCACGAACGCGACGATGCAGGCGATCTGCCCCGCCTCGATGCTGTCTTGGCCGAGTTCCGGGCCGATCGTGCGTTCCTCGAGGAAGGTGAGCTCGGCGGGAAGTGCTCCGGCACGCAGAAGCACGGCAAGCTGGGTGGATTCCTCGACCGTGAAATTGCCGGTGATGATGCCGCTGCCGCCGGGGATGTGGCTCTGGATCACCGGGGCGCTGATCACCTCCTCGTCGAGCACGATGGCGAAGGGCGATCCGATATTCTCGGCGGTGTAGTCGCCGAAGGCGCGCGCGCCGGCGGGGTTGAACCGGAAGGTGACCGCAGGCTGGCCGTTCTGGTCGAACGAGGGCTGCGCGTCCACCAGCTGCTCGCCGCTGACCACGGGCGTGCGTTCGAGCGTGTAATACGTCCCCGGCGCGTCGAGCAGCGGATAGACGACCTGGCGCGAACTCTGGCTCGCATCGGGATCGCCGGAGCGGCTGATCACGGGGTTGAAGGTCAGCTGAGCGGTGGTGCCGATCAGCGCCTTGAGCTCCTCGGCCGAGCCGATGCCCGGAACCTGGATCAGGATGCGGTCCTCGCCCTGGCGCTGGATCGTCGGCTCGCGCGTGCCGACCTCGTCGACGCGGCGGCGGATGATCTCGAGGCTCTGGCGGATGGTGCGGTCGTCGGTGGCGGCCCGCTCGGCCTCGCTGAGGCGGATGGTGAGCTCGTCGCCGTCCCCCGCCACGTCGAGATCCTGCGACCCCACCCCCGAGAGCGTCGTCACCGGCTGCGCCAGGCCGCGCGCAATCTCGAGCGCGCGGGGCATGCCCGACGGATCGCTCAGCCGCACCACGATGGCGTCGCCCCCCTGGTCCACGCGGCGGATCGTGCCGACCGCGTCGCGGGCGTCGCGCAGCGCGTCGCGCAGCTCGGGCCAGAGCCCGTCCATGCGTCCCTCGTAGACATCCTCGACCTGGACCTCGGCCAGAAGATGCGCGCCCCCGCGCAGATCGAGCCCGAGATTGACCAGGCCCGACGGCAGCCACGAGGGCCACAGCCCCGCCTCGTCGCGACGTTCGGGCGTCGCCCCCAGCGTCTCGATCGCGGCGCGGGCATCGTTGGACCGCTCCACCCGGCTGTAGAACGCGTTGGGAAGCGCCAGAAGCAGACCGATCGCCACGAGCGACCAGATCAGGATCCGTCTCCAGAGGGGGATATGAAGCATGGAATGCGCCTCCGGGCGCGCGGATGTGATACGGATGCGCGACGGCCCCGCGGGCCGCCGCAGCGGATGGCGCGGCGCCTAGCTCTCGGTGGGTTCCGTCCGCTGGCGGACCTGCGCGATGGTCGACTTGATCACGCGGACCTTGACGCCCTCGGCGATCTCGACATCGGCCTCGCCTTCCTGCACCTTGACCACCTTGCCCAGAAGACCGCCGGCGGTCACGACCTGGTCGCCGCGGCGCAGCGCCTCGACCATCTTCTGATGCTCCTTGACCTTCTTCTGCTGCGGTCGGATCAGCAGGAAGTACATGATCGCGAAGATCAGGATCAGCGGCACGAAACTGGCAAAGGCGCCACCGGCACCTCCGACGGACTGGGCATAGGCAGGCGTTGCGAACATTTGGATATCCTCGGTCTGTCGAACCGACGGCCCGTCGGGGGCCCCGGCCTTGAAATCGCGCAAACCTCTAGCTGGGGGGGCGGTGGTTGTCCAGCAAGCCCCGCCCCCGCGCGGTGACGCGCGATGACAGGGACGTGAGCACGCCCCCCGGCGCCGCCACTTCCGCGCGACCGGCACACGCGCCCGGCGCGAGCCGCCACTTGCCAAGCCGCCCGTTTGCGCGTTGCATGGCCCGCGATGATCCTTCCCCGCCTCTCCGCGATCGCGCTCGCGATCCTCTGCGCGCTGCCCGTGCCGGCCCAGACGCCCGAGACCGCCCGGACGACCGAGACCGCCCTGCCCGAGCTGCCGGGCGTCGGACGGCTGGCCACGCGGCAGGAGGATTCCCGCCCGAGTTGCTCGGGCACCCTGATCGGCCCGCGCCAGGTTCTGACGGCCGCCCATTGCACCGGCGACGGCGGCCCGGCCCGCTGGCTCAACTTCTTCATCGGCTGGACCGGGGACGGCGCCGCCGAACGCATCAAGGTGCGCAGCGCGCTGCGCGGACGCCGCGCCCTGCGCCAGTCCGAGCGCAGCGCCGACGTCGCCATCCTCAACCTCACCCATCCCCCGCGAACGGCCGAACCGCTGCCGGTCGCGCGTGGCCTCGCGGCGGGCGGCATTGCCCGCGTCATCGCCTATCCGTGGAATGAGGATTACGAGCGCCGCGACCAGACCTGCCCCGTCATCGAGATCCGCGGCGCCGAAGTGCTGCTCGACTGTCCCGCGCAGGGGGGCATGTCGGGCGGGCCGGTCCTCGTCAATCGCGGCGGCGGATGGGCCGTGGCGGGCGTGGTGATCGCGCGCGTCGGCACCGACCGGACGCTGGCGATCCGGCTCGACCGCGTCGATCTCGACGGCCTGCCCGAGATTCCCTGACGCAAATTCGGGTTCAAGCCGGCCGCGCGATCGGTCATACGGAACCCAGTTCCCGAACGGAGGCCAGAATGCACGATATCCGCCTGATCCGCGACGATCCCGCCCGCTTCGACACCGCCATGGGCCTGCGCGGGCTGTCGGGGGCCTCCGCCCCGATCTTGGCGCTCGACGACCGCCGCCGCGCCGCGATCCATGCCGCCGAGACCGCCAAGGCCGCCCAGAACGCCGCCAGCAAGGAAGTCGGTGCCGCCAAGGCCGCGGGCGACGAGGCGCGGTTCGATGCCCTGCGCGCCGAGATGGCCGAGAAGAAGGCCGAGATCGCCCGCGCCGAGGCCGAGGCCAAGGATCTCGACGCCGAACTCACCGACCTGCTGATGGGCCTGCCGAACATCCTCGCCCCCGACGTGCCCGAGGGCGCCGACGAGAGCGGCAATATCGAGGTCAAGCGCCACGGCACCCCGCGCGAATTCGACTTCGCGCCGCGCGAGCATTATCAGCTTGCCGCCGCCGACGGTCTCGACTTCGAGCGGGCGGCAAGGCTCTCGGGTTCGCGCTTCGCCGTGCTGACGGGAGAGATCGCGCGCCTCCACCGGGCGCTGGCGCAGTTCATGCTCGACACCCACGTGACCGAGAACGGCCTTCTGGAGACGATCACCCCCGTCCTCGTGCGCGACGAGGCGATGCTCGGCACCGGCCAGCTTCCGAAATTCGCCGACGACAGCTACCGCACCACCAATGGCTGGTGGCTGATCCCCACGGCCGAGGTGACGCTCACCAACCTCGTCGCGGGCGAGACGCTGGCCGAATCCGACCTGCCCCGCCGCCACGCGGCCCACACGCTTTGCTTCCGCTCCGAGGCCGGGTCGGCGGGCAAGGACACCGCCGGCATGCTGCGCCAGCACCAGTTCGAGAAGGTCGAGATGGTCTCGATCACCCATCCCGACCACAGCGAGGACGAACAACTCCGCATGCTCGCCTGCGCCGAGGGCATCCTCGAGAAACTCGGCCTGCCCTACCGCACGATGAAGCTCTGCTCCGGCGACACGGGCTTCGGCGCGCGCCGCACCTTCGACATCGAGGTCTGGCTGCCCGGCCAGAACACCTACCGCGAGATCAGCTCCGTCTCGAGCTGCTGGGATTTCCAGGCCCGCCGCATGAATGCCCGCTTCAAGCCCGAGGCCGGCGGCAAGCCGCAATTCGTCCATACGCTGAACGGCTCCGGCCTCGCCGTGGGTCGCGCGCTGATCGCCGTGCTGGAGAATTACCAGCAGGAGGACGGGAGTGTCGCCGTTCCCGACGCGCTACTTTCCTATATGGGCAATATTGCCCTTCTCTCGCCCGATCGCTGACTGCATTCGGACGTCGTGCTTGAGAACGGAAGGACCGCGATGCCGCTTGGCCCCGCGGTCCAGTCGTTCAGCTGCGCCGGCGCCTTCCGACGAAGCCGAGACCTGCCAGTCCCGCGATGACAAGCGGAAGCGATGCCGGCAACGGAATGACCGGGGTGTCCAGTTCGTCGGGCAAGGCCTCGTTGAAGGTCAGGTTGTCGACGAAGAAATCGAACTGACAGCAACTCGGGTCGGTTGGCGGCTCCGCGGTGATCGTGATCTCCGTTCCCGTTGCGGCCAGGCCGATCGTCTCGAATCCCCCGTTTTGGTTCGACAGGAGCGAGAACGTGCGCGCGTTGCCGTTGTTGTCGGCGACCGTGTAATTCACCGGCACCGTGTTCCCGTTGAAGACGTCGAGGAAGAAGTTCTCGATCGGCAGGGAGAATGTCAGCAAAAGCGGATTGAGACCGCCGTCGAAGAAGTCAGCCGTTCCGTAGACGCTCGTGGAATTCGCCGGAAGGAATGACGTGTTGGAGAGAACGGTGCCGCCGGTCAGTGTCACGTCCACGCCACCCAGGGTCGCGTTCACGTCCTGCGGTGTCGCAGAGGCGAACAAGGACGGACCCGTCAGCCCCTGGTCGTCGAAATTGAGCGTCACCGCACTGGCGCCGGTGGCAAGCGTCAGGCCCAGAACAAGCGAAGGCAAAAACCTTTTCATTCAAAATACCTCGTGACTTTGGGAAATATAATTACCCCTTTGGGATGATTCTCAACGTAATGTTACTTCCGTTAACCATTATTGCAAACGGTATCGTGATGCGCCGGAACCGACGATGCGATTGACTGCCCGCCGCCTTGCAGCCGCATCGACCGATGTCCTAGCCCTGCCGCATTCACGCCCTTGCCAGAAAGATGCGTCGGCAATAACGAGATGAGGATGCCCTACCTCCCCCTCATAGCCGCCCTCGCCTTCGTCCTCTCCCCGCTCGTTTCGGGGAGCTTCGGCGGATTCGACCCGAACGCCTTCCCCATCCCCCAGGACGACCCGCCGGTGCAGCCTGCGGGCTGGGCCTTCTCGATCTGGGGGGTGATCTATCTCTGGCTGCTGGTCAATGCCGGATACGGCGCGTGGCGGCGGCGCGACGATCCCGCCTGGGCGCCCATGCGCCTGCCCCTGGCGATCTCGCTCGGGATCGGGGCGTTCTGGATTCCCGTCGCCAACGCCTCGCCGATCTGGGCAAGCGTGATGATCTGGTTAATGCTGGGGACGGCCGTCACGGCCTACCTGCGCACGCCCGAGAGTGACCGCCTGCTCGCCCGCGCGCCCATCGGCCTCTATGCGGGCTGGCTCACCGCCGCGTCGTGCGTGTCGCTGGGCCTGCTCGCCGCGGGCTACGGCCTCGCGGGGCCCGTCACGGCGGCCTTCGGCGCGCTCGGCCTCGCCTTCGTCCTGGCCCTCGCCGTGCAGGCCCGCAGGCGCTCGACCGACTATCCCTTCGCGATCGCCTGGGCGTCGCTCGGAATCGTCGCGCAGAATGTCGGGAGCCATGCGCCGGTCGCCATCGCGGCAGCACTCGTCGCCTGCATCATGGTGGCCCAAATGTTTCGAGCGCGAAACATCTAGTCGTCGGCGCGCCCCTTGCCGAGATGCTTGCGGAGCCGCGAGGGCGTGGATTTCGTGCGGTTGCGGTAGGGATTCGCGTCGCCCTGCGACCGCATCCAGAGCCGGATCGGCGTGCCCGGCATGTCGAACGTGTCCCTGAGCCCATTGACCAGGTAGCGGGTATAGCTCTCGCTCATCTTCTCGGGGTTGGAACACATCACCACGAATCCCGGCGGCCGCGTCTTGGCCTGCGTCATGTAGCGCAGCTTGATCCGCCGCCCTGCGGGGGCCGGCGGCGGATGCGCCTCGACCATGCCCGAGAGCCATTGGTTGAGCTTGGCGGTCGTGACCCGCCGGTTCCAGACGTTATGCGCCTGCTCGATCGCCGCGCGCAGCCGGTCGAGCCCCTTGCCGGTCAGCGCCGACACGGTGACCAGCGGCACGCCCCGAAGCTGCGGCAGCAGCCGCTCGCATTCCTCGCGCAGCAGGCGCAGCTTGGCGGACTTGTCCTCCTCCGCGTCCCACTTGTTGATCGCGATGACCACCGCGCGCCCCTCGCGCTCGGCCAGATCGGCGATCCTGAGATCCTGCTGCTCGAACGGGATGGCCGCGTCCAGGAGGACCACGACCACCTCGGCGAACTTCACCGCGCGCAGACCGTCCGAGACCGACAGCTTCTCCAGCCGCTCCTGCACTTTGGCCTTCTTGCGCATGCCCGCGGTGTCGAAGACCCGCACCGGCAGCCCGTTCCAGTCCATCCGGACCGAGATCGCGTCACGCGTGATGCCCGCCTCTGGGCCCGTCAGCAGACGATCTTCCCCGAGCAAAGTGTTGATCAGCGTGGATTTCCCGGCATTCGGGCGGCCCACCACGGCGATCTGCAGCGGCTTGTCGATGGTGGGCACGCGGACCGCGTCGGCATCCTCGGCGGCATCCGCATCGACGCTGACATCGGTGTCGGGCGCGTCGGCGGCGGCGCGGTCCTCGAACCCTTCGGCGATCGGCATCAGCTGCGACAGCAGGTCGTTGAGCCCCTCGCCGTGTTCGGCCGAAAGCCGGATCGGCTCGCCCAGGCCCAGCGAATAGGCCTCGATCATGCCGCTATCGGCGGCGCGGCCCTCGGCCTTGTTGGCCGCGAGGATCACGTGACGTCCGCGCTTGCGCAGGATCTCGGCGAAGAGCTCGTCGGTCGGCGTGACGCCGGTTCGCGCGTCGATCATGAAGAGGCAGATATCCGCCATGTCGACCGCGCGTTCGGTCAGGCGGCGCATCCGCCCCTGGAGCGACTGGTCGGTCACCTCCTCGAGGCCGGCCGTGTCGATCACGGTGAACCGCAAATCGCCCAGCCGCGCCTCGCCCTCGCGCAGGTCGCGGGTGACGCCCGGCTGGTCGTCGACCAGCGCGAGGCGCTTGCCCACGAGGCGGTTGAAGAGCGTCGACTTGCCCACGTTGGGGCGGCCGACGACGGCGAGCGTAAAGGTCATGACAGGGTGTCCGGATCGGGATCAGGCGCGGGGCTTACACGCATCCTCACCGAAACGCCAGAAGCTGTCCATCCGACGACACGACATAGAGCGTCCCGTTCACGACCGCGGGGTTGGTCGCGGCACCGCCCGGGAGCGGGATCGCGGCCACCATCGCGCCCGATTGCGGCGCGAAGGCGCGCAGAAAGCCGTCGCCGGACGCGACCCAGAGGCGTCCGTTTGCCAGCACCGGCCCGTAATGCGCGTAGATGCCCTGGCGCCTTGCCGGGGCCGAGCGCACGAAGAACGGCATCGGCGTGCCCCAGATCCGCGTGCCGTCGGCAGCGTCGAGCCGCACGAGTTCGGACTGGTCGGAAATCGCGAAGACCGACCCGCCGGCCACGACGACGGGCGACATGGCGCCCTCCTCCGCCGACCAGACGAGATCGCCGGTGGCCAGGTCGAACGCGTTGGTGCGCCCCGAGGGACTGCCGGCATAGACGGTGTTGCCGACGATCACCGGATCGCCGGAAATGTCGGTGATCGAGGCATAGACCCGGCCGGGACGATTGCCGGCCACATCCGCGACCCACCGAAGCGTGCCGCCCTGGCGCAAGATGCCCATCAATTCGCGGCTGGCGAAAGGCATGACGACCAGGTCGCCCGACACCGCCGGCGCGGCTCCCCCCATCACGCCCGAGGGGCTGGGCGTTCCGCTCTCGGTCCAGGCCACGCGACCCGTCGCGGCGTCGATCGCCCAGCCGGTGGCGTCGCGCCCGACGATGAAGACCCGGTCCCCCATGACGGTCGGCGCACCGGCCGCCGAGGCGCCGAGATCCTGCGTCCAGAGCATGCGGCCCGTCGCCGCGTCGAGGGCATGGAGCTGTCCGAAACTGGTCGAGACGAAGAGGCGTTCGCCGGACACGGCAAGCCCCGCGCCCGACGCATCGTCCTCGGACTCGCCCGGGGGGGTCACGTCGCGCGACCAGAGCGCCGCACCGCTGGTCGCATGGGCCATCACGCGGGCGCGGCTGTCGACGGTGAAGATGCGGCCGCCCGACACGACGGGATCGGCGCTGATCCGGTGGCGCCGGTCGTCGCCCTGGCCGATCGGCACGGAGAAGACCTGTCGCGGACTGGCCGAGAGCGACGCGTGGGGTTTGGTATGCGACGGATCGGCCGCGCGGTGGGTCCAGGACGCGACCGATTGCACGGGCGGAAGCGAGATGGGCAACGCGCGGTCGCCCGGATCCTCCGGCGTCCCGCCGGAAAGGTCGGCGCGCACGTCGAGCCGCTCGCCGCTCAGGATCAGCTGACGCTCGCCGCAGGATGCGAGGGCGAGCGCGCAGACCCCCAGAAGCATGCCGGTCTTGCGCATGGGTCGGTTCCCTTTTCCGGTCACGCCGGGTCGAGCGTGCCGCCGAGCGCCACGATCAATTGTCGCGCCCGCTGCACCAATCCCTGCGTCACCTGATCGTCCGCGAGGATGGTGCGCAGAGTTTCGATCGCGGTCTCGGTCTCGTCGGCGCGGACATGCGCCAGCGCCGTCTGCTCCAGCGCCAGAAGCCGGTAGGGCGCGCCGGGGATCGTCAGCGGGTTCAGCCGGTCGATGATCTCGGAAGGCGCGGTATCGGACTGCGCGATCATCACCGATTTCAGGATCGCGAGCTCGCGGTAGATCTGCGGCAGGCTCTCGTCGGCGGCCACGGCGTCGAGTTCCGAGCGGGTCGCGGCCCGCTGCTCGGCATCCTCGAGCCGGTCGGCGGCGAGCATCGCGATGAGCGCGCGCCGCGTCCCCTCGGCCTCGATCGAGAGCAACGCCTCGCGCCGGGCCTGGGGCGTCTCGAGTTCCAGCGCCGCGACGATCCGGTCACCGAAGGCCTGCGCTTCGGCGCGGTCCTGCGCGCGCTGGAACTCCCAGAACGCGGCGGCCCCCACCAGCACCATGACGACCACGATGGCGATCCAACCGTATCTGCGCAGCATGTGAAAGAGCCGCTCGCGACGGACTTCCTCGCTGACTTCGTCGATGAAACTGTCGTTGTTACTCAAGGCGATCTCCCGCGGGCCGTCGCGCCCTCATAGCCCGGCGCGGGACCGATTGCCAAGGGCAGCTTTCTGCCGCAATGATGCGGGAATGTACCATCCCACGCGACAAATCCGTATGTGAACCGATTAGTTCAGTTTGCAGCCTTCCCTTGACACCCCCACATGCCTATGTCGCGGGTGACGACCACGGAAAACGAAAGCACGGCAATGCGACTGTTTTCGATCCTCACCGCCCTCGTCGTGGCGGCCAGCCTCTACATGGTGGTGCTCGAGCGCGACGTGGTGATGGCGCTGGCCGGCAACGACATCGCGGCCGAGGCCGGGGATGCCGTAGGCGACGCGCCTGAGACGCCGCGGATCTCGGTCGTGGCCCTCGCCTCGGAGGCCCGGCCGATCGACACGGCGGTGGTGACGCGGGGCCAGACCGAGGCGCAACGCCAGGTCGAGGTCCGCGCGGAGACCAGCGGCCGGGTCATCTCGGAGCCCTTGCGCCGGGGCAGCTTCGTCGAGACCGGCGATCTGCTCTGCAGGCTCGATGCGGGCACGCGCAACGTCGCGCTGGCCGAGGCGCAGGCGCGGCTCGCCGAGGCGCAGGCCCGCCGCCCCGAAGCGCAGGCCCGCGTGGCCGAGGCGCAGGCCGCCCTCGCCGAGGCGCGGATCAACCAGAACGCGGCCACCAGCCTGTCCGAAGGCGGCTATGCCACGCAGACGCGGGTGGCCTCGTCGGATGCGGCGGTGGAATCGGCGCTCGCGGGCGTCGAGGCGGCCAAGGCCGGGCTGGAATCGGTGAGTGCCGGGCTCCAGAGCGCCGAGGCCGCGGTCGTCGCCGCCGAGACCGAGCTCGAGCGGCTGGAGATCCACGCGCCGTTCGCGGGCCTGCTCGAGACCGACACGGCCGAGCTCGGCACGTTGCTGCAGCCCGGATCGCTCTGCGGCACGGTGATCCAGCTCGACCCCATCAAGCTCGTGGGGTTCGTGCCGGAGATATCGGTTGACCGGATCGAGACCGGCGCCGGCGCGATGGCGCGGCTTGCGGGCGGCCGGGAGATCGCGGGCCGCGTGAGCTTCCTGTCGCGCGCCGCCGATCCCGAGACACGCACCTTCCGCGTCGAGGTCGAGGCGCCGAACGACGATCTCGCGATCCGTGACGGCCAGACCGCCGAGCTCATGATCGCGAGCGCGGGGCGCGAGGCGCATCTGCTGCCGCAATCGTCGCTGACGCTCGACGACGGCGGCAATCTGGGCGTCCGCGTCGTGGGTCCGGACGAGACGGCGCGGTTCCGGCCGGTCGACGTGCTGCGCGACACGCCCGAAGGCGTCTTCGTCGATGGGCTCGACCCCGCGGAGCGCGTCATCGTGGTGGGCCAGGAATACGTGAGCGACGGGGTCGCGCTCGACGTCACGATGCGCGAGGCGGCGCCATGACCGGCATCGTCGACTGGGCCGCCGCCCATGCGCGGATGGTGCTAGCCTTCATCCTGCTGTCGCTGGTCGTGGGCGCCGTCACCTATGTGAGCCTGCCCAAGGAGGGCGAGCCCGATATCGAGATCCCGGCGCTTTTCGTGTCGGTGCCGTTTCCCGGCATCTCGGCGGAGGACAGCGAGCAGCTTCTCGTCCGCCCGATGGAGACCGAGCTTTCGGATCTCGACGGGCTGAAGACGATGTCGGGCACGGCCGCCGAAGGCTATGCGGGCGTCGCGCTGGAATTCGAGTTCGGCTGGGACAAGACCCAGGTCATGGCCGACGTGCGCGACGCGATGAACAACGCGCAGGTCAATTTCCCCGAAGGGGCCGAGCAATATTCGATCAACGAGATCAACTTCTCGGAATTTCCCGTCATCATCGTCAGCCTCACCGGCGATCTGCCGGAGCGGACGCTGCTCGGCGTCGCCAAGGACCTGCAGGACCGGCTCGAGGGGCTGGAGCCGGTGCTGGAAGCGGCACTCGCGGGCCATCGCGACGAGATGGTTGAGGTGCTGATCGATCCGCTGAGGCTCGAATCCTACAACGTCACGGCCGCCGAGCTCATCAACACGGTGCAGCAGAACAACCAGCTGATCGCCGCGGGAGAGGTCGAGACCGACAGCGGCACCTTCGCCGTCAAGATCCCCTCGTCGTTCGACGATCAGCGCGACATCTACGACCTGCCCGTGAAGGTGAACGGCGACCGGGTCGTGACGCTGGGCGATCTGGCCGATATCCGCCTGACCTTCGAGGACCGGACCGGCACGGCGCGGTTCAACGGCGAGGATACGGTCGCGTTGCAGGTGGTGAAGCGCAAGGGCTTCAACCTGATCGACACGACCGCCCTGATCCGCGAGGAGGTCGCCGCGGCCGAGGCGGAATGGCCCGAGGACCTGCGCCAGGCGATCGAGGTCAATACCTCCAACGACCAGTCGACGCAGGTGGCCTCGATGGTGTCGCAGCTCGAGGGATCGGTCCTGACGGCGATCGCGCTGGTCATGATCGTGGTGCTCGCGGCACTCGGCATCCGCTCGGCCCTGCTGGTGGGCTTCGCGATCCCGACCTCGTTCCTTCTGTGCTTCATCCTGCTGGGGGCGATGGGGATCACCATCTCGAACATCGTGATGTTCGGGCTGATCCTGGCGGTGGGTATGCTGGTCGACGGGGCGATCGTCGTGGTGGAATACGCCGATCGCCGCATCTCCGAGGGCGCGGGCCCGATGAGCGCCTTCACCGAGGCCGCCAAGCGCATGTTCTGGCCGGTCGTGTCGTCCACGGCCACGACGCTCTGCGCGTTCCTGCCGATGCTGTTCTGGCCGGGTGTCGCGGGCGAGTTCATGGGCATGCTTCCGGTGACGCTGATCTTCGTGCTCTGCGCGTCGCTGATCGTGGCGTTGATCTATCTTCCGGTGATGGGCGGCGTCGCGGGCCGGATCAGCCGCGCCTTCGACGGGGCGTCGGCGTGGCTGCGCAGGGTGCTGCCCTGGATCGTGCGGGCCGCCCTGGTCCCTCTTGCCGCATATGTCGTGTTCGTGGGTGCGATGCAGTCGCTCAACCACGGCTATCTCTTCGGCGGCGCAGGTCCCTTGCCCGGCCCGCTCGGTGCCCTGCCCGGCGCGGTTCTCTTTCTCGGCGGGGCCTTCGCGCTTGCCATCGCCGTGGGATCGGTGTCGTCGACGCGGGGTGCCGCGCGCGTTCCCGCCGGGCGCCGGCGCACACCGTTCGGCCGGGTCGTCGCGCTGATCGTGGGCAATCCGGTCATGCCGCTAGTGGCGATCGGGGCGGTGGTGTTCTTCGTCGTCTCGACCTTCGGCTATTACGGGGCGAACAATAACGGCGTCGAGTTCTTCGTCGAATCCGAGCCCGAGCAGGCGCTGATCTACGTGCGGGCGCGCGGCAACCTCTCGCTGGCCGAGAAGGACGCGCTGCTGCGCGACGCCGAGCAGATCGCGCTCGATACCGTCGGGGTCGAATCGGCCTTCGCCTTTGCGGGCGATGGCGGGCTCGACAGCAGTGCCGGCGGCGCGCAGCCCCCGCTCGACGCGATCGGACAGGTGCAGATCGAGATGATCCCGTGGGACGACCGTGCCGCCTTTGCCCGGCGGCGCGGCGACGTCACGGTCGAGGAGCTCGACGGCGACGTCATCCTGGCGGGGCTTCAGGCGCGGCTTTCGCAATTGCCGGGCCTCCGGACCGAGACGCTCAACCTCGCCATGGGCCCGTCGAGCGGCAAGCCGTTGCAGCTGCGGCTCAGGGGCGACGACTGGAGCGACCTGAAGGCCGCGGCGGGGATCGCACGGGCGAAGTTCCAGGAGATCCCGGGCCTCACCGATATCGACGACAGCACGCCGCTTCCGGGCATCGACTGGGAGATCGACGTCGATGTGGAGGCCGCCGGACGCTACGGCGCCGATGTGGCGACGGTCGGCGGGATGGTGCAGCTGGTGACGCGCGGGCTGCTGCTCGACACGATGCGGGTCGACAGCTCCGACGAGGAGATCGACATCCGCGTGCGCCTGCCGGAAGAGGACCGTGTCCTCTCCACGCTCGATTCGCTGAAGGTACGCACCGCGGATGGCCTGATCCCGATGTCGAACTTCATCACCCGGCGCCCCGTGCCCTCGCTGGGTCAGATCGACCGCGTCGACCAACAGCGCTATTTCGACGTGCGGGCCGACGTGGTCGCCGGCATGCAGAAGCTGGTCGACGGATCGGGCGGGGTCGCGGCCTTCGTCCGGCCGGCGGACATGGCCGGCGCGGATGCGGAGGCGGCCACGATCGAGATCGACGGGGCGACGTTCGCGGTCGCGTCGCTGGGTGAGGATACGACGCTCGAGGCGGTGCGCGCGGGCCTTGCCGACGCCACACTCTCGGCGCAGGCGATCAACGCGAACGAGCGCATCGCCGTGGTGACGGAATGGCTCGAGGCGGAAGATCCGCTGCCGCAGGGCGTCGCCTGGGACTGGACCGGCGACCAGGAGGATCAGGCCGAGAGCCAGGCCTTCCTGATGCAGGCCTTCGTGGGCGCGCTGGGGCTCATGTTCATCATCCTGCTGGCGCAGTTCAACTCGTTCTACAACGCGGTGCTGGTGCTTCTGGCGGTGGTGCTGTCGACCGCCGGGTGCCTGATCGGGATGCTGGTCATGGACCAGCCCTTCTCGATCATCATGACCGGGACCGGAATCGTCGCTCTGGCCGGGATCGTTGTGAACAACAACATCGTGCTGATCGATACCTATCAGGAATATTCCGCCTACATGCCGCGGATCGAAGCGATCATCCGCACCGCCGAGGATCGCATCCGGCCCGTCCTTCTGACCACGATCACCACGATGGCGGGGCTCGCGCCGATGATGTTCGGGCTGAGCCTCGATTTCATCGGCGGCGGCTATTCGATCAACAGCCCGACCGCGCTCTGGTGGACGCAGCTCGCCACGGCGGTGGTCTTCGGCCTCGGCATCGCGACGGTGCTGACGCTGATCTTCACGCCCTCGGCGCTGGCGCTGCGGGTCTGGGCCGGCGAAGGCGCCTATCGGGGCCTGCGCGCGCTCCGCTCGATGTCCTCGGGCGCGCTCCGGAGCGATGCGCAGCTCAACCGGGCCGCGCGGCGGGTCGGCGCGCCCGACATCATCTGGGAGGTGAGCGCCCGGCCCGACACGCCCGCGCCGGTCATCGTGCGCGCCGCGGAATGAGCGCGCCACCGCCGGCCGAGCGGCGCACGATCCTCTTCGTGGTGCCGCGGTTCCACACCAACCTCCACGGCGCGACGCGGGCGCTGATCTCGGCCGGACATCGCGTCGCGATCTTCGCGACCGCCACCGCGAGGCTCGAGGATCACTCCCATCTCGTGCCGCGCATCTTCGGGGCGGACGCGACGGTGCGCGACGTGGCCTCGGCGCTCGACGAGGTGGGTCCGGATCTGGTGATCCTGCGCAAGGCGCCGCCCTTGTCGCGCCAGGTCGGCGCGGCGGCGCGGCGGCGCGGTATCCCCGTCTGGCTCTATTCTCTTCAACCGCTCGACCGGCCGACGCCGCACGTGGCACGGCTCAAGGCCTGGTGGCGGTTTCGCGCGCGGCGCCGGATCACGCCCGTGCCGGGCGTCGCGTCGGGCACGCGCGCGGAACGGTTCGCGTCGCTCCTCCCCTGGCCCGTCGACGGAAGCCCGCGCCCCGCGCCACGAGCGCCGGGCCCCGTGCGCATCCTCTGCGTCGGCAAGCTGTCGCAGCCGCGCAAGAACCAGCACCTGCTGATCGAGGCGCTGGATGCGCTGCCACCCGGGCTCGACTGGACGCTGACGCTCGCCGGGGCGACGGATGACCGCGTCGGCGGTGCGGACCCGGCGCATGCGCAGCACCTCGCCGCCCGCGCGGCGCAGGGCCCGCCCGCGCGTCGCGTGACGATCCGCCCCGACATCCCCTTCGACGAGATGCCGGAACTCTACCGCCAGCACGATCTGTGCGTCCTGCCCGCATCGGGCGAGCCGCTCGGCATGGCGCCGCTCGAAGCGATGGCGCATGGCTGCGTGCCGGTGATCGCCGGGGATGCCGGGGCCGCGGGCTTCGTGACGCACGGACGCGACGGCTTCAGGGTCGACATGTCGCAATCCGGCGCGCTCGGGTCGGTGCTTTCGACGCTCCTGGCGGATCCGGAGCGAATTCCGGAGATCTCGGACGCGGCCGCGCGAACCGCCGCGCGAACATTCTCGACCGAGGCGTTTCTGGAGCGGTTCGACGCCCTCCTGACTTCAGGGGATTGACCGAACGCACGTGTCGTTCGACCACGTCCCTCGGGCTTTGGCTGCGGATCTCTTCGCGATCGGGCGGATCCTCCCGCTGTCACAAATCTGTTGCATCTGTTAACCGCCCATCTAGATCGGCATGATCAGCTGAGTTCGTCGTTGCATCCGCGCATCCGTACCGGACGCGATGTCCGGCTCCGGCATTGCCTCCGTCGATCTCGGTTTGCGCCAGAGTAACATGAAAGTTCCGTTTTGACCCTGTTTGTCCCCCGCCCCTCGCCCGCATCGGAATACCTTCGGCTGTTCGTTCTGATATCGCTCGCAATCGATCTGGCATTGATCGTCGCGTATACGGGGTTCCTGGCATTGCAGGCCTTCGGGATCATGGATCTTCCCGACAAAGCAAATATCGAAAATCCCGGAAGCCTTGCAAACATATGGGGCTACGGCAAATTTTTCGTAATCTCGATTTCTCTCGCGATCACGGCAATCGTGTTTCCGCGGCGCGGATGGGGATACCTCGCAAGCCTGATATTCCTCCTGCTGATCGATGATTATGCGGAAATCCATGACCGCGTGGGGCGCGCGGTGGGTGCCCGACTGGATGTGGGTGCGCTCGATGGACTGCCCGTGCAGGATCAAGGCGAGCCCTTGGTCTATGCCGGAATGCTGGTCATCGCGCTCGTGCTGGCGGGGTTGGCGTTTCTCAACCTTCCCGCCGATCACAGACCGGCAGCGAGGAAGATCTGCTGGTTCGTCGTGGCGCTCGCCGCCTTCGGCGTCGGCGTCGATGTCGTGCATTCGGCGATCAACATGGTCTCCGGCAGCGGGGGGATCGTTCTGGGACGCGTGACCGGGATCATCGAGGAAGGCGGCGAGGCGGTCGTCCTGAGCCTCATGCTCGGCGCGGCGGCCAGCATCTGCTTCGAACTCCTCGCGCTGAAGAAGGCGTCTCTTCAGAGTCCTCAGGCCGCTTCCTCGTCCCGGTGCTGACGGTCCCAGAGTGCGGCGTAGCGGCCGCCGCGTGACAGAAGCGCGTGGTGGCGTCCGCGCTCGACGATCACCCCGTCCTCGAGGACCACGATCTCGTCGGCATCGGCGATGGTGGAGAGGCGATGCGCGATCACGAGCGAGGTGCGACCGCGCCCCAGCAACTTGAGCTCGGACTGGATCGAGCGTTCGGTCTCGGTGTCGAGGGCACTCGTCGCCTCGTCGAGCAGGAGGATCGGCGGATCCTTCAGCAGCGTCCGGGCGATGCCCACGCGCTGCTTCTCGCCGCCCGAGAGCTTCAGGCCGCGTTCACCCACCTGCGTGTCGTAGCCGCGCGGCAGGCCGGCGATGAAATCGTGGATACGGGCGGCACGGGCGGCCTCCTCGATCTCGGCGCGGGTCGCGTCGGGGCGGCCATAGGCGATGTTGTAGAGGATCGTGTCATTGAAGAGGACGGTATCCTGCGGCACCACGCCGATCTTCGCGTGCAGGCTGTCCTGCGTCACGTCGCGCAGATCGGTGCCGTCGATGCGGATCGCCCCCCCGTCCACGTCGTAGAACCGGAAGAGCAGCCGCCCCAGCGTCGACTTGCCCGAGCCCGACGAGCCGACGATGGCCGTGGTCGATCCGCCCGGGACCGTCAGGGTGACCCCGCGCAGCACCCGCCGCTCGGGATCGTAGCCGAAGATCACGTCGTCGAAGCTCACGGTGCCCTTGTCGATCCGCATCTCATGCGCGCCGGGCCGGTCCTGCACCTCGGAGGGACGCTCTAGCAGCCCGAACATCTGCGCCATGTCGATCAGCGACTGGCGGATCTCGCGATAGACCGTGCCGAGGAAGTTGAGCGGCATGGTGATCTGGATCATGTAGGAATTCACCAGGACGAAGTCGCCGACGCTGAGCGCGCCGGACTGCACGCCCGTGGCGGCCATCACCATGACGACGACGAGGCCGCCCGTGATCAGCAGCGACTGGCCGAAATTGAGAAAGGCGAGCGAATAGGACGTCCTGAGCGAGGCGGCCACGTAGCGTTCCATCGCGCGGTCGTAGCGGTCGGCCTCGCGCGCCTCGGCGCCGAAATACTTGACCGTCTCGAAGTTCAGCAGGCTGTCGATCGCCTTCTGGTTGGCGTCGGTATCCTGCGCGTTCATCTCGCGCCGGATCTTCACCCGCCATTCGGTCACGACGAAGGTGAAGGCGATGTAGGCGGCGATCGTCACCGCCACCACCACGAGATACCAGATGTCGAAGAGCCAGGCGAGAACGACCCCGATCATCAGGAGCTCGAGGATCAGCGGCCCGATGGAGAAGAGGAGGAAGCGCAACAGGAACTCGACCCCCTTCACCCCCCGCTCGACGATCCGGCTGAGACCGCCGGTCTTGCGCTCGATATGGTATCTGAGGCTGAGGCGGTGGATATGGGTGAAGGTCTCGAGCGCCAGCGCGCGCAGGGCCCGCTGCCCCACGGCGGCGAAGATCACGTCGCGCAATTGCTGGAAGCCGACATTTCCGAGCCGCGAGAGGCCGTAGGCGATGGTGAGCCCGACGGCCCCCGCCCCGAGCATCCAGGCGGCGGATTGCCCCTCGCCCGCAAGACCGTCGACCGCGGCCTTGTAGAAGAGCGGCGTGATCACCGCGATGAGCTTGGCCAGGATCAGCACGGCGATGGAGAGCACCACGCGGCGCTTTACCCAGGGCTCGCCATCGGGCCAGAGATAGGGGACGACGCGGGCGATGACACTGAGCCCCGCCGCCTCGCCGGTCGTGTCGCCGGTGTGGCGCGGTCTCATCGGGTCCTCCGCTCGGAGATGGGGCCGCAATCGCGCGGTGCGCGCACAGACGACCGAAAGGCTTCACGACGGCTCATTGCGGAACCGTGAAGACCTGGCCGGGATAGATGAGGTCGGGATCGCGGATCTTGTCGGCATTGGCCTCGTAGACGCGGACGTAATCGAAGCCGTCGCCGTAATTCACGTCGGCGATCCGCCAGAGCGTGAATCCCGGCTGCACCGTCACGAGCGCGACCTCGTTGCCCTCGGCATCCTCGGCCATGCGCGCGAGGGCTTCGGGCGTCTCGGGCAGGAACGGCGTCTCGGCGCTGGCCGTGACGCTGCCATCGGGCTCCAGCACGTCGACGCGCAGGTTGTAGAGCCGCGAGCCCAGTTCCGGCAGGTCGACCTCCCATTGGCCGTCGGGGGTGACGCGCGCCGCATCCACGGGCCGGTCGTCGATATAGACCCGCAGCTCTCCCCCCGGCCCGTACCGGCCGCCGAGCGAGACCTGGCCGACATCGTCGTAGCTGATCGTGTCGATCGAGAGGTCGGTCAGCGCCGCCGGAACCGCCGCGCCGTCCTCGATGCGGGCGGCCTCGTCGGAGGTCATGGCCGGCAACATCGCGGCGGGGCCCGAACGGTCGGGGCCCTCGGGATCGTCGAGCGACAGGCGCGGCACGGCATCGATGCCCGGCACAAGCGGGCCCGCGGGGTCGGCGATCGCGATCGCGGGGACGGAGGCGGCACCGGATCGGCGCAGGGCCGCGTCGCCCAGCGCGGCGACGGCCGGCAGCCGCGGCAGGGCTTGCGGATCGGACCCTGCCGCGCCGGCCGGCGCCGCCGCGATTGCAGGCCCCGCGGCGGCGGCGTTGCCGATCGGGGCTTCGGGGGCCTCCGGCGCGCCCGCGAGGGGCGGATCCGCGACAGGTGCTCCGTCGGGCGCCGCGCCCTGCCCGGCCGGCGCGTCGATCAGGATGGCGGCCGGCGGGGCGTCTTCATCCGGTGCGGGGACGGCATCGGCCGGAAGCGTGCCTACCTCCGTCGCGGCGATGCGGCGCTCGCCTGTCGGCGCAACCGGCGCGGGGGGCGGCGGCGGCGGTATGTCGGCGATCAGACGGGGCGATGCGTCCCGCGCGGCGTCGGTCTGCGCGAGAGCCGCGGGTGCCTCGAAGGCAGGCGGCGCCGTGGCGCGCGATCCCTCGTCGGAAGGCTCAGCCTTTGCCGGCGTTGCGCTCGCCAAGGGGCCCGGTTCGGGTGCCGGGGGCGCCGACGGCGGGTCGGTGCGCGGCTGCGGGGCGACATCGCTCAAGCCGACTGCGGCCTCGTCGGGCGCCTCGGCGGAACCGGCTGCGCCGTCGCCTTCGGATGCTGCCGCCTCGCGCGGCTCTGCCTCTACCGGGAGGGGCGCATCGGCGGTCGGTCCGCTGGTCGCCTCGGATGTGTCTTCGATCGTCGGAGCCTTGCCGGGTGCGGCCGGTGCGGCGGCGTCATTCGTCGCGGAAGCGGGGTCCGGCGTCGCGGCGGGCGCCTCGGCCCCCGAAGACGCGGCGGGCACGGGCACCGCGGCCTGCGGCGCCGCCGTCCCGGCGCGCCCGGCGGGACGCGCGCGGGACGCGGTCGCGTCACCCCCGGTGGGCGATTGCGTGCCGCCGTCCCGCCCCGGATCGCCGGACGGTCCCGCCGCGATCGTGACCGGAGTTGCGCGTTCGGACGGCCGCAGCACGACCGCCAGAGCCACCGCGACGGCGATCGCCGAGACGCCGCCGAGGATGGTGCGTGTCCATGCGCCAGACCTGCCCTGCATACGTTCCGTTCCCATTTCCCTAGGGGCCGACGACCGGAAGCCGACGGCACCGCCCCGTTTGACGCTTGCCGAAAGAATTGCGTGACTTTAGCAACAGCCCCGCGCGACGTCAAAATCCGGCCCGGAGGTTCCTGCATGCCCGACACACCCGCCATCTGCGTCTATTGCGGGTCCCGCGACGGCACAGATCCCGCCTATGCGGCGCAGGCCGAGGCGATGGGAAGCGGCCTTGCCGCGCGGGGCTGGCAGCTGGTCTACGGCGCGGGCGATGTGGGGCTGATGGGGCGCGTCGCGCGCAGCGCCCAGGCGGCCGGCGGGCGCACGATGGGGGTGATCCCCACGCATCTGCTCGACCGCGAGGTGGGCAAGCGCGACCTGACGAGCTTTGTGGTGACCGAGACCATGCACGAGCGCAAGAAGGTCATGTTCATGAATGCCCATGCGGTCGTGGTGCTGCCCGGAGGTGCCGGATCGCTCGACGAATTCTTCGAGGTGCTCACCTGGCGGCAGCTGAAGCTGCACCGGAAGCCGATCGTGTTGGTCAACGTCGCGGGGTTCTGGGATCCGCTTCTGCGGCTGATCGACGGGGTCGTGGATCAGGGATTCGCCGATGCCGGCCTGCGCGACGTCGTTCACGCGGTGCCCGATTCGGCCGCCGCGCTGGACTTTCTGGCCGGACGCCTCGAAAGCCGCCAGAGCGAGATCGAATAGAGCGCCACCGCCCCCCAGATGAGCGGGAAGGCGATCCGGTGCCAGAGGGTGAACGGCTCGGAGAAGAGCAGCACGCCGCAGAGGAACTGCAAGGTCGGGTTGACGTAGAACAGGATCCCGAGCGTCGCGGAACTCAGCCGCTTGGCCGCCATGCTGAAGAAGATCAACGGCATCGCCGTGAGCGGCCCGGACGCCAGGAGAAGCAGAGTGGTGGGCCAGTCGATCCAGAACCCCGCCCCCCCGCGCCACGCGATCCAGGCGATCGCCACGGGCGACAGGCACAGGACCTCGGCCGTGACGCTGATGAGCGGGCGCGCCGCGACGCCGCGCTTGACCGCGCCGTAGATCGCGAAGGTCAGGGCGAGCGCGAGGCTGATCCACGGGGCCGCGCCGAGCCCGATCGCCAGGACCAGCACGCCCGCCGTGGCGAGCGCCACCGAGAGTTGCTGCGCCCGCGCGGGCCGTTCCCCGAAGAAGACGAGGCCGAAGAGGACGGCGACGAGCGGGTAGATGTAGTAGCCGAGGCTCGACTCGACGATGAACCCCATCTGCACCGACACGATGAAGCAGAGCCAGTTCCCCGAGATCATCGTCGCGGCCAGGATCAGGCGCGCCACGCGCCGGCGATCCGACATCGCCTCGGCGAGTTCCCGTCCCCTCCCCCGGGCGAGGACGATCACGCCGAACATCGCCGCCGACCAGATCGTTCGGTGCGCCAGCACGTCGAGGGGCGCCACATGGGCCAGGACCTTGTAGTAGATCACCGACAGGCCCCAGATGGTGCAGGCCGAGATGACCGCGACGATCCCGCCGGTACGTCCTCCCATCCTACTGCTCCTGCGCCCGCATCGCGGCCGCGACCGGCGCGAAGGTGACGACCGCGGGCGCGGGCGCATCGGGATCGGTGGGCAAGACCGACACGACAGGCGGTCCGGCGGCATTCTCCGAGGCTTGCACATGCGCGTCGAGGACCGTTTCGAGCGCATCCGCCGGGGTGGCGGCATCGGCAGGCGGTGCGATCCGGACGGGGTCACGCGTCCTGACCCGGCCGCGGCCCGTGGGATCGGCGCCGTCTGCCTCGGTCGTCCCGGCGGGTGGTGTGATCTGCGGCGGGTCCGCGGGTTGCGCCGTCGCGGCACGCGCCGCAGGGGCCCCGGGCGACGCCAAGGCGCGAACGGGGACGGCCGCTGCCGCTTTCGATCCGTCTGCCACGCCTGCCCTCCTTGCGCCGTGACATCGTTCGACGCGGCCGTTACTTGACGCTTCCCTGCGCCTTTGCGCATGTATAACGCGACCGCGGCGGGGGACAGCCCCCGGTTTGCGCCCTGCGAAAGGTCCCGACGTGCTTCTTCTCATCGACAATTACGACAGCTTCACGTGGAATCTCGTGCACTATCTCGGCGAACTCGGAGCGCGTGTCGAGGTTCGGCGCAACGACGCGCTCGATGTCGCGGAGGCGCTTTCCATGCGGCCCGAAGGCATCGTGCTGTCGCCGGGGCCCTGCGATCCCGACCGGGCGGGGATCTGCCTCGGTCTGATCGGCGCCGCGGCGCGGGAGCGGCTGCCGCTGCTCGGCGTGTGCCTAGGCCATCAGGCGATCGGGCAGGCCTTCGGCGGACGCGTCGTGCGGCACGGCACGATCGTGCACGGCAAGGTCGACGAGATGCGCCACAAAGGCGAAAGCGTGTTCGCCGGGCTGCCCGATCCCCTGCGCGCGACGCGGTATCACTCGCTCGTGGTGGAGCGGGCCACCCTGCCCGAGACGCTGCGGGTGACGTCCGAGCTTGCGGACGGGACGATCATGGGCCTCGCCCATCGCGACCTGCCGATCCACGGGGTGCAGTTCCACCCCGAATCGATCCGCTCCGAACACGGGCACGAGATGTTGCGCAATTTCCTGGAGATGACGAAGGTTCCGGCATGAGCGGCGATCTCAAGGCCCTGATCGCGGCAGCCGTCGATCGCCCGCTGACCCGCGCAGAGGCCGAGACGGCGTTCGGCATCCTTTTCGACGGACAGGCGACGCCGAGCCAGATCGGCGGGTTCCTGATGACCCTGCGCACGCGCGGCGAATCCGTGGCGGAATACGCGGCCGCGGCCGCCGCGATGCGCGCGCGATGCCGGCCCGTCAGGGCGCCCGAGGGCGCGATGGACATCGTGGGGACCGGCGGCGACGGCAAGGGCACGCTCAACATCTCGACCGCGACGGCTTTCGTCGTGGCGGGCGCGGGCGTGCCGGTGGCCAAGCACGGCAACCGCAACCTCTCGTCGCGCTCGGGTGCGGCGGATGCGATCGCGCAGATGGGGATCGACGTGATGGTCGGGCCGGCAATTGTCGAACGGGCATTGGAGGAGGTCGGGATCGGCTTCATGATGGCGCCGATGCACCATCCCGCGACGGCCCATGTGATGCCGGCGCGCGCCGAACTCGGGACGCGCACGATCTTCAACATCCTCGGCCCCCTGACCAATCCGGCGGGGGTGAAATACCAGCTCACCGGCGCATTCTCGGCCGAGGTGCTGCGGCCGATGGCCGAGACGCTGGGCACGCTCGGCTCGACGCGGGCCTGGCTCGTCCATGGCGGCGACGGTACCGACGAGATCTCGATCGCCGCGCCGACGCGGGTCGCGGTCCTCGAGGGCGGCGCGGTCACCGAGCGCGAGATCGCGCCCGAGGATGCCGGCCTGCCGCAGCACCCGTTCGCCGATATCGTCGGCGGCACGCCCGAAGAGAACGGCCGCGCCTTCCGCGCCCTACTGGGCGGTGCCGCGGGGGCCTATCGCGACGCGGTGGTGCTCAATTCCGCGGCCGCGCTGGTCGTGGCGGGCAAGGCGGGCGATCTGAGGTCCGGCGCCGAGATGGCGCGCGAAAGCCTCGATTCGGGCGCCGCGCTCGCCAGGGTCGAAGGGCTCGCCCGGGTCTCTCCGCTCAAGGGCTGAGCCGCCTCAGGCTCCCATGTCGCGCAACAGGCGGGGGAGGATCTCGGGAAGGTCCTCCGCGATGAGACCGGGGCCATGCAGTTGCGCCGCATCCGTATGAAGCCGCGCCGCCATCGAGGCCGCCTCGAACGGTGGCATCCCGCGCGCCAGAAGCCCCGCGACGAGGCCCGAGAGGACATCGCCCGCACCGGCCGTGGCGAGCCACGGGACCGCCCGATCGAAGACCGCGTCGTTCACCCGCACTGCGCCCTCCCCGTCGGCGACCACGGTGGCCGGCCCTTTCAGCAGGATTGTCGCGCCGATCCCCCTCGCGGCGTCGGCGGCCGCATCGATCGCCGAGAAGGCCGGGCCCGTCACCGCCGGGTCGCGCAGACGGGCCGAGAGGTCGGGGAAGAGCCTGCCGAACTCGCCCGGGTGCGGCGTCAGAACGCAGCCGGGATGCACCAGATCGCGCAGCGCACCCTCGTTGGCGATCAGTGTCAGCGCATCGGCGTCGAGGAGCGTCGGACGTCCGGCGCGCAACGCGGCCTCGACCAGCGCCGCGCCGCGATCGTCGACGCCGAGCCCGGGGCCGAGGAGAAGCGCGGTGATCCGGCCATCCCCGAGCAGGTCCGTCAGGGCTTCGGCGTCGTCGATGCGGCGCAACATGATCGCGTCGAGCCGCGCGGCGTTCTCGATCAGCGCGGCGGGCGGGCATCCCAGCGTCACGAGGCCCGCGCCGATCCGCAACGCCGCCCGCGCGGCCATGCGGGCGGCGCCGCCCTTGCCCACGCCCCCCGACAGGACCAGCGCGTGACCGTGGTCGAACTTGTGCGCGAAGGGCGATTTCGCGAGCGTCGCCGCGCGTGGTGCCGCGACGAGATGCGCGATGCCGGCCTCGTCCGACGGGGGATTAAGGCCGATATCGACCACGGCGAGCGTACCGCACCGCGCGGGGCCGGCACCGAGCACGTGCCCGCGCTTTAGCGCGTGGAAGCTGATCGTCAGATGGGCGGCCGCGGCAGCCGCCTCGTCGTCCCCGGCGGCGAGGATGCGGCCGCTATCGGCGCAGAGGCCACTCGGCAGGTCGAGCGCGGCGACAGCCGGCCCGCGCGACTGCGCGACGGCTTCGTTGATCCGGCGGAAGAGCGGTCCCTGCCCTTCGACCGGACGTGTGAGACCGGTTCCGAAGAGCGCGTCGACCACCAGGTCGCACGCCCATTCCTGTGGCAGGTCGTCCAGCGATGCGACGGGCCCCGCCCACCTGTCGGCGTTGATCCTCGCATCGCCCGAGATCTGCGCGGGATCGCCCAGAGCGTAAATGGTCACGGACCATCCCAGCTCGCGCAGCAGGCGCGCCACCACATAGCCGTCGCCGCCGTTATTGCCCGGCCCGCAGAGGATCGCGGCCGTGGCGGCGCGCAGGGCGGGCCAGCGCGCGAGGATCGCGTCGACGGCGCCGCGGCCGGCGCGCTCCATCAGCTCGAGGCCTGTCACGGTGCCGCTTTCGATGGCATCGCGCTCGATTCCGCGCATTTGGGCGGCAGTCAGAAGATAAGTCATCGCTTCCTTTTCGCAAATCGCATTCTTGCGAAGCACATTGCACATAGTTTGGGCAGGGCTTACGAGTCTCGCCAAGCGACCCGCCCGCGTCCAGACTAAGCAATTGAGACCCGTGGCGGGAAGTGGTCTCACCCCAAATGACACGACCCGGGAGGATTCGACCCCATGAAGAAGATCGAAGCGATCATCAAACCCTTCAAGCTCGACGAGGTGAAGGAAGCGCTTCAGGAAGCCGGCATCCAGGGCCTCAGCGTCCTCGAGGTGAAGGGCTTCGGCCGCCAGAAGGGCCACACCGAGCTCTACCGCGGCGCCGAATACGTGGTCGATTTCCTGCCCAAGGTGAAGATCGAGGTCGTGCTGGAAGACGGCCAGGTCGACCAGGCGGTCGAAGCCATCATCGCGGCCGCCAAGACCGACAAGATCGGCGACGGCAAGATTTTCGTCAGCCCCGTCGAACAGACGATCAGGATCCGTACCGGCGAGACCGGTTCCGACGCGCTCTGAACGCGGCATGGCCTTACAAAGCCACAGAAAGGAAAGAAGGTTTCCATGAACAACAAGGAATTGATCCAGAAGATCAAGGACGAGGATATCGAGTACGTCGATATCCGCTTTACCGATCCGCGCGGCAAACTGCAGCACGTGACCGTGATCAAGGACGAAGTCGACGAGGATTTCCTGGAAGAGGGCTTCATGTTCGACGGCTCCTCGATCGCGGGCTGGAAATCCATCGAGCAGTCCGACATGAAACTCATGCCGGATGCGGCCTCGGCCTATATCGATCCTTTCTACGCGGAAAAGACGATCTGCGTGCATTGCACCGTGGTCGAGCCCGATACCGGCGAGCGCTACGACCGCGATCCGCGCGGCACCGCGCGCAACGCCGAGGAATATCTGCGCTCGACGGGCATCGGCGATACCGCCTATATGGGCCCCGAGGCGGAGTTCTTCCTGTTCGACAACGTCCGTTTCTCGACCACGATGAACAAGGTCAGCTACGAGGTCGACGCCCAGGACGGCGCCTGGAACACGGATGCCGAGTTCGAGATGGGCAACATGGGTCACCGCCCCGGGATCAAGGGCGGCTATTTCCCCGTGAACCCGACCGACGACGCGCATGACCTGCGGGCCGAGATGCTCAGCACGATGAAGCGCATGGGCATGAAGGTCGACAAGCACCACCACGAGGTGGCAAGCTGCCAGCACGAGCTGGGTCTGATCTTCTCGACGCTGACGGACCAGGCCGACAACCTGCAGAAGTACAAGTACGTCATCCACAACGTGGCGAACGCCTACGGCAAGTCCGCGACCTTCATGCCCAAGCCGATCTCGGGCGACAACGGCACGGGGATGCACGTCAACATGTCGATCTGGAAGGACGGCAAGCCGGTCTTCGCCGGCGACAAATACGCGGACCTGTCGGACGAGGCGCTTTACTACATCGGCGGCATCCTCAAGCACGCCAAGGCGCTTAACGCGTTCACGAACCCGACGACGAACAGCTACAAGCGTCTGATCCCCGGCTTCGAGGCGCCCGTGCTGCGCGCCTATTCGGCCCGCAACCGCTCGGGCTGCGTGCGGATCCCGTGGGCCGAGAGCCCGAAGGCCAAGCGCGTCGAGGCCCGCTTCCCCGACCCCGCGGCGAACCCCTATCTCGCCTTCGCGGCCTTGCTGATGGCGGGGATCGACGGGATCAAGAACAAGATCCATCCCGGCGAAGCCATGGACAAGGATCTCTACGACCTGCCGGCCGAAGAGCTCGAAGGCATCCCGACGGTCTGCCACTCGCTGCGCGAGGCACTGACCGAACTCGAAGCCGACATGGACTTCCTGACGGCGGGCGACGTCTTCACCCGCGACCAGATCGAGGCCTACATGGCGTTGAAGTGGGAAGAGGTCTACACCTACGAGCATTGCCCGCACCCGATGGAGTTCAAACTCTACTACAGCTGCTGAGCGATCACGTTTCCGAGAGCGACGAAAGGGGCACCTGCCGGGTGCCCCTTTTCACATGTTGCGTGCGCCAATGCGCCGCCGACCCTATCGTTTCGTACGGCTTTCCGAAATTTGGGATTGGTGCTACGCTCGCGAGGCAATGTGGCTGGGCGCCTTGCTCCTCGAGTGAAGGTACGCATTCTTTTGCGCGTTCGGAAAAGGCAACTAAATTTCACATAAAGCGTTTCGAAAAGTCATTTTTCTGCCTATATTGGCGAAGAATGTTTCCTTGATTAAAGCTAATTCCAATGGATGAGGAAACAATGTGCAGCTTAATTACGACGGTCGAAGCAACGCTCCGTTTTTCAGCGGAGAATGCGCCTGATTTGTACGATCTTTCCGGACCGATCTCCTGGTGCCTGCGGCAGGCAGACATCCGCATCATGTCGCACGATGTCGCAATCGCGGACGAAACGATCTCGTTCGTGACCGATCACGGGACGATCCGCCTGAGTGCATCGAAGGTCGACAAACGCGTCGAGATCTCGATCGCGGTGGAGGCGGAATCGGAGACCGACGATACCGTCGCGCGGCAGATCTGTTATCAGCTGACGCGGCGCCTGACTTCCCGACTGGAAACGATCAGCGTGGTCTGGGAGCCGACGCACCAGATCCTGCGGCCGACCCAGTTCAAATGGGGCGTTCTCGCCGACATGCCGAACCATTTCGGGCATATGCAGGGCGTGCAACCCGCCTCGTATTACGGCTCGGCCCTCAACTGAACAGGCGGCCGAACTGCGCAAGGGATACCCCGCCCGGAACGACCATCACCGGTGCGGGGCCGCTTGAGGCGAGGAACTGCACGGCCTGCGCGGGGCGTGATCGGCGGCGTATCGCAGCGCCCGCTGGTGCCTTGGCTACATCGACAGGTTCACCGCGCCGCCATCGAGCAGGACGTTCTGCCCCACGATGAACCCGGCATGGGTGGAACAAAGAAACGCGCAAGTGGCCCCGAACTCGTCCGGGCTTCCATAGCGCCCGGCGGGAATGGTCTGCTGCCGCTCGGCGCGGGCCTGCTCCATCGTGATCCCCTTGGCGTCGACCACACCGCGGTCGAGCGACAGCGCCCGGTCGGTATCGTGGATCCCCGGCAGGAGGTTGTTGATCGTCACCCCTTTTCCGGCCACCTGGCGCGCCGTTCCGGCCACGTATCCGGTCAGGCCCGCCCGCGCGGAGTTCGACAGGCCCAGCACTGCGATCGGCGATTTCACCGATTGAGAGGTGATATTGACCACGCGCCCCCAGCCGCGCTCCATCATCGCGGGCAGGCACGCCTTCATCAGGGCGATCGGGGTCAGCATGTTGGCGTCGAGGGCGGCGATGAAGTCCTCGCGTTCCCAGTCCGACCATTGGCCCGGAGGCGGCCCGCCCGCGTTGGTCACGAGAATGTCGGGCTGCTCCGCCGCGTCGAGGACTTGGGCCTGACCTTCGGCCGTGGTGACATCGCAGGCAACGGTCGTGACCGTCACGCCGAATGCCTCGCGGATCCGGCCGGCTTCCGCCTCGAGCGCCTCGGCGCCGCGTGCGTTCATCACCAGATCGCACCCGGCCTCAGCCAGAGCGCGCGCGCAGCCGAGCCCGAGCCCCTTCGACGATGCCGTCACCAGCGCGCGCTTTCCCGTTATTCCCAGATCCATCTCGTCCCTCCGATAGATTGCCGATCGGGGGCCATCATTCCCCGTTCCGGCCCGATCCGCAATCACCGTCGACCGCCGCGGCCGCGATGCGGGCGATTGCGCGCGGCTGCGCGGCGGCCTATATGCCGCCCATGCTCGACAGATCCCACAACGCCGCCACCCTGCCGCCCGAGATCGCGCGACGCCGGACATTCGCCATCATCTCGCATCCCGACGCGGGCAAGACGACCCTGACCGAGAAGTTCCTGCTCTTCGGCGGGGCGATCCAGCTGGCCGGACAGGTCCGCGCAAAAGGCGAGGCGCGCCGCACACGGTCGGATTTCATGCAGATGGAGAAGGACCGCGGGATCTCGGTCTCGGCCTCGGCCATGTCGTTCGAGTTCGGCGCGTATCGGTTCAACCTCGTCGACACGCCGGGCCACTCGGATTTCTCGGAAGACACCTATCGCACGCTGACCGCCGTCGATGCCGCGATCATGGTGATCGACGGGGCCAAGGGCGTGGAGAGCCAGACCCGCAAGCTCTTCGAGGTCTGCCGCCTGCGCGACCTGCCGATCCTGACCTTCTGCAACAAGATGGACCGCGAGGCGCGCGACACGTTCGAGATCATCGACGAGATCCAGGAAAACCTGGCGATCGACGTGACGCCCGCATCCTGGCCGATCGGCCAGGGCCGCGATTTCCTCGGCTGCTACGACATGCTGAACGACCGGCTGGAACTGATGGACCGGGCCGATCGAAACAAGGTGGCCGAGACGATCCGGGTCGACGGGCTCGACGATCCGAAGATGGCGGATCACGTGCCCGCCGCGCTGCTCGGGACGCTGCGCGAGGAGGTCGAGATGGCCCGCGCGCTGCTGCCGGCCTTCGACCAGCAGGCGCTTCTCGACGGGACGATGACGCCGATCTGGTTCGGATCGGCGATCAACAGTTTCGGCGTCCGTGAGCTGATGAACGGTATCGGCGATTTCGGGCCCCATCCGCAGCCGCAGAAGGCCGAGCCGCGGCAGATCTCGCCAGAGGAGGACAAGGTCACCGGCTTCGTCTTCAAGGTGCAGGCCAACATGGACCCCAGGCATCGTGACCGCGTGGCGTTCGTGCGGATGGCGTCGGGGCATTTCAAGCGCGGCATGAAGCTCACCCATGTCCGCTCCAAGAAACCGATGGCGATCAGCAACCCTGTCCTGTTCCTGGCGTCGGACCGGGAACTGGCCGACGAGGCCTGGGCCGGCGACATCATGGGCATCCCGAACCACGGCCAGCTCAGGATCGGCGACACGCTGACCGAGGGGGAGGCGCTGCGTGTCGCGGGCATCCCCTCCTTCGCGCCGGAACTCCTGCAGAATTGCCGTGCGGGCGATCCGATGAAGGCCAAGCATCTCGACAAGGCGCTGAGCCAGTTCGCCGAGGAAGGTGCCGCCAAGGTCTTCAAGCCGATGATGGGCGCGGGCTTCATCGTCGGCGTCGTGGGCGCGCTGCAATTCGAGGTGCTGGCGAGCCGGATCGAGCTCGAATACGGGCTGCCCGTCCGGTTCGAGAGCTCGCAATTCAGCTCCGCGCGCTGGGTGTCTGGCGTGCAGTCGGCCGTCGACAAGTTCGTGCAGGCCAACAAGCAGCACATCGCCCACGACAATGACGGCGACCTCGTCTATCTCACCCGGCTGCAATGGGACATCGACCGGGTCGAGCGCGACTATCCCGACGTGGCGCTCACCGCCACCAAGGAGATGATGATCTGACGTCGCGAGGGCCGCGTATCGCCCATCGCCGCACCCCTGCCGGGCCAGATTGACGGCGACGGGAACATTCTATAGGGAGAGTTCCGATCGCGATGCGCGCGATCGGATGCGGGGCGGAAATTCATCGTCCCTACATAGCGGTCGAGCGCCGCCAAAGTTCGGACATACATGACGAAATTCAGCGATCTGAAACTGGGCCCCAAGGTCCAGAAAGCCATCGACGAGGCCGGCTATACCGAGCCGACGCCCATTCAGGCCGGCGCCATTCCCGCCGCGCTCGAAGGTCGCGACGTTCTGGGGATCGCCCAGACCGGCACCGGCAAGACCGCCTCCTTCACGCTTCCCATGATCACCCAACTCGCCCGCGGGCGGGCCAAGGCGCGGATGCCGCGCAGTCTCGTGCTCTGCCCGACGCGGGAGCTCGCGGCACAGGTGGCCGAAAACTTCGACACCTATTCCAAGCATGTGAAGCTGACCAAGGCGCTGCTGATCGGCGGCGTCAGCTTCAAGGAGCAGGACGTGCTGATCGACCGGGGCGTCGATGTGCTGATCGCGACGCCGGGGCGCCTGCTCGACCATCACGAGCGGGGCAAGCTTCTTCTCAACGACGTGAAGATCATGGTGGTCGACGAGGCCGACAGGATGCTCGACATGGGGTTCATCCCCGATATCGAGCGTATCTTCTCGCTTGTCCCCTTCACGCGTCAGACGCTGTTCTTTTCGGCCACGATGGCGCCCGAGATCGAGCGCATCACCAACACGTTCCTGTCGAACCCCGAGCGGGTCGAAGTGGCGCGCCAGGCGACCGCGTCCGAGACGATCGAGCAGGGCGTCGTCCTCTTCAAGGGGTCGCGCAAGGATCGCCAGGCGAGCGAGAAGCGCAAGCTGCTGCGCGCGCTCATCGATGCGGAGGGCGATGCCTGCAGCAATGCGATCATCTTCTGCAACCGCAAGATGGACGTGGATACCGTCGCCAAGAGCCTCAGCAAGTACGGCTATGACGCGGCGCCGATCCACGGCGATCTGGAGCAGTCGCAGCGCACCCGCACGCTCGACGGGTTCCGCGCCGGGGATCTGCGGTTCCTGGTGGCCTCCGATGTTGCCGCGCGCGGGCTCGACGTGCCCGCGGTAAGCCATGTCTTCAACTTCGACGTGCCGAGCCATGCGGAGGATTACGTTCACCGGATCGGCCGGACCGGCCGCGCCGGACGCGACGGCAAGGCGATCATGATCTGCGTGCCGTCCGACGAGAGGAACCTCGAAGACGTCGAACGGCTCTTGCAAAAGCCGATCCCGCGTCTCGCCAACCCCGCGGCACCCGCAGCAGCCGATACCGGTGCCCCGGCGGAGCAGACTAGCGAGGTCGCGGCACCCGAGGCGGCGACCGCCGAGACCCCGAAGCCCAAGCGCACCCGGACGCGGCGCAAGCGCGAAGAGGCGCCGCAGGCCGAGGCCGCCCCGGCAGCAGCGCCCGTCGAGGCCCCTGTCGACGTCCCCGTGGCGGCCCCCGCCGACGACGTGGCCGCCGCCGAACTCGCCGATATCGCGCCCGCCCCCGTTGACAAGCCCGAAGCGGCCGAGCAGGCAGCATCGGGCCGCGCGCCGTCCCGGAACGGACGTCGCGGCGACAATCGCGTCGTCGGCATGGGCGATCACATGCCCACCTTCATCGAGAAATCCTTTGAAGAACGGATGGTCCGCTAGGGCCGCCACATGAAGCACGTCGCGGCGATCATGTTCGTCTGTCTGATGGCCGCGCCGGCAGGGGCGCAGGATATCTGCCGCGCCGACGTCAATTCCACCGAGATCTTCATCGACAGGGACGCACTGGGCGCCGCTCCCGGCGCTCCGGGCCTGCGCGAGCGGGCAACCCGCTGGGCGGGGCTCGGCGTCGATCGGGTCCTGGGCCGCCCGCCGGCCTGCGACAGCCAGACCCTGATCGCGTTCCTCGCGAACGAGGTTCCGGACGGCGATCTGGAGGGATATTGCCTCCTGCCCGACGAACGGCTGGGATATCTTCTGGTGCCCGGCGAGCGGAATTACCGCGGTCGCTGCGCCAAGACGCTGTGCGACCGGGTGAACAATGCCACCGACGGCGCGCTCAACGTCGCGGGAACGGCCACCGACATCGTCACGGGACGCGGCGAAGAGGAGAGCCGGTCGAGCGCCGTGCTCCATGCTTCGGGCGCGGCGATCGTGTCGGGGACGGCCGGATCGGTACTGACCAGCCTCGGGACGGGGGCCGGCACGGCGCTCTCGACGGCGCTGGCGGCCCCTGCCCTTGCCGGAGGCGTCGCGGTCAGCGTGGTGGCCGTCGGCGGTGCCGTCTATATCTGTCACGAGGATGACTGACGCCGAACGCGTGATGCGGGGTCGTGAGCGCGCAGTCCGGCGGCGGCACTTGTAACTATGCCCAAATTCGCGGCAGATACGCCGCATGACCGACATACCCCGCGCCCGTTCGACCGATGATCCGCAGCTCAGGCGGGCGGCGCTCTGGATGACGGGGGCCATCGTCTCGTTCACGTCGATGGCGGTGGCGGGTCGCGCGGTCTCGATCGAACTCGATACGTTCGAGCTCATGACCTACCGATCGCTCATCGGGATCGTCCTCGTCGTGACCATCGCGTCGAGTTTGGGGACCCTGAACCAGATCCGGATGCGGCGGCTTGGGCTGCATGTGGTGCGCAACCTCTTTCATTTCACCGGACAGAATCTATGGTTCTTCGCGATCGCGACGATCCCCCTGGCACAGGTCTTCGCGCTGGAATTCACCTCGCCGATCTGGGTGGCGCTGGCGGCGCCGCTTCTGCTGGCCGAGCGGTTGACCAGAATGCGGATGGTGGCAGCACTTCTGGGATTCATCGGCGTTCTGGTCGTGGCCCGCCCCGACGTCGACGGCATCGGGCCGGGTCAGATCGCGGCAGCGGCGGCCGCGATCGGCTTTGCCGGCTCGGCGGTGTTCACCAAGATCCTGACCCGGACCGAAAGCATCACCTGCATCCTCTTCTGGCTCACCGTCACGCAAGCGATCTTCGGCCTCGTCTGCGCGGGGTTCGACGGTTCGATCGCGGTTCCGTCCGCGGCGATGGTGCCGTGGCTGGTGCTGATCGGATGCGCGGGCCTGTCGGCGCATTTCTGTCTCACCACTGCGCTCTCGATGGCGCCCGCCACCCTCGTGATCCCGATGGATTTCCTGCGCCTGCCGGTGATCGCGGTGATCGGCATGCTGTTCTACGCCGAAGCTTTCGATGTCTACGTCCTGATCGGCGCCGCCATCATCTTCGGCGCGAACTACCTCAACATCTGGGTCGAAAGCCGGCGGACTCTACCCCAAGGTGTTGCGTGAAAGCCGAATCCGTCAATGGAAAATTATCCCGCGCGTGCAAATCATTGATCCCGAACGCAACCGGCACCAACGCTGACCTGGTTCGGATCAATCGTGGGACGATAGAATGAAATTGCTTCTTGGAACAACCATGGCACTGGCGATGGCTCCGTTTGCGGCAGGGGCGCTCGGCCTCGATCGTTCCGGCCAGCCCGTGACTCTCCTTTTCGAAGAGGGCAACTATGCCGAGCTGAGCTTCGGACGTATCTTTCCCAGCATCGACGGGCGCGATATCGCCCTTCTCGGTGAACAGACCAGCGGCAGCGTCGCCGAAAACTTCAGTCGGGTGGATTTCGGGCTGAAATACCAGTTCACCGACCGGATCTCGGGATCGCTCTCGTTCGATCAGCCTTACGGGTTGAATATTCGCTATCCCGATTCCGTGCCCGGCGGCGATGGATCGCTGGCTTTGGGCGGCACCGAGGCGATCGTCGACAGTCGCGCGATCGAGGCGCTTGCCCGCTACGAATTCAACGACGCGTTCAGCATCCACGGCGGCTTGCGCTATCAGGAGATCCAGGCGGATGTCCGCCTGTCGGGCGCGGCGCCCGGCCCGCTTTCGGGCTATCGCAGCGCGTTCGAGGCGGATGGCGACCTCGGCTATGTAATCGGCGCCGCCTACGAGCGTCCGGAGATCGCCCTGCGCCTCGCGGTCACCTATATCAGCGGTACGACGCACGACCTGCCCACGCGCGAAACGCTGAACGGAATCGGGGTGGGAGATCTGCCCGCCGCGGCCCTTGGCCTTCCGGTCAATCCGTTCTCGACCAATTCGGACACGCGGATCGAGACGCCCGAAGCGGTGAACGTCGCCTTCCAGACCGGCATCGCGGCGGACACGCTGCTCTTCGGTTCGGTGCGCTATGCATGGTACGACGACACGCGGGTGTCGCCGGTTTTCTACGACACGATCCAGGACGGCGCGCGCAATGGCGATTCGCTCACCACGATCGAAGACGGGTATGCGGTCAATATCGGCCTCGGACGGCAACTCACCGACCGGCTGAGCGGATCGGTGGCAATCGGATACGAGGATCATTCGGGCGATGTCGTCTCGCCGCTGGCGCCGACGGACGGGACGAAATCGCTGGCGCTGGGGTTGCGCTACGAGACGACGACCCGGTTCTCCATCTCGGGGGGTATCCGCTACGACCGGCTCGGCGACGCCGATATCGGGCCGCGCGAGCAGAAAGTCGCGGATTTCGACGACAACGACGCGGTTTCGCTCGGGCTGAGCGTGGGATACCGCTTCTGACCCGGCAGTTCATCATGCCGCGCCTGATCCCCCGGCCCCTCTAGGCAGCGCGCGATCGGCGCGATATGAGACGCGCCATGATCTATGCGTCCGGAAACGACTGGCTCGAGGCGTCGGAGAAGCGCGTGCTCTTCTTCGGCATGTCGGGGCTTGGCAAGACACGCCTGTCGAGCATGCTGCGCGATGCGGGGGGGTGGTTCCACTATTCCGTCGATTACCGCATCGGCACGCGCTACATGGGCGAACATATCGCCGACAATTTCAAGCGCGAGGCGATGAAGGTCCCGTTGCTGCGCGAATTGCTGATGAGCGATTCGATCTATGTCGCGAGCAACATCACCTTCGACAATCTCGCCCCCCTCTCGACCTATCTGGGCAAGCCCGGCGATCCGGATCGGGGCGGTCTGCCCTTCGACGACTACATGATCCGCCAGCGCCAGCATCGGGTGGCCGAACTGAGTGCCATGGCCGACACGGTGCCGTTCATCGATCGCGCGCGCGACATCTACGGCTACGGCAATTTCGTCTGCGACACGTCCGGGTCGATCTGCGAGATCGTCGATCCCGACGATCCGGACGATCCCACGATGCGCCTGATCACGCAGAACCTGCTGCCCGTCTGGCTCAAGGGCTCGGACGCGCATACCGCTGAGCTGGTCCGGCGGTTCGATCGGGCGCCGAAGCCGATGTATTACCAGCCCGACTTTCTCGAAGCGGCCTGGAGCGAGTATCTCGCGCGGACCGAAAAGGCGCCCGACCGCGTCGATCCCGACGATTTCGTGCGCTGGACCTATGCGCGGGCGCTGGCGCATCGGCAGCCGCGATACGCCGCCATGGCGCGGCACGGCGTGACCGTAGAGGCCGACGATCTGGCAGAGGTGCAATCGCCCGCGGCGCTCGACCGCCTGATCGCCGAGAGGATCGACGCCGCCGTCGACGCTTGAGGTCGCGACCGCGGGTCGTTATCTCAGCCCTTCCGACTTCTTCCGCGGAGATTGCGACCGCCATGCCGATCAAATTGCCCTCCGACCTGCCCGCCTTCAGCGTCCTCAAGCAAGAGGGCGTCATGGTGATGGGCGAGGCCGAGGCCATGCGGCAGGATATCCGCCCGCTCAAGATCGGGCTGCTCAACCTCATGCCGAAGAAGATCCAGACGGAGAACCAGTTCGCCCGGCTGATCGGAGCGGGTCCGATCCAGATCGATCTCCGGCTCATCCGGATGACCGAACACCAGACCCGCAACACGGCCGCCTCGCATATGGAGGCGTTCTACCGCCCCTTCCAGGAGGTCAAGTCGGAGAAGTTCGACGGACTGATCATCACCGGGGCGCCGATCGAGCATCTGCCTTTCACGGAAGTCTCCTACTGGGACGAGCTTCGCGAGGTCATGGACTGGACCCAGACCAACGTGCACGCGACCTTCGGGGTCTGCTGGGGCGGAATGGCGATGATCAACCATTTCCATGGCGTGCCCAAGCACCTCCTCGGGGCCAAGCTCTTCGGCTGCTACAGGCATCGCAATCTCGAGCCCACCATGCCCCTCCTGCGGGGGTTCTCGGACGATTGCGTCATTCCCGTCAGCCGCTGGACCGAGATGCGCCAGGAGGACATCGACAAGGCGCCGGGGCTCAGGACCCTTCTCGAAAGCCCGGAGGCCGGCCCGGCGCTCGTCGCCGATCCCTCGCATCGGGCGACCTATATCTTCAATCATTTCGAATATGACGACGACACGCTGAAACAGGAATACGACCGCGATGTCGCCGCGGGCGTGCCGGTCGCCGTGCCGGGGAACTACTATCCCGATAACGACCCGTTGAAGATGCCGCTCAACCGGTGGCGGTCCCACGCGCATCTTCTATATGGCAACTGGATAAACGAGATCTATCAATCGGTGCCGTATGACCCTTCCCAGATTGGCTGCTAGGCTCGCCTTCGCGGGGCTACTCGCGGCCGGCAGCGGCGTGTTGATCGACCGCCGCGGAGACAGCCGGGCAGACGCCGCCGAAGAGGCGTTCCCGCCGCTCGGCGCGTTCATCGAGGTGGAGGGGCGGCGCGTTCACTACGTGCAGGAGGGCGAGGGCCCCGATCTGGTCCTGATCCACGGCGCGTCGGGAAATCTGCGCGAGTTCACCTTCCGGTTTCTCGATCGCGTGAAGGACCGCTACCGCGTCACGATCTTCGACCGGCCGGGGCTCGGATATACCGATGTGCGCCCGGACCTCGACGATCCCTGGACCGATATCGGCGAATCCCCGCAATCCCAGGCCGACCTCCTGGCCCGCGCGGCGCGGCAGCTCGGCGTGACGCGGCCGGTCGTGATGGGCCATTCCTATGGCGGGGCCGTCGCGCTTGCCTGGGCGCTCGATCACGATCCGGCGGCTCTGGTCGTGGCGTCGGGCGCCTCGCAACCTTGGGAGGGCGGCCTCGGTCCGCTTTATACCGTCAACGGATCGCGCATCGGCGGCGCGGTGGCGGTCCCGATGATCTCGGCCTTCGTGACGCAGGCCATGGTCAAGGAAGCGGTTGCCGGCATCTTCCGACCGCAACAGCCCCCCGAAGGGTATCTCGACTATATCGGCGCGGCGCTGACCCTGCGCCGGGTGTCGTTTCGCGCCAATGCGCGCCAGGTCAACACGCTGAAGCCACATCTGGCGGAGATGTCCGCACAATATCCCGATCTGCGGCTTCCGGTAGAGATCGTCCACGGCGCGGCGGACGACGTCGTGCCGTTCGAGATCCACGCCGAACCGCTCGCGCGGCAGATCGCGGACGCTGCGCTCACCCGGCTTGCAGGGATCGGTCACATGCCGCATCAGGTCGCGCAGGCCGACGTGATCGCGGCCATCGACCGCGCGACGGAGCGGGCCGGATTGCGCTAACCCGGCCGAGCCCCTAGGCTGCGCCTCTCTGCCCCGCTGCAAGGTCTTGTCCATGTCATCCATCCGCGACGCAACCCGACTTCGGCGCACCGATGCCTAAGCGCGGATACCATCATGGCAACCTGGCGCAGGCCCTGATCAACGCGGCGCTGCGCCTGATCGAGGAGAAGGGCCCGACCGGCTTCACGCTGAGCGAGGCGGCAAAGGCGGCGGATGTCACGCCGGCGGCGGTCTATCGGCACTTCCAGGGGCGCGACGAGATCATCGCCGAATGCGCACGGCAGGGATACGAGATCTTTGCCGACCAGATGGAGCGCGCCTATCAGAGCGGTCAGCCCTCGGCGCTGGCCTCGTTCGAGGCGACCGGCCGGGCCTATCTGTCCTTCGCGCGGCAGCATCCCGGGCATTACGTCGCCATGTTCGAATCAGGCGTGAACGTACAGCATCATGCCGGTCTGCATGCCGTCGCCGCGCGCGCCAATTCGGTTCTGGAACGCGCGGCCGCGGATCTTTCGCAGCACATCCCCGCGGCGCAGCGCCCCCCTGCGCAGATGTTCAGCGCGCATATCTGGGCCATGTCGCACGGGGTGGTCGAGCTTTTCGCCCGAAATTCGCCGGGCACGAACGTCCCCTATCCTCCCGAGGATCTGCTCGAGGCCGGGATCGGGATCTATCTTCGCGGCCTCGGGCTGCTCGCCCCGGACCGCTGACGACCCAGATCCGCGATCTCGAGGCCCGCCCCGCCGCGCTAGTTCGACACGGCCACCCCGTGATCCTTGCGGTCCTCGACCGGGATCCGCCGGCCCAGAAACGCGATTTGCCCGTCCTTGAGCGCGGCCAGCACGAACAGGATCGCGACGGCAACGGGCGGCAGAACCAGACCGAGCCAGGCTGTCTCGGGCTCCACATCCATGAGGATCTGGCAGGCCATGGAGAGGATCGTGCCGGCCGCGAAGACCAGAAGGCCCTGCCGTCCCAGCAGTCGGAAAGGTGCGGCACCGCGATGCGCGCAAAGTCGCGTCACCCACGGCAGGCAGGACACGACATAGGCGAGGGCCAGAACGTGCAGCAGCCGCGGCAGGGCCAGAAACGTCTTGTTGTGCGAGACGACGTTCGAGGGTGCGCCGAGGGCGCCCAGCTGCGCCATCTTGTGGTTGAGATATATCCCGAGCGCCGGGATATAGCGCCAAGCGAGGACCAGGACGAGAAACGCGACCGCGCCCCAGAAGAGCGGCCGCGACACCTCTACGAGGCGCCGTCCAGCGCGGTGACGGACGCCGATCACCAAGCCCAGCACGAAGATGGCCTGCCAGGCCAGGGGACTGAAGAACCAGCCGCCCCCGCCGGGATTGTTGGGAATGTTCCACGAGTGCCACCCCGCGACGAGCCAGAGGAGTGCCGAGGCGACGAGTGTCGTGCCGGGCGCCTTGACCGCGCCCCAGAGCGCCAGGGGCGCCGCTAGGAGCAGCACGATGTAGACCGGCAGGATGTTCACGTACCCGATCTGGTAGCCGAGCGTCGCAAGCCCCACGAGCGCCGAGCCGGTTTCCTTGTAGATGAGCCCGAGATTGTGCTGAACGCGGAATTCGGACCTGAGGAACGTGTCGGCCGCCCAGCCATACATGGCGAGCACCGCGACGGTCAGAAAGATCTGGACGAGATAGAGGCTCCAGGCGCGCCGCCAGAGGGGCAGGGTCGCGGCCCCGAGCGTTCCCGCCCCGTGTTGCCAGCGCAGGAAGCCGCTTGAATAGGCTATGCCCGCAGCGACACCCGACATCAGGAAGAAGGCCTCGGCCGCGTCGGAAAAGCCGAACGCCCGCAACGTGAAGGATTCGTAGGGATTGCCCGGAATGTGATCGATGACGATCATGATGAGCGCGAGCCCGCGGAAGACGTCGATCCGTGGATCGCGCGGCGAACGCGGCGTCGTCCGGGCCGGAAAGGTGACGATCTTGCGGCTCGGAGCCGGCAGGTCAGACGGCATGGGACGGTTCGGCTCCGGTAACGGCGCGGGCGGGCATCTCGCGCTGACGCGCCGCCATCTCGGCCCTGAACGCCGCGACGATCGGCGCGGGCGTCGTCTCGTCGGGGACGAGGAAGAACCACCCCGCCCCGCTGCGCGACGTAGCGGCGATGAGCAGCGGTGCCGCCATCATCGGTACGCAGACGGGCAGCAGCCACCAGAGGATCGATGGCGCGAACCACGAGACGGCCGTCGCAGCGGCAAGCCCGAAGAGCGCGATCCAACGGCCTGCGGCCCACCCTTCGCGCAGGCTCAACCGGCCCTCGCCGCGCTGGTTCGCGGGCCACCCCCCATCGCGACCCGACAGAACCTCGATCACGCTGCGCGACTGGTACATGAGCAGGATCGGCGCGATCAGCGAGGACAGAAGGATTTCGGCCACCACCGACCCGGCCGCGCGGATCGTGCCTCCGAAACCGGTGACGCGGCGCGTCAGCGCGGCTTCCGTCAGGATGGCGAATTTCGGCAGCAGCAGCAGTCCGCCGATCCCGATACAAAGCGCGACGAATTCACGGGTGCGGTCGTCGGGGAAGACCGGGAAAAGCTGGTAGGGCTCGGGGAAATAATTTGGCGGCGGAGCGGCCATTGTGGTCAGGACCGACACGATCAGGAACGCCCCCCACAGGATCGAGACCAGATAGGAGGCGATGCCCTGGACGAAGACGAACCGGCTCCAGCTCGCGAGACCCGGGGCGTTCAGCAGGCGGATATGCTGCAAATTGCCCTGGCACCAGCGTCGGTCGCGGCGCACATGGCTGAGCAGGTTGTCGGGGCCCTCCTCGAAGGATCCGCCGAGTGTCTCGTCCAGCGTCACGCGCCACCCTCCACGTGCAAGTAGCGCCGCCTCGACGTAATCGTGGCTCAGGATCGTCCCGCCGAAGGGGGGCCGCCCGGACAGCTCGGGCAAGCCGCAGCATTCGGCCAGAGCCCGTACCCGGACGATGGCGTTGTGTCCCCAGAAGGGCCCCGTTCGACCCTGCATTCTCGCAAGGCCCCTGGCGAAGACGGGCGAATGGAACGACGCCGCGAATTGCATCGCGCGTCCGAAGATCGACCGGGCGCCGACGACGAAGGGAAGCGTCTGGAGCAGGCCAAGATCGGGCTCGTCGCGCATCCGCGCGATCATCGAGGCGACGGTTTCGCCCTCCATCAGGCTGTCTGCGTCGAGGATGATCGCGAACTCGTAGGCGGCGCCGTATCGCCGGATGAACTCCTCGATATTGCCGGCCTTGCGACCGCGGTTGTCCGTCCGGTTGCGATAGAAGATCCGGTCGGCCCCTTCGATGCGGTCATGCAGCCGAGCGAATTCCTCGCGTTCGCGCGGCAGGACCGCAGGGTCGCGCGTGTCCGACAGGACCGCGATATCGACGTCGAGCCCCGCGGCGCGGATCGAGGCGTCCATCACCGCGACACGCGCCATCGGGGCGACCGGATCCTCGTTGCAGATGGGCAGGAGGATGACTGTCGGCGGAAACGGACCCGACGGGGCGGGCTGCGTCCTGTCTGACCGCGCACGCGGCGGCAATCCGACGAGGGATTGCGCCGCCCCCCAGGAAAGCCACGCGGTGGTCATCAGGATCAGCACCACCGCCGCGAAATCCCATGCGGTAATACCGTCCGCTGCGACCGATTGCGCGAGGAGCGCGGCGGCGGCGGCCGCGCTTGTCGCGGCAAAGGTCAGTGCGAGGCCGCGATACCAGGCAGTGGCCCGGTGACCGCGGGTATCACGCATGGAAGCCGCGCTCGAAGAGACGCGAGAGGATCGGTGCTCGCGGCTCGTGCTTGGCTTCGAGCGATTGCGGGCGCATCTCGACGGGAGCGTCACGCGGCAACCATTGCATGGTGGATGCCGGGATCTCGTCTTGGTCTTGGGTCATTCTGTCTGCCATTGGTACAACCACGTCTCGCTCAGGATAGCATCGCCCGCCCGAAGGTCGGCGCGCAGTTCCACTGTTTGTCCGGCGGCTGCGTCCACTTCCAGGACCAGACGCCATATCTCGGTATCCGCGATCCGTGACAAGACGGATTCCGCGATCTCGCCGCCCGATGCAGACACGGCCGGAGAGACGGCTTCGGGATCCTCCAACTCGCCCAACTGGCCACCCGCGAAGTCGATGACGAACTTTCGGTGGCCAGTGGATTCCTCGACGCCGGACACACCGCCTTCGCCCGTCATGGTCCGCAGGACACGTGCCGTATCGTCCGGCATCGCTCCGTCGGGATCCGCTCCCCAGTGGAGGCGATAGTCGAACGTCAATTCGTCACCGGCCCGGACTTCCTTCTCTGGCACCCAGAAGGCCACGATATTGTCATTCGCCTCGAGCTGAGATGGGATCTCGATCAACCTGACGGTTCCAACCCCCCATTCGCCGGTCGGTTCCACCATCAGCGACGGCCGCTTTTCGTAATGCGCACCCGAATCGAGGAATGTCTCGAAGGCGCGATCCCGCTGGACCAGGCCGTAATATTGCGGATTGTGTGCGGCGAGATGCGAATTGGCCAATCGTGGCGGGTTGGACAATTGACGATAGCTCGTCTGCCCCGCCGAGGTCACGACCAGGCCCTCGCTGTCGTGCACCGCGGGGCGGTAATCGTCGAAGCCGCCCTCGTCCGACGGCCCGAAGAGATACATCGACGTGAGGGGCGCGATGCCCAGTTGCTGCACGTCCTCGCGCATGAAGAGCCGCGCCGTGACGTCGATCACCGTCGTCTCCCCGGGGCGCAGGACGAAGCGGTAGGCGCCGGTGACCGACGCGCTTTCGAGCGCAGTGTAGAAGACGATCTGATCCGAGCCCGGCCCCGGCCTTTCGAGCCACGCGGCGCTGAACCGCGGGAATTCCTCGTCCCGCCCCGTCGCGGTATTCACCGCAAGGCCTCGGGCGCTGATCCCGTAGGTATTGCCGCGCCCGAGAGCGCGGAAGTAGCTCGCGCCGAGGAAGGAGATTACCTCGTCGTAGCGCGCGGGATCGTTGAGCGGGGTATTGAGCCGGAAGCCCGCCACGCCCGGAAAGGTCGGCGCGCCCCCGTCGGACAGCGCCGCGGCGACGCTCGGATCCACCCGGAAATCCTCCAGGCCGAACTGCATGGGGCGCGCGACGCCGTCGCTCACCTCGTAAAGGGCGACGGGCTCGCGGAAAAGCCATCCCATGGGATAGGCATGCAGTTCGAACCGCGTCTCGGGGCCCGCCCAGACGGCACGCTCGGTATCGAAGGCGATCCGCCGGTAGGCGTCGTAGTCAAGCTCTGCCCAAGGCCCCTCGATCGGGGTCGCCGGCTCGTAGGGCGCCGCGGCCGCGGCGCGCATGCGCTCGGTCAGCTGGCCGAAGCTGAACGGCTCGCCCGATGCCGGATCGTCCGATTGCGCCGCCGCTCGGGTGGTCAGTATCGCCGGCCCGAAAGCCAGCGCCGAGGCCGTTGTCAGAAACCGTCGGCGGGAAAAGGAAGCGTTGCGCAACTGCATGGGGAATTGGAATGTCCGTTGGTTGATGCTTTCGCTAAGTTGGTAATTCGGCGGGGGAATTCAAATGCCTCGCGTCGAAAACGGCGTGAAGTTGCCTGTTTACCCTCTTAACGTGCAGAGACGTCTCAAGAATCGGGCACCCGGTGAACGAAGCCGGGTCACCTCATTATCTTATGACATACCGGCCAAGCGAAATGAGGCCGGGCGAAAGAATCAATTTGTCACTTGGCCGGGGAATTGGCGGACCATAGAGGATTCGAACCTCTGGCCTCTGCCTTCGGAGGGCAGCGCTCTATCCAGCTGAGCTAATGGTCCAATTCGCGTGAACGTATATGCGTCCGCGCCGTCATGCGCAATGTCGGAATGCGCGCATTCAGGCAAAGAGTTCGTGGCAGAGTTCCAGCCCGTCGACCAGCGCATCGACCTCCGCGTGGGTATTGTAGAGCGCGAAGGAAGCCCGCGCCGTCGCGCTGACGCCGAGGTGATCCATCAGCGGCCCCGCGCAATGATGACCGGCGCGCACCGCGATGCCGCGCTTGTCGAGAACGGTCGAGATGTCGTGCGGATGCGCCGCCCCGTCGAGCGTGAACGAGAAGATCGCGCCCTTGCCCGGTGCCGTTCCCTGCACGTTGAGCCAGTTAAGGCCCCCCAGACGATCGATCGCGTAATCCCGGAGCGACGCCTCGTGCGCCGCGATATCCTCCATGCCGATGCCCGTCATGTAGTCGAGCGCGGCGCCGAGGCCGATCTGCGAGACTATGCCGGGCGTTCCGGCCTCGAACTTCATCGGTGCGGCGTTGTAGTCGATACCGTCCTTGCGCACGTCGCGGATCATGTCACCGCCGCCCATGAAGGGCCGCATCTCGTCGAACCGCTCGGGCCGGACATAGATCCCGCCCGACCCCGACGGCCCGTAGAGCTTGTGGCCGGTGATCGCGTAGAAGTCGCAGCCGATATCCTCGACATTGACCGGCATGTGCACCGCGGCCTGCGATCCGTCGACGAGCGTCGCCACCCCGCGCTCGCGGGCGGCGCGGGCGATCGCCCGGACATCGACGACCGTGCCCAGCACGTTCGACATATGCGTGATCGCGACAAGCTTGGTGCGCGGACCGATCGCGTCGATCACCGCCTGCGGGTCGAGCGCGCCGTTGACGTCGGTATCGACCCATTTCAGGACGACGCCCTGACGTTCGCGCAGGAAATGCCACGGCACGATATTGGCGTGATGCTCCATGACGCTCAGCACGATCTCGTCGCCGGGCTCCATCCGTGGCATGGCCCAGCCATAGGCGACCATGTTGATGCCCTCGGTCGTGCCGGTATTCATCACAATGCTGTCGGGATCGCGCGCCCCGAGGAACGACGCGATCTTGCCGCGCACCGCCTCGTAATTCTCGGTCGAGATCGAGCTCAGCGTATGGAGCCCGCGATGGACGTTGGCGTAATCCTCCGCATAGGCGCGGGTGACGGCGTCGATCACGACCTGCGGCTTTTGCGCCGAGGCGCCGCTGTCGAGATAGACGAGTGGGCGGCCGTTCACCTCTCGCGACAGGATCGGAAAATCCGCGCGAATATCTTGGACGTCGAACATTGTGAGTCCTCCTATCGCGGAATGGTTACGCCCGCGAGGGTCAGCAGGAAAGAGAGACCAAGCGCCACACCCACCAGCACGAAGAGGATCATGCCGAAGACGCGGCCGAGGCTGTGAAAGTCGTGAAGTTCGGCCACGAAGTTTGTGAGAAGCCAGAAGAAAAGCGCCAGTCCCAGCAGCATCACGATACCCGCGAGCGGCGGCATCAGGATCAGCAGGACACCCTGGACCACCTGCAGGCAGACCATGACGAACTGGAGCCAGGTCACGGCCAGCATCGCGTCCGCAAGATCGCCGGTGCCGCGAAACGCGCGTCCGATGCGGTGGATCATGAATACGCTGATCAGCAGGAAGGCCAGCTGGATCACCCCGAAGAAGAAGGGGCTGAGCAGCAATGTCGGCTGGGCGTCGGTGCCGATGGTCGCGAGCAGGTACATGTTGACCAGCTCGGCCAGGACGATCGACAGCACGACGACCAGAAGCAGCGCCTGCCAGAGGGTCGAGAGGTCAAGCTCGAGCGCGCGCAATCGCGCGAAGGTCGGCCGCGGGGCGCGCACGGTATCGACCGCGAGCCGCCCGAGCGTTCGGGGGGACATCAGGTTCACGCGCGCTCCCCGAATTCGACCGCGTAGAGGCCCGCGAGCCACAGCGCGAAGAAGGCCGCGAGCGCGGCGAGACCGGTGGCGTCGCGCGCCGGACCCGGCCCGATCAGCCCCGCGACGAGCCCCCAGAGAAGCCAGAGGGGCGCCGCCGCCAGCAACGCCCAGAAGAGCGCCATCCGTGCCTCGAGGTACCGCGCCCGCCCGCCGAAGATCCGCGCGATCACATGGCTGATCCCGGCGACCCCGTAGAGCACGAGCGGCGCGATGAAGAGCCAGCCCAGGAGCGCACCGCCCACCAGCATGTCGAGCTCGCGCCCAGAGAGGTAGGCCTCGCGGCTGAGACGCGGCCATTGACCGACGAAGATCAGCGCGCAGGCGAGCATCAGCGTGACAAGCGCGCGTGCCTCGCCGCGCCCGTCGTTCCCGCCGATCCTGCGGCGCAGGACAGCACCCGGGCCGCGATAGCTTCGCACGATGTCCCCGGTCAGAGCCATGTCAGCTTGCGTGCCGGTCGAGCCATGCCGCCAGACGCTCGTTTAGGGCGGCGGCGATATCCTCGTCGTCGATCTCTTCAAGGGTCTCGGCCAGGAAGGCCAGCACGAGAAGGTCCTCGGCACGCGCCTTCGGCATCCCGCGCGAGCGCAGATAGAAGAGCGCCTCCTCGTCGATCGCCCCGGTGGTCGAGCCGTGCGAACAGGCCACGTCGTCGGCATAGATCTCGAGTTCGGGCTTGGCGAGGAACTGGCTGTCATCGTCAAGGAGCAGCGCCTGACTGATCTGGTAGCCGTCGGTCTTCTGCGCGTCCTTCTTCACCAGGATCTTGCCCTGGAACACGCCAACCGCGCCGTTCTTGAGCACCTTCTTGAAGACCTGGCGGCTTTCGCAATTCTTCGCATTATGGGTGATGAAGACCGTGTCGTCGTTGTGGAACGGATCGTCCGCCCCGTCGCCGATCGCGGCGGCCGCGACATGCGCCGTGGCATCGTCGCCGGTGAACTCGACAACATGCTCGTTGCGGGTCATCGCGCCGTTCGCCGTCAGCGTGAACGACTTGTAGGTCGATTGCCGCCCCAGCCGCGCGAAGCCCGCGGTCGCCGCGCGGCGATCGTGGTTTCGGCCCTGGCTGCGGACATGGTGGAAAGTCGCGTGATCGGCGACGTCGGTCTCGAGAACCGTATTGGCCCGCGCCGCGACGCATCCCGTCTCGAGCAGGGTCAGCTCCGCCCCTTCAGTCAGCTGCACCACGTGATGCAGGATGGCGTCGGAGGTGGCGTTCTCGTGGCGATAGACGATGCTGACCGGCCGCGAAACCTTGCCCGTCACACGGATCAGCACGCCGTCGGTCGCGAATGCCGTGTTGAGCGCGCAAAGCGGCCGGTCGACCGGCGACTGCCCGCGGGCCTCCAGCAATCCGTAGAGGTCGCGCGCCCAGTGGATATCCGCCCGTCCGGCCTCGGCCAGCCGGGCGATCTCGATCCCCTCGCCCGCCAGGTCGTCCGACGCCTCCGGATCGAACACGCCGTCGACGAACACGATCCTGAGCTGCTCCATCCCCTCGTAGAGAGGCTTTTCGTCGGACACGTCCATGGGCGGTGCTGCCACCGGCGCGACCGCGTTGAAATCCGCGGGATTGGTGAAGCGCCAGTATTCGTCGCGACGATGCGGCATCCCCATGAGTTTCAGTCGTCCGAGCGCCTCCTGCCGGGCGGCCAGCGACCAGCCCGCATCTTGGGGGATCGACAACGCATCGAGCCGGGCATCCGTCGCGTCCTGCGTGGGTTTCGCCAATGCCATCACGCGTTCTCCGCCAGGAGGTCGGTATAGCCGTTCTTCTCGACTTCGAGGGCAAGTTCGGGGCCCCCGGACGTCACGATGCGTCCATTCGACATGATGTGCACGACGTCGGGACGGATATGATCGAGCAGGCGCTGGTAATGCGTGATCACCAGAAACGCACGGTTGGGATCCCTGAGCGCGTTCACGCCCTGCGCGACCAGCTTCATCGCGTCGACGTCGAGGCCGGAATCCGTTTCGTCGAGGATGCACATGCGCGGCTCCAGCATCGCCATCTGGAGGATCTCGTTGCGCTTCTTCTCGCCCCCGGAAAAGCCCACATTGACCGGCCGCTTGAGCATGTCGGCATCGATCTGAAGATCGGCCGCCTTGGCGCGGACCAGCTTGAGGAAATCCGCGGAATTGAGTTCGGGCTCACCACGCGCCTTGCGCTGCGCGTTCACCGCCGTTCGCATGAAGGTCATGTTGCCGACGCCGGGGATCTCGACCGGATACTGGAACGCCAGAAACACGCCCGCAGCGGCGCGCTCTTCGGGCTCCATCTCGAGGATGTTCTCGCCGTCGAGAACGGCGGTGCCCTCGGTGACCTCGTACCCTTCGCGCCCCGACAGGACGTAGCTCAGCGTCGACTTGCCGGACCCGTTGGGGCCCATGATGGCATGCACCTTGCCGGCCTCGAGTTCGAGGTCGACGCCCTTGAGGATCTGCTTGTCCTCTTCTTCAAGTTTCACGTGCAGGTTGCTGATCTTCAACATAAATTCATCCTTTCGCGCGACCCATCGCGCATGTCTCTTGCAAAGCGGCCGGCGGGGTTCCGCGCCGGGAACACGCCGCCGCCCCATTTCACCCGGCCGTCATCCTCGTGGACCCGTCGGATGCTCTCGGCATCCTCGGGCATCCCGGACCGCGACCACTCGCCATTTCATTCCAACAGGACGGCCGTGCCGGAGGCCGACACCATCAACATCCCGTTCTCCTTGCCGACCACCTCGTAATCGAGATCGACGCCGACCACCGCGTTGGCGCCCGCCTCGCGGGCCCGGTCTTCCATCTCCGACAGGGCGGTCTGGCGCGCTTCGTTGAGGCTCTTCTCGTATGCGCCGGACCGGCCGCCGATAATGTCGCGGATCCCTGCGAACATGTCGCGGAACACATTCGCCCCGAGGATCGCCTCGCCGACCACGATGCCCTTGTAGGCGGCAATCTTGCGGCCCTCGACGCTCGGCGTCGTGGTGACGACGAGTTCGGAATTCGACCAGAAGCTCATTTTCGTTTCCTCCTGAACATCATCCTTCCCGCGATCCAGCCGATCGCGGCCGATACGAGCACGACGATCAGAACGCGGGGCATCGGGTTCTGCAGCCACCAGGACAGCGCCGCGATCAGTCCCAGCGCGACCGCGACGCCCACCGTCAGCAGGACGAAGAAGCGCGGACGCCCCGGCGCGCGGATGGGATCGAGCTCTCCCATCAGGGACACTCCGTGGCTCTGTCGCCAGTCCGCATCAGCCTACCGACCCTTCGAGCGAGATCGCGACCAGTTGCTGTGCCTCCATCGCGAATTCCATCGGCAGCGCCTGAAGCACTTCCTTGCAGAAGCCGTTGACGATGAGGGCCACCGCCTCTTCCTCGTCGAGGCCGCGCTGCTGGCAATAGAACATCTGATCGTCGTCGACCTTCGACGTCGTCGCCTCGTGTTCCACCCGGCTCGAGTTGTTCTTGACCTCGATATAGGGAACCGTGTGCGCCCCGCAATCGCCGCCGATCAGCAGGCTGTCGCATTGCGTGTAGTTGCGGCTGTTCTTGGCCTTCGGGTGCATGGAAACGAGCCCGCGATAGGTGTTCTGCGCGTGGCCCGCGCTGATCCCCTTCGAGACGATCCGGCTTCGGGTGTTCTTGCCCAGATGGATCATCTTGGTGCCGGTATCGGCCTGCTGCCAGTTGTTGGTGATGGCGATGGAATAGAACTCGCCCTGGCTGTCGTCGCCGCGCAGGATGCAGGACGGGTATTTCCAGGTCAGGGCCGATCCCGTCTCGACCTGCGTCCAGGAGACCTTCGACCGGTCGCCCCGGCAATCGGCACGCTTGGTGACGAAGTTGTAGATGCCGCCCTTGCCGTTCTCGTCGCCCGGATACCAGTTCTGCACCGTGGAATACTTCACCTCGGCATCCTCGAGCGCGACGATCTCGACCACCGCGGCGTGAAGCTGGTTCGTGTCGCGCATCGGCGCGGTGCAGCCTTCGAGATAGCTCACATACGAGCCCTTGTCGGCGATGATCAGCGTGCGCTCGAACTGCCCGGTATTCTCGGCATTGATCCGGAAATAGGTGCTGAGCTCCATCGGGCAGCGCGTGTTGGGCGGGATGTAGACGAATGACCCGTCGGAGAAGACGGCCGAGTTCAGCGTCGCGAAATAATTGTCCTGCGTCGGCACGACGCTCGCGAGGTACTTTCTCACCAGTTCGGGATGCTCGCGGATCGCCTCGCTGATCGAACAGAAGATCACGCCGGCCTTCTCGAGCTCTTTCTTGAAGGTCGTGCCAACGCTCACGCTGTCGAAGACGGCATCGACGGCGACCTTGCGCTCTCCCTCGGCGGCCTCCGCAGGCACGGCTTCGGCGCCTTCGACGCCCGCCAGAACCATTTGTTCCTTCAAGGGAATGCCCAGCTTCTGGTAGGTCTCCAGCAGCTTGGGATCGACATCGTCGAGCGATTTGGGCTTTTCCTTCATCGAGGACGGCTTGGCGTAGTAATACTGCTCCTGATAATCGACGGGAGCGTATTTCAGCATCGACCAGTCCGGCTCTTTCAGCTCGGACCAGCGGCGGAACGCCTCCAGCCGCCAGTCGAGCATCCATTCCGGCTCGTCGTTGCGCTCGGAGATCAGGCGCACGATGTCTTCGGTCAGACCCTTCGGCGCGAAATCCATCTCGATCTCGGTGTTCCAGCCGTGCTTGTAGGTGCCGCTCAGCTGGGCGACGGCGTCGACCGTTTCCTTGTCCACGCCTTCCTTGACCTGGTCCTTCAGCATGATGTCATCACTCATCGGTCATCTCCTTCTCCGAACGTCGCGCGTCCGGTTCAAATTCTTCAGGCGGCCCGCGCCCGGTGCTTGTCCCTTGCGGCGAGCCAGGCCTCTGCGAAGCGCGCCAGTTCCGCTTCCGTCGTCGCGGCGCCGATGGAGATGCGCAGCGCGCATCCCGCCGCATCCTCGTCGAACCCCATCGCGGCCAACGTACCGCTGCCACGCAACTTGCCGGACGAACAGGCCGATCCGGCGCTCACGGAAAATCCACGCAGATCCATCTGCATCACCTGCGTCTCGCCGCGCCAGCCCGGCGTGACCAGCAGGCTCGTATTGGGCAGGCGGGGTGCATCCTTCCCTACGCAGATAGTCATTCCGTCCCGATCCGCCACCCATTCCTCGAAGAGGTCGCGCAACCGGGAGAGGTTTTTCGCCGCACCCGCGTCGAGATCGGCCGCGGCCGCCTCGGCCGCCGCACCGAACCCGGCGATCGCGGCCACGTTCTCGGTCCCCGAACGACGGCCCATCTCCTGCCCGCCGCCGCGGATCCGCGCCTCCACGTCGAGACCCCGTCGCAGGACCAGCGCCCCGACCCCCTTGGGCCCGCCGATCTTGTGGCCGGACACGATGGCCATCCCGGCGCCGCTCCAGTCGAAGGCGAAGGGGATCTTGCCCAGCGCCTGGGTCGCATCGACGACGGCCAGACCGTCGGGCAGGTTTTGCACGATGCCGGTCTCGGAATTGGCCGCCTGAAGTGCCGTGGCGCCGGGATCCGCGACCGACACGGCGCCTGCCCGGTCCACCGGAAGCGACGGCGCGCACCAAGCGAGCACCGCCTCGTGCTCGACCGGCGCACATCCGAGGCTCCGCCCCGCGCAGGCCATCGCCGCCGCCTCGGTCGCGCCCGAGGTAAAGACGATATCGGCGGCGTCGGCGCCCATCGCATGGGCCACCTGCGCCCGCGCCCGCTCGACGATCCCGCGTGCGGCGCGGCCCTCCGCATGGATGGCCGACGGATTGCCGGCCTGGTCCATCGCCGCGATCATCGCCGCGCGCGCTTCGGGGCGCATCGGCGCGCTGGCGTTCCAGTCGAGATAGGCGCGCGGCATCACGGATCGCCCCGCACGTCCATCTGGGCCGGACGCGGCGCCGGAGCGGGATCCGGCGCGCCCTCGTCGACGATCTCGAAGAGCGACGGCACCGCCGGGCACGGGGCGAGCGTGTTGTTGACCACGTCCGAAAGACGCGTCTGGTGCAGAAAGACGTAGACGTTGGCGCTCAGCCCTTCCCAGAGCCGGTTGGTCAGCGATTGCGCGCGGCTGCCCGACGTGCCGCCCGATACGCCCAGACCGCGGTGCATCGCGCTCACCGTCTCGTCGACGGCTTCCAGCACGTCCGACACGCGGATCTCCGAGGCGGGGCGTGCCAGCCTGTATCCGCCGCCGGGGCCGCGCACCGATTGCACGAGCCCCTTGCGCCGCAGTTTGACGAAGAGCTGCTCCAGATAGGGCAGCGAGATGTCCTGACGCTTGCTCAGATCCGACAGCGATACGAGCTTGCCGTCGGTCCGAAGCGCGAGGTCGCTGAGCGCGACCATGGCATAGCGCCCCTTGGTGCTAAGTTTCATAAGCCCGTTCCTCACTCCGGCCCGGCAGTTGACGCCGGACGTGGCCCCGACTACCTGCTGTCCGACATGTCGGGCGCTCGCCCGCAAGATTAGAACGTTTCTAAGGTGCCCGACACGCTTCGTCAACGATGCCGGTACCAGCTTTGACAGGAAAGATCACGCGCACATGCCCGAGGTAATTTTTCCCGGCCCGGAAGGTCGTCTGGAAGGCCGCTATCATCCGCAGAAGAACCGCGACGCGCCGATCGCCATCATCCTGCACCCGCACCCGCAATTCGGCGGCACGATGAACAACCGCGTGGTTTACAACCTGCATTACGCGTTCCTGAACCTCGGCTTCACCGTGCTGCGGTTCAACTTCCGCGGCGTCGGCCGCAGCCAGGGGGAATACGACCAGGGCATCGGGGAGCTCAGCGATGCGGCCTCGGCGCTCGATTACCTGCAGAGCATGAACAACAACGCCAAGCATTGCTGGGTGGCGGGGTTCAGCTTCGGCGCTTGGATCGGCATGCAGCTCCTGATGCGGCGCCCCGAGATCACCGGATTCATCTCGGTCTCGCCGCCCGCCAACATGTACGATTTCAGCTTCCTCGCTCCCTGCCCCAGCTCGGGCCTGATCGTGAACGGCACCGGCGACCGCGTGGCGCCGCCCAAGGACACCCATACGCTGGTCGGCAAGCTGCACGACCAGAAGGGCATCACCATCACGCATGAAGAGATCGAAGGCGCGGGCCACTTCTTCGAGGACCCGCACATGGAGCCGATGATCGATCTGGTGCAGACCTACGTGAAGCGCAGGCTGACCGAGAGCTCCCGCTAGTGGATCGTGTCCGAGAAGACGTTGATCACGACGACGCCCGTGAGGATGAGCGCAAGGCCCGCGACCGCGGGCGGGTCCAGCGTTTCGCGTGACCAGAACCACGCAACCAGAGTGATGAGGACGATCCCGAGGCCCGACCAGATCGCATAGATCACGCCGGTCGGAAGCACGCGCAGCGGGAAAGACAGAAACCAGAACGAGCCCGCATAGCCGAGCACGGCCAGCAGGCTCGGCGCCGCCTTGGTGAAGCTGGCCGACCGCGACAGCGCGGTGGTGGCGATCACTTCGAGCAGGATCGCCAATCCCAGAAATGCATAGACCCGCATCGTCCGGCTCGTCCTTCAGTTTGTCGTCGATGGCCGTTATGCCGGTCGGACCGGAACCCCGATCCTTCCAAGGGAGCGGGGTACCCGGTTCTTTTGGCCGACGGGATCAGGCGATGAGCTTTTTGGTCATCTCGACCAGTCGGGTGGCCTGATAGCTGACCGATCTGCGATCGAGATCGGTGAAATCGCCCGCCTTCATGGAAAAGCCGTAAGGGTTGCCGTTATCCTCGAACTTGACCGGATCGGCATAGCCCGGCGCGACGATGATGCTGCCCCAGTGCATCGCGGTGACGTAGAGCGACTGAAGCGTCGTCTCCTGCCCGCCATGAGACGTGTTCGCCGTCGTGGCCGCCGTGAATGTGGTGTTGGCGAGCTTGCCGGCCTGCCAGAGCGGTCCGAGCGTGTCGATGAAGGCACGCAGCTGGCTCGCCACGACGCCGTAACGGGTGGGGGCGGTCACGAAATATCCGTCGGCCCATTCCATGTCCTCGGGCGCGGCTTCCGGAATGTCCTGCATCTTCTCGAGTTGCGTCTTCCAGCCCTCCTGCCCGTCGATGATCTCTTGCGGGACGGTTTCGCGAACGCGGCGCAGGCGCACTTGCGCACCGGCGGCTTCTGCGGCCTCGGCGGCGGTCTGTGCGATCGTGTGGTTCATGCCATAGGTGGTGTAGAACAGCACGGTGATCTTGGGCTGTGCCATGGTTCAGGCTCCTTCTTTTCGGTTTGCTGGCCGCTCTATGCCGTAACGCGACCGAGGGCGAAACCTGCATCGACGAACGCAAGCTGTGCGGTGCGGCAGATGTCCGACCGCCTAGCGCTTGATGATGACCCAGAGCGCGTGGACGATACCGGGGATGTAGCCCAGGATCGTCAGAAGGACGTTGATCCAGAAATGCTTGCCGAGACCTTCCTGGAGGAACACCCCGAGCGGGGGCAAGAGGATTGCGACGATGATGCGAATGATATCCATGGTATCTCCTTTCGCGGCCAATGGCCGGCCGCGCCGATAAGTTCCGGCGCGACACGCCGCCGGGCCGCGACGCTTCCCTCTCGTCCTGCCGTGGTCTAAGACCCGCTACAAGCCTGAGCATGACGAGAAAGGACCCTTCATGTCGAAAATCAAAGTCGCAAACCCCGTCGTAGAGCTCGACGGCGATGAAATGACCCGCATCATCTGGGATTTCATCAAGCAGAAGCTGATCCTGCCCTATATGGATATCGATCTTCTGTATTACGATCTCGGCATCGAGGAGCGTGACCGTACCGACGACCAGATCACCGTGGACGCCGCAGAGAAGATCAAGGAGATCGGCTGCGGCGTGAAATGCGCGACGATCACGCCCGACGAGGGCCGGGTCGAGGAATTCGGCCTGAAGAAGATGTGGCGCAGCCCCAACGGCACGATCCGCAACATCCTGGGCGGCGTCGTCTTCCGCGAGCCGATCATCTGCTCGAACGTGCCGCGCCTCGTTCCCGGCTGGACCCAGCCGATCGTGATCGGCCGCCACGCCTATGGCGACCAGTATCGCGCGACCGACATGAAGTTCCCCGGCCCCGGCAAGCTCACCATGAAGTTCGTGGGCGAGGACGGGACCGTCATGGAGGAAGAGGTCTTCGACGCCCCCTCCTCCGGCGTCTACATGGGCATGTACAACCTCGACGAGTCGATCAAGGATTTCGCCCGCGCCTCGTTCAACTACGGCCTTCAGCGCGGGTACCCCGTCTATCTCTCGACCAAGAACACGATCCTCAAGAACTACGACGGCCAGTTCATGATCCTGTTCCAGAAGGTGTTCGACGAGGAATTTAAGGACAAGTTCGAAGAGGCGGGCCTCACCTACGAACACCGTCTGATCGACGACATGGTCGCGGCCTCGATGAAATGGTCGGGCGGCTATGTCTGGGCGTGCAAGAACTACGACGGCGACGTGCAATCCGACACGGTGGCCCAGGGCTTCGGCTCGCTCGGTCTCATGACGTCGCGCCTGATGACGCCGGACGGCAAGATCGTCGAGGCCGAGGCCGCGCACGGCACCGTCACGCGGCATTTCCGCCAGCACCAGCGTGGTGAATCGACCTCGACCAATTCGATCGCGTCGATCTTCGCCTGGACCGGTGGCCTGCGTCACCGTGCCAAGCTCGACGACAATGCCGAGCTCGCGACCTTCGCCGACACGCTCGAGAAGGTCGTGGTGGATACGGTGGAATCCGGCAACATGACCAAGGACCTCGCGCTGCTGGTCGGGCCCGACCAGCAATGGATGACGACCGAGGGCTTCCTCGAGAAGGTCGACCAGAACCTCGACCGCGCGCTCGGCGCCTGATCGCCCAAGAGCGCCGCAACCGGAGGAAGGCCGCGCAGTTGCGGCCTTCCTCGTGCGCCTGACGCCATCGGCGCGCCGCCCGGAGCCCGTGCCGCATGACGGAAACCCCCGATCATACGCCGCTCGACGACGTGCAGGGCATCGCGCTCGGCGTGTTGATGTGCGGGCTCGGCGTGCAGCTCCTGACGCATCTGGGGCTCATCACCGGTCAGACGGCCGGCCTGGCGCTCGTCGTCAGCTATCTGACCGGGTGGAGCTTCGGCGCGGTGTTCTTCGTGGTGAACCTGCCGTTCTACGTGCTGGCCTGGCGCAGGCTGGGGCGCACCTTCACGATCAAGTCGCTCGTCTCTGTCAGCCTCCTGTCGATCTCGACCGCGTTGCTGCCCGAGGGATTGCAGATCGCCTATCTTCAGCCCGTTCTGGGCACCGTCCTCCAGGGCGCGTTCGTGGGTCTGGGGCTCATCATCCTCTTTCGCCACGGCGGAAGCCTCGGAGGCGTGGGCGTCGTGGCGCTGCTCATCCAGGATACAACCGGCTTCAAGGCGGGATACGTGCAGCTCATCTTCGATGCCGTGCTCTTCTCCGTGGCCGCACTGCTCTTTCCGATTTCGATCGTAGCCCTTTCGCTTCTGGGCGCGATCGTGCTCAACCTTATCATCGCGGTGAACCATCGCCGGGATCGCTACGTCGCGACCTGAAAGGGGGCCTCGCATGGACAATCTTCTGGATGCCCTCTGGGCCGTTTTCCCCGCACCGATGCGCGATCAGCTGATCGGATATTCCGCGGGCTTCTGGAGATTGCTGCCGCAGCTTTTCGCGGCCGTGGTCTTCATTCTCGTCGCATGGGTCGCGATACGGCTCGTCCAGTGGGGCGTTCCCAAATCCCTGCGCCGCGCCCGGATGCGTCGGTCCCTGCGCGACGTGATCGTCATGCTGCTGACCGTCGGGCTCTGGCTGGGAACCATGCTGATCGCGGTGACGATCGCGTTTCCCACGATCACGCCCGGCAAGGCGCTGGCCGCGCTGGGGCTCGGGGGCGTGGCCATCGGCTTCGCGTTCAAGGACGTGTTCGAGAATTTCCTGGCGGGCATCCTGCTGCTCATCCGCGAACCCTTCAAGGTGGGCGATTTCATCGAATGCCAGGGGATCGACGGTCAGGTCGAGAACATCACGATCCGCGACACCCATGTGCGCCAGACCGACGGACAGCTCGTGGTCGCGCCGAACGCGATGTTCTTCAAGAACCCCGTCACGATCCGGACCTCCGACAGCCTGCGCCGGACCACGATCATCTGCGGCGTGGCCTACGGAGAGGATGTCGACGCGGCCCGCGAGGTCATCGAGGCCGCGGTCCGCCAGGTCGACTCGGTCCGCAACGACGTCAAGGACGTGCAGATCTTCGCGCAGGAATTCGGCGACAGTTCGATCAATTTCGAGATTACCTGGTGGACCGGATCGAAACCGGTGGATATCCGGCGCTCGCGCGACAAGGTGGTCGCCGCGGTCAAGCGTGCGCTCGACGATGCCGGCATCGAGATCCCGTTCCCCTACCGGACCATGACGTTCAAGGAACCGCTGCGCATGATCGCCGCAAAAGAGGATGCGGACGAGGCCTGACCGGGGGATAAGCCCGCATTTTATCGCGCAAAGCGCATGAAAAGCTGGCCAATACTGCACGTGCAAGGTATGGCGCGCGCAACCCTTCTTATCTAAGGCCATCCCAATGGATCTGCGCAACATCGCGATCATCGCCCATGTCGACCACGGCAAGACGACGCTCGTGGACGAGCTTCTGAAACAATCCGGTGCCTTCCGCGAGAACCAGGCGGTTGCCGAACGGGCCCTCGACAGCAACGATCTGGAACGCGAACGCGGCATCACCATCCTCGCCAAGAACACGTCCGTCGAGTGGAAGAACACCCGCATCAACATCGTGGACACGCCGGGCCACGCCGATTTCGGCGGCGAGGTGGAGCGGATCCTCAGCATGGTCGACGGCGTCGTGCTGCTGGTCGACGCGGCCGAGGGGCCGATGCCCCAAACGAAGTTCGTGACCTCCAAGGCGCTCGCCCTGGGCCTCAGGCCGATCGTCGTGCTCAACAAGGTCGACAAGCCCGATGCCGAGCCCGACCGCGCGCTCGACGAGGTGTTCGACCTCTTCGCCTCGCTCGATGCCGACGAGGATCAGCTCGACTTTCCGCATCTCTATGCGAGCGGCCGCAACGGCTGGTGCGATCCCGAACTCGACGGGCCGCGCAAGAACCTCGACGCGCTCTTCAACCTGGTCGTGCGCCACGTGCCGCCGCCCAAGCAGCAATCGCGCGCGGACGAGGATTTCCGGATGCTCGCCACCACGCTCGGGGCCGATCCGTTCGTCGGGCGGCTTCTGACCGGCCGGGTGGAATCGGGTCGGCTCAAGGTCGGCGCGACCGTGCAGGCGCTGGCCCGCACCAACCAGAAGATCGAGCAGTTCCGCGTCACCCGGATCCAGGCGTTCCGCGGTCTCGGCCAGCAGGATATCGACGAGGCGGTCGCGGGCGACATCGTCTCGCTCGCCGGCATGTCCAAGGCGACCGTGGCCGATACCGTCTGCGCGCTGGCCGTCGACGACGCCCTGCCCGCGCAGCCGATCGACCCGCCCACCATCACCGTCACCTTCGGCATCAACGACAGCCCGCTCGCCGGCCGCGACGGCAAGAAGGTGCAGTCGCGCGTGATCCGCGAGCGCCTGATGAAGGAGGCCGAGACCAACGTCGCCATCAAAGTCACCGACACGCCCGGCGGCGAGGCCTTCGAGGTCGCGGGCCGCGGCGAATTGCAGATGGGCGTCCTGATCGAGAACATGCGCCGCGAAGGCTTCGAACTCAGCATCTCGCGGCCGCAGGTCCTGTTGCGCGAAGTCGACGGCCAGGTGATGGAGCCGATCGAGGAGGCGACCATCGACGTCGACGACGAATATTCCGGCGCCGTCATCGAAAAACTCACGGGCTCGCGCAAGGCCGATCTCGTCGAGATGAAGCAGGCCGGGGCCGGCAAGACACGGATCATCGCGCATATCCCGTCGCGCGGCCTTATCGGCTATCACGGCGAATTCCTGACAGATACGCGCGGCACGGGCGTTCTCAACCGCGTGTTCCACACCTGGGCCCCGCACAAGGGCCCTATCCCGGGGCGCCGCCAGGGCGTTCTCATCTCGATGGAGAACGGGCAATCCGTGGCCTACGCGCTCTGGAATCTCGAGGATCGCGGCAAGTTCTTCATCGGCGCGCAGGAGGACGTCTATACCGGCATGATCCTGGGCGAGCACAACCGCGACAACGATCTCGAGATCAACCCGCTCAAGGGCAAGAAGCTCACCAACGTGCGGGCCAGCGGGACGGACGATGCCGTTCGCCTGACGACGCCCGTGACGCTGACCCTGGAACAGGCGATCTCCTATATCGACGACGACGAGCTCGTGGAGGTCACGCCGAACGCGATCCGGCTGCGCAAGCGGTTCCTCGATCCCAACGAGCGCAAGCGCGCGGCCAAGGCCGCCGGCTGAGGCCCGCGTGGCCGAAATCACCCTGCTCGGCGTGCCCCTCGATTGCGGCAAGGCACGCCGCGGATGCCTGATGGGGCCCGACGCCTACCGCGTGGCCGGGCTGGCCGAAACGCTGTCCGCATTGGGTCACGAGGTTTGCGACGCGGGCAATCTCGCCCCCGCGGAGGTCCGCGACGTCACCGGTCCCGCGCATGTCGTGGAGCTTCCTCAGACAATCGCCTGGACCGAGGCGCTGTCGGATTGGGCTCGCACGGCGCAGGGTCTGGTCGTCTTCATGGGCGGCGATCACGCCCTTGCCATGGGAAGCGTGGCGGGCATGGCGGCGCGCGCGGCCGATCGCGGACGGCCCCTCTTCGTCCTCTGGCTCGACGCGCATAGCGACTTTCACACGCCCGCCACCACCGCGTCCGGCAATCTGCATGGTTGTCCGGTGGCCTATGTCACCGGCAAGTCCGGCTTCGAAGCGTTTCCGCCCCTCGTCGCACCGGTACCGGAGGATCGCGTTGCGATGATCGGCCTGCGCTCCGTCGATCCGGCCGAAAAGCGCGCCCTGGAGCGCAGCGCGATCTCGGCCCACGACATGCGCGAGATCGACGAAACCGGCATCGCCGCGCCGCTGCGGGCCTTCCTCGACCGGGTCGCCGCAGCCGACGGCGAGTTGCACGTCTCGCTCGACGTCGATTTCCTCGACCCCGCCATTGCCCCCGGCGTGGGGACCAGCGTTCCGGGCGGCGCCACCTTCCGCGAGGCGCATCTGGTCATGGAAATGCTGAGCGAAGCGGGCACGGTCACATCGCTCGATCTGGTGGAGCTCAATCCCGCGCTCGACGAGCGTGGTCGCACGGCACAGCTGATGGTGGATCTGACCGCCTCGCTGATGGGCCGGCGGATCTTCGACCGGCCGACCCAGGGCTTCATCCGGGCGTGACCCCGCCGGGCGGTATCGAATAGGTGAGCGACGCCCGCGCGACGGGTGCCTCGTTCCCCTCGGAGAAGATCAGGACGTCGCCCACGACGAGGACCTTGCCGTGCTTGAGGATCCGCGTCCGCGAGACGAGGTCCTGCCCTGCCTGGGGCTTGCGCAGGAAGTCGATCGCGCAATTCGTCGTGACGGCGAGGCCGATCGGGCCCAGCCGCGACAGAATGGCGAGATAGAGGCTCACATCGGCCAGGGCGAACATCGACGGCCCGGACACGGTGCCGCCCGGGCGCAGGTGCCGGTCGCGCACGTTCATCCGAACCGCGAGATCGGTCTCGCTCACCGCCTCGATCGTGAAATCGGTGCCGACCTGCGGGAATTCGCGCCGGAGAAATTCCTCGAGGGCCTCGGCATCCATCGCGATCGTCATCTGTGGCCCCCGCGTTTCCTGCCGACCAGACACATTGCGGGAAACCGCCGCTCAGAGGTCGTGGAAGGCGCGCGCCTGCCGCGCGGTCCAGTTGACGGTGAGCGCCACGCCGTCGTCGCCCGGCACCTCGTCCTCGACAACCCCCTGCTCGTAGAGCCAGGCGCGCCGCCGACCCGCCTCGAAGGGCAGCGTCACGGTCTTGCGGCTGCGCGTGTCGTCGAGCATCTCCTGGATCGCGTCGGTCAGGCCTGCCATGCCTTCGCCCGTCAGCGCCGAGAGCGACAGCACGCCGTCGCGCCGCTCCGCGATGGTGCGCGCCGTATCGTGGGTCTCGCCGTCGAGAAGGTCGATCTTGTTCCAGACCTCGAGCTGCGGCGTGGTCTCGGAGACGCCGAGATCGGCCAGGATGGCGCGCACGTCCTGCGCCTGTTCCTCGGTCTCGTCATGGCTGATGTCGCGGACATGCACCACGAGATCGGCGGCGAGTACCTCTTCGAGGGTGGCGCGAAAGGCCGCGACGAGCTGCGTCGGCAGGTCGGAGATGAAGCCGACCGTGTCGCTGAGGATCACCCGCTTGCCCGACGGCAGATCGACCGAGCGCATCGTGGGATCGAGCGTGGCGAAGAGCATGTCCTCTGCCATCACCTCGGCACCCGTCATGCGATTGAAGAGCGTCGACTTGCCGGCATTGGTATAGCCCACCAGCGCGACGATCGGAAACGGCACCTTGGCCCGCGAGGCCCGGTGAAGTTCGCGCGTCTTGACCACCTTCGACAATTGCTTCTTGAGGCGGGCGAGTTGCTCGTCGATCGCACGGCGGTCGGCCTCGATCTGCGTCTCGCCGGGGCCGCCGACGAAGCCGAGGCCGCCGCGCTGCCGCTCCAGATGGGTCCAGGCACGGACCAGCCGTGTCCGCTGGTAGGTGAGCGCGGCCATCTCGACCTGCAGCACGCCCTCGCGGGTGCGTGCCCGGTCCGAGAAGATCTCGAGGATCAAGCCGGTCCGGTCGAGCAGCTTGACCCCCCACGCCTTTTCCAGATTGCGCTGCTGCACGGGGCTGACGGGGCCGTCGATGAGGACCAGGCCCACCTCCTCGCCGGTGATGCGCGCCTTGATCTCGTCGAGCTTTCCCGTCCCGAAGAGATGGCCGGGATGGGGCCGTTGCAGGCGCACGATCTCGCCGCCCGCGACCTCGAGTTCGGGAAGCGCCTCGGCCAGGGCGATCGCCTCGGCGAGCGCGGGGGCGGCGTCGCGGCGATCGCGATCGGACAGGAGCTCGGGATGGACGACCCAGGCACGCATCATCTTGGCCTTTCGTCGAGGATCGCGCGGCGTGTCATGTGCCGGCTCAATTGCCGTCGTCGCCTTCGTAGAGCTGGATGGGCTGCGAGGGCATGATGGTGGAGATCGCCCCCTTGAAGACCAGCTGTGACTGCCCGTCGCGGCGCAGCAGGACGCAGAAATTGTCGAACCAGGTAATGACACCCTGGAGTTTGACGCCGTTGATCAGAAAGATCGTGACAGGCACCTTCGTCTTGCGGACGTGGTTGAGGAATGTTTCCTGCAAATTCTGTTTTTCGGAAGCCATCTGGTCGTCCCTGACATTCATTTTTATTGGCGATGCCCGCGAGGGGCCCCGCGGAGCGAAACGCGTGGAGTATGAAACGCCAGCCCCGGATATTCCACCCGTAAACGTATCGGGGGCAAATTCGCGTCAATCTCGCCAGAAATCGCGGTTGAAGAGCGCGATGAAGGCGAGCGTCTCGAGCCGGCCCAGCACCATGGCCAGGGCCAGCACGATCCGGGCCGGGTCGGAGAGAGCGCCGTAGAGGATCGGGTATTCGCCCGCCGAATAGGCCAGCGGCCCGGTGGTCGACAAGGCCGCGATCGCGAGGATGATCGCGGATTCGAAGGGCGATCCGAGCAGCGCCAGAAACGCCGTCACGAGCGCCGCGGCAAGCGCGAAGAGCATGAAGAAGATCCAGGCGACGAAGGCGCCTTCGCGTCTGAGCCTGCGGGCCGCCGATCCCGATCCGCCGACCGAGTTGGGGTGGATGAGACGTTCCATCTCGCGCGTGCCGTGGCGATAGAGGGCGTATATGCGCAGAAGCTTCACCCCGCCCGCGGTCGTCGCGACCCCGCCGCCGATCAGGGCGAGCCCGAGCAGGATCAGCCCCGGCGTCTGCAGGCCGGACCAGCTCCGCGCATCGGCGAAGGCGGAGGATTCGAAGCCGGTGGTCGTAAGGTAGCTCAGCGTGGTGAAGACCCCGCCCCACAGGACGCGCAGCGCCTGCGCGATGTCCTCAGGGCCCGTATAGACCGACGCCTCGATCCAGTGGCGCAGGAACAGGAACAGCGGCACGAGAATCACAAGAAGGCCGGCCATGCGGATCTCCGGGTCGCGCAGAAGATAGCCGGGGCGCCGCCGGATCCGGTCGGTGCCGAATGTCAGGCGCGACACCGCGAAGGCGAGAAACATGAAGACGAAGATCTCGGCGACGATCCCGAAATCTCCGGTCGGTTGCAATTCGATGCCCGAGGTCGAGAGCGTCGCCATGGCCGTGATCGACGCGCGCAACGGATCCATGCCGGCGATCATCAGCAGGATCCAGAGCACCAGCGTGAGACCGCCATAGATCGGCGCGAGGCGCGAGGCATGCTGCCCCAATCGCCGCGTCGCGTCGCGATGTTGCGTGAGCCTTAAGCGCGTGCGGGCGGCGCGGCTCTGATCGACCGACACGACCTCGAACCCGCCGAGGCTCAGCGGCGCGAAGATCGCCAGGGCCGATATCCAGAAGAGCAGCCCTCCCATCCATCCGACCATCGCGCGCCAGAGATGCACGCTCGGGGTCACGAAATCCGACGAGGGATACATCGTCGCACCGGTCGTGGTCATGGCGCTTACCATCTCGAACCACGCGTCTAGGAGCGACATCTCGTCGAGCGATTGGTGCACCGGGATGGCGAGCATCAGCGGCAGGATCAGGAAGGCACAGGCCAGCGCCATGAGATCCGCCCTGACGGGGCGGTCTGTCCGCTCGGCCCCCACCGCGAGCGCCAGAAGGCTCGTCAGGAAGAGAAACAGCACCGCCGAGTAGAAGAAGGCCCGCGAGATCTCGAGATCGCGGATCTGGTAGGCGTGGATCGCGGGGATCAGCATCGCCACCGCGCCGAGCCCCATGAGCGCCAGGAGAAGCGGCAGCGTCTTGATCCGCGCAAGCATCCTAGAAGAAGTCGATCGAGACCTGGAACAACCGCTCCACGGCCGGGACATCCGCGGTCAGCGCGAAGAGCACGATGATGTCGCCCTCCTCGATCCGGGTGCTGCTGGTCGGGCGCACGACCTTGCCGTCCTTCTCGACCGCCCCGATCAGCGCGCCTTCGGGAAAGTCGAGGTCGCGGACGAGCTGTCCCGCCATCGGGGATGTCGACAGGACCTGTGCCTCGATCACCTCCGCCTCGGCATCGCCGATCGAATAGACCGCGCGCACGCGGCCGTGGCGAATATGGCGCAGGATCGAACTCACGGTGGTGGAGCGCGGGTTGATGAAGGCGTCTATGCCGAGCGGCCGCATCATCGGCTGCAGCGACGGATCGTTGACCAGGCAGATGGACATGTAACACCCCGCCTGCTTGGCGCGGACCGACGACAACAGGTTGACCTTGTCGTCGTCGGTCACGCACAGAACCGCATCCGCGCGCGAGATGTTCGCCTCGCTCAGCATGTCGATATCCATGCCGTCGCCATGCAGCACGATCGTCCGGTCGAGCGCGTCGGCCGCACGCTCCGCATTGCGGCGGTCGCGCTCGATCATCTTGGCGCGGATCCGTGCGGGGCTCGCTTCGAGGGCGCGCGCCACGGCGAGGCCGACATTGCCGCCGCCGATGATGACGACGCGTTCCTGCCGCCGCGATTCCTTGCCGAAGATCTCCATTGCCCGCCCGACATCGTCGCGGTGGGAAATAATGTAGATCTCGTCATCCGCGAAAAGCTGATCGCCCGGCGTCGGGGCGAAGAGCTGGCCCGCGCGCCGGATCCCCACTACCAGCGAGCGCAAGGTGGAAAAGAGGTCGGTCAACTGCTTGAGCGGCGTGTTGAGGACGGGGCATTCCTCGTCGAGAACGATCCCGAGAAGCTGAACCTTGCCCTTCACGAAGGTCTGGGTATCGAAGGCCGCGGGCGCAGAGAGCCGGCGCAGCGCCGCCTCGGCCACTTCCTTCTCGGGGCTGATCACCACGTCGATCGGCATGTGGTCGCGCCGGTAGAGGTCGGAATAGATCGCGTCGAGATAGCTCTGCGCGCGCAGCCGGGCGATCTTGCGCGGGACCGCGAAGACCGAATGCGCCACCTGGCAGGTGACCATGTTGACTTCGTCCGAATGGGTCGCGGCGATGATCATGTCGGCGTCGCGCGCACCCGCGCGGTCGAGAATGTCGGGATAGGAGGCGTGGCCGGTGATGCCCTGCACGTCGAGCGCGTCGGTCGCGTGACGTACCAGATCGGCGTTGTTGTCGACGACGGTGACGTTGTTGCGTTCACCCGAAAGATGACGGGCGATCTGCCAGCCGACCTGACCCGCGCCGCAGATGATGATTTGCATGACCTCTCCGCCGGGTCCCTCGGTTGCTCCGGTTCTGCCACGCAGCCGGGGGCAGCTTCAAGGCCGCTTCGTCGCGCGCATCGGAGGTGGCAAAGGCAAAAAAAAATCCGCCGCGCATCCCGGATGGGGATGGCGGCGGAGTGGCGTATTGCGCGCGCCCCGGAAAAATCCGGTGGGACAACCGGAAGGTGGCAGGACTGCATCTTTCACGACGGGGGCAAAAGCGATGCAGAAACCGGTAACGCGGATACGCAGGCAGAAACTCAGAAGATGACAGGAAAATACAGGGCGGAAATCAGGAGCCCCACCAGAGCGAGGCCGCCGATGAAATCCTCGGTCAGCGTGTCGCACCGTCTGATCGTGTCCTTGATGTGCCGGATCATTCGAACCCTCCCTCATCTGTTGCCTCTTTGTTCTCACACCCGGCGCGGCGAGGCAAGAACTTTAAGAGAACATCGGGAAAATTTTCCAAGGCTGCGTTGCTAACCGACCGAAATCAGGCGGATCGCCTTGTCCTGCTCCATGAGCCAGAGAAGCACGCGCACCGCCTGACCGCGGGCCGAGGTCAGGTCGGGATCGGCGGCGAGACAGGCCCTCGCATCGTCCTGCGCGATCTTCATCAACCCCGTCTGCCGTTCCAGATCGGCGATGCGGAACTTCGGCAGACCGGATTGCGCATGGCCGATCAGGTCGCCCGCGCCGCGCAGGGCCAGATCCTCTTCGGCAATGCGGAACCCGTCCTCCGTCTGCCGCAATATCTCGAGCCTGCGCCGGGCGGCCTCGCCCAGCGGCGCCTGATAGAGCAAAAGGCAGGTGGAGGCCGCCGCCCCGCGTCCGACCCGTCCGCGGAGCTGGTGCAGCTGTGCGAGGCCGAAGCTTTCGGCGCGCTCGATCACCATGATCGAGGCGTTGGGCACGTTCACGCCGACCTCGATCACGGTCGTGGCGACGAGGACGGACGTCTCTCCCGAGACGAACCGCGCCATCGCGGCGTCCTTTTCCGCGGGCGGCATCTGACCGTGGACCAGCCCCACGTGATCCTCGCCGAGTGCGGCGCGCAGGCTCTTGAACCGCTCTTCTGCCGCGACGAGGTCGCTGACCTCGGATTCGCCCACCAGCGGACAGACCCAATAGGCCTGCCGCCCCTCGGTGATCGCGGCGCGAAGACGCGCGACCACCGCATCGACCTTCTCGACGTTCAGAAGCGCCGTCTGCACCGGTTGCCGCCCCGGCGGCTTCTCGTCGAGGATCGACACGTCCATGTCGCCGTATTGCGCGAGGCTCAGGGAACGCGGGATCGGCGTTGCGGTCATCACGAGCACATCGACAGCGGCCCCCTTGGCCCCGAGTTCCAGTCGCTGCCGGACGCCGAACCGGTGCTGCTCGTCGACCACCGCGAGCCGCAGGTCGCGGAAGGCGACATCCTGCTGGAACACCGCGTGGGTGCCGACGAGGATCTGGATGTCGCCCCGTTTGAGAGCGTCGAGCTTGAGCCCGCGATCCGCCCCCTTGTCGCGTCCGGTCAGGATCTCCAGCGCGACGCCGACGCTGGCCGCGAGCGGTTGCAATGCCTCGAGATGCTGTCGCGCGAGGATCTCGGTCGGCGCCATGAGCGCCCCCTGCCCGCCGGCCTCGACCGCGATCAGAAGCGCCATGAACGCCACCAGCGTCTTGCCCGAGCCGACATCGCCCTGGAGCAGCCGGTTCATGCGCCGCGCCGCGGCCATGTCGGCGGCGATCTCGTCGATGGCGCGGCGCTGCGCCGCGGTCGGATCGTAGGGCAGCTGCGCCAGTGCCTCGTTCCTGCGTCGCCCGTCGCCCTTGCTGACCACGCCCCGGCGCGCGCGTTTCTGCGCCCGGGCCAATGCAAGCGTGAATTGGTGCGCCAGCAATTCGTCGTAGGCGAGCCGCCGACGCGCCGGCGCCTCGGGCGAGAGATCGCCCGCGTCGCGCGGTCGGTGCGCCGCCACAAGCGCGTCGCGCCAGCCAGGCCACCCCTCCCGCGCGACGAGGCCCGGATCGGCCCATTCCCCGAGCTCCGGCGCACGGTCGATCGCGGAGGCCGTGGCGCGGGCGATGGTCCGCTGCGTCACCCCCGCGGTCAGGGGATAGACGGGCTCGAAGGCGGGGATCGCGTCGGCCTGGTCCGACCGGACCACATGGTCGGGATGAACCATCTGCGCGACGCCGTCGAAAAGCTCGATCTTGCCCGACACGATGCGGCGCTCGCCCACCGGCAGGTGGCGCGACAGCCAGTCGCCGCGCGCGTGGAAGAAGACCAGAAAGAACGACGTTCGTGCATCCGCGACTTCGACGCGCGCGGGCCCCTTGCCCGCCGCCGGGATGTGGCGCCCCACCGTAACCTCGACCGTGACCGTCGCGGGCGCCGTCACGTCGCGGATCGTCTCGCGCCTCGTCCGATCGATCCCCGAGAGCGGCAGCGTGAAGAGCAGGTCGCGGGGCCGTTCGAGCCGCGCCTGAGCGAAGACCTGCGCCGATTTCGGCCCCACCCCGTCGAGCACGGTCAGATCCGCGAAGAGCGGGAACAAGATTTCCGGTCGGCTCATGCGTCGCCGACGAGACGGCGCCAGCCCTGTTCGTCGAGAATCTCGATCCCGAGCTCGGCGGCCTTCGCGCCCTTGGAGCCCGCACCCGGTCCCGCGACGACCAGATCCGTGCGTGCCGAGACGGATCCCGAGACCTTCGCACCCAGGGCCTCGGCCCGTGCCTTCGCCTCGGCTCGCGTCATGGTTTCCAGGGTCCCGGTAAACACGATCGTCTTGCCGCTCACCGGGCTGTCGGCCTGCCCGCGCGCATGTTCGTCCTCGACCTCGAGATGGGCGACCAGCCGGTCGATCGAGGCCCGCTCGCGCGTCTGGGCGAAGGTCGAGGCGAGCGCCAGCGCGACCACGCGCCCGATCCCGTCGATCGCGGTCATCTCCTCCCAGGCTGCCGCCGCTCGGGAAATGTCGGGCGCTGCCGACCAGACCGCATCGGCGGTGGCCGTTACCTGCGCGCGGCGGCCTTCGGCGGCGGCCGCGGCGCGCTCGCCCGCGACCGCTTCCTCGGCCTCGGCATGCCTGAGCGCCGCCGGCGCGGCCTGGTCGCATGCGGCCAGGAACCGGTCCCAGCTCGTATAGTGGCGCGCGAGATCCGCGGCGGCGACCTCGCCCACATGGCGGATCCCGAGCGCGAAGATCAGCCGCGAGAGCGGGATCGTCCGCTTGTCGTCGATCGCCTTGAAAAGATTCGCGGCGCTGCGTTCACCCCAACCCTCGCGGTTCTTGAGCTGGGTCATCTGGCCCGGCCCGTAACGCGCTTCGAGCGTGAAGATGTCGGCAGGCTCGGTGATCCATCCCTCGCGATGGAATTCCTCGATCAGCTTGGCGCCGAGCCCGTCGATGTCGAAGGCGGGACGGCTGACGAAATGCTTGAGACGTTCCACCGCCTGCGCGGGGCAGATCAGGCCGCCCGTGCAGCGCCGAACCGAATCGCCCGGCTCGCGGATCGCGTCCGATCCGCATTCCGGGCAGATCTCGGGAAAATCGTACGGCGCCGCGCCCTCCGGCCGTTTCGCGATATCCACGTCGGCGATCTTAGGAATGACGTCGCCCGCGCGGTAGACCTGAACCAGATCGCCCTCGCGGATATCGACGCCGCCGCGGATCGGCGCACCGCGATTGTCGCGTCCGGCGATGTAATCCTCGTTGTGCAGCGTCGCGTTCGACACCACGACGCCGCCCACCGTTACCGGATCGAGCCGGGCGACGGGGCTGAGCGCGCCGGTCCGCCCGACCTGGATCTCGATCCGGTCGAGCCGCGTCCAGGCAAGCTCGGCGGGAAACTTGTGCGCGATCGCCCAGCGCGGCGTGGTCGACCGTGTGCCGAGCCTGCGCTGCAACGCAAGGTCGTTGACCTTGTAGACGACGCCGTCGATGTCGTAGCCGAGTGCCGCGCGCTCCTCCTCGATGCGGGCATAATGCGCCAGCATCTCGTCGACCGATCGGCAGAGAACGGTGCGATCGTTGACGGTGAAGCCGAATTTCCGCAGCCGCGCGAGAGCCTCCTCCTGCGTCGTCCCAAGGCTGTCGCTGGTCTCGCCCCAGGCATAGGCGAAGAAGGCCAGCGGCCGCGATGCGGTGATCCCGGGGTCGAGCTGGCGCAACGATCCCGCCGCGGCATTGCGCGGATTGGCGAAGACCTTCGCGCCCGCCTCGCTCTGACGCACGTTGAGGGCGGCGAAATCGGCGTGCGACATGTAGACCTCGCCACGCACCTCGAGGATATACGGCACGTCGGCGATGTGTTGCGGGATGGACGCGACGGATCGCGCGTTCTCGGTCACGTTCTCGCCGACCTGCCCGTCGCCGCGGGTCGCGGCCTGCACCAGCCGGCCATTCTCGTAGCGCAGCGACAGCGACAACCCGTCGATCTTGGGCTCCGCCGTGAAATCCAGCGGATCGTCGGAGCCAAGCCCCAGATAGCTGCGGACGGATCGGGTGAATTCCGCGACGTCGCTTGCGTCGAAGGCATTGCCCAGCGACAGCATCCGCTCGGAATGGCGCACCTTGGAGAAGCCTTCGGCCGGCTGCGCTCCGACGCGATCCGACGGCGAATCGCCCCGCTTGAGTTCGGGGAACCGCTCCTCGATGCTTTGGTTGCGCCGCTTCAGGCGATCATAGTCGGCATCCGAGAGCTCGGGCGCATCGTCGCGGTGATAGGCGCTGTTGGCCGCGTCGAGGATGACCGCCAGCCGCGCCAGTTCCCCGGCGGCCTGCGCAAAGGTGAGGTCGGCCACATCGACCGATGCGGCCTCTTCGCTGCCGGCCATCCCAGATTTCGCATCGGACATGATCGTTCCCACACCGCTTCTTCACGGCGGTTCTAGGACGGCGCGCCCGATGCGTCCAGAAGGCCGCTATCCCGCCGCGGCGATCGAGGCCTGCGGCGCTTCGACCTCGGGGTCGCGCAGCACGTATCCGCGCCCCCAGACGGTCTCGATGTAATTGTCCCCGCCGGTCGCCTGGCTGAGCTTCTTGCGAAGCTTGCAGATGAACACGTCGATGATCTTGAGTTCCGGCTCGTCCATGCCGCCGTAGAGATGGTTGAGGAACATCTCCTTGGTCAGCGTCGTCCCCTTGCGCAGGCTCAGAAGCTCCAGCATCTGGTATTCCTTGCCCGTCAGGTGGATCTGCTTGCCGTCGGTCTCGACTGATTTGGCGTCGAGGTTTACCACGATCTTGCCGGTCGGGATCACCGATTGCGAATGCCCCTTGGAGCGGCGGATGATCGCGTGGATCCGCGCGACCAGCTCTTCGCGGTGGAACGGCTTGGTCAGATAATCGTCCGCGCCGAAGCCGAACCCCTTGATCTTGGTCTCCGTATCGTCGGAACCCGTCAGGATCAGGATGGGCGTGTTGATCCGCGCGAGCCGCAGCTGGCGCAGAACGTCGTGACCGTGCATGTCCGGAAGATTGAGATCCAGCAGGATCAGGTCGTAATCATAGAGCTTCGCGAGATCCACGCCCTCTTCACCCAGATCCGTGGCATACACGTTCAGGTTGGCATGTGTCAGCATCAACTCGATGCTGCGCGAGGTGGTGGGATCATCTTCGACAAGCAGTACACGCATCCATCTTCTCCGCTTTCTCCGTTAAGGTAACCCTGCGGTAAAAAGGTTAACGCGCGGTTACCACTTTGTTCATACATCATACCGCTCCGGTTAAAACATCTTAAAGTTGTCTGTATTTTTGCAATCTCGTCGTCTTGAGGGCGACGATTCCGTAGCGGTCGACCGCACGGGCCCAGCTGTCCAACTCCTCGTCGCTCAACCCATAGGTGTCGCATGCTTCCTTGCGGCTGATCAGGCCGGAGGTGATGGCCTTGAGGACCGTCGCCTTGCGGCTGGCGACCCATCGCTTGGTTCCCGGCTCCGGCAGGTCGGCGCGCGTGAGGGTTTCCCCGTTGGGGAGGGTTACGGCCCTCGGTCCGTCAACTCTTTTGAGATACATGGTTTCACACCTTCAATCCTTGTGCGCCCTGTCTAGGGGCGGTAACTTTAAGGAGCGGTGAAACCTCGCCTTGCGAATGTCGGGCATTTTCCTATATTTGCACCGAATATCCCACTATCGAAAGACCTCTGTCATGGCGCTCGACGCCCCTCTCAACTCGCTCGGTTTCGCCAAGCCGCCCGCCCAGACGCGCGTGGTCGTCGCGATGTCGGGCGGCGTCGACAGCTCGGTGGTCGCGGCCGAACTTGCCGCGCAGGGATACGATGTTGTGGGCGTGACATTGCAGCTCTATGACCACGGCGCCGCTCTCGCCAAGAAGGGGGCCTGCTGCGCCGGTCGCGACATCCACGACGCGCGCCGGGTCGCCGAGGCGATGGGATTTCCCCACTACGTACTCGATTACGAGAACACGTTCCGCGAGGCGGTGATCGACGAATTCGCCGACAGCTATCTGGCCGGCGCGACCCCCGTGCCCTGCATCCGCTGCAACGAACGCGTTAAGTTCAAGGATCTGCTGGAAACCGCGAAGGATCTCGACGCCGATTGCATGGCCACCGGCCACTACATCCAGCGCCGGATCGGCGATGCCGGGCCCGAGCTGCACAGCGCCGCCGACCCGGTCCGCGACCAGAGCTATTTCCTGTTCTCGACCACGCCCGCGCAGCTCGATTACCTCCGCTTCCCCCTGGGGCATCTGGCGACCAAGGCCGAGACGCGCGCGCTGGCGCAGCGCCACGGCCTCGGCGTCGCCGACAAGCCCGACAGCCAGGATATCTGCTTCGTCCCGAATGGCGACTACGCGAGCGTCATCGAGAAGTTGCGCCCCGGCGCGGCGGATCCCGGCGAGATCGTGCATGCCGACGGCCGCGTCCTCGGAGAGCATCGCGGCGTCATCCACTACACCGTCGGCCAGCGGCGCGGGCTGGGCCTCGGCGGACTCGCCGAGCCGCTCTATGTCGTCAAGCTCGACGTCGAGGCCCGCCGCGTGATCGTCGGCCCGAAGGAGATGCTGTCGACGCGGATCGTGCCCGTGCGCGAGATCAACTGGCTCGGCGACCTGCCCTTCACCTCGCGCGACGAATGGCATCTGGGCGTCAAGGTCCGCTCCACGCGGCCCCCGCGCGAGGCGGTGATACGCCCGGTCAGCGCGACGGAGGCCGAGGTCGAGCTGATCGTCGCCGAAGAGGGCGTGGCACCCGGACAGGCCTGCGTCTTCTATGCGAACGAAGGCAGCCGCGTCTTCGGGGGCGGTTGGATCCACCGGGGCTGACCGCACGCGCGACCCCGGCAGATTTCAGCGCCCCGCAATACCGTCCAGAACCGCCTGCGCCGCCCTGAGACCGGGCGGCGGGCCGCCCTCGCCCAGTGCCGCCATCGTCCGGTCGAGCGCATCGCGCTGCGTGGACGGAACGACAAGGATGTCGGCCAGGGCCGATGCGATCGCCGAGGGCTGGCATTTCGGCCCGAGAAATTCAGGCACGACCTTGCGCCCCACGATGAGGTTGACCAGCGTCACCGTATCGATCAGCGCCATGCGGCGCATGATCTGCCAGCTCAGCCAGTTCATGTCGTAGGCCACGACCATCGGCGTCCGCGTCTGCGCAAGCTCCAGCGAGACGGTCCCCGAGGCGGCGAGCGCGACATCGGCCGCGGCAAAGGCGGCACGCTTGGCGGCGGCATCCCCCGCATCGACGATGCGCGTTTCGGGCCAGTCGCGCGCGAGCGTCGCGACCGTCCCCGCGAGATACGGCACCGCCGGCAGGAGGATCTTCACCCCCTCGTGCCTCTGCCGCAACTGGCGCATCGCGGCGCCGAAGACCGGCATCAGGCGAGCCACCTCGGAGCGCCGCGACCCCGGCAGGACGGTCACGACCGGACCGCCGCCGGCATCTTGTCGCAGCACCTCGACCCGCGTGGTCTCGGCCGGTGGATCGGACACGACGGGGTGACCCACGAAGTCACAACGCATACCGGCCGCCTCGAGATAGGGCGGCTCGAACGGCAACAGGGCAAGAACCTGGTCCACATGCGCGGCCATCTTGCCGGCACGGCCCGGACGCCACGCCCAGACCGACGGCGCCACGTAATGGACCGTGCGGATCTTAGCCGCACGCCGGACCCGCGCCGCCACGCGAAGACAGAAATCCGGGCTGTCGATCGTCACGAGGACCTCGGGTCGCGAGGCGACGACCGCATCGGCCGTCTGAATCATCCGACGTCGCAAGGCGGGGTATTTCGGCAGCACTTCGGCGATGCCCATTACGCTCAGCTCTTCCATCGCGAAAAGCGATGCAAGCCCAGCGCCTTCCATCAACGGACCGCCGACACCCTCGAACCGCACATCGGGGACGAGTTGCCTGATCCCCTCCATTAGGGCCGCGCCGAGACGGTCGCCGGAAGGCTCGCCCGCCACCAGAAAGACCTTCATGCCGGCCGCACCCAGAGCAGCAGCCCCTGCGCCCGCGCAAGCTCCACGGCCTCTTCGCGATCGAGCAACATGACGCCGCCGGCCTCGACCACGATTCCCTCGAGCCCGGCCGCGGCGACGCGGCGTACCGTCTCCGGCCCGATTGCCGGCAGGTCCACGCGCCGGTCCTGACCCGGTTTCGGCGCCTTGTAGAGCAGCCCCCCCGGCGGCAGGTCGCATGCCAGGCCCGCGTCGCCACCGCCACGCGCCGCCGCGATGCTGGCGATCATCCAGTCGGTGCCGGGCAGCCCCTCCATCGCCAGGACCTGACCGTGCGCCACGATGCAGGCCTGGCCGACATCGAGCGGCCCCATGGCCGCGACCAGTCCCGCGGCCCGCTCGGCATCCGTCGCGGTGGTCTCGCTCATTTCGCCCGCAAGGATGCCGGGCGGCGGCAGAAGCTCGGGCGCGATCTCGGCCGCACCGATCGCGGCAATGCCCGCCTCCTCGAAGAACGCCAGAACGGTACGAAGCGCCGCGTCGTCGCCAGTCCTCGCCGCCTGCGCAAGGCGCGGTACGAGCGGCATGGTCGCGGCGTCGATCCGCGCAAGATCGAGCTCCGGCCGCCGGATCGCGCCGGCAAAGCAGATGCGCTCGATCCCCCGGGCGCCAAGATCGGCGATGAAGGTGCCCAGGTTTTCCACGCGAAACGTCGCATCGACCGGCACGTCCTCGGGCACGAACCCTTCGAGCGCCGCGATGCGCACGAAATCCCCGCGATCGGCAAGGATCTTCGGCAGACGCCCCGTGCCGGCGACGAGCGCCGTCTTCATGAGGGTGTCAGGAAGCCGCGATCGCTCGGCGACAGCACGAAATCCACGATCCGCCGGACATAATCGCTGTCGGTTTCGGCCCCGAGGCGGCGGGCACGGTCCTGGAACGCCCCCTCCCCCTGCTTGAGCATCTGAAACGCGGCGCGCAGGGCGGTGATGTCGGCGCGGTCGACGCCCTTTCGCTTGAGGCCCACGAGGTTCAGGCCGTCGAGTTCCCCGCGCGGCGCCTGCACCAGCGCGTGCGGGATGACGTCATGCGTCACCATCGTCACGGCGCCGATGATCGCGCCTTCTCCGATCCGGACCCATTGGTGGATGCCCGAAAGGCCGCCGATGATGACGTCGTCGCCGATCGCGCAATGGCCTGCAACGGCGGAATGGTTGACGATGATGACCCGGTTGCCGACCTGCGCGTCATGCGCCACGTGGCACCCCGTCATGAGCAGGCAATCGTCGCCGACGCGCGTCACGCCGCCACCGCCCTCGGTGCCGGTATTCATGGTGACGTGCTCGCGGATCCGGCATCGCGCCCCGATCTCGAGCCGGGTCTCCTCGCCCGCGAATTTCAGGTCCTGCGGGATCTCGCCGACGCTCGCGAAGGGAAAGATGACCGTGCCCGGCCCCACATCCGTCGCGCCCGTGACGATCGCATGGCTCTTGACCTCGACATCGTCGCCGAGGGTCACCTTCGCGCCGATCACCGCGAAGGGACCGATGCGGACGCGCGCGCCGATCACCGCCCCCTCCTCGATCGCCGCCCTCGGGTCGATCATGGCTGTCGGGTCGACGCTCACCCCGGGATTTCCATCATCGCCGTGAATTCCGCCTCGCAGGCAAGTTCGCCCTCGACTTCGGCGCGGCCGTGGAACTTCCACACCTTGCCGCCGCCGCGCTTGGTCGTCACGTGCATCCTGAGTTGGTCGCCCGGACCGACCTTGCGGCGGAACTTGGCGCTGTCGATCGCCATGAAGTAGACGACAAAATTCTTGTCGGCGAGATCGCAATCCACGCCCACCATCACCGCCGCGGTCTGGGCCATGGCCTCGACGATGGTCACGCCCGGCATGATCGGCAGCCCCGGGAAATGGCCCTGGAAATGCGGCTCGTTGAAGGTTACGTTCTTGACGCCCGTGGCGCTTGCATGGCCGTCGATATCATCGACCCGGTCCACCAGCAGAAAGGGATAGCGGTGCGGCAGGATGCGCTGGATCAATTGGATATCGGCCGATTTCGTCATGGGGTCCCCTTCGCGGCACTGCGCCTCGGCCATCGGTATCAAGCGTTCGGGACGGGCGCAAGAAAGCCTCAGTCCGACGCGTCCCCGGTCTCTTCGACGCCGTCGCCGATCTCGGCGTCGATGCGCGCGATCGCGATATCGGTGATGTCGGCGGCCTCCACCGCGCTCAGGACCGCGCGGCGATCGAGCAGCACCAGCGCCTCGCGCTCGGCGAGCACGGATTGCAGGATCGGACCGATCCTGCCGTAGAATTCCTGTCGTGCATCGTCGCGCATCCGGCTGACCACGCGCAGTTTCTCGACCTGTTCGGAGCGCAGCTTGGTGACGCGGGCGTCGAATTCCTCCGCCCGGCGCCGGAAGGCCTCGCGCGGCATCGTCCGGCGCTGTTCGGTGAGGGCGCGTTCCTCGGTGATCAGCATCGTCTCAATCCGGCGGTTCTCGGCCGCGAGCTCTTCCGAGCGTGTGTCGATCTCGGCCAGGACGCGCTGCCCGAAGAGGCTGTCGTCGAAGAGCCTTTCCTGGTCGACGATCACCACCGGCGAAGTCGCGCCCGGCGCTGCGTCGGATTGCGCCGGCGCGGTTCCGGGCGCCGACGCGAGAGCCAGGGCGATCAGACCGGCCCGCAGGAGATCAGAAATCCGTCTGGACACTGACATTGAAGGTCTGCGTGCGGTCGTAATCCTCTTTCACGATGGCCTTGGCGAAGTTGAACCGAAGCGGCCCGAGCGGCGTCGTCCAGAAGACCGACACGCCCACCGAAGACCGCAGGTTGAACCCGTCATCGACCTCTTCGCCCCCGAAACCTTCGGTATTGTCGAGCGACCAGACCGATCCCGCATCGAGGAACACGCCGCCCGAAATGCCGTATTCCTCGGGCAGGCCCAGCGGAAACTCGGCTTCGAGCCGGCCCACCGCATAGAGGTTGCCGCCCAACGCGTCCTCGTTCGGCGCGTTGAGGTCGCGCGGCCCCATGCCCAGCGGTTCGAACCCGCGCAATTGCCGGCTGCCGAGGAAGAAGCGGTCGATCACGCGCACGTCGTTGTCGCCGAAGGAATTGATCGCGCCGCCCTCGACCGTGGCGCGCAGCGTGACCTCCTCGTTCCAGACGAGCGTCTGGCCGGTGGCGAGCACGGTGGTCTTGAGAAATTCGGTATCGCCCCCGAGCCCCGCGAGATCCTGGCCGAACCGCAGCAGGATACCGCCATCCGGATTGAGCCCGGTGCGCCGCGTATCGTAGCTGTAGCTGTAGCCGATGGTGGAATTGTACTCCGCCCCCTCATCCGCGCGGATGATAGGCGAGCTTTCGGTATCGACGTCGAAGATCGTCTCCTTGGCCAGCCGGTAGCTCAGCTGAAGCCGCCCGTTCTCGCTGACCGGGAAGGCCAGCGCGGGGCTGAACCCGACGGTCCGGGTGTTGTAATCCGCCTCGTCGAGCGAGGTGGTCTCGTAGAAGGCGCTCAGCGCGAGCGACAGGTCTCGCCCGAGGAAATAGGGCTCGACGAAGGCGAGGCTTGAGCGTTGCGAATTGCTCCCCGTGGCGATGTTGAAGCTCAGCGTCTGACCGCGGCCGAGGAAATTCCGCTCCGAATAACCAAGATTGACCCCGATGCCGCTATCCGTGCTGTAGGATCCGCCGAGGCTCAGGCTGCCCGTCGGCTGCTCCTCGACATCGACGTCGAGGATCACCTGACCCGGACCGGTCCCGTCGCGGGCATTGACGTCGGCCTGCGAGAAGAAGCCCAGCGCGCGGATCCGCTCCGCCGCGGCGCGGATCTCGCGCGGGTTGAACGGATCGCCCTCGACCACCGTGAATTCGCGCCGGATCACCCGATCGAGCGTGGTGGCGTTGCCCTCGATGTCGATCCGTTCGACGAAGACGCGCGGCCCCCGCTCCAGCACGAAATTCACGTCGAGCGACAGGTCCCGCGGGTTGCGGGTCACGTTAGGCACGGCCCGGACGAAGTTCAGGCCCTTCTGGATCGCAAGCCGCTCCATCCGCGCGATCGCGGTGTCGACGGCCTGCGGCGTATAGGTCTGGCCGCGCGCGATCTGGCTCACGGCGATGAATTCCTGCGGATCGACCCCGGGCAAATCCGACGAGGCCGTCACCCGGCCGAAATCGAAACTCTGCCCTTCCTGGATATTGTAGGTCACGAAGAACGCATCGCGATCGCGGGACAATTCGCTGGAAATGTCGAGAATGCGAAAATCGACATAGCCGCGCGCGTTGTAGAAATCGGTCAGCAATTGCCGGTCGAGCGCGACACGGTCCGCCACGAAGCTGTCGCGGCCGATGAACCGTCGCAGAAGGCCCGCCTGCTTGGTCGCGAGGACCCGCCGCAGGCGCCGGTCGGAATAGGCGCGGTTGCCGACGAAGGACAAACGCTCGATCTCGATCACGCGCCCCTCGGCCACCTCGAAGACGAGGTCCACGCGGTTCTGCGACCGGCGGATGATCCGCGGCGTGACCGAGGCGGCGAGCCTGCCGCGCTCCTCGTAGGCGGCCGCGATGGTGGCCGCGTCCGCCTCGGCCTGGCTCGGAGAATAGACGCGCCGCGGCGTGGAGACGACCAGCGACGACAGGGCCTCGTCGTCGATGCGCGCATTGCCCTCGATATTGATGCGGTTGATCGTCGGCCATTCCTGGACGCGGATGACGAGGGTGTTGCCCTGCGGCACGATCTCCACCGTCTCGAAGAGCCCCGAATTCACCAGCCTCTGATAGGCGGCGTTGAGCTCGCCCGCGCTCACCGCGGCGCCGCGCGGCAGATCGACATACGACAGCACCGAGGCGGGCTCGATCCGCTCGTTTCCCTGGATCGCGATGTCGGTGAAGCTGTAGCTCTGGGCCCGTGCCGCATCGGGGGCCGCCCCGGCCATCGTCAGCAGGACAATACCGGCGAGGCCCGCCCGGACCTTGAACGCAGTCCCGTTCGTGAGACCGCGCCGAACAACCGCAACACGCATGCAAGATTTCCAATTCCAGACTTCCCGGTCCCTGCTGACTAGCCGGATTGCGGAACCGTGTCAAAACGCCTGACACATCGACCAAGGCGCGGAACCGCCTTTGTATCCGGCACGCCGCGATGGGCGGCCGGGCGCCCCGCCTCGGCCACTGGATCGCGCGCCGCCCGGGGAACGTCAGGGGCAGAAGATGTCGTTGAAGAGCGCGAAGAGCATCAAGGTGCCCAGAAGCGCGAGCCCCATGGCCATGAGGACGTTCATCGCCCACTCGCCCGGCGGTTTGCCCCGCAGGGCCTCGTAGGCGTGAAAGACGAGGTGGCCGCCGTCGAGGACGGGGATCGGGAAGAGGTTGAGCAGGCCCACCGCGGTGCTGAGCACCGCGATGAACCACACGAAGCTCGCCACCCCCTGGCTTGCCGCCGCGCCGCTGGTCTGGGCGATGCCGATAGGGCCGCGCAGGTTGCAGCTGCTGATCGCGCCGACGGCCATGTTGTAGAGCCCCGAAAGCGACGAGCGGATGATGAACCCGGTCTGCTCCACGCCGTACCCCAGGGCGGCGAAGGGCCCCGGCGTGACCGTTTCGGGCGTGAAATAGAGCCCTCCGGTGATCCCGATGAGCCATCGCGTCTCGAACCCGCCTTCGGGCCGCGGCAAGTCCATCCGCTTCGGCATCAGCGTCATGGAAAGGATTTCGCCGTCGCCCGCGCCATCGGGTCGCCACAGCTCGAGGTCGAGCGGCCGGCCATCCGAATTGCCCACGATGTCGCGCAATTGCGCGAAGGCGAACACGTCCTGTCCGTCGATGGCGGTGATGACATCACCGGTCCTGATGCCGGCGGCCATGGCCGCCGATTGCGCCGTGACCCCGCCGACAAGCGGCGGTTCGGGATAGGCGCCGCGGACCTCGCGCGTCTCGTCTCCGCGCGCCACGGTATAGTCCAGAACGGGCGCCACCGGCAGCGTGTCGATGAAGGCGGCGAGCCCGTCGAGCTCCGGCGTTTCGCGGCCGTCGACGGCCAGCAGCCGGTCGCCGGGCTGAAGCCCCTGCTCGGCCACGGGAAGCGGGCGCACCTCGTCGATGACGAGCGGATCGTTCGCCACGCCGCGTACCAGCAAAATGCCAGCGAAAACAACGATCGACAGCACGAAGTTGAAGAGCGGCCCGGCCGCGACGGTGGCCGCCCGGGCCCAGAGCGGCGCGCCGTGCATCGTCCGCCGTCGCGCCTCCGCGTCGAGGCCCGGCGTGTCGGCCGAACGCGTGACGCTGGCCGCGTCCGCATCGCCCGCAAATTTCACGTATCCGCCCAGCGGCAGCAGTGCGACCTGCCACTGCGTGCCGCGCTTGTCGGTCCGGCGAAACAGAACCGGACCGAAGCCCAGCGAGAAGACATCCGCATGGATGCCCGACCAGCGCCCGACGATGTAATGACCGTATTCATGGATCGCCACGATGACGCTGAGCGCCACGACGAAGGCCGCGACGGTATAGATGGCGGACCCGAACGTCGGGATCAGTGCGGTGATGTCCATGTCGTTCCCTTATGTCGCGTCAGAGCGCGGCGATGACGCGCGCGGCCATGTCCCGTGCGCGGGCATCGGTATCAAGCACCGTATCCAACGTCATGACAGTGTTTCCAAGGCGCGATGACGACAGTTTGACCAGCGTCTCCTCGACCACCTCGGCCATCCGGGAAAACCCGATGCGCCGCGCGATGAAGGCGTCGAGCGCCGTCTCCTTGGCGGCGTTGAAGGCGCATCCGGTATGGCCGCCCTGCTCCATCACCTCGCGGGCGAGCCTGAGGGCCGGATATTTCCGCTCGTCCGGGGCGCGGAAGGTGAACTGGCCGAGCCTGGTGAAATCGAGCCGCTCGACAGGCACGTGGCCGCGCCCGGGATGGTTGAGTGCGAAGCCGATGGCATGGCGCATGTCGGCCGGGCCGATATGCGCCATGAGGGCCCCGTCGGAGAAGCCGACCATCGCATGTATCATCGATTCCGGATGGACGAGCGCTTCGATCCGGTCGGGTGATACCCCGAAATATTCATGCGTTTCAATAAGTTCCAGGGCCTTGTTAAACATGGATGCGGAATCGATGGTGATGCGCTGCCCCATCTCCCAGTTCGGGTGGCTCGCCGCCTCCTCGGGCGTGGCGCTGGCCATGCGCTCGAGGCTCCAGTCGCGGAAGGCGCCACCCGAGGCGGTGATGATGACGCGTTCCACATTGGCGATATCCTCGCCGATCAGCGCCTGGAAGACCGCCGAATGCTCGCTGTCGACCGGCAGGATGGTCGCGCCGTATCGCCGGGCGCTCTCCATCATCAGCGGACCCGCGCAGACGAGCGATTCCTTGTTGGCGAGCGCCAGCGTCGCGCCTTGCTCCATCGCCTTGAGGCCCGGCTGCAATCCCGCCGCCCCCACGATCGCCGACATCACCCAGTCGGCGGGGCGCGAGGCGGCCTCGGTCACCGCATCGCGGCCGGCGGCGACCTCAATACCCGATCCAGCCAAAGCCTCGCGCAGCTCCGCAAGACATTGGGGATAGGCGGTGACGGCGAGCGCGGCACGGTGACGGCGGGCAAGCGCGGCAAGGAGTTCGACGTTGCGACCGCCGGTCAGCGCCACGACCTCGAACGCCTCCGGTCTCCGGCCGACGAGGTCGAGCGTGTTGACCCCGACGGATCCGGTCGCTCCGAAAACGCTGATCCTGCGCATCAAAGGCCAGTCACGATTCCGGGCGGAAAATCGATGAGCTGTTCCACCAGCAGAAGGAACACGACCGCACCCAGCATGCCGTCGAACCGGTCGAAGAGGCCGCCATGACCGGGCAGCAGGCTCGAGCTGTCCTTTACGCCCATGCGGCGCTTTACGGCAGACTCTGCGATGTCGCCGAGCTGCGAGGCCATCGAGATCGCCACCGAAATGCCCACGAGGTCATAGTTCGACGTGGTGACCTGTACGAACACCGCCCCCACGATCGCGGCACCGATCCAGCCCGCCACCGTTCCCGACCAGGTCTTCTTTGGGCTGACCCGCGGCCAGAAGCGCGGGCCTCCGATGAACCGTCCGGCGAAATATCCCATCACGTCGGTGGCGATCACCACCAGCGCCAGCCACAGCATCCACGCGAACCCGAACTGGTCGCGCAGGATGAACATGCCGAAACCGGCGAACACGATCATCAGCGCGAAGACGGAGAACGTCGCGCGATGCTGCGACAATTGCCCGAACCCCACGAAGATCGGGGCCAGGAGAAGCGGCAAGGCGTATCCCGATGGCAGAAGCCCCGCGACCAGCAACGCCCCGCCGGAGGCCACGGCAAGCGGCACTGCCGGCGCCGATCGGTCGAGCATCCGCACGAGTTCCCACACCATCACCGCGCTGATCATGACGGTCAGGATCAGGAACACCGCGCCGCCGACCCAGACGCAAGCCAGGCCGATCACCGCGATGATGCATCCTATGCCCAGCCGCGGGCCGAGATCGCTCCATCGCGACGTCATGCTCATGCGAGCACGGCCCCGAACCGACGGTCGCGCGCGCCGTAAAGGCGCAGGACGCGGGCGAATTCCTCGGGGCAGAAATCCGGCCAGAGCGTGTCAACGAACTCGTATTCCGCATACGCGGATTGCCACAGCAGGAAGTTCGAGATCCGCGCCTCGCCCGACGTCCGGATCACCAGGTCCGGATCGGGCAGCACGTGGGTGTCGAGAAACCGCGCGAGGGTCGTCTCGTCCACGTCGCGCGGCGAGAGCTTGCCCTCGGCAACCTCCTGCGCCATGCGCTTGGTCGCGCGCCCGAGCTCGTCGCGGCCCCCGTAGTTGAGCGCGATCGTCAGGTGCACGCGGTCGTTGCCGCTCGTCAGCAGTTCCAGCTCGTCCATCAGCCGCACCAGCTTGGCGTCGAGCCGGACCCGGTCGCCGATGAAGCGCACACGAACGCCTTCGGCCAGCAGATCGCGCGCCTCGCGCTGGATATACCGGCGGAAGAGCTTCATCAGGCCGGACACCTCGGATTGCGTCCGCTTCCAGTTCTCGGTCGAGAAGGCGAAGATCGTCAGGTAGCGCACGCCGAGGTCGGGACAGGCGCGCACGATCTCCTTGACGCGCCGCGCACCCGCATGGTGGCCGAAGAGCCGGGGGCGACCGCGCTTGGTCGCCCAGCGGCCGTTGCCATCCATGATGCAGGCCACGTGGCGCGGCCCCCCCTCGATCCGGTCGTCTGCGGCCATCTAAGGCTCTCCTCAAGTGTTGGTGCGTCCGAGAGCCCTCGGCGGGCCAGCGATGGCCGGCTCAGACCTGCATGATCTCCGCCTGCTTCGATTCAAGCGCGTCGTCGATCTTCTTGATATAGCTGTTGGTCATGTCCTGAACCTCGGTTTCCCAGAGCTTCTGGTCATCCTCGGACATGCCGTCGCCCTTGGCCTTCTTGATCTGGTCCATGCCGTCGCGGCGCACGTTGCGGACGCTGACGCGGGCATTCTCGGCATATTGGCCAGCCACCTTCGTCAGGTCGCGGCGCCGCTCCTCGTTCAGTTCCGGGATCGGCAGCATGATGATCGTGCCGTTCATCTGCGGATTGATGCCGAGGCCGGAATCGCGGATCGCCTTCTCGACCTTGCCGACCATCGACTTGTCCCACACGTTGATCGTGACCATCCGCGGCTCGGGCACGTTGACGGTGCCGACCTGGTTGATCGGCGTGGGCTGGCCGTAGGCTTCGACCATCACCGGCTCCAGCATGGAAGCCGAGGCGCGGCCGGTCCGCAGCGAGGCGAACTCGGTCTTGAGGTTCGCCATCGCCCCGTCCATCCGCCGTTGCAGGTCATCGGTGTCGAGGAGAAAGTCTTCTGCCATTTCCTTGGGTCTTTCATCGGCCATTCTGGTAGGGTCGCGGCCGCTTTTAAGGCAATCGCGCCACGTTGTATAGCATGGCCTGCCTCATCGGCGGGCACATGTCGCGTCCCGAAGCGAGCCGCCGGGATCCTTCCCGACCGTACCGCGTCGATACCGCCGCGATGTTTCGAGTTTGCTAACGCCGAAGGGGCGGCGGGCTAATCGCCGACCTGAGTGAAGGTGCCCTGCCCCGCCAGGATGCCGCGGAAGCCGCCCGGCTCGTCCAGCGAAAAGACGATGATCGGCAGGTCGTTGTCGCGCGCCAGCGCGATCGCCGAGGCGTCCATGACGCCCAGATGCTTCTGCAGCACCTCGTCGTAGCTCACCCGGTCGTAGCGCACGGCGTCGTCGTGCTTCTCAGGGTCCTTGTCGTAGACCCCGTCGACCTTGGTGCCCTTGAAGATCGCCTGGCAATTCATCTCCGAGGCGCGCAGCGTCGCGGCCGTGTCGGTGGTGAAATAGGGATTGCCGGTGCCGGCCGCGAAGATGCAGACGCGCTTTTTCTCCAGATGCCGCACGGCGCGGCGGCGGATATAGGGCTCGGCCACCTCGTTCATCGTGATGGCCGAGATGACGCGCGTGTGGATCCCGAGCTCTTCGAGCGCCGATTGCATCGCCAGCGCGTTCATCACCGTGGCCAGCATTCCCATGTAATCGGCGGTCGTGCGCTCCATGCCCTGGGCGCTTCCCTGCAACCCGCGGAAAATGTTGCCGCCGCCGATGACCATGCAGATCTCGACCCCGAGATCGCGTACCGATTCGACTTCCTTCGCGATGCGCTGGACGGTCGGCGGGTGCAGCCCGTAGCCCAGATCCCCCATCAGGGCCTCGCCGGAGATCTTCAGAAGAACCCTGTCGTAGGTCCGTTTGCCGTGATCCGCGCCCATGTCTCGCCTCGCCTTTTGCCTCGCGGGGCAAAATGTCGCAAAAGCGGGGAAACTACAACAACCCAGAGGCCCCGACATGCAGCGCGACGAGGTGCTCGACCTTGCGGGACGCGACCGCCCCGTCCTGATCGCGGGCCCCACCGCGTCGGGGAAATCCGCGCTCGCCCTGGCGATCGCCGAGGCGCATGGCGGCCTGATCGTCAATGCCGACGCGTTGCAGGTCCACGACCGGTGGCGGATCCTCACCGCACGGCCCGGGGCCGCCGATCTCGACCGCGCGCCGCATGCGCTCTACGGGCATGTCCCCGCCGACAGGGACTATTCCGTCGGCCACTGGCTGCGCGAGGTGGCCGACCTCATGGCGCGCGGCGAAAGGCTCGTGATCGTCGGCGGCACCGGCCTCTACCTCAGCGCGCTGACAGACGGGCTGGCCGAGATCCCGCCCGTTCCGCCCGGGATCCGGCACGAGGCCGACAGCCGGTTGCGCACGGCCGGCCTCGCCCCCCTCCTCCACGAACTCGACGCCCAGACGCGCGCGCGGATCGATGGCGCCAACCCCGCCCGCGTGCAGCGCGCCTGGGAAGTGCTGCACGCGACCGGCCGGGGCCTCGCCGCGTGGCAGGACGCGACGGCGCCCGCGCTGCTGCCCGCCGAACGCGCCCTCGCGCTGGTCGTCGAGGCTCCGCCCGAGGATCTCGGCCCCCGCATCGCGGCGCGGTTCGACCGGATGCTCGCCGATGGCGCGCTCGACGAGATGCGGGCGAACCTTTCGGATTACGACCCAGGCCGGCCCGCGGATCGGGCCATCGGCGCGCCCGAACTCGCGGCGCATCTGCGCGGCGAGCTGTCGCTGCCAAAGGCCCGCGACGCCGCAATCATCGCCACGCGTCAATACGCCAAACGTCAAAGAACGTGGTTCCGCAAACGCATGAGGGAGTGGATCCGCGTCCCCCTGACGAAACCGTGAAGAATTCCTTTGACGGCGTACCGCCAGCCGCTACGCTCGCTTCTGTCCGCTGCCAATCGGAGACATCGCCGCAATGATCGAAACGGTGTTCGCCGCGCCGGGATACCGCGTGACGCCCCTCGCACGGCTCGCCAGGGGCGGCCGCTGGCGCACCGAAGCGATGCGCAGCTACGGTCAGCCGGTGCTCTACTGGTTCACCCGCGGCCAGGGGCGTTTCACCATCCACGGCACCACCCGCGGCTATGGCCCGCACAACGCGATCTTCCTGCCTGCGGGCGCGATGCACGGCTTCGAGGCGTCGGCCCTGGTGCAGGGCAGCGCGGTCTTTCTCCCCGGGGCGGACTCGCTGAACTTGCCGGACGAGCCCGTGCATCTGCGGCTGCGCGACGGCACGTCGCAAGCCGAGCTCGCGCAGCAGATCGACCATCTCGAACGCGAACTCGCGCGGGGCGAGGACCGGTCGGACCAGGCCCTCGCCTGTCACGGCGGTCTGCTCGCGGTCTGGCTCGCCCGGCAGGCCGGGCCCGACTGGCCCGATCGCGCCGAGGAAAGCTCCAGCGCCGCAAGGCGCCTCGCCGCCGCCTATGCCGCATTGCTCGAGCGCGACTTCCGCCAGGGCCGCCGCGTCGCGGATTACGCGGCGCAACTCGGCATCACCCCCACCCATCTGAGCCGCGCCTGCAAGGCCGCCTCGGGCCGGCCGGCCTCCGCGCTGCTGCACGATCGGCTGCATTACGAGGCGCGGCGCCTGCTGCGCGAGACGCAATTGCCGGTCAAGGACGTCGCGGCGAGCCTCGGCTTCCGCTCGGCCGCCTATTTCACCCGAGCGTTCCAGCATCGCACCGGCGTGACGCCGAGCGCGTTCCGCCGGGGCGCCTGAGCCATGACGTCCGGACCACGTGCACCCGCGCGCTGTGCGTGTTACGGGCCGGGAAACTCACCCTCACCGCACAGGTGGAACCAAGGAACATGACATGAGCGACAAGAGCGATTTCGGCTGGGCCATTCCCATCATGCGGGCGGGGTATGCCGGCCGCGCGCTGGTCTATCTCGTGGTGGCGGGGTTCTCTCTCTGGGCCGTCTCGCGCGGCGGCGAGGCGGAAGGCACCAGCTCCGCCTTCGCCTCGCTCGAACGCTCGACGGGGGGAACCTTCGTCCTGCTTGCGATCTTCCTCGGCATGCTGAGCTATGCGGTCTGGCGCGTGATCGACGCGATCTTCGACCTCGAGGATTACGGCACGGATGGCGAGGGGACGATCGCGCGCGGCGGGATGGTCGTGACCGGGCTCATCCACCTGGCGATCGGCTTCGGTGCGCTGACGCTCGTCTTCGCGGGCGGCGGCGGCAGCGGCGACCAATCCGCCATCGCCAAGGGCGCCGACACGATCATGGGATGGCCCGGCGGCCGCTGGATCGTCGGCATCGCCGGCCTCGCGACGATCGGTGCGGCGATCTACTACGTGAAGAAGGCCTGGACCCGTGAATACGCCAAGCACCTGATCGGCAATCCCGTGACCCGCAATTTCGATCCGGCGCTGCGCGGCGGCGTCGCCTCGCAGGGTTTCGTCGTGGGCGTGATCGGCGTCTTCATCGTCTACGCCGCGATGACCGCCTCCGGCGATCAGGCGGGCGGCATGGGTCAGGCCTTCTCGTGGCTTCGCGATCAGCCCTACGGGCGCATCCTGGTCGGCATGCTCTGTGTCGGGCTGCTGGGCTTCGCGCTCTTCTGCGCGGTCAACGCGGCCTACCGCATCGTTCCCAAGGCCCGCCACGGCAGCCTCGACAGCCTCGCCTCCAAGATAGAGGAAAAGGCTTCCTAGGAGCCGTAGATGATCCGGACGTAGTTCACCGTCTCGTCATAGGGCGGGATCCCGCCGTGCTTCTCGACCGCGCCGGGGCCCGCATTGTAGGCGGCAAGCGCCAGCCGCCAATTGCCGAACTTCTCGTATTGCTGCCGCAGGTAGCGCGCCCCGCCATCGAGATTCTGTTCCGGAATGGCCGGGTCCACGCGCAGCCGCGCGGCCGTGCCCGGCATGAGCTGCGCCAGGCCGATCGCGCCCTTGACCGACACCGCCGCGGGGTTCCAGCCCGATTCCTGCTGGACCAGGCGCAGGAAGAGATCCTCGGGCACCTCATGCCGGCGCGCCACCTGTCGCGCGACGGGCAGGAACCGCCCCTTGTAGGCGCCGGTGAAGGGCTTGGGCCCGAGCGCGCCCGGAATGCGCGCGGGAAGCGCCGCGATCTTGGGCTGCAACCGCGCCGAATTCTCGTATTGGCGCGCCGCGCGATTGTCGAGAACGGCGGTCTGGTTGCGGAACATGTCGCGCCGCCCCTTCGAAGAGAGGCTCAGATTGTCGGCGATTGCGGTGGCGGGAAGGATGATCGCGGCGATGAGCGCCAGGTTGGTGGTGATCTTCATTCTGCGGTCCCTGAAACGGCGGACGATGGCCGCGACTATACTCGCCACGGCGCGTTTTCATACCCCCCTGGGACCGCCGTCCGGCATCGGCTTTCCACCCGATGCGCCACGCGATAGGGTCCGCGCAACCAAACGCGGGAATCGGAAGGAACACGCATGGCGGGATCGGTGAACAAGGTCATCCTGATCGGCAATCTGGGGCGCGACCCCGAGACCAGGACGTTCTCCAACGGCGGCAAGGTCTGCAACCTGCGGATCGCGACCTCCGAAACCTGGAAGGACCGCAATACCGGCGAGCGCCGCGAGCGGACCGAATGGCATTCCGTCGCGATCTTCTCCGAACCGCTGGCCCGCGTCGCGGAGCAATATCTCAAGAAGGGCTCCAAGGTCTATATCGAAGGCCAGCTCGAGACCCGCAAATGGCAGGACCAGTCCGGCCAGGACCGCTACTCCACCGAGGTCGTCCTGCGCCCCTATCGCAGCGAGCTGACCATGCTCGACGGGCGCGACGGCGGAGGCTCCGGCGGCGGCGGCTACCCCGACGATCGCGACGACGGCTATGGCGGTGGCGGGTCCGGCGGCGGTGGCCGGAGCGGCGGCGGTGGCGGCTATGGCGGCCCGCCCGCCAGCGACATGGACGACGAAATCCCGTTCTGAGGGCGACGATCCGGTCCCCCGCCCCCCAGGTTCACGGTCAGGGCGGGGATTACCGCGCCGCTGTCACGGCGGTCCTGGAGCTTTCTCACACTGAAGTACGACGCGGATGCCAGACGCGTCTTCCGCGTCGCCCGCTTGGCAAACACACCTTCCGGGCGGGAAAGCACCGCCCGAAAGGCGCGAGCGGCCGACCTTGAAGGCGCTCCGACGTGCCGGGCTCAGGCAGCCTCGCGCTTGGGATTCTTGCCCAGGATGATCATCGACAGGATGTCGTCCTCGGTCACGTCCTCGACCCGCTCGCTGCCGACCAGCGCACCGTTCTTCATCACCGACACCCGGTCGCAGAGCGCCATCATCTCACGCGTGTCGTGGCTGATGAGGAAGATGCCGAGGCCCTGGCTCTTGAGTTCCTTGATCAGGTCGGCCACCATTTCGGTCTCGTGCACGCCCAGTGCTGCGGTCGGTTCGTCCATGATCACGATCTTGGCGTTGAAATAGACCGCCCGCGCGATGGCCACGGACTGCCTCTGACCACCCGACAGAGCCGAGACCGGCACGCTGAACTTCTTGAAGTTGGGGTTGAGCCGCTTCATGATCTTGCGCGTCTCGGCCTCCATCGCGCTGTCGTCGACAAGCCCGAAGGGGGTCGTCAGTTCGCGCCCGAGAAAGAGGTTGGCCGAGGCGTCGAGATTGTCGGCCAGCGCCAGCGTCTGGTAGATCGTCTCGATATTGTACTTGCGCGCATCCGCAGGGCTGCGGATATCGGCAAGCTCGCCGTTGATGCGGATCTCGCCGGAATCGGCGCGATAGGCGCCGGCGAGGATCTTGATCAGCGTGGACTTGCCGGCGCCGTTATGGCCCAGCAGGCCCACGACCTCACCCGGATAGACGTCGATGGACACGTCGTCGACGGCCTGAACGCCGCCGAAGGCGATCGAGATGTTCTTCATCGACACGAGCGGGGTGCCGGAGCGGTCGGTCTCTGTTGTCATGGCCATGGTCTCAGCCCTCCACGCGGCGGCGATAGATGATGTCGATCAGGACGGCGAGCACGAGGACAGTCCCCACCACGATGTTCTGCAGCGGCGCGTCCACGCCCACCATCGCCATTCCCGATTGCAGCGACTGCATGATCAGCGCGCCGAGGATCGCGCCGTAAATGGTGCCGACGCCCCCGGCGAGCGCGGTGCCGCCGATGACCGCCGCGGCGATCACCCTGAGCTCGTCGAGCGTGCCGATATCGTTGGAATGAAAGGTCAGCCGCGACGAGGCCACCAGCGCCGCGAGTGCCACGAGCACGCCCATCAGGGCAAAGACCTTGACCGTCAGCGCCCGCGTGTCGATGCCGGACAGCTCGGCCGCGTCGGGGTTTCCGCCCGTGGCGAAGATGTAGCGGCCGAACCGGGTCTTGCGGGCGATGACCGTCATGACGACCGCGACGGCGATCAGCAGCAGGACCGAGATCGGCAGGCCGTAGGACGCGGTGTAGCCGGCCGGAACCTCGAGCCCCTGCGCCTCGAACTGGCGCGCAAGGACGCGCTCGGGCACCTGATAGGCATTGAGGATGGCGATGAAGCCGAGGATCACAACGACGAAGATCGCGCCGACAAGCGCCTCGGCCCAGACCGGCTTGACCGGGAAGTCGTGCCGCATCTTGGCCCGGCGCGCGTTGAAGAGCGCGAAGAGTGCGGCCGCGGCCGCGACGATGCCTGCGATCCACGATCCCGTGGCGCCGAGCGTGCCGTTGATCCCTCCGAAGAGCTGGAACGTCTCGTTGAGCGGCCCGATCGTCTGGCCACTGGTGAGGTACCACGCGACGTTGCGCCAGACCAGAAGCCCGCCCAGCGTCACGATGAAGGACGGCACGCTGAGATAGCCGACGATGAAACCCTGGAAGCCGCCAATGAGCGCGCCGACGATCACGCCGGCCACGATGGCGATCCAGGCGAGCATCGGATGGCCCGGTGCCAGCCCCAGCAGATCGACCGCCCAGGAGGTCTGGGTCATCGCCATGACGGCCGAGCAGGTCGCGAGGAGCGCGCCCACGGCCAGGTCGATATGGCGCGTGACGATGATGAACACCATTCCGGTCGCCATGATCGCCACGGAGACCGTCTGGATCGTCAGGTTGAAGAGGTTGCGCGGCGTCACGAACTGGCCGCCGGTGAGAATGTTGAACAGCAGGCAGATCAACACGAACGCGCCGACCATGCCGAGCAGGCGCAGATCCAGTTCGAGCTTGTTGAACAGGCTGCGGCGTTTGCCGGTCTGGTTGGGTCGGTCCGATACGGCGTCGCTCATGCGCGGAATGCTCCCTGACGGGTGGAGGTCTTTCATGGAAGCCCGCCCGAAACTGGTCGGGCGGGCTCGATGGGTTCAGAACGGGTGTCCTGAGAGGGGGATCAGTTGCAGGGGGCGGGTCCGCCGGAAACGCCCTGGCAGAGCTCTTCCTGGCTGATCCAGCCCGCGTCGACGATCACGTCGAGATTGTCCTGCGTGATCGGCACCGGCTCGAGGAATTCGGCCCAGAGGGTCGTGCCCGCGGGCGAGGTCCATTCCTCGGCCCCTTCCAGTTCGGACATCTCGGTTCCCGACGCGAGTTCGAGCGCGATCTCGCCCGCACGCTGACCGAGTTCGCGGCTGTCCTTCCAGACGCTGACCGTCTGCGTACCCTGGGCCACGCGGTTGAGCGCGGCGAAATCCGCGTCCTGGCCCGAGACCGGGATCCCGTCCATGCCCTGCGCGGTGAGTGCCGCGACGGCGCCGCCGGCGGTGCCGTCGTTGGAGGCGACCACCGCGTCGACATCGTTGCCGGTCTGGGTCAGGATCTGTTCCATGTTGCGCTGCGCGTTGGCGGGCAGCCACGCATCGGTATAGGCCTCGCCGACGATGGTGATGTCGCCCGCATCGATCGCGTCCTGCAGCACTTCCTGCTGTCCGCCGCGCAGGAAATCCGCGTTCGGGTCGGTGGGCGAGCCCTTGATCATGACGTAGTTGCCGGTGGGCTGCTCCTCGAGGATGGCGCGGGCCTGCATCCGGCCGACCTCGATATTGTCGAAGGTCAGGTAGAAGGCGCGGTCGTCCTCGATCAGGCGGTCGTAGGCCACGACGGGGATGCCGGCGTCATAGGCGGCCTGCACGGCGGGAATGATCGCCTGCGTGTCCTGCGCCAGGATGATGAGCGCATCGACGCCCTGCGAGATGAGCGATTCCACGTCCGACAGCTGCTTGGACGACGAGGATTGCGCGTCGGCCGAGACGTATTCCGCGCCGGCCTCGTCGAGGGCGGACTGGATCGCCGCCTCGTCGGTCTTCCAGCGCTCCTCCTGGAAGTTGGACCAGCTGACCCCGACGGTCATGTTGTCCTGCGCAAAGGCCATGGATGTAAGCGACGTCGACAGCGCGGCGGCCGCCAGAAGTGAAAGACGCATGGAATCCTCCCAAGGTATCTATGCCGCCAAGACGCGGCGATCATTACGACAATGCCACGGGAAGATGCCGTTATATAATTCGACTGTCAAAATAAATCCTTCCTCATCGCGCAACTTTTTTGTACCAATCGTGTAATCGGGCGTGACGCAACGTCGCCATTCGCGGCGACCGGTGTCCGATGGGCAGGAATTCCTATGAACGGTGAAGAAATTGGCGTCAAAGGGTCGGCACTCGCCTCTGGCGTGACTCCGCGAACCGGCTGCGGCCCGCTGCATCCCGCCCGTCCGGGGTCGGAGGACGATTGCGCGCCGCTCAGGCAGCAGATCTTCGAATCGGTCCGCGCCGAGGGCACGCTCAGCCGGGCCGAGATCGCACGCATCCTCGGGGTCTCGGCCGGATCGGTCTCCGCGGCCACGACCGAGCTTCTCGCGGCGGGATATCTCACCGAAGTCACCGACCCGCCACGCGACGCCGAGGCGTCGGGCCGCGGCCGGCCACCGGTCGCGCTGGCGGTCGAACCCTCCATCGGCCTTGTCGCGGGCATCAAGATCGGAGAGGCCGCGAATTCGGCCGTCCTGCTCGATTTCGCCGGCGGGACCGTCGCCCAGCTCACCGACGAAGGGACCGGCCGGGCGCTGCCGCCCGAAGAACTCGTGACGGTCGTCGCGCGCATGCTCGACGCGGTGCTGGCACAGGCGGGGCGCTGCCGTACCGATCTGCACGTGCTCGGCTTGGGCCTGCCCGGCTTCGTCGACAGCGACGGGGGCCATGTGCTCTGGTCGTCTCTGCTCGATCGCGGCAACGTGCCGCTGCGCGACATGCTGCACCGCCGCCTCGGAATGCCGGTCGTCATCGACAACGACGCCAACGCGCTCACGCTGGCCGAGCTCTGGTTCGGCGACGGGCGCGGCGTGGGAACCTTCGCGGTCGTGACGATCGAGCACGGGGTGGGACTGGGGCTGGTGCTCAACAACCGAGTGTTTCGCGGCGCGCGCGGTCTCGGGACCGAGCTCGGGCACACCAAGGTGCAGCTCGACGGCGCGCTCTGCCGCTGCGGCCAGCGCGGCTGCCTCGAGGCCTATGTCGCCGATTACGCCCTCGCCCGCGAGGCCTCCACGGCGCTCGACTGGCCGGCGGCCGACGGCCTTGTCTCGAGCCGGATGCTCTCGCGCCTCTACGACGACGCCAAGGCCGGCAACGCCGCGGCCCGGTCGATCTTCCGTCGCGCGGGTCGCTTTCTGGCGCTGGGGCTGGCCAATGTCGTCAACCTTTTCGATCCGGAACTCATCATCCTGTCGGGCGAGCGCATGGAATACGACTACCTCTATGCGGACGAGGTCCTGAACGAGATGGCCTCTGCCGCGATCCGCGTCGACCGTCCCGCGCCGCGGGTCGAGATCCATGTCTGGGGCGACCTGATCTGGGCCCGCGGCGCGGCGGCCCTCGCCCTCGGGCAGCTGACCGCGACGCGCCTCGGCACCCCCGGCGCGCTGGCGGGCGCATGATCCGCGCGGCGCTCCTCCTGTCGCTGGCGGCCCTGCCGGCGGGCGCCGACCCGGCCTTCGTCGACCGCTCGGACGCGCTTGGCGCACCTCATGTCTATGACGGGGGCTGGGCGCATTTCGTGGGCGGCGGTGTGGCGATCCTCGATTGCAACGACGATGCCCTGCCAGATCTCGTCGCGGCCGGCGGCAGCAACCCGGCGCGATTGCTGGTCAACACCTCCCGCCCCGGCGGCGACATCGCGTTCGAGACGGGTGCCTTCCCCCGGATAGACGGCGTGACCGGGGCCTATCCGCTCGATCTCGACGGCGACGGCACACTCGACCTCATGGTGCTGCGCAACGGTGCGAACCGCGCGCTTCTGGGGCGCGGCGATTGCACCTTTGAGACCGCCGAGACGCTGGGGATCGACCCCGGCGACGCCTGGACCACCGCCTTTTCCGCCACCTGGGAGGACGGGGCCACCCGCCCCACCCTCGCCTTCGGCAATTACGTCGATGCCGACGATCCCGACGGGCCGTTCGGCACCTGCGACACCAGCTGGCTGATCCGGCCCGAAGATGACGGTTATGGCGCCCCCGTCGCGCTCGATCCCGGCTTCTGCCCGCTCTCGATGCTGTTCTCGGACTGGGGGCGGACCGGAGAGGCGATGCTGCGCGTCTCGAACGACCGGCATTACTACCTCACCGGCGGGTATGAACAGATGTGGCGCCTCGATCCCCTCATGGAACTCGGCGAGGCGGATGGCTGGCCGCGGCTGAGCCTCTGGGGGATGGGCATCGCGAGCGGCGACATCACCGGCGACGGGCGCCCCGAGGTGATGCTGACCTCGATGGGCGACCAGGTCATGATGCGCAGCGACGGCGGCATCTGGGAGAAGTTCCCGTGGGAGATCGGGACCTATGCGCAGCGCCCGTATCAGGGCGACGACGGGCGTCCGTCGACCGGCTGGCACGCGGAATTCGGCGATATCGACAATGACGGGCGGCTCGACCTCTTCATCGCCAAGGGCAATGTCGACCAGATGCCGGGCCTCGCCATGGCCGACCCCAACAACCTGCTGATGCAGCAGGCCGACGGCACCTTCGTCGAGCACGGCGGCACGGCGGGGATCGCGACGACGGATCGCTCGCGCGGCGGGGGGCTTGCGGATCTCAACGGCGACGGCCTGCGCGATCTGGTGGTGGTCAACCGCCGCGCACCGCTCGAGATCTGGCAGAACGCGACGCCGGATGGCGGGAACTGGCTCGGGGTCGCGCTGCGACAGGGGGCTGGGAACAGCCGGGCCGTGGGCGCCTGGATCGAACTCAGGACCCCGCAGGGACTTCAGACGCGCGAGATCACGGTAGGCGGCGGCCATGCGAGCGGAAGCGCTTTGCCCGCCCATTTCGGGCTCGGGGATGCGCGATCGGCCGAGCTGCGGGTGATCTGGCCCGACGGCACGGCGGGGCCGTGGAAAACCGTCGCGGCGGGGCAGGTCCTTGAGATCGCCCGCCCCTGATGCGACCGCCGGAGCGGCGCGCTACCGCGCGAGCCAGCCGCCATCGACGTTCAGCACGGCGCCCGTGACATAGGCCGATGCGGGGGTGCAGAGGAACGTGACCGCCCCCGCGATATCTTCCGGCGCGCCCCAGCGCCCGGCGGGGATGCGGTCGAGGATGGCCTGTGACCGCTCGGGATCGTCGCGCAGGGCGGCGGTATTGTTGGTCGCGACATATCCCGGTGCGACCGCATTCACGTTGATCCCCTGCCCTGCCCATTCGTTCGCGAGGATCTTGGTGAGGCCCGCCAGCCCGTGTTTCGACGCGGTGTAGGACGGCACCCTGATCCCGCCCTGAAACGACAGCAGCGAGGCGATGTTGACGATCCGGCCCGAGCGCGCGCCGCGCGCAAATGTTTCGCGCGCGAAACGTTGGCACAGCAGGAAGACCGCCTTCAGGTTGACGTCCATGACGGCGTCCCAGTCGGATTCGGTGAAATCGACGCTGTCGTCGCGGCGGATGATGCCGGCATTGTTGACGAGGATGTCGAGATCGCCCGCCGCCTCCATCCGTGCCGCGCCCGCCGCCGGATCGGCCAGATCCATGTCCAGCGCCTCGGCGCTTCCGCCGGCCCGGCTGATGATTTCGACGCTTTCGTCGCAGGACGAGCGGCCGGCACAGACCACATGCGCGCCCGCCTGCGCCAGATCGACGGCGATGGCCTGGCCGATCCCGGTATTGGCGCCCGTGACGAGCGCGCGCTTGCCGGCGAGGGAAAATCGATCGTTCATCGCAGATCCTCCATGGCGACCATGTCCATATCGGTGAAATCGACGTTGTCGCCGGCCATGGCCCAGCAGAACGTATAGGGCCCGGTGCCGCATCCGGCATGGATCGACCAGGGCGGCGAGATCACCGCCTGTTCATTGGCCATGACGATGTGACGCGTCTGGTCCGGCGCTCCCATGAAATGCATCACGCGTGCGCCCTCCTCCATGCCATAATAGAGATAGGCCTCCATCCGGCGATCGTGGGTATGGGCAGGCATCGTGTTCCAGACGCTGCCACGGGCGAGCTGGGTGTAGCCCATGACAAGCTGGCAGCTCTCGACGATCTCGGGATGGATGAATTGCAGGATCACCCGCTCGTTCGCCTCCTCGGCCGAGCCGAGCTCGACGCGCCGCGCCTCGGCCTGCCGGATCAGGCGGGTGGGATGCGGCGCGTGGGCGGGAGCGGAGAGGATGTAGAACCGCCCGTCGCCCGCGAAATCCACGGGACCCGACCCCATGCCGATATAGAGGATCTCGCCCGGCTGCATCTCGTGGGTCTCGCGGCCGACGGTCACCGAACCGGCCCCGCCGATATTGAGCACGCCGGCCTCGCGCCGCTCGAGAAAGCTCTCGGTGCCCGTCTCCGCCACGTGATCGAGGCTCAGGATCTCGCCGTCGGGAACCGCCGAGCCGATCAGCAGGCGGTCGTAGTGGGAATAGACCAGCGAGATCCGCCCGGGCTCGAAGAGCGCGCCCAGATGGAAATGCGCACGCAGCCCTTCGGTGTCGAGCTGTCGCGTCGTCTCGGGGTCGATGGCGTATCGGGTCTCGGTGGTCTGGGTCATGGGATACCTGTCACAGAAAGTCGTCGCGGCGCGGCGTGAACGTGTCGATGAGCCGCCCGGCCTCGAGGCAGACCACGCCGTGGCGCATGCCCGAGGGCACCACGAGGCTGTCGCCCGGCCCGATCTCGACGGTGTCGTCGCCGAGGGTAAAGCGGAACCTGCCGGCCTCGACATAGACGGCCTGCGTATGGTCATGGGCGTGCGGCTTGCCCTCGGCGCCATTCTCGAAGGCGACCTTCACGACCATGAGCTCGGGGTTCTGGCTCAGGACGCGCCGGGTGACGCCGGGATCGGCCTGGATTTCGGGATAGGTGTTGGTCATCAGGATCATCCTCTGAAGAGCGCCGGCAGCCAGAGCGACAGCGCCGGTATGTAGGTTACGAGAAGCAGGACGAAGATCGAGGCGATGTAGAAGGGCCAGATCGTCCGCATCACCTGGCCGATATGGATGCGCCCGACGGCGCAGCCCACGAAGAGCACCGCCCCCACCGGCGGCGTGCAGAGCCCGATCCCGAGATTCAGCACCAGGATGATCCCGAACTGCACCGGATCGACGCCGAAGGCGGCCGCCACGGGCAGGAAGATCGGCGTGGTGATGATGATGAGCGGGCTCATATCCATGAAGGTGCCGAGAATCAGCAGGCTCACGTTGATGAGCAGCAGGATCACGATGGGATTGTCGCTGAACCCTTCCATGAAGGTGACGATGCCCGCGGGCACGCGCAGGAAGGCCAGAAGCCAGCCGAAGCTCGCCGCCATGCCGATCACCAGAAGCACCATCGCGGTGGTCCTGACGGCGCCGAGGGTCGCGTCGACGAAGGCATTCCACGGCAGCGAGCGGTAGACGAAGAGCGTGACGAAGAGCGCGTAGACCACCGCGATGCACGACGATTCCGACGCCGTGAAGACGCCCGAGCGCACCCCGCCGAAGATGATCGCCACCAGGATCAGCCCCGGGATCGCCGAGACGAAGAGCGCGCCCAGCATCCGCGCCCCCGGAAAGGGATCGGTCGGATAGCCGCGCCGCCGCGCCACGATCCAGGCCGCGACCATCAGCGCGAGCGCGAGAAGCAGCCCCGGAATGATGCCGGCGGTGAAGAGATCGGCGATCGACAGCCGCCCGCCCGACGCGATGGAATAGATGATGAGGTTGTGCGACGGCGGCAGCATCAGCGCGATGATCGACGAGGTCACGGTGACGTTGACGGCGTAGTCGGTGTCGTAGCCGCGTTCCTCCATCTGCGGGACCATCAGGCCGCCGATCGCCGCCGCGTCCGCCGCGGCCGAGCCCGAGATCCCGCCGAAGAGCACCGAGGCCAGGATGTTGACCTGCCCCAGCCCGCCGCGCAGATGCCCGACGAGCCCCCCCGCCAGCGCCACGAGGCGGCGCGCGATGTCGCCCCGCACCATCAGCTCGCCCGCGTAGATGAAGAACGGGATCGCCATCAGCGCATAGACCGACACGCCGGAATTGAGCCGCTGGAACACCACCACGGGCGGCAGGCCCAGATAGAGGATGGTCGCGAAGCTGCTGACGCCGAGGCAGAACGCCACCGGCGTGCCGATCAGCAGCAGGATGCTGAACGTGCCGAAGAGAACCCAGAGCTCCATGCTATTCCTCCACCACGTCGCCGAACCGCGCGGTCGGCAATCCCGCCAGGCGCCGGGCGATACGCTCGATCGAGAAGATCACAACGAGCACGCCGCCGATCACGATCGGCGCGAAGTCGAACGCACCCGAGATGCCCAAGCTCGGGATCTGGTTGCCGGCCGTGCGTGCGGCGAGTTGCCAGCCGAACCAGATCATGCCGATCCCGAAGGCCAGCACCACGACGTCGGAGACATAGAACAGGATGTCCTTCACCCCGTCGGGCAGAAGGTAGAGAACGACCTCGAACGACAGGTGGTAGCCCTCTCGGATGCCCACCGCCGCGCCGAGGAAGATGAACCAGCCCATCGTCATCACCGAAGCGGGCTCGGACCAGACGAGGCTGTTGTTGAGGACGTAGCGCCAGAAGACCTGGCCCGCGATCATGGCGGTCATCAGCACCAGGCCGAGGCCTGCCCCCCAAAGCGCGATCCGCGAGATCACGCCGGTGATGTTGGCGATCTTTTCCAAGAATTTTCCTGTCGGAAATGGGGCCGGCCGCGGATCGCGACCGGCCCGGAAGGGCGCCTATTCCGTCGCCTGGATCCGCTCGACCAGCGACTTGAGCTTGTCGGACGTTACGTATTTCTCGTAGACGGGGCCCATCGCGTCGATGAACGGCTGCTTGTCGATCTCGGTGACGATCTCGACGCCGGCATCGCGGACCTGCTGTTCGGACTGGGCCTCGCGCTCGGCCCAGGCCTCGCGCATGATCGGCACGCTGTCCTTGGCGGCCTGACGCACCAGCTCCTGATCCTCGGGCGAAAGCGCGTCGAAGCTCGCCTTCGACATGACGAGGACCTCGGGCACGATCAGGTGCTGGTCGAGCGTGTAATAGGGCGCGACCTCGAAATGGCCCGACGACTCAAAACTGGGCCAGTTGTTCTCGGCCCCGTCGATGACGCCGGTCTGGATGCCGGAATAGACCTCGCCATAGGGCATCGGCGTCGCGTTGGCGCCCAGCGCGCCGACCATGTCGACGAAGATGTCGGATTGCATGACGCGGAACTTCATGCCCTGCAGGTCGTCGATCGACTGGATCGGCTTCTCGCTGTTGTAGAAGCTGCGCGAGCCGCCGTCGTAATAGGCGAGCCCCACGAGGTCGTGCGGCTCGAACGCGGCGAGGATCTCGTCGCCGATGGGGCCGTCCATGACATTGTGCATGTGCTCGACCGAGCGGAAGATGTAGGGCAGCGAGACGACCTGCGTCTCCTCCACGATGTTGTTGAACGGGCCCATCGAGACGCGGTTCATGTCGATCACGCCGAACTGGGTCTGCTCGATCGTGTCCTTCTCCTCGCCGAGCTGGGCGGAATGGAACACCTCGATGCAGAGCCGGCCGTCGCTGCGCTCTTCGAGCATGTCGCCCATCGCCTCGACGGCGAGGACGGTCGGGTAATCGCCCGGATGCGTGTCGGACGAGCGCAGTGTCGTCTCGCAGGCCATCGCGGAGCCTGCGAAGGCCGCGCTCGCCAGCAGGCTGGCGGTCAGTGTGAGTTTCATGTGGTTCCTCCCGTTGGTGGCTTTGTCACAGCCGGTAAGCCTCTTTTGCGAGGCGATAGCTCAGGTCGTGGGCGACCTCGCGGGCGGCATCCTCCGAAAGCCGTCCGGTCGTCACGAGCCCGGCGAGATAGGCGCAATCCGCGCGCCGCGACACGTCGTGCCGCGCGGGGATCGAGCAGAAGGCGCGGGTGTCGTCGTTGAACCCCGCGGTGTTGTAGAAGCCCGCCGTTTCGGTCGTGGCCTCGCGGAACCGGCGGATGCCCTCGGGGCTGTCGAAGAACCACCAGGGCGGACCGAGCCGCAGCGCCGGATAAGCGCCCGCGAGCGGCGCGAGCTCGCGTCCATAGGTGGTCTCGTCGAGGGTGAAGGGGATGATGGTGAGGTCGCGTTCCATCCCCACCGCGTCGAGCAGCGGTTTCAGCCCGCCGACCCAGTCGGTGCGGGTGGGGATGTCGAACCCCTTGTCGCGCCCATGCGCCGCCGCGACCGTTGCGGAATGGTTCCGGTAGGATCCCGCGTGGATCTGGAGCGTCAGCCCGTCCTCGAGGCTCATCCGGGCCATCTCGGTCAGCATCTGGCCGCGAAACGCCTCGGCCTCCTCGGCGGTGCATTCGCCTGCCAGGGCCTTCTGGAAGAGCGCCTCGGCCGCGGCGCGGTCGAGATTCTCGGTCCGGGCGCTGGGATGGCCGTGATCGCTCGCCGTGGCGCCGTGATCCTTGAAGAAGGCGCGGCGGGCGCGATGGGCATCGAGATAGCCGTCCCAGCCAGTGGCAGGGAGGCCCGTGACCTCGGCCAGACGTTCGACGTTCTCGGCGAACCCTTCGTAGTCGGGATCGACGACGGCATCCGGTCGGTAGGTTGTGATCACCCTGCCCTGCCAGCCGCTCTCGCGGATCGCCCGGTGCCAGCGCAGATCGTCGAGCGCACCCTCGGTCGTGGCCAGCGCCTCGATCCCGAAGCTGTCGAAGAGCGCGCGGGGCAGGAAATCCTCCTGCGCGAGCCTCGCGTCGATATGGTCGTAATACTCGGTGGCTGTATCCTTGTTGAGCGGAATGTCGATGCCGAAGACATGCTCGAACGAATGGTTGAGCCACATCTCGGACGGCGTTCCGCGGAAGAGATGGAAATGCTCGGCGAAGAGTTGCCAGATCCTGCGCGGATCGGCCTCGGTCTCGCCGCCGTCGACACGCGGTACGCCGAGCGCGGCATGCGGGATGCCCTGGCTCACCAGCATCCGGAAGACGTAGTGATCGGGCACGACGAAAAGCTCTGCCGGGTTCGGGAACCGCGTGTTCTCGGCAAACCAGCGCGGGTCGCAATGGCCGTGCGGAGAGATGATCGGAAGCCCCGCCACGTCGTCGTAGAGCCTGCGTGCGCAGTCGCGCGCACCGGGTTCCGCGGGAAAGAGCCGCTCCGGATCCGTCAGTGTCATGGCCGATTCCTCCCGTATCGTTTCGGTACTGATATGCCAGTCTGCCAGTTGTGTCAAAGACGTTCGACGGCGTATCATCCGGCTCCAGGACGGTTTGGAAACGAAGGAACGCCCCGGATGAACCTGAGCCTCGATGCGCTGCCCGGCGCCCCCGCTTCGACCGCGACCGATCAGGTTTTCCGGGCCCTCTACCGCGCCATCGTGACCTTCGATCTGCCGCCGGGCACGAAGGTCAGCGAGGTGGAAGTGGCGCGGCGGCTGGAGGTCTCGCGGCAGCCGGTGCGCGACGCGTTCTTCCGCCTGTCGGTCCTGGGCTTCCTGATCATCCGGCCGCAGCGCGCGACGCTCATCACCTCGATCTCGGACGAGCATGTCCGCCGCGCGACCTTCATCCGGACCGCGCTCGAGGTCGCCTGCATCCGGGCGGCCGTCGCGGCGATCACCGAAGCGGACATCGCCGATCTCGGCCGCATCATGGAGCGGCAGAAGGCGGCGGTCGAGGCCGATGACAAGCCGCTTTTCCACACGCTCGACGACGCGTTTCACAGCGAGATCTGCCGGATCGGCGGGCACGCCTATGCCTGGCCCCTGATCGACGAGCAGAAGGGGCACATGGACCGGGTGCGCATCCTGTCGCTGATGCAGACCAAGCAGATCGCCTATGACGAGCACCTGTCGATCCTCGAGGCGCTGAAGGCGCGCGATGCGCTCGCGGCAGAGACCGCGCAGACGCGCCACCTGATGCGGATCGCCGACATCCTGCCGGAGATCCGCGCGGCGCATCCGCAATATTTCGACTAGCCGTCCTGGCGGGAGGCCTGCCCCGCCAGGACCAGAAGACCGCCGGCGATGGCCCAGTTCTTGACGAAGATCGACATCTGCCAGCCATCCGCGGGGACGAAGTGGAAGACGCTCGTCGCCATGCAGTAGAACGCAAGGCCGAGCGCCACCGGCCGCAGGCGCATCCCCGCGATCAGCGCAAGCGCCCCGAACGCGTTGAGCCCGAGCGCCGGCCACACGATCCAGCCGGGCAAGCCGCGCTCGAGCAGCAGCGCGCGCACGAGATCGGGTGCCACGGCCTTCTGCACGGCGCCCGCGAGGAACAGCCCGGCGAGAAGGACCCGCCCCGTAAGGTTCAGCGTCTTTTCCATCGACCTTACCGCCCCCCTCGTCGCAGATCCCCTGATCGCCGCGAATGGCCGCCAGACGCAACCCCCGCGCGCCGCGCACGTTGCAGACCCGAGGGACTGCGACACCCCCCGGCGGAGCGTTCGGTTGACGCGGCGGGCGGAATCGCATTCAACCCATTGCGTAAAAGGGCCCCAATCGTGTGGGCCGTTCATGACGGGAGATCAGACATGTCTGTCAAGGTTGGCATCAACGGCTTCGGCCGCATCGGGCGCAACGTGCTGCGCGGCATCATCGAGGCGGGGCGTACCGATATCGAGGTGACGCATATCAACGATCTGGGCCCCGTGGAGACAAACGCCCATCTGCTGCGCTACGACAGCGTGCATGGCCGCTTTCCGGGCGAGGTGACGTCGGGCGAGGACTGGATCGACGTCGGCACCGGCAAGATCAAGGTCACGTCCGAGAAGGATCCCAAGGCCCTGCCATGGGACGGCGTGGATATCGCGCTGGAATGCACGGGCATCTTCACCTCAGCCGAGAAGGCCGCCTGGCATCTGGAGAACGGATCGACCCGCGTACTGGTCTCGGCACCCTGTTCCTCGGCCCACAAGACCATCGTCTACGGCGTCAACCACGAGAGCCTGACCGCCGACGACAAGGTCATCTCGAACGCGTCGTGCACCACGAACTGCCTCGCGCCGGTGGCCAAGGTCCTCAACGACGCGATCGGCATCAAGCGCGGCTTCATGACGACGATCCATTCCTATACCGGCGACCAGCCGACGCTCGACACGATGCACAAGGATCTCTATCGCGCGCGGGCCGCGGGGCTCAACATGATCCCGACCTCGACGGGGGCCGCCAAGGCCGTGGGCCTCGCCCTGCCCGAGCTCGACGGCAAGCTCGACGGCGTCGCGATCCGGGTGCCGACGCCCAACGTGTCGGTCGTCGATCTGACCTTCGAGGCGGAGCGCGACACCAGCGTCGACGAGATCAATGCGGCGATCCGTGCGGCGGCCGACGGGAACCTGAAGGGCATTCTGGGATACACGAGCGACAAGCTCGTCAGCTCGGACTTCAACCACGACCCGCATTCGTCGATCTTCCACATGGACCAGACCAAGGTCATGGAAGGCACGATGTGCCGCATCCTGACCTGGTACGACAACGAATGGGGCTTCTCCAACCGGATGGCCGATACCGCGGTGGCGATGGGCAAGCTCTGACGCCGCATCGAAAGGGGCAAGGCCCCCGCGGATACCTTTACGCCCGTCGCTGCAACGCGGCGGGCGTTTTCATGTCCGCTTCGCGTTAATCCCCTGTTAGGCCGTCCTGCAATTGCTGCATAGCAGCATTACCGAACCGTCTGTTGTCCGGAGCGATGTTAGCGTCCAAATTCCTCTCCTGAAACGAGCGGCCCGCCCCGCCGCAAACATACGAGAGAGACCCCGATATGATGACCATCCTGCACCAGCTCGTCCTCGCCGCACGCCGCCGCGCCGCCTACAACCGCACGCGTTCCGAACTGCGCAGGCTGTCGCCGAATACCGCGCTCGACCTCGGGATCTATCAGGACGACGTGAACCGCATCGCGCGCAACGCCGTCTACGGACGCTGATCCCCGACCGGCCGCCGTCGTCCCGGCGATGCGCCGGTTCGATCCGACAAAGGCGCGGCGCCGCGGGGCGTCGCGCCTTTTCGCGTTCCCGGCTTCGCTTGCGGCAGCGAGGCCCGCGGCCTATGACGCAGCGCAACGCCGCAACCGAAAGAAGAAGGGCCGCCCCATGATCCCCCGCTATTCCCGCCCCGAAATGGTCCAGATCTGGGAGCCCGCGACCAAGTTCCGGATCTGGTACGAGATCGAGGCCCATGCCTGCCAGGCCATGGCCGATCTCGGGACCATCCCGCGCGAGAATGCCGAGGCCGTCTGGAAGGCAAAGGATGTCGAGTTCGACGTCGCCCGCATCGACGAGATCGAGGCCGTGACCCGCCACGACGTCATCGCCTTCCTGACCCATCTGGCCGAACATGTCGGCAGCGACGAGGCGCGGTTCGTCCATCAGGGCATGACCAGTTCGGACGTACTCGACACCTGTTTCAACGTGCAGCTTGTGCGCGCGGCCGACATCCTGATCGCCGATGTCGAGGCCCTGCTCGCGGCCCTCAGGCGCCGCGCGATGGAGCACAAGTTCACGGTGCGGATCGGCCGCAGCCACGGGATCCACGCGGAGCCCACCACGATGGGCCTGACCTTCGCGCGGTTCCATGCCGAGATGGAGCGGAACCTGCGCCGGCTGCGCACCGCGCGCGAGGAGATCGCCACGGGCGCCATCAGCGGCGCGGTCGGGACCTTCGCCAATATCGACCCGCGGGTCGAGGAGCATGTCTGCGCCCAGCTCGGCCTCGCGCCCGAGCCGATCTCGACGCAGGTCATCCCGCGCGACCGTCATGCGGCCTTCTTCGCAGCGCTCGGCGTGGTGGGAAGCTCGATCGAGAACATCGCGACCGAGATTCGCCACATGCAGCGGACCGAAGTGCTGGAAGCGGAGGAGTTCTTCAATCCCGGCCAGAAGGGATCGAGCGCGATGCCGCACAAGCGCAACCCGGTCCTGACGGAGAACCTGACGGGGCTCGCACGGCTGGTGCGGATGGCCGTGATCCCAGCGATGGAGAACGTCGCACTCTGGCACGAGCGCGACATCTCGCATTCGTCCGTCGAGCGTAATATCGGCCCCGACACCACCGTGACGCTGGATTTCGCGCTGAGCCGGCTGACGGGCGTCATCGACAAGCTGGTGATCTATCCCGACCACATGCTCGAGAACATGCACAAGTTCCGCGGCCTCGTGATGAGCCAGCGCGTGCTCCTGGCGCTCACCCAGGCGGGCGTGAGCCGCGAGGATGCCTACAGGCTGGTGCAGCGCAACGCGATGCGGGTCTGGGAGGAAGGACGGGACTTCAAGACCGAGCTTCTGGCCGACGAGGACGTGCGCAAGGCCCTCAGCGAGAGCGAGATCGAGGAGAAGTTCGACCTCGACTATCACACCAAGCACGTCGACACGATCTTCGACCGGGTCTTCGGACCCGAATGACCCTACGGAACCGCGTTTTCTCTCTGCGGAAAGGGGCCCGGCTAGGGATAGCTTAACCACATTGCGCCTAGTGTCTCCGCAAGCCGCGAGAAATACGGAGACGCGCCAGATGTCCAGTGAACTTGCCCTTCGCGATTCTTTCGAATTCGCGGAGATGGCGCCCCGCAGATTGCCCGGAATGCCCGATGCCGCCAGCCTGACGCGGCGCCAGAAGGCCGCGATCGTGGTGCGGCTGCTGCTGGCCGAGGGCGCGTCGCTGCCGCTGTCGGAGCTGCCCGAGAGCCTCCAGGCCGAACTGACGACCCAGATGACGCAGATGCGCTTCGTCGACCGGGCGACCCTGCGCGAGGTGATCGAGGAATTCGCGACCGAGCTCGATTCCATCGGACTGAGCTTTCCGGGCGGCCTCGAAGGGGCGCTGAGCATCCTCGAAGGCGCGATCAGCCCGAGCCTTGCCGCACGGATGCGCAAGCAGTCGGGGGCCATCTGGACCGACGACCCGTGGGAGACCATCGCGAAATTCAAGATCGAGGAGCTGCTGCCGCTGCTCGAACGCGAAAGCCCCGAGGTCGGCGCGGTGATCCTGTCGAAGCTGGAAGTCTCCAAGGCCGCCGAGATCCTGGGCCTGCTGCCCGGCGCGCGGGCGCGGCGGCTGACCCTCGCCGTGTCGGAGACGGCCGATGTCGCGCCGGACATGGTGCGCCGCATCGGGCTGGCGCTCGCCGCCGAGCTCAAGGCCGAACCGCCGCGCGCTTTTCCCGCCGCGGCCGTCGAACGGCTGGGCGCGATCCTCAACGTCTCGGGGTCGGTCACGCGCGACGAGGTTCTGTCGGGGCTCGACGAGGAGGATGCGGAGCTCGGACAGCGCGTCCGCAAGGCGATCTTCACCTTCGCGAACATCCCCGAGCGCATCGCGCCCCGCGATGTCCCCGCGATCACCAAGGCCGTGGAGCAGGAAACCCTCGTCGTCGCCATCGCGGGAGCGGACGAGACCATGCGCCCCGCGGTCGAGTTCCTGCTCGGCAACATGCCTCAACGTCTGGCCGAAAGCCTGCGCATGGAGGCCGCGGAAATCGAGAAGGTCTCGCTCAAGGAGGCCGAAAAGGCGCATCTGGCCGTCGTCAAGGTCATCCGGGGCATGGCGGATAGCGGCGAGATCAAGATGGTCACTCTCGAGGAGAACGACTAGCGCCGCGCCGGGCGGTGGACAAGCGCGCCGGCCTCGGTCACATCTGTCCGCGGGCCGGCCCCGTCTGAAGTGCCGGCATCCCTGCCCCTGCACCCGCCCGGAACCCCGCGATGAACCGTCCCCCACTGACCGAGGCCGCGACGGGGATCCTGCTGATGCTGGGCGCGATCTTTCTCTTCACGGTGATGGACGCGACCGCCAAGGCCATCGCGCTGCGCACCGACACGCTGATGGCGCTCTGGGCGCGCTATGCCGGCCAGACGCTGGTGGTCGCGGTGCTGGTCATCCCCAAGGGTCGCGCGGTCCTTCACACGAAGTATCCGGGCCTGCAGGCGCTGCGCTCGGTGTTCCTGCTGACCGCGACGACGTTCTTCTTCTTCGGGATCTCGCGCATCGGCCTCGCGGAGGCGACGGCGATCATGGATCTCAACCCGGTGCTGATCACGCTGGGCGCGGCGCTTTTCCTCGGGGAGAGTTTCGGGGTTCGCCGGGCGATGGCGGTGGGCGTCTCTCTGGCGGGGGCGCTCATCATCATCCGCCCCGGAAGCGCCGTCTTCTCCCCCGCGGCGCTGTTGCCGCTCGGGGCCGCGATCTGCTATTCGGGATATGCCCTGACGACGCGCTTCGTCGGCCGGGACGAGGACGTCTGGACCTCGCTTCTCTATACGGCCCTCCTCGGTGGGATCATTCTGAGCATCGTGATTCCGTTCAACTGGATAGCGCCCGATCGCGTCACGCTGGCGATGATGGCCGTGATCGGCGTGATCGGCGCGGTGGGCCAGCTGCTTCTGATCCGCGCGTTGCAGGTGGCCGAGGCGAGCCTCATCGCGCCGTTCGGCTATGCCGGGCTGATCTTCGCGAGCGTGTGGGGATGGCTGGTCTTCGCCGAGATCCCCGATCTCTGGACGATCGTCGGAATGGTTGTGATCGCGGTGGCCGGTCTCTATGTCTGGTGGCGCGAGATGCAATCGGCGCGCCATGCGGCAAACGCGATCAAGATAGAGGCGGAAGCGCGTGGCGTCCAACCCTGAACCCAGACCCTTCGACAAGGCGCAGAACCTCGCGATCCGCGCGATCCTGGGTCTGGTTCTCGCCCTGCCCTATGCTGCGCGGGTGCGTGCGATGGGCTGGATCTGTTCGCGGATCGTGGCCCCCGTCGTGGGCTGGCGCAAGCGGATCCGCGCCAACCTGGCGCTGGCCTGCCCGGACCTTCCCGAGAAAGAGGTCGCCCGCCTCGTGCGCGACGTGCCCGACAATGTCGGCCGGACCCTGATCGAGATCTATTCGGGAGCGGAGTTCAAGGCGCATCTGCGCGACACCGTCCCGGAGGGTCCCGGTCTCGCGGCGCTGCGCGAAGCGCGGGCCCGAGGGCGGCCGGCCGTGCTGGTGACGGCGCATCTGGGCAATTTCGACGCCCTGCGCGCGACCCTCTTTCACGAGGGGTTCGAGCTTGCCGGGCTCTATCGCGAGATGCGCAACAAGGCCTTCAACGCGCATTACGTCGCCGCCCTCGCGTCGATCGGAACGCCGCTCTTTCCGTCGAACCGCAAGGGCGTGACCGGGTTCGTGCGACACCTGGCCGACGGGGGCGTCATCGGCATCCTCACGGACGTCTATTCGTCGAAGGGCGCGGACGTCACCTTTTTCGGGCAATCGGCGCCCACCGCGATTTCGGCCTGCGACTGGGCGGTGAAGCACGATGCCATCGTCATTCCCTGCTACGGGATCCGGCGGCCCGACGGGCTGACCTTCGACATCCGGCTCGAGGCGCCGATCCCCCTCGGCGATCCCGTCGAGATGACGCAGGCCATCAACGACAACCTCGAGATCTGGGTGCGCCGGCACATGGACCAGTGGTTCTGGATCCATCGCCGCTGGAAGCCCTGGCGCAAGCGCAAGCCCGGACGGTCCCGCCCGGCCGGCTGATCAGTCGATGCGCAAGCCCGGACGGTCCCGCCCGGCCGGCTGATCAGTCGATGCGCATGGCCGCGAGGATCGCGCCCTGATGCGGACGCTGGAGGATCACGGCGGCGGGGCCTTCCGACAGATCGGCATCGATCCGCAACGGCTCGGCCATGTCCCAGACCCCCAGGGCGCGCCATTCCACGACGACGTTGGAATAGCGGAACGTGTGGCCGGCATTCTCGCCGTGTTCGATGTCGACGATCCGCTCGGGCACGTAGCGGATGAGCTGGACGACCGCGGGACCGGAGAGATCGGCGTTCGGCTCGGCGGTGATGCGCACCTCCGCACCGCGGCGCGACGCCTTGAGCGGGATCAGATCGGGGCGGTCCTTGTGCTTCTGCACCAGTTCCATGACCTGCATCGGCTTGTAGCCGACCACATGATCGACACCGTCGACGACCATCTGGGGCGTATAGATCGACCGCTGCTCGGCCGCGCGGGCATAGCCCTTCTGGCGCCGCGTGAAGGCCGGATCGGCGAACCGGTCCTTCCAGCCGATATAGTCCCAATAATCGACATGCAGCGCCAGCGGCAGGATATCCTCGTGGTCGGCGAGCTTGCTCAGCAGGTCGTCGGCGGGCGGACAGGCGGAGCATCCCTGCGACGTGTAGAGCTCGACCACCACGGGCTGGTCACCGGCGAAAGCGGGGACCGGTCCGGCCAGCAGCAGAAGCAGGAAGGATAGGGACTGGATTCGCATGACCGCTCCGTCTGAATTCACGTTTCGTAGCTAGCCTTCGGAACCCGCGCCCACCAATCAAGGTTTTGAGACCACGACGGAGCGGATCCGGGCGCCGGTCGTCGCATGCCGGTTTCGTTGACAGCCGATCATGCCGGCCCTATGCCCCAACCGCAAGGCAGATGCCCGGAACCGGATAGCCGCAACACGTTATTTCCAAGGAGACCCTCATGCCCATCGAGGTTGGACAGGACACCAGCAAGACCCGCAGGACGCTCGACGTCTCGGGCAGCCAATATGCCTATTATTCCATCGCGGCGGCCTCCGATGCTGGCCTTGGCGACTTCTCGAGACTGCCGGTATCGCTGAAGGTGCTGCTGGAGAACCTGCTCCGGTTCGAGGACGGCAACACGGTCACCACCGACGACATCAAGGCCTTCGCCGACTGGGCGCAGAACGGCGGCAAGACCAACCGCGAGATCGCCTATCGCCCCGCCCGCGTGCTAATGCAGGATTTCACCGGCGTTCCGGCCGTGGTCGACCTTGCCGCGATGCGCGACGGGATCGTCGAGCTTGGCGGCGACGCGCAGAAGATCAACCCGCTCAACCCCGTCGACCTCGTGATCGACCATTCGGTGATGATCGACGAGTTCGGTAATCCGCGCGCGTTTCAGATGAACGTGGACCGCGAATACGAGCGCAACATCGAACGCTACCAGTTCCTGAAATGGGGCCAGAAGGCGTTCCAGAACTTCCGTGTGGTCCCGCCCGGCACCGGCATCTGTCACCAGGTGAACCTCGAATATCTCGCCAAGACGGTCTGGTCGGACACCGACCAGAACGGCGAGATGGTGGCCTATCCCGACACGCTCGTCGGCACCGACAGCCATACGACGATGGTCAACGGCGCCGCGGTGCTGGGCTGGGGCGTGGGCGGCATCGAGGCTGAGGCGGCGATGCTGGGACAGCCCGTGTCGATGCTGCTTCCGGAGGTCGTGGGCTTCAAGCTGACGGGCGCGATGCCCGAGGGCACGACGGCGACCGACCTCGTGCTCAAGGTCTGCGAGATGCTGCGCGAGAAGGGCGTGGTGCAGAAATTCGTGGAATTCTACGGCGACGGGCTCGACAACGTGCCGCTCGCCAACCGGGCGACCATCGGCAACATGAGCCCCGAATTCGGCGGCACCTGCGCGTTCTTCCCGATCGACGACGAGACGTTGCGCTATCTGCGCCAGACCGGTCGCGAGGAAGAGAACATCGCCCTCGTGGAGGCCTACGCCAAGGAGCAGGGCCTCTGGCGCGACGCCGGCGCCGAGCCGATCTTCACCGACACGCTCGAGCTCGACATGTCGACGGTGAAGCCCGCCATTTCCGGGCCCAAGCACCCGCAGCAGCATATCGACCTCGACGCCGCCGCGGTCGAGTTCCACGCCTATATCGAAGAACAGCGCAAGAGCTCCAAGCCCGAGGACGAGAACCGCGAGAAGCGGTGGGAAGCCGAAGGCGGCCAGCCCGCCCCCAAGGAGATCCCCGGCGACAAGGGCCAGCACAAGCGCGCCCGTGTGACCATGAAGGACATCGACGGCGAGGAAAAATCGTTCGAGCTCCATGACGGCTCGATCGTCATCGCCTCGATCACGTCGTGCACCAACACGTCGAACCCCTACGTGATGATCGGTGCCGGCCTCATCGCCCGCAAGGCACGCGAGCTCGGGCTCGACCGCAAGCCCTGGGTCAAGACGTCGCTCGCGCCCGGCAGCCAGGTCGTGTCGTCCTACCTCAACGCGACGGGGCTTCAGGACGATCTCGACGCGATCGGGTTCAACCTCGTGGGCTATGGCTGCACGACCTGCATCGGCAATTCGGGGCCGATCCCCGAAGAGCTGAGCAAAGCGATCAACGACAACGACCTGATCGGCGTGTCGGTCCTGTCGGGCAACCGCAACTTCGAGGGCCGGATCAGCCCGGACGTGCGCGCGAACTATCTCGCCTCCCCGCCGCTGGTCGTGGCCTATGCGCTCGTCGGCGACATGAATGTCGACATCACGCGCGAGCCGCTCGGGCAGGACAAGGACGGCAACGACGTCTTCCTCAAGGATCTGTGGCCTTCGCAGCAGGAGATCGCCGAACTCGTGGAGGAGACGGTCACGCGCGAACGTTTCCAGGAGAAATACGCCGACGTCTTCGAGGGCGACGACAAGTGGAAGAGCGTCGAAACCCCCGACAGCGAGACCTATGACTGGCCTTCGGGATCGACCTACGTCCAGAACCCCCCCTATTTCCAGGGGATGGGCACCGAGCCCGGCACGATCGGCAACATCGAGAATGCCCGTATGCTGGCCCTGCTGGGCGACATGGTCACCACCGACCACATCTCGCCGGCCGGGTCCTTCAAGGAGACCTCTCCCGCCGGATCGTATCTCACAGAACGTCAGGTGCAGCCGCGCGAGTTCAACTCCTACGGGTCGCGCCGCGGCAATCACGAGGTGATGATGCGGGGCACCTTTGCCAATATCCGCATCCGCAACGAGATGCTCGACGGCGTCGAGGGTGGTTATACCAAGGGCCCCGACGGAGACGAGCTGCCGATCTACGATGCGGCGATGAAGTACCAGGAACAGGGCACGCCCCTCGTCGTGATCGCCGGCCAGCAATACGGTGCCGGGTCGTCTCGCGACTGGGCCGCGAAGGGCACCGCCCTGCTGGGCGTGAAGGCGGTGATCGCCGAGAGCTACGAGCGGATCCACCGGTCGAACCTCGTCGGCATGGGTGTCCTGCCGTTCGAGTTCACCGGCGACGACAACCGCACGAGCCTGAAACTGACCGGGGACGAGACGTTCTCGATCCACGGGCTCGAAGGCGATTTCCCCCCCTCGGCCGAGGTGCCGTGCACCATTACCTATCCGGGTGGCGAGACGAAGGAGATCACGCTGAAGTCGCGCATCGATACCGCGATCGAGATCGACTACGTCAAGAATGGCGGCGTGCTGCATTACGTGCTGCGCCGGCTGGCCGACACTGCCAGCGCCGCCTGACGACCCCGCCATCGCGGGGCGCGCGTGCTCATGCGCGCGCCCCGCAGGGTCCAAGGCCTCCGGGCTAGAACTGCCCGTCGAGCGCCTCGGACAGAACGCTGCGCAGCAGGTCGGGTGAAACATCCGAGGTGACGAAGGCATCGCCGATCCCGCGCGCGAGGATCAGGCGCAGCTGTCCGTCCACCACCTTCTTGTCCTGCGCCATCAGTTCGATCAGCGCATCGGCATCCGGAAGGTCGCCGGGAATGTCGGCGATGCGGCGCTTCATCCCCATCTCGGACAGGTGCGCGCGGACGCGGCTCGGCTCTTCCTGCGCGCAGAGGCCCATCCGTGCCGATAGCTCGAACGCGAGGGTGCAGCCGATCGCGACCCCTTCGCCATGCAGAAGCCGGTCGGAATACCCCGTCGCGGCCTCCAGCGCGTGGCAGAACGTATGGCCGAGGTTGAGCAGCGCGCGATCGCCCTGCTCGGTCTCGTCGCGGGCGACGATCTCGGCCTTCATGGCGACCGACCGGCGGACGGCCTCGCCGCGCAGATCCGTATCGCCCGCGGCGAGGTCCGGCCCGTGCGTCTCGAGCCACGCGAAGAACGACGCGTCGCCCAGAAGGCCGTATTTCACCACCTCGCCATACCCTGCCAGGAAATCGCGCGGTGGCAGCGTCGCCAGAACGCCGGTATCGGCCAGAACGGCCGTGGGCTGGTGGAAGGCGCCGACGAGGTTCTTGCCGGTGCTGGCATTGATCCCGGTCTTGCCGCCGACCGAGCTGTCGACCTGCGCCAGGAGCGACGTGGGGATCTGCACGAAGCGCACGCCACGGCGCAGGATCGCCGCCGCGAACCCCGCGAGATCGCCGATCACGCCCCCGCCGAGCGCCACCACCACGTCACGGCGTTCGACCCGCTGGTCGAGCAGCCATTCGGTCACCTGCTGAAGCGCGGCCCACGACTTGGTGCCCTCGCCCGGCGGCAGCACGAGGGCGGGCATGTCGATGCCCCCGAGCCCCGCCCGGAGCGTCTCGAGATGGGCGTCGGCCACGTTCCGGTCGGTCACCACCGCCACGCGCGGCCGCGGTAGCAGCGGCGCGAGGATCTCACCGGCCTGATCGAGAAGGCCGGGGCCGATATGCACGTCGTAGGAACGCGCGCCCAGATCTACGCGCACATCGTGCCTCATGTCGCGGTCCTTTCCGTCCAGAGATCCGGCCGTGCCGACAGAGCGTCGGCGACCTTCATGGCCATCCGCTCGACGCTGAGCCGCGGATCGGCATCGACGACAAGCTCGGCCTTCGCATAGAGCGGCTCGCGGGCCGCACAGAGTTCGCCAAGCGTCCGTCGCGGATCGGCAGTGCGCAGGAGCGGCCGCGTATCCTTGTGCCGCACCCGCGCCCAGAGCAGGCTCTGCTCGACGCGAAGCCACACGGCGATACCACGCTCGGCAATCATGTCACGGTTCGCCGCGGCGAGATAGGCCCCCCCGCCCGTGGACAGGATCATGGCCGGGCCGTCGAGAAGCCGGCGCAGCACCTGGCTTTCCTTTTCGCGAAAATAGGGCTCGCCGAAGCGCTCGAAGATCTCTGCGATACCGAGATTCGAGGCTGCGACGATCTCGGCATCCGAATCGACGAAAGGAACCCCGAGATGCGCGGCCAGCGCCGTTCCGACGGCGGTCTTGCCGGCGCCCATCATCCCCACCAGCACGACCGTTTTAGACAAGCGCAAGGTCATCCGGCACCGTCCCGCTTATTTGTCCGCAATCCGCACCGGAATGGCGTGAACTCACCGGAAATACCAGCTATAAAACCGCGAACCCGGTCGCAGAGGCGGGACAATGGGCAGGATCCAGATAGGACCGGACGCGTGCTGAAACTCTTCAAATTCCTGATATTTCTGGCACTTCTGGGCTTCGTCGGTCTGACCGGTTACGCTTATCTCGGCGACATGACACCCCAGACGGAGCCACGCACCGTGCCCGTGACGCTGGATGGTCAATAGGCTCCCCGCCCTCGCCCTGGCGATCGGCCTCGCCACGACCGTTGCAGCGCGGGCACAGGAAGGCGCGCCGCTTTCGGCGATCGACTGGCTGTCGAATTCCGTCGCCATCCCCGCGGCCCTGCCCGCCGAACCCGCCCGGCCGGCGGAGCCGCCGGTGGCCGACAACGCCCTGCCCGGCGACGTCACCGTAAGATCGCTCGACGTGCCACCGGTGGACGAGGTCGGGCTTTTCTCCGCCGCATCCCGTGGGCTTCCGGAGGACCTCTGGTCGCGCTCGACCTTTCACGATGTGGCCGGGGCCCTCTCGGCGGCGCGCATCCCCAAGCTCGATGCGACGCAGATCCTCCTCCACGACCTTCTTTCGGTGCGCGCGGACCCGCCCGTCGGGGCCGCGGCGGGGGATGGGTTCCTTCTCGCGCGGGTCGATGCGTTGATGGATGCGGGGGACCTTGCGGCCGCGCGATCCCTGCTCGACCTGGCGGGGCGGACGGAGCCGCGCAATTTCCGCCGCTGGTTCGACATCTCGCTTCTGACGGGCCAGGAAAACGGCGCCTGTTCGGCGATGCGGCGGCTGCCGCAGGTCACGCCCACCTATCCCGCGCGGGTCTTCTGCCTCGCGCGCGGCGGCGATTGGCGTGCCGCGGCCCTGACGCTCGAGTCGGGGACGTCGCTCGGGGTCATCGATCCCGCCGAAGCCGAGCGGTTGCGCCTCTTCCTCGACGATCAGGCGGATCCCGCGACCTTGCCGCCGCCGTCGACGCCGTCGCCGCTCGACTTCGCGATCTATGCGGCGATCGGCGAACCGCTGCGCACCGCAAGGCTGCCGCTGGCCTTCAGCCATGCCGACCTGCGCCCGATCAACGGTTGGAAGACGCGGCTCGACGCGGCGGAACGGCTGGCGCGCGCAGGGGCGATCCCGGTCGATCGGCTCTGGGATATCTATCACGAGCGGGAACCGGCGGCCTCGGGCGGGCTCTGGGACCGGGTCGACGCGGTGCAGCGGCTCGACGCGGCAATCGAGGCCGACGATGCCGCCCTGATCGGCGCGGCTCTGCCGGAGGCGTGGACCGAGATGCTTGCGGCGGGCCTCGCCCCCGCCCTCGCCCGGCGTCATGCGGCGGCGCTGAGGGAGCCGTCGCTCTGGACGGAGGCGCCGGAGGTCGCGGCAGAGATGCGCGCACTGAGCGATCCCGGTGCCGCACCGACGCCCCTGCCGCCGTTCATGACCGCGATCGGGCGGGACGATGCCCCCGAGGCGACGGATCTCGAATTGGCGATCGCAAACGGCCTCGGCACGGCGGAGATTGACGCCACCGGGCGCGCGTTGCTCGACGAGGGCCGGATCGGCGAGGCGGCGCTCCATGCGATCGCGCTGCTTGAGGACGGCGCGGAAGGCAATCTCGACGCCGTCAGGGACGGGCTTGCGCTCCTGCGGGCCGCAAAGCTCGAGGATCGGGCCCGTGCGGCGGCGGTCGAGCTGACGATCCTCGGTCCCGGCGCATGACGATGGAGCGCCGCATCGCGACCTTCCTCGAAGCGCAGGCCGCCGAGCTCGACGCCGCGACCAACACGCAGCTGGCCTATGCGCGCGACCTGCGGGATTTCGCCGCCTGGCTGCGTGCGCGCGACGGCGATTTCCAGACCGCCAGCCGCGCCGATATCGAGAACTACCTCATCCATTGCGATGCGCAGGGGCTGGCCGTCTCGACCCGCGCGCGGCGTCTTTCGGCGATCAAGCAGCTCTTCCGCTTCGCCGTCGAGGAAGGCTGGCGCAGCGATCACCCCGCGATCCAGATCAGGGGCCCGGGCCGCGCCCGGCGCCTGCCGAAGACGCTCGAGGTCGACGAGGTCGAGCGTCTGCTCGACGCGGCGCGCCATGTTGGACGCACCAAGCTCGACCGGTTGCGCAATACCTGCCTGATGGAGGTGCTTTATGCGACCGGCATGCGCGTGAGCGAGCTGGTCTCGCTGCCCGCCTCGAGCGCGCGGGGCGATCCGCGGATGCTGCTGATTTCGGGCAAGGGTGGGCGCGAGCGCATGGTGCCGCTCTCGCCGCCCGCGCGCGAGACGCTTGCGCTCTGGCTGGCCGAGCGGGACCGCGCCGAAGCGGACACCGAGGCGGCGGGCGGTCGGGCCTCGCGGTTCCTCTTTCCGTCGCGCGGCAAGGCGGGGCACCTGACCCGGCACCGGTTCTACGTCCTCATCAAGGAACTGGCGGTCGCGGGCGGCATCGATCCCGCGAAGGTCACGCCGCACACCTTGCGCCACGCCTTCGCCACGCATCTTCTTGCCGGCGGCGCCGACCTGATGGCGATCCAGGCGCTTCTGGGCCACGCCGATGTCGCGACGACCGAGATCTACACCCACATCCTCGAGGCACGGCTGCAGGAACTGGTCCTCGACCATCATCCGCTGGCCAGGTCCGCGAGCTGACTTGATGCCGGCCACGCCCGGCCCCATAACATTCCTGTCCGAAACAAGAAGCACACCCCATGTTTGACGCCGCCTTCTGGCTGACCACCGCCGCGATCCTTGCCCTCCTCGTCTGCTCGGGGTTCTTCTCGGGCTCCGAGACCGCCCTGACCGCGGCGTCGCGCGGCAAGCTCAGAAGCCAGGCCGACAAGGGCTCGAAGGGAGCGGAACGGGCGCTCGCCATCACCGAGGACAACGAACGGCTGATCGGGTCGGTCCTGCTGGGCAACAACCTCGTCAATATCCTGGCCACGTCGCTTGCCACGGCGCTCTTCACACGGCTTTTCGGCGATAGCGGCGTCGCCTTCGCCACGCTCGTCATGACGCTGCTCGTCCTGATCTTCGCGGAAGTGCTGCCCAAGACCTATGCGATCACCAATGCCGAGACGGCAGCGGCCGGCGTGTCGGCGCCGATCGCCATCGTCATCAAGGTCTTCAACCCGGTCGTCGCGACCGTGCGCGCGCTCGTCCGGCTGATCCTGAGGCTCTTCGGCGTGCAGACAGATCCCGACAGCCACATCCTCGCCGTCCGCGAGGAAATCGAGGGCGCGCTCAATCTCGGCCATTCCGAAGGGGCCGTGGAGAAGGAGGAACGGGACCGCATTCTGGGCGCGCTCGACCTGTCGGAGCGCACCGTGGAGGAGATCATGCTCCACCGCTCCAAGATCGAGATGGTGGATGTCGACAAGCCCGCCGGCGAGATCCTGCAGCAATGCCTCGAAAGCCCGCATACGCGCCTGCCGATCTATCGCGAGAAGCACGAGAACATCCTCGGCGTGATCCATGCCAAGGACCTTCTGCGCGCGCTCTATGCCCGCCGCGTGGCCGCCGAGGGCAGCGCGGATCCGTTCGAGGGATTCGATATCACCGACGTCGCGATGGAGCCCTATTTCACCCCCGAGACCTCGACACTCGACGATCAGATGAAGCAGTTCCTCCGGCGCCATACGCATTTCGCGCTGGTCGTCGACGAATACGGCACGCTTCAGGGGCTCATCACGCTCGAGGACATCCTGGAGGAGATCGTGGGCGAGATCACCGACGAGTTCGACCTCGACGAGGAACTGCCGCTCCAGCGCACGGAGGATGGCGACTACATCATCGACGGCGGCATGACGATCCGCGATCTCAACCGCGCCGCCGACTGGTCGCTGCCCGACGAGGAGGCCAACACCATCGCGGGCCTCGTCATCCACGAGGCGCAGTCGATCCCCACCGAGGGACAGGTCTTCAGCTTCCACGATTTCCGGTTCGAGGTGATGGAGCGCAACGACAACCGCATCACCCGCCTGAAGATCAGACCGCTGAAGTGACCGCGACCCATCCATATCTCGACCTGCCGGGCCCCATCGCCTTCGCCCATCGCGGGGCCGCGGAGAATGTCGCCGAGAATTCGTTCCAGGCCGTCGAACGGGCGCATTCGCTGGGCTATACCCATGTCGAGACCGACATACAGGCGACGCGCGACGGGGTCGCCGTGCTCTTTCACGACGCGACGACCGAGCGCCTTCTGGGCCGCAAGGGGCGGATCCGGGATCTCGACTGGTCCGAGCTCGAAGGGGCCGAGCTTCGGGGCGGCGGCGAAGTGGCGCGGCTCGACCAGGTGCTGCGCGCCTTTCCCCGTCTGCGGCTGAACCTCGACGCCAAGACCGACGACGCGGTGCGGCCCATGGGCGACGTGATCGAGGCCGCGGGCGCACGCGATCGGATCTGCGCCGCCTCGTTTCGGGCCGCGCGGACCCGCGCCCTGCGCCTGCGCTTCGGACCCGAGCTTTGCTGGTCGCCGGCGAGCGTCGGGGTCGGCAGGGCCTATCTCAGCTCGAAGCTGTGGCTGCCGCTCGGCTATCCGCCCTGCCTTCAGGTGCCGACGCACTGGAACGGCATCCCAATCGTGACGCCTCGATTCCTGCACGCGGCGCATCGCCGGGGATGCAAGGTCCATGTCTGGACCATCGACGATCCCGTCGAGATGGAGCGCCTCCTCGATATGGGGGTCGACGGCCTGATGACGGACCGGCCGCGCGTCCTGCGCGACGTGATGCGCGCCCGCGGCCACTGGGATCAGGCGTAGAGCGTGCCGAATTTCGCTTCGAGATAGTCGAGCAGCGGCGTCTCGTCGGGCGCGCCGCCGCAGGCGCGCGCGATGAGGTCGCGCGGCATGTGCAGGGCCCCGTGGCGATGGATCCGGTCGCGAAGCCATTCCGTCGCCGGTCGCGTATCGCCCTCGCCGAGCGCATCGTCGAGATCCGGCACGTCACGGCGCAGCGCAGCGTTCAGACAGCCGGCATAGACGTTGCCGAGCGTATAGGTCGGGAAATAACCGAAGAGCCCCACAGCCCAATGCACATCCTGCAGGAAGCCATGCGACGGACGATCGACGGCGAAGCCGAAATCGGTCGCGAAGCGGGTGTTCCACGCCTCTTCCAGGTCCTCCGCATCCAGCGTTCCCGCGATCAGCGCCCGTTCCAGATCGAAGCGCAGAAGGACGTGCAGGTTGTACTGCACCTCGTCGGCTTCGGTGCGGATATAGCTCTGCGAGAGGCGATTGACGGTGCCGTAGAAGGCCTCCGCATCGAGGCCCGTATCGCCGAAGACCTGGCCCATCCGCGCGTGCAGCCATGATGTGAAGGGCCGGCTGCGGCCGAGCTGGTTTTCGTAAAGCCGCGATTGGGATTCGTGCACGCCCATCGATGCGCCGCGGCCGAGCGGCGTCAGGTGAAAGGCCGGATCGACGCCCTGCTCGTAGGCTGCGTGCCCGACCTCGTGGATCGTGGAATAGATGCAGTTGAACGGATCGCCCGGATCGGTGCGCGTGGTGATGCGCACGTCGTCGCCGTTGCCCGAGCTGAACGGATGTACCGCCTTGTCGATCCGACCGCGTGAGAAATCGTACCCGAAGGCCGCGGCCAGGTCGCGGCTCAGGCGGATCTGGCCATCTTCGGAATAGGTGCCGTCGAGGGATCGCGGCTGTCGTGCCGCGCCGAGCACGCGGTCGCGCAGCGCGACCAGACGCGGGCGCAGCGCGCCGAACATCTGCGTCAGCGACGCGGCTGTGGCCCCGGGTTCGTAATCGTCGAGCAGCGCGTCGTAGGGATCGCCCCCACCGGCCAGATGCGCGGCCTCCTCGCGCTTGAGCTCCACGACGCGACGCAGGACCGGAACGAAGGAGGCGGAATCCTCGTTCGCGCGTGCCTCGGCCCACTGGCCTTGGGCGATGCAGGTCGTCCGTGCGATTTCGGCGGCGAGCCCGCCCGGAACCTTGACGGCGCGGTCGAAACTGCGGCGGATCTCGCGCAGCTGCGCCGTGTCGATCTCGTCGCGGGGCTCCGCCTGATCAAGCCAGTCACCGATCCGCGGATCGGTCCGTCGCTCGTGGAGGACCGCGCTCATCGCCGCGACCTCGTCGCCACGCTGAAAGGTCGCACCGCGCGGCATCACCGTTTCCTGGTCCCAGCCGAGGCGTCCCGCCACCTGTTCCAGCGCGGCGGTCTCGCGCTCATGCACCATCAGCTCGTCGAAGGGGGTCATGCCGTGTTGCCCCTTACCGATTGCGTGCGGGGATAGGCCGTCTGGTGGCGTGCGCGCAGGACCAGCACCCAGAGCGCCACCGCCCCGATCTGGTGCAGGATCGCCAGCGGCCAGGGCGCGGAATGCATCACCGTGACGATCCCAAGAAGCATCTGGACGAGCAACATGCCCAGAACGACGCCGAACGCGCCGCGCGTCGCGCCCAGCGGGGACTTGCGCGCCCGCAGGAACACGAAGATCCCGAAGGCGAGCACGATATAGCCGCCCGTCCGGTGCATGAACTGCACTAGGCCGTCATTCTCGAAGAAGTTGCGCCAGAGCGGCGTGACCTCGAAGGGCTGCGGCGGAAGGATGCCGCCCGCCATGAGCGGCCAGTCGGTATAGCCGCGCCCCGCATCGATTCCCGCCACGAGTGCGCCGAGGATGATCTGCACGAAGACGAGACCGGCCAGCCAGCCGGCCAGCCCCATCAGCCGCCGCTCGCGTGTCCGGCGGGCCTGCATCAATTGCGCGTCGCTGCGGCCGAGCAGGAACACCCACCAGGCCAGCAGCCCCAGGATCACGAAGGCAAGCCCCAGATGCGTGGCGAGCCGGTAGGAGGCCACGTCAAGCGCCTCTCCCTCCATGCCCGACGAGACCATCCACCAGCCGATGGCGCCTTGCAGGCCTCCGAGCGCGCCCACGGCGATCAGCCGGCCGGTCCAGCCGGGGGGGATGTTGCGGGTCACCAGAAAGCCCACGAAGCCCAAAGCCCAGACGAGGCCGATCACGCGGCCCAGCTGCCGGTGGCCCCATTCCCACCAGTAGATGCTCTTGAACTCGGCAAGGCTCATGCCGCTGTTCTGAAGCTGATACTCCGGGATCTGCCGGTAGAGGTCGAACTCGGCCTGCCAGTCGGCATCGCTCAGGGGCGGGATCGCGCCGGTGACGGGGGCCCATTCGGTGATCGAGAGGCCGCTATCGGTAAGCCGGGTCAGGCCCCCGACGGCGATCATCAGGACCACGAGCGCGAAGAGGACCATCATCCAGATCCGCACCGCGCGACGGGCGCCGCGCGGACGCGCGTCGATCATCCCGCCCTTGGGGGCCTGCGGCCTGGACGTCTCGCCCACCTCTTCGAAGATCGACCGTTTCTTGGTGTTCATATGTCTCCGCTCCGTTCGCGGCGACAAGCTAAAGCGGCGGCCCCGCCCCCGCAAGTCAGCCCGTCCCGCCCCGCTTTCGCACCAATTGACGCAGCGCGCCGTGCAGGATCTGGATGTCGCCGTGTTCGAGCGGCAGGCGCGACCAGAGATTGCGCAGGGTCCGCTTCATGTGCGGCGCCTTGTCGGTGGGAAAGAAGAAGCCCGCATCCTCCAGCCGCTCCTCGAAATGAACGGCGAGGCGCTCGATTTCGTCGAGCGAGGCGCGCGGAGCCGCCGGGCCGGCAGGCACCGGATCGCCCTGCTGGCGGCGCCATTCATAGGCAATCAGAAGAACGCATTGGGCGAGGTTCAGCGACGCGAAATCGGGATTGACGGGCACCGTGACGATGGCATTGGCCTGGGCGATATCGTCGTTCTCGAGGCCCGCCCGTTCGGGGCCGAAGAGGAATCCGACCGTCTGGCCGTCGGCAAGCCGCGCGCGCGCCTCCGCAGTCGCCTGCTGCGGCGTGTAGACGGGCTTCGAGAGATCGCGCGGCCGCGCCGTCGTGGCGAAGGTGAAGCTGCAATCTCCCGCCGCGTCGGCGAGCGTCGGTGCCACGCGCGCATCTTCGAGCACCCTTACGGCGCCCGAGGCAAGGGCGTCCGCACGCGGATTCGGCCAGCCGTCGCGGGGCGCGACGAGGCGCATGTCGGTCCACCCGAAATTCAGCATCGCGCGTGCCGCCGCGCCGATATTCTCGCCCATTTGCGGGCGAACAAGGATGCAGGCGGGTGTCCGGGCGATGCTCATGCCAGCGTCATAGGCGCGCTTGCAGGCGTGGTCAAACACGGCAAAGCGCGCTATAGCCCGCCGCGAAGGACAGACCGAAAGCGCGCCATGGCCGACGACAGACCGCAGATCTATCTCATCACGCCGCCCCAGATCGAGATCGAGACATTTCCCGACCTGCTTGCCCGCGTGCTCGACACTGCGCCGGTGGCGTGCGTACGGATCGACCTCGCGACGCGCGACGAGACGCAGCTCGTGCGCGCGGCCGATGCCCTGCGCGCGGTGACCGAACCGCGCGACGTGGCGCTGGTCCTGCGGGACAATTGGAACATCGCGCACCGGACCGGGCTCGACGGCGTGCATCTCGGCGACGGGGCGCGCAATGTCCGGGCGGCCCGCAAGGCGCTCGGGGCGGACGCGATCGTCGGCGTCTTTGCGGGCACCTCGCGGCACGAAGGCATGAATGCAGGCGAGGCCGGCGCGGATTACGTCGCGTTCGGGCCCTGCGGCGGGGCGGTGCCGGATGCCGGGGCCCTTGCGCAGGACGAGTTGTTCACCTGGTGGTCGGAGATGATCGAGCTGCCCGTGGTGGCCGAGGGCGGCTTGCCCGAAGAGCGTCTTGCAACGCTTCGAGATATAACAGATTTCGTCGCGTTCGGCGAGGAGGTCTGGAGCGATGCCACGCCGGAGGCGCGCCTCGCGGCCATCGTGGCGCAACTGGGCTAGCGGGCGATCGGGGCGCGCACGATCGCGCCCAACTCGCGCGCCAGGACCTTGCGGTCAGCATGATCGACGACGCGAACGGGATCGTGATAGAAGATCTCGACCGTGCCCTTCGCAGAGGATGCAAGGACGTCCACGACATGCGGGCCGAAATCCATGTCGCCCCACCAGCCGTAGAATGCCGGATGTGCGTCCCTTGGCGCGACATAGCGCAGCGTCACCGGCTGGATCGCCATTTCATCGTGAAGCCCTTGCGTAAAGAAGGCCGAGAAAAGCGTTGACCTGAAAGGGAGAACTCGCAATCCGTCCGTCGATGTCCCTTCGGGAAAGAAGAGCAGGCGGTGGCCCGCGCGCAGACGCGCCGCGAAAAGATCACGCTGCCTTCCGGCCTCGCGAGGATCGCGGCGGATGAAGACCGTGCCGGTCGCCCGTGCCAGCCATCCGATGCCAGGCCACCCCGCGACCTCGGCTTTCGACACGTAGTAGAGCGGACCGCCCGCATTGAGCGCGAAGCAATCGATCCAGGAGACATGGTTGCAGACCATCGCGCCCCGCGCGGTCATCTGGGCGCCCTGTGTCCTGCGCCGCAGCCCCATGAGCCGGAGCGCGATGCGGCAGACGGCCACCGTGACATGCGGGGTGACGGGGCGGTGCGCGCCGAAAAGCGGCCGTTCGACCAGCCGAAGCACCAGCGCCAGAGCCAGACCAGAGCTTATCACCGAGACGAGCGCTGCGCCCCGCAGACCGACGCGCATCCAGCCGGCGGGACCGATGCGGGGTCTCGGCGGCGGCGGTGCGTCGTTCCAGATCATGCCGGGCGGTCGCGGGCGTAGATGGCGCTCTGCCGCGCGTTGAGGCGCGCGGTATCCAGCACCAGGCACACATCGGTGGTGTTGAAGGCATGATCGACATAGGCGCCCTCGCCCACGAACCCGCCGAGGCGCAGATAGGCCTTGATCAGCGACGGTACGGCCCGCATCGCCGCGACCCGGTCCATTTCGCCCGGCGGGCACATGTTCATGCAGGCCGCGAAGGGTGGTCGCGCGCGAACCCGCAATTCCGGCGGCGCAAGCCAGCACTGGTGCAGGATCGACAGCGGGTGCGCCAGCGCGCGAATGTCGGTCCCGTGGAACGAGGCCACGCCGAACATGATCCCGATACGGTGGCGGGTCGCATAATCGGCAAGGCCGGACCAGAGCTCGAACATCGCCGTGCCGCCGCGATAATCTGGATGCACGCAGGAGCGACCTAGCTCCATCAGCGGGCGCCCGGTCTTTTCGAGCGGCGACAGATCGTACTCGGTCGCGCTGTAGAATCCTCCCGCCGCGGCGGCCTGATCGCCCCTCATGAGCCGGTAGACTCCCACGACCTGCTCCCCTAGGGGACGTGTCAGATCGCGCAGCAGAAGATGATCGGCGAAGCGGTCGAAGCGATCCTGTTCCCGGCGCGCCGCATGGTCCACGAGCGGCCCGTCACCGCCGAGCTCCTCGACGAAGATCGCGTAGCGCAGCCGCTGTGCCTCCGCCATGTCGGCGTCACCATTCGCCAGGGACAGCTGGAAATTCGGCTGGGTCATCGGCTTGGGCAGGTCCGCTCGAAAGGCAGAGCGGTTCTAGGCGCGCAACCCTCCGATGACAAGGCAATCGCCCGGCCAAGGGCGTTGACGATAAATTAACCAACCGACAGATATCCGGGACGGATCGCGCCGCCGCCCGGCGGTACCTAGAATACCGGAATAAGTTCGATCTTGCCGCCATCGATGACGACCTTGCCTTCATGCTGAAACATAACGGTCACCATGCCTCCGATGTTCGACTGCACCTGTCCGTCGCCCCAATCGGGGCGGGTCGGATGGCGCACGATCATGCCGGGCTCCAGCAGCGAATTCATGTCCGACATTCCGTTCCACCTCTATTCCAAACCAGGGAGTTCCGATGACCAAGACCGACAACCAGATGAGCGCGCTGTTGGGCTCGCGCATCTGTCACGACCTCATTTCACCACTTGGGGCCATCAGCAACGGCGTCGAGCTCTTGCAGATGTCGGGCCTTGGAGATTCTCCCGAACTCGCCCTGATCACGGAGAGCGTCGAGAACGCCAATGCGCGGATTCGGCTCTTCCGGCTGGCCTTCGGGGCGGCAAGTCCGGGGCAGGATATCGGACGCGGCGAGCTTCTGGAAATCCTTCGGCCGATCGGGGCGGCGCGCAAGCTGGCGATCGACTGGGATCCGCCGGCCCGGATACCGCGCGATACGGCAAGGCTCGTCTTCCTGCTGCTGCTCTGCTGCGAGACGGTTCTGCCCTATGGCGGGAACGTCACGGTGGAGCTTTCCGGAGAGCGGCTGCACCTCGTCATCGAGGCCGCGCGGCTGCGCCATGAGCCCGAGCTCTGGAAGCAGGTGACCGAAGGCGACCTCGCGCTGCCGCAGGCCTCCGAGATCCATTTTCCGCTGGCACGACAGGCGGCCGCCGATATCGGCACGCAGCTCGACGTAACCTTGGGCGAGACGCGGATCGAGTTGTCGGCCTAGCTCCGTATGGCGCCGTTGCCGCGCACCTTGTACTTGAAACTGGTCAGTTGCGCGGCGCCCACGGGGCCGCGTGCATGCAGGCGCCCCGTCGCGATGCCGATTTCGGCCCCCATGCCGAACTCGCCCCCGTCGGCGAACTGGGTCGAGGCGTTGTGCATGACGATGGCGCTGTCGACCTCGTCGAGAAACCGTGCCGCCGTTTCGGCATCGTCGGTCAGGATGCAATCGGTATGGCTCGATCCGTAGCGCGCGATGTGGGCGAGTGCCGCGTCCATGCCGTCGACCACGCGCGCCGCGATGATCCGGTCGAGATATTCGCGCCCCCAATCGTCCTCGGCGGCCGACTGCACCCCGTCGATCGCGGCGAGCCGGCTGTCGCCACGAACCTCCACGCCCGAGTCGATCAGCGCGCGGATCACCCCCTGCCCGATCGTGTCGGCCAAGTCGCGATGGATCAGCAGACATTCGGCAGACCCGCAGATTCCGGTGCGGCGGGTCTTTGCGTTGAGGATTACCTTGAGCGCCATTTCGGGATCCGCATCGGCGTCGACATAGATGTGCACCACCCCCTCGAGGTGGGCGAAGACCGGCACGCGCGCCTCGCTCTGGACGAGCCCCACAAGCCTCTTGCCGCCGCGCGGCACGATCACGTCGATCGTCTCCGTCATGCCCAGCATGTGCGAGACGGCCGCACGCTCGCGCATCGGCACCAGCTGGATCGCGTCTTCCGGCAAGCCCGCTTCGCGCAGTCCCGCCGCGAGGCAGGCATGGATGGCGAGCGAGGAATTCAGGCTTTCCGATCCGCCCCGGAGGATCACCGCGTTGCCGGATCTGAGGCACAGTACCCCCGCATCGGCGGTCACGTTGGGGCGGGATTCGTAGATCACGCCGATGACGCCCAGCGGCGTGCGCACGCGCTCGATGGCCAGGCCCGACGGCATGTTCCAGGCCTCGAGGATCTCGCCCACCGGATCGTCCTGGGCCGCCACGGCGCGCAGGCTGGCGGCGATCGCGTCGATCCGCGCCGCGTCGAGCGAGAGGCGGTCGAGCATCGCCGGGCTTAACCCCCTGCCCCGCGCGAAGGTCATGTCCTCGGCATTCGCGGCCAGGATCGCGTCGCGCGCGCGCTCGATCCGGGTTGCGGCGGCGTCGATGGCGCGGGTCCTGGTCTGGGCAGGCGCGTTGGCGAGGATGGCGGCGGCGGCGCGGGCGCGCCGGCCCATATCGTCCATCGTCGCGGCGATATCGTCGGAACTCGTCATTCTGCCCTCACAGGACCATGTCATCACGGTGGATCAGCGCCGCACGCCCCGGATAGCCCAGCAGAGCCTCGATCTCGGCCGACCGGCGGCCGGCGATGATCCGCGCCTCGTCGGCGGTGTAGCGGGCAAGGCCGTGGCCGAGCGTCGCGCCGCCCGTGTCGAGGATCGCGATGCTGTCGCCGCGACCGAAATTACCGGTGACCTTCGTGACACCGGCGGGCAGGAGCGACTTGCCGGCACCGAGCGCACGGGCCGCGCCCGCGTCAACGGTCACCTCTCCTTGCGGTTTGGTTGCCGATATCCACGCCTTGCGGGCCGCCTGCGGATCAATACCGGGGAGAAACCAGGTCGAGCGCGCGCCTTGCTCGAGGTTGCGCAAGGCGTGCTCCGCCTCGCCGCGCGCGATCGCCATGGCGCATCCCGCTCCGGTCGCGGTCCGCGCGGCCATCAGCTTGGTGCGCATGCCCCCCTTGGAAAGATGCGATGCGGCCCCGCCCGCCATCGCCGCGATCTCGGGGGTGATCGCCTCAATCAGCGGGAGGTGCCGCGCGGTGGCGTCGATCTGCGGGTTGGCGGTGTAGAGCCCGTCCACATCGGAAAGCAGGATCAGCTGATCGGCGCCGACGGTGACGGCGATCTGGGCCGCGAGCCGGTCGTTGTCGCCGAACCGGATCTCGTCGGTTGCGACCGTGTCGTTCTCGTTCACGATCGGCACCGCCCCGAGACGCAGCAGCGTGGCGAGGGTGGCGCGCGCGTTGAGATACCGGCGCCGGTCCTTGCTGTCTTCGAGCGTGAGCAGCACCTGCGCCGCGGTCAGGCCATGCGGCGCCAGCGCCTCCTCGTAGGCGCGCGCGAGGCGGATCTGACCGACCGCCGCCGCCGCCTGCGCGCGTTCGAGCGGCAGCGCTTCGGCACCGAGCCCGAGCGCCTCGCGCCCGAGGGCGATCGAGCCCGACGAGACCAGCACGACGTCTACGCCGCGCGACCGGAGTGCCGCTACGTCCTCGGCCAGCGCGCGCAACCATCCTGCGCGAAGATCCCCCGTTGCGCGATCGATCAGCAGTGCCGACCCGATCTTGACGACCAGGCGACGCGCTTGCGCCAAGCGCGGGCTCAGGGCCGCCACGGAGCCTCGTCCTCGGACGTCTTGCGCTGGCGCAACTTGTCTTCGGCGATCTCGCCACGCACCGCGCGCAGAACCTCTGTCAGACCCTCGCGGCTGACGCCCGACATCAGCATGACGGGGCCCGCTACCGCTTCGAGTGCCGCCTTTGCCTCCGCCCGCTCCTCCTCGTCGAGCGCGTCGATCTTGTTGAGCGCGGTGACGCGCGGCCGGGTTGCCAAGACGCCGCCATAGGCTTCGAGCTCGTCGATGATGGTGCGGTAATCGCCCGCCGGATCCTCCGATGTACCATCGACCAGATGCAGCAGGACCGAGCACCGCTCCACGTGGCCCAGAAACCGATCGCCGATGCCGCGCCCTTCGCTCGCGCCCGCGATGAGGCCCGGAATGTCGGCCATCACGAATTCGGCGTTGTCGACGCCGACCACCCCGAGATTGGGGTGCAACGTCGTGAAGGGATAATCCGCGATCTTGGGACGCGCGTTCGACGTGGCCGCGAGGAAGGTCGACTTGCCGGCATTGGGAAGGCCCAGAAGACCGGCATCCGCGATCAGCTTGAGCCGCAGCCAGATCGTCCGCTCGACGCCCGGCTGGCCGGGATTGGCGCGGCGCGGGGCCTGATTGGTCGAGGACTTGAAATGCAGGTTGCCCCAGCCGCCATTGCCGCCGCGGGCCAGCGTCAGGCGCTGGCCGATTTCGGTCAGATCGGCGATGACCGTCTCCTCGTCCTCGTCGAGAACCTCCGTCCCGACGGGCACGCGCAGCACGATATCATCGCCATCCGCGCCGGTGCGCTGCTTGCCCATGCCATGCTGGCCGTTCTTCGCAAAGAAATGCTGTTGATAGCGGAAATCGATGAGCGTGTTCAGTCCCTCGACCGCCTCGATCACGACATCGCCACCCGCCCCGCCATCGCCGCCATCGGGACCGCCGAACTCGATATACTTCTCGCGCCGGAACGAGATGGCGCCGCCACCGCCGGCGCCCGACCGGATGTAGACCTTGGCGAGATCGAGGAACTTCATGCGTGCGCTTTCAGGTTGCTGCGATCTAGGCGATAGATCACAAAGCGATCGGGCTCAAGCGGCCCGGTCGCTGCGTCCGCGGCCCGGACAACCCGGCAAAAGCCGAGCCTATGCAGCAGGGCCCTCTCGGCATCCGATGCGACGCATTGGTGGGTATCGATCGCACGCAGGTCGAACCGCGCCATCATGTCTGCCAGGAAGGCACCAGCGGCCTCGGCCATCAGCCCGCGCCCCCGATAGGCGGGATCGATGGCCCAGGCGCACCGCGATACCCTGCCGTCGTCGATGCGACCGATCCGGATCAGGCCAATGAGCCGCCCCGGACGCGTGCAGATCGCCGCGCAAAACCCCGCCCTTCCGCGATATTTCGCCTTGTCGATCCAGTCCGGTGCCGCCGAGAAGGATGACGGGATCGCGCCGGGCTGCTCGGCGAGCCGTTGGACCGCCGCAAGGTCGCCGTCATGCATTTCCCTAAGCCGGAGGCGTGGCGTGGCCAGACGATATCGCCGCCTTTCCTGCCACCGCGCTCGCGTCAGGACGCATGCCTGCGCCGACACGTGTTGCCCGAGGACGGCGGATTGCACGGCAATTTGGCCGCGAGGGACGAAGCCGAGTTTGGTAAGGACGTGGCGAGACCGATCGTTGCCCTCCATGTGGCTGCCCGACAATTCCCGATTCCGCCTGTCGGCGAAATAGGCGTCGATGACCGCGTCCCCCGCCTCGGTGAGATAGCCGCGGCCCCAGACGCGGCGGGCAAGCCAGTATCCCAGTTCGCCCTGCGTATCCACAATCCCGCAAAACCCGTCGCGATCCTCGATCGCCCAGACCTTGCCGGGCGCGGCACCCGCGGCGAAGGCGCGCGCGTCCGGCAGGCTGTAGGGATAGGGCACGCCTGCAAGCCATCGCGCAACGTCGTAATTGCCGATCTCCCGCGCGATCGTTTCGGCATCCGCCATCGTCACCGGCCGCAGCCTCAGGCGACGGGTCGCGAACGCAGCGCGCGGGCGCGGCATCGCGCGGCGTCAGTCCATCTTGCGCGTATAGGTCCAGGTGGGCACCCGACCGTTGCGCGCAACGCAGAAGGTCTCGGCATCCCCGAGCCACTGGAACCCCGCATTCGTCAGAACCCGGGCGGAGGCAGGATTGTCCTGAAACACCTCGGCGAAGAGCGTGCCGCAACCATGCGGATTGGCCTCGACCATCGCCTGCACCGCCTCGGAGGCAATATGCGCGCCCCAGGCATCGGGGGCCACCCAGTAGCGGATGTCTGACTGACCGCGATCCAGTGGCTTGAGGCGGATCATCCCGCTCACGGGCGAGCCCTTGCAGGGCGTTGCGTCGATGATCCAGGTGTCTTCCGAGCGTTCGGGATCGCTCGCACGACGCACGAAGGCCTCCGTGGCACCGGGCGGCAGCGGGTGCGGAACGGTCTGCGTGCCGCGGGCGACGCGCGCATCGCCGCGGTGAAGGTCCAGAAGGCCCGTATCCCCGATCTCCACGGGGCGGATGATCAGGCGGTCCGTCCGAATGATCGGCTGATCGATCAGGACTGCCCCGGCGTTCCGGGGCCCCGATGTGCCGTGCTTCTTGTCGTTAAGGATCATCAACCCCCCTCCCAAGGTGCGTGATGAAAACGAAAAAGGGACCGGCCTCGTCGGCCGGTCCCCGTTCGCGGATATGTCCGGCTTTACTCGGCGGCCTCGGCCTCGGGCAGCACCGAGATGAAGGTCCGTCCCTTGAGGCCCTTGTGGAAGGTCACGCGACCGTCCACCGTCGCGAAGATGGTGTGATCGCGACCGAGCCCCACACCGTTGCCCGGCCACCACTTGGTGCCTCGCTGGCGAACGATGATGTTGCCGGCAATCGCTTCCTGACCGCCGAAGAGTTTCACGCCAAGGCGGCGACCGGCAGAGTCGCGACCGTTGCGGCTGGAACCGCCTGCTTTCTTGTGTGCCATCTGTCGTTACCCCTTTTCAGAGTTGAATTTCTCGGCCTGCGCGGCCCAGTCGTCCTTGGTGATCCGACCCTTGAGGGACAGCTGGTCGTCCATGTAGGCGACCTCTTCGGCATCCCAGGCCGTGATCTGGTCGAAGTGGAAGACGCCGTTCTGATGCAGCTTCTTCTCAAGCGCAGGTCCGACGCCGCCGAGCTTCTTGAGATCGTCGGGCGTTCCGTCGCGCGGCTCGGACAGGAGATTGCCGGGCTTGCGGGTCGCGCCGCCCTCGGCATCGTCGGTCTTGGCGGCGACCTTCTCGGCGGCCTCGCCTTCGACGGTACGCTTCTTCATCTCGGATTTCTGCGCGCGGTTCTTGGCGTACTGGCCCTTGTCGGAGGCGACGTTGGTCCATCCGGCAATCCCGGCGCCGATCGCTTCCTTCACGCCGCTATCGGACGCGCCGCTCTCGAGGATGTCGCCGATCCGCAGGAGCGTGAGTTGCTGGCGGTGCCCCTTCGTGCGCTTGGAGCCGTGTTTCCGACGACGCTTGACGAAGTGGATGACCTTCTCGCCCTTGATCTGCTCGATCACTTCGGCCTGCACGCCGGCCCCGTCGACCAGCGGTGTGCCGAGGGTCGTGCCGACCATCAGGATTTCGTTGAACTGAACCTTTTCGCCGGCATTGGCAGCAATCTTTTCAACACGCAGCACGTCGCCCGGTTGAACCTTGTATTGCTTGCCGCCGGTTTTGAGAACCGCGAACATATCGTCTTCCTCTGCTTTTCCGCGTCCTGTGGCCGCCAGATCGGGCGTTCCGGGGGATGTCCCCCGCCTCGGACAGCGCGCCCTTGGGCGTCATGTCATGCCACCGGCGACACGTCGCTCGCGCGACACGTTCCGGATTGGCGGTATATCCCCGCGATCGCGCCTTCTGTCAAGCGCCCGGGAGTGTCAAATGTCCTGTCCCTGCATGAAACTTGCCGCGCGCAGGCCAAGAAGCTGCGAAATCTCGACGAACAGCGCATCGAACTCCGCGAAAAGCGCCGCATTGAGGGCCTGGCCGGCCTCGCTGTCGGAAAACGCGACATAGGCGGCGAGATCCTCGTCGCTCAGGGGCTCGTAGGCCAGGGCGAGATAGCCGTAGATCCAATCTTCGGTGTCGGCCCGGATGCCGGGTTCCTGCGCCCAGATGTCGGCGATCATCTGGTCTTCCTCCATGACGCCGTCGAGTACGCCACCCTCCGCCATGCCCTGATAGAAAGCGAAGTTGGCATTCATCGCCCCGACGATGTTCATCTCGATCAGGTCGTTCGACGCGATGAAGTCGTCGATCTTTCCGATCCGGTCGGTTTCCTCCGCCCGCATCTGGATCGCGCGTTCCTCGGCGGCCGCCTCGACCGCGTCGTCCTGCATCGCCCGGCGCGCCGCGACCTCGAGGTCGACGATCGTCTGCCCCGGCTCTGTCGTGAAGAAATCGGTGAGCGTGTCGATCTTGGTCTGCGGCAGGCGTCGGTCGAGCCCCTCAAGGAGATCGGCCTCCATCCGGTCCACGTCGTAGACGCGTTCGACCGCCGCGCTCCACCGCGCGGCGCCCGTTTCGGGAAAGAGCTCTTCCCTGAGGTCCGCGCCGTATTCCACGCCTTCGTCGCGCATCACCGCGATGACCTCGCCGAGCCGCAGCGCATCGAAGAGCGCTTCGGTCGCGGCCGATGGCGCAGCCTCTGCCGGCAAGGGCAGCAGGAAACAGGCCATGGCGCAGTATTTCTTGAACATGGTGAGAGCTCCGCCTCGATCGGTGCGTCGGATCCGCATGATCCACAAGGTAGAGGTGCCGAGGATCGCTGCCAAGTGCCGATCAAGGGCGGCTTTGCTGCAAAAGATGCTTGCACCCCTTGCCCACGACGAATAGACGGCAGTTCCAGACCCCCGCGGAGAGGTGCCGGAGTGGTCGAACGGGGCGGTCTCGAAAACCGTTGAGGGTGCAAGCCCTCCCAGGGTTCGAATCCCTGTCTCTCCGCCATTTTCCCGAACCGCCGCCAGTTATTGCTGGTGCCACGCCACGCCGCGTTCGGCAGGAGGGCGCCCTCGATTGGCGAGCGGCTCGATAACGCCAACGCATGTCATCTCCGCCGTTCGGGACCTTCCCCGATTCTCGGGCATGTCGCGGATTCTCTTTTAAAAGGTTCCGCGAAGCCTCCAGGCGCGGATCTTCCCTTGCGCTTGAGCAAGCGGATATTGCGCGTTCTTCACCGGCTTGTTGCGGTCGGCGTTTCCGATTACGGCTCCGTGAATCCTCATGCGGCGCTTTCGGTATCACGCGGATGGCTTCCTCTCGCCGCGCAAACGGCGCCTCGGCAAGTCAGGAACAAGGTGATGGCCAGAGCGTGGCTCTTCGACAATGGCGGCGGGGTGCGCAGCATGGCGTTGCTCGTCGTCGCGGAGATGGCGGCGATGAGCCTGTGGTTCGTCTCCGCCGCGATCCTCCCCGAGATGACCGCCGAGGCCGATCTCGGCGCGGGCCGCGCGGCGGCATTGTCGAGCGCCGTACAGATCGGTTTCGTGCTGGGCGCGCTCGGCATCGCTCTGCATGGAACCGCGGACCGCATCGACCCCCGTCGTGTCTTTGCGGTTTCCGCGGCGCTCGCCGCGCTTTGCAACGCGCTGCTGCTGTTCACGCCGACGGGCGGCAATGCGCAATTGCTGCTGCGGGGGCTGACCGGGCTTTTCCTGGCGGGCGTCTACCCCGTCGGCATGAAGATCGCCATAGGATGGAGCCGCAAGCGGCGCGGGCTGCTCATCGGACTGCTCGTCGCGGCTCTGACCCTGGGCTCCGCAGCGCCGCATGCCATCGCCATTGCCGGCGGGGCTGAATGGCGCGTGACGGCCGGCGCGGCGAGTATGCTCGCGCTTGCCGCCGCGGGCGTGATCCTGATGGCAAGGCTGGGGCCGCATCATGCCCCGGCCCCGCCGTTCGATCCCCGGGCCCTACGGCTGGCGCTCGAGCTGAGAAGCGTGCGCCTGGCCTATGCGGGCTATCTTTGTCACATGTGGGAGCTTTATGCGTTCTGGGCCTGGATCGCCGCCGCGATGACCGTTTCCTTCGAGCCGTCCCTCGGGGCCTCCTCCGGGGAGGCGGCCCGGCTGACGGCGATCGCGGCGATCGCGCTCGGGGGTGTGCTCTGCATCCCCGCCGGCAGCATCGCCGACCGGGTCGGCAAGGCGCGCATCGCGGGATTGTGCATGGCCGGAAGCGGCGCCGCCGCTTTCGTGACCGCGGTCAGCTTCGGGGGCCCGCCAGCTCTTACGATCCTCGCCGTCCTGATCTGGGGCGCGCTGGTGATCCCCGATTCCGCCCAGTTCTCCGCACTCGTTGCGGATGGGGCGCCTCCAGAACGTGCCGGAAGCCTGATGACATTGCAGACCGCGCTCGGCTTTCTTCTCACCACCGTGACGGTACAGGGGGGGCCCGCGGCCGCGGCGGCGCTTGGCTGGCCAATGACGCTCGTCCTACTCGGACTTGGCCCGCTGCTCGGGGTGGAAGCGATGCGCCGTCTGGCGCGGCTGAGAGCCACCGGGTGACAACGGAATGGGTCCGCGGCAAGACCGGAGTCCGGCGGCGGACGTGGCACCGCCGGTGATCCACCAGGGGTCAGTTCAGCCGCGAGATGACGATCGTGACCTCCGGCTTGCGGCCGATCTCGTCCATGGCACTTTGGCGCGAGACCCTTCGCAGCGCCTCGTCGAGCTTGTCGTCATCCATCAGCGTCCGGTCATCGGCGCGGTTCATGAACTGGCCGAGATCGGCCTCCATGACTTCGGTCAGTTCGCTGCCGGAACGCCCCTTCGCGGGAAGGCCCATCAGCTCGACCCAAGGATCGCCCAAGGGCGTGTCATCCTCGTCGATGATCAGGGTGACGACCACATGGCCGTTGAGCGCCATGCGGATGCGATCGCGCACGATCCCGTCGAGCGCACCGACCTGCACCGAACCGTCGAGATAAACACGCCCCGTGTCGACATATTCGACGATCTCGGGCTTGTTTCCCGACAGCGAGACACAAGTGCCGTTCGGCGCGAGGATCCCCGCGCGGCCGTTGGATTTCGCGAGCTTCACGTGCTCGCGCAGATGGCGGTGTTCGCCATGCATCGGGATGACCATCTGCGGACCCACGAGTTCGTGCATCGCCAGAATGTCGGGACGGTTGGCATGGCCCGACACGTGGTATCGCCCGTCGGTATCCTCGACCACGTCGACGCCCTGTTCGGAGAACTGGTTCATGATCGAGATGACGCCCCGTTCGTTGCCGGGGATCGTGCGCGACGAGAAGAGAAACGTATCGCCGTCGGCCATGGTGAGGCCCATGTACTTGCCGCGGGCAAGCTGGGCCGAGGCGGCTCGACGCTCGCCCTGGGATCCCGTGACGATCAGCATGAGGTTCTCGCGCGGCACATCGCGTGCGTCGTCGGGCGAGATCGTCGGCGGAAAGGAGTCGAGAACGCCAGTTTCGACCGAGGCCTCGATCATCCGGCGCATGGCCCGACCGAGAAGGCAGACGGACCGCCCCGCCGCGATGCCGGCCAGTGCCAGGGTCTTCACGCGCGCGACGTTCGAGGCGAATGTCGTGGCGACCACCATCCCCGGCTGCTCGGCCACCAGCCTCTGGATCTCGGGCGCGAGTGATGATTCCGAGCGGCCTTCATGGCCCGAAAACACGTTGGTCGAATCGCAGACCAGTGCCTTGACGCCGGGTTTCGACGCTTCGGCCCAGAGGTCGCGGTCGAACGCCTCGCCTACGCCCGGCTGATGGTCGATCTTGAAATCGCCGGTATGGATGACGCGGCCGTCGGGCGTCTCGATCACCAACGCGGAGCTTTCGGGAATCGAATGCGACACAGGCAGGAAACCGATGTTGAAATCGCCGATCTGGCGCATTTCCGGCCAAGCCCCCATGATCTGGACCTTGTCCGGGTTTGCCCCCTGCTCTTCCATCTTGCGACGTGCGTGATGTGCGGTGAACGCACGCGCATAGACCGGCGCCTCGAGCCGCGACCACAGATGCCCCAGCGCGCCGACGTGATCCTCGTGCGCATGGGTGATGAAGATGCCGTCGATCCGGTTCTTGCGCGCCTCGAGCCACGCCACGTCGGGGAAGATCAGATCGACGCCGGGTGTCGTGTCCATGTCGGGGAACGTCACGCCCAGATCGACGACGATCAACCGTTCGGCATCCGGGGCCCCGTAGCCATAGACATAACAATTCATACCGATCTCCCCCGCGCCGCCGAGGGGGAGATAGATCAGCCTTTTCGTGCTCATGATTCTCGTTCCAAGTCCTTGTTGTGACGATAGATCACGGTCAATCCGTGCATCGTCAGATTGTCTTCGAACACGTCGAATAACGCGTCGCCCTGCTGGAATAACGGTGCCAGCCCACCCGTTCCGATGACCTTCATGGGGCGGGCGCGTTCCGCGCGGATGCGCTCCACCACCCCACTGACGAGGCCGACATAGCCCCAGAAAATACCCGATTGCATGCAATCGACCGTGTTGCGCCCCACGACCTGCGCGGGCATCGTCACGTCGATGAGCGGCAAGGCCGCCGCAGCCTCATGTAGGGCGCGCAGACTGAGATTGACACCCGGCGCGATCACTCCGCCGACATAGGCCCCGTCGGCGCCGACGACGTCGAATGTCGTGGCCGTGCCGAAATCGACAACGATCAGATCTCCGCCATGCAGGTCGTAGCCGCCGACCGTGTTGACCAACCTGTCGGGGCCCACCGCGGTGCCCGCATCGACGCGCACATCGACCGGCAATGCGCAATCAGGCTTGCCCACCACGAAGGGACGGCAATCGAAATAGCGGTTGCAAAGGACCCGCAGGTTGAAGACCACGCGCGGCACCGTCGAACTCACGATCGCCTCGGTGATCTTCACATCGATCTTCTGCAGTTGCATCAGCGTGGTGAGCCAGACGTAATACTGGTCCGCCGTCCGGTTCCATTCCGTGGCGGTCCGCCACATCGCAAGGAATTTGCGGCCGTCCCAGATCGAGAAGACGGTATTGGTATTGCCGCAATCGATGGCCAGAAGCATCGGCGCGCCTCTAGAAGTACACGTCGGCCGCGGCGATGCGCCGCTCGCCGTCGCCCGTGTCGAGAAGGAGCCGCCCCGCCTCGTCGATGCTGCGAAAGACGCCGGTAACCTCCTCCCGGCTCGTCCTGGCGGTGATCACCTCACCGAGGCGCGCGGCGTGGCGCAGCCACTTCTCGCGGATAGGCTCGAAGCCGAGCTGTTCGAGGATGCTCTCTTGCGTCGCGTAGTATCCCGCGAGGCGCAGCAGGAAGTCCTCGGGATCGATCGCCCGGTCGAGCTTTACCGGCGGAAAGGCCGCGTCCTTTATTCCCTCTGGCACGTGCACGAGGTTCACGCCGATGCCGATCGCAAGCCAGTCGACCTCGTTGCCCTTGGTCGTCGTCTCCAGAAGGATGCCCGCGACCTTGCCCTGGTCGAAGAGGACGTCATTGGGCCATTTGAGCGCGAGCCGCGTCCGGTTGGTATAAAGCGCGAGCGTCTCGAACAACGCGGTGGCGGCCATGAACGACCTGAGCGCGGACCACCCCGCCGTGCCCGTCGGCCGCATCATCAACGTGGCCGAGAAGTTTCCCCGCGGCGTTTGCCAATCCGAACTGCGTCGCCCCCTGCCGCCCGTCTGTTCCAGCCCGAGGATCCATGTCGGTCGCTCGAGGTCTGGCGCCAGTCGAAGCCCTTCGGCATTTGTGCTGTCCACGCTGTCGCGGACGATGCAGGCATAGCCTTCGGGCCAGAGGGGCTCAGTTGACAAGGGTTTCCGCCGCCAATGCCGCCGCCCCTTCGATCCCGAAGAGGTTGACCACGCCGATGACCATGATGACCGCCGAAGCCACGATGAACCCCCAGAGAACCGGTGACTTGCCACCGTTGAGCGCCTCGGTCTCTTCGCCGAAATACATGTAGTAGACGATCCTGAGGTAGTAGTAGGCAGCGATCGCCGACGCGATGACGCCGAGCACCGCGAGCCACGCCATATCCGCCTCGACGGCGGCGGTCAGTACGTAGAACTTGCCGAAGAACCCGACGAGTGGCGGTACGCCCGCCATCGAGAACATCAGGACCAGCATGGCGAGCGCCTTGGTCGGTTCGCGCTTGGCGTAGTTGTTGAGCGCATCGACCCGCAGAACCGGGACACCGTCGCGCTCCATCGTCAGGATGAAGGCGAAGGTGCCGATATTCATGACGACGTAGATCGCCATGTAGACCAGCATCGCCTGCACGCCGAAGGCGGTGCCGCTGGCGAGCCCCATGAGCGCGAAACCCATATGGTTGATCGACGAATAGGCCATCAGGCGCTTGATGTTGGTCTGTCCGATCGCAGCGATCGCGCCGAGGAACATCGAGGCGACGGAAAGGGCGGCAATAACCTGCCGCCAGTCGCCTGCCACGCCGCCGAACGCGTCGTGCACCACGCGCGCCAGAAGCGCCATGGCGGCGACCTTCGGGGCGGTCGCGAAGAAGGCGGTCACCGGCGTCGGCGCGCCTTCGTAGACGTCCGGTGTCCACATGTGGAAAGGTGCCGCGCTGACCTTGAACGCGAGGCCCGCTGCGATGAACACCAAGCCGAAGAGAAGCCCCAGCGACGCCGTCCCCTCGCCCGCCGCCGCGATGATGCCAGAGAAGAGCGTGGTCCCCGCAAACCCGTAGGTGAGCGACGCGCCATAGAGGAGCAATCCCGAGGACAGCGCGCCGAGGACGAAATATTTCAGCCCCGCCTCGGTCGACTTTGCACTGTCGCGCCGCAGCGACGCGATGACGTAGAGCGCCAGCGATTGCAGCTCGAGCCCCATATAGAGCGACATGAGATCGCCGGCGCTGACCATGACCATCATGCCGATCACCGACAGCGTCACCAGAAGCGGATATTCGAACCGCAGGAGGCCGCGCCGCTCCATGTAGCTTTGGCTCATCAGAAGGATCGACGCAGCCGAGAGCAGGACGGTCACCTTGGCGAAGCGCGAGAACGCGTCGTCGTGGAACATGCCGCCGAAGGCCTCGGCGTCCCCCGACCCGCTGAACCCGATCCAGACCGCGATCAGAACGAAGAAGGCGGAGGTCGCCCAGACCAGCATCGGAGCGATCCGGTCCTTGGCGGTGTAGACCGCCAGCAGCAGGCCCACCATCACGTAGACGGCCATCAGGATCTCGGGCGAGAGAGTGGTGAAATCGGCGGAGCTCATCGCGAAATCCTCATTCGGTCGAAGCGACTTCGGTGCCTGTACCGCCGATATCGGCCGCCGCAACCGCGTCGTCATAGGTGTTCAGTAGATCGTCCACCGCGGGCCCGACGCGATCGAGGACCAAAGCGGGATAGACGCCCAGCAGGATCGTCATCGCGACCAGCGGCGCGAAGATCCATTTCTCGCGCGCCGTCAGGTCCTTGATGGTCTTGAGGCTTTCCTTGATGAGCGCCCCCATGACCACGCGCCGATAAAGCCAGAGGCCATAGGCCGCACTCAGGATCACCCCGCTCGTGGCGACGGCGGCAACCCAGGTATTGGCCTGGAACATGCCCATCAGCGTCAGGAATTCGCCGACGAACCCGCTGGTCCCCGGAAGCCCGACATTGGCCATCGTGAAGAGCATGAAGATCAGCGCATAGACCGGCATCCGGTTCACCAGCCCCCCATAGGCGTCGATGTCGCGGGTATGCATCCGGTCGTAGATCACGCCCACGCAGAGAAAGAGCGCGCCCGAGATGAAGCCGTGGCTGATCATCTGGAAGATCGCGCCGTCGACGCCCTGCTGATTGGCACTGAAGATGCCTGCCGTGACGTATCCCATATGCGCGACCGAGGAATAGGCGATGAGTTTCTTCATGTCGGTCTGAGCCAGCGCCACGAGCGAAGTGTAGACGATGGCGATCGCGGAGAGCCAAAGCACCAGCGGCGCGAGCAGTTCGGAGGCTACGGGGAACATCCCGAGGGAAAACCGGATGAACCCGTAGCCGCCGAGCTTGAGCAGGATCGCGGCCAGAACGACCGACCCGGCGGTCGGCGCCTGCACGTGCGCGTCGGGAAGCCAGGTATGCACCGGCCACATCGGCATCTTGACGGCGAAGCTCGCGAAGAAGGCAAGCCACAGCATCGTCTGCAGGCCGCCCACGACCTCGATGCCCGCGAGATCGAATGTCGCGAAGCTGAACGTATGCTCGAGCAGGGCCGGAATGTCGGTGGTCCCCGCGTCGATATACATGGCGATCATCGCCACCAGCATGAGGACCGATCCGAGGAACGTGTAGAGGAAGAACTTGAACGCCGCGTAGATGCGGTTCGCCCCGCCCCAGATGCCGATGATGAGGAACATCGGGATCAGGCCGGCCTCGAAGAAGAGGTAGAAGAGCACCATGTCGAGCGCCATGAACACGCCCAGCATCAGCGTCTCGAGCGCCAGGAACGCGATCATGTATTCCTTCACGCGGGTCTGCACCTCCCAGCACGAGAGGATCACGATCGGCATGAGGAACGTCGTCAACATCACGAAGAGCACGCTGATCCCGTCCACGCCCATCTTGTAGTTGAGACCGAGGATCCACTCGCCGCTTTCCACGAACTGGAAGCCGCCGCCGGGCTCGAAATCGGCAAGTACGAAAAGCGAGAGCAGGAAGCTGACAGAGGTCGCGATCAGCGCGAGCCATTTCGCGTTGCGCTGCGAGGCGGCGTCGTCGCCGCGCAGGAACAGCGCGAGGATCGCCGCGGCGAGCAACGGCACGAAGCAGATGATCGAGAGCAGGTTGTCCATTATTCCGCTCCTCCGCCCAGCGTCATCCAGGTGATCAGGAGCGCGACTCCGATGACCATCGCGAAGGCATAGTGGAAGAGGTACCCGCTCTGCGTCCGCCCGGCGAACCGGGTGAGCATCGGAATGATCCCCAGAGCGACGCCATTGATGCCGCCATCGATCACGTTGCCGTCGCCCCGCCGCCACAGGAACGCCCCGAGCCGTTTGGCCGGTTGGGTAAAGACGGCATCGTAGATTTCATCGAAGTACCATTTGTTGAGCAGGAACCGGTAGAGCGCAGGCTGGCTTTCTGCGAAGGTCCGGGGAAGATCCGGCCGGCGGATATACATGAGCCAGGCGAGCGCGAAGCCGAGGATCATGGCGAAGAACGGGCTCGCTTTGACCCAGCCGGGCGCGTGATGCGCTTCGTCCATCACGTGATTGTCGGGGCCCATGTAGATCGCGCCCTCTTCCCAGCCGCCGGCCATGATGTCGGAATGGTCGGGGCCGGAGCCCTCGCCGTCCTGAGTGGGTTCGGTGATGTCCTCGACCGCCTCGCCAGGATCGCCTTCGGCGAGCTCTTCGGTCGCCTCGATAAGGCCCTCGCCGGTATCGTCGCCGGGGGCGTTCTCCGCGTGTTCGCCACCTTCCGCCACGCTGTGCGCCGGGATGCCGAAGAACCGGTTGACCTGGATGTGATCGCCGAAGAACGACCCGTACCAGATCATGCCGGAAAACACCGCGCCCAGGGCCAGCACCCCGAGGGGGGCCAGCATGATCGCCGGCGATTCGTGGGCATGCTCGTGGGTGTGCTTGTCGCCCCGCGGTTTACCCCAGAATGTCATGAACATCAGGCGCCATGAATAGAAGCTCGTCATGGCGGCCGCGATCACCAGCATCCAGTAGGCATAATATCCCGGCCCGCTGAGCGCGCCCCAGGCGGATTCGATCACGGCGTCCTTCGACAGGAAGCCTGCGAACCCGATATGGGTCAGCGGAATGCCAACGCCCGTGATCGCGAGCGTCCCGATCAGCATGGCGTAGAAGGTATATGGCATCTTGTCCTTGAGGCCGCCGTAATTCCGCATGTCCTGCTCATGGTGCATCCCGTGGATGACCGAGCCCGCCCCGAGAAACAGCATCGCCTTGAAGAAGGCATGCGTGAAGAGGTGGAACATCGCGCCGGAATAGACGCCGACGCCTGCGGCCACGAACATGTAACCGAGCTGCGAGCAGGTCGAATAGGCGATGACCCGCTTGATGTCGGTCTGAACCAGCCCGATCGACGCCGCGAAGAAGGCCGTCGTTGCACCGATGATGGTGATGAACGCCGTTGCACTTGGCGCATATTCCATGATCGGCGACATGCGGCAGACAAGGAAGACGCCCGCCGTCACCATGGTCGCCGCGTGGATCAGAGCCGAAACGGGCGTCGGCCCTTCCATGGCGTCGGGAAGCCAGGTGTGAAGGAACAACTGCGCCGATTTGCCCATCGCCCCGATGAACAGAAGGAACGCCACGACCTCGGATGCCGTCCACTCGCGCCAGAGAAAGCTCAGCTGAGTTTCCGCGAGTTCGGGACCGGCGGCGAAGATCTGGTCGAAATTCACGCTGTCGACGAGAAAGAACAATGCGAAGATTCCGAGCGCGAACCCGAAATCGCCTACCCGGTTGACGACGAACGCCTTGATGGCGGCGGCGTTGGCGCTCGGCTTGCGGTAGTAGAAGCCGATGAGAAGGTAAGAGGCGACGCCCACGCCCTCCCACCCGAAAAACATCTGGATCAGGTTGTCCGATGTCACCAGCATCAGCATGGCGAACGTGAAGAAGGAGAGATACGCGAAGAAGCGTGGCCGATAGCTCTCGCCCTCGCGGAAATTCTCGTCATGCGCCATGTAGCCGAACGAATAGAGATGAACGAGCGCGGAGACTGTCGTGATCACGATCAGCATGATCGCCGTCAGACGGTCGAGCCGGATCGACCAGTCGGTGGCGAGCGACCCGCTTTCGATCCAGCGCAGGATCTGGATCTGGCGCATCTCGCCGTCGAACCCGAAGAAAACGACCCACGAGAGAAGCGCGGCGAGGAAAAGCAGGCCGGTCGCGATCCATTGCGCCGCCCGCTCCCCTGTCAGCCGCCAGCAGAATCCGCAGATCAGCGCGCCGAGCAGCGGAGCGAAGAGGATGATCGTACTCATGTCGCGTTCAGCCCTTCATCACGTTGACGTCTTCGACGGCGATCGTGCCCCGATTGCGGAAGAAGCAGACCAGGATCGCGAGCCCGATCGCAGCCTCGGCCGCCGCGACGGTCAGAACGAAGAGCGTGAAGACCTGACCGACCAGATCGCCGAGATACGCAGAGAACGCCACGAAGTTGATATTCACCGCGAGGAGCATCAGCTCGACGCTCATCAGGATGATGATCACGTTCTTGCGGTTCACGAACAGACCGAAGATGCCGATCACGAACAGCGCGGCAGCGACGGTAAGATAGTGCTCTAGTCCGATCATGGTTCGGCCTTCGATCTTAGAGGAATGCGTAGCCACCGCCGAAGATGATGATCACGACAACGATGACGACGATGATGGTTGTGTTCGACATTTGGCTACAATCCTTGTCCCGGTTTGACGTCTTTCAATTCCATCGCCTTCGCGGGATCGCGCATGATCTGGGAGACGATATTCTGCCGCTTGACGTCCGGCCGATGCCGCAGCGTCAGTACGATCGCCCCGATCATGGCCACGAGGAGGATGAGCCCCGCCAGCTGGAAAAGCAGGATGTAGCGGTCGTAGATCAACTGCCCCAACAGGTTCGTGTTGGCGGCGTTGCTGAAATCAACGGGGCGGGCCGCGAGGTTTCCTTCGGCAATCGGGGAGACCTGCCAGACACCGAATGCCAGGCCGAGCTGCATCAGGATCACGATTCCGATGAGCAGGGCGAGCGGCATGTATTTCGACATTTCCGCTTTGAGCTCGGCAAAATCGACGTCGAGCATCATGACCACGAAAAGAAACAGGACCGCGACCGCGCCCACATAGACGATGATGAGCAGCATCGCGACGAATTCCGCACCCAGAAGCACGAAGAGCCCTGCGGCCGACAGGAATGCGAGGATCAGCCACAAAACCGAATGCACGGGGTTGCGCGCGATGACCGTGAAGAGGCCGGCCACGATGACCGCGATGGCGAAGAGGTAGAAGGCAAAATCGGCTGGGGTCATGGCTGTCCTCGGATGGCTCTGCGGCCCGCTTAGCGGTAGGGCGCTTCGATTTCCAGGTTGCGCGCGATCTCGGCTTCCCAGCGATCGCCGTTCTCCAGAAGCTTCGCCTTGTCATAGTAGAGTTCTTCGCGCGTTTCCGTCGAGAACTCGAAGTTCGGCCCCTCCACGATCGCGTCGACCGGGCAGGCTTCCTGACAGAAGCCGCAATAGATGCACTTCGTCATGTCGATGTCGTAGCGCGTGGTCCGCCGCGAGCCGTCTTCGCGGGGCTCGGCGTCGATGGTGATCGCCTGGGCGGGACAGATCGCCTCGCAGAGCTTGCATGCGATGCACCGCTCCTCGCCGTTGGGATACCTCCGGAGCGCATGCTCGCCGCGAAACCGCGGGCTCAGCGGACCCTTCTCGTGCGGATAGTTTACCGTCGCCTTGGGCGCGAAGAAGTATTTCAGCCCGACACGCAGACCCTTGAACATATCGAACAGCAGCCAGTAGCGACCGGCGCGGGCATAGTCGAAGGTGCTCATATCTCGATTTCCAATCCGTATCTGTCTTGTTCGGCCCCGGAGCCGGCCCTCTTCAACCGGTCCAGCCGCGAGAGGATTTGCCGATTTCTGCCACGCGTTACGCCTTGAGAACGCGGCGTGGCGGCTTGTGCGGAGCGGAGGCCCGCCTGGGTTCCATGCGCCACCTCAGCCCCCGACCGCCCAGCGGGCGTAGACGCCGCCGAACAACTCGAAATGGGCGAAGAAGGATACCAGCACCACCCAGACGAGGCTGAACGGAAGGAAGACCTTCCACCCGAGGCGCATGAGCTGGTCGTAGCGGTAGCGCGGAACCACTGCCTTCACCATCGCGAACAGGAAGAAGAAGAACGCCATCTTCAGGACCATCCAGAACGCACCGTCCGGCAGGAACGGGATCGGCGACAGCCAGCCCCCGAAGAACAGAAGCGACGTCACGGCGCAAAGCAGGAAGATCGCGATATACTCGCCCGCCATGAAAAGCAGGAACGGCGTCGAGGAATACTCGACCTGATATCCCGCGACCAGTTCGGATTCGGCTTCGGGAAGGTCGAAGGGCGCGCGGTTGGTCTCGGCGAGGCAGGAGATGAAGAACAGGAACACCATCGGGAAATGCGGCAGCCAGTACCACGAGAATATGCCGAAATCGCCGTCCTGGGCGCGGACGATATCCCCGAAATTGAGGCTTCCCGTGGTGATGATCACGCCGATGATGATGAGACCGAGCGAAACCTCGTAGGAGATCATCTGCGCCGCCGACCGGAGGGATCCGAGAAACGGGTATTTCGAGTTCGACGCCCAGCCTCCCATGATGACGCCGTAGACCTCGAGCGACGAGATCGCGAAGATGAAGAGAACAGCGACGTTGATGTCCGCAAGCACCCATGTCTCGTTGAACGGAATGACCGCCCAGGCCAGCATCGCGAGCACGAACGACATGAGCGGCGCGAGGAGGAAAACTGTCCGATCGGCACCCGCCGGGATCACGATTTCCTTGAGCACGTATTTCAGCGCGTCGGCCACCGTCTGCAAAATGCCGAAGATGCCGACGACGTTAGGGCCGCGACGCATCTGGACGGCCGCCCAGATCTTTCGGTCGCCGTAGACCATGAAGAGGAGCGACGTCATCACGAAGGTCACGATCAGGCTGGCTTGCGTGATCACGCTCAGTACGACGCCCGCGGGTGTGGTCAGGAATTCAGACATGGACCATTTGCTCCATCATAGTCGGACCGTGAAGATCGCACCGTCTCGGCGGATGCCGATGATGCCGGCGTCGGGACCTGCGCTGCCCCACGGCAGCGTCGCTGTGTAAACCGCATCTCGGGGGCAAAGGCCACCCTTCGAAGCCAATTTCGTGCCGGTATGGCGTTCAATTCGCTTCGGCCCAGCCGCGCCCCTCTTCGGAGCGCGCGCCTGCATGCCTCGCCTTAGCGGCAATCCCGTCACTCCGCCGCGAGCGCCGTTCGATTGCGTGCCTTCGCTCTCGCACTGAGGTCAGCCATCAGCTCGCTTGCCCGGGCGATCGGATTGATCAGGTAGTGATCGTCGACCGCCGTCCCGAGCGGCGCATCGTCCAGTTCGCCGCGATCCAGCATCTGGACCTCGTTGACGGGAACGTCGTCGAGCAGTCCAAGATGCGGGACCTGCTCGATCATCGCCCGGCGCAGCTGTGCCAGCGAATCGTAGGGCAAGGTGGCATCCATCTCGGCCGACAGGGCTCGCAGGATCGCCCAGTTCTCCTTGGCCTCGCCCGGCGCGAAGCTTGCGCGGATCGCCAGTTGCGGACGACCTTCGGTGTTGACGAAGACCGCCTGCTCTTCTGTCCAGGCCGCGGCGGGAAGAATGATATCAGCGCGGTGCGCGCCACGATCGCCGTGGCTCCCCTGATAGATGACGGTCGGCCCGGGAGCGATCTCGACCTCGTCCGCGCCGAGCGCGAAGATCGTTTCCGCCCCGTCAAGCGCCATATCGAGACCACCCTCGGTCACGGCACCGACATCCATCGCGCCGACACGCGAGGCCGCGGTGTGCAGGATCAGAAGGCCTGCCTTGGCAAGGTCGGCCATCTTCTGCGCCTCGGCGAGGATTGCCGCGCCATCCGGGCGGCGCAAGGCGGCCTGCCCGACGATGACGAGCGCGTTCTTCTCGTCGCGGGTCTCGTCGCCGACGCCCTCGTCGATCATCGCGCTCAGATCGGCGACGCTCTCGCCTGCGTGGTGATATTCGTATGTGAGATCGACGGCCTGCCCCACGAGGGCGACATCCGCCCCGCGCAGCCACGCCTTGCGGATGCGGCTGTTGAGCACCGGCGCCTCGGTCCGCGGGTTAGACCCTACTATGAGAATCATGTCGGCGTGCTCGATGTCCTCGATCGTCGCCGTTCCGGCATAGGCCCCGCGATTGCGCTCGGGGAGTTTGGCGCCGTCAAGACGACATTCCATACGGCCGCCCTGCCCTTCGACCAGTTCCTTCAGCGCGAAGATCGCTTCGGTCGGCGCGAGATCCCCGACGAGACCCGCGACCTTGCGGCCCTTCATGGCGCTCGCCGCGGCGCTCAGGGCTTCGGGCCAGCTTGCCGGGCGAAGCTTGCCGTTCTCGCGGATGAACGGGCGGTCGAGACGCTGACGACGCAATCCGTCCCACACATAGCGCGACCGGTCCGACAGCCATTCCTCGTTGATGCCGTCGTTGTTGCGCGGCAGGATACGCATCACTTCGCGACCCTTGGTGTCCACGCGGATGTTGGAGCCGAGCGCATCCATCACGTCGATCGTCTCGGTCTTGAAAAGCTCCCACGGCCGCGCGGTGAAGGCGTAGGGCTTGGATGTGAGCGCGCCCACGGGGCAAAGATCGACGATGTTGCCCTGCATCTCGGAATCCAGCGTCGCGCCGAGATAGGAGGTGATCTCTGCATCCTCGCCGCGGCCTGTCTGACCGAGTTCCGGCATGCCGGCCACCTCGGTGATGAACCGCACACACCGGGTGCAGGAAATGCAACGCGTCATGTGGGTGCCGACGAGGGGCCCGAGATCGACGTTCGACACCGCGCGCTTGGGCTCGCGATAGCGCGAGAAATCCACGCCATAGGCCATCGCCTGGTCCTGAAGGTCGCATTCGCCGCCCTGATCGCAGATCGGACAGTCGAGAGGGTGGTTGATCAGCAGGAACTCCATCACCCCTTCACGGGCCTTCTTGACCATCGGGCTGGACGTCTTGACCTCGGGCGGTGCGCCGTCCTTGCCGGGGCGAAGGTCGCGAACCTGCATGGCGCAGGACGCGGCGGGCTTGGGCGGGCCGCCCACGACTTCCACCAGGCACATGCGACAGTTGCCGGCGATGCTCAGCCGTTCGTGGTAGCAGAAGCGCGGGATCTCGATACCGGCCTGTTCGCAGGCCTGGATCAGAGTCATGGCCGGATCGACGTCGATCTCCCTACCGTCGATGATGATGGTGCGCAGATCGGTCATGAAGATATCTCCATAGTCTCGGATCCCGATTGCCCATCGGGACGGCCCACCGGGCCTTTCGGCATCGTGTATCCCCGTTTGCAGGCGGGGAAAACCGCGCAATCGACCTGATCGCGCTTTTGTCGCACATCACCCTAGCGGCAGCGACCCTTGAAGCCCCAACTCCCCAGCCGCAGCTCGGTATAGCGGTAGATCCCGTCGATCGTGGCCCTTCCCGAGCCGCGCATGGTGCGACAATGGGCAGCTGCGACCCGCGCGGCATGCGCCACGGCCTGCGCCTCGGGGATGATATTGGGCGCCACGTAGATCTCGAAACGGTCGCGTCGGCCAGATCCGCCGTCCCGGGGCAGGACGAGTTGTGCGGTCGACGGAACCGTGCGGGGAATGTATCCGGGCGGATGGGCGTCGAAGAAATGGTCCTGCGCCAGCGCCGGGTGGCACATGACGATCAGAACGACGGCGGACAGGATTCTCGACATCAATTCCCCTTGAGAAGACGACCCGCAGGCGTGTTTCGTGCGATTTCCTCGCGGCCAACCTGACAATAGCCCGCGCTCGTGCCTTCGGTAGCCCCCCGCGCGGATAAATCTTCCCGGATTTCCGCCCTCAGAGCGTCCTTGGCGGCGTCGTCCCTTTCGAGGGCCTTCACGTCGGCCTCGGTATACCCGTTCTCGCGGGCATAGCTTTCGAGGGACTTCAACATGGAATAGGCGCGGATCAAGCGGGGACTGATATCGGGGCAGTTCTTGCGGATCTCATCCGCAAGACCGATGGCATAGAATCCATCTCGAACGACCTGGTTTTCGCGAAGGGGAACCTGTTGCGCGGCCAGGGGCAACGCCGATCCCGCAACCATCATGGCAAAGGCAAGCAGTCTGGTGATTGGCATGGGGGTCTCCGTCGTCATGCATTGAGGCGTTGCCCGAACATATGCGGCCATTCCTCAATAAAGAGCGAAAAGTCGCCTATTCAAGCCGCAAACGGACATGTTACCGTATCACGCAACGGCCGCTGACGCGGACGCGTCCGTCAGCTTGCCGGGCGATGGACCAGTTGTCACCCGCACCTTGCCAGTCGATCCGCGACGACCCGAATCTTCTTAGGCAATATCGCGTACCCTCGTAACGCGCCGACTCACGCCAGGCATCGAGAGGCGCCCCTTCCGTCCGTACGAGAACGGCGAAATCCGCGGCTCCCCGCTCCACATTCAGGCGGGCGTCGAACGGCAGCGGCGCCTCGGGATATCCGCTGCCTGAGAACGGGCTGAGACGCTGGAGCGCGCCGCATCCCGACAGAAGCGTCAGGCACAAGCATCCCAAAATCAGTCGGGTCACGTGACATTCCCTCTTCGCGGTGACGCAAAGGCGTCTCTCTTGCCGATACCTTGGCGGCGGAAGAGGCGCAATTGCCGCCCTTCCCTTTCTCCGGGGAAGCTCACCTGAGCGAAAAAACCGGATCGGTGCATCGTGTACCCACGGCGAAGGCCATGCGATGTCGCAAGGGTCCGTCGCCGAGGATCGCTGCCGTCACTCTGCGGCGACCGGGGCGCGCTTCGAGGCGATCCGATCCGCGATTTCGCCACGGAAATGGCGGATCAATCCCTGGATCGGCCATGCGGCGGCGTCGCCCAACGCACAGATCGTATGTCCCTCGACCTGTTTGGTCACGTCGAGCAGCATGTCGATCTCCGACGGCTCCGCATCGCCCTTCACCAGCCGATCCATGACCCGCATCATCCAGCCGGCACCTTCGCGGCACGGCGTGCATTGCCCGCAGCTTTCGTGCTTGTAGAACGCGCTGAGCCGCCAGATCGCCTTGATGATGTCGGTCGACTGATCCATCACGATTACGGCGGCCGTCCCAAGGCCGGATTTCTGCTCTTTCAACCAGTCGAAATCCATGATCGCACCGTCGCGCATGGTACTGGCCGGCAGGCAGGGCACCGAGGATCCGCCCGGGATCACCGCCTTGAGGTTGTCCCAACCGCCCCGGATGCCGCCGCAATGGCGCTCGATCAGCTCCTCGAACGAAATCGACATCGCCTCCTCGACGACGCAGGGATTGTTGACGTGACCCGAGACGGCGAAGAGCTTGGTGCCCGCGTTGTTCTCGCGTCCGAAACTCGAGAACCAGGATGCGCCGCGGCGCAGGATCGTCGGCACCACGGCAATCGATTCCACGTTGTTGACCGTGGTCGGACAGCCGTAGAGACCGGCGCCTGCCGGGAAGGGCGGCTTCATCCGTGGCATGCCCTTCTTGCCCTCGAGACTTTCCAGCAGAGCCGTTTCCTCACCGCAGATATAGGCTCCGGCGCCATGCGTGAGATAGAGGTCGAAATCCCACCCCGAACCGGCGGCGTTCTTGCCCAGAAGGCCGTCGTCATAGGCCGCGTCGATCGCCGCCTGGAGCGCTTCGCGTTCGCGGATGTATTCGCCGCGGATATAGATGTAGCAGGCATGCGCATTCATCGCGAACGACGCGATCAGGCATCCCTCGATCAGGGTATGCGGATCGTGGCGCATGATTTCCCGGTCCTTGCAGGTCCCAGGCTCCGATTCGTCGGCGTTGACGACCAGGTAAGACGGCCGGCCGTCGGATTCCTTGGGCATGAACGACCATTTCACGCCCGTGGGAAATCCCGCGCCGCCCCGCCCGCGCAGGCCGGAATCCTTCATCTCCTGAACGATCCAGTCCCGGCCCTTTTTTATCAGGTCGCCCGTTCCGTCCCAGTGGCCGCGTGACTTGGCCCCGGCAAGAGACCGATCCTTGCGGCCGTAGATATTCGTGAAAATACGATCCTTGTCGTCCAGCATATCCGTCTTCCTTACCTTCGGGCTGCCCGGCAGGGCCGCCAAATCGTTATTTCGGTTCGGCGCGCCGCCTGCGCCAGATCTGGAATGTCACGATCAACCCCCATACGAAGGCGGCGATCGCTGCGAGGTCGAAGAGGAAGACGTAGCGGACGGGCAGCCCCAGTCGTCCTCCGAGCCATTGCGCCGCGAACCACAGGATCATCGTCCCCGCCAGCACGAGGCCGACATTCCGCGCCTGCCGGGCCTCTGCCATCCGGTCGTCACCGTCCTTCGTCATCGCGTCATCCGTCGATCCGAGCGTCTGCAACCGCGAGAGGCATCAGGCGCGGTTCCCCTTCGCTTCTTGGGACGTTCCTCCGTCACGCAACTCGCGCGCCTGGGCCCGCCAGTCGTCGCGACTGGCGCGACCCGGTATACCCTCGATGCGCTCGTCTGCCCAGGCAATCTCCTGATCGGACCAGTCCGCGATCTGATCGTAATGGTAGAAGCCCCATCTGTTCAGCGTCTCTTCGAGCTTCGGCCCGATGCCCTTGATCTTCTTGAGATCATCGGGCCCACCCTCGCGCGGTCCGTCGAGGCGTGGCGGTTCCGTCCCGATCACGGTCCGCTCGATGTCGGAGCCCTGTTCTCGCTCCGGGGTCGCATCCTCCGCCGGACGGGTCTCTGTCTCCGACTCGGCTCCCTTCCCGGCATCGTCCTTCGTCGGCGTCACTTCCGAGTTCACCGGCGTTGTGCCTGGCTGCGCGTCACGTTCGGAGATTTCGCCCGTGGATTCGGCATCGCGGCGCGGCGCCGACGAAGTCTCTTCTCGCGGATGCGGGTCCGAAAAGGGAGTACTCCCGAACTGGTCTGCATGGGCATTCTCGACGTCCGTTACCTCACCGGGTGTGGCGCCGGCCGCGGCGTGGCGCCACGATTCGGTTGCCGGGCCGGAAACGCCCTCATGCTCGTCCGCACCCGTCCGAGAATGCCCCGGGGCCCTTCCCGCGCTTCCGGGCTCGACGCCCGCCGTCCCCGCCTTGACCGTACGATCCCCAAGGCGGCCGTCACGCGATGCCCGCAGCGCGGCTTCCTCGCGGACGCCTGAAAGCGGCTGCTCGTTCGTCCTATGAAAACCGACGAAAAGAAAGACCGCAGCCGCAGCCGCGACGACCAGCGCCAGGAAAAGCGCCGGTGAGAACCGGAAGTCTCCGACCAACATCAATGCGACGAACGCCACGAACCCAAAACCGCCGGCCAACGCTCCGACGAGGATCAAAGAACCTTGCGACTGCTTGCTCATTTCCGTTCCACCCCTGTTCAACGGGCCGTTCCTGCCCACTGGGGAAATATCTAGCGGCGACTCAGGCCTTTGTCTCCCCATCGCGGCTCAGAATGCGGGCCTGCCCCACCCAGTCGTCGCGCGTGACCCGTCCCCGGAAGCCTTCGAGGTTGCGATCGATCCATGCAATCTCACGGGACGACCAGCCGGCAATCTGATCGAAATGATAGATTCCGATGGAGTGCAACTGCTCCTCGAGCTTCGGACCGATCCCCGGGATCCGCTTGAGATCGTCCGCGGAACCGCCGCGCGGGCCATCGAGGCCTTCCGGCCTTGTTTCGTCTCCAGTGGCAACTTCGGGCGAACCGCCTTTCGAGCTTTCGCCCTCGGCATTCGCGCCGGGGTCGGTCAGACCCGGCGCGGTGCTGCCCGAAGATTCGCCGCTCAGCGGGCCTTCGCCTTCAGAGACGGACCCTTCGCGCCCGGAACCCATCGGCTCGTCGGTCTCGCCCGCCGCACGTATCTCGTCGCGCTTGGCCGAGCCCTCGGGATCGCCGATCACGCTGCCTTCGTCGGGCCGCCCTTTCTGACCCACGTCGGATTCCTGCTTGGTCATCCCCTTCTCGTTCATCGGCGTGTCCTCCGCGGGCCGCGCGCCGGGAGTCTCGCCTTCGATACCGCCCGTGGGGCCCAGAAGGTCGTCGCGCACGTCCGGCGGCGTCGCGGCACCCGGGTGATCCGCGTCGCGCCAAGGCGTCCGGATCGGCAATTCGGTCCCGTCGATACGCTTGATCGTATCGCCCTGATCCGCCGCGAGCGTCACGCTGGCGTTGCGCTCATGGTCGGCTTCGCCCCCGAGTGAGGTCTGCCCCGCCAAGGGCTCCGAAGAGAAGCGTCCGCTTTGAGAACCCGGCGCGGGAACCTCGCCCGCCCCGAACCGGTCGATAAGCGACGCCAGGCTCTCCCCGGTCAGATCCTCGTAGTAATCCTTGCCGATCTGGATCATCGGCGCGTTCGCGCAGGCGCCAAGGCACTCGACTTCCTCCCAGCTGAACTTGCCGTCCGGGCTCAGCTGATGGGGACGGGGCGCGATCTTCTCGCGGCAGACGGAGATCAGATCCTCCGCGCCGCAGATCATGCAGGACGTGGTGCCGCAAACCTGGATATGCGCGACGCTCCCCACCGGTTGCAGATGGAACATGAAGTAGAACGTCGCGACCTCGAGAACCCGGATATACGCCATGTCGAGCATCCGCCCGACCTCTTCGATCGCGGGCCGGGTCAGCCACCCTTCCTGCTCCTGCGCGCGCCAGAGAAGCGGAATGACGGCCGATGCCTGGCGACCTTCGGGAAACTTGGTCATCTGCGCCTCCGCCCATTCGCGGTTCTTGTCCGTGAAGGCGAAACTTGCGGGCTGGTCGTGGTGGAGGCGTCTCAGCATCGTGGTCTTCCTATCGGGTCGGGCATTGCGCGCACGCGATCCGGCTCCCCGGGACGGGACGCGTGCCCCATATGGGCGGGTTCCTATACCGGCCTCTCCCGAGCATGCAAGCACGGGAAAGGCCGCACCGGATCATCGATCGATTTCGCCGAAAACGACGTCGAGCGTCCCGATGAGGGCGCTGACATCGGCCAGCTGGTGCCCCGTGGCGATGTGGTCCATGGCCTGGAGATGGAGGAACCCCGGCGCGCGCAGCTTCGCGCGGTAGGGCTTGTTGGTGCCGTCGGACATCATGAAGACGCCGAACTCGCCCTTCGGGGCCTCGACCGCGGCATAGGCCTCTCCGGCGGGAACGTGAAACCCTTCGGTGTAGAGCTTGAAATGGTGGATGAGCGCTTCCATCGAGGTCTTCATGTCGCCCCGCGTGGGCGGGGAGAGCTTGCCACGATGCATGATCGGGCCCTTTTCCACCCGCAGCTTCTCGCAAGCCTGTCGGATGATCTTCACCGATTCGCGCATTTCTGCCATGCGGCAGAGATAACGATCGTAGCAATCGCCGTTCTTTCCGACGGGGATCTGGAAATCGAACTCGTCGTAGCATTCGTAGGGCTGGGACCGTCGCAGGTCCCAGGCCAGACCGGAGCCGCGAACCATGACGCCGGAAAAAGCCCAGTCCTGAATGTCCTGCTCACTCACCACGCCGATATCGACGTTGCGCTGCTTGAAGATCCGGTTCTCGGTGATGAGATCGTCGATATCTTCGAGAACCTTGAGGAACGGGTCGCACCAGGCGTCGATATCCTCGATCAGCTTGTCGGGCAGGTCCTGATGCACGCCGCCGGGCCGGAAATACGCGGCATGAAGCCGCGCGCCGCAGGCCCGCTCGTAGAAAACCATGAGCTTTTCGCGCTCTTCGAAGCCCCAGAGCGGCGGCGTCAGGGCGCCGACATCCATCGCCTGGGTGGTCACGTTCATCAGGTGATTCAGGATCCGGCCGATTTCGGAGTAGAGCACGCGGATAAGGCTGGCGCGCCGCGGCACTTCCGTTCCCGTCAGCTTCTCGATGGCCAGGCACCAGGCGTGTTCCTGGTTCATCGGCGACACGTAGTCGAGCCGGTCGAGATAGGGCAGGTTCTGCAGATAGGTGCGGCTTTCCATCAGCTTTTCGGTCCCGCGGTGCAGCAGGCCGATATGCGGGTCACACCGCTCGACGATCTCGCCGTCGAGTTCCAGGACAAGCCGCAAAACTCCATGCGCCGCAGGATGCTGCGGTCCGAAGTTCAGATTGAAGTTCCGGATCTTCTGCTCGCCGGTCAGCGCGTCTTCAAAATCTGTATCTTTCATGGACCTAAGCCCCCTTTTCAGTTCGTGACGCCGGATCGCCATGATGGCGGAACCCGTGCGCCGAAGCGTTCGGCGACGAACGCGTAGGTCGGTTCAAGCGCCTGTCGCGCGGCCCGGGCGGCGTCTGCCGGCATGGGCAAAGCGTCGTGCATGCTGCGGTTCACGCGGTCTCCGGCATCGGCCGGCACGTCGTCCAGACCGAGGAACGCGGACAGGCGCGCCATCTCGGTCTCGGTCCGGATCGTTTCGTGGAAAAAATAAGCGATCCGGTCGGCCGGCACGCCCCGTTCGATCTCGGGAATGAGTTCGGCATAGGCGCTGAGGCGATGCGCATTCGACGACGGATCGCGAACCGCGTGCTCGAACGCCTCGAGAATATCGCGCCGAACCATACCGCTCTCCCGGGTATCGGTCTGATGGATATGCTTCACACCCGACCACATCCGCTCGACAGGGTCGCGCATCACGAAGACGAACCGCGTATCGGGATGCATCGCAGCCATGCTGCCGATGGCCTCGGCCGGCAGAAGACAATAACGCGGGGTCAATTCGCCCGCGACCGCCTGCCCCTTCCATCCCCGCATCAGGGCGCGGATATAGCTCTCGATCGAGGGATCCACGGCCAAGCGGCGCTCCGTCATCTGGATGCGCAGGAGCCCGTAGGCCGCCCGAATCCGAGCGGGGTTGGTGGTCGATCGTACCATCGCGGTCAGGGTTTTCCTGATCTGCCTGTTGCGCTTGTCGACGATTTCGGATTGGGGCTTGCCACTCTCGAGCATCGACCAGTAGTGCAATTCCTTGGCCGGGGCGACATGGCATCCCTGTGCGCGCGCCAGCATCTTGGCAAGCCAGGTGGTCGACGCCTTCTGGGTTCCAATAACGAAGAACAGGGTACGCAAGCCCGGATACCGCTTGGCCAATACGGAAGCGCCGGTCGACATCGTCGCCGGCTCAAGAACCGCATTGCCCGCGGCAAACGTCACGCCGTACCCTCGGCCTTGTCGTCGCCGGGCAGGATGTAATCCGCACCCTCCCAGGGGCTCATGAAGTCGAACTGCCGATATTCCTGAACCAGGCTCACCGGCTCGTAGACCACGCGCTTGCTCACCTCGTCGTAGCGCACCTCGGTATAACCGGTGGTGGGAAAGTCCTTGCGCAGCGGATATCCGCGAAAGCCGTAATCCGTGAGGATACGCCGCAGGTCGGGATGACCCGCGAAGAGAATGCCGAACATGTCGAACACTTCGCGCTCGAACCAGTTGGCCGACGGATGCACGCTCGTGATCGAGGGGGCCATCTCGTCCTCGCGGATTTCGGTCTTCAGACGAACGCGGTGGTTCTGGTACATCGACAGGAAGTGATACACTAGATCGAACCGCGATTCACGCGACGGATGGTCGATCGCGGTAATGTCGATGAGCGTCGAGAACTGGCAAGTCCGGTCGGTCTTCAGGAACTCGACGAAAGAGACGAGCGAACTGCGCGACACATGGATCGTCAATTCGCCCAGCGCCACTTCGTAACCCATGACGCAATCGGGGCGCCGCGCCTTGATGTGCTCGCCGAGTTCTCTCAAAGCTTCAGGCATGATGGACGCTCCTCAACGGGTGATGGTGCCGGTGCGGCGGATCTTGCGCTGGAGTTGCAGGATCCCGTAGAGCAGCGCCTCGGCGGTCGGGGGGCATCCCGGAACGTAGATGTCGACGGGTATGACCCGATCGCAACCGCGCACCACGCTATAGCTGTAGTGGTAATATCCGCCGCCATTGGCGCAGGATCCCATCGAGATGACGTAGCGAGGCTCGGGCATCTGGTCGAACACCTTGCGAAGCGCCGGCGCCATCTTGTTGGTGAGCGTGCCTGCAACGATCATCACGTCCGATTGACGCGGCGATGCCCGCGGCGCCACGCCGAACCGCTCGGCATCGTAGCGCGGCATCGAGGTATGCATCATCTCGACCGCGCAACAGGCGAGGCCGAACGTCATCCAGTGCAGGCTGCCCGTGCGGGCCCAGTTGATGATATCTTCGGTGGTGGTCAGCAGGAAACCCTTGTCGGTCAGCTCGTTGTTGAGCTCCTGCGTGGCGACCTCGCGATCCGCACCGGCGGTCGTCGGGTTGGCGACTACTCCCATTCGAGTGCCCCTTTCTTCCATTCGTAAGCGAACCCGACGGTGAGCACCGTCAGGAATACCATCATCGACCAGAACGCAGCATCCGTCATAACGTTGAAGCTCACCGCCCAGGGAAACAGGAACGCGATCTCGAGGTCGAAGATGATGAAAAGGATCGAGACCAGATAAAAGCGCACGTCGAACTTCATCCGCGCGTCGTCGAACGCGTTGAACCCGCATTCGTATGCGCTGGTCTTCTCCGCATCGGGGTTCTGCACCGCCACGATATACGCGGCGAGGATCAGGATGATGCCCAGCGCGACCGCGAAGCCCAGAAGGATCATAATGGGCAGGTACTCGCGAGAGAGAATGGCGTCCATGGCGTGACTTCCTTCGTGTCGTCGGACCAACCTGCGCGCGGCCCGCTTCGTTCATGTTCGACTTAGGCGCAGCCACTCCGAGCGTCAACGGTGCCCGACCGGGTCAGATGAGCGCAGAGGGGTCCGGGACGCGCGCCTCAACGGGTCGTGATCAGGCGCTTTCCGCAGTTTCCCATGCCGGATAGAAGTCCCGCGCATAGAGAAGCTCGGCACCCGGCGGCGGCAAAGATCGCAAGAAGCTCTCGCGCTCGGTGATCTGGTCGTACCAACGGGCGACTTCGGGAAAGCCGTCGAGCTTCGCGAAATGGCGCGCCATGTAGACCGCCTGCCCCACCGAGATGTCGGCCGCAGAAAAGCCGCTCGTCAGCAGGTAGTCGCGGTTCTCGACCGGCGTCGACAACCGCGCTTCGATCGCCGCGAAACACTTCTCGAGCCGCTTGGCCTCGAGCTTCATGACGATGGGCGACCGCATGGAATCCTCATAGAGGATCACGTGCTGCTGGGTCAGCGCGGCGGCATGCTGGCTGATCGTCTCCGCGAAGTGCAGCCATACGAGAAAATCCGGCCGGTCGATATCGCCCGGCGGCCGGCCGAGGCCGCGATCGGCGAAGCGTTCGCAGAGGATTTCGGTGATGGCACCAGTCTCCCAGATGACTTCGCCGTCGAGTTCCAGCGCCGGCACCCGGCCCGCAGGGTTCAGCGAAAGATATTCTGGCTCCCGCAGGGAACGGTCGAACGGACGCACGCGGAGCTGGAAATCGACGTCAAGCTCGTGCAGCAGCCAAAGAGAGCGCATGGACCGCGTCTGGTGACAGTGATGAAGGGTGATCATGGGCATCCTGTCTCGGGGATCATCCCGTCCCCCTAGCAGAGCCTCGGGGGCGTGACCATAACGCGGCGCTCATTCGTCGGCGAGCCGGATCAGCCCGTCGCCCGCGCTGACCTGCTGGCCCTCTTCGACCATCGTCTCGGCGACCTTCCCGTCGCGCCCGGCCTTGAGGACATGTTCCATCTTCATCGCCTCGAGAACGGCCAGCGCGTCGCCCTCGCGCACCACGTCGCCGACCGTCGCGTGGAGCACCTTCACGAGACCGGGCATCGGCGCGGTGACGATATCGGCCCCCGGCCCCGCGCTCCCCGCGCGCTCCAGCGGGTCGATCCCCTCGAACACGAAGCCCGGCCCCTCGGGAACCGCGATGATGCTGCCCGTGCGTACCGCCTGCGCCATGCGGCGCCCCGCGATCCGCCACGAACCCGACGCCCACTCTGCCGTCACGTCCACATCCGCGCCCTCGACCTTGCGCGTTGTGCCGCCGAGACACGTGACCCGCAGGTCGAAGTCCCGCTCGCCTTCGCGCAAGAGGCAGGGCTGACCGCGCCCGGTCCAGAGCGCGAAACCCTGAAGCGCGTCGCCCGGTGCGTCGAGGCCGAGAGCCGCGAGCGCGGCCATCGCCAGGATCTCGGGCCCCGGCGCGGGCTTTCGCACCAGCGCGGCGAGGTTGCGCGCGATCAACCCCGTATCGACACGCCCGGCGACAAATCCGGGATCGACCAGCAACGCCTGGAGGAACGCCTTGTTAGTCACCGTCCCGGCCACCACCATACGCTCGAGCCCGCGGCTCAAGCGGCGCAGCGCCGCGTCCCGCGTCTCGCCGTGGGCGATCACCTTGGCGATCATCGGGTCGTAATGCGGTGATACGACATCGCCTTCGCGAACGCCCGTCTCGATCCGCAGCCCCGGGGGAAAACGCAGCGCCCGCAACGTGCCGGTCGCAGGCAGGAACCCCGCCGTCGCATCCTCGGCATAGAGCCGCGCCTCGACCGCATGACCGGTAAGGGCGAGATCCTCCTGGCGCGCCGGCAGCGGTTCGCCGGCCGCGACCAGCAGCTGCCATTCCACGAGATCCATGCCGGTGACGGCCTCGGTCACCGGATGCTCCACCTGAAGGCGGGTGTTCATCTCCATGAAGAAGAACCCCTCCTGCGCGCCGGAGGCGACCACGTTGCCGTCGACGATGAACTCCACCGTGCCCGCGCCGGCATATCCGATCGCCTCGGCCGCCCGCACGGCCGCCTCGCCCATCGCGCGGCGCAGGGCTTCGGTCATGCCCGGTGCGGGGGCCTCCTCGATCACCTTTTGATGGCGACGTTGCAAAGAGCAGTCGCGCTCGAAAAGGTGCACGGCCGTGCGCCCGTCGCCGAACACCTGGATCTCGACATGGCGTGGACGGGTCACGAACTTCTCGATCAGGACGGCATCGTTGCCGAACGCGCCTCTCGCCTCGGCGCGTGCGGCGGCGAGCGCGTCCGCGAAGTCGGCAGCGGCCTCGACCATGCGCATCCCCTTGCCGCCGCCGCCCGCGACCGCCTTGATCATCACGGGCCAGCCGATCCGCGCCGCCTCGTCCGCCAGGCGGTCTTCGGACTGGTCGTCACCGTGATACCCCGGCACGACGGGGACGCCTGCCGCTTCCATCACTGCCTTCGCGGCATCCTTGAGGCCCATCCGGCGAATGGCGTCCGCCGACGGGCCGATGAAGACCAGGCCCGCCGCCTCGACCGCGTCCACGAAATCCGGATTCTCGCTGAGGAACCCGTAGCCCGGGTGGATCGCCTGCGATCCCGTCGCGCGCGCGGCAGCGATGATCCTGTCGCCGCGAAGATAGCTGTCGGATGGCGCGGCGCCGCCGATATGCACGGAGTGATCGGCCATCGCCACGTGCCGCGCGCCGGCATCGGCATCGGAAAAGACGGCCACCGTCTCCACGCCGAGCCTGCGACACGTATCGATCACCCTGCAGGCGATCTCGCCGCGATTGGCGATCAGAATGCGCTCGAACATCGTTTCTCCCCGAAGACGCCGACCAGAATTTTTGCGCCGATCCCCGCCGCTCACATCCGGAAGACGCCGAACCGCGTCTCGGGGATCGGCGCGTTGCACGACGCGGCAAGGCTCAGCGACAGGACCGACCGCGCACGGCGCGGATCGATCACGCCGTCGTCCCAGAGACGCGCCGAGGCGTAGAGCGGATGCGACTGGCGGGCGAATTGCGCCATGATCGGTGCCTTGAACGCCTCTTCCTCGGCCTCCGTCCACGTCTCGCCGCGCTTTTCCTTCTGCGCGCGCGTGACGCTCGCCAGCACGCCGGACGCCTGCGGCCCGCCCATCGTGGCGATCCGCGCATTGGGCCAAGACCAAACGAATCTCGGCGAGAAGGCCCGCCCCGCCATGCCGTAATTTCCCGCACCGAAAGAGCCGCCGATCAGCATCGAGATCTTGGGCACGGCGGCCGTCGAGACGGCCGTCACCATCTTCGCCCCGTGCCGCGCGATGCCTTGCGCCTCGTATTCCCGGCCGACCATGAAACCGGTGATGTTGTGCAGAAACAGAATCGGCACGCGGCGCTGCGTGCAAAGCTCGATGAAATGGGCGCCCTTCTGCGCCGCCTCGGAGAACAACACCCCGTTATTGGCGACGATGCCGACCGGCCAGCCGTCGATATGGGCGAAGCCGGTCACCAGCGTGTCCCCGAACCGCGCCTTGAACTCGTCGAAGCGCGATCCGTCGACCAGCCGCGCGACGACTTCGCGCACGTCGTAGGGCGTCGTGAGACTGCGGGGCACGATCCCCAAGACTTCGTCCGGATCATAGGCCGGAGGCTCGGGGCTCTGCCGCGTCACGTTGGTCGCCGGCGGGGTCCCGAGCGAGGCGACCGCCTGCCGGGCCAGAGCCAGCGCATGCGCATCGTCCTCGGCCAGGTAATCGGCCACACCGCTCAACCGGGTATGGACGTCGCCGCCCCCGAGATCCTCGGCGCTCACGACCTCGCCGGTCGCCGCCTTCACCAGCGGCGGACCCGCAAGAAAGATGGTCCCCTGCTCGCGCACGATGATCGTCACGTCGGACATGGCGGGGACATAGGCGCCCCCGGCGGTGCAGGAGCCCATGACGACGGCGATCTGCGCGATGCCCTTGGCACTCATGTTGGCCTGGTTGTAGAAGATCCGGCCGAAATGATCGCGCCCCGGAAACACCTCGTCCTGCTGCAGCAGATTGGCGCCGCCCGAATCGACGAGATAGAGGCACGGAAGGTGGTTTTCCTCGGCGATCTCCTGCGCGCGGAGATGTTTCTTCACCGTCATCGGAAAATAGGTGCCGCCCTTGACGGTGGCGTCGTTGGCCAGCACCATGCATTGCCGCCCTGCAATGCGCCCGACGCCGGCAACCGCGCCCGCCGCCGGCGCCGCGCCGTCGTACATGTCGTGCGCGGCCGTCAGTCCGACTTCGAGGAACGGCGAGCCGGGATCCAGCAGTCCCGCCACCCGGTCGCGGGGGGCCATCTTGCCGCGCGCCTCGTGACGTTCGCGTGCGCGTTGACCTCCGCCCGCCATGGCAAGCTCCGCGGCGGCGCGCATCTCGGCGATGAGATCGAGGTGGTGGGCAGTGTTGTCCGCGAATTCGGCGGAGTTTGTCAGGATCTTCGAACTCAGCTTCACGGTCGCAAGATCCCCTCCCGATGCCACGCCTGCCGAAAACTTAGAGGGCGGCCACCCCATCCGCAAGCGCGTGCGTCAGTGCCGCCGCTCCCCCGGGATGTCGACTGCGAAGCCGAACCGCGACACGCCGTAGATCCGCCGCGGATCGCCGCCGCAGATCACCTCGAGCCAGAGATCGCCCCGGCCCGGCACGCCGACGCAATCAGCAGGGCTGCGGCCGGTCAGCTCCGCGTGATGTCGGGCATAACGCGAGATCACGTCCGTCGCGTCGAGCGTCGCGAGCCGAAACCCCATAAGCAGCCCCGACGCCGCAGCCACGAACACCAGCGCGGCCAATGAAACGATCGCCGGGCCGCCGAACCTCGGATTCGCGCGCTCGCGCACGGCCCCGTCCGTTCAGGCGACCGGGTCGGGGACCAGGATGCCGTCGACCAGGTCCGGAAGGTCATCGAAGTGATCGAGAAGCGCGTCGGGGCGCAGACGGGCGACGTCCCTGCCCTCTGGCCCGAAGCTCACGAGCAGCGACGGCACCCCGGCCCGGCGCGAGGTCTCCCGGTCGGTCTCTGTGTCGCCGACGAGACAGGCTCGCCTGCGGTCGCCGCCCGCGAGGTCCACGGCCTCCCAGAAATGACGCGGATCGGGCTTGCGCACATCGAGTGTATCCGCACCGACGAGCGGCCCGAAATGATCGCGGACGCCCATCGTGCGCAGAAGCTTGTCGGCCAGCCCCTCGGGCTTGTTGGTCGCGATCCCCACCACGACCCCGCGCGCCCGTAGCGCGTCGGCCACCGCCACGGCACCGGGATAGAATGTCGAATGAACGCAGATCGCGTCACCGTAATGGTTCAGCAGCTTGACATATTCCCGCTCAACGATGGCATCGTCCAGGCGATCGACCCGGCTCAACCCGGCGCGCAGCATGGCGCGCGCGCCGCGAAAGGCGATCGCCTTGTCGGCCGCGGGGTCGAGCAGGTCCCCGTGGCCGAGGGCACGGAAACAGGTGTTCGCCGCGGCGATCAGATCAGCGCCGGTATCGATCAATGTGCCGTCGAGATCGAAAATCACAGCCCGCATGGCGCTACCCTCCAGATCGGAAGTCTGTAACCTGCGGCAACCTCATGTGAATGCAAGCGGGGATTGCACCCCGGCCCGCCTCGGATAGAACCGGGGCATTCATCGACTGAAAGAAGGTCCGACATGGCGACACATCTGATCGTTCTTGCCGCCGGTGCGGGCACTCGGATGCAGTCGGACATCCCCAAGGTGCTGCACCGGATCGGGCACGCCCCGCTCTTCGCCCACGCACTCGCCTCCGCCTCGGACCTTTCTCCGGAACGGCGCGTCATCGTCGCAGGCCACGGAGCGGAGGCTGTCGAAGCCGCGGCCCGCGATCTCGACCCGGATCTCGCGATCGTGCGTCAGGATCGCCAGCTCGGCACCGGGCATGCGGTGGCCCAGGCGCGCGGGGCACTTGCCGGCGCCCGGGGCGACGTCTTCGTTCTCTATGGCGACACGCCGCTCATCGCGCCCGAGACCCTGGCGGCGATGGGGCAGGCACGGCGCGACGGCGCCTCGGTCGTGGTGCTCGGCTTCGATGCGGCCGATCCGGGACGCTACGGACGGCTCGTCACCTGCGGCGGCAAGCTCGAGCGGATCGTGGAATACCAGGATGCCTCGGATGAGGAGCGGCGTATAACGCTCTGCAATTCCGGGGTGATCTGCGCCGATGCGGAACAGGTGTTCGACTTGGTCGAGGCGGTCGGAGACGACAATGCCAGCGGCGAGTACTACCTTACGGACATCGTCGCCATCGCCCGGGATCGCGGACTGGAAACCGCCGTCGTCACCTGTCCCGAGACCGAGACGATGGGGGTCAACACGCGCGCCGAACTGGCCCGCGCCGAAAGCCTGTTCCAAGCGCGTGCGCGGCTCAGGGCGCTGGACGGTGGCGCGACCCTGACCGCGCCCGAGACCGTGTTCTTTGCCCACGACACGCGCCTCGGACGCGATGTCACGGTCGAGCCTCATGTCGTCTTCGGGCCCGGCGTCGCCGTCGAACCCGGCGCCACGATCCGCGCCTTCAGCCATCTGGAGGGGTGCCGGGTCGGCGCCGGTGCCGTGGTCGGGCCCTATGCGCGGTTGCGCCCGGGGACCGACCTCGGAAGTGGCGTGAAGATCGGAAATTTCGTCGAGACCAAGAATGCGCGGATCGGCGAGGCCGCGAAGGTGAACCATCTGAGCTATGTCGGCGATGCCGATATCGGCGCGTCGGCAAATCTGGGCGCGGGAACGATCACCTGCAATTACGACGGCGTCTTCAAGCACCGGACCACGGTCGGAGCGCGGGCTTTCGTGGGCTCCAACACAATGCTCGTCGCCCCGGTCGAACTCGGGTCGGACGCGATGACGGCCTCGGGATCGGTAATCACGAGCGACGTGCCGGACGGCGCGCTGGCCCTTGCGCGCGCCCGGCAGATCAACAAGGACGGGATGGGCAAGCGCCTGATGGATCGGCTGCGGGCCGCCAAGAAGAAGGAAACTCACTGAAATGTGCGGGATCGTCGGCGTTCTGGGGCGGCACGAGGTCTCGCCCCTTCTGGTCGAGGCGCTCAAGCGTCTCGAATATCGCGGCTACGACAGCGCGGGCATCGCAACGGTCGAGGCCGGTCGCCTAGACCGGCGGCGGGCGGTCGGAAAGCTCATCAACCTGTCGGATCACCTGGTCCGCGATCCGCTGCCCGGCAAATCCGGTATCGGTCATACCCGTTGGGCCACCCACGGCGCCCCGAGCGTGGCGAACGCCCATCCGCATCGCGCCGGCACGGTCGCGGTGGTGCATAACGGGATCATCGAGAACTACGCGGCGCTGCGCGAGGAACTGCGCGCCCGCAATCTCGGCGGTGAATCCGAGACCGACACCGAAACGGTCGCGATCCTCGCCCAGAGTTTCATTGCAGAGGGCGCCAGCCCCCGGGAGGCCGTGGCGCGCACGCTCGAACGGTTGGAGGGTGCCTTCGCGCTCGCCTTTCTCTTCGACGGCCACGACGATCTGATGATCGTCGCGCGCCGCGGCTCGCCGCTTGCGATCTCGCTCGGCGACGGCGAGGCCTATGTGGGCTCTGACGCCATCGCGCTCGCGCCGATGACCGATCACCTGACATATCTCGAGGAAGGCGACTGGGCGGTCCTGACCCGCAGCTCGGCCGAGATCTTCGACGCGGAGAACCGCCCCGTGACCCGCCCGAGCGTTCCGATCACCCCCGAAGCGGGCCGGGTGGAGAAAGGCGGCCATCGCCACTGGATGGCCAAGGAGATCGCAGAGCAGCCCGCCGTGCTCAATGCCGCGCTGAGCCATTACATACGCGACGGGCGCATCGTCCTGCCCGGATCCGGCCTCGATTTCACCGGCGTCAACCGGATCGTCATGGTCGCCTGCGGCACCGCGTCCTACGCCTGCCATACCGCGAAATACTGGATCGAGCGACTCGCCGGCATTCCCGTCGAAGTGGACGTGGCGTCGGAGTTCCGCTATCGCGAGCCGCCGATCACCGAGGGCACATTGGCGATCTTCGTCAGCCAGTCCGGCGAGACGGCCGATACCCTGGCCGCTCTGCGCTTCTGCTCGGGACGAGCGCGAATTCTCTCTGTGGTCAATGTCGAGAGTTCGTCCATCGCCCGCGCCTCGGATATCGCCCTGCCTATCCTTGCGGGACGCGAAATCGGCGTCGCGTCGACCAAGGCGTTCACCTGTCAACTGGCCGTGCTCGGGATCCTCGCGCTGAAGGCGGCGCAGGATCTCGGAACGCTTTCCCAGAGCGACATCGCCCGCCACCTCGACGATCTGCTGCGGCTGCCGGCATTGATGGCACAGGCGCTGAATGCCGAGGAAGAGATCAGCCATATCGCGCGCGACCTCTCCGAGGCGCGCGATATCCTGTTTCTGGGACGCGGCGCCATGTATCCCCTCGCCCTTGAGGGCGCCCTGAAACTTAAAGAAATCAGCTATATACATGCCGAAGCGTATGCATCGGGCGAACTCAAGCATGGCCCCATTGCGTTGGTCGACGAACATGTCCCCGTCATCGTGTTCGCCCCGAATGATCGGCTTTTCGGCAAGTCGGTCAGCAACATGCGCGAAGTCATGGCACGCGGGGGCAGGATCGTGCTCGTCAGCGATGCGCCCGGGCTGGCCAGCCAGCCGGATGTCTGGCACCGGGCGCAGATGCCCGAAATCTCGGAATTGTGGGCGCCGATCCTCTACGCGATACCGGCGCAATTGCTGGCCTACCACACTGCGATCGCCAAGGGGACGGATGTCGACCAGCCGCGCAATCTCGCCAAATCGGTAACGGTGGAGTGAACGCTCCGCTGTGCGGGGCCCTTACTCGGCGGCTTCTCTCTGCTGTCCGCTTCGCTTGATCGACCGGCCGTAAGGCTCGGGGGGCTGGAACGTATCGGCTGAAGCGCGCCGCCAGCGCTTGAGGTACACGTCCTCGACGTCGCTGTCCTGGTTGTCGACCAAGTGCCCGGATTCCATATAGGGCCACGCATCCGACGCCTCGACCATGGCCCCATCGGCCTCGCGCTTCATGAAGTGATGCGGAAGGAAGTCCCGCGGGTCGTCGAGACCCGCCGCCCCTGCCATTTCCGCCAGCGCCTTCATCGTGTTGCGGTGAAAGCTCGCGACGCGCAACGCCTTGTCGTCGACAACGAGGGCACGCTGACGCAAGGGGTCCTGGGTGGTGACGCCCGTGGGGCAACGGTTGGTGTGGCAGGCCTGCGCCTGGATGCAACCCACCGCGAACATGAATCCTCGGGCCGAATTGCACCAATCGGCCCCCATCGCGAAGGCCTGGCTGATATCGAAGGCGTGGATCAGCTTGCCGGCGGCGCCGATCCGGATACGGTCCCGGATTCCCGCCCCCCGCAGCGTGTTGTGCACGAAGGTCAGACCCTCGACCAGCGGCATGCCGACATGGTTCGCGAATTCCAGCGGCGCGGCGCCTGTCCCGCCCTCCTTGCCGTCCACTACGATGAAATCGGGATAGATGCCGGTCGCAAGCATCGCCTTGACGATGCACATGAATTCGCGCCTGTGTCCGATGCAGAGCTTGAAACCGACCGGCTTGCCCCCCGACAATTCGCGCAGCCTGCCGATGAACCCGCAAAGCTCCCGAGGGGTGGAAAAGGCGGAATGGCCCGCGGGTGAGATGCAGTCCTTCCCCCTCGGAACGCCGCGTGCCTCGGCGATCTCGGCGGTGATCTTCGCGGCCGGTAGCATTCCGCCATGGCCCGGCTTGGCCCCCTGGCTGAGCTTGAGTTCGATCATCTTCACCTGAGGCTCGGTAGCCTTCGAGCGAAAGATCTCGGGATCGAATGCGCCGTCCGCCGTTCGACAGCCGAAATACCCCGACCCGATCTCCCAGATGAGATCCCCGCCATGATGATGATACTTCGAAATTCCGCCCTCTCCGGTATCGTGCGCGAAGCCCCCCGCCTTCGCTCCCTTGTTGAGCGCGGAGATCGCGGCGCCGGAAAGCGATCCGAACGACATCGCCGAGATATTGTAGAGCGACGCCTCGTAAGGCTGGGCGCAATCCGGACCGCCGATTTTCACGCGGAAATCATGGCGGCTCAGATGGCTGGGCGAAATGGAATGCGTCATCCACGCATATCCACCCTGGTAGACCTTCTGCTTGGTTCCGAACGGGCGCGCCGCCTCTTCGTCCTTCGAACGCTGGTAGACGATCGAGCGATCCTCGCGGCTGAAGGGTTCCTCGTCCTGATCGGATTCCAGAAGATACTGGCGAATCTCGGGACGGATCCGTTCAAAGAAATACCGCACATGTCCCAAGATGGGATAGTTGCGAAGAATCGCATGGCTGACCTGCGTCACGTCGTAGATACCCACGACCGCGAAAAACGCGAAGAAGACGCCCGGCAGAAGGAAGAGCCAGTCGATCAGGCTTAATCCCAGGAAGATGACCGACAGCAATATCGCCGCAGCGAGAGGCCCGTAGCGGTCCAGAGACCCAATGTTGCGCATCATTCCACCTGTTTTCGGAGTTTCTGCTCGCAGATGATGAGCGCGGGCGACCGAGGTGACAATGCCATCAATCGCCGCGGGTAAAGACGAGTCCCGTCGAATCGCGCAAGGTGATCGGCCCGGATATGTAATCGTCGCCGATGCCGGGCGTGCGCAGGATGCAGGTCCACCCCGCCCCTTCCAGCCCTGGAATGGGCAATCGGAGGGGGTCGAATTCGTTCGACGGACCGCCCTCCATATGCGTGATCGCGTAGATCTCCCGCCCCTCGTGCCGCCTGTAGCTGGTAAAGATCGTGCGGCCGTCCACAGGGCGTAGATAGTCGAAGTGATCGTCGGGCCCGAGATTGTCGCGAAGCCAGGGATTGTCCCGGCGGAACCGGCGCAGGGCCAGCATGAAGCTCGTCTGCTCCACCTGCAGCACGGAGGTCGAGTTCGAGACGTTGCAATATTCGTGCATGTCGTCCATCCACGCCCGGGCGATGATCTTCAGATCCCGTACCGTGAACCGCCCCGGCCCGGCCAGCGAAGGCTCCACCCCGTTCAACAGCTTCGCGATATGATCGAGGTCGTATTCCGTGACATCGACTAGCGCGGGAAGGAACTCGAAGAACCGCGCCAGCTCCTCGCGGGTCTCGAAGCCCAACTCCTTGAGGCGCCGGAAATTTCCGGGCACGGAATACCGGTATTCGTCGACCTGCCATTTGAGGCTGATCGCCTCCTCGGCCACGACCTTGACGCCGTATTTGTCGTCCTGATTGCGGATGAAGCCCCAATTGGCGCGCGCGGTCGAATTGAGAAAATCCATCGGCACGCCCGGAAACGCCGCGTAGGTCAGCATGCTGACGGCCGGGTTGTCGTAGGCCTTCTCGAGGATCTCCATCTTGGTGTCGCCGAGCCGCGTGTTGATGTTGAGCTTGGGGTTCACCTGCGTGCCACGCCGGAGCGTGTCGTGGTTCGCCGTTCCCGAGATCCAGTTCGACCCGACGCTCAGCATTTCCCGGATACGCCACCATTTCGACAACCAGTAGCCGTAGATGAAGGGCGTGTTGTGCGCGAAGGTCAGCGGGCCCCACTGGAACACGTCGAGATCCTTATGCTGCTCGATCACGGCGCGATAGTTCGACGACAGCTCCCAGTCCTCCTGCGGCCAGGGGCGTCCGTCCTCGAACACGAACCACGGCCGGTAGGCAGTCCCCGCGACGTCCTGAACGATGTCGGACATCGCGTTCAGGTACTCGTCGTCGTGACGCATCGTCTGAGCGCCGGCATCCCACCACTTGAAATCCTGCGCTCCGTCGACCCGAACGCCGTCCGCCCCGAAATTCACCTTGCGGCGCTGCAATTCCAGCATGATGGCCCGCACGGCCGGATTCCGGTAATCCATGTTCTGGCCGTACATGTTCGGCCCGGCGAAGAAATGGCTGTTGAGCGCGTCGAGCCCCTGATTGTCGGAATGCCCGAACACCACGTCGAAGATCAGCTGCTTGGGCTTCGTCGGGAAATTGTGGAGCACCGCGGCAAAATCAATGAGCTCGTCCGGCCGCCCGGATTCGAGCAGTACCGGGTTCACCGTCGCCATGCCCGAGATGACAATATCGTATCCCCAATTCGTCGTATTGGGGCGTGTCAGGCTGATCTCGACCTCGTCGTCGTTCTCCCCTCGGGTCTCCGACCAGAAGCCCGGCCCCGTCTCGTAAGTCGTCGTGGGCTCGACGGGCAGCAACTGGACGGCGTCGTATCCAAGAAAGATCTCGTCCATCGGATCGAGCGCCAGGTTCTTCTCCACCCGCTCGCCGAGACGTTCGAAGTGGCGCGTGAGCCCCGCGAGGGTGCCGCTCGCCGTCGCGGTGGGAACGTGGATCTGCAGGATGTTGGTAGGCGGGCCGAACTTGTGCGGGGCGTCGCCCTTCACAGATTCGAAATAGTCCTTGTCGCCACGGCGCGATTGCATTCTCTCGACGTCGTAGAGCTCTGCCGGCGCAAACGCCCCGAACGGCAGCGACATGGCGAGTGGATCGAGAATCCGGTGCCAGGTATCTTCCGCGTCGCGCCAGACCAAGCTGTAGAAATCGCCGCCATTCTCGCGATCGCCCGCGTGCATGCCCGTCGCCGCCGCGAACGTATGCGCCTCGTATCTGGCCACCGGGAGATAGACCCGTTCGAACACGACATCCTGATGCGCGCGGGTCAGATCGAGCGGTCCCTTGGGCGCCAGAACTTCGAGAAAAACATCCCCGTCCGGCACGCGGTTGTCGAGCAGTTCGGGTGTCCAGAATCCGAACGTCGCCCCTTCCTCGCCGATCTGGCCACCGAGCATGCGGCTGATCGCCTGATGGGCGTCGAACGCCGTCTCGGATGTATTGAGAAGCTGGCGACATTTGTGTGCCAAGCCTTCTGCCACGACCGAATCGGCGGTCACACGGGTCTTCAGTGTCATGTCAGGCCTTTCTCAGGCGCGCACGTCCGGTTCCGTGCGGCCAGTGTAATGTTCGATCCTTGCGATCTCTTCCGCGGCTCGGGCCATGTCCGACAGGGCCTCCTGCGCGTCGCGATCCTGCGCGGTTGCATCCTCGCTGACATCTTCGAGATAGACGCGCAAGGTGGCACCGACGGTTCCCGTTCCCGACAACCGGTAAACCACCCGGCCCCCGCCCGCAAACATCACGCGCAGGCCCTGCTGCCTCGCCACGGATCCGTCCACCGGATCTTCATAAGAGAACTCATCGGCCCGTTCGACAATGCGCCCGCAGAATTCCTGTCCAGCCAGCGAGTCGAGACGGCCCCGCAGGTCGTCGAACATCTCGGTTGCGCGATCCGCATCGACCCCTTCGAAGTCATGTCGCGTGTAGAAGTTGCGACCGTATTCCGCCCAATGGTCATGGACCAGTTCCACCACGCCCTTGCCCGTCTCGGCGAGAATATTGAGCCAGAGGAGCACCGCCCAAAGGCCGTCCTTCTCGCGAACGTGATCGCTTCCGGTGCCGGCGCTTTCTTCGCCGCAAAGGGTGATACGCCCGTCGTCGAGAAGGTTGCCGAAGAATTTCCACCCCGTGGGCGTCTCGTAGCAATCGATCCCCTTCCTCGCGGCCACCGCGTCAAGCGCGCGCGAGGTCGGCATCGACCGCGCGACCCCGGCGAGGCCCTTGGCATAGGCGGGCGCCAGATGCGCATTCGCGGCGAGAACGGCCAGGGAATCCGACGGCGTCACATAGAGGCCGGGCCCCATGATCATGTTGCGATCGCCGTCGCCGTCGCTTGCTGCGCCGAAATCGGGCGGAGTATCGCCGTTCATCGCCGCCATCAGTTCCTTGGCCCAGATCGGGTTGGGGTCGGGATGTCCCCCTCCGAAATCGGGTTTGGGCTCGGCGTTCAATACGCTGCCCGGCGCAGCACCCAGCCTGCCCTCCAGTATCGCCTTTGCATACGGTCCCGTGACCGCGTGCATTGCGTCGAAGCGCATGGTGAAGCCGCCGCTGATCAATCGCCGGATCGCGTCGAAATCGAAGAGCTTCTCCATGAGCTGGGCATAGGCCTCGACCGGGTCCACGACCTCGACCACCATGTCGCCCATCGCGTACTCGCCCGGTTGCGACAAATCCACGTTCTGCGTCTCGGCGATCTTGTAACTTGCGATGGATTTCGTCGCCTCGAATATGCGTCCCGTCACATCCTCCGCAGCGGGGCCACCGTTGGAGTTGTTGAACTTCACGCCGAAATCCTCGTCGATCCCGCCAGGATTATGGCTGGCCGAAAGGATGATGCCACCATCGGTCGCGCGGGTGCGGATGAGGTTCGAGGCGGCAGGCGTACTCAGAAGCGCGTTCTGTCCCACGATGACACGTCGTGCCCCTGATGCGGCGGCCATGCGCAGGATGACCTGAGCCGCTTCGGGGGAGAAGTAGCGCCCGTCGCCCCCGAGAACCAGCGTCTTGCTCGTCACGCCGCCGATGCCCGTCCATATGCTCTCGACGAAATTCTCGAGGTAATGCGGCTCCATGAAGGTGCGGGTCTTCTTGCGCAGACCGCTCGTGCCGGGTTTCTGACCCTCGATGGGTTTCGTGTCGATCGTCAGGATTTCCATGTCTTCCTCGTTCTATCTTCCGGCCTCGCGCATGAGCTCGGCCGTGATCCTGACTTCGTCAAGCTCGCCAAGCCGATCGGGTGCGATGCCCACCATGCGTCGCCAGTTGGGGTGTTGATCCACGGTTCCGGGCAGGTTCGGCTGCTCGACGCGTCCCAGGAGATCCTCGATCTGAACCGCGATGAGGCGCGAGGGGGTTTGCGCGAGGAATGCGTGCAGATCTCGCGCCGTGTCGCCGCCGATGAGCCGCGTCAGGGCTTCGACCTCCTCGTGCCTCTGAGACTTTCCGTCCCGAAGCTGAGCGTCGTCGGTATCGCCGACCTCGCGGCGCCATTCCAGATCGCGGCCGGACTTCCAGCCCTCCCATGTCGGGAGATCGTGAGTGCTGAACGAAGTCAGCGCGCTTTCGCTGTATCCTTCTGCCGGCGTGAAGGTCGCGGTCGTCGCGTCCCAGTCCTGCTCGAACTGCGCCACGCGGCACCCGAGGATCCCCGCGCTTTCGAGCGCATCGTGAAGGCCGTCGGGAATGTTGCCGAGGTCCTCGCCCACGATGGTCGCACCGGCGCGCTCCGCCTCGATTCTCGCCACGGCCAGAAGCGCATCGCGCGGCATCGAGACATAGGCACCCGGGATCTCGGTGTCTTGCGGTACCCAGAAGGCCCGCTCGAAGCCCAGGATGTGATCGATCCGCAGAAGCTTCGCATGGGCGAATTGCCGGCGCAGGATCGCGGCCAGCGGCGCGAAGCCGCGTGCGGCCAGGGTGTCGGGCCGCAGGGGTGCGAGGCCCCAGCTCTGGCCACGCGCCGAGAAGGCGTCGGGCGGTGCTCCGAGCGAGACGCCTCTTGCGAAGAGCTCGGGATCGGCCCAGGTCTCCGCGCCGGCGGGATGCGTTCCGACCGCGAGGTCGAGATAGAGGCCGAACCGCATGCCGGCTGCACGCGCGGCCTCCTGCACCTGATCGAGCGCGACCTCCGCGCGCCATTGCAGCCATGCATGGAAACTGACGAGGTCGGCATGCTCTTGCGCGAATGCGGCGACGTCTGGGCTGTCGGGATCGCGGTAGCCCTCCGGCCAATCGGGCCAATAGGCCCCGAGCTCGTCCGACAGGGCCTGATGCAGGGCGAACCGCTCCAGATCGCCGTTCTGCGCGGCGCGCCACTTCTCGAAATCGGCACCCGCTTCGGACCATTCCCTGCGCAGGGCAGTAACCCGCGCGGGCTGGTTCCTGGCATAATCGACAAGCTCCCCGCCGGCGGGGGCGGCAGGCTCCCGGGGCGCGATATGCAGGACCGACAACCGGCCCCGATGCGAGGGCGAATAGGGGCTTATCGCGGTTGGGTCATGGGGAAAGCCGGCATGGATCGGATTGATCCCCACGAAATCCGCTCCGGCAGCACCGAGAGAGGACACGGCCGCGCGCAGATCGGCATAGGTGCCGATCCTTCCGTCGCGCCCGAGGCCATAGAGCGGCAGGGTCACGCCCCAGCCCTTGGGAGGCTCCCGGAGGCGCTCCGGAGCGGCGAGAATCCACGCCTCCCAATCGTGCCCGTGCAGCCGATGGATGCCGACAGGCACGGAGCCGAGCTGTGCGCCCGCCCCCTCGCGTCGCTCGCCATCCTCGAGATCGAGGGTCCAGCTTGCATCTTCGAGCCCGCGCAGATCCTGCGTGCGATCCGAGGAAACGACCACATAACTGGGTACCGGGCGTCGGGCGTCCTGCGCCTCGATCCGCTTCAGGTACTGCTCGGCGCCGTCCGCATCCGTCGGCGCACCCATGGCGGCAAGCACCGCGTCGCGCGTCTCGGATGTCAGCGTATGCGCCGCGCCGATCTGATCGGTGTATTCGGCAACGACGCCCAGCCGGGCTGCCAGCCGGTCCCGCGGATCGTTCATGCCGGGACCAGATCCAGCGCCAGCACCGCGACCGATTCAGCCGCGACCCGGATCGTGTCACCGACGGCATCCGTCCGTGTGTCGTAGCTTTCGGTATCCACGCGCCAGGCCCAATGCGTGCCCTCGGGCGGCGTGGGAACCTGCATCTCGACCGCTTGACCTGCATTGAAGACCGCGAAGATCGCCATCTCGGTCTCGGCGTAATGCGGTGTGCCGCTGGCCATCCGAAGCTCCATCGCCACGCATCGCAACTCGTCGTCTTCCCAATCCGAGTCCGACATGGGCTCTCCGTCCGGACGCCACCAGAAGAGATCCTCGAACCCGTCGGCCGCACGTTCGCGGGCGTGAAGAAACAGCTTCTGCCGGAGCAGAGGGTGATCCTTGCGGAACCGGATCATCATGCGCGTGAAATCGTGGAATTCCTCGTCGAAGGCCTCCCAATCAATCCAGCTGATCTCGTTGTCCTGGGAATAGGCGTTGTTGTTGCCCTGCTGCGAATTGCCCATCTCGTCGCCGGCGAGGATCATCGGCGTACCCTGGCTCAGCATCAGTGTCGCGATCATGTTGCGACGGCGTTTCGCGCGCGCGGCGAGCACGCTCTCATCGTCGGTCTCGCCCTCGATGCCAAGATTGTCCGAGTAATTCTCGCCGTGGCCATCGGCGCCGTTCTCGCCGTTGGCCTCGTTGTGCTTCTCGTTGTAGCTCACCGTATCCATCAGCGTGAACCCGTCATGCGCGGTCAGCAGGTTCACAGATGCCGTTGCCGGCCGCCCGGAATGGTCGAATTGCAGGGCGCTGCCCGTCAGTCGGTCGGCCAGCGCCGGTGCCTCGGACGCGTCGCCGCGCCAGAACCGGCGCACGGTATCGCGATACTTGTCGTTCCACTCCATGAAGGGCGGAGGGAACGCACCGAGCTGATAGCCGCCCGGTCCGATGTCCCACGGCTCCGCGATGAGCTTCACGTTCGACAGGATCGGGTCCTGCCGGATGGCGTCGAAGAAGGCCGCGCCGCGATCGAAGCCACCTTCGTTGACGCGCCCCAGCGTGGAACAGAGGTCGAAGCGGAACCCGTCCACATGCATCACCTCGACCCAGTAGCGCAGCGAATCCATGATCATCCGCAGGACCATCGGATGATCGACGTTGAGCGTGTTTCCCGTCCCCGTATCGTTCACGTAATAACGCGGATTGTCGGGCATCAGGCGGTAGTAGCTCACGTTGTCGAGCCCCCGGAACGATAGCGTCGGACCGAGCTCGCTACCCTCGCAGGTATGGTTGTAGACCACGTCCATAATCACTTCGATGCCGGCCGAGTGGAACCGGGCGACCATCTGCTGGAACTCGTCGATCTGCGCCCATGCCATGTATTTCGGCTCGGGTGAGAAAAACCCGAACGTCTGGTAACCCCAGTAATTCGACAGCCCCTTCTCGTCTAGAAAGCGGTCTGTGAGAAATGTCTGCGCCGGCAGAAGCTCGATCGCGGTGATCCCGAGATCCGTAAGGTAGTCGAGCATCGGATCGGACGACATCGCAAGGAACGTACCGGGATCGTCGACGTCCTTGCGGCGCATCGTCAGTCCCTTGACATGCGCCTCATAGACCACCGATTGCTGGATTGGGGTGCGAAGCGGATAGTCCCTGCCCCACGAAAAGCTTGGATCCTCTACCACGGATCGCGGCATGAAAGGCGCGCTGTCACGCGGATCGGCGATGAGATCGCGATCTTTGCCCTTGTGATCGATCGGATAGCCCATCAGAGCATCGTTCCAGATCGGATGCTTGGTCAACCGCTTGGCGTAGGGGTCCATGAGAAGCTTTGCCGGATTGAACCGATGCCCCTCTTCGGGTGCAAAAGGTCCATGTGCGCGATAGCCGTATCTCTGGCCCGGACGAAGCCCCGAGATATAGCCATGCCAGACGTCACCGTTGCGCTCGGGCAGATCGATCTGGGTGATCTCGCGGTCCTCGTGATCGAAGAGGCACAAAACCATACGGGTGGCGTTCTCGGAAAATACGGCGAAGTTCACGCCGTCGCCGTCGAAAGTCGCGCCAATGGGGGCTGCGCGGCCCTCCGTCATCTTGAAATCAATGCTCATCGGTGTGTGTCTTCAGACTTCTATAAAGGGCCGCGTAGGCCGTGGCGGACCCCTCCCATCCCACGGAATGACGCATCGCGTTGCGCGTCACCTTGGCCCAACTCTTCGTGTCATTGAAAAGGTCCACAAGTTGTCGCAGCGCGTGCGTCACGGCCTCTCGTCGGCCAGCCTCGTGCATGATGCCAGTGGCCACGCCGGCCCGCAAGCCTGCGTCATTGGCGTCGATCACCGTGTCGGCCAGGCCCCCGGTGCGCGCTACCACCGGGACAGTCCCGTAGCGCAAACCGTATAGCTGCGTGAGCCCGCAAGGCTCAAAGCGTGACGGCATCAAGATTGCATCACCGCCCGCGATCATCAGATGACTCAGCGCCTCGTCGTAGCCCAATCTGACGGCAACCCCGTCGTAGAGTTCGGCGGCCCGCTCCCACGCCATTTCGAGCGTTCGGTCCCCAGAGCCGAGAAGCGCCACCTGCCCGCCCCGCTCCAGAAATTCCGGAAGCGCCTCCAGAAGCAGGTCGAGACCCTTCTGTTCGCTCAGCCGCGAAACCACGACCGCCAGCGGGCCGTCAGATTCGGGCAGACCCATCTCCGAGAGAAGCGCCTTCTTGGCCTTGGCCTTGCCGGCAAGCGACCTGAAACGTGGCGCGTGAGGGTCCCTCGCAGGGTTCCAGAGGGTCAGGTCAATCCCGTTGAGAATGCCTTGCATATCGAGCGCTCGTGCGCGGACGAGACCTTCGAGCCCCATCCCGAAAGCCTCGGTCGCGATTTCCCGTGCATAGGTCGGGCTTACGGTCGTGATGCGGTCGCACCAGACCAGCCCCGCCTTGAGCGCACTGATCTGATCCCAGAATTCCAGACCGTCGATGTTGAAATCTTCGGGCTGGAGCTTCAGGGACCGCAAGCGGTCCGCGTCGACGAGCCCCCTGAAAGCCATATTGTGGATCGTCATCACAGACGGCACGCCGACATGCATCTTGTGCAGGTAATAGGGCGCGAAGCCCGCCTGCCAGTCGTGGCAATGCACGACGTCCGGGCGCCAAGCCCCGGCCCCATCGCGCGCAACGAGTGCCGTGGCCAGCGACAATCCGGCGAACCGCTCGGGGTTGTCGCTCCAGTCGCGGCCCTCCGGGTCGAGATAGATGCCTCCGTCGCGATCGAAGAGATGGGGCGCGTCCACGATCAGAAGTGACAGGCCCCCAATTGTCTGGGAGAGAATGCGCGCTGGCCCGCCGAAAAGCTCCGGCAGCGTCAGAACCTCCTCGGGGCCGTCCAGCATAGCCATCACTCTGCGATAGCCCGGCAGCAGCACACGCATCTCGGTATCTTCGCCTGCAACCGCACCGGGCAGCGCACCCACCACGTCCGCGAGCCCACCCGTCTTGATCAAGGGCGCGCATTCCGACGCGACCGACAGGACATGGATCATCGTCGTGCCAGCCATTCGTCGATCATGGGCTGTGTGATCAGCGTGACACCGCCCTCGCTCACCCGGAAAACGTCGCCATGATCCGGCGCGTCCGAGCCGCCCACGACCAACCCTTCGGGAATGGTTACGCCCCCATCGACCACGCATTTCGTGAGCCTCGCCTTTCGACCCACGGTGACATGCGGCATGATCACGGATTGTTCGAGCTGCGCATAGCTGTTGGTATGGACATGCGTGAAGAGAAGAGACTGACGGATCTCGGTCCCGGAGACGATACACCCCCCCGCCACCAGCGAAGAGATCGCATGCCCGCGCCGGTCGGCCTCGTCGTGAATGAATTTCGCCGGCGGCGTCCCTTCGGAATAGCTCCAGATCGGCCAGTTCGTGTCCCACAGGTCGAGATCGGGATCGAAATCGGTCAGGTCGATATTGGCACGCCAATAGGCGTCGATCGTGCCGACATCCCGCCAATAGGCCGGTGCATCCTCCCGATGCCGCACGCAGGAGGTGGTGAAGCGGTGCGCCTGGGCGTGTCCGTTCTCGACGATGTAGGGAATGATGTCGCCGCCGAAATCGTGCTTGCTGTCCGGCGCGTTCTCGTCGGTCATCAGAAGTTCGCGCAGGTAGGACCACTTGAAGACATAGATACCCATCGAGGCCAGCGTCTGCGTCTCGTCCCCCGGCATCCCGGGAGGATCCTTCGGCTTTTCGAGAAACGAAGTGATCTTCCAGCTGTCATCCGTTGCCAGAACCCCGAACGCCGAAGCGTCGCCGCGCGGAACCGTGAGGCAACCGACGGTGACATCTGCTCCGGAATCCACATGTTCGGCCAGCATCACCTCGTAGTCCATCTTGTAGATGTGGTCACCCGCGAGGATCAGGATGTACTCGATTCCGTAACTGTCGATGATGTCGATGTTCTGGGTCACCGCATCGGCTGTGCCGACATACCATTTGTCCTCGCTGACCCGCTGCGATGCCGGCAGGATGTCGAGATATTCGTTGCGATCGGCGCGAAAGAAGGACCATCCCCGCTGACAATGACGGATCAGGCTGTGGGCCTTGTACTGCGTCGCGATTGCCATCTTCCGAATTCCGGAATTCAGGGCGTTCGACAACGCAAAGTCGACGATCCGCGTCTTGCCGCCGAAATAGACCGCTGGCTTGGCGCGCGTATCCGTCAGTTCCCGCAGGCGCGATCCGCGCCCTCCGGCCAGCACGAATGCCAGCGTGCGCGTCGAAAGCCTTGCATTGGGCTTTTCCATCCTTCTCTCCCCTCGTTCTGATAAGCGCGACGCAGGACCTTTGCGGTTATTCCTTCACGAATATCTGCGTGCTGAGCGGCGGCAGGTACAGGTTCGCCCGCGCCGGCTGGCCGTGCAGCGGCTCGGCCACCGCCTCGATGCTGCCCATGTTGCCGCGATCGCCGCCGCCATAGACCCCCGCATCGGTATTGAGCGCCTCGCGCCAACGCCCCGCGCTGGGAAGGGCGAGCATGTGCTCGCGGCGCTCGACAGGCGTCATGTTGCAGACGATCACCACGTCGGGATCGGCTTCGCCCGATCGACGGATCCACGCATAGGTCGAATTCTTGCTGTCGTCGGCCTCGATCCACTGGAACCCCTTCGGATCGCAGTCGAGCCTGTGGAGCGCCGGCAGCGAGGTATAGAGCGCGTTGAGATCGCGCACCAGCCTGCGCACGCCCTCGTGCTTGGGATCGTCGAGAAGCTCCCACGAAAGCTGCCTGGCCTCGCTCCATTCGGTCGGCTGCGCGAATTCGCAGCCCATGAACAGGAGCTTCTTGCCGGGATGTCCCCACATGAAGCCGTAATAGGCCCGCAGGTTCGCAAACTTTTCCCATTCCGTTCCGGGCATCTTGCCGATCATCGATCCCTTGCCGTGCACGACCTCGTCATGGCTGATCGGCAGGATGAAGTTCTCCGAGAAAGCGTAATGCAGTCCGAACGTCATCTGGTGATGGTGATGCGCGCGATAGATCGGATCCTTCGCCATATAGCTGAGCGTGTCGTTCATCCAGCCCATGTTCCACTTGTAGCCGAAGCCGAGTCCGCCCTGATCGACCGGGGCGGATACGCCCGGAAAGCTCGTGGACTCCTCTGCCACGGTCATGACACCGGGATTCTGACCGTAGGCGGCGGCGTTCGCCTTCTGAAGCATCGCGATCGCTTCGTAATTCTCGCGCCCGCCATCCTTGTTGGGCACCCATTCGTCGGCCTTGCGGCTGTAGTCGCGGTAGAGCATCGAAGCCACCGCATCCACGCGCAGGCCGTCGACATGGTATTCGTCCAGCCAGTACATCGCGTTGGATACGAGGAAATTGGCCACCTCCAGGCGGCCGTAATTGTAGATCAGCGTGTTCCAGTCCTGATGGAATCCCTCGCGCGGATCCGCATGCTCGTAGAGATGCGTTCCGTCGAACAGGCCCAAGCCATGCGGGTCGGCCGGGAAATGCCCGGGCACCCAGTCGAGCAGGATCCCCACGCCCTTGCGATGCGCGGCCTCCACCAGATCCCGGAATTCGTGCGGTGTACCGTGACGAATGGTCGGCGCGAAGAGCCCCACGGGCTGATACCCCCACGATCCGTCGAACGGATATTCGCTGATCGGCATCAACTCGATATGGGTAAAGCCCATATCCGCCACGTAATCGACGAGCTCTTCCGCCGCCTCCTGGTAGCTGAGGGAGCGCCCGCCTTCGTCCACCCGGCGCTTCCACGACGGGAGGTGAACCTCGTAGACGGCGATCGGCGCCTGCCGCGAATTGCGGGTCTCGCGCGACTTCATCCATTCGGCGTCCTTCCAGCCATAGCCGCGGATGTCGCGCACGATCGATGAATTCTCCGGCGGATGCTGCGAGCCGAACCCCACCGGGTCGGATTTGAGCGGTTGAAGCACCCCGTCAGGCCCGAGGATCTCGTACTTGTACGCCTCGCCCTCGCCGATATTCGGAACAAAGATTTCCCACACCCCCGTGGCGCCGCGCTTGCGCATCGGATGCCGGCGCCCGTCCCAGAGATTGAAGCCGCCCACGACGCTGACGCGCCGCGCATTGGGCGCCCAGACGGCGAATTGGGTTCCGTGCTGCCCCTCGTGCTGGAGGATATGGGCGCCGAGCACGGTCCAGATACGCTGGTGCGTGCCCTCGCCCAAAAGGTATTCGTCCATCTCGCCCATCACGGGGCCGTAGCGATAGGGATCCTCGAAATCCCATTCCTTCCCGTCCGCGCGACCGCGCAGCCAGTAATGCCCGTCCCCCGGCGCGGGGCCGGTGAAGACATCCACCCCGTCGGCGACACGGGCGAGAGGATGCTCGGTGCCTCCGGCCACGGCGAACATTTCTGTCGCCCCGGGATCGAAACAGGTGACGTGACGCGTCCCGCCGACCATGTGCGGCCCGAGGACGGCAAAAGGATCGCCGTGCTGCCCGGATTGTATCGCCCGGGCGGCTTCGACGGTGACGGCGGGGGAGGTTGTTGCTTTGCTCATACCCCCTATCGTAGGTCGCGTTTTCGCCTTCGCAAGCGCCGCTTGGCGACTTACTCGGCGGCCAGGGTCTCCGTGTGCCAAACATCGCGCATGTAACCGCGGATCGTGCGGTCGCTGCTGAACCATCCGGAGCGGGCGGTGTTCAGCACCGCCATACGCGTCCAGTCGTCCCGGTCGCGATAGGCATCTTCCACCTCACGTTGCGCGCGATAGAAATCGGTGAAGTCAGAGGCCACCAGAAAATAATCATGGCCGCTGACATTGTCGACGATCCCCTCGAAACCGGCGCCGAACGTGCCGGTGCCGATCGCGTCGAGGGCGCGCTTAAGGCGCGGATCGGCGTCGATCGCCTGCCGGGCATGGTCGGCCACATCGCGCCGTGCAACCACCTCGTCGGCATCCATCCCGAACAGGAAGAAATTCTCTTGCCCCACCAGATCGCGAATCTCCACATTGGCCCCGTCGAGCGTTCCGATGGTCAGCGCGCCGTTCAGGGCGAACTTCATGTTGCCGGTGCCCGACGCCTCCTTGCCGGCGGTCGAGATCTGCTCCGACAACTCCGCCGCGGGGATCAACTGTTCGGCGAGCGTGACGTTGTAGTTGGCGGGATAGGCCACCTTCAGGAGATGCGATGTGTCGGGATCGGCATTCACTACGTCGGCCACGGCGTTGATTAGGTGGATGATCTCCTTGGCGAAGACATATCCCGGCGCGGCCTTGCCACCGAAGATCTTGACCCGAGGCACCCATCCGGCGGTGGGATCGTCCTTGATCTCCTGCCAGAGTGCGATGGTCTCGATGATGTTGAGATGCTGGCGCTTGTATTCGTGGATGCGCTTGATCTGAACGTCGAACATCGCGTCCGGATCGACATCGGTACCGCGCTCGCCGAGATAGTTCGCAAGATCCGCCTTGTTGGCGCGCTTCGCCGCGGCATAGGCGTCGCGGAACGTCTTGTCGTCGGCCATCGGCTCGAGCTTTCCGAGTTGCTCGAGATCGTCGATCCAGCCCGGCCCGATCGCCTCGGTCACCAGCGCCGAAAGCCGCGGATTGGCAGACAGAAGCCAGCGCCGCGGCGTGACGCCGTTGGTCTGGTTCACGATCCGGTCGGGATGAAGGCGATGCAACTCGCTGAAGACCGTCTCCTTCATCAGTTCGGTATGCAGCGCCGAGACGCCGTTCACCTTGTGCGACATGGCGAATGCCAGAGGTCCCATCAGCACGTTGCCGCCGCCGGTCATCGTGACGGCACGGTCGGGATGGCGCCCCGCATGGTCGGCGTCGATCGCCTCGATCAGCTGCATGTGGCGCGGCAGCAGGCTCGTCATCAGCTCGATGCTCCACCGTTCCAGCGCCTCGGGCAGGAGCGTGTGGTTGGTATAGCTGAGGCAAGCGCGCGAGATGGAAATGGCGTCGGCCAGATCCATGCCCTTCTCGTCCACCAGAATGCGCACCAGTTCGGGTCCGGCGATGGCAGGATGGGTATCGTTGAGCTGGATCGCGACCTTTTCCGGCAACATCATCAGGTCGTCGTATTCCCCTTCGAACCTGTGCACGATGTCGCGCAGCGACGCGGCCGTGAAAAAGAATTCCTGCTTGAGCCGCAGGCGCTTGCCCTCTTCGGTGGTATCGTCGGGATAGAGCACGCGAGAAATCGTGCGCGCGAGGTTCTCGGGCTCGGCGGCACCGTAGTAATCCCCGGCATTGAACCGGTCGAGATCGAAGACCTTCTCGGGGCGTGCCGCCCAGAGCCGCAGCGTATTGGCCCAGCGCCCTTCCCAGCCGACGATGGGCGTGTCGAACGCCTCGGCCAGCACCGCTTCGCCGGGGATCCAGACGATCTTGCCGCCCAGTTCCGTCACCTCGCCGCCGAAGCCGATGCGGTAGGATCTCTCGGGACGCTCGAACTCCCAGGCATGCTGCTGCGTCAGCCAGTCTTCCGGCTGTTCCATCTGCCGGCCGTTCTGGAAGCTCTGCCGGAAGAGGCCGTGTTCATACCGGATCCCGTAGCCATAGGCCGGGCATCCGAGCGTCGACATCGATTCCAGGAAACACGCCGCCAGCCGTCCGAGCCCGCCATTTCCCAGCGCCGCGTCGGGTTCGTCGCCCAGAACATCGTCGAGCGACAGCCCCATCTCGTCGAAGATCGGCCGCACCTCGTCAAGCAGGCCGAGATTGACGACAGCATCCTCCAGAAGACGCCCGATCAGAAACTCCATCGACAGGTAATAGACGCGCTTGCCCTGCCGCGCATGGGTCGCGCGCGACGACGCGAACCACGGATCGACGATCCGGTCGCGGATCGCGAAGCTCAGGGAAAGCCGCCAGTCGGTCAGATCGGCATGCACCTCTTCCTTGCCGAGGCTGTACTTCAGATGGCGGACGATTTCGTCGCGCAGGGTCTGTTTGAGAGGCACGGGCAAACTCTTTCTGATTGGGCGGTCAGGTCGTGAAAAAATCTCGGCACGATTGAAACCGTACCGTCGCCTTCGCATCTGCACCCGTTGCGGCATTCCTGCAAGCGGTTTGGAAAACCACACCGAGCGCGCCGTCCCCCAGGTGCAACAGGTCCCGCCAAGTGGCCGATCCGCGTCCTCTACCGGTCGGGCGCATCCAGTCCGAGCCGGTCGCGGATGAAGGCGAGCGCGACGCTGAGCCCGTCCGGCGCGATGCCGTGGGCCGTCCCCTCCATGACGTGGGCGAAGACGTCGAGGCCTGCATCCTGCAATGCCTGCGCCGCTTCGGGCATCGAGGCGGGCGGCACCACGTCGTCCAGATCGCCGTGGACCAGCAGGACCGGCGGCCGCGACCGGATCTCGGCCTTGAGCGTCTCGGGCCGCAACAGACGCCCCGAGAACCCCACCAGCGCGGCCACCGGCTCCGGCCGGCGCAACGCCACGTGCAGGGCCATCATCGTACCCTGCGAAAAACCGATTAGAACCAGTCTGTCGGCCCCGATCCCCTCGTCGTCAAGCACGCCGTCGAGATAGGCATCGAGATCCGCGACGGCGGCATCCATCGCCCGATCGGCCGCGACCGGATCGGACCCGTCGAGCCAGGGGATCGGAAACCACTGATGCCCCGACGGGTTCATGGCCGAGCGTTCCGGCGCGTCGGGTGCCAGGAACACGGTATCGGGAAGATAGGGCGCCAGCGGTTCCGCGAGGCCCAGAAGGTCGCTGCCATCCGCGCCGTAGCCGTGGAGGAACACCACCACCGATCCCGTCCGTCCCGAGGCGCTGTCGCGTCGCTTGCTGTCGAGAACCCGCGTCATCTGATGCCTTCCCTCTGTTTCGCCTCGGCGTAGTAGGCCCAGAGCCCGCGCGCCGCAACACCCCGCCATGGCGACCAGGCCTCCGCCATTATGCGCAACTGCTTCTCAGTGGGGCGTCTATCGCGGGCGAAAAGCATCCGCGCGCCTTCCTGCAACGCGAGGTCGCCCGCCGGAAACACATCCGCGCGCCCCAATGCGAAAAGCGCATAGATCTCGGCCGTCCAGACACCGATGCCGGGCACGGCGACCAGACGGCGCACGACCTCGTCGCTCGGAAGCCCGGCCAATGCCTCGAAGTCCAGCTCGGCGGCGGCCAGCGCGCGCAGGTATTGCTGCTTGGGGCGGCTGAGACCGCATTCCGAAAGCAGCGCGTCTGAGGCCGCCAGCACGACCTGCGGCGCATGCAGGCCCGCCGCCTCGACCCGCGCGCCGATCGCCGCAGCCGAGGCCACGCTCAGTTGCTGGCTGACGATGGCCTGCGCAAGTGCGGCAAAGCCACCGTCACGCAGCCGCAACGGCCAAGGCCCCGTGGTTTCGAGCGCATGGGCGAAGCGCGGCTCGGTCCCGGCGAGCCAAGCGGCCCCTTCGGCGACGCATTCGGCCGTCGCGATCACCCGTTCAGCCATGACGCCGCGCCCAGGTGAGCGCCGCCGCCACGGTTTCGAGCTTCGGTCCCTCGGGCTGCAACGGCCTGCGGATCATCGCGACCGGAAGGCCGAGCGCCCGCGCCGCGTCGAGCTTGGCGCGGCTCGAACTGCCGCCCGAATTCTTGACCACCAGCCAGTCGACCCTCAGCCGCTGGAACGTCCGGATCTCGTCGTCGAGGCCGAAAGGGGGGCGATCGACGACCCAGCCGCCATCTTCGAAGGGAAAGGGCCCGGAGGGCGGATCCGTCAGGCGGGCATGCACCTTCCGCCCGGACAGGTCGCCGAACCGTCCCAGGGTCTGCCGCCCGGTGGCGAGAAAGACGGTCGAACCGGGCGGAATATGCTTTTGCGCATCGGCTTCGGTGTTGAGGAATTCCCAGCAATCGCCTTCATGCGGCCGCCATGCGGGACGCAGCACCTGCGCGTAAGCCACGCCCAGCTCGGCGCAGACTTGGGCGCTGCGGTGGCTCATCGCCGCGGCGAAGGGATGCGTCGCGTCGAGCACGGCACCCACCCGTTCGCGGCACAGGTACTCGGCGAAGGCCGCCCGACCGCCGAACCCGCCGATCCGCGTCGCCACGCCCAGCGGCTCCGGCATGCGCGTCGCTCCTGCGAGCGAGGCGGTGACGCGGATGCCGGGTTGCCCCCCCAGAGCCGCGGCGAGTTGCCGCGCCTCTGCGGTACCGGCAAGCAGAAGCAGCCGCAACGCCGCCATCAGGCGCGCGCCAGGATCTGGCCCGCGCGGTCGCAGACCACGATGTCGAAGCTGATGGGCGCGTCGCCGATCATGCGACCAAGCTCGGCGCGCGCCGCCGTCGCGACATGCACCGCAAGATCAGGGCCTGCAATGTCCAGTGCCTCGAGTACCGTATTGGCATCTGCGACCTCCCCCACACCCGCATCGCGGGCCAGCGCACCGAAATCCACCTGGCTGCGTGCCGAGTGCAGGTCGCGTGCCCCCTGCCCCAGCTTGGCGAGCTTGGCCATTCCGCCGCCCAGCGTCAAATGCCCTACGGGATGACGGACGAGATACTTCACCATTCCGCCGACGAAGTCGCCCATGTCGAGCATCGCGTGGTCCGGCAGCCCGTAGAGCTCCTGGACCGCCCGTCCGCTCTGGGCGCCGGTGGTGCCGGCCACATGCACGAGTCCGCTCGCCCGCGCCACGTCGATGCCGCGGTGGATCGAGGCGATCCAGGCGGCGCAGGAAAACGGTCGCACGATGCCCGTGGTCCCGAGGATCGACAGACCGCCCTCGATCCCGAGGCGCGGGTTCCACGTGCGACGCGCGATATCGGCGCCGCCGGGGATCGAGACGGTGATGTCTATGTCGGGCGACTGGCCCAGCTCGGCCGCCAGCGCATCGACCTCGGCCGTCATCATGCGGCGCGGCACCGGATTGATGGCGGGCTCTCCGGGGCCGATGGGCAGGCCCGGCTTCGTCACCGTACCGACGCCCTCTCCCGCGAAGAACCGGACCGGGCCCGGCCCCCGCGACACCCGGACGATCACCATCGCCCCATGGGTCACATCCGGATCGTCGCCCGCATCCTTGACGATCCCCGCCTCGGCCCATGCGCCCTGCGCATGCGCATGGGCCACCACGAAGCGCGGCACCTGCCCTTTCGGCAGCACGATCGACACCGATTCGGGGAACGTACCCGTCCAGAGCCCGCCCAGTGCCGCACGCAACGCCGCCGTCGCGCAGGCCCCCGTGGTCCAGCCCCGCCGCAGCTCTCGCTTGGGAAGTGTTTCCATATGCCCAGACTATGCCCCAGAGGCGATGCTTGCGGAAGGCCAAAGCGCATGGTCCGGGCAGGCAACGCCTTTCCAACGGATCGCATTCCGGTCCATAGAGCGGACATGGATACCGTTCCCGACCTCCCTTCGCGCGACTGGCCCCGGATGCAGCCCGGCTGGGTCTGGCTCTGCGGCGCGGGGCCCGGCGATCCCGGATTGCTGACCCTCCACGCTCTCAACGCGCTGCGCCAGGCGGATGTCGTGGTCTACGACGCGCTGGTCGAACCCGCGATCCTCGACTGGGCGCCGCAGGCCGAGCATGTCTATGCCGGCAAGCGCGGCGGCAAGCCCTCGGCGGTGCAGCGCGACATTTCGCTGCGGCTCGTCGAACTCGCGCGGGCCGGCAAGCGGGTCCTGCGGCTCAAGGGCGGCGATCCCTTCGTCTTCGGACGCGGAGGGGAAGAAGCACAGACGCTCGTGCAGCACGACGTGCCGATCCGCATCATCCCCGGGATCAGCGCGGGGATCGGCGGGCTCGCCTATGCCGGCATCCCGGTCACGCATCGCGATGTGAATCAGTCGGTGACCTTCGTCACGGGCCACGACCAATCCGGCATGACGCCGCAGACGCTCGACTGGGGCGCGATCAGCCGAGGATCGCAGGTCATCGTGATCTACATGGGGATGAAGCATATCGCCCAGATTGCCTCGGATCTCCTTGCGGCCGGTCGCGCGGCGTCGGAGCCCGTGGCCGTGGTGACCCAGGCCACGACCGACGGACAACGCGTTCTCGAGACGACGCTTGCCGCTTGTGCCGACGACATCGCGGCCGCCGGACTGGAGCCGCCGGCGATCATCTGCGTGGGACGTGCCACGCTCATGCGCCAGGCGCTTGACTGGCAGGCGCAGGCGCGCGGAGAAGCACCACGCGATACCGATCCGCTCGACCGGGGCCGCGCCGCCGAAAGCGCATGAGCGGGCGCGGCCTGATCATCGCCGCGCCCGCTTCGGGCAGCGGCAAGACAACCGTGACCCTGGGGCTGCTGCGTGCGCTCGCCAAACGCGGTCACGCCGTGGCGGGCGCGAAATCCGGCCCCGATTACATCGATCCGCAATTCCACGAAGCCGCCTGCGGCGTGCCTTGCGTCAACCTCGACGCCTGGGCCATGTCGGCTTCCAGGATCGGATCGCTGGCCGCCACCTCCGGGCTGCGGATCATCGAAGGAGCGATGGGACTCTTCGACGGCGCCCCTCCCGACGGCAGGGGGTCGGTCGCCGATCTCGCGCGCATCCTCGATGTTCCGGTGATCCTCGTCGTGGATGCCGGGCGCATGGTCCAGTCGGTGGCGCCGCTGATCGCGGGGTTCGCCGGTCACGATGCCCGCGTGCGCATCGCGGGTATCGTGCTCAACCGCGTGGGCTCCGAGCGTCACGCGACCACGCTGACACGCGCCTTGGCCCCGCTTGAAATCCCCGTGCTCGGTCACCTCGTGCGGGATCCGCTGCTCGACCTCCCCTCCCGCCATCTGGGCCTTGTCCAGGCGCTGGAGCATCGCCAGCTCGCGGATTTCCTGGATCATGCGGCCGATATCGTGGCGCGGCAAATCGATCTCGACGCGCTCGTGTCGCTGGCGACGCCGCTCGCCGCGGCGCAGGTCTCGCGCCGGCTTCGCGTACCGCGTCGCATCGCGCTGGCGCGCGATGCCGCATTCGCGTTCACCTATCCACACCAACTCGCGGAATGGACGGCCGGGGGCGCGACGCTCCTGCCGTTCTCTCCGCTCGCCGACGAGCCCGTCCCCGAGGCCGATGCTGTCGTCCTGCCGGGCGGATACCCCGAACTGCACGCGGCACGCATCGCCGCCGCCTCCACCTTCCTCGAAAGCCTGCGCCGTGCTGCCGCGACCACGCCCGTCACCGGCGAATGCGGCGGCTACATGGTTCTGGGCGAAACGCTGACCGACGCGAACGGACAGGTTCATGCCATGGCTGGACTGCTCGGCCTCTCCACCAGTTTCGCCGCGCGCAAGCTCCATCTGGGATACCGGACGCTGACCGGACCCGGTGGACACTTTGCGGCGCACGAGTTCCATTACGCCACGATCCTGTCGGAACGCGGGACCCCGCTCTGGCAGGTCCGCGACGCGGAAGGTGCCGATTTGCCCCCGGCGGGTCTGGTCGATGGGCACGTCTCGGGATCCTTCCTGCACGTCATCGCGCCACTGGACGAAGCCGATCGGGGGGAGTAACCGAAGTCATGGCCACCGACACGACAGCCCGGCGCAACGTCGCGCTCCTCACCGCGGCGCAGGCGTTCCTCGGCGCGCAGATGCCCATGATCTTCGTCCTTGCCGGGCTCGCCGGGCAGTCGCTCGCCTCCAATCCCTGCTTCGCGACCCTGCCGATCTCGCTCATCGTGATGGGGTCGATGCTGTCGGCGCAACCGCTTTCGGCGCTGATGCAGCGGTTCGGACGGCGGGCGGGCTTCCTCGTGGGTGCCGCGGGCGGTGCAACGGGCGCGGCCGTCGGAGCGTTCGGCCTCATTCAGGCGTCGTTTCCGATCTTCCTTGCCGGCTCGCTGCTGACCGGGATCTACATGAGCGCGCAGGGCTTCTACCGCTTCGCGGCCGCCGATACCGCGTCGGAGGCATTCCGGCCCAAGGCGATCAGCTACGTCATGGCCGGAGGGCTTCTGTCGGCGCTGATCGGCCCGCAACTCGTCAAGCTGACCGCCGATGCGATGGTGGTCCCGTTTCTCGGGACCTACCTCGCCGTGGTGGCGGTGAACGTGATCGGCGCGTCGCTGTTCCTGTTTCTCGATATTCCCCGTCCGCCCGTCCCCGACAGGAATGCGCCGAAGGGCCGGTCGATCGGCACGCTTCTGCGCACCCCCCGCGTCGCGGTCGCCGTGATCTGCGCGATGGTGAGCTATGCGCTCATGAACCTCGTCATGACCTCGACACCGCTCGCGGTAGTGGGATGCGGCTTTACCAAGGATTCGGCGGCCGACATCGTCTCGGCGCACGTGCTGGCCATGTATGCACCAAGCTTCTTCACCGGCCATCTCATCGCACGGTTCGGGGTCGAACGGATCGTCGCGATCGGGCTGGGGCTGCTGGCGGCGGCAGGCGGCGTCGCGCTGGCCGGGGTCGATCTGGCGAACTTCTTCGCCGCGCTGGTTTTTCTGGGGCTCGGATGGAATTTCGGGTTCATCGGCGCGACGGCGATGCTGGCCGGATCGCATCGCCCCGAGGAGCGCGGCCGCGTTCAGGGCATGAACGACATGCTGGTCTTCGGCTTCGTGACGCTCGCGTCTCTTTCGTCGGGGGGGCTCATGAATTGCGCGGGCGGCACGCCGGAACAGGGTTGGAATGCCGTGAACCTTGCCATGGCGCCGTTCCTCGTGCTGGCGGGCGCCGCCCTCCTGTGGCTCTGGCTGAACGGGCGGAAGACGCACGCCGCGTCGTGACCCTCAGGCCCGAACCGAGCGCCACAGAAGTGCCGCGCGCCGTCCAAAGGCAGAATGCCCCAAAGCGCCGCGCGCCACGCGATCCGGGTCGGCGGTGACCTGCTTCAGGATCCTCGATGCCTCCCACGCACTGAGGGTAGCGATCCGCGCGGGGCGCGACAGCCGCCGACGCGGCAGCGCGCCCAGCGCGTGCGCGGCAAGTTCGCCGATCCCCTCGCGGCTCTCGTCCAGCAAGGGCTGCAGGCCCTGCGCCGCGAGGGCGGGGACCGCCTGGAACCACCGCGCCAGCGCCTCCGCGAAGGCGATCCTGCGAATGTCGGCCTCTTCCTCTTCGGGCGCACCGAGCAGGCGCGCCGCAGTCCAGACAAGATTGCCGTTCGTCGCGTCGAGATGCGCGTCGAACTGCTCGGGGCTCAGGAACGGCTCGCGGGCGACGTCCCAGCGGCGCGCATCGGCAACGCGGCCCACTGCCTCGCATCCCTCCGCGTCGAGGATGTCGGCCAGGGGGGTGACGACTTCGTGGCGGCGGGGAGCTTGTCCGCGCCGGATCTCGTCGAGCGCGTCGCGCCACCATTGCAGCCGGATCTCCGCCAGCATCGGCTCGGACGTGACGTAGGGCGCGCGCGCGATCTCGACATTCGTCGCATAGAGCGGAAAGAGGATGGCGCGCGCGGAGGGCGGCGCGGCCATGCCGGCGAGGAACCGGTCCGGATCGCCGCGGCGCACGATTTCGGCACATTCGTTGATACTCATGCCCGGCCAACCCGCGAAGCCCGGGCAAGGTTCATGCGGGCGTCGCGTCGCGGACGAGCTTCCACGTCACGGCATCGAGGAGGGCCTCGAAACTCGCATCGACGATGTTGGGCGACACCCCGACCGTTGACCAGCGGCGGCCGCGCCCATCCTCGCTGTCGATGATGACGCGGGTCACGGCTTCGGTACCGCCCTGGGTGATGCGGACCTTGAAATCAACGAGGCGCATGTCGTCGATGGCCTCCTGATAAGGGCCCAGATCCTTGCGAAGCGCACGGCTGAGTGCGTTGAGCGGTCCGCGGTCGCTGCCGGTCTCGTCGAGGCTTTCGCTGACCGAAAGTTTCTTCTCGTCGCCGATCTTCACCACCACGACGGCCTCGGACAGGGTCACGAGGCGGTTACGCTTGTTCTTGCGCCGCTCCACGGTCACGCGGTAGCGCTTGACCTCGAAGAATTTCGGAACGATCCCCAGTTCACGACGCGCCAGAAGCTCAAAGCTCGCCTGCGCGGTATCGTAGGAATAGCCCTCGTCCTCACGTGCCTTGATGCGGTCGAGAATCCGGCCGAGGGCGGGATCTCCCTTCTCGACCTCGACCCCCATGGCGAGAAGCCGCGCACGAAGGTTCGATTGCCCCGCCTGGTTCGACATCGGAACGATGCGCGCATTGCCGACGATGTCGGGCGCCACATGCTCGTAGGTGGCGGGGTCCTTCGCGATCGCACTGGCGTGCAACCCCGCCTTGTGCGCGAAGGCCGAGGCGCCGACATAGGGCGCCGTCGAGCGTGGCACACGGTTCAGAATGTCGTCTAGCGTTCGGCTGATACGGGTCAGTTCGCCCAGCGCCGCGGGGGGCACGCCGGTCTCGTAACGGCTCGCGAACGGCTCTTTCAGCGCAAGCGTCGGGATCAGCGACACGAGGTTGGCGTTGCCGCACCGCTCGCCCAGGCCGTTGAGCGTGCCCTGCACCTGACGTACCCCCGCCTCGATCGCCGCAAGCGATCCGGCGACGGCCAGACCCATATCGTCGTGGGTATGAATGCCCAGCCGGCTGCCGGGGATGCCCGACGCGATCACCTCTGCGACGATCCGCGCAATGTCGCCCGGCAGCGTGCCACCGTTGGTATCGCAAAGAACGATCCATCGCGCGCCGGCCTCATGCGCGGCTTTGAGGCATCGCAGGGCATACTCCGGATCGGCAGCGTATCCGTCGAAGAAATGCTCCGCATCGAAGAGCGCCTCGCGGCCCTGCGCTACGAGATGCGCGATCGAGGCGCGGATGTTCTCGACATTGTCGTCGAGCGGTATGTCGAGCGCGGTACGCACGTGGAACTCATGCGTCTTTCCCACGATACAGACCGACGGCGTTCCGGCATTGAGCACCGCGGCCAGCACGTCGTCATTCTCGGCCGAACGTCCCGACCGCTTGGTCATCCCGAAGGCCGTCATCGCAGCGCGCGTGGACGGGGCGGCGTCGAAGAACGCGCTGTCGGTAGGGTTGGCCCCGGGCCAGCCACCTTCGATATGATCCACACCGAGCGAGTCGAGCATGGCGGCGATGCGCATCTTGTCGTCGGTCGAGAATTGCACGCCCTGCGTCTGCTGGCCGTCGCGCAGGGTGGTGTCGTAGAGATAGAGCCGGTCGGTCACGACAGCGCGGCAAGCTTCGACGCGTCGAAATCGCTCCCCGGGAGCAGCTCGATCCCGTCCTTGGACATGCGCACCTCGACGCCCGCCTCCTGCAGCGCCGCCTTGAGCGCATCGACGCGGGCGAAATCCTTGCTCTCCATGGCGTCGGCGCGGGCCTGAGCGAGGCGCATCCCGTAGGCCGAGAGATCGACATCCGGCGCCTGCGCCCACCCTCCGAGTTCCTCGCCCAGAAGACCGAGCAGCGTGGCCCCCGATCTGAGGCCATCGACGTCGCCCGCGCGCGACAGGGCATGAAGCCGCGAGATCGCCTCGGCGGTGTTGAGATCGTCGGCCACCGCCTCGACGATATTTCCGGGAACATCCGCCGGACCCGCCTCGCGGATCTGCTCGCGCCAGCGGCGCAGGATCGCTTCGGCCTCGCGCGCCTTCTCGTCGGTCCAGTCCATCGGCTTGCGGTAATGCGCCGAGAGCATCACGAAGCGGATCACCTCGCCCGGCACGCCGCGATCCAGAAGATCCCGCACGGTGAAGAAATTGCCGAGCGACTTCGACATCTTGCGGCCTTCGACCTGCAGCATCTCGTTATGGAGCCAGACCTGCGCCATCGGCGCGCCGTCATGGGCGCAGGCCGATTGCGCGATCTCGTTCTCGTGGTGGGGAAACATCAGGTCGTTGCCGCCGCCGTGGATGTCGAAGCTGGGGCCCAAAATCTCGGCGGCCATGGCGGAGCATTCGATATGCCAGCCGGGCCGTCCCCTGCCCCAGGGGCTGTCCCAGCCGGGCTGCGCGTCGTCCGACGGTTTCCAGAGGACGAAATCCATCGGGTCTTCCTTGTAGGGCGCGACCTCGACCCTTGCGCCTGCGCGCATATCGTCGAGCGAGCGGCCCGACAGGGCGCCGTACTTTTCGTAGGACCGCACGCGGAAGAGGGCGTGGCCCTCGGCGGAATAGGCATGTCCGCGGGCGATCAGGTCCGCGATCATGTCGATCATCCGGTCAATATAGGCGGTCGCCCGCGGCGTATGGTCGGGCAGGAGATTGCCGAGCGCGGCCATGTCCTCGAAATACCATGCCGTGGTCTCGTCGGTGATCTCGGCGATGCTGCGTCCGCTCTCGGCCGCGCGCGCGTTGATCTTGTCGTCCACGTCGGTGATGTTGCGAACGTAGGTGACGTGGTCCGGTCCGTATGCCTGCCGCAGCAGGCGGTAGAGCACGTCGAAGACGATTGCCGGCCGGGCATTGCCCAGATGCGCGCGGTCATAGACCGTCGGCCCGCACACATACATGCGCACGTTGTCGGGGTCGTGCGGGCGAAACTCCGTCTTTCGACGGGTTGCGCTGTCGTGAAGCTGGATCCGGGTCATGGCTCGATCTCCTGCCAAGTCTCGCGGAGCGGCGCAAGCCCGCCGCGCCACGAGGCGGAAGATTTACCGTCGGCCATGCGATTGCAAAGCCCGGAACGCGCGCGCAGTATGCCGCCCGAGGGAGGACCATACCATGATCGAAGAACCCGCCAAGCTGATCGTCAAGAGCGACAGGCCGCGCCCCACGCAAGCACAGATCGACGCGTTCCAGGGGGTGCCGACCGGGTTCGTCGTCGACGCGATGCATGGCCGCGGCGCGCTCGGCGCCGCGATCTCGCCGCTCGGCGCGCATCGCCAGAGCATCGCGGGCCCCGCCCTTTGCGCCGAGAACCAGCCCGGCGATCTGCTGGCGACGCTGGCGGCGCTCGCCTATCTCACGCCCGGCGACGTACTGATCGGCGGCGCCCTTGGATATCAGGGATGCGCCGCGGCGGGTGACCGGGTCTGCGGGATGGCCAAAAATGCCGGCGCGGTGGGGTTCGTCACGGACGGGCCGATGCGGGATCTCGCAGGCATCGAAGAGATCGGGCTGCCCTGCTGGGCCACAGGCCTCACGCCTGCGTCGCCGTTCACCACGGGGCCGGGCGTCGTCGGCGGGGCGATGCCGTTCGGCGGCACGATGGTCGCCACGGGCGACATGATCGTGGCCGATACGGACGGGGTCGTGGTGGTGCCCTTCGCGATCATCGACACGATCGCCGCGCGTCTGGGCCAGGTCCGCGAAATGGAGCTTGCCCTGGACGCGGAGGTCCGCGAAGGCCTTACCGTGCCTCCGGCGATCGTCGAGATGCTGGAATCGGACCAGACGACGCACGAATGACGCCCCGCGCCTCGGGGCGCGCTGACCGGGCCCGGTTCAACTCGCGGCGCGTTCCTCGAGACTCATCCACTCGGCCTCGGCCTCGGACAGGGTTTCGTGCCGGGCGACGAGCGCATCGCTTGCCTTCTGGAACTTCATGGGCTGCTGCGTGAAGAGATCGGGATCCGACAGCAGCGCTTCGAGTTTGGCGATCTCCTGCTCCAGCCGCTCGATGACGGAGGGCAGTTCCTCCAGCCGGTGCCGTTCGGTGAAGCTCAGACCGTCGGACTTCGCGGTGACGGCAGGCTTGGCCGACGGCGCCGTCTTGGAGCCCGACTTCGCCGGCGCGGCCACGGGCGTCTCGGTCCGTTGCGAGAGATAATCCGTCCAGCCCCCGGCATAGACCGTCACGCGCCCCTCCCCTTCGAATGCGACCGTCTGCGTCGCCACGCGGTCGAGGAAGTCGCGGTCGTGGCTGACCAGCAGGACGGTGCCGTCATACTCGCCGAGCAGATCCTGCAGGAGATCGAGCGTCTCGATGTCGAGATCGTTCGTGGGCTCGTCGAGCACGAGAACGTTCGACGGCTTGGCCATGATCCGCGCCATCAGAAGGCGGGCCTTCTCTCCGCCCGACAGCGACTTGACCGGCGCACGGGCCTGCGCTTCGGAAAAGAGGAAATCCTTGAGATAGCCCACCACGTGCCGCGGCTGTCCGCGAACCATGATCTGGTCGGCATTTCCCGAAACGCGCATGTCGGGCGTGCCGGTGAGGCTGTCCCAGAGGGTCATTTCGGGATCGAGCTGGGCGCGAGCCTGGTCGAAGACAGCGATTTCGAGATTGGTGCCGTGGGTGACGGAGCCGGTATCCGGCGCGATCTCGCCCGTGAGCATTTTCAGCAGGGTCGTCTTGCCGACCCCGTTGGGCCCCACGAAGGCGATCCGGTCGCCGCGCTGGATGCGGATGTCGAAGGGCCGCAGGATCGTCCGGTCGCCATAGGCCTTGGAGATGCCCTTGGCCTCGATCACGCGCTTGCCCGAGCTCGAGCCTTCGGAAAGCTCCATCGCCGCTGTGCCCTGACGGCGGATCATGTTCGAGCGTTCGGCCCGGAGGTCCTGAAGCGCGCGGACGCGGCCCTGATTGCGCTTGCGCCGCGCGCTGATCCCCTCGACCGCCCAGCGCGCCTCGGCCTTGATCTTGCGGTCGAGCTTGTGGCGCTGGATGTCCTCTTCCTCCCAGGTGGCGTCGCGCCATTCCTCGAAGGCCTCGAACCCCTTTTCCTGACGCCGCACCTGGCCGCGGTCGATCCAGAGCGTGGCCCGCGTCAGCGCGCGCAGGAACGCACGGTCATGCGAGATGATGACGTAGCCGGCGCGGGTCGCCTTGAGCTGTTCCTCCAGCCAGGCGATCGCGTGGATGTCGAGATGGTTGGTCGGCTCGTCCAGCAGCATGAGTTCGGGGCCTTCGGCCAGCAGCTTGGCAAGCGCGGCGCGCCGCCGCTCGCCCCCCGAGGCGGTCGCCGGATCGCCGGCGGGATCGAACTTCAACCCTTCCGCCACCATCTCGACCTTGTAGCTTTCGCCGAGATCGAGGCCCGATGCCGCGAAATCGCCCAAGGTCGCGAAGCCCTCCATCCTGGGCTCCTGCTCCATGTAGCCGACGGTGGTGCCCGGCGAGACGATCACGTCGCCGCGGTCGGGCTCCACGAGGTTCGCCATCACCTTCATCAAGGTGGACTTGCCCGATCCGTTGCGCCCGACGAGCGCCACGCGGTCGGCATTGTGCACGACGAGGTCGAGCCCGTCGAACACCGGATCGCCCCCGAAGGTCAGCGAGATTTCGTTCAGTTGGAGAAGGGGTGTACGCGCCATGCCCGGCAGGTAGGGACAGCGCGTTGGGCTGTCAACGTACCATTCGCGTGGCTAATCGGCCATCGCCCGCAACAGGCGCCTGCGCACCGGCGGGATCGCGGCGATCTCGACCCCGGTAAAGACGTGGATCGCCCCCATCTCGCGGTCGATGACCGCGTGATCGCTGGTCCGTCCCCCCATGCCGAGATAACTGCGCAAGAGCGCGGGCATGGTGGCGAGCGCCCGCTGCGGATCGTCGACCGGCCCCATCGGGAACGGCACCACGTCGCGGGCCTTGATCCGCGGACGCCATCCTCGCGGCGCGAGATGACGCGCGTTGAGCGCCGCGAACGTATCCGCAAGGCCTTGGGCGTCGACGGTCGGGAAGCTGGTGCATCCGAAAAGGAACTCGATCCCGTCCGCATCGACCCGGCGCGTGATCGCCCCCCATGCCAGCCGCAGGATGTCCGGATCGCCCGCCCGCGACGCCATGCAGAACCGCCCGAGCTCCATCATCGGCCCCGCGCGCTCGGAAAGCGTGGCGAGATCGTAGGATTGCGCCGTATAGCTCCGGCTCAGATCGTCGCCCCGGCGGAACCGCTTCAGGCGAAACGTGCCCGCGAGGCTTCCGTCGCGCCGATCCTCGATGAGGACATGGCCGCATGTGGTGTCATAGGTGTCTGGCCCGGTGCGATCGGCGGCGAAGTACCGCGCTCTCAGCGCGAGCGACGTGGCAATGTCGGCCTGCCCATCGGCCAGCCGCGCGCGATACCGCCCCTTCTCCAGAATGATCACGCTCGCAGACCCCCTTGCGCGCGGTGCGCCCTTGGATCGCCACCACATATGGCTATCTAACGCGCAAGCGACGACCAGCCAGATGCCCGCCCCCGGGCGGCACGGAAAGGAAGAATATGGACAAGATCACCAAATCCGACGACGAATGGCGCGCCGAGCTCAGCGAGGAGGCCTACAAGGTCGCGCGCAAGCACGGCACCGAACGCGCGGGCACGCACGAGGATTTTCCGAAGGGCCCCGGCACCTATAACTGCGCCGGCTGCGGTCTTCCCGTGTTCGATCAGGAGCACAAATTCGACAGCGGAACAGGCTGGCCGTCCTTCTACAGACCGGCCGAGGACAGCCATGTCGAGACCAGCGAGGACCGCAAGCTCTTCATGAAGCGGACGGAAGTTCATTGCGCGCGGTGCGAATCGCATCTCGGTCACGTCTTTCCCGACGGGCCGCAGCCGACCGGATTGCGCTACTGCATCAACGGCGTCGTGCTGAATTTCGAGGAAAAGGCCTAGTCGAGCAGCTCGCTGGCGTTCAGGTTGCCGACATTGCCGAAGAATTGCCGGAAAAAGCCGATACCCTGCACGTTGTCGTCCGTCACGCGACGCGACAACGTGACGATCCGGCCGTCCTCGAGGCCGAAGCTCTCGATATTGCTGATGGTGCCCGCTTCGTTGAACGAGATCGCGACAACCTCGCGATCGATCTCCTCCGGCGCCCCGAGCCCGTAGCGGCGGAAGCGGCTCTGGACATAGTACCAGCCGCGATCGTCCAGAACGCCCATCGAAGTGGGCTGACCGATCGTTTCCGTGACATCGTCCCGATCCGAGATGCCCACTTCGAGCAGCGAGAGATCCTGCGGCGGCGGGACATATCCGTGGTTGCGGTAGACGGCGCTGCACGATGCGAGGCCGGCCACAGCAAGGAACGCGAGGACGCGTCGCAAGGGTGCTGCCATGATTTCTGGGTCCTGCCTCTTGTCTCGCCGGCTCGACGCGGCTTACCTCCTGCTACAGCAAAGCGTGGGCTTACATCAAGAATGGAGACATCATGTCCGATACTGACCGTAGATCCACACCGACGCGGGTCCGCCTGACGGCGATGAGCCGCAATGTTCCCTACGAATTCGACCTCTCCCCCGATGCAGCGACGCGTGCGGGCCTCGCCGCCGAACTGAGCCTGAGCGAGTTGCGCAAGCTGCGGCTGAGCGGTCGGCTCGTACCCGAGGGACGCGCCGACTGGAAACTCGAAGCCATGCTCGGCGCCACGCTGGTCCAACCCTGCGGCATCACGCTCGAGCCCGTGACGACGCGGATCGACGAGCCGGTCCTGCGCCGCTACATTCAGGGGCTCGACAGGTCGGACCTGCCATCGGAGCAGGAAATGCCCGAGGACGACACCGTGGAGCCCCTACCCGACGCGCTCGACCTCGAAGCGGTGATGATCGAAGCGCTGACACTTGCGGTGCCGGCCTTTCCGCGGGCGCCGGGCGCGGAGCTGGGAGAAGTGGCCGCAACCGAACCGGGCGCCAAACCGATCACCGACGACGACGTGAAGCCCTTCGCCGGTCTGCGCGATGCGCTCAAGGGATCGACGCACTGACACGCGACCGAAGTTTGCATCGTCGAGAGAACGACCGGTGCAGGCGGGCCGTCAACCTTTGTCGCCGAACCGACCGGCCTTGGTCAGGAACGCCACGTCGCGTGGCAATTCGAGAAGTTCCTGCCCGCCATCGAGGACCACGATCTGGTCGTTCGCCCCTTTTTCGCACCAGAGATAGTGCAATGTGCGCACGATGTCCTCGGGAAAGACGCGCCGCTCCAGGGGGTTGATCCGGGCCGACCGTTCGAAGTTGGCGGCGTTCTGCGCCCCCGAGATGAGCGTGATGCTCGGCGCGATGCCGCATACCCTCGGCCGCCCATCGAGCCGCATCGCAAGCATCCGCGTGGCGGCCAGAAGCGCCGCCTTGCTGATCGTGTAGCTGAAGAAATCCGGATTGAGCGCGAAGACCTTGTTGTCGAGCATGTTGACGATTAGGCGGTCTCCTTCCTCCGGCTGCGCGGCCATCCGTTCGGCGAGACGGAGCGGGGCCTTCAGGTTCACCGCCAGGTGATCGTCCATCCGCACCTCATCGAGCCCGAAGAGGTCATCGTTGGCAAAACTCGACGCGTTGTTGAGCAGAAGGTCCACCGGCCCGAATGTATCGACCGCGGCATCGAACATCTCCATAATGTCCGCCTGGCGTGCCAAGTCGCCCTGGACGACGGCCATTCGGTGACCCTGGTCGGCCGTCTCTTCCGCCAGCGCGCGCGCCTCCGTTTCGGAGCGGTTGTAGTGCACCGTCACGGCCCATCCGGCCCGGGCGAAATCGCGGGCCACCGCCGCTCCGATGCGACGCGCTCCTCCGGTGACGAGCAGATGCGGCACTTCGCCTCCTTACGAAAACGGGCACCGCCAAGGGTGCCCGTCCGCGCCGCGCGAGGCGGCCAATAATGGTGGGTGATAAGAGATTTGAACTCCTGACATCTTCGATGTGAACGAAGCGCTCTACCACTGAGCTAATCACCCGCTGGACGGCTGTTTAGACGTCCTTGTCGAGCTTCGCAAGACCCTCGCTTGCCTTGCCGAAGCTGCGAGATGCGCTCGATGTTTGGCATCGGTTGCCGTCATCGGGGCAGCGGTTGCCCGCCTGCCGGACCCTCCTCAGGACGTCGCATGGTCCAGCTTTTTCCTCGAAACTTCCCGACGTCTGGCAGAAAACGGCGCGCCTCTTTCGAAGCGCGCCGCCTTTTTACCTCGATGTACCGCGTATCAGTGCGTCACGGGTGCCGCCGGATCCATCTGCGCCGACATCCGCGCCTTTGCATCGGCGGCCTCCTGATCGGCCTCGTCCCAATCGATGGGCTGAGGCTCCCGGGTCAACGCGCGTTTGAGCACTTCCGAGACGTGTTTGACCGGGATGATCTCCAGCCCCTGCTTCACGTTGTCGGGAATATCCGCCAGATCCTTCTCGTTTTCCTGCGGGATCAGCACGGTCTTGATGCCGCCCCGCAATGCCGCGAGCAGTTTCTCCTTCAATCCGCCGATCGGCATCGCATTGCCGCGCAAGCTGACCTCGCCCGTCATCGCGATGTCCTTGCGAACGGGGATCTGGGTCAGCACCGAGACGATCGACGTGACCATCGCCAGCCCCGCAGAGGGACCATCCTTGGGCGTCGCGCCGTCGGGTACGTGGACGTGTATATCCATCGTATCGAACTTGGGCGGCTGGACGCCGATCCGGGGCGCGATCGACCTGACATAGCTCGCGGCCGCATCGATCGATTCCTTCATCACGTCGCCGAGCTTGCCGGTGGTCTTCATCCGGCCCTTGCCGGGTAGGCGAAGCGCCTCGATCGAGAGAAGCTCGCCCCCGACGCTGGTATAGGCCAGTCCCGTGACGACACCGATCTGGTCCTCTTCCTCGGCAAGGCCGTAGCGATGCTTGGGAACGCCCAGATAGTCGTCCAGATTGTCGGCGGTGACGACGACCTTCTCGACTTCCTTCTTGACGATCTGCGTGGTCGCCTTGCGGGCCAGCTTGGCCAGTTCGCGCTCGAGGTTCCGGACGCCGGCCTCGCGGGTATAGGTACGGATGATCGCGGTCAGCGCCTCGTCGGTTACCTCGAACTCGCCCTTCTTCAGGCCGTGATTCTTGACCTGCTTCGACAGCAGATGACGGCGCGCGATCTCGGCCTTCTCGTCCTCGGTATAGCCCGCGAGCGGGATGATCTCCATCCGGTCCAAAAGCGGGCCCGGCATGTTGTAGGAGTTCGCCGTGGTCAGGAACATAACGTTCGACAGGTCGTACTCGACCTCGAGGTAGTGGTCGGAAAACGTCGCGTTCTGCTCCGGATCGAGCACCTCAAGCATCGCCGAAGCCGGATCACCACGGAAATCCTGGCCCATCTTGTCGATCTCGTCGAGCAGGATCAGCGGGTTTGTAGTCTTGGCCTTCTTCAGCGCCTGGATGATCTTGCCCGGCATGGAGCCGATATAGGTCCGGCGATGGCCTCGGATCTCGCTCTCGTCACGCACGCCGCCGAGAGAAATACGAATGAACTCCCGGCCCGTCGCACGTGCGACCGACTTGCCGAGCGACGTCTTGCCGACACCCGGGGGACCGACGAGGCACATGATCGGCCCCTTCAGCTTTTTCGAACGCTGTTGGACGGCGAGATACTCGACGATCCGCTCCTTCACCTTCTCGAGCGAATAATGATCGTCGTCGAGAACCTTTTGGGCGCGCGTCAGATCCTTCTTCACGCGGGACTTCGTGCCCCACGGGATCGACAGCATCCAGTCGAGATAGTTGCGCACGACCGTCGCCTCGGCCGACATCGGCGACATGTTCTTGAGCTTCTTGAACTCGGCCTCGGCCTTTTCGCGGGCCTCGTTCGAGAGCTTCGTCTCGGCGATCCGCTGTTCCAGCTCGGCCAGCTCGCCGGCACCCTCTTCGCCGTCCCCGAGCTCCTTCTGGATCGCCTTCATCTGCTCGTTCAGATAATACTCGCGCTGCGTGCGCTCCATCTGGCTCTTGACGCGACCCTTGATCTTCTTTTCGACCTGCAGGACGGACATCTCGCCCTGCATCATGCCGTAGACCTTTTCGAGACGTTCGCCGATATCGAGGGTTTCCAGAACGCCCTGCTTCTGGGCGACGTCGACCCCGAGATGGCCTGCGACGAGATCGGCAAGCTTGGCGGGTTCCGTGGCTTCGCCGACGGCGGAGAGGGCCTCTTCGGGGATGTTCTTCTTGACCTTGGAATAGCGCTCGAATTCCTCGGAAACGGACCGCAGGAGTGCCGTCACGATTTCCGGATCGCCGGGTGTCTCGGACAGATCCGCGACACGCGCCTGGAAGAACCGGTCGTTCGAGACGTATTCGGTGATCTTGACCCGCGAACGCCCTTCGACAAGCACCTTGACCGTGCCGTCCGGCAACTTTAGCAATTGCAGCACATTCGCGAGAACACCGATCCGATAGATGCCGTTCTCGTCGGGATCGTCGAGGCCGGGATCGATCTGGCTGGCGAGCAGGATCTGCTTGTCGTCCGCCATGACTTCCTCGAGCGCGCGGACGGATTTTTCCCTGCCGACAAAAAGGGGCACGATCATGTGCGGAAAGACCACGATATCGCGCAGCGGCAGGACGGGATAGGAATGCTCGGTCATCTTGTTATCCTTCTTGGCAAGGGTCGTTCATCCCGCATCGCGGCAACGTCTCGGCCCTCCGGTAGCACGAGATGTAAGAGGTGCCTTGCGCCGCTTCAACCGCGCTGGCCGATCGGGCGATCTTATTATGTTCCGGGCGGGAGCGGGCGTTGAAGCGGCAATGCCCTTCGCCGAATTCCACGACTTCGAAGGATGGCAATCGAAGCCTCTCATTCCCGGCAGGGCCATCGACTGCGAACCACTTCTCGTTATGCCGGTTCGCATGAACGCTCTTCGGTCACGCGGCGTCCACCGTACAGAAAAGCCTGCACGTGTTGTCCAGCAATGCTTCGAGCGCCCTTCCGGCCGGCCGATCGCGCATATCGCGAGGGTCCCGAGCCCCACCTTTCTTCGCTGCCGCAGGGCGCGCATTATGGCGGCGATCGAGATCCCCGTGCGGCTGGGCCGGGCACCGTGATCTGGACATTGATCCGGGCGGCGGGGGCCGCCGCCGAACATCGTGCGCTGCATGACGATATTCCTCATCCCGGCGGACCCCACCTCGTGATCAAGAGCGTTTGGGAGTCCTCCCGAAGCGCGGTCGGGTTTCGCCGGCTTTCCAGGCGATGCCCGACCGCGCTTCGAGGCTTTGTGAGAGACCAGTTGGGACAATCTCCCGCCCGGCCGCTCGGTGCGTTCAAGCTATAGCGGTTCGATATCGCCCTCGGCACGTCCCGAATGGAAGGCCGCTTCCCAATCGGCGAAGCCGCCACGCGCGATCGCCCCGCGCATCCCGGCCATGAGATCCTGGAAGTATCGCAGGTTGTGCCAGGTCATCAGCATTCCCGAAATCATCTCGCCTGCCCGAAAGACATGATGCAGGTAAGCCCGCGAATACGACGTGCAGGCCGGACAGGAACAGGTTTCGTCGAGCGGTCGCGGATCGTCGGCATGGCGGGCGTTCTTGATGTTGACGACGCCGCGGCGGGTGAATGCCTGTCCCGTCCGGCCCGACCGCGACGGCAGAACGCAATCCATCATGTCGATGCCGCGTTTCACCGCACCCACGATGTCGTCCGGCTTGCCAACCCCCATGAGATAGCGTGGCCTGTCGGCAGGCAGCATCGCCGGGGCGTAATCGAGCACACCGAACATCGCCTCCTGCCCTTCGCCGACGGCAAGGCCGCCGACCGCATAGCCGTCGAACCCGATGGCGGTCAGCGCCTCGGCCGATTCCGCGCGCAGGTCCCGCGTCACACCGCCCTGCTGGATCCCGAAAAGCGCATGGCCCGGTCGATCGCCGAACGCCTCTCTCGAACGTTGCGCCCAGCGCATCGACAGCCGCATGGAGGCAGCGACCTCTTCGTCGGTCGCCGGAAGCGCCGGGCATTCGTCGAAACACATGACGATATCGCTGCCCAGAAGCCGCTGTATCTCCATGCTGCGCTCCGGCGTCAGCTCGTGGCGGGAGCCGTCGATATGCGACTTGAACGTGACGCCCCGTTCGTCGAGCTTGCGCAGATCGGCGAGGCTCATCACCTGAAAGCCGCCGCTATCGGTCAGGATCGGGCGGTCCCAGTTCATGAAGCGATGCAGGCCGCCGAGGGCCGCGATCCGTTCGGCGGTGGGCCGCAACATCAGGTGGTATGTATTGCCGAGCACGATGTCGGCCCCTGTGGCGCGTACGCTTTCGGGCAGCATGGCCTTCACCGTGCCCGCCGTGCCCACGGGCATGAAGGCCGGCGTGCGGATCTCACCCCGGGACGTGGTGATCGTTCCCTGCCGGGCGGTCCCGTCGGTTGCGTCGAGCGTGAAATGAAACGGCGTCATGGCGGTTCGTGTAAGCGGTATTTCAGGGCGGGGAAAGTCCCGCGCGGCGTGGGCCAACCGCGGTCACGTCGTCGTTGCGGGTCTTTCCGCCGTGCCCGCGCTGTGGCAAACCCCCCGCGAACTCGAAAAGGAGCCAACGATGAGCGATCCGCTGCGACTGGGCTGGGAAGAATGGATCGGCCTGCCCGATCTGGGGCTGCCTGCGCTCAAGGCGAAGGTGGATACGGGCGCCAAGACGAGCGCGCTGCACGCGTCGGACATCGAACCTTTCGGGCCCGCAGCAAAGCCCAAGGTCCGTTTCCTGATGCACCCGATCCCCAACCGCCCCGAACTGGCGATCCCCTGCTCCGCGCCGGTCATCGACCGTCGCGACGTGACCTCCAGCAACGGCGAGGCGGAACTCCGCTACGTCATCGAGACCGAGATGGCGGTGGGCGAGCAGCGCTGGCCGGTCGAACTCACCCTGACCGATCGCGGTTCGATGCAGTACCGGATGCTCCTCGGTCGGCAGGCCTTCTCGGACGATGTCGTCGTCGTTCCCAACGAATCGTTCTGCCAGCCGCAGCTGACCTACGATGTCTATTCCAGTGCGAAGGTCCGCGAGGTCGCGCCGGACCGCGCGTTGAGGATCGCCGTGATGAGCCGCGAGCCCATGAGCTATTCGACCAAGCGGCTGGTTTCCGAAGGCGAGAGCCGCGGCCATACGGTCGAGGTGATCGACACGCTGCGCTGCTACATGACCTTGAACGCGCTCAGCCCCGAGATCCATTACGACGGCAAGCGGTTGCCCCGCTACGACGCGGTGATCCCGCGCGTGGGCGCATCGATCACGCCCTACGGCACCGCCATCATCCGTCAGTTCGAGACGATCGGCACATGGTGCATCAACGGCAGCGACGGGATCACCGCATCGCGCGACAAGCTCCATGCCCATCAGGTGCTGGCGCGCCAGAAGATCGGCATGCCGACGACCGCCTTCGCGGCTTCCCCCAAGGATACCGCGAACCTGATCACCCTCGTGGGCAACGCGCCGCTGATCGTGAAGCTGCTGGAATCGACCCAAGGCAAGGGCGTGGTTCTCGCCGAGACCAAGAAGGCCGCCGAATCCGTCATCAGCGCCTTTCGCGGCCTGCGTGCGAATTTTCTCGTGCAGAACTTCGTCAAGGAGGCGGCCGGCGAGGATATCCGCTGCCTCGTCCTCGACGGTCGGGTCGTGGCATCCATCAAGCGGACGAGCGCCGGCGGCGATTTCCGGTCGAACCTGCATCTGGGCGGGACGGCCGAGGCCGTGCGGATCACCCGGACGGAGCGCGAGACAGCGCAGCGCGCGGCAAAGGCCTTCGGGCTTGGCCTCGCGGGCGTCGATCTGCTGCGGGCGAGCGATGGGCCCAAGGTGCTCGAGGTCAATTCCTCGCCCGGCCTCGAAGGCGTCGAGCGGGCAAGCAAGCGCGACATCGCGGGGGCGCTCTACGACATGATCGAGAAGCGTGTCCGCCCCGCCCCTGTGCGCAAGTCCCGCGCCGCCAAGGCGGAATAGGACGGACGCAAGTCGTTCGCGCACGACGTACCGAAGTGTTCCTGCCACGGGGCTAGACGGCGCAGGCTCGAATTCCTATGTTTTCAATCAATCGGACCTATTCCCCGGAAGGATCCCCATGAGCAGCACCCAAACCGATCCGCAGTTGGAAGGCGCGCCTCTGATCCGCCCGTCCTCGACCGATCATCCGCTTCACGAACAGGTCGTCGAAGCATGTCGCAGCGTCTATGACCCGGAAATCCCCGTCAATATCTACGATCTCGGGCTCGTCTACACGATCCTGATCAATGACGAGAACGAGGTGCATGTCGTGATGACGCTGACGGCGCCGGGCTGCCCCGTAGCGGGCGAGATGCCGGGCTGGGTCGCCGAGGCGATCGAGCCGCTCCCGGGGGTGAAACATGTCGACGTGGAACTCACCTGGTCGCCGCCCTGGGGCATGGACATGATGTCCGACGAGGCACGTCTGGAGCTTGGGTTCATGTAATCCTTTCGCGCATCACGGCGTTGTGAAAGTGTTACCTGATCGTGTCCGAACCGTTACGTCGGGCGCGCAAACGGAACCGAGGTTTCACAACAAGAGAGTTCGCCACATGCGCAACACTGCACCGCTCTGTATCGCCGCGTTGATGACGGCCCTGCCTGCCGCGGCCCAGGATTCCGGCAACGGACCGGCACTGTCCTATGGCAACCGGCCCGCATATCTTGTCGACAAGCTCCCGGATGGCGAGCTCAAGGACACGCTGATGTCCTGTGCGGGTCAGACCCCCGAGCGGACCGGCTTCTCGGTCGGCCATCGCGGCGCGCCGCTGATGTTTCCCGAGCATACCGTCGAGTCGAACCGCGCCGCAGCGCAGATGGGGGCGGGTGTCTTGGAATGCGACGTGGCGTTTACCGAGGATCTGGAACTGGTCTGCCGCCATGCCCAGAACGACCTGCACACGACGACGAACATCCTGACGACCGACCTCGCATCCGAATGCACGCAGGCCTTCACACCGGCCGAAGGCGAGACGGCGGCCAGCGCGGAATGTCGCACCTCCGACATCACGCTCGAGGAATTCAGGACCTTGTCGCCCAAGATGGACAGCTTCGACGCCAAGGCGACGACGGCCGAGGAATTCCAGGGCGGCGTCGCGCCCTGGCGCACGACGCTCTACGCCGAGGGCGCGCATTTGATGACCCACGCGGAATCGATCGAGCTCTTCGATTCCTACGGTACCGACTTCACTCCCGAGCTGAAGACGCCCGTCGTCGACATGCCCTTCGAGGGGTTCAGCCAGCAGGATTATGCGCAGAAGCTGATCGACGAATACAAGGCGGCGGGCATCGAGCCGTCGCGCGTCTGGCCGCAGAGCTTCGTTCTCGACGACGTTCTCTACTGGATCGAGGCCGAGCCCGAATTCGGCGCGCAGGCCGTCTTCCTTGTCGAATGGACCGAAGGCTTCGACGAGCAGGATCCCGAAACCTGGCAGGAAGATTTTGCCTCGCTCGCCGAGCAGGGCGTGAATTACCTGGCCCCGTCGATCAACATGCTTTTGACGGTCGAGGATGGTGAGATGGCTGCGTCGGCATACGCCAAGGCGGCGAAGGGTGCCGGGCTGAACCTCATCGCCTGGACGTTGGAGCGCTCTGGCCCGCTGGCCGAAGGCGGAGGATGGTATTTCGAATCCGTGAACGACGTGATCGACAATGATGCCGACTACCTCGAGGCGCTGCACGTGCTGGCGCAGGACGTGGGCGTCGACGCCGTGTTCTCCGACTGGCCGGCGACCGTGACCTACTACGCCAACTGCTACGGTCTCTGATCCGCCCGTGACGACCGCGCGGGCGGCGATGGTTGCCCGCGTACCCTTTCCGCCCCTTGAGGCACGGGTTCGCGCCCCTTACATTGAGGGCGAGGAACCGAAAGGATCATCCAAATGTTCGCCATCCCGGGCAAACAAGCCGTCACCATCACCCCAGCCGCTGAAAAACAGATCACCAAGCTCATGGCCCGCGATGGTCATAAAGGGCTCCGCATCGGCGTCAAGAAGGGTGGCTGTGCAGGTATGGAATACACCATGGACTACGTGTCCGAGGTCGATCCGCATGACGAGGTCGTCGAGCAGGGCGCCGCCCGCGTGATGATCGCGCCGATGGCCCAGATGTTCCTCTTCGGCACGGAGATAGACTACGAGATCAGCCTGCTGGAATCCGGGTTCCGGTTCCGGAACCCAAATGTGGCCGACGCATGCGGCTGCGGTGAGTCGATCAAGTTCAAAGATGTGGAAGAACTGGCCACCGAGCGGCAGGGATCCTGACCGCTACCGGGTCCAATGGCGCGAGCGCGTATACGCGCCGTATTATTCGGCACTGCGTATGCCGCCGAAACTCCCCACCATAGTGCAGTCGAGAGACCACGGGATCACAGTCGAACGGGGCTTGCACGCCGCTCATTCTGCGGCGGCAGGCACCTCTTCCGCGTCGATCCGTGCGGCACGCTCTTCGACCTGTTCGACGATGTGATCGATCATCTGCGCATTCGATAGCTTGTGGCTCTGCTTGCCCGCCAGATAGACCATTCCTGACCCGGCACCCCCGCCGGTGAACCCGACATCCGTCATGAGTGCCTCGCCCGGCCCGTTGACCACGCAGCCGATGATGGAGAGGCTCATCGGCGTCTTGATATGTGCGAGGCGTTCTTCGAGGATCTCGACGGTCTTGATCACATCGAAGCCCTGCCGCGCACAGCTGGGGCATGAGATGATGTTGACGCCGCGATGCCTGAGGCCGAGCGACTTCAGGATCTCGTAACCCACGCGCACCTCTTCGACCGGATCGGCCGACAGGCTCACGCGCAACGTATCGCCGATCCCCATCCAAAGAAGATTGCCGAGCCCCACGGCGGATTTGACGGTCCCCGCATTGAGGCTTCCCGCCTCGGTGATGCCGAGATGGATCGGCGCGTCGGTGGCATCGGCGATCCCCTGATAGGCCGCCGCACTGAGAAAGACGTCGCTGGCCTTCACGCTGATCTTGAACTCGTGGAAATCGTTGTCCTGCAGGATCCGGATATGATCGAGCGCAGATTCGACCATGGCGTCAGGGCACGGCTCGCCGTATTTTTCGAGCAGGTCTCGCTCGAGGCTGCCGGCGTTGACGCCGATCCGGATGGAGCAGCCGTTGTCGCGTGCGGCGCTGATTACCTCCCGGACGCGTTTCTCGTCGCCGATATTGCCGGGGTTGATCCGGAGGCACCCTGCCCCCGCCTCTGCGGCCTCGATCGCGCGCTTATAGTGGAAGTGAATGTCGGCCACGATCGGGACCGGACTTTCGCGGCAGACCGTCTTGAGCGCCTTGGTCGCAGCCTCGTCCGGGCAGGAGACGCGAACGATGTCCGCGCCTGCCTCGGCACAGTCGAAAACCTGCTTCAACGTCGCCGACGCGTCTCCGGAATCGGTGTTCGTCATGGTCTGAACCGCGATCGGAGCATCGCCGCCGACCGGAACGTTACCGACCATGATCTTGCGCGACTTGCGGCGATAGATGTTCTTCCAGGGGCGAACAGCGTTCAGCGACATGCGAAGGCTCCGAAAATTGGCTCGGCTACAGATCTAGTCGCTCCGAAAGGCCGTGCCAACCGAAGGCCGGGATTTATTGGCCGCGTTCGCCGGTCGCGACGGGTGGCACCGGCGCGGCCTGCATTTCGGCGATGACGCGCTCCAGAGCCTGATCGGCCGAGATATCGGCGGTCTGATAGGTTTCGGCCAGGTTTTCCGCGCTGAGCGAAAGGTTGCCCGTCACTTGTCCGGTGGGACCCGCGGGGCCATAAGGTGTCCCGTTCACGGCAAAATAGAGCGCGCCCGACTCGCCTGTACGCAATATCGCCGGCTCTTCGGTCGCCGGCAGGACGAACGTGTCGCCTTCCTGCATGATCTGCTCGTAGATCGTCGTCCCGTCGGCCGAGCGGACCCTGACCCAGGAGGGCCGGACCGCCATAAGCACCACCTCGGGCACGTCGTCCGACACGACCTGAACGCCCGAGGGCGGCGCTTCCTGCTCCGCGCGGGGTTCCGCTTCCGCGACAAGAAGGGCATCGTCGCTCGGCGCGACCGCGAGATCTATTGGGGCATCGAGCTCGGTCTCGACGGTTCCGAAGCCGCCAAACGCGCTGAGTTCGCGTGGGTCGAGATTGGCAATGGGCCCGTCGCGCGCAACGAGGACCGGCACGTCGAGGGCCTCGGGGCGATAGAGGCGATCGAAGTTTTCGTTCTCCGCCACGGCGATCGCTGCGGTATCGCCGTCCTCTGCATCCTCGGAGACGGGCCGCGCGCTGTCGAGCGGATCGATATCGGCCACGACCGCGGGCGCCTGATCTACGGGGACCACCTGGACCTTCTGGACCTCGTGGAGCACGGCATAACCGCCATAGCCGATGAGCCCGATCAACCCCAGAAGAACGCAGACGGATCCGATCGCCCCCGGCTCGACGCGCGACAGAAAGCTTTCGCCGCGCGGAGTGAACCCGAGATGCGAGTCGAGAAACGGGTCGCGGGAGTGCTGCGGGATCTGCGCCTCCCGGCGTTTCGACGATGCCGCCTCGCTCATCCCGTGCGCAGTCTGGAAATTGCTTTCGACGCAGAACGCCTTGAAGGCCCAATCGGGATCCATTTCCAGATAGCGCGCGTAAGACCGGACATAACCCGCGATGAAGCCAGGCGTCTCGAAGGCCGACGGATCCGCATTCTCGATTGCGGCGATATAGGTCGCCTTGATCTTCAGCTCGCGCTGGACGTCGAGAAGGGACTTGCCGAGGGTCGCGCGCTCGCCACGCATCACATCGCCCAGCCGGAGATCGAACGCGTCGAATCCCTTGATCTCGGCCTCTTCAGCTTCCTGCTGGCGGAAACGCCTGATCATGTCCCGCACCTCTCGCCTTATACGTGCACCGTGCCGTGTCGAAATCGCGGTGTCCCACCCGTGATTCGGCCCGGAGCCGCTGTTTTGAGAGCAGCCTAGCACGGGATGGACCTGCGCCAATACTCGTTTTACGGGTTATGCGCTCATCTCGGCGCGATTCAGCGCACATTGCGACCAAAGCGCGTCCATTGCCGCGACGAGCGCATCGATCTCGCGGGGACCGTGCACCGGCGACGGGGTGAACCTCAGCCGTTCCGTCCCGCGTGGCACCGTCGGGAAATTGATCGGCTGGACGTAGATCCCGAAATCCTCGAGCAACATGTCCGACATCAACTTGCAATGTACCGGATTGCCGACATGCACGGGCACGATGTGGCTGCCGTGGTCGATGAGCGGCAGGCCAAGCCCTTTCAGCCGCATCTTGAGCGTTCGCGCCTGCGATTGGTGGGCGGCACGCAGATCCGGGTCCCCCTTCAGGTGCCGCACCGACGCGGCCGCCCCCGCGGCGGTAGAAGGCGTGAGCGACGTGGTGAAGATGAAGCCCGGTGCGTAGGAGCGGATCGCGTCGCACAGTTTGGCGGACGCTGCGATATAGCCTCCCATGACGCCATAGGCCTTCGCCAAGGTCCCGTTCAGGATGTCGATGCGCGACGCGAGACCGTCGCGCTCGGTCACGCCGCCCCCGCGGGGCCCGTACATGCCGACCGCGTGCACCTCGTCGAGATAGGTCAGGGCGCCGAATTCCTCGGCCAGATCGCAGATCGCCCCGATCGGCCCGAAATCGCCATCCATCGAATAGATCGATTCGAACGCGATGAGTTTCGGCGCCGCCGGGTCGTCCGCAGCCAGCAATTCGCGCAGATGCTCGACATCGTTGTGACGGAAAATGCGCTTGGCGCCGCCGTTGCGGCGCACGCCTTCGATCATCGAAGCGTGGTTCAACGCATCGGAATAGATGATGAGGCCCGGCAGGATCTTGGGAAGCGTGCTCAACGTGGCGTCGTTGGCGATATAGGCCGAGGTGAAAAGAAGGGCCTGCTCCTTGCCATGAAGGTCCGCAAGCTCGGCCTCGAGCCGCTTGTGATAGACGGTCGTGCCCGAAATGTTGCGCGTGCCGCCCGACCCCGCGCCCACCGCGTCGAGGGCCTCGTGCATCGCGCGAAGAACCACGGGATGCTGACCCATCCCCAGATAATCATTTCCGCACCAGACGGTTACAGGACGTTCCGACCCGTCGGGCCGCGTCCATGTCGCGTGCGGAAAATTGCCCCGCTCACGCGCGATGTCGATGAAGGTGCGGTAGCGTCCTTCTTCGTGGAGCTTCGAGAGGGCGGCGTCGATCGAGCTTTCATAGGACAAGGGGGGCACGCTTCCTTCTTGGTCAGTGCCTCTAGATAGACCCAAATCACGGGGTTTTACAGGGTGCAATTTGCCGCCCCCTCGGTCACGCTGGACTGTGTCCCGATCCCTGCTAGGGTCGCGCCGATTTTTCCCGAACCGGAGCCCTGCGATGAGCCTTGATGCCGTTCTGTCGAAGATCGACGAAGATCTGGATGCTGCGATCGAGCGGCTCATGACGTTCATGCGCATTCCGTCGATCTCGACCGATCCCGCCTACGATGCGGAGGTCGCAAAGGCGGCCGACTGGCTCGTCCGCGATCTCGAGAGTTTCGGGGTCACGGCACGCGCGCACGAGACGCCGGGCCATCCGATGGTCGTCGGACATGGGGGCGAGAGTGGCCGGTCCGTTCTCTTCTACGGTCATTACGACGTGCAGCCGGTCGATCCGCTGGAGCTCTGGGACCACGACCCGTTCGAGCCGCGCGTCGAGGAGACGCCGGCAGGGACCGTGATCCGTGGACGCGGAGCCGCCGACGACAAGGGCCAGCTCATGACCTTCGTCGAGGCGTGCCGTGCCTGGAAGGCCGCCCACGGAACCCTGCCCGCGCGCCTCACCTTCCTCTTCGAAGGCGAGGAGGAATCGGGATCTCCCTCTTTGGTGCCGTTCCTCGAAAGCCAGCGCGATCACCTCAAATCCGATCTGGCGCTGATCTGCGATACCGGCCTCTACGGCACCGACACGCCCGCTATCACCACGATGCTGCGCGGGCTGCTCGGCGAGGAGATCGTGATCGAAGGCCCATCGAAGGACCTGCATTCCGGATCCTTCGGCGGCCCCGCCATGAACCCGATCCGGGTACTGGCGCGCATCTTGGCAAGCCTGCACGATTCGTCCGGAAGGGTGACCGTGCCCGGCTTCTACGACGACGTCGAAGAAATTTCGGACGAGGTACAGCGGCAGTGGGATGCGCTGGACTTCGATGCGCAGGGCTTTCTCGGGGCGGTCGGGCTGTCTCACCCGGCGGGCGAGGCCGATCGGTCGGCGCTGCAACAGATCTGGGCGCGGCCGACCTGCGAGATCAACGGCATCAAGGGCGGCTATGCGGGGGCCGGCTTCAAGACGGTTCTGCCCGCGCAGGCCAGCGCAAAGATCAGTTTCCGGCTGGTCGCGTCGCAGGACCCGGCAAAGGTCCGCGCGGCGTTCCGCCGGATGGTGAGCGACGCCCTGCCCCCAGATTGCACCGTCCGCTTCCACGAACACGGGGCCGCACCCGCAAGCCGGATGGATATCTCCGACCCCGCCTTCGAAGCCGCGCGTCTGGCGCTGAGCGAGGAATGGCCGCATGAGGCCGCGTATGTGGGGGCCGGAGGATCGATCCCGGTGGCGGGCCATATGCAACAAATCCTGGGTATCGATTCGATGCTCATCGGGTTCGGAAGGGACGACGACCAGATCCATTCGCCGAACGAGAAATACGACATGACCTGCTTCCATCGGGGAATTCGATCCTGGGCGCGTATCCTGGCCACGCTCGCGTAAGTTTTCCCGACCGGGTCTTTTTTTCGAAATTCGCAAGGCGTACCATGAAGATCATCATCGATACCGATCCCGGCCAGGACGACGCAATCGCGATCCTGCTCGCGCTGGCCAGCCCCGAACTCGACGTTCTGGGCATCACGGCCGTCGCCGGCAACGTGCCGCTGGCGCTCACGGAGAAAAACGCGCGCATCGTATCCGAACTCGCCGCTCGGCCCGACATCAAGGTCTTCGCGGGATGCGATGCACCGCTTCTGAGACCCCTCGTCACGGCCGAGCATGTCCATGGGCGGACAGGTCTCGACGGGCCGACCCTGCCCGATCCGCAGATGCCGCTGCAATCGATGCACGCGGTCGACTTCATCGTCGACACCCTGCGCGCCGAGGCCCCGCAGAGCGTCACGCTCTGCCCGCTCGGGCCGCTGACCAACATAGCGATGGCATTGCGCAAGGCCCCTGATATCGCAGCGCGCATCGAGCGGATCGTCCTCATGGGCGGGGCCTATTTCGAGGTCGGCAACATCACTCCCGCCGCGGAATTCAATATCTACGTCGATCCCGAAGCGGCCGAAATCGTCTTCCGGTCCGGCGCGCCGATCACGGTCCTGCCGCTCGACGCGACGCACAAGGCCATGGTCACGCCCGCCCGCAACGAAGCGTTCCGGGCCATGGGGACCAGGGTCGGCCAAGCCGTGGCCGAGATGACGGACTTCTACGAGCGCTTCGACCGCGAGAAATACGGCGCCGACGGGGCACCGTTGCACGACCCGACCGTGATCGCCTGGTGTCTGCGCCCGGATCTCTTCTCGGGCCGCGAGATCAATGTCGAGATCGAGACACGATCGGAGCTCACCCGTGGGATGACCGTGGCCGATTGGTGGGGCGTGACCGACCGGTCCCGCAATGCGCTCTTCATCGGCGATCTCGACGCCGAAGGATTCTTCGATCTCCTGACCGAGCGGCTGGGACGGTACGCGGCATGAGCGCCAAGCTGCGCCTTGCGGAAAAGGGGGATGCCGAGCGGCTCGACCGCCTGATGGCCGCCTGTCATTCCGAACGTCAGATCAGGATGGCAGAGGATGCGCGGATCGCCGTGACGGCACCGCTTCTGACGGGCGACGTGCCGGGTGCCGCCTACCTGATCGGTCCGCCGTCGAGCCCGGTGGGATATATCCTGCTGCGGTTCGGATATTCCGTCCGCGGCGGCGGCATGGTGGCACGGATCGACGAGCTCTACATGCGACCTCCGGTGCGCGGGCGCGGCATGGCCGCCGAGGCGATCCACGCGATTGCGCGGCTCCTGCGCGATCACGGGCTGCTCGGGATCGAGGCGGTGGTGCCGGACGGCGCGCCGGAGGGGCTCTTCCGACGGCTCCTCTTTCGCGAGGATGCCGGCACCGTTATGCGCCTCGACCTCTGATCGTTGCCGCACCAGGGATCGGCCGAGCCGGAGGCCGCAATCGCGCCGCGCCTTGCGGACGGGTTTTCGAACCCGTCCCGAGTGCCTAGATGAGGCTAAAGGAGGCCCGTCATGACCCTGTCCCTGCCCCTCGACAATTCCTATGCACGACTGCCGCAACGTTTCTTCACGCCGCAGGTGCCGACGCCGGTGTCGCGCCCCTCGCTGATCGCCCTGAACGAGGATCTCGCGCGCGATCTTGGCCTCGACCCGGGCGCGCTGGCGAGCCCCGACGGCGTCGCGGCGCTTGCCGGGAATACGGTGCCCGACGGCGCACGGCCGCTCGCCCAGGTCTATGCCGGGCATCAGTTCGGCGGCTGGGTTCCGCAGCTCGGCGATGGTCGCGCGGTGCTCCTGGGCGAGATCGCCGCCGGCGATGCGCGCTACGACCTGCAGCTCAAGGGATCCGGGCCGACCCCTTACAGCCGGCGGGGCGACGGACGTGCCTGGCTGGGACCGGTCCTGCGCGAGTATCTCGTGAGCGAGGCGATGCATGCGCTGGGCATTCCGACCACGCGCGCTCTCGCGGCTGTCTCGACGGGCGATGTCGTACGTCGCGAGCGCCCGCTGCCCGGCGCGGTGCTCTCGCGCGTCGCGCGGTCTCACATCCGTGTGGGGACGTTCCAGTATTTCGCCGCGCGCGGCGATGCCGAGGCGGTCCAGGTTCTGAGCGACCATGTCATCGCGCGCCATTATCCCGATGCCCGCGATGCCTGGGACCTGCTCGATGCGGTGATCGACGCGCAGGCGGACCTCGTCGCACGCTGGATGGGCGTGGGCTTCATCCACGGCGTGATGAACACCGACAATATGAGCGTGGCCGGAGAGACCATAGATTACGGCCCCTGTGCCTTCATGGATGCGTATCATCCCGACCGGGTGTTCTCCTCGATCGACCAGTTCGGGCGCTATGCCTATGCGCGGCAGCCCGACATCGCGGCCTGGAACCTCGCTCAGCTGGCCTCCTCGCTTCTGCCGATCCTGGGCGAGGAACGCACCGCGATCGAACGGGCAACCGCGATGATCCATACCTTTCCGGCGCGGTTCGGCGACCGCTGGCTCGCCGTCTTCCGTGGCAAGCTGGGCCTGACCGAGGCCGAGGACGGGGATGCCGACCTGATAGGGTCGCTGCTCGACCGGATGGCCGGAGACGGGGCGGATTTCACCCTGACTTTCCGGGGTCTTTTCGACGGCACCGCTCGCGCGCAATTCACCGCGCCCGAGGCATTCGATCAATGGGAAGAGGTCTGGAATGCGCGTCGCGAGCGCGAAAAGGCGGATGACGACACGCAACGCGCGCTCATGCGGCGGTCGAACCCCGCCATCATTCCGCGCAACCACCGGATCGAAGCGGTGATCGCGGCCGCGCTCGAAAGCGATTTCGCGCCGTTCCACGCAATGCACGCGGCGTTGAAGGCGCCGCACGATGCGCATCCCGACTTCGTGGCCCCGCCCGAAGCCTCTCAGGTCGTCACCGCCACATTCTGCGGAACCTGAGGTCGCGAGGGCGGCCCCACGACGGGGCCGTCCCTGCTCACTCGGTGACGGTCACGCTTTCCATGACCACGACATCGCCCTCTCCGGTGGGCGCGATCCGGTCGATCAGGTCCATGCCCCCGGTCACTTCGCCCACCACCGTGTAGTCGCCGTCGAGATGCGGCGCGGGCTGGAACATGATGAAGAACTGCGAATTCGCGCTGTCGACGGAATTTCCCGACCGCGCCATTCCGACCACGCCGCGCTCGAACGGCAGGTCCGAGAATTCCGCTTCGAGGTCGGGCAGATCCGACCCGCCATAGCCCGCACGTTCGAGGTCGCCATCGGCGCGCCCGAACTGGACATCGCCCGTTTGCGCCATGAAGCCCTCGATCACGCGGTGGAACACCACGCCGTCATAGGCGCCGCGCCGCGCGAGCTCGCTGATCCGGTCGACATGGTCGGGCGCCACGTCTTCGAAAAGATCGACGGTCACGGTCCCGTCGACGCCCCCGCCAAGCTCGATCTCGAGCCCCGTCGCGAGCGCGGGCGAGGCGGCAAGGCCAATCGCGAAGGCAAGCCTAAACATCGGCGGCCACCTTCACGCTTTTCATCCGGTCGGGATTGGCCGGGGGCTCGCCGCGTGCGATCTTGTCGACATGCTCCATCCCTTCGATAACGCGGCCATAGACCGTGTATTGTCCGTTGAGGAAATGGTTGTCGCCGAAATTTATGAAGAACTGCGAATTGGCCGAATTCGGGCTCGACGAGCGCGCCGCGCCGATCGTGCCGCGATCATGCGGCAACTTGCTGAACTCGGCGGGAAGATCGGGATGCTCGGACCCGCCGGTACCGGCGAGGCGGATGTTGAAATCCCGCTCGGCATTGCCGTTAGACACATCTCCAGTCTGCGCCATGAACCCTTCGATGACGCGGTGGAAGACCACGTTGTCGTAGGCCCCTGCCCGCGCGAGATCCTTCATTCGCTGGCTGTGCTGGGGGGCGACATCGGGCAGCAGCTCGATCGTGACGGGACCATCCTTGAGTTCGATGATGATCGTGTTTTCGGGATCTTTGATCTCGGCCATGAGGTGTCTCTCCTGCGGATTTGTCGCCGCGGATCCTAGGGGGTGCAGGCGGCGTTTGAAAGGCGAAAGCTGCGTGGCAGCGGTTGCGTGCGGGCACGCTTCACGCGATGAAGACGCGAACCCATTGAAGGAGGGCGGCATGTCCTGGAAGGCACTCGACGACATGGATCTGGCGGGCAAGCGTGTGCTCGTTCGGGTGGACATCAACGTGCCCGTCGATGAGGGGCGCGTCACGGACACCACACGGATCGACCGGATCGTTCCCACGATCGAGGATATTCTCGCCGCCGGCGGCACGCCGATCCTGCTGGCGCATTTCGACCGTCCCAAAGGGCGCGTCGTCCCCGAGATGTCGCTTTCGCAGGTCGTGCCCGCCCTGTCCGAAAAGTTGGGCCGCGACGTCGTCTTCATCGACGGCGATTACGGCCGCCGTGTCGGCGAACTCGCTTCCGACGATGTCGCGCTTCTCGAGAACCTTCGCTTCAATCCCGGAGAAGAAGCCAACGACGAAGGGTTCGCGCAACGTCTCGCGACGCTCGGCGACGTCTACGTGAACGACGCCTTTTCGGCCGCCCATCGCGCCCATGCCAGCACGGAGGCGCTCGCCCGCCTCCTGCCCGCCTGCGCCGGACAGCTGATGGCCGAGGAGCTCGGGGCCCTGGAAAAGGCCCTAGGCCATCCGGAACGTCCGGTGATTGCGGTGGTGGGCGGTGCCAAGGTCTCGACCAAGCTCGACCTGCTCGGCAATCTCGTGCGCAAGGTCAATCATCTGGTGATCGGCGGCGGCATGGCGAACACCTTCCTCGCCGCCCAGGGTTTCGATGTCGGCAAGAGCCTGGCCGAACACGACATGACCGGCACCGTACGTGACATCCTCGAAAAAGCCGACGAGGCGGGGTGCGAGATCATCCTGCCCCACGACGTCGTCATCGCCCGGGAATTCAAGGCGGGCACCCCCAGCGAGGTGGTCGCCGCGAGCGCGTGTCCCGCCGACGCGATGATTCTCGACACCGGCCCCGACAGCGTCGAGCGGATCGGCAAGGCGATGGCGTCGTGCCGGACGCTGATCTGGAACGGACCGCTTGGCGCGTTCGAGATCTCGCCCTTCGATGCCGCCACCACCCGGGCCGCACGCATGGCCGCCGACCGGACGCGCGCGGGCGAGCTCGTCTCGGTCGCAGGGGGCGGCGACACGGTGTCGGCGCTCAACAAGGCCGGTGCGGCTGACGGGTTCAGCTACATCTCGTCCGCCGGCGGCGCGTTCCTGGAATGGATGGAAGGCAAGACCCTGCCCGGCGTGGCCGCGCTGGAAGGCTGATCGCGGCGCGCGCGGTCCTAGGCCGCCGCTTGGGTCGTGGCGTCGAGCGCCTCGAGCACGAGGGCCGGTCCCGCGCCGGGCCGGTGCGCGCCCTCCGAAAGGATCCGCCGCCAGCGTCGCGCGCCCGGTCGGCCCGTGAAGAGCCCCAGCATGTGGCGCGTCACCTGGGCGAGCTTTCCACCGGCCGCAAGATGCGCCTCGATATGGGGCAGCATCGCGTGCACCGCTTCCTCGCGGGTCAGGGAAGTCCCCGCCTCGCCGAAGATGCGCCTGTCGGCCTCCAGCAGGATCGCGGCGGGATCGTGATAGGCCGCGCGCCCCACCATCACCCCGTCCAGCCCGCGCGTCAGATGGGTTTCGACCTGCGCCAGATCGGTGATGCCGCCATTGATCGAGACGTGCATATCGGGAAATTCCACCTTCATCGCGTGAACCAGGCCGTGATCCAGCGGCGGTATATCGCGGTTTTCCTTCGGGCTCAGACCGTCCAGCCAGGCCTTGCGCGCATGTATTGCCACCCGCGTCACACCGGCGTCGCGAACCTTTCGGATGAAATCCGGCAGAACCTCTTCGGGAACCTGATCGTCGACGCCGAGGCGGCATTTGACGGTGACCTCTCGCGGCTGGGCGGCGATCATGGCCGCGCAACACTCGGCGACGAGCTCCGGACGTTCCATCAAGACCGCACCGAAGCACCCCGAGCGCACCCGATCCGACGGACAGCCGACATTGAGGTTGATCTCGGCATAGCCACGCTCCGCCCCCAGCCGGGCTGCCTGCGCGAGCTCGCCAGGCTCCGATCCGCCGAGTTGCAACGCGACGGGATGCTCGCGGGGATCGAAGTCCAGCAGGTGCATCGCGCCGCCCCGCACCAAAGCCGGGGCCGTCACCATCTCGGTATAGAGCAGTGCCCGACAGGACAGCACCCGGTGAAACGCCCGGCAATGCCGGTCGGTCCAATCCATCATGGGTGCGACCGACAGGCGGGCGGCGCTGTGAAGTTCAATCTTCCCTTGTTTCATTGCTCTTCCGACTGGTGGGCAGTGCTGTGTTGGCAGCTTAGAAGCCGCGATCGCCGTCGTTTCGGACAGCAAGGCCTACAGATGTAGGCCCGGTCGACGTCTTGCAGGCCAGAGCCCACGGTCAATAGCACCTCGCAGGCTTCGACGCAAAGGAGGGCTGTCCGCTCGCCTCAGAGGCCCGCCGCGCAAACCCGTGCACGCGTCGGTTCCTCCGGACGACCAGTATTATTCTGCGATCGGACGAACCGACTTCGCTTCTGGCACAACCTGAAGAAGGGAAGTTCCCCATGAGACTGGTCTTGCCCCTGTTTCACCGGACACTCAGGCGGTTGCGATTTGAGCTGCGATGAACTCGCGTGGTGAGCGCATCTTCAGCCCCGAATGCGGGTGGTTGTCATTGTAATCCTCGAACCACCCGGCGATCAATCCGAGGACGGTGGCGGCGTCTGGCAGCGGCGTGACGTTTACGTAATCGCGCTTGAAGGTGTTCACGAAGGCCTCGGATACACCATTGCTCTGCGGGCTCTTCACGGGC